>CAVTZY010000033.1:0-302806 GCA_963739235.1 Terriglobia bacterium | reverse complement strand
CCAGTTGTCGAGCGCGTGGTCGACGACGACTTCGTAGAGGGTATTGGTGTAGATCGTGTACTGCTCGGTCCCGTAGATGGGGGTCACCACGCTGTCCACAACTGGCCCGGGCCGGTCGTCTATCTCGTAGTAGTACGTTGGCGCGGCCACGTAATATTCGATAAAGAGGCCGCTCTCCCCAAACCCATCACCGTACACCGGCATCGTCACCCAAGAGCTGTAGAAACCTTCAAAGCCTTGAAGCCCGCGGGCGGTCTCCCAGATACCCGCTTTGGGGCGAGGTTTGCCAGGTGTAAAGCGGCTTGCCGTTGTAGCTGGTCACCCATCCGTCGTCAGGTAGTAGGTGCTCGAGCCCTTGGTGAACTCTTGGAATGGGTTGGGTCCTGACCTCGCGTCTGAAGGAGTTGTTGACAGTATCGTAAATGGTGTCATAGTAATTTTTCAAGCACCCTTCCAGAAGCTCGAGTTGTAGTTGGCCTCACGGGAGACTTGCGAGGTATAGAGCTTGCTTGGGTACTGAATCCCACGACTTTGTGGTCCGTAGCTGCTCGCCCTGTAGGCAACGACGATTTGCCTGGTGGCGAGGCGATTTTCGGTAACTAATAAATAGTAGCGATTTTCGACCCAGCCCCCGGGTCAGGCTGCCGGAAGTCTCACCAAGCTGCATGTCGAATGGGTCGTAAGAGCCCCGTTGGTTATCGGTTATCACATAATGTACGTAGTCCGTCGAAGAATCTCCAGCAAATGTCAAATGAGTAGAGGCAAGTATGAACAGTGAGACGAAAGCTAGAGAGAGCGATGCTCCAGCATAACTGCGGTCCAGCCTCATTTGTACCAAATTTCAGAGGAGTTCAGCTCTTAAAAACTTTTTCGAGCGATTTTTTCTATGCGGTCGATGATCTCACGTAGCCCCAAACCAGTTTTTTCGGCTATCTTTTTCGCATCCTCGTACTCCGCGGCCAATCCTATCAACTTTTTCCCCTCTCGCGCCACCTTGACGCAAGCCTTGAATTTTTTCCCAGAGATCGTGACCTCGACCTGCAAAATTTCCCGCTCGAGCACGTAGCGCCTCGTCGGCGTGAAGCGGACGCCGAGGGTACCCGTGTGCAGCATCAGCAGGCGCGCGAGCTTCTCGGCATCATTTGGTTTGGCGAGCACCTTGACCAAAAATCCAGACCTACCTTTTTTCATCACGATCGGCACGGCGCTCGCATCCAGAGCCCCGGCGGCCATCAGCTTTTCGATGGCGTGTGCGATGACCTTGCCCGATACATTGTCCAAGTTCGTCTCAAGCACGACGATGTCATCCAAACTGAGCGAGCGCTTCCCGGTCTCGCCGATGAACACGCGGGCGATGTTCGGATCGTATAGTTCCTTTTTCCCAGCGCCATAGCCGACCGACATTACTTTCATATCTGGAAAATTATCCACGAATCCATCGGCGAGCGTGACTAGCAGCGCCGCCCCTGTCGGAGTTGTGAGCTCAGCGTCCACCGCCTTTCCGCGGATCGGTAGCCCCTTCAAAATCTCCAACGTCGCCGGCGCGGGCAGCGGGGCCAAGCCGTGGCCCGTCGAAGTTATGCCGCGGCCGACCGCGACCTCGCTCGCGAGCACCTTGCATTTCAGCAGACCGAGCTCGTGTGCGGCCGAGCAGCAGCCGACGATGTCAGCGATCGCATCCGCCGCGCCTATCTTGTGAAACGTCAGTTTCTCAAGCTTCTCGCCGTGCACTTTTGCTTCCGCGCGCGCCAGCGTCTCAAGCGTCTCCATCGCGGCTTTTTTCACTGGGGCAGGTAATTTGACTTTTTTGAGCTTTTTCACGATGTCGACATATCGCCTTCCGCCGCGGTCCTTTGTCCTCACCTCGACGCGCGTCGCCCCGATGCCGCCGACGCTCACGCGCTTTATTTCGATGTCAGCGCCGCCGAACGGCTTTGCGGCCGCGAGCATCGCACGTTTTACTTTTTGCGCGCTCGCCCCAGCGTCGATCATCGCGGCCGTGAGCATGTCGCCGGAAACGCCAGCGGTGCTGCAGTCGATGAACGCCAACTTCATGACATCCCCTGAATATATGTGGAGAGCTAAATAAAAGAAACAACATCAAAATTTTGTCCCACCGGAAAGCTTCACGCGAAAAATAATTGTTATCAATATAACAATCTTTAAATAGGGGATATTTGTTATATATATAACAACTGAGGTGGAGAAAATGCGAAAAGTGCTTTTGATTTGGGATGTGAAGAGCCGGGGTTCACCCGCGACGCTCTTCTACCGTGCGCTCAACGGCTACGATTATCCGACGAAGGCCGGCAAAAATCATTCGGATGGAATCTTGGATGAGCTCCCCGAGGGCGTCTGGGAGTTCGTGAGCAGGAGCGCATTGATGGTCGAGGCGAAGCACGCGACGAAGGTGGAGCGCGTGTTCAAGGAGTTCAGCGTGCACGTCGAGTGGAGAAAATTCGAGGTGGAGATCTGAGGTGGTCGAATGGCCGAGAAGAGAATTAAAACTCACCGTCGCCGAGGCAAGAGACAGGCGGACGTCGGGCGGGGCATAGCGCGGTTGGACGAGCGCGCCATGAAGAAGCTCGACGTCAAGCAGGGCGACATCCTCGAGATGGTAGGCACGAAGACGACGGGCGCGATCGCGGTCAAGAGGGTACGCCGAAGATCAAGGGTTGGATGTCGTTCGGATAGATGGTATGACGCGTCGCAACGCTGGGACGTCGATAGGTGAAAAGGTCACCGTCATAAAGGCCAAGGTGAAAGAGGCCAAGAGTATTACATTGGCTCCAGCAGACCCGCGCATTCGCCTGATGGCCCATGGAGATGCTTTGAAAGCGGAACTTGCTCGGGCGACCGTTCACGAAGGGCGACATCATAACGCCGACGACTTTCGAGGAGCCGATGCAATTGGGCGCCGATTCGTTCATCGCTCAATTTTTTGGTAATGTTTTTGGTGAGATGGCAACGCCCTTTGGGCTCGGCGAAGTCAGATTTGTCGTCACGAACACAAGTCCTGCTGGCGTAGTTCTTGTCACAGAGCTCACCGACGTCGAAGTTCTGCCGGAAGCCGTCGAGGTGAAGGAGGTCAAGGTTCCAGCAGTCGCATATGAAGACATCGGTGGACTGAAGGAGGAGATTCACCGCGTGCGCGAGATGATCGAGCTCCCGCTCAAACATCCAGAGGTATTTGATCGCTTGGGCATTGAACCGCCAAAAGGTGTGTTGTTACATGGGCCACCAGGTACTGGTAAAACACTAATAGCGAGAGCCGTTGCCAGTGAGTCAGGAGCTAACTTTTTTGATATCGCTGGTCCAGAAGTCATGAGCAAATTCTATGGAGAAAGCGAGGCTAATTTAAGGCAAAAATTTGAGCAAGCGGAAAAGAACGCCCCATCCATTATTTTCATCGATGAGCTCGACTCACTCGCCCCCAAGCGCGAGGAGGTCACTGGCGAGGTCGAGCGCCGAATGGTGGCCCAGCTTTCCACACTCATGGATGGTCTGAAGGCGCGTGGGAAAGTGGTTGTCATAGGCGCTACAAATCGTCCGAACGCTCTGGATCCAGCTATACGCAGACCGGGGAGGTTTGACAGAGAAATCGAAATTGGTGTGCCAGACCGAGATGGGCGAAAAGAGATTTTGCAGATTCACACTCGTGGCATGCCGCTCGCCAAGGACGTCGACCTAGATCATTTTGCAAATGTAACTCACGGCTTCGTCGGCGCTGACCTCGAAGCTCTCGCGAAGGAGGCGGCGATGAGCGCGTTACGCAAGATTTTGCCGGAGATCAAGCTCGATGAGAAGGCCATCCCGCCAGAAGTGTTGGAAAAACTTCAGGTGACGAAGGATGATTTCGACAACGGGTTGAAGATGGTCGAGCCTTCGGCGATGCGCGAGGTCTTGGTGGAGGTTCCGAACGTTCGCTGGGAAGACGTCGGCGGCCTAGAGGAAGCGAAGCAGGAGCTGCGCGAGGCGGTCGAGTGGCCGCTGAAGCATCCCGACGCATTCAAGCGCATGGGGATAGAGCCGCCCCACGGCATCCTGATGTATGGCCCGCCTGGCTCCGGCAAGACGCTGCTCGCGCGCGCGGTCGCAACGGAGAGCGAGGCGAACTTCATCGCGATCAAGGGCCCAGAATTGTTGAGCAAGTGGGTAGGAGAATCCGAGAAGGGCGTGCGAGAGACGTTCCGAAAGGCGAGGATGGCAGCCCCTGCGATAGTATTCTTCGATGAAATGGATGCGATAGTGCCAAGTCGCGGTTCAGGTTTCGGCGATTCACACGTGACCGAGCGGGTGATAAGCCAGCTGCTGACGGAGCTCGATGGTCTTGAAAAACTGGAAAACGTGGTCGTGCTCGCGGCGACGAACAGGCCGGATCTGATAGACTCGGCGGTGCTCCGCCCAGGCCGGTTCGACAGGCTCGTGCTCGTGCAAGCTCCCGACAAGAAGGCGCGGCTCGAGATCTTCAAAATCCACACCAAGGGCATGCCGCTCGCAAAGGATGTCGACCTCAACGCGCTCGCCGCGGAGACCGAGGGCTACGTTGGCTCGGACATAGCGGCGCTCTGCAGGGAGGCCGCGATGTTCGTGCTGCGCCGCGACATAAAGGGCAAGGAAGTCAAGATGGCCGACTTCAGGGAAGTGATGAAGAGGATCAGACCGAGCGTGACGAAGGAGATAGAAAAAAACTACGAGGCATTCAGCGGACGATCCATCAAGCGCATAGGTGAAGACGTTACAAAGATGCATTATTAAAGCTTTTAATATATGTAGCAGATTTAGAACAGGAGGTCAAAGTTTGGGTCAGATATCTAGCAACAGGCTCAAGGGCATAGGCATCCTGACCGACAAGGGAATTCAGATCGGCCAGCTCCGCGATATCGTAATCGACGAGGGAAACGGCAAAATACTTGCGCTTTCAGTCAAGCTCGCCAAGGGTGTGACCCTTCAGGGGCTCCAAAAGGATGAAGGCGGCAACCCATTGATACCGTTCAGCGCTGTGCTCGCGATGCGCGACTACATCGTCGTGAACGAGCGTGCCCTAGCGATCCAGATGGCAAAGACCCCGCAGACACCGCCAGTCCAACCTGCCATACCATCACCACCGGCCAAGCCGGCGGAAGGGCAGCCACAGGAGCAGCCCAAGCAGTAATCACCACCCGAAGAAGAGCCTGGTGGCGAGCTCGCTCGGCAGCCCAGCCGATTTTATTTTCTTAGCTGTCTTTTCGATGTCGTACTCCACGCGCCTCTGGATCACCTCGACCTCTTCTTTGATATCGAGGATGGCGTAGCTGGCCCTCGGGTCGCGGTCCCTCGGCTGGCCGACGCTTCCGGGGTTCACGACGAGTTTCCCTTGGATTATGTGAGTCATGGGCGCATGGGTGTGTCCGAGTATCAATAACATCCAGCCGCCACATCTCTAGTAAGTTGAAATAGTTCTTGGTTCGAAACATCGGGGAACACGTATTCGAACAGCGGGTCGCGTGGGCTCCCGTGCACCACGAACACCTTTTTCTCACCGAGCGTCATGTTCAGCTGCTCGGGCAGGCCGCGGAGGTATTTTGCGTTGTCCTTGTTCAATTTTTCTGATGTCCAGAGCAGAGCTTGTGCGGCGATCGGGTTGAAGCCGCTTTTGTCTCGAGCGGTCGCGCCGTAATCGTGGTTGCCGAGCACCGCCCGCATGTCCTTCGATCGGGCCAGCTCGACCACTTCGTTCGGCTCGGCCCCATACCCGACGAAATCTCCGGCGCATATGATGGAGTCGACCTTCGGCATGTCCTTGAGGACAGCTTGGAAAGCATCGAGGTTCGAATGGATATCAGAGAGCACGCAAACTTTCGTTTTATTTCCCCCTTTGTAGTTAGCCCACGAGGGAAAGTATTTTGTCGATGGCCTCCGCAACCCCATGTCCGTCTGGGCTTGAGGTGACGTGGGTGCTCGCTTTTTTTGCAGCCTCGTGAGCGTTGGCCGGAGCGAAGCTGAGTCCAGCGGTCTGAAGCATCTCGACGTCGTTCGTGCCATCGCCCATCGCGGCGATATCGGCCGTGGTTATGCCGAGCAGTGAGGCGACTTTGCGCAGCGCGTTTCCCTTGTTCACCGCCGGGCTCCTGATGTGTATCGCGAAACCGGAGTCCACCGCCACGAGGTCCAAGCCTTCGCGGCGAAAAACATCCATCGCCTGCTCGGCTGTTATCGTGCGCGTGAGCGTCAATCCAGTGAGGCGATTGTAGGAGCTGCGGGTCTGCTCGAGCCTACCAAATTTCTTTTCGAGCGCTTGCAACCCGCGGTCCGCATCGACCCTATCGCCGAGCACGTACTCTTGGCCGCTCTTCGGGTCGAGCACGACTCCGCCATCCTCAGCTATCAGCGGTCCAGATGCGCCGAGCATCGTCGCGATCCCCTCGGCGAAAGCGAGCAAGTTTCCGGTCGATAGCACAATCGGTAGACCGGCTGCCTCAGCTTTCCTGACCGCATTTATTGCAACGATGTCTATCCTCCTATCTCCAGATGTCATCGTGCCATCGATATCCAAGGCAACAGCTCTGATCAAAAGAAACACCGATCAATCTTTGATGCCGCTCTCTGTTATGTTGAAAATGGATTCTCCCTCGGGCAGGCTCGGGCTATCGACTATGCGCGCTATTCGCCGCCCGCCCTTGGATTTCCGCATGTAGATGCGGGTCGTTGCGGAGTGTGCCAAGACGTGGCCGCCTATTGGCCTAGTCGGGTCACCGAAAAACATGTCTGGGCGCGCCTGCACCTGGTTCGTGACGTAGATGGCGACGTCCTTTAGATCCGCTATGCGGTGCAGGACCAAGAGGTGCCTGGCGAGTTTCTGCTGCCGTTCGGCGAGCGTCTCCCTCCCGGTGAACTCGGCCCTGAAATGGGAGGTCAAACTGTCGATCACCAGCAGTCGCACGTTTTCCTTCTCGATGATGTCCTCGGCCTTTTCAGCTATCAAGAGTTGCTGGTCCGTGTTGTAGGACCGCGCGACCAAAATATTTTTCAGCACCTCGTTCGAATCCAAATCGACTCCACCCGCCATACTTATGATGCGCTCTGGTCTGAACGTGTTTTCCGTGTCTATGAATATCGCCCTGCCGTTCAAGCCGCCCCGCTCCGGAGGCAGCTGCACAGTTCACGCAAAGCTGATGGCCGAGCTGAGATTTGCCGGCACCGAACTCTCCAAAAGCTTCCGTCACCGCCCGGGTCTCAACCCCGCCGCCGAGCAACGTGTCCAGCTGCTTGCTGCCCGTGGTTATCCAGCCGACTGTCTTCCGGCGCTCGAGAACTTGATCAGCAGTTACAAACTCGCCTATGTCAGCAGCTTTTTTGGCAGCCGCGATGATTTTTTTGGCTTGGCTTTCTCCGATCTCCGCGACTTCGCAGAGTTCCTCTACCGTCACGACGGCGAGCGACTCGACAGTTCCGTAACCGGCTTCACGAAGCTTATCCGCGGTCGCCTCTCCGACGCCCGGCAGACTTTCGATCGATTGCGTTTTTCTTTCCATCGGTTCCACGTCCTAATGTCGTCATTCATGCTTTTATTTTTTCCAACAGCGCGCGCGCCTCCTGTTTCGGCTCCGGGATCTCGACATCGCTCGCCCTGATCTCGAGCTGGTTGAAGTACTTGTCGTAGCGCGTGGTCCCGGTGATCGTGACCTCCTTGCCCAATATGTTGAGCTTGTTGTAGAGCTCGATGACGTCGGGGGTCTGTTTGAAGAGTCCGAACACCTGCTGCGCGTCCATGCCGAGCAATTTCTCCGCGACCTTTCCGAAGAGCACGGCCCTGATGTTTCCGGTGCCATCCTCGACCAGGAAGCTCACGACGACCCGATGCTCGGGCGTGACCACTTTGCCGCACTCCTCGCACAGGAGGCTGTGGTCGACGCTGCCGAGGCTGCGGCCGCACAGCGGGCAGACATCGAAGAGCGGCCTCCTCTGAAAGACCCTGACTATCGTGCCGCGCACCTGGACCTTGAGGCCCTCCTTCTCGAGCGCCCCTATTTCTATGCGCTCCGGGGCGGCGATCGCCATCGACAGCACGTCGGCCCGCGGCAGTTCTCCCTCCATCGACGGGTTCACATCGATGCTCCCCTGCCTCCCAAGGTGCAGCTCGGGCTGGCCGTACAATCCGAGGGCGCCGTAGCAATTCGTCGCTTTGATGATGTCCCCGACTTTTATTTTTTCAGCTTTATCGACGGCATCCTGCCAGAGCGAGAGCCGCGTCGTCCCCGTCTCGTCGCCTATCCCGAGGGTCGCGACCTTTCCCTTGCTGCCGTCGGTGCGCGTGAACTCCCTCGCCCTCGATACCTCTATCACCCTGCCGACCACCTCGAGCGCGTCCATGCCGACCTCGAGCTCGCCGATCTTTATCCTGCTCGGCTTCAGCTCGCCGACGGAGATGCCAGCCGGATTTATGTCGATGCTAGTGGAGCGCCCGATTTGGACCTCCGGCTTGCTCGCCAATCCCGCGCGGGTGTATGCGTTGTGGATGGAAACGATGTCGCCGATTGAAAACTTCTTCGCGAGTTCGACGGCGTTGCCCCAGAACGATGTCCTGACGGTCCCGGTTTCGTCGGCCAGTATGACGCTCATGACCTTGCCCGTCGAACCGTCGTCCCGCTTGAACTCATGAACGTTGAACACGGTCCCCAGAATATCGGGGCTACCAATATCGTCGCCTGGTTCCGAGGATAGACCAATATTCAAGCCGGTAATCTCACCTTCCCCGCCCGATATGACGGCAGTGGGACTAAATATTTCCCAGTCAAACTCAAACAACAAACCCGGCGGAGCGTAGCCATTTGGAGCTGCTACGTTTCTTCCATCCGGGTCGATGAGGTTGACGGGGTCGTTTCTGACGTAGGTGTATTTGTTCAGGGATGGGGGATCGTAGATGCGAGACGTCAAGGAATCGGCCGAGATCCAGCGCATGGTGCCGTAAGGAGGAGCCTGGATGTTTCTGCTGTCGTAGAATCTAGCGCCGTAATAATCCAAGCCGCCGCTCCGATCCTTCCCCTGAAACCGTTGTCGGGTCGGCCCGCTCGAGGACAACGATCCCCCGAAAGGTTCATAATCGTAGCTCTTGGTCAGGGACCAGTTGTACCAGTTGTACTGCCAAGTTTCATATGGGAACAGTGGGACGCTAATCACCTTGCGCGTGGACCCGAGATGATCCTTGATCAAGAAGCGAATGGTCTCGTCCTGCTGATGAATCGCCACCATCTGCCCATTGAAGTAGATGTAATTACTCGACAACGATTCGGAAACCCTGTCCTCCATCAGCAGCTGGCCCGTGTAGGAATAGACATAGTTTACCACGTTTCCATCGTTCGTGCGGAAGCGCCGTCCGTTGCCGTCGTACAGGTAACCGGCACCTTGCGCAGTCTGAATTAGGCGATTTTCGGCGTCAAAGGTGCCCATGCTCGTCATGTTACCGGCAGAATCATAGGTAAAGGAATCGTTTGAACTCCAAATAGTTCTGCTGGAGACGCGGTTGGTGGCGACGTTGACGTTGAATGTCCAGGGCACGCCATAGGCGTCCATGCCGGTGAGGTTGTTGTAGAGGTCGTAGCTGAAATGCATCTTGGCGCCGCTGTAGCCTCGGGACGGAGACTTCCAATAGCCCGTTAGCCGCCACCAGCGGTCGTACTCGAAGTGCTGACTTTCGTTCTGATTGAGAAGATCCGTAATGTCGTAAATTCGCCCGGATACATAACCGTAGTTCAGGCTCAGCTGGTAGGACTCCATATGTATCAGCTGCCCTGACTGCGGCGCATATGTGTAGTTCGCCTCCACTCGCTGCCCGTTAGGGTAAGGATACCTGATCGGGTACTGCAGCCGGGTAATCTGGCCCGCCGGCCCCCCATAGTACGCCGAGTAGATATAATCAAAGGGTTGGCCGTTGTAGGTCGACGATGCATTGATCTGCCGTCCCGCATCGTCGAGCGTGTAGCTCACAACCTTCCCATTTGGGTAGGTTATCGACGTCAACTGCCCGGCCAGGTTATAGCTGTAGCTCGTTATGTAGGTTTTCGCCGTGCCGTCATTGATTACCGTCGCCTCCTGGGTGATCGCGGAGCAGCTGCAGTAGCTGTAATAGGTGCTCGCCGTCACTCCCGATACGGTTCTTGTCACCTTGGTCAGCCGGCCCACCGGATTGATCGCTGCAATCGGGCTTCCGGACGGCTGAGAATCATAGTAGTAGCTCACCGAAGGGGTTCCGTCGCTATAGCTCTTCTGCGTCACGCGGTTGAGCTCATCGTAGGCGAACGTCGTCACGGTTCCGCGCGCGTCCGTCCTGCTGAGCATGTTTCCGTTGGCGTCATAGCCGTAACTGGTCGTGCCGGTTTCCGGATGAGTCTCCGTCAAGAGCCGGCCCAGATCGTCATAGGCAAAGGACCGAACCTGAACCCCTTGGGTGATCGTGGCCAATCTGCCCATGGCATCGTAGATATAGCTTGTCCCCACATTAACTACCCCAGTATCCGGATCCTCCAGTTGCACGGTATTGATCTTGCCGTCTTCCTGGTACCAAAAGTTGCGTGTTCCGTTTTTGGAGTCTCATTACCTGGGTCAGTGCCGGTGCTCGACTGATACAATCCGTCGATCCATCAGCATAGGTAACGGCTTGACTGGACGGCTGCAGGTAAGTATAGCTGGTTTGAAACGCGATGGCGCCAGCCCGATGCGGAGCGGATACCTGCGAAAGGTCGCCGCGCGGGTTATAAGTCAGTTCCCGTTGAATGTCGCCACCCGAGGTATCACTCAGAATCTGTTGCTGCAGGCGCCCCATGTTGTCGAGCACGGCGAAATGCGTGGAAAAGGTATTGGCTGTCAGGTAATCCCAGATCATTGCATAAGGGGGTGTCTGGTATTCGGGATCCTCGTAGTATGTAATGGCCTTGCTTGGCCCGTCCGTCTTGTTGATTGCCGTTGGGCGGTCGAGGCTGTCATACGTCGTGTATGTGCCTTTTCCGTTTGTATCCGTTTGGCTGAGCACCGCGCCGCTCTTGTAACTGAAGGATGCGCTGGCAACGTGCCCCTTGGCGTTGGTTACCCGGAGCAGAAACGCGTAAGCGTTATCGGCCGACGAAAGCCAGAACTCCGTGAAGGTCACGTTAGACCGGGGATCCGTCGCCTCTCGCGCATTTCCGCATTCGTCATATCTGACTGAAGACACAACAGACTGGTTCTGAGCGATATTGTGCCATCGGGTAATGCTCGTAGGCAGTCCTCTGGCCACATAATTCGTATCGAAAGACGAATCATGGCGAATGGCTCCCGCAGCAGCATAAAGCGGCGAGACTGAATCGTACGCGGTCAGGCTTTTGGAGATCAGGTGGTTGGAGCCATCATAGATAAGCGCGTCGGTCGCCCTGTCGAGGATGTTCAA
This sequence comes from Terriglobia bacterium, assembly GCA_963739235.1. Classification (GTDB taxonomy): domain Bacteria; phylum Acidobacteriota; class UBA6911; order UBA6911; family UBA6911; genus JAFNAG01. The sequence goes on along the minus strand of CAVTZY010000033.1, from coordinate 291,405 downwards.
GGGAACATAGGCGCCATTGGATTCGTGGAGGTAGTTAAATGTCGATTTGCGCCGCAGACTGCCGTTCCAAGCGTACTCTCTGATCTCCTTAACATTCCCGCTGTAGTCAGCGGCAGGGGCGTAGGTGAACTCCTTCCGGCTGATCGTTTGCGCATCCGGCCGTAAAGCCCCACCTGTGGCTACGTGCTGAGTCCAGGCCACCCTGGGATTCTTGATGGTCGAGATCTGGGTATCGTCCTGTGTCCAGTCTTGCTGGGATTCGAGTTTCAGGCGGTAGTAAGCGTAGAGGTCTTCGGTCACTCGATTCGTTACAAATCCATCGGCCCAGCTTGCGCCTGCTTTGCCCATAAAGACAGCGATGTAGTACCAGTTGTTTTGATTGCCCGGGTCCGTTATGGACGCGCCAACTGCCGCCGCCAGGCCATTCGGGCTGTTGTTCCAACTCCATATTCCAGTGCCCTCCCCCGTGTCGTGACTGCTGACATAGTGATCCGGGACCGTCTGGTTGAGAAAGCGCTCCAACACGTTGTAGGTGCTATAAAAATAGCGGCTGGTCCCGAATGTGGGGTAGGTTATTTCGCTGAGTTCGCCGCTGCCTCCGTACACGAGATTATAACGGACGCCGCTGATGTACGTCACATGCGCGAGGAATTCCTGCGCCGGCATGGAGGCAGTCACTGCCTCCGGGCCGAAAGAGATCGCCTGGCTATCATACTCGAGAGCGATCGTGCTCGTCGGCTGGGTTGTGTCGTTGGTGTTAAAATAGGATATGTACGCCAGCCTTCCCTGGGAATTCAGCAAAAAGGTGTAGGTGTTCCCGAGCGTATCCTGGATTGTGCTGATGCGCCCTCCGCCACTGCCATAGGCGATTTCGAGATAATTGCCGTTGGTGTCCTGGACTCGCGTGGCGAACCGCATGTTAGTGCGCACCGAATCCTGGTAATCGAAACGAAGGTTTATGCCGCCCTTTAGAGTCAGTTTGTGGACGACGGGATCGTAAATCATGTAGGTTGAATCCATCGATCGCCATGCTCCTCCGTAATAGGTCATTTCGTGGTTGGATCCATCGGAAAGGGTGACGTAGTAGCGCCCGTTGGACGAGTCGTCAATGACTCTCCCGACCAGCAGTGTCCAACCGGTGCCCACCCAGGAACTATCCTCAACTAAGGTGGCGTAGATCGCGGCGTTCCAAGTATAGAAATCCCAGAGCTTGGAGTTGTAGGCAAGCTTCAGATCAACACCCAGGCCGTTGCGTCCCGGGCGGCTCAAGAGCGGCACCGTAAAGAAGAGGTTGCCGTTGGCGACGTTTACAGATTCCTGATTGACCTGCGTATAGGGGAAGAACGGCGGCGTGCCCTTTTCATGGCGCACGGAATAGCGGTATCCATTCATTAACAGAGGCTTGTCGACCCCGACCGCAGCAGTGGCGGTAGCAGTATTCAGGGTGCCGTACACGGAGAGCGTATATGTTGTCGTCATCCCAGGGCTGACCACCATACTGCCGGAAAGAGCTACGGCCGTCCCATTGATCCAGGCGTTTGATCCGTTGGTCGTCGACCAGTACAGCGTGGTCGATCCGGGGTATAGATAATGGCTTGGGCTGGCATAGAAGTAATTGATGGATGTTTGTGCTCTGGTGAAGGTCGCGGAAGTAGTTCCATAAATCCACATATCCCCGCCGCACTCATCGCCAATCCAATGATCCGCATGGAGATTCCAGGTGCCAAACATAAGAGGATCGACGATTACAATGTTCACGCCCTCGCAGCTGCCGTTACAAACATGCTGCTCATCATCGGGACCATCGGGCCGGTCGAGTAGCAGATCAATATTCGCGCTTTGGTACTGCGCATCGTAGTCAATGTCAGTGCTGCTTGTGGCGACGACGGCTCCGTACTGCTCCCAAATCGCGGACCGAAAATGGTATTTTCCTTCAACCACGATTTCGTTCGGATAGGATGCCCTTTGCATGAATGACAAAAGGCAGAGAAAACCTAGGCCAACGGCCCAAATCATTCTTGCTGAATTCGCCCCAATCGAGATCTTCGGCTTCATAAGCAATTTCCTCCGGATTTCACGCTAGGACTAATGCTCCTTCCGCTGGTTTCCAGTTCAGTGATGCTCGTGGCTGGTCCCGCTCATTTTCTGACCATGGCGCCGACCTTGATCGTGGGCGCAATATTCAGCTTCGCGTAAGATTGGAGCCTTTGGAATGCGTCCTCACCTATCCGCGCACGAAGCGCATCGCGAAGTTCGAGAATCTGGACTTCCTTGTTCATTTGGGCTTGTTTCAGCTTGATGCGCAGCGATTCCTTGCTCTCTTTCGTTGAGGCTTTGAGATTTCTCGCTTCCACATTTTTTGCGGAATTCATGGCGCGATGTGTCCCGGCATGCTGGATGAGTTGGTTAGCCTGCTCCCTGGAGAGTTGGAGCTTCTGCACCCAAATGTCATCGCCCTTCGTCGCGAATTTGTCCGATAGCAATGACACGGTCTTGAATACTTCGCTCCACAGGATCCAGTCCGGGATCCGGTCCGGAGTCTGCGAACCATCGATGGTGATCATCGGTGTCGCCTTTTTGTCCGGCGTCTGAGCCAGCGCCAACGCAATGGTAAACAGCAAAAGAAGGGCAACCAGCGGCCAAAGCGTGCCCTTGGATTTGAGATAAATGCTTTTGAGGTTCATACGTTTTCTCCGGTAACGTTCCAAGGAGGTACAAGTCAATGAACGCGATATATGCCGACAGCAGCCAGCGATTTCATGAAGAACTCAGATCAGCAATCTACGGCTCTGGCTGAGAATGCGTTAGAAGCCAATGCGTCTTCTCGTACTCGGCCAAGCATGATGAGATTTTTCTAACATGCATTCTTTATTTGTCTAGCGCGTACTGCGCCAACTGCGCGAATTTCGCCAAATACGTGAATTTCGTGAATTGCGCACAATGCCTGATTATCAATAGCTAGAATATGTTATGGCGTACTATCGTGCAGCCTCACTAGCTGCTGTGACTTGTCGGGTGAGAGTCCCGACGATGGGAGATTTCCCGTTCGCCCATCTAGCCTGACTTCCAGCGCTGTTCGGTAACGAGCAGCGTCAAAAGCGGGAGTGACAATGTACCTCAGGAGGCGGGGTGAAGAGCACGTGACTTCATCTCGTCGTAGCCAGTCAGGAGGGCAAGGCAAACGTGCAGGTCGTAGCATAAAGCGAACGATGCAGCCCCGAAATCGAATAACCGGTCGGATATTGCTGGCAGAGACGGTATCGTGGGTGGCTACTCCGTGATAGTTGGAGGAAGCCTGGAATCGCCGTGTGAATACAACGGGAGGGCGCGGCGGACCGCCGGGGCAGGGTCGGCGACATGCAGGGAAAGCGCAGCCGCAAAAGTAGGGAAGGTCCCGCGGGTCGCCGAGGCGCTCCCGCACAGCGAAGGCGTTGCGTATAAGGTAAAACGAAGTCGCAGCGTGCCTGCGGGACTGGCGGATGGGGTCGTAGTAAGCCAAGATGGAACGAGACAGCATAACTCGATCCGGAGCCAAGGACCCCTGGGGTAGAGGGGCGCAGGCCTCTCAAACAGTGGCGCACGGACGCACGGGTGGATCTGGACTCAGAGCCAGGCGATTACCCGCAACAGAAGTGTGCGAAGGACGGAGGCAAACTGAGCAGCAGCGAGGGTATGCTGGGAGCAGGCTTAACCGAGCAGCTGTTCAGGAAGGCCCTGTCTGATATGCTGGCCTTGAAGCCGTACCGGGGAAAACCCGCCGTACGGAATTTTAGAGGGGGCGATGGAGACGTTCGGCATCATTCGAAGCCCGGTCCGCGCCATTGCCCTACTCGACCCACCTGCAACCGGCCCGGGGGAAAAGGTGCTCAATCAGCGAAGGAAGGTAAATCTGATACTTTTTGCCAATGCGCAATGAAGCCAAATACCCTGAATCAATCCAGAATTGCACGGTTCGCTGCGACACTCCGGCAATTTCAGCCGCTCGTGCCGTGCCGGCAAACTTCTGTTTGCGCTCTTCTCTGGATGTGGAAAGCCAAATATTTATCAACTCTCGTTCAGAATCCTGGGTACTGATGAAAAAACCAGATCGAGAAAAGCGAGTGGTTTTCATAGAGCCCTCGCCTCCGATCAAGATGAGTAGCTGCAAAATGTTCCCCTAACCCTGATGGCCACCCAAAATCCCCCACTTGTGGCCACTTGAAAATCCCCCACTTAGCTGCACAGATTTCGCGATAAACATCGCTGCAGACGGCGACAGAACGTGCATGCTCCCATTGGTCCGTTCACAAATGGGAGAGAGAGGATGAACGTTTTGAAGCTGTCTTTGCAAACCACGATCAAGACATTGCTGCACAAGGAGATAAGTCAACGCGAGATCCAGCGAAAGACCGGGATCGATCGAAAAACCATCCGCCGGTATGGCCAATCGTACGATTCGGACGAGGTACAAGAAAGTGGGGATTCACAATCCCCCACCCCACAGGAGGTGGCCACCGGCTCTGAGATACCATTGAATCAAAATCCCCCACCCCGGCCACCGGCTCCTGAACCCAAAATGCCCAAGCATGTCCGCTCGGCCTGTGAAGCGCACCGGGAGTGGATCGAGGAGCAGGTCAGAGGGGGCCGCAATGCCATGGCCATCTACCAGGATCTGGTAGAACTGTTCGGTTTCAATCACCGCTACAACAGCGTGAAGCGGTTTGTGCGGCTCCTCAAACGGAAGGACCCCGAGCAATATGACCGGCTGGAATTCCTGATGGGAGAAGAAGCCCAGGTGGACTACGGGCAGGGGGCTCCAACTCTTCACAGCAGCGGAAAATTCCGGCGGCCGCGCCTGTTCATCATGACCTTGAAGTACTCGGGGCGGGCCTTTCGGAAGGTGGTTTGGAATTCGAGCAAGGAAATCTGGTGCCGGCTGCACGAGGAAGCGTTCCGCTATTTTGCGGGCTGTTCGCAATACGTGACATTGGACAACCTCAAGGAAGGCGTGATCAAGCCGGACATCTATGAACCGGATCTCAATCCGCTGTATGCCGCGATGTTGAATCATTACGAGGTAGTGGCAGATCCGGCGAGAGTGGGCGATTCGGACCGAAAAGGGACCGTGGAGAATGCGGTGAAATACACGCAGGACACGGCCTTGAAGGGACGGAAATTCGAAAGCATCGAGGCCCAGAACGAATGGTTGATGCATTGGGAGGATCGGTGGGCATCGCCGCGAATCCATGGCCGGGCCAAGCGGCAGGTCAAGGAGATGTTCCAGGAAGAGAAACCCTATCTGCAGCCGTTGCCGCTGATGCCGTTCCGCTATTTTCAGCAGGAAACCCGGACGGTCTACGATGACGGGACGACTCAGATCGGCCAATCCTACTATGCCGCCAGTCCGGCACCGCTCGGCAGCAAGGTGGTGGTACGGATCTACGAGGATCAAGTCAAGATACTCGATCCGGTCCGGATGGAGGTTATCCGCCGCCATCCCAGGAGCAGGCGGCCTGGTTCCCTGATGATGGACCCCGCGGATCGGATCTTCAATCCATCCCGGGAAACAGACCGCTTGCTGGCACAGGCCGAATGCATCGGTCCGCACACCTTCGATCTGTGCGAGACATGGTTCAAGGAAGAAGGCCGCAGCGGTCAACGCCGCATGTACGGCCTGGTCAATCTGGTTCGACATTACGCGGCCTGCCACGTGGAGAAAGCGGCGGAAGTGGTAAAGCGCAACGGGCTGAGAAGTTTCAAAGCCTTGCGGCGGATCGTGGAGAGCATGGCGGCCGAAGCCGGGGAACGGAAAGCCGAAGAATCCGACCGTCTCACGCAAAAGCACGCCTTGATTCGCCCGGGGGAAGACTACGCCGCTTTTTGGAATCAACACGCCGCCCAGGCGGAACTCCCGGCGGCGCCGATTCCCCAAAAGACGATTGCTTCCATATCGCGGGTCATTGACCGGCAGCAACTGCGCGAGGTCTGGCAGCAGGCAAGCTGGCGGAAGGTGATCGAGGTGTTTCAACTCAGCGTAGACCACCAGCGCCGCAGCCGAGATGATGAGATCTGGCTCAGATCTCCGTTTACACAGGAAAAGCAGGCCTCGATGCACGTCAGTCTGTCGGCCAATGTCTACAAGGATTTCAGCAGCGGCAAGGGCGGCGGCATCATCCAGTTCTGCCGGGAGGTGCTGCAGCGGCAGGGCCGTGAGATGACCATGTTCGAAGTAGCCGAGTGGATGGTCGGGGAAGGAATCTGCACGGCAATGCCGCAAACACCGCCTGCTCCTGACCCAAAACCGCAACCAAGTCCGGTCAGCGTCCCGACGTGTACGACTCCTGCCAATCGCGACATCGAGATCGACCTGCGCCGTTATCTTCACTCCGATCATCCCGAATTGAGCCGTCGCGGCATATCTGCCGCCACCTGTCGTTATCTGGGCTGCGGCTTTTTGCCCCCGAGAGCGAACCGAGGACCGGGCTCTCCCCTGCATTCCCGGGTGGTGTTTCAAATCCGGGGCGTGAAAGAGAATGGCCAGGGTCTTCAGTCGATCATCCTGAGCCACACCGGACGGGCCCTGATGCCGGAACAAGAAAACTCGGATGGAAAATACTGGAGTTATCCGTTCCGAAAAGGGCTGGAAATCTACAACCAGGATCAACTCCTGCTGGATCCAGAAGCCGGCCGCCAGGCGAGGACATTCGGTCTGGTTCTCGTGGAGGGCTTTTTTGATGTGGCCAAGCTCGTGGAAGCGGGCTGTTGTAATGTCGGTGCCTTGATGGGAGCCCACATCTCCGCGGAACAGATCGAGCGGTTGGCGTGGATTCGGTCCCGGATCGGGTTTCCACGAATCATTTTGTTTCTGGACCGGGACGAGGCCGGTCGAAAGGGCGCCTGTCAGGCGTTCGAGCGGCTGCGGCAGAACCACTTCGAGGTGAGCGTGTTTGACTGGGACCGGGGCCTCTCCGGGGACCTGATCTCGGATTCGGTCCAGGACCCGGCCGACATGTCGGTAGAACAACTTCAGCTCTTGCGCGTGCAAGGCTGTTTTTAAAAACCACAGGATGAAAAAGAAGATAAGGAGCCCAATTAATGGAAATGCCGTTAGCAGAATTACAGAGAAATCTCAAAACGGTTCGCCTGCATGGCATGAGCGCCACGCTGGAAACCCGACTCGTTCAGGCCAACCAGGGTGCTTCTTTCGTAGAGGTGTTTGCCTGCCTCGTGCAGGACGAAATGGACTGGCGAAACTCGCGCCTCGTGGAAACCCGCTTCAAAGCCTCCGGCCTCCCGGACCGGCCCACTTTGACCGAATTTGACTGGGGCTTCAATCCGAAGCTGCCCAAAAAGGAAATCTACGAACTGGTCAGCGGCAAATTTATCCGGGACGGCGCTGATGCTCTGCTGATCGGCTCGCCCGGAACCGGGAAAAGCCATATTGCAAAGACAGTGGCGCATGCCGCCATTCAGACCGGCTACAAAGTCGTGTATCGCGAAGCCCATGCCTTTTTCGAAGACCTCTTCGAATCCGCTCAACTTAAGCGGAGAAAAAAGGTGACCAAACTCTTCTCCGAAAGCGATCTGTTGGTCATCGACGATTTGTTTCTGCGCAAGAACGTCCCGGAACAGGCTGCCGACGATTTACTCGAGATTATTCTGAATCGATACACCTCGAGAAAAAGCAGCCTGATTACTTCCAATCGTCCCCTGGAGGATTGGGGAAACTCCTCGGCGACAACGCCGCTTCGTCGGCCATTCAGGACCGACTCCTTCACCGCGGCCATCTGCTCAAGTTCGAAGGTAGGAGCTACCGTCTCAAGGAGGCGTCCATCCGGCTGACCGAAAACCGACAAAAAGTTTCTGGATGAAAAAGGAATGAGCTTGGAGGCTCTATACGGATTGTTGGTAGGTTATACTCCTGCTGTCGCCTGGGGGATTTTGACCCGGCCACAAATGGGGGATTTTCAAGTGGCCATCGGGGCCTAACCACAAGAACGCAAAACAAAGGAAATCGCCTACTCGAAATTTTCAGTTTGTCGGAAATCCATTGGGGACAGTGTCGTGAAGACTATGCGGCGCTGGACGGTACACCAGGGGGGAAGATCTATTATTGGGGCGGCTCATCAGACGAATAATTAAGTGGATATGGAATCTGGTTTCGCCCTCCTGTGCTTTCCTTCTGTTACATCGACGGAGGAGCAATTGCGCTGTCGGAATTCTGGATCCGGAAGCGGAAATACCTGCGGGCACAAAGCGAGTCGCACAGAAGAGGGCCGATGGCGCAGAAACGATCCAGCGGCGAAACGTCAGCCGACTCGCCGAATGGGTGGACCCGATTAGAGCGAGTTGTAGCATGGCCCTGATGGACAAGTAGTTCATCCCAAGCCCTGGATTTCATCTCGGTTTCTCATGGGATCAACGAGGCAAGCAGAGTCGCTCTTGGTTGCCGCAGCCAGGATCATAAATCGTGAATCTTAGCCCGGTGGTAGGATTCCCTGGACGAATGGCCGACAGATCCCAAGCGTAGTTGCTACCAAATCGGGCTACTCTGCAGCAATCCAGGGGAGTCACGGATTGTGCGTGGAAAAAATATTTTGAGGTCGATGTTACAAAGTTCGAAAAACTGCAACTAATATATCCAGAAGTTTCGCGGCAGGTTTCTCTACTGCCAACGGCTCGCGGTGGTCCACAGAAGCCGCGGCAGATAAGAGAATAAAAACACGCGGATGCCCGCAACTGTTCTCGAGCTAGCTTTCTCCTCGTCACTCAGCACCACAGCTGCAGAAAAAGACTTGTGTCCTCGAGGTAAGTTTTGGGGTCTCCCAGGGCTCTTAGTATTTGGAGGCATGAGTTGAGACGTGAAATTGAAGTTCCCGAGATTGATCACTTAGCGCCTGCGCAAAAATAACTTCACATTCTGCTCGGCGTCAACGTGTAATTCCATGCCGGTAGCGTCTTGTGGCCGGCAAGCATGAGCCGCTTCATCTCTACGTTGGAGATCTCTTCGCCCTTTTCATAACGCTTCAGTGACAACCAGGCGTTGACCTTCAATCCGCCCGAGGTAGTAGTCGAGTGAATATACTTGATCACAGTCTCATAGCTTTCCAGCGGCTTGCCTGCCCAGTTCTTGCTAATCTGGGAAAACAGGCGGTGCTCGATCGGATTCCATTTTGATGCGCCAGGCGGATAATGACAGACGGTCACCTTCAGCCCGTAAGGATTGCAGAACCGGTGTTGCAGGTGATACTTCCATCCACGCGCACGGGCGCTGTTGCCGCCGCCACAGTCTGCCAAGATCAGGAGTTCATCTGCATCAGGATAGATACTGCCGCCCCGACTTTTCCACCAGGAAACGATTGCGTCCACTGCGAAGGCGGGCGTTTCGGTGCTGGTCCCGACCACCACGAAACCATGATTGGTCCGCGTATCGTAGATGCCATAGGGAATCGCCATCCCCTCGGCATCGCTGCGGAAGTCGTGGTCGTTGACGATCTGCGGTTCGCGTTGCCACGACACCCCGGGATTCTTGAAGGCCCCGACCATCTCCTTCTTTTTCGCGTCCACGCTGATGACAGGCTTTCCGTTGGAGGAGAACTCCTCCCTTTTCCGGCCGATGTATAAAAACTGCTGGTTTCGTACCCGGCGGGGCGGCGGATTCTTGTTCCCTGACTCCAGTCTCTTGTGGTTCACGCGCAAGGAGAACCCCATCCGCTTCAACAACCGGCGCACCGTGTTGGCACTAACACGGATCTGCAGCCGACGCAGTTCTCGAGCGATTTTCCTGGTTGTCCTTCGGGTCCACTTCAGACCCTTCATCGGATCGCCAGCCGTTTCGTGTTTGAGCAGGTCCGAAATGCATGCGAGCACTTCCGGCGTTTTTTTTCCGCAGCCGGGCGCCCACCGCCCTGACGGCGAATCCTTTCCCGCTGGACACGGTCTCCAAAGAGCTCCCGGCGCCCACGCGACACTGTGTGCACGTCCAACCCCAGAAAGTCCGCAATCTTGATATCGCCGCCGTATCCGAGCTTCTGGGCCTCCAAGCCCGCATACACCCGCCTCTGTTTCTCATCCAGCAAGCTGAAAAACAGAATGATCGCGGCCTTCATTTCCGGCGCCAGCCCTTCGCCCGCCGCCGAGTCGCCCACCTCCAGCGCACCCGCCGGACTCTGGCGGCGCAGCCATTGCTCGCGCCGTACCCCAGGCTCAGTAGAAAAGTGCACAAGGACGCCGCCGATTTCCTCGCGGGCAATTTGCCCTCGACGGTACAGCACCAGAAGCGATTCCTTGACCTCGACATTCAGTAGCGCCTGCAATTCCCCGGCGGTAAGCCCAGCATCGGAATCGTTCACAAACCGCCGGGCGGTGGTGAGCAGGCTGCCGTCGCGCGAAAACCATACGGCGCGGCAAGTCCAGAGACCTCGCTCGTCGAACCGGGGAATGTTCACCAGCGTGTAGTATCTCCCGCGGTGCGAATAGCTCGTGCGGTAGCCTAACGCCTTGAGCTTTCGAAACACGGTCATGGTAGCCATGCTTCCCAAAGCTTGCTTCAGCTCCGGGAGCGTGGCAATCCTCTCTTGATGCAGGAAGGATCGAAGGACATTCGGATCAAATACCATGTGGTATAGTTCCTCCTGAAAAGAGTCTACCAGGACGAATTATACCACACCCATGATTCCCAACCATCTCATAAATTTATTGATAAATGGCCATTTGATGCCCATAGACGATCAAGATGCGTAAACGACCTTTGGGATAGTTGCTCCGCAGAATGTGAAGTTATTTTTGCGCAGGCGCTTAGTGGGGTGCACTCGGGGGGCATCGCGCGGCCGCTCGGGACGATTTCCGTCGGCAGGCATTTTCGCCGTCGTGCCCAGGAGCCATCTGGATCGGCATTCGGGCAGGGGCACTTCGATGCATGGTTCGATTCGGATACCGGCGGATGCCATGATGGATGTTCTCGGGTCGGTCGAGCCGGGCTCTCCCAACCCGAGACGCAATACCTCGAAGAGTTTCTTCGAGCCATTGCAAAGTGGAGACTCAGTGGAGACAAGTCTCTGCTTTGTCTCCTGGCTGTCTCCACTTTTTTCCTGTTTTACCGGGGAAGTAGATACAAAGCAGAGACAGGGTGGAGACACGTATCCACTCATAAACGACCTATTCTCAACCAAAGGTGAAAGATACAATGAGCGGCAAACCATTCCAATCGAGTCTCATCCCATATCAAAACGAGATTGCCACGCTGAGGGGCTCCAGACCGCCTGTTTCCTACGCGCGCATCGCAGATCTCCTGCAGCAAAAATATGGTCTGAACATTCAGCGCGCTGCCATAGCAAAGTTCGTCAAGGCTAGGTCGGGCGGCCGCAAAGTGTATTTCTTTCGCAAAGAGGTGGCCGCCAAGAAGCGCGCCTCTGTCCAGGCCGCAATGCAGCCTGTCCAACTCGGTCGTGATTCCCGAGGCCCTAGAGATGCCAATCGGCAACCCCCCAGGCCAGAATTTAATTTCACGTACAGTGAGCGTTACAACCTGACGCGCCTTTCTCCAGAAGAGGCGGCCGCAATCCGCAAAAAACTCGAAGCGGAGGGGCACTGATTGTGGCGCAATACTCACGGCCTGAAACCGGTTGCATTGCTCAAATGAGGTGAACCCCTGATGACAAGCACCAGCTTGGAGATGGATCGAATTCCTGGTCTGGGAAAAATCACACGCGGCGACATTTGTTCACTGCCACAGCAAATCGAGGAGATAAAAGGAGCAATGACCGCACGCGAGGTTGCAGCGTTCCTTGCCATTAGCCCGATCACGGTGTACAAAATGGCCAAGGCCGGGAGGCTGCCCAGCTTCCGTATCGGGACGGCTGTTAGGTTTGATTCGCGCGCCGTTGCGGAATGGCTGCGGGGCAACGCCATGTAAAGAGTAGCTGTGCCCTATTCCCAATCCTCGAACATGGTGTTTACCTTGTCCCGGACTGCGTCGCCGCGATTGGGTTTGAGATAACGCAGGGTGCTCTCCAGGTCGCTGTGGCCCATCCACTGCTGTACCGTGCGCAGGTCGACGCCGCTCCACAGGGCCCAAGTAGCGAAAGTGGCACGGAATTTGTGCAAATAAAAGCCATCAGGATTCAGCTTGGCCCGGGTCGCAATCGATTTGCACGCGTCGAGGAAATCCAGCTTGGGCCTGCCTCCCGACGTCGGAAACAACAATGGACACGTGCTTGTCTCTACGGCTGCCTTCCGCTTCTTGAGCGATCGGACGAGCTTGTCCGGGATGGGCACCTCGCGCCCCTTGTAGGCTTTCGGCGAAAAGCCAAACTCCGGTTTGTAGCGCACCGTCACTACGCCGCGGCCGAGATTGATTTCAGACCAGGTGCAGTGCATGACCTCCTGCTCCCGCAGGCCGGTCATCAGGAAAAACTCAAACCACAGCCGCTCGTGTTCGGTGCAGGCAGCGAAGAACTTTTTCAGATCCGCGCGCTCGTAAATCTCCGGCTCATCCTCGACGTAGCGCGGCCAATCGTTCTTGCCTGCGAGGCCGCGTACGCCGCTGGTCCGCAGAAATGAAATTACGCTTTCGAATTTGTTGTATACGGTCCGGGGCTCCAGCTTTTTGGTGTCGCGAAGGAAGGCACTGAACTGAAGCAGGTCCGCGCGCTCGATATCCGTCACGCGGGCCTTCGAACAGGAATCCAGGAAGTAGGAGAGCGCCGTCTTATAGGCGGCCCAGGTCTTGTGTTTTTTGGTTTTTCGGATTTCGTCAAGATAGATTGCAACGGCATCGCCCAGAAGGACGCCTTCGATCTTGCCTTCGATGGCTAGTGGAATGCCAGCCGCCCTGCTGGCGAGAATTTGCTCCTGTTGATGCCGGCGGGCGGCCGCAGTCGCTGGATCTTGGCCAACCGATAGGCGGGTTCGCTTGCTGCCATCGTACCATTCCAGATAATAGGATCCCTCCGGATGCCGTTCTTCGTGGTCACCAACAACCACGTAATCCGGCTTGACTCGGCCGTTAGCGGAGACGACTATGGGACAGAAGCGCAATCCCTTCGGAGTTCGAATGCGTTTGGTGAGATTGACGTGTCGATTCATGGGTGACCGAAACTCCTTTTTCGGTATCACCTATGGTATCACAATGGGATAAATAATTGAAAACAAAAAGTGTGGCGGAGAGGGAGGGATTCGAACCCCCGGTAAGGTTTCCCCTACACACGCTTTCCAAGCGTGCGCCTTCAACCACTCGGCCACCTCTCCGGATTTAATGCAGGTACATCCAAGTACTTCCGAGTAGCGACGCCAGATTGTACGCTGACAGTCTCGCAACCGCAATCCCGAAACTGGGGCAGTATCTGTTGACTTGAGAATCTGATCCTAATCTTGAAGTTATGGTTAGGATCCCCTGAAGCTCCCGACAGGGTTGTAGTCGAAAAAGGACACCAAATACGGTACCATTTTGATATGAAAAAGGTGTCATTGGATGGTCTAAGAGAGGAGCTGGCATTTGTCATCGCGGAGGCGGAGGCAGGAGCCGAGTTTCTGATCACACGTCACAGCAAACCTGTGGCGCACCTGACCGGCTCCGGAAGTCACCATCTCAATAAGGGGGCGCTGTTCGGGAAGGCCAACCTGAAGCCGGCTGTCCGTGGGAAAACCGCGGGCCGTTATCTGGAGTTGTTCCAGGAAGACCGACATTCCGGGCGACATTGATTGACGCGCTTTGTCTCTTTGGATGAGACACAATTGCTGTCCGCGCGCGAAATTGGCCTTCCCGTTTGAAACGAACCTGTTCCGGGTCGATTATCGGGCCCAGGCGTAGGCTTCTACGCGCGGGTCGGCGCCGGCGTTCAACACTCCCGTCTTGGGATCAATGAGGATCGCTGCGTTCGATCCCATTGTCCAGGCGCCGGATACCCGCAGCTTGTGGCCTTTGGCAATCAGCCCATTCCGGATTGCTTCGGGAATGCGCGCTTCCACCGACATGTTGCCCGGGTACATCGTGTGCGGAAATGGCGATGCCGGGAAGCTGGTGGTCGACCAACGCGGCGCTTCGATTGCCTTCTGGACATCCATGCCGAAGTCCACGATATTCAGGAAGGTCTGGATCGTGCGCATGATCTGGTCGTCGCCGCCCGGGCTCCCCATGATCATCAAGGGCTGTCCGCCCTTCATGACCAATGTGCTCTGCAGCGTACTGCGGGGCCGCTTCCCCGGTTCCAGGGCATTGGCTTCCCCCGGCACCAGCGAATAGTAGTCGCCGCGGCAATTGAAGATCAGCCCGGTGTCGGCCATAACCACTCCGGTGCCGAACGAACTGTGCAGGCTCGGCTCGAAACTGATCATGTTGCGATCCTTGTCGATCACCGCGATATAGCTGGTGTCTCCGACATGATCCGCATCCCCCTCCAAAGTGACCGTGACCGGGCGATTCATCGGCGTCGGCTCCTTCATGAACTTCTCCGGATTCCCGGGGCGCAACTCCAGGGACGCCTTGTCCGGATCGATGAGTTTGCGCCGTTCGGCGGCGTAGTCCTTGGAAAGCAGGCCGACGTAAGGGATCTTGATGAAGTCCATATCACCCAGAAATTTTTCGCGATCGCCCATCGCCAGCTTCACGGCTTCCACGCAGGTGTGCAGGTAGGCGAGGCTGTTGTGCCCCAAAGCCTTGAGGTCATAGCCCTCCAGGATATTCAGGGCGAACAATTCCGCGGGCCCCTGGGTGGCCGAGGCATTTTTGTACACCTGATAGCCGCGATAGTCGATGGACACCGGTTCTTCGATTTTCGCGGTATAAGCCGAAAAATCCTCATACCGGAACAAACCGCCATTTTCCTCAGAAAACTTTCCCATCGTCTGGGCGATGTCGCCTTTGTAAAAGCGGTCGCGGGCCGCCTTCAAGGCCTCGTGGCGCCCTTTCGCGGCATTTTGCTTTTCGGCTTCCACAAGTTTTTTCAAGGTGCGCGCCAGATCCGGATTTTTAAAAATCTCGCCCGGCTTCGGGGCCGCGCCGTTCGGGTAATAGACCTTTACGCTGGAAGGGTACTTGCGAAGCTTCTTCGAGCTCGCGATGGTGCGGGCAAGCGAATCACCGATCGGGAAGCCGTTTTCCGCCATGTCGATGGCCTGTTCGAGGACCTGCGCAAAGCTCATCGTACCCCAATGATCCAACAGGATGTACCAGGCGTCGACCACGCCGGGAACCGTGCCTGAGAGCAAACCGTCGTTCACCGGCAGCTTGCCGCCGTTGTTCTGCCTGTACCAATCGATCGTCGCCAGCCTCGGCGCCGTGCCTTCGGCATTAATCGAGACCACCTTTTTCGCCTTGGCATCGTAGACCAAGATGACTGCATCGCTCCCAAGGCCGTTGAGCGCAGCGTCCGAGACCGCCAGCGCGGCCTGTCCGGCCACGATCGCATCAAATCCATTTCCACCCGCTTCGAGGATTCGTGTTGCCGCCCTGGTGGCTTCGGCAGTCATGGACGACACGGCATACTGTCGTCCCCGGATCACCGGACGCATGGTATGTGAGCTCTCCTGCTCATCCTGAGCCCAACCGGGAAATACGGCAATCATGCATAAAAAGAGAATCCTGACGATCATGGATTGTTGTCGGCGCATAAAATACTCTCTCCTGCAATCATAGGCGAATGACAAACTCTTTGAAAACTGACGGCCCATCCACGCTTTTTGCACAGTATCGGCCAGTTACCCCCGCAATTCAAGCATAGGAGAAGATCCGATGGTCCACCGCCATAAAAAGCAAAAGCAGCCACGAAGAACACGAACCATAAAAATCTGTGTTCTTCGTGGCTGCTTTTAACAACGCCTGGCAAAGAGCATAACGCCTGATTACAGCCCGGCTATTCGATGCCCAGCCTCTGCTGGATCTTTTCCAAAGAGATGCCTTTGGTCTCCGGCATGACGAGGAGCACCCAGAGGAGCTGGCCCACGCAGCAGAGGGCGTAAAAGGCGAATACATGCCCGCCGGATTGAGCGGCGATGATCGGGAAGGTCCACGAAATAAGGGCCGCCACGACCCAGTGCACGAAGCTGCCCAGCGCCTGGCCGCGGGCGCGCACGCGATTGGGAAAGACCTCGCCGATAAACACCCAGATGACCGCGCCCTGGCCAAACGCATGTGACGCAATGAAGACAATCAAGCTTGCCAGCAGCAGCTTGCCGCCGGTTCCCGTGTAGAAAGAATAAGCGGCGGCGCTCAGGCTAACGATATAGCCGATGGAGCCGACCAGCATCAGATTCCGGCGTCCGAAGTGATCAATGACCGCCATGGCGGCGATGGTAAAAACCAGGTTGGTGAAGCCGATCAGGACCGATTGCAGCAAAGCGTCGGTTGCGCCATAGCCGGCCATTTTGAAAATGTAGGCCGTGTAATAAATCAGTGCGTTAATGCCGGAGAGCTGGTTGAATATGGCGATGGCAACGGCCAGCATGATCGGCTTCCGATATTTTGCCTGGAAGAATGATTCCTCCACCTTGTGATGCTCGAGGTCGAGCGAGGCCTGGATATCCTTGATCTCCTCCTCTACGTTGCCCGCGTCGCTGCCGCACAGTTGCAGGACCTTTCTGGCTTCTGCCACCCGTTGCTTGGCCATCAGCCAACGAGGGCTTTGGGGCGTGCCGAAGAGCAGGAAGAAAAATATTGCGGAAGGCACGGCCATCACGCCGAACATCCAGCGGCACTCATTCGCGCCCAGATGCATGCTGCCGATGACATAGTTGGACAGGTAGGCCAGCAGGATGCCGAGCACGATGTTGAATTGGGTGATGGCCACCAGTCGTCCGCGATACTGGGCCGGCGAAATCTCCGCAATGTAGAGCGGCGAAACCACCGATGCGCCTCCCACCGCCAGCCCCCCGATGAAACGAAAGGCCAGGAACATCCACCAGCCCCACGCCAGACCGCAGCCGAGCGCGGAGATAAAAAACATGATAGCCAGGGCGAAGAGAATGCCCCGCCGCCCAAGGGAATCCGCCGGCTTGCCCACCGCGATCGAACCGATGATCGTCCCGATCAGAGCGCTGGCCACGGTGAAGCCCAGCAAGAAATTCGTCAGAGCGAATTCAGTCCTGAGCCAGTCGGTAGTGCCGGATATGACGGCGGTATCGAACCCAAAGAGAAGGCCGCCAAGAGCGGCCACAACCGTGCTGCGTATCAACGTTCCGCTGAGTTTCATCGTCGCTGCCTTTCGCTATTCATGGATCGGATCGCCAGCTTGCCAGACGTTGGGAAAGGTGGAGAATACCACCAATTCGAGCCAGATCTTCGGGAAATTTCCAGGGATTCAGACGGTGGGGAAAAACCTTGCCACGAATGTCACGAATAGCACCAAAGGAGAACAGGCCGCCCTGGGTGGGAGGCAAAATCGCAGGTCATCGGCGCGCCCTGCGAAGAAGGTCTGTTCTTTGCGGCTATGGCTATTTGTGCCATTCGTGGCCGCTTTTGCCTTTTACTGTCTGAGTCACAGAGAAATATCTGTTATTCAGGTACTGAGGCTGCCTCGTCATGTTTGATTGCCAGCCGTGACGAACCTGGACGTTGTGTTGTAGCTTCCGACGATGTGATCGGTTGCATGAACCTGAGGGAAATCGTGGTACCATCGCTGGGCTTCATCACCTGTTTTTCACAGTGTGGGCACTGTGGCCGGGTTTAAAGCGGCTGGGCGGCGAAACAGCAGGGAATCCGGAGGGCGAATCAATGACGAAGCAGAAGATGACAATCGGGATCGATATTGGCGGCACCAAAATCGCGGGTGGTCTGGTAAATGTCAAAGGGCGCCTTTTGACCTCCCTGGTGTTGCCCACGCTGGCAGACAAGAACTTGAAATCCAGCCTTGGGCAAGTTTTCCGCCTGATTGAACGCCTGGTGAAACAGGCTGGAGGCAAGGAAAACGTGCGGGGCATTGGCATGTGCGCTCCTGGCCCGCTGAATCCAAAGACCGGCGTGGTGTTCACTCCGCCCAACATGCCGGCATGGCGTAACGTGTCGCTCGCCCGGTTGGTACGGGAGCGGTTCGATCTGCCGGCTCTTCTGGAAAATGACGCCAATGCCGCTGGGCTCGCCGAAGCCTTGTTTGGGGCTGCGGTCGGCTATCGGGATGTCTTCTACGTGACGGTCAGCACCGGTATTGGAACGGGCATAATCATCGACGGGAAAATCTACCACGGGAAAAACGGTGTTGCAGGGGAAGGCGGACATGTCCCGGTTGACTATCGAAGTCCCTACCTCTGCGGCTGCGGCACACGGGGCTGCATCGAATCCCTGGCTTCCGGGCCCAGCATGGCGCGGCGCGCCCGGGTATTGTTGGAACAGGAAGATCGTACGCCAAGTCTCCTGCGCACCCTGACCGGCGGCGATTTGTCTAAGATCGATCCCAAAATGATCGGCGAGGCCGCGAAGCGCAAAGACCGCATTGCCGGATCGATCCTCGACGAGACCGGATTCTTACTCGGCGTGTGGCTGGGCGGAATGATCTCGTTGCTTGATCCCGAAGCGATCGTGATTGGAGGCGGTGTTTCCCAGATCGGGAAGCCTTTGTTTGACAAAATCCGCGAGACAATCCCCAGTTATACAGTCAATCGCGCATTCGTGCCCTCGCTGCCGATTGTGCCTGCCAAGCTCAAGAAGGACGTGGGAATATTCGGCGCCGCCAGCCTTTTCCTTCCTTCCACAGAGTGAGCCGGCACGATCTGGGGTCGGAATGGTGAATCACAAAGTACGGATGACGGGTGAAATCCGTCTGGCAATTTCGTTCAGGTAAACCACGGCCTCTGGCCGTGAGATCCGAAAGATACTGCTGCTCCGGCGGCAGATGGCTAGTGGCCTGTAACAGCTGAATTGATAGTGTGTCAACCAATGAATGGAAGCGCTGAAAGCGCGGTACAGGAAAGCCCAGGGCGGAGGCGGCGATGCCCGGCACAGCCCTGGGTTGCATCCGATCCAGGTGAGAGCCCTGAAAGTTTCGACACAGTTAAAGCTGTACTGAAAGCTGCGCCGCTCCTTTCGGGGCTTGGGACGTTCATCAATCGTGAGCCGAGGGATGGACTCCGACCGGAATCTTAATACCGTCAATTCAAATGTTACATGCCACTAGTGTGTCCGAGGCAAGCGTCCTGTGGTTTGCCTTGTTGCCGTTTAAGCCGGTGGTTCGTCTGAGGCTACTGTGGGAAAATGGCACGCCATCCCGCTTTTCCCAGGACAAGAATCACCCAGAGAGTTACGACTCCGACTGCGGCTTTCTGGGGCGTAAGCTTCTTCTTGGATATTGCCGCAAATCCTATCGACAGCATCACAATCGACCAGAGGGAGAATATGTCGAGTGAGCCAAGCAGGCTGGCAAGAACCGGATTCGTCTTGCTGTTTACCAGCGGGCCCAGATTGCTCATCACGACACCCTGGGTCATGTCAATGGTCTCAGGATTTTTGATATAGATCAGTGCGATCGAGAGGATCGACATGACTATGCCCGCGGGGGACATCCCCCAAATGGTTGCCGCAAATGTCTTCTTGAAGGTCAGTGGGGCGCCCATGAGGACAAAGACCAGCAGAAACACCCCGGCTATCACGAGAAAAGAAACAATCTGCGCTATCGGAGCGATGATCACCCCCAGGTATTTGAGATTGCGGATGATGGAACTCGACTGCTGGGCCGCAACTGCCTGATTGATCTGTTCCTCCGACATGTTTCGCGCCGCCATTTGCTGGCGCATGAGAGCCTCAGTATCCATATGGCTCACCATGCTATAAGCGAGCCCCATGCCCAGAATCGCCATAATGAGAAAGATTCCTACCCAGGAAGCTTTCCTGTCTATGTCCATGAACGTTTTGGTCGGTTCAAAAAATATACCCGAAAGCCTCTGACCGAAACTCATCGTTGGAGCTTCCTGGGTGGAGTCCATCGCGGTGTCTACCATATGCCTTCCTTTCTTCCTGTGGTTTTGCTTCATATTCTTACACTGAATGCCGCCCCGGCGTATATAGCGAATTCAAGGCAGGGCGGGAAAGACGGTGGGAGCCCGCTTGCAGACTTGTTGCCGATCGTTTCCAGGCTGGGATATACTCCGCTCACATCGTCGCTGGGCCATGAAGTCCGAGAACCATACATTTTCAAGAAGGTCCTGGTGGCTCATCTCATGACAGATCCCGAAATACGATTATGCATTCTTGTGACGATGGTCTTTTGGATGACCCTGACAAGGAGGACGCATGCAGAACCGACGCAAATTCCTTGAACTGGTCGGCACGGGTGGGCTCGCACTCACGCTTTCCCGTTCTTTCCTGAGGAGCGATCCCAGGAGGCCCAACGTGATCATCATCCTGGCGGATGACCTGGGCTATGGAGAACTTGGCTGTTTCGGCCAGAAAAAGATCAGGACACCCAACATCGACCGGCTGGCGCGCGAAGGTATGCGCTTCGCGCAGCACTACTCCGGCAGCCCGGTTTGTGCGCCGTCCCGATGCGCGCTGCTGACCGGCAAACATACGGGCCACGCCTACATCCGCGATAATGATGAGATGGCTCCGCCCGGAACGGATGTCTGGCAGCACCCTGAAATTGAAGGACAGCGACCTTTGGCGGCGGGAACGTTTACGCTCGGGACGCTGTTTCAACGCGCCGGTTTTAAAACCGCATGCATCGGCAAGTGGGGCCTCGGGGGCCCCGGTACGGCAGGACAACCGAACCTGCTCAGCTTTGATCACTTCTATGGATACCTCTGCCAGCGTCAGGCTCACAATTACTATCCTGACCACTTGTGGCGCGAGGTAAAAAAAGAACCGCTGGAGAACACATACTTCAGCCCCCACCAGAAACTGCCGGCCGACAAGGATCCGAACGATTCCGGATCGTACGCGCCGTACCTGGGCAAGCAGTACTCATTCGACGTGATGCTGGACGATGCCCTCAATTTCATTCGCGCCAATCAAGGCAACCTGTTTTTCCTCTATTTCACGCCGACGATCCCTCATCTGGCCTTGCAAGTCCCGGAGGATTCCGTGAAGGAATACGAAGGCGCTTTCCCCGAAACACCCTACAAAGGCGAGAGCGGCTCTCTGCCGAATCGAATGCCGCGTGCGACCTATGCAGGAATGATCAGCAGGCTGGACCGAGGCGTCGGCAGGATCATGGACCTGCTGCGCGAACTGCGCTTGGACGAGAACACGCTGGTCCTCTTCACCAGTGATAACGGTGCGACCGCGACCGGGGGCG
Organism: Terriglobia bacterium; assembly: GCA_963739235.1. GTDB lineage: Bacteria > Acidobacteriota > UBA6911 > UBA6911 > UBA6911 > JAFNAG01. Next base: position 270,208 of record CAVTZY010000033.1, on the reverse strand, counting down.
GAGGCGCCGACACGAGCTTTTTTGAAAGCAACGGTGCGCTGCGCGGGCAGAAGGCGACTCTTTACGAGGGCGGCATCCGCGTGCCTTTGATCGCACGCTGGCCGGGCACGGTCGCTGCCGGCACCGTCAATTCCCTTGTCTGCGCGTCCTGGGATTTTCTGCCCACCTTTGCGGATTTGCTGGGCAATAGACCGCCGGCGGATCCGGATGGTATTCCGATTCTGCCTGCCCTGCTGGGGAACGACAAATTGCAGAAACAGCATGAATACCTCTATTGGGAATACGCGAAGCAGTATCAGGCAGTGCGCATGGGTCAATGGAAGGCCGTGCGCCCTCACCCTGCCGAACCGATCGAAGTATACGACCTTGCGACGGACGAAGCCGAGCGGGTGGATATTGCGGGGAGGAATCTAAAGACGGCAAGCCTGCTGGCCGGTATCATGAACAGCGCGCACACGAAATCCGCATTGTTCCCTCTCACCGGCGAAAAGTAGCGGCGGCCAAGTGCCTGCTTGTAATCGGGATAGTAAAAGCCCAACGCAGAGGCCGCAGAGAATAACCAGAGGTCGCAGAGAGTTGGCTGGTTTGCAGTCGTCCTTCCATAAAACCTCCGCGGTCTCTGGCTTTTTTCAGCGGCCTCTGCTTCGAAAATAGAACCGATTGCGGTGCCGAACCACAGGTGTGTTCTGTGCCGCCCTTTCAGGGCTTGCGATCTCCGGTTCTCTACCCAGGGCTCACGCCCTGGGCTTTGCTGTCCCGCCCTTTCAGGACTAAGCATTGCACGACCTTGAAAACCCCAAAGGGGTGGAGCAGCAGAGCCTAGGGCGTGAGCCCTGGGAAGCGGGAATCGGGCGGTAAGAGCCCTGAAAGGGCGGCACAGGAAACCTGCGGCGAGAGCGCAACATTTTCGGGCGTCATGGGTGTGCCCTAGGCGCATGAAGGACTGCTCCGAAAATAGGCGGAGCCTTTGGAGTGCGGCGGGATGACGCCGCTTTGAAGCCTGACAAAGCGGCGTCATGCCGCCGCACTCCAAGGCACTTCGCGCAACGGCTGTGCTTTTCATGCGTCACTGGGTGCGCCCCGGCGCATGGGAGACTGCGTTAAGATTTTTCCGCTGCCCTTTATTCGCGGTTTGAGTGGGCAGCAGCCGGGTCGTGTGGCAGAATGGGCGCATGAGCGATACCGTTCAGATTGAACTGTTGCCTCTGGGAACGCGCATCGAGGTTGCGCGCGGATCGGCATTTGCGGATGTTCTGGCCGCCTATGGCGTCGAGTTTCCGTGTGGGGGATGCGATCTGTGCGGCGGCTGCAGGGTGCGGGTCGTGGAAGGCATGCTGCCGGCGCTCATCGAAGACCAATACGTCTTCAGCGAGAATGAATTGGCGCAAGGCTGGCGGCTCGCTTGCCGCGCGCGTGTCGAAACGTCGCTGAAACTCGAGATCGGACAGTGGATCACGCCGGTCCTGGTTGACGCGACCCAACTCGCAGGCGGATTTCGTACCGGGTTCGGAATTGCCATCGATGTGGGGACGACGACGATCGCCGCACAGCTTCTGGACCTGGCCTCAGGCGAAGTGCTCGCCGTGCGCACGGCGCTGAATCCGCAATGTGCGCACGGCGCTGACGTAATGAGCCGCGTTCTTTTCGCAATGTCGAACCCGGCGCTGACGCCAATGATCCGGGACGCGATCGGCGGCATGGTCACAGGGCTTGCCGGCAACCGATCGGCGGAGATCAGCGAAATCGTATTGGTCGGCAACACGGTGATGCATCACCTGTTTGCCGGCATTGATGTCGAGCCGCTTTCTCATGCGCCCTTCGTGCCCGGCGATGCCGGCGAGCAGAGCTTCTCGGCGGAGCAGCTCGGCTGGAGCCTGCCGGCTTCCTGCCGGATCCAATTCGTGCGCTGCGTGGGCGGATTCGTCGGCTCCGACATCCTCGCGGGCATCGGCGCTGTCGATCTTGCCGGCGCCGACCGTCTGCGCGTCCTCATCGATCTCGGCACCAATGGTGAAATCGTTCTAGGGAACCGTGACCGGATCCTATGCGCTTCGACCGCGGCCGGCCCCGCATTTGAAGCCGCTTCGATCCAAATGGGCATGCGCGCCGCCAGCGGCGCCATCAGCCACGTGTTTCTCCGTGATCAGACGCTCGAATGCCATGTCATCGGCGACACGCCGCCGCGCGGTATCTGCGGCAGCGGGCTTGTGGACGCTGTGGCTGCCGGGCTCGAAATGAACGCCATCCTATCGAGCGGGCAGCTCGCGCACGGGGCGCGCGAATTCTCTCTTTCCGGTCCGGTGCTGCTTACCCAGAACGATATCCGCGAGTTGCAACTGGCGAAAGCCGCCATCGCCTCAGGCTTGCGCCTGCTGCTCCGGCGCTGGGGGACCGCTCGCGACGACATCGAGGTTGTACATCTCGCGGGAGCCTTCGGCAATTACGTCCGCCTCGATAGCGCAGTGCGCATCGGGCTGCTCGAGGTGGCACCCTGCAAAATTACCGCTGCCGGCAACACGGCTCTGCGGGGAGCCAAAATGCTGCTGCTCTCCCCGACCCCTCATCCCCTCCCCCGATCGAGCATGTAGCGCTCGCCTTTGAGACTGGTTTCCAGGATGCCTATATCGATTGCCTCCAATTTCCCATCATGTAGCCGCAGATTGTTCTTGCATCTGTATACTAATAGGTATACACTGCAAACATGCCAGAGTTGATGATGCCCGTGATTATGGTGGATTGGAGTTCAGAGGAGCCGGTCTACGCCCAGATTGCGCGCCAGATCCGTGCGCGGATCGCTTCCGGCGAGCTGCCTGTGGGCGCGGTGCTCCCTTCGGTCAGGTCCGTTGCGTCGGATCTGGGAGTCAATCTCAACACTGTGGCGCGGGCATATCGCATCCTTGAAGAGGAGCGGTTCGTGTTGATCCGAGATCGCGCGGGGGTTACGGTTGCGCCGCCGGCGCAAAGCGCCGACCGGGCCGTCATCGAAGGACTGATTGAAGAACTGGGTGTTGTGCTCGCGCGTATGAGGCAGGCGGGATTGAGTGTCGCAGAGTTGCGACGCCGCTTCGAACGTGAATTGGCGGGCCTGGACGCTCGCAATGCAAAGTAATCAGCGGGAGTGACCGTGGCTACAAATGGATTCATTTTTGTGATTCTGGTTGAGGCCCTGGTGATCGGCGGACTCACCCTGCTTTATCCGCGTATCGCACGACGAGGACTGCTCTTCGGCGTCTACGTGGGCGAGGAGCGATGGGACGGTGAGGATGCACGGCTGATCACTAAAAGCTGGCAGCTCGGCGTCGTCCTCGTAACCGTGGTCAGCTTCGGCCTGGGTCTGGCCTTCTTCCTTCGAAACCCCAATCCGGTCGTAGCCGCGAGGGTGGTGGCGATCTCTCCGCTGGTACTCACGATGGGCACTGTGGGGCTCTTCCTGCGGGCCTATTTTCGTGCGCGCACCATGGCGGCTCCTGGACTGCCGCCTCCTGCCGTGGCGGTTTTGGGTGCACCGGAAACCCCATTGACGTTTCCGATCCTGGTCCTTATGGCGGGCATTCTCTGCGGCATCTTTGCAGTCAGCTATGCTGCGATGCACTATGCGGACCTTCCGGCTCAAGTGCCCACCCACTTTGGTCCCAGCGGCAAGCCCGACGTGTGGCGGCCGAAATCATTTTGGACAGTGATGCTGCTGCCGCTTCTCACGCTTGTTATGGGTGTCGGCATGGGGATCATGGCGCTGCTGGTCGGCAGGGCGAAGCGCGCGATCCGGTTCCCTCAGACGCAGATTTCGATTGAGGCGCAGATGCGCTTCAGGCAGGCGATCACACGATTTCTGAGCTGCATTGCGCTCGCTGTCGTGGCTATGCTGGTTGTGGGATCGGTCGGCTCAATCCGCGTGGGCCTGGGCCTGGAGGAGAGTCTGTCGCTGCTCATGATGGTGTTCAGCATCGGCTTAGGCGTGCTGGCGATAGGCGGCACACTCTATCTTGCCCTGCACTATGGGCAGGGCGGCGCTCGCCTGGAACGCAGTGCCGGCAACGCCCCGCTCACGAATGGCCTCGCGGACAACCGATATTGGGTACTTGGCGTATTTTACGTCAACCGGGACGATCCATCCATTTTCGTCGAACGCCGATTCGGCTTCGGTTACACGCTCAATTTCGGCAACTGGAAAGCCGTGGCATTTTTTCTTGGATTCATCGGCTTGATACTCGCACTTGCGGTGGCGGCCGTCGTGAAGGGATAGGGGATTTACAGTTGACGCAAGTTCTATGTCACTCGTCAATCGTCAATTCTTACTGGGGGGCATCATGTTGAAGATAAGTCGGACTGCGTTGGTCGTTTCTTGCGGGATACTTTGCGCTTTCCTGGGATTTTCCCAGGGGCAGCTGGATGGCAGATGGCAGGGGGCCATCGAGATACAGGGGATTGAGCTGACGATTGGAGTGACATTCACGACTGCTCCCCAGGGGTTGGCTGCGACCATAGATATTCCGCAGCAGGGGGCGAAGTCCCTGGTGCTCACAAATGTCAGTTTTGCGCCGCCGAAGGTCCATTTTGAGCTGCCGGCGGGGCTTGGACTGGCGGTTTTCGAGGGTGCGCTCAAAGACAACATGATTACCGGAACTTTCCAGCAGGGGACGTCCGCAGGCACGTTCACGATCAAACGCGGTGCGGCAGCGTCGGCGCCGCCGGCCGAAAAGCTGCCGTATGCGACCGATGAAGTTGTGATCAAGAACGGCGACGTTACCCTTGGCGGCACCCTGTCGCTGCCTGCCAACGGCACTCCGTTGCCTGCTCTTGTGTTTATCACCGGCAGCGGCGCCCAGGATCGTGACGAGGATGTCCTGGGCTTCAAGGTCTTCAAGGTGCTTGGGGATCACCTCGCGCGCAACGGTTTTGCCGTGCTCCGTCTTGATGACCGCGGCGTGGGAAAGTCCACCGGCAATCTGGCCCAGTCTACCAGCGAGGACTTTGCCGGTGACGTCCTGGCGGCTGTCGCCTACCTCAAAACCCGCAAGGAAATCGATCCTGCGCGAATCGGTCTTCTGGGTCACAGCGAAGGCGGCCTGGTGGCGCCGCTGGCTGCCACACGCTCCCGCGATGTGGCATTTATTGTTCTCATGTCGGGCCCGTCGCTCAGTGGGGAACGAATCATGCTCGAGCAGAATTTCCTCGTTGGGCGTACCGCAGGCATACCGGAGGCCGACATCGAGGCAAATGGTGAAATTCAGCGCATGATGTTCGCGGCTGCCAAAACGGATCAGGGCTGGGATGAGGTTGATGCCGCGATTCGCCGCGCCGTGCTTGCGAGGATCGCAAAGATGAAGGTTGAGGAACGGAAGGCAATTCCTGATGCCGAAGCTCTCGCCGCCAAGACTGCGGCCGCACAGATTGCCGGGGTCAAAACCCCATGGTTCAAATACTTTCTCACCTATGATCCGGCTCCGGTCCTGGCCAAGGTGACATGCCCGGTGCTGGCTCTCTTCGGCGAAAAAGATGTGCAGGTGCCTGCCGAGATGAATCGCAAGGAGATGGTCGCCGCCTTTGAACGCGGGGGCAACCAGGCCGCTGTGGCAAAAATAATTGCCGGCGTGAACCACCTGTATCAAGGTGCAAGAACCGGCGGGGTCGGCGAATATGCATCCTTGCCAAAGGCCTTCGCGCCTGAGTTTCTCGACACTGTAACCGCGTGGCTGAAAGCGACAACCGCAAAGAAATAGTCCCGTGGGCGCCGTGCGCCGCACTGCGGTCAGATTCCAGGCATATTCGATTCCACGCCTCATCCGGCGGCCGGGGCCTGATTGCCGGTTATTTTCGAGGCAGTCCCTCATGCGCGTGGCGCGCACGCGGCGACGCATGAAAATTGATGGTCTTTTTAAGGCAGCCACGAATGCCACGAATGGGTAAGAAGTTCGTGTCATTCGTGGCTGCTTTTGCAGTTTTTGCGCGAGTTATTTTCGGAGCAGTCCTCCATGCGCCTGGGGCGCACCCCTGACGCATGAAAATGTTGCGCTCTCGCCGCAGGTTTCCTGTGCCGCCCTTTCAGGGCTCTTTTCGCTCCGTTCCCTGTTCCCAGGGCTCACGCCCTGGGCTTTGCTGCGCCACCCCTTCGGGGTTTTCAAGGTCGTGCAATGCTTAGCCCTGAAAGGGCGGGACAGAAACACACAAGTGGTTCCGCGCCGCAATCGGTTCTATTTTCGAAGCAGGAAATTGGCTTGATCCGCGGCTTCATCGGGGAATAAGAGCACTTTGAGGGAGCCCTTCGTCGCCGCGAGATCAAATGCGCGAGGAGCATCCGAGAGCGGCATTCTCGCCGAGATCATTTCAGAAACGCGTATCTTACCCTCGCGCAGCAGACGGAGTGCGGGTTGGAAGCGGCCGCAGCGCGAGCCGATCAGAGTAATTTCGTTCACGATCAGATGAGCAAAGTCGACGGCCACCTGCGCATGGACCGTCGACTTCATGACGATGGTAGAGCGTGGACGCACCATTTGGATGGCCAAACTCAGGCCCTCAGCAGAACCTGTGACCTCTACCAGCCAATCGTACACAGCACGCGGCCGTGTGGGTGCCTGTGCGGTTCGGATGCCTGCCACCGCGGCGATGCGCATCCGCTCGCGGTGATGTCCGTAAAGATGAACCTCTGTGCCGTAGAGGTGAAGCACCTGGGCAATCAGGAGGCCGAGCTTGCCGTCGCCGAGCACCGCGACCGGGGCTGCACGCGGGATGTGCAACTGGTCCAGGACCTCGCAGGCGGCTGCCAGCGGTTCCATAAAAACGGCAGATTCCGTGGGGATTGAATCCGGCACAGCATGCAGATTGCATTCCGGCAGTACAAAATACTCGGCGAACACGCCTGGCTGGCCCACGATGCCCAGCACCTTGCGTCCAGGGCAATGACGGCCGAGCCGCCGCCGACACCAGGAGCACTTGCCGCAGGCAAGATTGATTTCGCCGACCACACGCCGGCCCAAGAGCCTGGGTGTGTCCGCCGCCACGACGATGCCGACAAACTCATGACCGGGTGTGCCACGGAAACCATAGTAGCCTCGCTGCAGTTCCAGGTCCGTATTGCATATGCCCCCACACAGCAAGCGGATCAGGGCAAAGCCTCGCGGCCTGCGCGGACGCGGCCTTTTCCGGATGGATATCTGTCCATTTTCCATGTGAACGGAAATCATACGTCCCCCCTCATTGACGATTTACGATTGACGCGGCTTTCAAACGTCAATCGTCAATCCTACCCATTTCCTTTCCACCTCAGGAGTAGAATGGACAGCAGTGCCAGCGGCGCCATGGAGGCTGCGGTTGCCACCAGACCCGCAATCGGAATCAGCAGGAGAGTGCTGGCCACTGAACCCATGCAGCCGCCGATGAGGTCTGCGGAATACAGCGGCGCCACCATGTTTCTCTGATCCTGGTCGCTCTCCAAACTCGCGTATGCAAATACGGAGGCGACCAGGAAGCCCGTGATCAAAAGCAATCCCGTAATTTCTGCAAGGCCGTCTATCGTGCCGGCCCGTATGCTCAGACTCGTGACCATGCTGAAAAGAGTGAATCCTGCGCACAAGACCAAGCCATACCACCGCGGCATGCCGCGCATCCGGGCAAAGACATGTCTGTCGGTCACCCGCGCGCCCAGAGCAAGCCCGGCCATGAAACCCATAAGCAGAATTCCTATATCCTGATAGAGAATGCCGCTCTTTACCTGGTAATACAGCACGAGCAAGGTTTCAAGAACCATGCCCACGAAGGCCGCAATCCCGACGAGCAGAGCGCGGCGCAGGGGCGGGCGCCGGCGACAAATCACGAACATGAGAGGTAGTGCCAACGCCACCAACCACAAGAATGGCTGATGGGAATGACCCCAGGCGACAAGTGAAGATAAGTCGAGAACTGCCACGCTCGGGTAAAACTTGGAAAGCCAGATCATGAGGGTGTACTGGTAGCAAATGGGGCGGACATCGGTGTTAAGCGGAGCCGACACGGTGTCGAGCAGATGCGCGATCTTGAAATACCGGTCGTTGGTGTAGATGTAGCGAATGTAAGGCGCGGATACGAGCCTGGTGCCAATGCCGCGCGCTTCCAGGCGGGAGGATAGCAAAGCCGGGTCTGTGGGAAGAGGCTGCATTGACGCCGCAAAGATGCTGGCTGTCCCCGGCAAAACCTGAACTCGAGGCAGGGCCGCCCTCAGCGACCTATAGATGCTCACGGCACGGCCTGCCTGTTGAGAGGTCCAGAAGTTTTCCCCGGCTTTCAAACGGAATGCCAGGATTCCATCCGAACTGAGATGCGCGGCGCACTGCTCGAAAAACTCCAGTGTATAAAACCGATTCGCCTGCCCGGAATCAGGTTCCGGCATGCCGATTAGTATTAGATCAAAGAGGCCGGCGCTGCGCAGGAAGCGCCGGGCATCAGCAGCCGTGACTCGAACCGAAGGTGCATGCAGCGGTTCCTGCAGTTCCCTGGGAAGATTTGGCGCGACCATCGTCAACATGGCCGGGTTCAGTTCCACATAGTCCACCTGCGCCGGAGCATGCTTCAGGATCTCCCGGACAGTGCCTTCGATGCCGCCGCCGAGGATCAAAACCCGGGCCGGCCGTGGGTGCATCAGGGCTGCCATGTGGACAAACTCTTCCGCTTCGGTGCCCTCAGTTTCGAACGACAGGGCATCATTCTCGTAAACTGCGATCTGGCCTCCCTGATGCGTCACCGTGATACGGCAGTAAGGGGTGTCCTGCGTAGCCAGCAGGTTTGGATGTGTCCATGCGGTCATCGCGCGATCGATGGGGCCGGCGCGCCAGAGCAGGATAAGTGCCATAGCACCTGCTGCTGCGGCGGCTATGCGGATCCCCCGGTTTTTCTCCCGGCCGGCCAACACTGCACTCAGCGCAAAGATCGCGCAGAGAATTGCGATGGTCAGATTTTGAAGACCAAATCTGAGAAAACAGGTCGCACAAAGTCCGCCAGCCAATCCGCCTGTGCTTTCGAGGGCATAGGCCCCGGCAAGCGTGCGCCCCCTGACCAGGTACAGCTTGGCCGCCCATTGGAAAATCAATCCCGAAAGCAGGCCGATCGGAAGCAGAGCTGCCGACATTGCCAGGATCTGATGTGAAAACGGGAGGTAGGCGCCGGGCACTTGGGAAAAGATCGCTCGGATGGAGCGAATGAACACCACGTCTGCGGGGAGGAGAAGTGAATACAGGAGAAAGAAAAATCGAATCCAGGTGCCGGAGGGGCTGAGGTTTCGCCTGCCTATTACCGCGCCGAGGGCGGCCCAGACAAGCCAGATACCCATGGACAGGACATAGATCAGTTCAATGCCATAGAAGGCCACGCTCAGTTCCCGGAGCAATACCGCCTGCCCGAGTATTGAGACGAGTCCGATGATCAGCAGATCCATCATGATGGGCTATTTGAACTGAGTTTCACTGAAGACCTCGGCCTGGAAGACCCGGAACTGTGCGCCGCTTTTCCAGGCATCGCGCGGCAGGCCGGCTTTGAGACAGAGATTGTCCAGCATTTCCGACAGCCCCCAACCTTGTTCCGTCGCCACCTGAGGCAGAAAAACGGCAGATCGGCCGCTTTTCTGGATTACGACGCCGTCGCGGCCGATCACGATTTCCGACGGCTTGGCGATCGGTTTCATAGGGGTCATGACAGAAATCTCAATTTCCAGGCCGCCGAGTTCCTTGAGGGTTACGGGAGGAAAGCGGGAATCATATTCGCCCGCTTGCACGGCCATCCAGCTCGCCGTCAGGCCGAGCGGAAAATCTCCCATGAGACGGCCGATGCAGCCGCGCAGCTCACCGTGCTGCTTGAGCGTGACGAAAGCGCCTTGCGGAAACTGCAGTCTGGGCGCCAGATTCCGGGCGAGGGGGATGGTCTCAGTAGTGAGAAAACGTTGCAGGCTCTGCCGCGCCAGTTTCAACAGCGCTCTTTTGTCCGCGGCTTGCAGCGGGCCTGAAGGCGGCGGCCCCGCGGTGCGGCTCAAAGCCCGGAGATCAGGCGTCCCGTCGCCGGCGGCAAAAACAACCGATCCATAACCCACGACGCGAGATCTGTCTTCGGCTACTGCATCACCAGTATTGGCACAGCTCACGACGATTCCCCGGCCGGCGCCCATGGCTTTTGCCGCCGCCATCGCAGCCAGGATCGGTCCCTCGCCGCAGGCGCACGTTTCCAGGCCGGGAATACCACGTGACATCAGGGCGCGCACTTTTGACGAGAATTGACCGGGGTCGAGCCTGGCGATGGCTTCCAGGGTCTGTCTGTCGACGTTGGAGGAGTCCTCATAACCGGGAAAATGCGAGAGATCGGAACTTGCCACCACCAGCACCCGTTTGTCTTTAGAAACTTTGGCTATCGCCTTGCCGAGGCGTGAGCACATGGATGGATCCGGCATGCCGATCATGAGCGGCACGATTTTGGCGGTGGGGAACAGGGTCTGGATAAATGGAACTTGAACCTCGATGGAGTGCTCATTCGCCTGTGCAGCCGTGTTCGCCGAACAATCGGAATCTTCTGCCAGCAGCGCGCCTGCCATTGTCGTATCGATTGCGGCCTCGCCCAATGGAGTTTTGTAGGAGCCGCTCGGGTATACGGAAATGCCGGTCAGGTTGGCGCTGGCCTGGTTTCTGCCATGGTTGGTGCCGAGCACCACTACGGTGTCGTAATTCTGCCCCTTCACCTGGCGATAACCGTCGGCGGCGATCTGCCCCGAGTAGAGGTAGCCGGCATGAGGAACGACAATAGCGACCGGCTTCTCAATGGCGGCCGGGAGAGCATCCTCGAGGAATTGCTGCACCGCCAGCTTCAAGCGGGCCGGATCGGATGGGTAAAACTGGCCGGCTACGGCTGGAGGACGTACACTCGATGCCTTTTGTTCCCCCACACTGCTGCCGATGCAACAGACGAGCAGGAGCGGCAACATTAGAAAATGCATGCGAATGGCTTTCATGGCTGAAATCCTCCGTTTGACCACGTGATATTGGAATTCAGATCAATATTGTAAACCTGCAGGCAGATGGCAGACACACAGATTTTCTGCCGCAGCATAATCACAGGAAGCATACCGAGTTTTGCGTTCTCTTGAAACCTATGAAAAGCTGCGAATGGGAAGTCGATATATCCCGCTGCGGCCTCTGTGTGTGCGTCAGGCCCACACTCCTGCAATCGCCTTGCCGCAGAATTTGCAGCGCCCGTCCTTGAGGTTCGTCTCTAGAATGAAATATCCCTTTCTCTTGATCAGGACCTTGCTGCAGGCAGGGCAGTAGGTGTTGTCTCCTGGGTGACCCGGAACGTTGCCCACGTAAGGAAAATGTATACCCTTGCTGAGCGCCATGTTGCGGGCGCGCTCGAGAGTGCTGACCGGGGTGTTAGGCAGGTTCAAAAGCTGGTATTCGGGATGGAAGGCCGTGAAATGAATCGGTACATCCGGGCCGAGCTCGCCTGCAACCCAGTCCACCAGCGCATGCAGCATCTTGTCCGAATCGTTCAGGGTAGGGACAACCAGGTTGACGATTTCGAGGTGGACCCGGCTGTTTGAGATTTGTTGAATGGTCCGGAGGACCGGACGCAACTCCGCGCTGCAGACATTGCGATAAAACGACTCGTCAAAGCCTTTGAGGTCGATCTTGATCGCGTCGAGTACCGAACACATTTCCGCCAGAGGTTCAGGATTCATGAATCCACAGCTGACCATGACGCAGCGTTTGTTCTGTTTGCGGGCCAGCCGGGCAATATCGGTCAAGTACTCGGTGAAAACGGTAGGTTCGTTATAGGTGAAAGCGATGACCGGGATCGAACGTGCGCGCACGGTTTCCACGATCGAGGAAGGACTGACAGTGGGTGTCGCGTAGTCTTCGGGGCGCGCCTGCGAAAGCTGCCAATTCTGACAGAATTTACACCGCAACGGGCACCCGGAAGTTGCCATCGAGAATGCTACCGATCCAGGCAGGAAATGATAGAAGGGTTTCTTTTCGATGGGATCGACCTGAGTCGCCATGGGGCGGCCGTAGACCAGGCTGCGCAATTCACCCCTGACGTTCATCCTGGCACGGCACTTGCCCCTTTCGCCGCCGGCGATTGTGCAGCCCTGCGCGCACAGGAGGCACTTGACGGCGGGGTCTTTGTCTTTCGCGTGATGCTGGCGATCGGAGAGATCCTCGCCGGGGGTGTGGCACTTCAGGCAGTCGACACCAGGGGAGGCGCTCGAAATCCAGTAGCGCGCCTTCGGGGCAGTGCGTGCGAGGTCCTCAATCTGCGCCGAACCTGAATCGGCGTCTTCGCCGAACGCGAGCGCTTGCCAGGAATGACATGGCCACGCAAGGCTCGCACAAGCAAGCGGTCCGAGTTTTGCTGCATCGATCAAAAGCCGGCGACGGGAGATCATCGCATCGTCCCCCGGCAATTAACATAGTCCCATCCCTTCGAAGATGTCAATCAAGTGGCTTGAGAGAACGGATCAGGAGGGTGCTGACTTGCAGGATTGGGTGCCTGCGCCATGACTGACTAGTTCGATCTGATTATTGCAACGCGCCTGTGCACGGCAGGGTTTCCCAGCGCGTCTACTCGAACGGACAAATAATATGCTCAGCATAAGAGTGCGCATAGGGTAAAGTAAGAGGTCTACAAAAAGGCAACGGAGATCGGGTAAGTGGAATCGAGTTTATTGCAGCAACTAAACCAGTATCTTTTGCTGTGGGGGGTTCCCGGCCTGTTGGTCATTGCCTTCACTGATTCGGCGGCTGTACCGATGATGGGCGGACCGGACGCAGTGGTGATCCTGCTTGCCTGGCAGCGTCCCATGCAGATCATTCCCATCATCCTTGCTGCCACCATAGGGTCCACGCTCGGCTGTCTGGTCCTGTATCGGTTTGCGCATGCCACGGGCGAAATGGCGCTGTCGCGCTTCAGCGCGGACAAAAGGGCCTGGATGAAGCAGAAGCTCGACCGGAACGCTTTCGCGGCGGTGGCGGCGGGGGTTGCCGCTCCGCCCCCCTTTCCGACCAAGTTCGCCATTCTGGCTGCGGGCGCGTTTCACGTGCGCATATCGAAGTTTGCCAACGGCGTGTTCGTGGGCCGCCTGCTACGTTACTCGGTCCTGGCCTGCCTCGGCGCCCAGTTCGGTGATCAGGCCGCCGATGTGATCAAGGATCACTACCCTGTTTTGATGCTGATGCTGGCCGGCGCTTTCCTGGTATTCCTGGTTGTGCGCTATTTCCGGGGTCAGACCAAGGTGGCTCCCGGCAAGTAAACACGGGGCGATGTCAGCGTTGCGCGCGGAATCCCTCCAGAGTCCAGACATCCTGTACTTCATCGTGACGAAGAACATAAAGGTTTCCGTCCTCCGCCAGCACACGGAAATAGATGGCTCCGGGCGAGTACCACTGGTCCTCGATTTCCCGCACCTGGTATCCCTGCTCTCCGAGCATGAATCTGACCGGCCTCTGGTCCCCGCGATAACCCGCATAACATTGCACCCGGACCTTGGTCATTCCGGCCTCTATCCTTCCGGCAACCGGTAACGCGACATACGAAATTGCAAATTATTCGTGAGGATTCGTCTCTCGTTGTTCCTTCACATTTTGCGCCTGAACCGGCGCGTCAGTGCCAGTTTGATTGAAGTGTAATTGACGGCGATGTACATGAGCAGGAGCCCGGTGATCAGCAGGCTTACCGGCCAGACGGCGTCATTCTTGAAAAAGTCCTGCTGCAGGCGCGTGATGCCGATGGCCAGGAAGAGCAACCCGCTGGCGAAAAAGTTTTTCATCTGCTTCGGAATACTGCCGAAGACAAACAGGAGGGCAGCCAGCGGCAGCAAAACCTCGAAAAACCTGGTCTCGAAACGCCATGCGAGGTTATGGCCATCCGCAAATTTTTCGGAAGCATTCAGCCCCAGCAGCAGAAGTGAGGTCAGCACATGACCCGGAATCACGAAACGGAACACTTTGGCTACGGAGCGCATCTGCGGGGATCCGGAGCGCTCGCTGAAACTCTGCAGCGAAAGATAAACCAGGGCATTGATGATGAACAGGTATTCGATCAGCCCGTGGGTCTGCGGAATGGTCCTCCTGAGCCAATCCTGATATGGCTGATGAAATCCGGCCACACCGGAGAGCGCAAGGAACGTGAACAGCACTGCGACGGGGTAAAAGTAGCGGGAATCGGCGGGGCGATTGCGTCGTTCGATGGTGGCGGCAATCAGGAAGAACAGCAGCGCGACCGGGATCAGGCGCAAGAAGAACCAGCCGGGGTGATCGGGAAACCACTGGATGGCTCCCATTCGCAACAGCGTGACGAGTGCGAGCAGGGCGCCCATGACGGCAAAGGCCAGCGAGAAGACCGATGCCCTGGTAAACCGCCGCAGCCAGAGGTAGGCGGGAAGGGAGAGCGCAAATGCCCACCAGAGCTGGGCGTTGGTGGGCCGCAAGTTACCGTCGGACTGAGCCACGGAGAACAGATTGAAGAACTCCAGTGCGTTATCCCCTAAGGTGAATCCTGCCAGCAGGTGCCACTTGTCCATGATGATCAGTAGTACGACCGGCAGCAGCAAGCAAAATGCCAGCAGATAGGCGATCGCGATACGTAGGTGGCCCTGCCGCCAGCAACGAATCCCGATCCATGCGGTCGGCACAGTAGCGGCTGCGGAGAGCAGGACTGCCGTGGTGGCCGACAGGTGATTGTAGCGGAACAACTCGATCAGCATGGCGCCCACAACCAGGATCCACGCTCCAAGATAAAGAGTGACCTGTGACAAGGTCAGCCGGCGCACTTCCAGAATCCACGCGTCCTCGCGGTCGACCAGGCGGTCATAGAGTTTGCGAAATGAATCGTACTCATAGAGGGAAAGGATGTGGTCTTGCTTCCACCCCTCCAAATCACGGAGGTGCTGCTCGATTTTGCCGGCCATCATCCGCGAGTATGAAGTTGGGCTGGCCTGCACCGGCTCGCCTGCGAGGTAACGTGCCAGGTCATCCGCCATTTCCCGCGCGCTCTGGTAGCGGTCGCCGGGATTCTTCTCCAGCGCTTTCAGGCAAACGTTTTGCAGCTCACCGGGGATGTTGCTATTGATGCGCCTGGGCAGGACGGGATCCTGTTCACAGATGCAGCGCATCTGGTCGGACAGCTTTTCGGCGCGAAATGGCAGCGTCCCCGTAAGCAGGTGATAGAGGATGATTCCCAGCGAGAAGATATCGCTGCGCGCATCGAGCGACTGATCAGCCCGGGACTGTTCAGGAGAGAAGTAATCCGGCGTTCCCATAATCTCGCCCGCGACGGTCAGGCGACCGCCGCTGTCCGCCTGCTGGGCAAGGCCGAAATCGAGGATTTTGGGCTCGAGATCCGGCCCGACCAGGATGTTGCTGGGCTTGAGGTCGCGGTGCACGAGGTTGTGCTGATGGAGGAAATCGACGGCCCGCAAGACTTTGTCCATCAATTCGACCTTCTGGTCGAGAGTCAAGGCGTGCGTCGCCTCCGTCAGGGAGGTGCCTTGAACATATTCCATGACAAAATGCGGGATCTCCTCCGGCTGGCCCAAGTTGTAGATGTGAACGATGTTCGGGTGGCGCAATCGGGCCATGGCCCGCGCCTCCTGCATAAAGCGTGTACGCAGGAGGGTATTGTTCAGGAAATGTGGATGGAGGACCTTGACGGCGACAGGCCGGCCCAGAGCCTCGTCCTGCCCGAGCAGCACTCGTCCCATGCCGCCGGAGCCGATCACACTGAGGATCCTGTGCCCTGACAGTTTTTCAGGCAGCGGCGCGTCGGGCGGATCCGGGGCGGTTGGCTCAGGTTCTTCCAGCAATCCCCCCCATCGATCCAGGGTTTCGATTTGAGAGCGCAATGCCCCGAATTCCGGGTGAAGGCGGCAGTAAGATTCCACATCGATGGGCTCGCCGCGCGCCCGCAGATCAAAGAAATCCGCCACTGCATTTGCCAGCGGCTGCTCCCGGTCAGGCTCGGACTGCGGCGCACTGCCTTCAGAGTCGGGTTTGGGGGTAGATGACGAGTCGTTCATACCCTTCCCTTTGAGTTTTGAGACTGACGGAAGCGTTTGATCGCCCGGTGTAGCAGCAAGGCGACGGTTTCACGCGATTTCCCCATCCGCTCGGCCACCTCCCCGGTAGATAAGCCCTCGACCTTCGTGAGCAGAATGACTTCACGGTAGTCGTCAGGAAGCTCATCCAACTCGTTCAGCAACGCACGCAGTCCTTCATCCTGCGCCAGGAGACGGCTGGGAGTTTTAGAATCTGCGGGTTCCGGGCCGCCAGGATTGCTCTCCGACCGCAAAGACAGAACCTCTGCAGCCTGACGCTTCTGCCGGCCGTGGTAGCGGGCCGTGTCTGCGATCACGTGTTCCATGATGCGCGCGAGCCAGCGCAAAAAGCTGCCGGGTGTGCGGTAGGTAAATTGGTCGAACTGCATGTAGGCCTTGAGCAGGGTTTCCTGAAGAATATCGTCAACTTCCACCATTCCGCGCATATGGGGTCCCAGGCGATAGTGGGCCAGCACCGCAAGCCGGCGCCGATGCCGCTCGAAAAGCAGGGAGAGTGCTTCCTTATCCCCTTTCTTGATGCGATCGATCAGGTTGAAGCTGGAGGTTGCCTTATCCATACTGCTGGCCCAAAATCGATTACAATAGTGTTTTGTTGCCGAGCTTATCAGTCTTTGGCTGGAGTCGACAATAATTCTTTAGGATGTGAATGCCGAAATGCGTTTTTGATGCTGTGATTACGCTATGAACTGGTGTACTGATATAAAACTTATAGGTCAGATGCTATGGTGGCAATGTTGAAGCGTTGGACTGGTTTGTACGGCGTTTGTGTGCTGGCGCTGATGCTCTCGGGTTGTTCCATCAGGAAGATTGCGATCAATTCTCTGGGAAATGCTTTGTCCGAGGGCGCCTCCACATTTGGAAGAGACGAGGATCCGGAGCTTGTGCGCGATGCTGTGCCCTTCGCGCTGAAGACCATCGAGAGCCTGATTGCGCAAGCGCCGAAGCACAAGGGGCTCCTGACTGCCGCATGCAGCGGATTTACCGAGTACGCATACGCATTCATCCAGCAGGAAGCCGATTTTGTCGAAGACCAGGATTTTGATCGTGCCAAGGAGATGCGCAGCCGGGCCAAAAAAATGTATCTCCGTGCTCTTGACTACGGTATGCGCGGGATCGAGGTCGAATTCCCCGGATTCCGTGATCAGTTAAATAAGAACCCCGATGCGGTCCTGGCAAAGATGACAAAAAAGCAGGTCCCAGTGCTCTATTGGACAGGTGCGGCATGGGCGGCGGCCTTTGCCATCAACAAGTCAGATTCCGCACTGTCGGTCGACCAAACGCTGATGGAGAAGATTATGCAGCGCGCGCTCGCCCTGGATGAAGCGTGGGGGATGGGAGCGATTCATGATTTCTTCATTTCGTGGGAAGGGGGGCACGCAGCGGCGGGCGGCTCGTACGAGAAGGCGCGCCAGCACTTCGAGCGTGCGGTTGCCCTGTCCAAGGGGCTGCGCGCGTTCCCGTATGTCTCGCTGGCCGAGTCCGTCTTGGTCGGAACGCAGAATAAGAAGGAGTTCCAGGAGATTTTGAACACAGCCCTGAAGATCGATGTGAACCAGGCCCCGGATGAGCGGCTGGCCAACGTCGTGGCGCAGCGGCGCGCGCGCTGGCTGCTCGCGCGGATTGATGAGTTGTTTGCCGACAAGCCGCAATGGGCCCGGCCATCGAGAGATGCCGAGCCAAGCCATGGGGATATCGCATATGAAACTTCAAAGGAAACACGCAAGTAATTACTCGCTGCTTGTGCACATCGCGCTCGTGGTCGGATTTTCCGGGTGGCTGACCCTGCCCGCAGCCCATGCCCAGGTGACGATAAAGGTGGCTTCCCTGGTGCCGGACAATTCGTCATGGCGCGATATTCTGTTGGAAGGCTTTAGCAAGTGGAACAAACTGTTGGGCGGAAAGGTGCGCATCCAGACGTATTGGGGCACACAGGGGGACGACCCCGACATGGTGCGCAAGATGCGCCTGGGATCGCTGGACGCGGCCGTGCTTACCTCCGTCGGAATTGCCGAGATCGACAAATCCGTCTATGCACTCAGCGTGCCAATGATGTACGTGGATTATGACGAAGTCTATGCGGTGCTCGCGAAGATGCGCCCGCGGCTCGAAGGCACCATGGAATCGAAGGGCTTCATCGTCCTGAACTGGATGGATGGAGGGTGGCTGCATTTCTTCACCAAGAAGCCCGTTGGCATACCCGAAGATCTGAAGAAGCTGAAGCTTTTCCAATGGGAAGGTGATCCGAAATCGTTGGCGATCTGGACGACAGCCGGCTTCAACCCCCGCCCCGGCAGCACCGCTGATTTAGTCACCGGCCTCCAGACGGGGATGTACGAGGCATTCACGTCGTCGGCTCAGATTGCCGTTATCATGCGCTACTTCGAGAACGCGAAGAACATGACCGATCTCAACTGGGCGCTGGTCATGGGGGCCACCGTGATTAAGAAAGCGGTCTGGGACAGGATCCCCGCCGAAATCAAGCCTGAGCTGCTGAAGGTTGAGCAAGAGACCGGAAAGAAGCTCCAGGACGCCATCCGCCAAGGCGGGGTTACAGACGTCCAGACCATGAAAGCGCGCGGCCTGAACGTCGTTCCGGTTGATAAGAACGCTTACGATCAGTGGAGTGCTACCGTCGAAAAGGCTAACAGCAAAATCCGCGGTGATTTCGCACCGGCTGACGCATACGACGAAGCGCTGAAATACCGGGACGAGTACCGCAATCAAAAGGCGGGTAAAAAGTGAACCCTCTTGCCAATGCATTCCGCCGCACGGCAGAAAGCGTCTTGATTGCCACCCTGGCCCTGGCAATGCTGCTGCCGCTCATCGATGCCGTGGGGCCATTGGTAGGGATTCACTTGTCAGGTTCTGCTGACTACGTCAGGCATCTGACAATCTGGCTCGCCTTCGTGGGCGGCCTTATTGCTGCCGGTCAAATGAAACATCTGACGCTCTCGACCACGGAATTTTTCGGCGAGGGCAGGTGGCGAACGCTCTCCCGGCTGCTGTCCTACTCGGTATCGGCCGCCGTGCTGGCGGTGCTGGCATACGCCAGCGCGCAGGTGGTAAGGGTCAACGCGACCGAACCGAAGATCCTCCCCATCGGGCTTCCGGAATGGGTCAGCGAGAGCATCATGCCGATCGCACTTGGCCTGATGGCGTTGGTCTTCGCGTGGAAGGCCTCGGAGCGGTGGTGGGGCCGCGGCATTGCATTGCTCGCGATCGCCGCGGCATTCGCGCTGAACCTGCTGCCTCCGGAGCAGGTGGCGAGGGTATGGCCCCTGACACTTGTGATTCTGGCCGCGGCACTGCTTGGGGCTCCGGTGTTTGTCGCGATGGCTGGTATTGCTATGGTGCTGTTCTTACACGACGGCACACCGGTCAGCACGGTCTTCGCCGACGTTTACCGGCTCGTGGCGTCTCCAACGATCCCCGCAATACCGCTGCTCGCCGGGGCTGGCTACGTGCTGGCCGAAAGCAACGCCGCCGAACGCCTCGTCCGCTTCTTCCGGGCCGTCTTCGGCTGGATGCCGGGCGGCATCGCCGTGATGGTGGCTGGAGTCTGCGCACTCTTCACGACCTTTACTGGAGGATCGGGCGTCACGATCATAGCGCTCGGGGGACTTGTCTATCCTATCCTGCGCAAGGACGGTTACTCCGAGGGATTTTCACTTGGCTTGGTGACGGCGTCAGGAAGCCTCGGCCTGCTATTCCCGCCCAGTCTTCCGGTTATTCTCTATAGCGTCGTCGCCAGCAACTCAATCCAGAGCGTGCCGGCGGGAGACCTGTACCTTGCCGGCCTGCTGCCCGGCATGTTGCTCGTCGTGCTCACGGCACTTTATGGCATCCTGATCGGCCGTCGCAGCGAACGCGAACACCTGAAGTTCTCGTGGCGCGAGGTGTTCGCTTCCGTCTGGTCGGCAAAATGGGAGCTGCTGCTGCCCATATTCATCGTGGCCATCTTCGCCACGGGGCTTACCACGATGCTGCAAACGGCGGCTGCGGCGTTGGCATACGCTGTGATCGTCGAATGCTTCATCACCCGCGATATAAAGATCTTCTCGCAACTGCCGGGCGTTCTTTTGAAGGCCGCCACCCTGATGGGCGCTGTGTTGACATTGCTGAGCGTGGCGATGGGATTGACGGGCTACATGGTCGATATACAACTTACCAATACGCTTCTGGGTTGGGTGCAGGCCCAACGTCCTTCTCAGGTGATGTTCCTGCTGATGCTGAATGTCATTTTGCTCATCCTGGGCAGCGTCCTGGAGATCTACTCCGCGATTATCATCCTCGCGCCGGTGATCGCGCCGATCGGCGCGGCGTTCCATGTTGACCCGATTCATCTCGGCGTGATTTTCCTGGCCAATCTGGAAATGGGATTTTTGTTCCCCCCCGTCGGCTTGAATCTATTTCTCTCCTCTTCCCGCTTCAACAAGCCACTGACGAGCCTGTACCGGCACATCCTTCCGTTCTTGATCATCACGGGCATAGGCGTGCTGCTCATCACCTATACAGAATCGATGTCGCTGGGGGTTCTCAAGCTATTGGGGAGACACCCATAAACCCTGTCGATTAATTTCGGATTCGGCTGGCTTTCTGGCTTCACCTCTACGAAATCTCATGGCATGCAGGAGAGCACGATTCGCTCCCAAGAACCTGACAGGCCTGTCTATTTCGGTTTTTGTGCAATGGCGGTGAGGATGCCGTATTTCCCCGTGCAGCGTTCAAGGAGAGGAAACGCGAAAAGCAACGGCTTCAGCATATAGTAGGGGATGCGGCTGCCCAGAACTTTTTCCGACCACTCGAGCAGGCTGTGCTTCAGTGAATGGAAATTGACGTGCGGGGAGAAGAGACGATGCACTCGAACCGTCATGCCTGCTTCTATCAGCAGCAAATCCAGCGACTTCCTGGAAAAATGGCAAATGTGGCGGGGAACATCTCCGAACGGATACCAATACGCCCGGAACAAGTGTGCTTGCATGCTCTCCAGATTGGGCAAGGAGATAAAGAGCCACCCGCCGGGCCTCAGGAGGTTGAACACACGGTTCAGTACCTTCCTTGGGTCAGGCAGGTGCTCTAGGACGTGCCAGAAGGTAATGGCTTCATAGGATGCTGCTACGAGGCTTGCGGCATAGATGTCGCCTGCCACGAGATGGAGCGAAGGCATGCGTTGAGTGACAATGGCAATTGTATCCCGCGAGGTCTCGATCCCGCTTCTGTCCCAGCGCTGCGGGTCGAGGGCCCATAAGAACTTGCCGTCGCCGCAGCCGACATCCAGGATTTTGCCGCGACCGATATAGCGTTCCACCAGCCGGGCTTTCTCCAACTCGCCGCGCCAGGATCGGCTGTGGGCGAGCCGGCCGGAAAAAAAGTCGTCCAGGGTCTTGCGGGTGTCCCCAAGATAGGCGGTCGGGTAGTAGGAGGCGATCTGGTCTTCTGCAAGTGCCGGCGAGGTCCATCCGAAACTGCAATCCCGGCAGCGCTCAATCTGCCAGATTCCGCTTCCATGCCGATCGCGGGCCGCACAGAAATCGCCCGTGTTCCTGCTGCCGCAGACATAACAAGAGATGTTCTGCATTGCAATAATCGGTTTCAGATCCGGTCAATCCCGTTGCCGCGCAAAATGAGAAAACGGACGGCCCGCTTGCCCACGCATCACGCACTCCCTTCCCGAACGATTGGGAAACCGGCATGATCTCTTGTCCGCCATTATCTCAGCGGGTGCGCTCGTGCTCGATGATTTTAGCGAGCATGGAGTCCAGGTCATGGGTGTTTTTGTAACCCACGACTCTCTTGAGTTTGCTGATATCGGGCACGCGGCGTTCCATGTCCTCGAACCCTTCCTGGTAGGCCCGCTCGTAAGGAATATATTCAATCGGCGATGAGCTGCCGGTCAGACTCTTGACGCGGTTGGCCAGATCGTTGATGGAAATCTCCTCGTCGCCACCGATGTTGAAGATTTCGCCCACCGCGCGCGGCTCGTCAATCAATGCGATCGCTCCCTGCACCACATCCCCTACGTAGGTAAAGGTACGGGTTTGCTCGCCGGTACCGTAGATGGTCAGCGGCTCGTTGCGCAGCGCCTGCCCCACGAAGCGCGGCACGACCATGCCGTAGCGGCCGGTCTGGCGGGGACCGACGGTATTGAAGAAACGAGCCACAATCACAGGAAGCTGTTTATTGCGGTAATATGCCAGCGCCAGGAATTCATCCATGGCTTTGGTCGAAGCGTAGCTCCAGCGCGCCACCGCGGTAGAGCCATAGATGCGCTCGTCGTCTTCAGACAAGGGCACTTTGGAATTCCGACCATAAACTTCGGAGGTCGAAGCCAGGAAGGTCTTCTTGCGAAACTTGTTCGCCAGTTCGAGGACCATTTCCGTACCCGCGATGTTGGTATGGATGGATTTGAGCGGCTCGTCGATGATGAGCTTGACCCCCACGGCTGCAGCCAGGTGTACGACCACATCGCAGATCCCCGTCAACTCGAGCATAACCTCGCGGTGGAGGATGGTGTCGTTTACGAAATGGAAGCTGGGATTTTTCAGAAGATGTTTGATATTCTCCAGCCTGCCGGTGGAGAGATCATCGATAACATAAACCTCCTGGTCGCGCTCAAGATACGCCTCCGAAAGATAAGAACCGATAAAGCCTGCACCACCCGTAATGAGTACTTTCACTGGATCTCCTATGGATTAGTCTGGGAATCTAATATTTTCCTGCGCGAGCGTCAATCCCCATCTGACGAATTCTGCGATTCAGACAGGGGGAAAAGACCTGGCCACGAATGGCACGAAGCGGCATAGCCGCAGCCAAACCTTCAACGCAGAGCCTCTTGCGACGGGTGCGTCGTTCATTGAGCAAAGAAACTCTCAGTTATTCGTGCCATTCGTGGCTGCTGTTAGCTTTTACTGTCTGAATCGCAGTGCAAATCGGTTGCATCTTTGCGCTTCCAAAGAGGTTGTCATATAATTGGTTATTCAGCCAGGGATCCCCTTCATGAGCGAGCCCGCGCTTTACCTAACCGGATAGGAGAACCTCTCGAATGCGCCGCTACGTGCTGGCCACGATTGCATTTCTTGTCTTGTTTCTAGTTTTGGTCCTGACTGCCCTGCAGAAGATCAACATGCTGCCGTCGGTTGGGAGTTCGAAGTTTTCGTACCGCACGTTTCAGCTGTGGACGATATCCATCCTGGTGGTTCTGGCGCTTTTGATTCTGGCCACGATCCTGGGCCGCAATCTGATCAAGCTCTATTTCGAACGCAAGAGCGGCCTGGTCGGGAGTCGCTTCAAGACCAAAATGGTCAGCATATTTGTGGTTCTGTCGCTTTTGCCGGCGGCGCTGCTGTTCTCTCTGGCTTTCTGGCTGGTCAGGGGATCCATCGAACGGTGGCTGGGCACACCCGCTACGAAGCTGCAGCAGGACAGCAGCGATATTGCCCGGCAGTATTACAACGAGGCGTCCGAGCGGGCTCGAAGCTATGCCGCAACTATTGCGGAACGGGCCGGAATGTATGAGGGCGTACAGAAGCCGCTGCCAAAGGAATTGGCACAGACCCTGTCGGAGCTGCGGCGGCTCTGCCGGATTGACGATGTCCGCGTCTATGACCGGCGCGGCGAGCTCGCCGGCGAGTGGGGTGCGCGGGTCTCCTCCGACGTGCACAAGTCCGAATTGGCCAGGCTGTTGGCGCGCGCGCTGACCGGGCAATCCGATTTCCAATGGCAACGGGTTTCACCCAAGAATGCGCGCAGCGAGTTGACCTGGGCGACCGCCACCATCCGCAATCCGGGCGGTCAGATCATCGGCGCCGTCGTTACGGAAACCATGAATCCGGAGAGTGTCCATTTCAAGGCGCTGTCCGTGATTGAAGACTTCCGTGCCTTTGATGAGCTCCAGCGCGAAAGAGATGCGGTGCGCTTTACCGTCCTTCTGATATTCGCGCTGTCGACCTTGCTCATCGTGTTCGGTTTCTCCTGGTTTGCCATGTACCTTGCCAAGCGCATCACCGTTCCCATCCAGGCACTGGCGGAAGGGGCGGCGGCGGTAGCGGCCGGCAATCTCGATTACCGCGTCCAATGCGCGGCTTTTGACGAGGTGGAAAACCTGGTTGCATCTTTCAACCGTATGACCGCCGACCTGCAGGAAAACAAAGCGCGTATCGAAGCAGCGCAAAGCAGCCTGCGCGCGACCAACGTCCAGCTTGATGATCGCCGGCGCCACATTGAGACCATCGTACAGGCCATTCCCACAGGGGTGGTAGTGCTGGACAACAGCCAGGTCATCCGCACGATGAATCGTGCCGCCAGCGAACTGCTCGAGGCACCCGTGCAGAGCGTCGATTTGCATCTGGAGGACGTGGTGAAAGGGCCGGCGTTTGACACGCTGCGTTTGCTGCTCCGCAAGTCGAGCGTTCTGGGGCAGGTGGTTCGCGACCTCGAACTCAATCTCAAAGGCAAGACTCTGCACGTGGCGACCACGGTGACGCCGCTCGTGGACAGCTCGGATCAGCGCACGGGCTGGGTCATCGTACTGGATGACCTGACGGAGTTGCTCCAAGCCGAAAAAATGGCCGCCTGGCAAGAGGTCGCGAGGCGCCTGGCCCATGAGATCAAAAATCCTCTGACGCCGATCAAGCTCTCGGCGGAGCGCATGCTGCACCGTTTCCGGCAGATCCCGCTGCCCGGAGGAGCGGCGGCGGCTGAACCCTGGCGTGCCCAGATGACCGCCTACGACAAGTTGCTCGAGGAATGCGTGAAGACCATCATCCAGGAGGCCGACTCGCTCAAGACCCTGGTAGATGAATTCTCGGGGTTTGCCCGTCTACCCGGGATGCGGCTGGAAGAAGCGGATTTGCACCGGGTCCTGGAAAACGCGTTGAGCCTCTATAATGGCCGCATCCAGGATGTCCGTATCGAAAAAATTCTCGATGCGGACTTGCCCCTGGTGCGCCTGGATGCGGAGCAGATGAAGCGGGTATTCATCAACCTTTTTGACAATGCGCTCGAGGCGATGTCCGGCGGGAGCGGGCGCGCCAAGGTTCTGAAGATCCGGACCACCCGCAACACCCAACAACGTTCGGTCCGTATCGAGATCAGCGACACCGGGCGCGGATTTCCGAAGGAGTATCAGGACAGCCTTTTTCTCCCCTATTTCTCGACTCGTAGAGGCGGGACAGGGTTGGGATTGGCGATTGTCCGCCAGGTCGTTTCCGATCACCACGGCCAGGTACGCGCGGAACCAAACTCGCCCCTGGGCACGAAAATCGTAATCGATTTGCCCTTGGCGTCTTCCTGAAGAAAGATCAAAATAGGCAGCTATGACGAATGCCGCGATCCTGATCGTCGACGATGAAACAGGTGTGCAATCCTCCCTTGAAGGCATCCTGGAGGATGCCGGATTCGATGCCGAAGGCGTGTCGAGCGGTGAGGAGTGCCTTGCGTGCATATCCTGAAAAGAATACGCCCTTGTGCTGCTCGACATCTGGCTTCCCGGCATGGATGGGATTCAAGTGCTCGAGCAGATCCGGAAGGTCTCTCCCGCCACTAGTGTGATCATGATTTCCGGCCACGCGTCCATCGAGGCGGCGGTACGCGCTACGAAACTCGGCGCCTTTGACTTTGTCGAGAAGCCGCTATCGCTCGAGAAGACACTCCTGGTGGTCAAGAACGCTCTGCACCAGCGCAGCCTGGAGGAGGAGAACCGGCTCCTGCGCGAACAGATTGAGCAGAAGTACGTCATGATCGGCGACTCCGTGCCGATGCAGGCACTGCGGCAGCAGATTGCTTTTGCCGCCCCGACCAACGGGCGCGTCCTCATCTGCGGGGAAAACGGGACGGGCAAAGAGCTGGTCGCCCATCTGCTGCACCTGCACAGCCATCGCCGGGATCAGCCTTTCATCGAAATGAACTGCGCTGCCATTCCCGAAGAACTCATCGAAAGCGAGCTGTTCGGGCATGTGAAAGGTTCGTTCACCGGAGCCACAGAGGACAAGGAAGGGAAGTTCTCCCAGGCAGATGGCGGGACTCTGTTTCTCGACGAGGTCGGCGACATGAGTTCGAAGACCCAGGCCAAGGTGCTGCGCGTGCTGGAGGAACAGCGCTTCACCCCGGTGGGAGGAAACGCCTCGATGCGCGTCGATGTGCGCGTGATCGCGTCGACCAACAAAGACCTCGAAAAGGAGATCGAGGCCGGCCATTTCCGCGAGGATTTATACTACCGCCTGAATGTGATCCCGTTTCAGCTGCCGCCGCTTCGTGAACGCAAAGAAGATATTCAGGAGCTCACTCGCTATTTTCTGGAGGACTTTGCGGCGAAATATGGCCGCAAACCTCCCACGTTTACTCGCAAGGCGTTGGAGATCCTCGAAAGCTATCTCTGGCCGGGCAACGTCCGTGAACTGCGCAACATTATGGAGCGCTTCATCATCATGACGCCCCAGCAGCGTCTGGACGTTTACGACCTGCCCGAAGAAATCCTCCAGCGCACCATCCTGGCCGTGCCTGAGCCGGATGGAGCGGCGTCGCTCCAGGACGCGCGGGAAAAATTCGAACGGGCCTTTATTCTGCAAAAACTGATGGAGCACAAAGGGAATGTGAGCCGCGCGGCACAGATGCTGCAGATCGAACGCAGCAACCTCTATCGCAAGATGAGGCAGCTGGGCATCCCTTATTCGGGCCGGGAAAACGGGGATGCGGAGTAAACTGCCGGAGCCTGTCGAGTTTCGAAACGATCCCTCATGCGCCGGGGCGCGCCCAGTGATGCACGAAAATATTGTTCTCTCATCGCGCGTTCCCTGCGCCGCCCTTTCAGGGCTCTGGCCAGCTAGATCCCCTGTTCCCAGGGCTCACGCCCTGGGCTTTGCTGCGCCACCCCTTCGGGGTTTTCGCAGGGGTGAAATGCTTCGGGGTTTTCGCAGGGGTGAAATGCTTGGCCCCTTCGGGTTTTCGCAGTGGTGAAATGCTTAGCCCTGAAAGGGCGTGACAGCAGAGCCCAGGGCGTAAGCCCTGGGTTGAGGTCGGGAGATCTCGAGCCCTGAAAGGGCGGCACAGAAATAGACGAGTTGATCGGGGCACCGTAGTGGATTCCATTTTGTAAACAGTGCGATATTTCAGATCTCATATGCGATCGGCGGCGTTCCGGATCCGCGCATCGCGTCGTATCCAGGGATTTTGGGGGGAACCATGACGTATATCAAGAATCCTTTCACACGCAAACTGATGGCCTGGGGAGTGTGCGCACTGCTCGCACTTCCATTGTCGGCTCAGGAAAAAGGGCTGCCGCAGCTCCATTCGCAGGGAAATGCGTTAATCCGCATATTCACTGGCGATTTTGCGCCTCCGGCTGTGCGCACTATTGAGTTGCGGGGAGAAAGTCTGCTCGAATCCATGATCAAGAACGGCAGACTCGAAATCAGCAGCGAGGATGCCGTGAGCCTGGCGCTGGCGAACAACGTCGATATCAACGTGTTGCGCTATACCCCCTATTTGCAATTATGGGGCATCGAGGGCGGAAGGGCGGTGCTCAATCCGACCGTACAGTTCACTCCCGGCATCAACCGAAATGTGACGCCGGCATCGAGCGCGTTGCAGGGCGGCGAGGCGGTGCTCAATTTAAGCAGCGTTTACAGCATGAACGTGCACAAGCCCTTCGAGTCCGGCCTGGACTTCGACTTTAACTACAGCACTACCCGGGCGCGCACCAACAGCCCTTTCTCCAGCCTGAACCCTTCGCTTACCTCACTGTGGAGCATCGGCTTCACGCAGCACCTGCTGCAGGGCTACGGTAACATCAGCCGCGGGCGCTTCCTGCACATCGCGCGCAACAACTACGACATCTCGGTGGATAACTTCTCCACCAGCCTGATCAGTATCGTGAGCAGCGTACTCAATACTTACTGGAATCTCGTCTTCAGCGATGAAGACATCAGTGTCAAGGAAGCCTCACTGAAGCTGGCGCAGCTGACCCTCGAGCAGACCCAAATACAAGAGCAGGTCGGAACCATGGCTCCGCTGGACGTACTGCAGGCGCAGGCCCAGGCGGCGAGCGTGAACCAGCAGCTGATCGTTTCGCGCTACAATCGCCGCATCATCGAGGACCAGCTCAAAAAGCTGATTTCGTCGCGGTCGGCACCGGCATTGATGGATGCGACAATTGTCCCGACCAGCCAGGTGCTGCTACCCCCGCCGCCAGCCGGCGCGCTGACGGAGGCGATACAGCGTGCGCTGGAAATACGTCCCGAAGTCAAAGCCCAGCAGGCGAATCAGGCGAACAACAAAATCAACGTAGATTACACCCGAAACCAGCTCCGGCCGGTGCTTGATTTCACGGGGAGCTATTCGCAGAACGGGCTTGGAGGAGATACGATTCAACGGGACTTCTCCAAAGGATTTCTCAATGCGCCCATTATCGGGATGATCCCCGGGGGATTCATGGACTCCCTCAGCTCCTTGTTCAGCGGCAGCAATCTCGGCTACGCCTTCGGCTTTGCCTTGCGTGTTCCAATCGGCAACGATCAGGCGCGAGTCAACAATGCCCAGGCGCAAATCGCCTACAAGCAGGGCGAGGAAAGTCTGCGCGCCTTGCGCCAGCAGATAACTCTGCAGGTACGCCAGTCTTTCGATAGCGTTGCATTGAACAAAGCGAGCGTGGAAGCCGCGCAGGTTGCCGTGGATTACCAGGAGAAACGCTTGCAGGGTGAACAAGACAAGTACATGCTGGGCGCCAGTACGACCTTCCTCGTTGTCCAGGCCCAAAGGGATCTGCAAAATGCGCAAAGCGTGCTGCTGCAGGCGAAAATCGCCTGGATCCAGAGCCGCATTGCGCTCGACCAGGTCGTCGGCGATACCCTGGCAAATCACAGCATCGTGCTCGAAGATGCGCTGAACCTCCCCAAGAAATGACCGGGACGCACCAGGCAGAGCAAGAATCCAATCTGCGCACTATATTTAGGGGCATTCTCCGGGGTCTGCCCGATTTGCATTTCAGGGGACCCTGCAGGATGATTTATTGAGAGACTCCTGCGGAGGGATCCATGATCCGAAAAACCATCAAAACCGATGCGCAATGGAAAAAACTGCTGACTCCAGAGCAGTACGAGGTGACGCGACGGAAGAAAACCGAAAGGCCCTTCACGGGTGCCTGCTGGAACAACCAGGATAAGGGAACCTATTGGTGCGTTGCCTGCGGCGCCGAATTGTTCAGTTCCGACGCCAAATTTGATGCCGGCTGCGGTTGGCCGAGTTTTTATGCGCCGGCGGATCCAGCAAACCTCGCAACCGAACCCGACGACAGTCACTCCATGCATCGGGTAGAAGTGCTGTGCAGCCGCTGTGAGAGCCACCTCGGCCACGTATTCGCGGACGGGCCCGAACCTACGGGATTACGCTATTGCATCAATTCCGCAGCTCTCAACTTCATTCCGGACAGGCCAAAAGACGAATGATGAATAAAGGCCGCTGATCCCCGCTCCCGTATCGGGGCATTTGCCTGTGTCCGCAATGACGACGATTTGACTGCCCCGCGCGCTCGGCATTCCTCAATCGTCATTTGTGAATGGCCATTCAATTTTTGCGATTCAGACCGGGGAAAAAACTTTGCCACGAATGGCACGAATGGAGAGAGGGGCCACCATGGGAGTGCCATTTCGCCTTCTCCACGCAGGCGGCCTCCGGCCCGCTCTGCGATCAGGTCTCCAGATTGCGGCAAGGGCTATTCGTGCCATTCGTGGCTGCTTTTAGCTTGTAATGTCTGAATCGCAGATTCAATTT
Organism: Terriglobia bacterium; assembly: GCA_963739235.1. Taxonomy (GTDB): domain Bacteria; phylum Acidobacteriota; class UBA6911; order UBA6911; family UBA6911; genus JAFNAG01. The sequence continues at coordinate 240,384 of CAVTZY010000033.1, read as the reverse complement.
GGGGTTGTTTGCCCCCTGTGCCTCAGATAGGCTATCGGCGCACGTGATCGGGGAAGGTATGAAGCCGGATGTCATCGTCATTGGGGCCGGGTTGGCGGGGGCAGAGGCGGCCTGGCAGGCGGCCCGCGGCGGGTGCCGTGTCCACCTGCACGAAATGCGCCCTGCCGTCCTGACTCCTGCCCATAAAACCGGCGAATTCGCAGAACTGGTCTGCAGCAACTCGCTGAAATCCAATCTGCCCGGGACTGCGCCGTACCTGCTCAAGGAAGAGTTGAGGCGGCTCGGCAGCTTGCTCGTGCGCATCGCCGATGAGACTTGCGTTCCGGCCGGGCACGCGCTGGCGGTGGATCGCGAACTGTTCTCCCGCCGCGTTACCGAGGAGATCCTGAGCGAGCCCCGCATCCGCGTTGTGCGCGGAGAAGTCAGCTCCATTCCTGCGGAGGGAGTCACGGTCATTGCCACAGGCCCCCTGACCTCGGATGCACTGTCGCGCGCCATCGCGGCATTTGCGGGCACCCATCACCTGTATTTCTATGATGCGATATCGCCGATTGTCGACGCCACGACGATCGATGAAACCATACTCTATGCGGCATCCCGGTATGGCAAAGGCGGAGAGGACTACCTCAACGCCCCCATGACACAGCAGGAGTACCGGCTCTTTTACGAAGCGTTGATCAGCGCGGAATCGGTTCCCGTTCATGAATTCGAAAGGGCGCTGTATTTCGAAGGCTGCCTGCCGATCGAGGAACTGGCGCGGCGCGGAGTCGATACGCTTCGCTTCGGACCGATGAAGCCGGTGGGGCTGATCGACCCGCGCACTCATCGCCGCCCGTATGCCGTGGTCCAGCTGCGCCAGGAGAATCTCATGGCCGACAGCTACAACTTGGTCGGCTTTCAAAACCACCTGCGCTTTCCGGAGCAAAAGAGAATCTTTCGGCTCATTCCCGGGCTGAAGAATGCGGAATTCCTCCGCTTCGGCCAGATTCACCGCAATACCTACCTGTTGTCTCCCAAACTGCTGGGCCGGACCCTCCAGACGCGGAGGCGGCCCGACCTGTTTTTTGCGGGACAGATCTGTGGTGTGGAAGGTTATGTGGAATCCATAGCGACTGGTGTGGTTGCCGGCATCAACGCGGTGCGCCTCCTGCGAGACGAAGAGCCGCTGGCGGCGCCGCGCGAGACCGCATGCGGCAGTTTGCTGCATTACATCAGCAGCGCGGCGCCTGAGCATTTTCAACCGGCCAACATCAGCTTTGGACTGCTGCCTGAACCGTCCGACACGGTAAGGGACATTCGTGACCGCAAAGAGCGCCATCGCGTTCAAGTGGAAGAAGCGCTCAAGTCGATGGAGTCGTGGATTGAACTCCTGGGTTCACCCATGAAAAGGATTCCGGCGAAAATCGAGTAGATCAATGAGCCTGACTCTGGCTTCCTGGATTGAGCAGTACCTCACGCACCTGCGCTTCGAACGGGATGCATCTCCCCACACCGTGCGCAACTATGCGTCCGACCTGTATCAGTTCCATTACTTCCTGACGCACGCTTCCACAGGAGAACCGCGTCCCCAACCGGAACTCACCCAGATTGACAACCTGACGATACGCGAATTCCTGGGCATGCTTTACCAAAAACAAAACCGGAAGTCATCCGTGGCACGCAAGCTGGCTGTACTGCGCTCCTTCATGAAGTATCTGGCACAACAGGGGGTGCTGCCGAACAATCCGGCCAGGGATGTCGCGTCGCCGAAACTGGAGAAGCGCCTCCCCGAGCATCTGTCGGCGTCTTCGATGGCCGAATTGCTCGACAGGCCAGGCGCGGGTACGAAGTTGGCGGTTCGGGATCTGGCGATTCTCGAGTTGTTCTATGCTACGGGCATCCGTGTGAGCGAGCTTGTCGGCCTGGACAGGGAAGCTCTTGACCTCGAAGGAGGCTTCATCCGCGTTCTGGGCAAGGGACGCAAGGAACGGATCGTTCCCTTCGGCAGAAAGGCGGCAGCCGCGATCCGAACCTACCTCGAAGTGCGGAGCGCACTCAGTGCGAAAAATCCGGAAAAAGGGCGGACGGCAGAAGGCGACGCGGTTTTCCTGAATTCACGAGGCGGCCGGTTGACCACGCGTGGCGTCGCCGTCATCGTTGGCCGGCATGTCGTCAGGCTGGCTCAGAGACTTCACGTGCACCCGCACACCTTGCGCCACACCTTTGCCACCCACATGCTCAATGCCGGTGCCGACCTGCGTTCAATCCAGGAACTCCTGGGTCACGAAAGCCTCTCCACTACGCAGAAGTACACGCACGTATCGATCGAGCAACTGGTGCGTATCTACCGTTCCTGCCACCCGCGCGCAAGAGGCCGCACCAAGGCGCATGAAAATTAATGGTCTTTTCAAGGCCGCCACGAATGATACCAACCATTTGTTTCTTACGTATAAGTCCTTGCCATTTAGGCAAGAAAAGCAACTGCTCACCGCAAAGATTGCGGAGACCGGAGAGACAAGATATTGAAAAACAAAAGGGCTCTCCGCGGTCTCGGCGATCTCCGCGGTGAGTTTTTTTGGTTGCGGCTATGCCGCGCCGTGTCATTCGTTGCCGCTTTTGCAGTTTTGAGGCCGGAATTCTTACGCGCTGGCGATTAAGCTTTTGATGCGCGCGACGAGTGCCGGGAGTTCGAGAAGTTCTGTTTTTCTTGTGGCGCGCTCAAAGAGTTCTGCCTTGCCCTGTTTGAGCTTTTCAGGACCCAATACGACCCGGAAGGGAATCCCGATCAGGTCGGCATCCTTGAACTTCACCCCGGGGCGTTCGGCACGGTCATCGAGCAGGGTGTCGAAGCCGGCGGCACTCAGCTCGGCGTACAATTTGTCGGCTGCGGCTTTGATGTCGTCCTTGTAATTCACCGGTGTGATGATGACCGTGTAAGGCGCGATAGAAGCGGGCCAGATGATCCCGTCGGCATCATGGAAGAGTTCGATGGCTGAAGTCATGATGCGTTCCATGCCGATGCCGTAGCTGCCCATGACGGCGGGGATTTGCTTGCCGTCCGCAGTAAGCACCATCGCGCCCATGCTCTGGGAATACTTGGTGCCCAGTTTAAAAATGTGGCCGACTTCGGCAGCGCGGTACACGTCCAGGGGACGGCCGCACTGGCTGCAGCCTTCGCCTTTTTCGACCATCCGCAGGTCAACCCACACCGGCTGGAAATGAACGCCGGGGGTGACCCCTTGAAGGTGATAATCGTTCTTATTGGCGCCACAGGTGAGATTCTGGCGTCCCTGGAGCTCGAGATCGGCATAGATCGGCATGTTACTCACGCTTACAGGCCCGAGGCTGCCGGCCTGGGCTCCGAAGGCAGCGATGATTTCCTCGGGATGCGCCGGCCGCGCCTGGAAGGTGCCGGTGGCTGCCATGACCTTTGTTTCGTTCAACTGGTGATCGCCGCGCAGGAGGAACAGGTGGGGTTGGTCGTTGACGATGTACACGAGCGACTTGATCTGATGCGTGGGCGGGACGCGGAGGAAATCGGCGATTTCCGCAATGGTTTTCTGGCCTGGGGTGTGGACCTCATGCGGCGCACCGGTGGCAGGATTGTCCATGATTTTCGCGATTTTCGAAGTCGCCCGCTCGAGGTTGGCGGCATAGCCGCACGCACATGAAACCACAAAATCCTCGCCTGCGTCCGTGCGCACCATGAACTCCTGGGACTGGCTTCCGCCCATTGCGCCCGAACTCGCTTCGACGGCCACGAACTTCAGGCCACAGCGGGTAAATATGCGGCAATAGGCATCGTGGTGCAGGTTGTAGCTCCGGTCCAATCCCTCCCCATCGACATCGAAGGAGTAGGAATCCTTCATGATGAACTGGCGCAACCTCAAGAGCCCCGACTTGGGGCGGGCCTCATCGCGGAATTTGGTTTGAATCTGGTACCAGATCTGCGGCAGGTCTTTATATGACCGGATCTCTTTGCGGGCGATATCAGTAAAAATCTCTTCGTGCGTCATGCCCAGGCAAAGATCGCGGCTGGCACGATCCTTCAGGCGGAACATGTTGTCTCCCATGTCGGTCCACCGCCCGGTCTCCTGCCAGAGATCTGCCGGATGGAGCGCGGGCAGGAAAAATTCCTGTGCACCGGCAGCGTTCATCTCCTCGCGGACAATATTCATGATCCTGAGCATCGTGCGTTGCCCCAGGGGAAGGAAGGAGTAGATTCCAGCTGCCAGTTGGCGGATAAAGCCGCCGCGAATCAACAGTTGGTGGGAAGGATGCTCCGCGTCCGCAGGATTGTCCCGCAAAGTCGGAATAAAGGTCTTGGACCAGCGCATGTCAGGCTCCTAAGATAATGTATCATTACACAAAGAGGTAATTCTAGGAGACCCGGGACGCCAGTCAAGCGCAATCGGGTAAACTGAGATTTTGGAGTTTGGATTGCGGATTTTGGATTGGCGCGGATTATCGCATTTTATCCACCCACCCCGACATTCCCTATTGCGAGCCCACAATCCAAAAACCGCGATCCAAAATCTGCGATTCAGACAGCGAAAAAAACCTAGCCACGAATGGCACGAATGGAGAGAGGGTCACTATGGGAGTACGATTTTGCCTCCGCCACATGGGCGGCCTCCGGCCAACAGCCTGGCGCCAGACTGTTCCAGCGCGCAGCGTTGCGCCCATGTGGCGGAGGCAAAATCGCGAATTATCGGCCCGCTCTGCGATGAGATTCCTTTTTTGCGGCTATAGCTATTCGTGCCATTCGTGGCTGCTTTTGGTTTTTGTTGTCTGAATCACAGATCCAAAATTGAAGATCTTCCAGAGAGCGAGAACCTGAGGTAGACTGTGTAACCATATTCGGGAAAGAAGGGGCCGTCGATGAAGACTCTCTACGAGGTAGATCCTGAAGTTGCGCGTGCGATTGCCGCAGAAACGCATAGGCAGAACCAGACGCTGGAGCTCATCGCTTCGGAAAATTTTGTCAGCGGCGCGGTGCTGGAAGCGACAGGCTCGGTCTTCACCAATAAATATGCGGAAGGGTATCCGGGCAAGCGCTACTACGGTGGCTGCGAGTTTGCCGATCAGGTTGAGATCCTCGTGCAGGAACGGGCGAAGAAACTGTTCGGTGCGGAACATGTCAACGCACAGCTTCATTCGGGGACTCAGGCCAATATCGCGGTCTTCATGGCGATCTGCAATCCCGGCGACACAATCCTCGGCATGAGCCTGGCCCACGGCGGGCATCTGACGCACGGGCATCCCCTCAATTTCTCGGGTAAGATGTACCAGGTCAAATCCTACGGTGTGCGTGCCGATAGCGAACTCCTCGATTACGATGAAATCGCCCGCCTTGCTGAAGAAAGCAAGCCCCGGGTGATCGTCTGCGGCGCGAGCGCCTATCCCCGCATCTGGGACTTTGCCCGTATCGCCGACATTGCGCGCTCGGTCGGGTCCTACATGCTGGCCGACATTGCCCATGTCGCGGGTCCCGTGGCCGCTAAACTGCATCCCAGCCCTTTCCCGCACGCCGACTTCGTAACCACCTCTACGCACAAGACCCTGCGCGGGCCGCGCGCCGGCTTGGTCATGTGCCGGGAGAAATTCGCCAAAGACCTCGACCGGGCGGTGTTCCCGGGAGTGCAGGGCGGCCCGTTGGTTCATGTGATCGCGGCCAAGGCTGTTTGCCTGCAGGAAGCGATGCAGCCCGCCTTCGTCGGATACCAGCGCCAGGTGCTGGCCAATGCGCACGTCCTGGCGCAGACGCTCCTCGATGAGGGCTTCCGGCTGGTCTCCGGAGGCACAGACAACCACTTGATGCTGGTGGATGTCGCCAGTAAGGGGATTACCGGCAAGGAAGCCGAACAAGCCCTGGAGAATGCAAACATCACGGTCAATAAAAACGTCATTCCGTTCGACACCAAACCGCTGACCATTACCAGCGGAATTCGTATCGGATCGCCGGCAGTTACCACGCGCGGAATGAAAGAGCAGGAGATGAAGATAATTGGCCGCTTGATCAGCCGTGTGCTGCACGCGCCTGGTGACGGCAACATTCTGAGACAGGCTCGCGAAGAGGTCCTTGCGCTCACCGACAAGTTTCCGCTTTACCCGGAGAAGTTGGCGGCACTCGGAAAAGAATGATTTCACCCGATGAGCTGAGCGATATTTTTGGCCCGATGGGGCAGATCTCCCGCACGCATCCCAATTATGAATTCCGCCCGGGGCAGATTCAGATGGCGCAGGCGGTAGCGGCTGCCATCGAAGGGCGTCACCATTTGTGTGTGGAGGCGGGCACCGGGACGGGGAAAACTCTCGCTTATCTCCTGCCGTGCATCTTCAGCCACAAGCGCGTCATCATATCCACAGGCACAAAAAATCTGCAGGAACAGATCTTCTTCAAGGATCTGCCATTTCTGGAGAATGCCCTCGGCCGGAAGCTCTCCGTCTGCTACGTCAAAGGGAGAAGTAACTATCTATGCCTCAAAAAACTTGCTGAAATTGGAGGCGAGGGCTACCTGTTTTCCAGGCACGATCCCGAGTATCTGGAGGCAATCCGGGATTGGGTGCGTACGACCGCGACGGGTGATCGGGCGGAGTTGAAGGAACTCCCCGATGATTTTATTCTCTGGCACCATCTTGACGCGCGCCGTGAGACTTGCACCGGACAGAAATGCGCTGACTTTGAGGCTTGTTTTGTTACCAAGGTGAGGCAACGCGCGTTGGCATCGGACATCGTTATCGTCAATCACCACCTGTTTTTTGCCGATCTGGCGCTGCGCCAGGGCGATTTCGGATCCGTCCTTCCGGATTACTCCGTTGTCGTCTTTGACGAGGCTCACGAACTTGAGGATGTTGTCACCCAATATTTTGGTCTTATGGTCAGCAGCTACCGGATCGACGAGTTCGCGCGTGATGCCGCCCGCATTCTGGCCGAGTCGGGCGATCGAGCGACCTTTCTCCAGGATCAGGTTTCAAAGCTGGCAGGTTGCTCCGGTGAATTCTTCGGTGCATTTCGCGGCAAAGAGGGCCGGTATCCTCTGCGAGAGTTGGGCGAGGGTTTGGAAATACGGCGCGGCGCGCAGCGCGGGGATCCGCCGGGCGAATCCTATCACAGGTTCTTGACCCTGCTGTCGGTCATTGCCACATCGCTGGGGGGCCTGCCGAACCAGAGCGATGCCATCGAGGCACTCTGCCGGCGTTGTCAGGAAATGCATGACGAGTTGGTAGCGATTCTGGAATCGGATTCCACCGAACATGTCTACTGGTACGAGGTGCGCGGACGCGGGGTTTTCCTTTGGGCTTCCCCGATCCGAGTGTCTTCTATACTTGCGAATCAACTGTTTGCGTGCGTCGATGCCGCCATTCTCACTTCCGCGACGCTTTCAACCGACGGCAACTTTCAGTTCATCCGCTCCCGGCTTGGGCTGAACACCTGCGAAGAACTGATTTTGGATTCGCATTTTGACTTTGCACGTCAAGCAATCTTTTACGTGCCGGGTGAAATCCCCGAACCCAGAGAGGAGGGTTGGGCGGATCAGGCGTGTATCGAGTTGGAGCAGATCCTCGAGGCGAGCGCGGGCCGCGCCTTCCTATTATTCACCAGTTACTCCCAGATGAACATGATCTATCACGCCTTGCAGTCGCGCTTGCCCTATCCGATGCTGATTCAGGGGGAGAAGAGCAAAAGTGGACTGCTCGAAGCGTTTCGCAAAACCCCGAGTGCGGTGCTGTTTGCCACCGCCAGTTTCTGGCAGGGGGTCGATGTGCAAGGTGAGCAGTTGAGCTGTGTGGTGATCGACAAACTGCCGTTTTCCGTCCCCAGCGATCCCGTTGTCGCTGCGCGCATTCGTCATTTGAACGAGACCGGCGGCAACGCCTTCTACGACTATCAGATCCCGGAAGCGGTCATTCTCCTGAAACAGGGTTTTGGAAGACTGATTCGCAGCCGATCCGACCGCGGCATCCTCGCTCTTCTCGATAAGAGGATCATGACCAAGAACTACGGCCGGGTCTTTTTGAACAGTCTCCCCCCGGCCCCCCTTACCCGCGATTCCCAGCAGATGAGAAACTTTCTGGCCCTCTAACGGTCTTTATATTTAGAAGTGAGAGAGGCGCGCAAGGCCTTCGATATTCATAGGATCAATACCGGGTCGGCTGTGCTGCTGCGCGGGGGATGTTGGCTATGCGCAGGATGACCGTTTGTGTTGAGAATCCTGCCCAAGGCCTGAATCGCTGCAAGCATCCTTCCTCTGTTGACATGCGATCCGAGCCGGTCATAAAATGGTTTTTTGGGCTATTGTAACTCGATCAGTTCTCATATCTCGGCCTTGCAAGGAGGTTTTATGCGCAGCCAATATCGCAGGTTTGGCCTGGTTCTGATTCTTCTTCTCAGTTTGGGTCTCCTTTTGTCTCCGATAGCTTTTGCTCAGAATCGCGGATTTGCCGGAAAGGTAACGAATGACAAGGGTGAGCCGGTAATTAATGCCAAAGTTACCATTACTGGCGTCAGCAGCAAGAGAGTTTACCCAACCAATACCGATAAAAAGGGGCAGTGGGTGTGGATGAACCTGCCTTCAGGCCAGTATTACATTGTCGTGAGAGCGGATGGTTATAATCCTGGATTCGCGCAGAAAGACGCCGCACCGGGGCTCAGTGCCGCGGATATCAGGCTGGAGCCAGGCAATCCCGCGCTGAAGTTCCCCTTTGAAATGAGTCCCGAGGAGCAGAAGAAACTCGAGGCGGAAAAGGGCAAGGTGGAGCAGCAGGCGAAGATGATAGGCGAGATCAAGCAGTTTTTTGAAGCAGGCCGAACGGCAGCGGATAAATCTGATTATCCGGGTGCGATCGAACAGTTCAAGAAGGCATTGGAAAAGGCCCCTGAAGAGCCCACCGTTCTCGCCAATCTTGCTGATGCGTACTACAAAAACAACCAGTACCCGGAGGCAGTGGATACCTACCTGAAAGCCATCGGTTTGAAGCCCACCGATGCCGCGCTTTTGACCAACCTGGGCGTGGTTTATGGAAAGATGGGGAAAACAGCCGAATCCAAGGATGCTTTCCAAAAAGCCGCGAATCTTGATCCTGCGGCCGCGGCGCAGAATTTCTACAATCTTGGTGCGACGCTTGTAAACAGCGGGCAGACGAAAGACGCGGCCGAGGCCTTCCGGCAGGCCATCAAAGCCGACGCCGGGTATGCAGAGGCCTACTATCAGCTGGGGCTGTCCCTGTCGGGCGATCAGGCGACCATACCTGAGGCAGTCAAGTTCCTGGAGCAGTACCTCAAGATCGGGAAAGACGCCACCAACCTTGATGTGGCCAAGCAGCTCATCCAGACACTTAAGAAGTAAGAGCAAGCCAGGGGTAGGAAAGGCGTTTTTAGCTGTTGTGGCTCGAAAAGAGCTTCTCTGCTCGCCTGCAACCGACGTCTGCGAGACTCTGCAAAGCGGATAAGGCTGATTCGGCGACGAGGGGGTTTCTATCCCTCGTTAACCCATAGATGCGCTTCACGGTAGCTTCCGGAATCTCGTTGGGCCGATGCCAGAAGGCAACGGATAGTTCCAGCAGGGCCTGAGAGCGCAGTTCGGGGTTGTGATGCTCGGTGGTTTCCAGCAAGGCCTCGATTGAACGGGCGCCGCCCTGCTGGGCGATCGCCCCTAGCGATTCGACGATCCATTTCAGTATTCGAACCGACGCAGTGGTGTCGCTGTTTTTCAGTATCGGGAGGAAGAACTCGACCGCAGCATCATCACCGATGGCGCCGATCGCCTCAATCACGGCGATCAGAAAATCCTGGGCGCCGAAGCCCCTCATTTTCCTGGCTTCCAGAAATGCCTGTTTTAGCGGGCCAAGGAACTCGTGATCCCCCATGGCGCCCATCGCGTAGGCAGCAAATTCGCACCGCTTGGTATCCTCGTGAGACAACATGAGGATCAGCGGGTTGTGAAAGCGTGGATCGCGCAGCACGCCTATGCGTGGAATAATCTGGAACAGATCCTCGATGTCCCCTGACTCCATGGTCAAAAGGCAATCCTGGATAAGTTCTTCGGAGTAGCGGGAGACTTTTCGGGAGGGCGTCTTTTCCAAGTCTACAACTTCCAGATGACCGCTATGGCAAAATAACCAAAAACCTGCTAACCAGCCTATTATATTTGCGTCTGGCTTCATTTCAACAAGGAAAATTCCGGCAGGATCTGCGTGGACCCCGACATCGATGTCCGGGAACTGCAGGTGGACCAACGGGTCCGGTTCCGACCGCCTTGATGGTATTGCCCATGAATGTCCGATGCGCCAAGGCTGCCTGCCGGCAAGTACATTCAACGCTCGGAATTCATGCAAAGCCACAACCTTCTATGGGTTGCAGGTTTCATTCCAGGTTTTACCCATTGGCAGCGGGTCCGTTGAGGTATTTTCGGCGGCACTCCTCCGAGCAGAAGAAAACCTGTTCGCCCTTATGTTGCAGGGGAAATGCGAGCCTCGGATCCATGTACATGCCGCAGACCGGGTCTTTCACTGTTTTGGTGGGGGCGACTCTCCCGGGATCGGGCCGAGCCGGTTTCACCGCCTTCCCCAGGAAAAGTCCGAGAATTCGGCGCAGCATCCAGAGGACGCCGAGAAAGGCGAGAACGCGCATGAGGAACAACAATTTTGCCGCTCCTAGAAGTGAAGCCTGAGGTCTGAAAATTTTGCCAGTTCGAGGAGTCCCGGGTGCTCCGCGGGTTCTTCGTGCTCAAGAGTCCAGGTATGAATATGCGGGATGTAGACTGCGTTCATCCCCGCAGCCAGTGCCGGATTGATATCTGAACGAGGACTATTTCCGATCATCCAGCAACAGGATCCCTCCCACCCATGGCGGGCAAGCAAAGCGGAGTAGGTTCGGGTATTCTTTTCGGCCAGGATCTCGATGCTCCGGAAGTAGCCCTCCAACGCGGAAGCCCGTATCTTGCGCGACTGTTCTTCGGGATCTCCTTTCGTCACCAGGAACAGCGCATGTCGGGTCGAAAGATAGGCGAGTGTCTCGGGAACACCTCGGAAGATCTCCATGGGGTGTTCCAGGATAGCCAGGGACAGCTGGTGCACCTGTGCCGGAAGCGTCGGATCTGCGCCTGGGGGCAGAAGCCTCTGAAAGGTCTCGACCAGGGAATGAGTGAAGTTCACCGTGCCATAGCCGGTCAGAGGAATGCGCCTCCGCTCGGTATCGTCAAGCTCGGTCCTGAAGTTCATGGTACCGCCGCCGGCGCGGCCCAGGATCTCCTGGACCTCCTGAATCACCCGCTCGAAATAGATGTTGTTCTCCCAGAGGGTGTCATCTGCGTCAATGAGCAGATTCCGGGAGTTATGAGTGTCCACTTTCCCCCTCAGACAGAAAAATGGAGGTTACATGAATGGCTGGCGATTGACAACTGTTCGGCGATCCATTGAGTCAATTCAGACCCTGGCGGCTATCGAGGATCAGGGTCACTGGCCCGGAATTAACCAAATCCACTTCCATCGCGGCCTGAAATTGGCCGGTTTGCACGTCAGGCACCCATTGTCGAACGATTTGAACGAATCTGTCGTAAAGGGCCTGCGCCTGGGCAGGTGGAGCTGCGCCGGAGTATGATGGCCGCCGTCCTTTGCGACAATCGCCGTAGAGGGTAAATTGCGAAACCAGAAGGAGTTGGCCGCGGACATCGAGAAGGCTGAGATTAAGCCGGCCATCCGCATCGTCGAAAATGCGCAACTCCACGATCTTCCTGGCCATCCACTCGAGTACCTCCTGAGAGTCGTCGCCGGCGATCGCCACGAGAGCCAGAATGCCGTTGCCGATGCGGGCAATCTCAGCGCCCGCCACCGTGACGCTCGCTCTTGTGACTCTTTGAATGACGGCGCGCATAGAATCCTGACCTCCCGTGCCTGGCCGCATCTGGTATGCGTTGACAGTTTGAAAGCAGTTGGGTATATTACCATTCCCTTTCGTGCGAATCACAAAGATGATGATCCTGGCTCAAAGAAAAGATTCCGGCTCTCACGAACATCCTGAGTGCCGCATTTCAGCGTTTTCCGCCTCCCCAGAGGATGCGGAGGGGGACTGCAGGTGAATCCTGATCTCCGCAACCTGATTACCCTGCAGGATATCGACACAAAAATCGTCACTCTCAAAAAACAGATCTCCGAAATCCCCGAAAAGGCTTCAGCTTATCGGGAAGAGTTCCAGCTGCTGGATCGCACCCATCAGGCTCGTGTGGCGCTCAACCAGGAGCTTGCCAAGCAGCGTCGCACCCGCGAGAGCGATGTTGAAATGATGAGAACCAAGCTATCCCGGCTCAGGGAGCAGCTCATGGCTGTTAAGACCAACAAGGAATATACGGCCATGTTGCACGAGATCCAGACCGCGGAAAGTCAAATCCACGGCGCAGAAGATGCCATCCTCGAGATCATGGAGAAGATGGAATCCATGGAGGAAAGCCTGGCGCAGGAAGAGAAGGAACTCAGGTCCAAGCAGGCCGAGCTGGAAGCCCAGATTCGCAAGGCGGAAGAGACCGTACCCCAGCTTGAAGCCGAAATAAAGACGCTTTATGAGACAAAGGCCGCCCTGGAAAGACGGATCGAGGCCGAACTGCTGGGGCGCTATCGGCGCATCGCCGACGCGCGCAGAGGGATCGCACTGGCGGAAGCCAAGGACGAGCTCTGTTCCGCCTGCCATGTCCGCATAAGACCCCAGGTTTTTGCCGACCTGATCCGGACCGAAGCGATCCATATCTGCGACAGCTGCTCCCGCATTCTGTTCATTCGGGAAGGTTCTTAGAATTTCTGAAACTTCATCGGCACGCCTGCCTCTAAGGTATAGATCCGGCAGGAGGAGAGGGGAGGCGATGATTATCCGATCCATGCTGGCGCTCACGATGGTGTCGCTGACCCTGGCAGGGGCCACACCGATGTCGCAGCAACAGGTTCAGGTCCCCCGGACTACGATCCGGTCTCAAGTTGAACTGGTGAATGTAGTTTTTACGGCTACGGATCGCAACGGCAAGATGGTTTCGGGCCTGAAAACCGAGGACTTCCAGGTTTTTGAAGACAAAAAGCCGCAGACCATCGACTATTTCAATGACTGGACCCAAGGCACGGATGTGCCTCTTACCATCGCCCTATTGATCGATACCAGCGCAAGCGTCAAATCGAAGCTGGATTACGAAAAGCAAACTGCCTCCGAGTTTTTCCGGCATGTATTGCGCAAAGATCGGGATATCGCTCTCATTATCCAATTCGACTCCGACGTGAATCTGGTTCAGGATTTCACCCAGGATCCGAACCGCCTGGAGGCGGCTTTGGACACGCTGCGGGCGGGAAACAGCACGGCTCTGTATGATGCCATCTACCTGGCGGTGAATGAAAAGCTTAATGCTGAAACTGGCCGCAAAGTGATCGTCGTCATAACCGACGGTACCGATACCTCCAGCAAAATAAAAGAGAAGGAAGCCATTGAGGTCGCACAGAGAAGCGATGTCCTGATCTATGGGATCGGCGTGCGCGACGAGTATGGAGAAAGCTTCGGCGTGTTAAGAAGATTTGCGGAGGACACGGGCGGCAGTTTTTTTTCGCCGAGTGCCAGGCTCTCCGAACTCAGGGATGCATTTCGGGCGATCGGCGCAGATTTGCAGGGGCAGTACAGTCTCGCCTACCGATCGAACAACGAGAAAAGGGATGGATCTTTCCGCAGTATAAACCTGCGCTGCAAAGTTCCCGGCATCCGCATACACGCGCGGCGCGGCTACTACGCTCCCAAGGCAAAATAACGGATGTCATACCCTCTGGCTTTCAGCGTGCCAGAACCTTCTCCGTATTATAGGGCCGATAATAGAACAGGTTTGCATCCCGATCGCGCGAGATGTGAAAAACCGCGTCACGACAGATCTCGCAATGGTCCAGATGCTCCAGGACATCCAACTTTTCATCCACACTCAACTGCTTATCCAGGTAACGAACCAGCTTTTCGAAGTCGCATGTTTTCATGGGTCCCCCCGCAGCTGACTTACTAAACTCATCGGAGAGCCTTATGCGAATCATGAGAAAACTTTTTTGAACCTAACTGCATCATATACAGTATTACAGGTAAGACGGATTTCAGCAAGCTAATGAGGAAACGTTATGGCAATCGCGGGATTGAGACTTGAGCCGTCGCGTGACCAGCTGTCCCAGACCATTGTGGAATGCTTGAAGTCCTGGCCCGAGTCTCATCGACGGGTTTTTATTGAGATTCACTACTGCGGGAAATCTGCAGAGGATGTCGCCCGTACCCTCAATTTGCCGCCCGCAGAAGTGGTACAAGTATTGGAGCAGTGCGAGCGAAAGCTTCATCATGCGCTCAAGGTTTTCCGCAACGGCACATCTCCGGAGGTGTCCGAAGCGCCTCCGCATCCGCATGTGTACCCCGCCAGTTGTTGCTCCCACTGAACGCGCTCCAAAGTGATGCCTTGGGCGCGTGTTTCGTCTGCGCGAAATGTTTCAGATTTTGGCCCGACGGTCGATAAGTAATTTTGGACCCCAACATTTGCCAGTTTCTCGCTTACAGGATCGGGCCATGCATGACGGTTCAAATGAAGGTGCGGCAGACATTCTCATTCCGGTGCGCAACCATTACCCTCTCACGAGGGCCTTGCTCGAGGGCATCTATCGCCACTCCGACTACCCGTTTCACATTTACATCATCGATAATGCGTCGACGGATGAGACCGCAGATCTGCACAAGATTTATACGCGCGACATTACCATCGTCCGAAATCGCCAGAGCCGGGGCTGGAGTGGAGCCATCAACCAGGGAATTCAGATGGGGTCAAATCCCTATGTGATTTTCATGAAAAATGATGTTGAGCTTTCCCACGGATGGCTGCGCAACATGATCGCCTTCCTGAACACCCATCCCCGCATCGCAGCCGTAGGGCCGCTCAACTCCCAAAAGAATGACTGGCAGGGTGTAGACCAGGTGCGGGAGAAGATAGTGCACCAGATGCCTCACTTTCTCACCGAGGACATTCATGAGCGCAATCGGATTCTGCAGTTTCATTTCCCGGATACCGGCATCCTTGTCGATGGATTGTTGACCTTCTTCTGCACTGCCTTCAACCGCCGGGCTATCGAAAATGTGGGTCTTCTTGCCGACATGAACGGCGAAGACGACACCGACTACTGCCGCAGGCTGAGGAGAGCAGGCTATGTGCTGGGGCTTGCCCTGGACACGTATGTGATCTGTCACCCGCACCAGGAGCGCAAACCCGCTCCGGCAGCAGCACGCCGCAATTCCTGAATTTCGGGGACAGGCTAGGAGCCCGTCCGAGAATTAGGAGGGGTCGCGCGCATGGGGCTTGCGGGGCGAGCTCAAGGCGCGAGGAGGAGGCGATGTCTCTGCACATCGTTGACGACGAGCAACGCGGAGATCGCCCCGCAATCCCCATGCGCCCTTCGGGTTCCGGCGGCGCGGGGGCATCTGCGGCGTTGGCGCTCCTCGACGATGTGCAGCGACATCGCCTGCGTCGCGCCGCCTTGCATCTGCCCCCGCGGCGCTCGGAACGCGGCCCCTCCTAATTCTCGGACGGGCTCCTGGAATGGCACTTAGTTAAGGAACCCCGAAGGGGTTCGACAGCGCCAGCCCAGGGCGTGAGCCCTGGGAATGTGCGCCCGCGTAATACAGCCCTGGGGCGAAACAGCCTGTGCCGCCCTTACAGGGCTTCACTCGGACTGATCCATTTCCCCAGGGCTTGCGCCCTGGGCTTTCACTGTTTGACCCTTTCAGGGTCATTTTCCTGCCGATCCTCGCTCGCTGGAGCTTATCTAAGTGCCATTCGGGACAGGCTACTCAAACTCGAAACTCCGATGTGCGTGCAATGATGGTCATGCCCAAGTAGGCTGTCACCGAAATTCAGATCAGGCATTGTCTTTCTGGTACATGTAGCCTTGGCCACGGACGCTGATGAAGTAGCGAGGGTGGTCCGGTTCGGATTCGAAGTATTTTCGCAGCCGCACGATGAAATTGTCGACCGTCCTGCTCTCGACGTCAGAATGATAGCCCCAGACTTTCTCCAGCAGCTCGGCGCGTGACACCACACGATTAGGCTGATCCGTCAGTACTTCGAGCAGGCGGGCCTCCAGTGCAGTCAGCTGCAGCCTGGCATTGGGCCCGGTGGCGGTCAGCTGATCGAAATCGACCGTGTAGGCGCCGATGTCGGTCGTATGTCGCGTTTCAGCCTGACTGGCATACCAGCAACTCCGCTGGAGCATGCGGCGGACGCGCAGCAGAAGCTCGCGCAAATGGAAGGGCTTGACCAGGTAGTCGTCGGCGCCGATCTCGAGCCCGAGAATGCGATCAGCCTCAGCAGTACGGGCGGTGAGCATCAAAATCGGCAGCCTCTGATCCTGGCGGCGCACGCGGCGCGCGACCTCGAATCCATCCATTTCTTCGATCATGATGTCGAGGATGATAAGATCGAAATGATCGTCGTTCAGCCACTGGAGCGCTTCTCGACCGCTCGGTGTGGCACGCACGCGATAGCCCTCCTGCTCGAGGTTGAAATGCAGCGGCCGGGCGAGGTTGATTTCATCCTCAACCAGAAGGATCATGGGCTTAGTGCGGTCAGATTCCACCATCATCCCTCCTCAAGGCCTGCCTTCCACCTGCGCGCCGAGACTCTGCGGGAAGAGATTCTCCAGTAACGGCGCACTCGCGGCAGGCTGACGCTGAAGACGGAGCCCCGGCCGGGTCCGGGGCTGGTTGCCCAGACCTTGCCTTTGTGGTCTCTCACAATGTGCCGGACCATGTACAATCCCAACCCTGTGCCTGAAACGTGGCTGTCGTCTCCGCGCCAGAACATCTTGAAAATGTTGTTCAAATCCTTTGTGGCGATTCCGGCGCCGCTGTCGATGATATCCAGGCGGCAGCTGCGCAAATCGCGGTGCAGCCGCAACCGGATGGTTGTGCCGCGAGGAGAGTATCGGGCCGCATTCTCGATCAGATTGGCAAGAGCCATGCGCATCGCGGCACGATCAAGAGCGACGCGGGCATCCGCACCTTTTTCCAGGACCACCAGGTGACCGTCTTTCTCGAACCGGTGGCGGTCTTCCTCCAGCATTTCCTCGACAAAATGACGCAGGCTGACCGGCTCCAGCCGATATCGAGCGCGTTTTTTCTCGATGCGTGCCGCACCCAGGATCCGGTCGATGAGTGTGTTCAGGCGTTCCGCATCGTCGAGCATCATGGACAGGAACTCCTGTCTGTGTTCAAGCGAAAGCTCGCGCATGGCCATGGTCTCGAGCGCCAATTGAATGGAAGCGACAGGGGATTTCAGCTCGTGGGTCACATTGGAGACGAAGACTCGCTGAATCCGGTTCAAGCTGTGCTGCTTGCTCCAGTAAACAAAGATGACCGTTGCCCCGGCCAGGATCAATGCCAGCAGAACGCCGCCTTCAACAAGCGGCAGCCAGGTCAGACGCTCCGTGGCAGCCTGGGATTCGAGCTGCCTTTCCATCTGGTGCAGCTGGGCATGGTTCTCGAGGTACCATCGGATCCAGACCACCATGAGCAGTACCCACAGGACCTGCATCAAAAGGAATATCGTAACCGGATGGTAAAGCCACCGCGCCTTGCTCCGCATGGATTTATCATACACCCATTTGGGATTGACGATTGACGATTGACGACTGACGATTCCTACTCTTCCTTGTGGATGATATCGAGGATTTCGGAACCGAATTCGTGGGTGCGCCAGTGGCGCATGCCGGGACTCGCTTCGAGCTCGGCGAGGTCAGCGGGTGGAAACGCCGCCAGCATCTCCAGCAGGGTTCCGGGAAAGATCACCCCGACGGGCAGCTGCAGTTCTTCCGCTTTGACATGGCGCCAACGCCTGAGTTCCTCCAACCGGGCCGTGGCTTCACGAGACGGGGCCTTGCCCGCATTGCGCGCCGGCAAGGCCAGGGAAGCGGAATCTTCTGAGCGCGCGTTCTCGATGGCTCGATAAATCTCCCCGCCGAACCTGCGCGCCACGCGGAACGAAATTCCGGGCCGCTTAAACATCTCGCGGGGAGTGCGCGGCGGCTTCTGAGCAAGCTCCACCAGAACCGAATTGTTCAGAACCTTGAATGGAGGGACATCCATTTCCCGCGCGTAGCGGTCACGCAACAGGTAGAGTGCACGCAGTATGGCGAGCTGCTGTAAAGAAATGTTGCGGCTGCCCTTGATCCGGCGAAATCCCTCAGCGTCAAACTCCTTCTCCTGGGTTTCCAGCTCTGCAAGAGATTCGAACTCCTCTCGAGCCCATGCCAGACGCCCCTTTTCGCGGATCTGCTGTTCGAGCAAATCGCGGAGCTGCATCAAGTGGTGCGTGTCCATGGCGGCGTACTCCAGCTGTTCGGGAGCCAGCGGCCGGCGCGACCAGTCATCCCGCTGCCGGCGTTTGGAGTGCGCTATGCCCAAGAGCTTTTCCAGAAGCGCATCCAGTCCCAGTTGCTCGTACCCCATCAGTTGCGCGGCCACGTGAGTATCGAAGAGATTTTTAAACGCAAAATTGTAGTCGCGGCGCAGGCAGAAAAGGTCGTAATTGGCTGCATGGAACACCTTTTCCACCGCGACGTCCGCCATGATCGGACCGAGCGCCCTCAGATCCTTGACTGCGAGCGGATCCAGAATGAATGTCTCACTGTCGGTAGAGATCTGAATCAGGCACACCTTCTCGAAGTAGTGATAGAGGCTGTCAGCCTCAATATCGATCGCTATGCGTGAGGTAGGCAGGAGAATTTCGACCAGGTGCTGAAAGGCATCGACCGAAGCTACCCAGGTAAATGGCGTAGGTTTTGTCTCAGCAGCGCGATCTGTCTTATCAGGATCCATAATCAGCCAGGGGTTTCGCCATTTAGCGTAACCTCGGGAGCGTCAGAAGTCTTTGCCACCCCTCGGGCGTTCCGCGTCAATATACAGGTCCGGGGGGCTCTCGGGCAACTACAGATCGCAGGTAGTGGAAGCCTCCCAACTAACTTAAAGGTATACTACTGCTAAGTTGGGCGCTGAAGTGTGCGCTGTGCGCAGCATGGCGCCCAAATGCCTGCAACCCACAGGAACTTTTGAGGAGTCCCATGAAAATTGCACTGATTCAACAGCATGCTACTCCTGATCGCGAGGCGAACATCCATCGGGGCGTCCTGGCTCTCGAGCAGGCCGCAGCCCAAGGCGCTCGGCTGGCGGTATTTCCTGAGCTGGCATTTCTCCGTTTTTTCCCGCAGCGTCGGCGCAGTGCGCAGCCTCCGCCATGGTCCGAGCCGGTTCCAGGTCCGACCACCGAATTATTTGCCGGCCTCGCCGCTAAACTCGGGATCGTGGTTGTGCTCAACCTCTATGAACGCGACGGAGAGCGCACGTACGACTCTTCACCTGTGCTGGATGCCGATGGCCGGCTGCTGGGCGCAATTCGCATGATCCACATCATCGATGGCCCCTGCTTCCATGAAACGGACTTCTATCATCCAGGGGATCACGGCGCCACGGTGTTCGACACCGCGGTCGGTCGCCTCGGAGTGGCGATTTGCTACGATCGGCATTTTCCGGAGTATACAAGAGCCCTCGGCGTGAAGGGGGCAGAGATCGTGGTCGTGCCCCAGGCTGGCTCCGTCGGCGAGTGGCCTCCGGGAGTTTTCGAAGCAGAGCTTCAAGTGGCGAGTTTTCAAAACGGCTATTTTGCCGCCCTGGCAAATCGTGTCGGCCCGGAGGAGTGTCTCACCTTCGCGGGGGAATCCTTCGTGACGGATCCGATGGGGCGTGTGATCGCACGCGCGCCCGCAGGGCAAGATGATATCCTTTATGCCGACCTAAATTTCTCTCTGCTCGAACAATGCTCAGCGCGCCGGCATTTCCTTCGCGACCGCCGTCCCGGTATCTATCCTCTTTAAGAACCACAGCGAGCGACGAATCATGAGTGAGGAGCGCAAAGCAGAACCACTCATCACTGGTGATTCATCACGCAGGACTCGTCCCCAATTCCCAAGGCCGCCGCGCAGGCGTGACAAGGGTAGACGCTTTTCAGGTCGATCTCTTCTGGCATTTACGGTTTCCTCAGACCGTATTTGTGGATCTTGTTGTACAGAGTCACACGGTCGATCTCGAGGATTTCGGCAGATCGCGAAATATTCCAGTTGTTCTGCTCGAGCACGCTGGGTAATGTGCGCTTTTTCGACCGCCGCCAGCGACCCGCTATGCGGCATGTTGTTTTTTTCAGACAGGCGGAAGGGCAGATCCTCCGGGACAATCGCCGGGAGGCTTGCCCACCACCATCGCGCGCTCGATCGCGTTTTCCAGCTCGCGCACGTTTCCCGGCCAGTTGTAGCGCACCAGCACATCCATCGCCTCGGGCGAGATGGATGCGATCGGCTTGGCCATCGCGTGCGCATACTTTCTTCACGAAATAGTCGACGAGCAGGGGGATGTCCGATTTACGCTCCCTGCAGCGGAGGCACGAAGATCGTAAAAACGTTCAGGCGATAGTAGAGATCTTCCCGGAAGGTTCTATCCTGGACTGCTTTTTCGAGGTCTTTGTTCGTGGCGCAGATGATCCGGAAATCGACCTTGATGATTTCATTGCCGCCGACGCGCGTGAACTGCTTGGTCTCGAGCACTCTCAGCAGATCCATCTGCGTCTTCATGCCGATGTTGCCGATCTCATCCAGAAACAGGGTCCCCTGATCGGCAAGCTCAATCTTGCCCTTGCGCCGGTATTGCGCCCCGGTGAAGGCGCCCCGTTCGTGGCCGAAGAGCTCGCTTTCGAGCACCCCTTCCGGCATGGCGCCACAATTGATGGTCACGATCGGGAAGTAGCGGCGCTCGCTATTGCTGTGAATGGCGCGGGCGATCAGCTCTTTGCCGGTGCCGCTCTCGCCGCGGAGCATGACGGTAGTTTCGGTCTTGGCCACCGTCTCGATCATTTCGAATACCTGCTGCATGGCCGGAGATTCGCCGATGATCTCATCGAGCTTGGGACATTCGGCGATCTGCTCCTTGAGCTTGATGTTTTCCTGCAATAGCGCCCGCTGCTTGATGGCATTGCGGATCAGATGGGAGAGATAGTCCGGATCAACCGGCTTGGTCACATAATCGAAAGCGCCGGCCTTGAGGGCCTGGACGGCGGTATCGACCGACGCATGCGCGGTAATGAAAATGATCGCCGTCAGCGGATCAATCTCCCGGATCCGTCCCTGCAACTCCATGCCGTCCATGCCCGGCATTTTGATGTCAAGCAGGATGATGTCCCATCGCTGAGCCTGGAGCTGCCGGAGCGCTGCCGGCGCGTCTTCGGCGGTCCCTACGCTGAATCCGTCCTCGAGGAACCACTTGGACAGCGACTCCCTCACGATCTTTTCGTCATCGACAATGAGAATAGATGTCCGATTGTTCATACACCCCCTACACCCCGACCCTGACTTACAAAAGCAATGCTTCGGTCTCAACCCCGGGATGGTTCATCCGCACGGGGAGGAAAGGAGAGCGTGAAAACTGTTCCCTTGCCAGGCTGGGATTGAACCGAGACCGTTCCCTCATGGCGCTCAAGGATACCGTAAACGACCGCCAAGCCTAAACCAACCCCTTTTCCGTCTTTTTTTGTCGTGAAGAATGGTTCGAAGAGATGAGGAATTTCTTCGGCCGCCACGCCGCTTCCCGTGTCGGCGATGTCCATGCGGATACCACCCGCTGCATTGCGCGTGACGGTGAGCTTAAGATCCCCACCTGCCGGCATAGCCTCGACCGCATTGACGAACAACGCGACCAGAGCCTGCTGGATCTGGCTTTCATCGCACAAGAGTTTGGCTTCCGGATCGGCAATCTCCGACTGGAAATCTACATTGGAGATCTTGAAGTGGTGCTGCATCAGGCGCACCGCGCGGTCCACAATTTCCGCTACTGGCACCAGACCAAACTCCGCGACCTGGCGTTTGGAGAACAGCAGCAGGTTTTTCACGATGCTTCCGCAGCGCTTGACCTCGCCGATAATCAGCTCCAGGTCATCCAGAGTCGACTGCAAGATCGGAGACGGCTCAATCTTTTTGAGCCGCTTCTCAATCAATTTCAGATAATTCAGAATTCCTGCCAGTGGATTATTCAGTTCATGCGCCACCGTGGCGGATAGCTTGCCAAGAGATGCCATCTTTTCGATCTGAAGAATCTGCTCGTGTATCTCTTTCAGCTCCGCTGTTTTTTCTTCCACCCGCTTTTCCAGCGTCTGCGACCAAAGCTTGTTTTCCCGTTCGGCTTTCTGCAGGCTATTCGTCATTTCGTTGAAGGCGCGCGCCAGTTCGCCGATTTCGTCTTTCGAGGCCAGAGTGATCTGATAGTCGAATTGGCCTGCGGAAATACGCCTTGTCCCTTCACGAAGCCTCCGCACGGGGCGGTGCACGGTGACGGACAAAAAGAGGACCGATGCGATCGTTACCACGACCGTGCCCAGGATGGCGTACAAGATCAGCTTCCAGCGCGCCTCGGTGATATTAGCATTGACCTTCTCAAGAGACATGCGCACGTCGAGCACTCCCAGTACGGTCTGATCCTGCGAGTGGCAGCCGTAACAGGATGGCTCGTTGCGAATGGGATTGATGAGGCCGACGAAGCGAAATCCCTCGGGTCCGATGTAGTAGCGGAAGAGCTGATTCGAAGGAACCGACTGCAGAGGGTTGGCCAGAGGCTTCGTGCTGTCGTGGCAGACATTGCAGGCCTCCGCACTCATGTCCACCACCTTTCCTTCCTGGGACCGGTCCGTAGACACCATGATCTGGCCGCGTTTATTATAAATCCGGATCTCGACCCCCGGCACCCGGCCGATGCCGTAGATGGCTTCCTTCACATCCTCACTACGTGCCGTGAGCATGCTGTAGTGAGTGGAATTCTTAATGATGTCGCTGAGAATGCTGGCGCTGTCGCACACTTCGTTCATCATCTGAGAGCTGTGGAAGCTGACAGCAAAGTAGGTATACAGGCCGAAGAGGGCAACCAAAAGCAGACAGGATCCGACGATCACCCGGAAGGTTAACGTATGAAAATATCGCATTTGCGAACGCATCCTATCACGGAATCTAAAAACTTTAGTACAGAGTACTTAGTGTGGAGTACTGAGGGGGATTGCGCGCAGAATCTTGTTCTTGGGGAAAGTACCGGTGTGGAATACTGGGCGATAACTACTGAGTTGCCGGGATCAAGTAGTCACAGGCTGCTCCACTGACCCGGTGCTCAGCCTTCCATAACCTTGCTAGCGTTTAGCCCAGCCGAAGTGCTGGCGTATCAGCGCAAAGTAGCGAGTCGGGCCGAGAATGTCGGCAAAACTCCGAAGTTTCTCGCCACCGTCCGTGAGCGTAAGACCGACGGATGTGCGGCGGCCGCGCAGCGCGCCGGTGACCGATTCCAGGAAGCGGGTCTGGTCGCTTCGATAGCGCGGTTCTGCCTCCCCGGCGCTCATCCACTCCGTCGTTATCGTCTCCGCGTCTTCGGCTTCCAACTCGTAGAGCCAGCCATCATCAAACGGCTGCGAACCGAGCAAGTGGGGACTGGTGACCAGTTCATTGTTCACCGTCCTCACCACCCCGTCCAGCGGGGCTTCGAGCGGCACCGTTCCCCCGTCCATTACCAGCCAAATACAGTTCTGGGCTCGGCGCACATGCTGCTGCGGAGCGGGGAAGACAATTGCCTTGATTCCCTGGAGTAATAGCGCCAAGCCAGGCTCAATGCCGAGTCGAATCAATCGCGGACCGGTCTGATGCGCCCACCAATGGCTGCGACTATAATGAAATCCTTCTCGAGGGAGTTCCTGTTCGACTGCGCATGCCGCCTGGCCGCTTTCTTCCTCCACTGCGGCGGTCGACAGGGAAAATCGCCTGCGCATCGCCTGCTCCAGAGGGCAGCTATCGCAATCGAACATCCGATCACAGAGCTGATAGGATACGACTCCTGCCGACATCCATAGACACTGTTTTTCAGTCGGGGGAATGAGGTAGCACTTTCGATATGAGTTCATGTTATCTCCTGATCAGGATCTCCTGGCTCGCACTGCCTGCACTTTTCTGCAAGAAATATCTGTGCCAGAAACGTGCCATTTTTGTGCAAGCGACATAAATATTTGATATTAAAGATATTTACAGTAACTATAATTCGGATAAACCGCGAGGTTACTTATATCCAGGTGTTGAAATAATCAACGAGGTTCCGTCTTAAGCCCCACAATATCTGTTAAAAAACTCATAAATAATCACTTATGTCGTTGTTGAGAAAATAATCAGCGACTGTAGACAAATTTCAGGATTCGCTTGAATTTTTGCCGCGTCGCTGCGTTTTGGGCGCCTGTCTGTTACAATTCCACTGCAAAAATGTGAGAGCCGCCACGCAAAAAGTGATGGGGTCATTTGGGTGGACACCTGGATTTTCTGAGGTTTTCTTAAATCCAGTGAGCAGGTGTCTCGATGCCGCCGCCGCAGGATGGATTCGATGGAAGATGGCAATCGATTGAAGAAGCGTCTGCTGCGGCGTGTCGGGCAGGCGATCGCCGACTATGACATGATCGCTGCCGGTGATCGGATTATGGTCTGCCTGAGTGGCGGAAAAGACAGTTTCACTCTCCTCGACCTGCTCCGGGACCTGCAGGCGAGGGCGCCGGTACGGTTCGATCTGCTGGCAGTGACTCTGGATCAGATGCAGCCTGGCTTTCCCGTGCAGGTGCTGGAAAAGTATTTCACATCCGAGGGTATCCCCTTCCGGATTGTGAGGCGAGACACCTATGCGATTGTCTCCGACAAGATTCCCAAAGGCAGAACTACCTGTTCTCTCTGTTCGCGGTTGCGTCGAGGAGTTCTATATAACGTAGCTGCAGAGGAAGGATGCTCGAAGATCGCGCTGGGGCACCACGCTGACGATGTTCTTCAGACGCTCCTGCTCAACTTGTTCTTCGCCGGTTCGATCAAGGCGATGCCGCCGATTCTCCGGAGCGAAGACGGACGAAACACGGTGATTCGTCCCATGGCCTATTGCTGGGAAGACGACATTGTTGCCTTTGCGGTGCATCAGAAGTATCCGGTCATTTCCTGCAATCTATGCAGTGAGCAGGAAACTCTGAAGCGGAAGCGCGTTCAGAAGCTGATTGCAGATCTCGAAAAAGAGATTCCCTGCATTCGCGAGTCTATGCTTGCCGCTCTTGGCAGGGTCATTCCTTCCCATCTGATGGACCGCGGACTATTCGATTTCCGGCAGCATTGTAGAAAAATGACCGACGGCGATTGACACCCGGGAGGGAGTGTGGCCAATAGCCTGGAGCCTAGGCGAACCGGCTCTTTACTGGTCTCTCTTCGCGGCTTTGCTCGATGGCCCGTGGGGAAGGTAGCGAACAAACTCCGGCGGGATCCCGGTCTTGTGCTCGATGGCGGTGCCTGAGATCGGATGGTTGAAGCCGAGCAAAAACGCGTGCAGGCCCAACCGCCCCATAGGATTCACCGTGCTGCCGTAAGCGCGATCGCCGACAATAGGGTGACCCATCTCGGAAAGGTGAACCCGAATCTGGTTTTTCCTGCCCGTTTCCAGAGTCACTTCGAGCGCCGTCAGCTGCGGGAAGTGCCTCAAGACTCGATAATGGGTTACGGCCAGCTTGCCGTCGGAGCCATCCTGGATGGAGTGCATGCGCCTGGCTCGGTTCTCAGCAAGGTAGCTCCGGATCGTGCCCTGATCCTTCTCTACGTGTCCCTCGACAATCGCCCAATACTTGCGTCGAATGTGGTGACGGCTGAACAGTGTTTGAAGCTTGGCTTGAACCGGTTCGGATTTTGCGAAGACAAGCACGCCGCTGACAAATTTGTCGAGACGATGCACGATGAACAGTTTTTGCTTTGGATTGCATTCCTTCAGGTGTTGACGCAGATAAACATAGGCGGTTTTTTCCTGTTCATGAGCCGTGGCCACGGTCAACAAACCTGCCGGTTTTTCCACCAGAAGGATGTCTTTGTCCTCAAACACAATCTGGAGTCCCGGCACCGTTGGGCGAGGATCTCCATGGGCAACGACCTCGACGACATCCCCGGGGATGACGCGTTGGGCTGCAATCTTCGAAGCTGCGCCGTTGACGCGGACACGCCCATGCTGCAGCAATTGCCTCAAGGTGCGATTGGACGCACCTGGGACCAATTCGCGAACTGCTGCCAGGAGTGAACTTTCAGCTGGTAGTACGAGTTTCACCTAACTCCGATTGCAGATGAGCAACCTTGTGGAATCGGCAAAGCGAACGGTGATCTTATTTGGCGGCGTGAATGTCTGGACGCAACCTAACCCGAAGACGTTGTGCTCGATCCAGTCCCCTTCTCCGAAACTGCCTGACATGCTGTAGGTCTTATGGGGCTTGCCTGAAGCCTCCTGCATGACATCGGTCCAGCTCTGCCGCGTTCTCTTGGGAGTTTTGGTTTTCGTGGACTTTTCCGTCTTTTTGGATGCGGTCTTAGATTGAGGTTTCTCCGCCCGGTAATTGTGCTCGCCAGAACAGGTGTTACACTTGACCCGGCGTGGCTTGGCACCCAGCATGCTGATCACGGTATGGGCAAGCACAAGCTTGCACTTCGTGCAATAGGCCTCGACATCTGAGCCGGCTGCAATTTTCTTCATGACGTGCCCTCAATATGATTACCAAGATACGATGAAGTATTTTACCACAGTGCGGGCTGAAACCTAGGAATTTAAGCTATTTCAGCGACTCGGGGCTACAGCTTGCGGGACAGGGTTGCCATGAAGCGGCGAATTTCGTCCAGGTTCTCCCGGATGGCCTGCATATCGCCTAAAGCGGGAGCATTGTTTCCATTGGTGGGGGGCTTGAGCAGGCTGTTGATTTTCTCCTCCATAGCCCGAATCTGCATTCTTGTCTGCAGGTATTCCTCCCCCAATTGTTCGACATCCCTGTGCAGTTCAGCTGTCTTCTGGGGAATTCCGTGGGTTTCCTTGGACAGCTGAGCCAGCGTTCCTGCCAGCGACTGGTACTGCTGATCCATGAGACGGATTTGGGAGGTGAACGCTTCCATGTGACCGGGAAGCTCTGCCAGTGCAGCAAGGCTCTCGCCGACTCTTGCCTCAAGGATCTCCAGCCTGGACTGCATCTGCGATTTTTCTTCTTCGTGTATCCTGCCGGCGGCGGCGAAATCCTCACGCAAAGACACAAATTCTTCTAAGGCAACGACTTCGACCGGTGCAGCGGCCTGAGGAGGGTGAGTTTCCAGCAGCTCGATGCGCTCGTAATTCTTGCGGACCTCCGCTTTCAGGGCAGATACCTCCTTCTCGATCTCGGCCATCTTCGCGGCGGTGCCGTTGGAAGGGTCCTTTTTTAAGCTATCCATTGCGTGTTGCAGGGATTCAATCATGTTATGCAACACGAGGTGGTTTTTCTTAAGCTCGCCGATTTCGGTGTAGCGCAGGGTAACGTTTTGGAGGGAAGCTTTCAGTTCCTCGAAAGCCTGGAGCGAAGAACCCAGCTGGGTAAGCGTATCATCCCCGATGACTGCGCCCTTTGGTTCGGCCAGCTTATCCAAACGGTTTTCCAATTCCTCCAGACGTTCATCCAGCCTAGTAACAGTCTCAAGGGGGAGTGCGTCTGCGCCGCGCGACTGCTCGTGCGGGAACGACTGAATGCGATCTTCCATTCGTTCGATGCGTTTGTGGAGCGACAGGATGTCAAGTGCGCGCACCTCGATCTGGAGTGCAGAAAAGTCCTGAAGAGAAGGGACAGGCGGGAGTTCGGAGAGTTTCCCGGCATGAAGTTCCACCTCTTCCTGGCATGCTGTGACCCGTGCCAGACCTTCCTGGAGCCGTATGTCGATGGCGCGCATTTCGCCATGAAGGCGCCGGCGCTCAGCCCTCTCAAACTCCAGTTCATGGAACCGCTGCTCTAGATTCCGCAGACCGTGCGTGACTTCGTGCAGTTGGCTCGCGTCGGACAGGGATTGCTCTACAGGGGAAGTGCTTACGGCAGAAAGCGGTTCCTGAACCATGAGCGCAGGACCGGACTCCGGGGCATGGAACGCAAAAAACTTGGCAAATACTACGCCGCACTTTTTGCAATCCGCCCGTTCCTCCTGGACGAATCCGCACTTAGGACAGTTCACAATTCCGGCTCCAGCTGATCAGAGCTTTATCCCGCTACTCATTCCAAGTATAAAATCGGCTAAATCCCCCCATTTCTTCACAATTAAAACGCGCCGCCCCATATTCGCAGACCGGTGGGCGCCGCTCGGCGCTCAGATTTCAGGATGATCTGAACCGGCGCCCCGGTCGGCGAGTGTGTCTCCAAAAGTCATGCGGCGGATGGCATTCCAGCATTTTCAGCCCTGGAAAGGCGGAAGATAGTAGCCCCGGGCAAGCGAAGCGCAGCCCGTGGCTTATTGGAATCTGATCAAGAGCCCTGGATGGGCGACAGAGAGCATCTGAAACTGAAGAACTTCTGCCTAAACTTCAGGGCTCTCGTATCGTGCCTGCAGTGACTGGGGGCAGCGCCGCTGCGCGGCTCGCCCCCGGCTACCTTCTCGGCGTCCCTCCGGAACGCACAGTTTTGGGACAGCTTCGGCGTGCGCGGCCTGGTTTTACGATGGGGTTTGATGATGGTACCAGAGGATTCCCAAGATAGTCTTGGCGTCGGCGATCTCTCCCGATTTGATCATCTGCAGGCACTCGTCCAGCGTATGGCTTTCAACCGTGATGTGTTCCCCTTCTTCGAGACGCTGCGTGACTTGAGTCAGGCCTGCTGCCACGAAGAGATGAATCACCTCATTGCAAATCCCCGGCGACGTATAAAACGAAAACTCAGGACGCATGGAGGCTGCCCGGAAGCCGGTTTCCTCTTCGAGCTCGCGTTTCACGGTATCGAGTGGTGACTGGCCGCTGTCGAGCTTGCCTGCGGGAAACTCCAGGATGTACTTCTGCAACGGATAGCGGAACTGGCGGATCAAAAGGAGCTTTCCGTCCTCGAGCACGGGCACGGCCACCACGCCCCCCGGGTGTTTCACAACTTCGCGAATTACATTCCGGCCGGAGTGCAGGCGGACGGTGTCGACCTCCAAATCAACGATCTTCCCACGGTAGATCACCTCACGCCGTTCTACTGCAGTTTCCGGATTCTGTTCGCCGTTCATGCCCAACTCCTATGCGGTAGTATCTTGTTGTTCCAGAGGATCCAAGAGCTTCATGCTACAATACTACATTGCCAAATCGAACTCTTCTTCGATAAGGAAGTCAGCGTGAGCCGAAAGCGCCTGGTTTTGGTCGATGGCATGTCGCACATCTACCGCGCATACTATGCCATACCGAGGTTAAGCAACTCGAAGGGATTTCCCACCAATGCGGTGTACGGTTTCACATCCATGCTGCGCAAGCTCATCGAGGGCGAGAAACCGGACTACATCGGGGTCGCCTTCGATCTGGAAGGCCCGACGGTACGGCATGAAAAGTTTGAGGCCTACAAGGCCACACGCAAGCCGATGCCGGAGGATCTCGTACCCCAGCTGCCGTACATCATGAAGGTGTGCGAAGCCTTCCGCGTGCCCGTCATCTCCTATCCCGGCTATGAGGCCGATGATGTTCTCGGGACCCTGGCGCGCAAAGCAGCCGAAGCCGGCCTGGCCTCACTTTTGGTAACCAGCGATAAGGACATGATGCAGCTCGTTAATGACCACACCTTCATCCTGGATCCGATGAAGGACAACCTGATCCTCGATGCACAGAAAGTGGTCGAAAAGATGGGCGTAAAGCCGGAGCAGGTGGCCGATTTGCTCGGACTCTGGGGCGACGCTTCCGACAATATCCCGGGCGCACCCGGGATCGGGGAGAAGGGCGCCAAGGAGCTTATTCAGACTTTCGGCACGCTCGAAAACACCTTGAAAAACTGGGAGCAGGTCAAGAGAAAGACCTACCAGGCGAGCCTGCGGGACAATGTCGAACTCATCCGCACCAGCCGCGAGCTTGCCACCATCCATCAGGACCTTCCCATTCCTCTGGACTTGGACGCGCTCGTTCTCAGCGAGCCTGACCGCAAGGCCGCATTTCAACTGTTTGACGAGCTTGAATTCAAGTCTCTGAAGACCGAGTTCCTCGACGAACAGCATAAAGAGATGCCGCAGGCAAAATGGCTGTCTCCCGAGGACGCCGCCGGATTCCTGGAAAAACTAAAGCAAGAGCCGGTCATCTACCTGGCATTGAGACTCAAGAATGGAACCTTGGGCCGCAAAATAGCCGAGGCCGCGTGCCTAAGTGCAGGATCGAAGCCGGCGGTTCTGCTCGACCTGAAAGACGCGGCGACTGCCCAGGGTTGGGATCACGCTTTGCGCAATCCGGACTTAACTGTTGTCTGCTGGGATGCCAAACTCTGTATGCTGGCTCAGGAGCTGCCGCGGCATTCACATGGACGCGAAGGTCGAAGATGTGATGCTCATGGCGTTTTTGACCGCCCCGCATATAGGTGATTACACCCTTAAACGCTGGGCCCTGGAGCAGCTCCACGTCACCCTTCCCGAAGCCCATACCGAGGGCCTCCTGCTTGGCGAAGCCGTCCAAAACGACCTGGCAAATGCGCTCAACCATGAAGTGGAGGCAGTGCGGCTCCTCTATGAATTGATCTCCCCCCAGCTGGATAGCCTTGGCGTTCGCCGCCTGTACCAGGAGATCGAACTGCCGCTGATTCCAGCACTGGCGGACATGGAGCGCGTCGGGGTGAAAGTGGACCCAAGCATGCTTCTGTCGCTTTCTGCTGAAATGGAGAAACAGATCAGCAGCCTGACACGCCGGATCTACGCCACGGCCGGGATTGAGTTCAACATCAATTCGCCGAAACAGCTCGGCGAGATCCTGTTCGAGAAGCTCAACTTGCCCACGTTCAAGAAGACGCGCAAGACGAAGGGGTACAGCACGGATCAGGCTGTCCTCGAAGAACTAGCCGAGTCGTATGAGTTCCCCAGGCTTATTCTCGAATATCGGCAATTCTCCAAGCTGAAGTCAACCTATGTGGACATTCTCCCTACCTTGATCAACCACGAGACCGGGAGAGTGCACACCTCCTTCAACCAGACGGGGGCTGCTACCGGGCGTCTGTCCAGCTCTGATCCCAACCTGCAGAACATCCCGATCCGTACAGACTTGGGACGGCGCATCCGTGGCGCCTTCGTTCCCGAAAAGGGGAACCGGCTGATCTCCGGTGATTATTCTCAGGTGGAACTGCGCGTGCTGGCGCACCTCTCGGAAGATGAGGTGCTGATCGATGCCTTTCGGAACAACGAAGATATTCACGAGCGTACCGCCCGTGAAGTTTTCACCGAGGCGGAAAGGGCCAATCGGGCAGAGTGCCGACGTATGGCAAAAGTCATAAACTTTGGAATAGTTTACGGACTTTCAGCCTTTGGCTTGGCGCAGCGGCTCGGGATTCCCCGCGAGGAGGCGCAGAATTTCATCAACGCCTATTTCGAACGCTATAACGGGGTTCGGGCCTGGCTCGACCGGACGATCGAGGATGCGCGTTGCACCGGGGTAGTCCATACTCTTTTCGGGCGCATACGGCCCATCCCGGATATCAACAGCAAAGATTATGCCATCCGGCAGTTTGCCGAACGGACGGCCGTCAATACACCCATCCAGGGCACCGCCGCCGACATCATCAAAATCGCGATGATCCGAATCCGGAACGTCTTGCGGACTAAGGAACTTTTGACTAAAATCTTGCTCCAGGTTCATGACGAGTTGGTGCTCGAAGGTCCTGAACGGGAAGTCAACCAGGTCCAGGAGATTTTGCGGCAGGAAATGGAAAACGCCGTTACTCTGAAGATTCCCCTGCGAGTAGAACTAGGCTTGGGTGACACCTGGCTGGACATGAAATAGGGGCCCATTGCCCCAGAAATAATCGGGAACCGCAATGATCTCGAAGCGTGTATGCATATGAGACCGTGGGAAGAGGGAACGAGGGAACGAATGGCTGGGGCGCAAGGGGATACATTGCCAATGGGTGAATTGGGCCTTGGTCTGCAACAGGCCGTTCCGAGCACAGACAATCATCTTGTGCGCGAATTCATCGCAGGCAACGATGCCGCTTTCACGGTTTTGGTCACAAAGTATAAAGATTCGCTGATCAATTTCCTGAATGCTATGGTAGGCAATTATGACATCGCGGCCGACCTGGCGCAGGAGACCTTCATTCGCGCTTACAGGAATATCGGCCGCTATAGCAACATTTTCCAGTTTTCCACCTGGCTTTACCGCATTGCGACGAACCTTGCGATTGATGAGATGCGATATCGCAAGCGGCGCGGCCAGGTGTTTTATAACAACGTTTGGGACAACAGCCGGTCGAACGACGCCGAGCGGCCCGAGATGCAGATCTCTGATGTCCGGCGCGGACCGAGGGAAGAAATGTTGCGCAAGGAGAGCGGCCAGGTTGTCAGCGATGCCATTCGGTCTCTTCCTGAAAAGTACCGTATTGCGTTTATCATGAAAGAGGTTCAGGAATTGCCGTATGAGGCCATTGCCAAGATTCTGAAGTGTTCGACTGGCACCATCAAGTCGCGATTGCATCGGGCGAGGGAACTCCTCCAGCGCAAGCTGGAGCACTACATGTAGAAGACCAATATGGATTGCCGCACATTTCACCGGAAATTGGAAGATTATCTCGAAGGCGGACTGGATTTTGCCGGGCGTTTTGGAATGGAGAGGCACGCGAAGCAATGTTACGCGTGTGAAAAGGAAGTCGACGCAGCTCTGAGCTTGAGGCAGTTGGCGCGCGACCTTCGAAAGGTCGACGCTCCAGTTGATTTTGAAAAATCGCTGCTCGCGCGCCTCCAGGACGAAGATTCGCATCGTCGTTTTTGGAAGATCCGGGACCTCTGGCATTACGGTTTCGAAGGATTTTCCTGGCGGGTGGCCAGTGTCACCGCTCTGGTAACCGTTCTCATCGTGGGGACGGTCGGGTACATCCATCTCGGGATGCTGACCAGTCGCCCAGCGGGCTCACAGGCGGCCACGGGGAACGCCGCCAACCAGGATATTGAGAAGGGTGCGGTTGTAAATCAGGCCGCCGCCGGCGTGCCCGGCGACGCAACCGCCTTGAGCGGGTTGTCCGCATTGGACATCGGCAGCTTCAGCCGGTTTGGCCGGGATAACTGGGCCATTCCATATGCGGAGCCGGGCGACTCCGATTTTGTTGACATTCTTGTGCCTGGTTCGGGTGGCCAGCAGCTGATCATGCAGTTGCCCAAGACCATCCGCATGCGGTATGGCCAGCCCTCTCGAGAGTATTTCATCCGGAAAGTAAGCCACTAGAATCGACTATGCCCGTATTGCGATCGTATTGTACAGCCCGCATCAACCGCCTCATCACGATCGCAGTGCTGCTTTGCCTGATCGGCCCTGCGGCGCAAGCTCAAAACGATGCGCTCAAGCGGGCGATGCAGACCTTGGTCCAGGTCAATATTACGACCGAGACACTGGGCTCGCCGGAATCTGTTGTGGAGTTCGGCGGCAAGGTGCTTCGGAACTATCAGCCCACCATCATCGGGTGGTTTCCGGCATCAGGAATCGTGATCGACGACAAGGGACACGTGTTGACCTTCGTCGGGTACCGCTGGGTGGACATCAACGCGCGCAATCGCAGGGTCGAGATCGTAGATGCCCAGGGACAGAAGCATCCCGGGAAACTGATCGGCATCGACCAAAACATGAGGATTGCAGTCGTTCTCTGCCAGGGAATAGCGCTAAAGAAGACCCCTCTGTGCGAGCGCTGCGACATCAAAAACGGCGTCACCGTGGTTTTGCCGGCACACGAAGTCTCCACGGGTTATCAACTCGAGAGTGCCCGGGTCGTTTCCGTAAGCGCGGGTGATGCATCCGGCGGCGACGAATGGGCGATCAAGATCGATCGTCCCCTGAGCGTGATCGGCGCCCCTTTACTGGATGCTAAAAACCAGGTCTTAGGGCTTATTGCAGATCAGCCCACCCGGGCGGCTACGCCCAATCCAAGTGTGGATGTCGTGGAGGTGAGCATTCTGGGCATTAGCCAGCTGATCAGCTCCGCGAACAAAATCGTCGCAGCAGGTGGCGACATCCAGACCGGGTGGCTGGGGGTCAATGTCAAGTCGGATGTCGATTCAAGATCCGGCGTGACGATCGACAGTGTCGAACAAGGAAGCCCGGCGCACAAGGCCGGACTGCTTCCCAATGATGTTGTGACGAGATGGAATGGAGTCGCAATCCACGACTTGATGAAGTTTATTCAGATGATTGAGGACTCACCATTGGGTTCGAAGGCGACTATGGAAATCCTGCGCCATGGCAGGCCGATGGTGCTGACCGCGGTGATCGAAGCACGAAAGCCGCAAGACCCGAGCGAGAAACTGGTATTTGATTTTCCCGGCGTAATGGCTTTGCCGGGCGCGCGGATCACAACCGGCGACACTCAAGTGCAATCCATGCTCGGGATCGAAATCGTGTTGCTGACGCCACAGCTGGCGGAATCTCTGCAAATGCCCGTTCAGAGCGGCCTTTTGATCGTGAGTGTCAACCGGCAAACGGCTTTCGACCTTGCGGGCGTGGCGGCCGGTGACATCATTCTGGGGATTGACGGCGTGGGCATCAACGATCCACAGTCGTTTTACGAACACGTCAAGGCTCGCGGCTGGGGGAGCAACCTGGTTCTGCGGCTCATACGCAAAGGGGTCCAGTTGACGAGGACGGTTCACCTGCCTGCTCGCAAGCGCGACTAAGAGGCGAAAGACCAAATCCTCCGCGAAGAGCACGAATAAACTCGTGCGCTTCGTGACGCGCCTATAAATAATGAGGCCAATGACAGGTAGAGAGTCGCGGCATCCAGGTTAAAGCTATAACCCATCCGCATGACCAAGTCGACGATACCGCTAGAGCCGCCGAAAGGTTACAGCTGCCTGGCCAGTACTTCATACGCATTAATGATCAATTCCGCGTGTGCTTTCGCTGGACAAATCGAGGCGCTGAGGACGTTGAGATTGTGGATTACCATTGAAGGAGAATCGCGATGCGAAAACTTAAACCCGTGACACCCGGCGAACTCTTGTTTGAAGAATTTCTCAAGCCGATGGGAATCAGTCGATATCGGTTGGCCAAGGAAATCGGCGTCCCGGCGCAGCGCATCGGCGAAATCGTGACGGGCAAACGCGCGATTACTGCTGACACTGACTTGCGGTTTTGCCGATTTTTCGGTCTTTCCAACGGCTACTGGCTGCGCGCGCAGGCAGCGCACGATACGGAAGTGGCAGAACGCCTCCTGGGCCCTAAGCTTATCAAAATCAGACCTTGGGATAGCGTCCCCCGTCATGACCATGTTCTCTCCCGCGCTTGACGGCTTTCCCCGCGCAGGACTCTCCGCTGAACAGCCAATTCGCATTTTGAGGCGCCTCATCGGCTGGAGACCCATGGGGCGGCAATTTTGTCCGGTTTTTCCGTTTAACCGGCCAAGTAGAGCTAAGTTGCTTCTCGAATCCTCTGAAAAGTTTTTACTGAAATCGGCTCTGAAGCGTGCGATGATTAGCGTTAGATACGTTCTGGAGCAACCGACATGAGTAAGCAGAGACGACGGATGCTCTACCTGCTCATCATTTTTTTTGCCCTCCTTTCGATTGTTTTCATCCAGCTGAGCACCAATTACAAACGGTCCACCTCTCGCGGCGTCGAGCCTAGCTCTTTGTCTCCACGGACCACAATAGAACATGCGGCACCAATTAGGGCCCATTACCCGTTCCCGATTTCGGCTGACATGGAGCCGAAATATTACCCTGTTTCCGAATTTCGAGTCCGATCATTTGCGGCAGCCGCTGAAAATGGAGTCGTCGTACGAGTTTTTTCCGCTGACCGCATGCCAATACCGGACGCAACCATCCGGGTTTATAGGACATGTGATCGTTATGGGGATAGCTTTACGGATCTCATAACCCAGTCCCTGACTGACACCTCGGGGTCCAGCCGCATTGCACTGGATGATGCGGTAAAAAGCTGCGTGATCGTCGTTACCAAGATAGGCTACAACCTTCTGTATAGCCTCGCCGACTTACAGGGGGACGGGCTAATCGAGCGTAACTTTGTCTTGAATCAGACTCCTGCTTCAATCCAAGGACATGTCTTGGATTCTCAAGGGCAGCCTATCCCGGGAGCGGTAGTAATCACGTATGCGCTCTGGTTGGATCGCGAAACATCCCACGAAGGTAGATTTAGTTCTTCGACTGACAAACTGGGGTGGTACAAAATCAGTTCGTTGCCGGAGGGGTATATCCAACTGAGAGCGAAGGCTGAGGGCTATAAGGAGCAATCTGTAGCGGCATTTGATGTCAATAGGGATCGAACTGTTACGGTTGATTTCAGGCTCGAAAAAGCTTATGCGGCAGAGACCACTCTGCGGGTGATAGACGCCCAAGGACGACCGATCGAAGGGGCTGTAATTTCTTCGGAGCAGATCGGGCAAGCCTTCCCATCGAATGAACGTGGAATCATCTCGGTCAAAGTCTATTCCAGAACTCCCGCGGTGACTCCGATATGCACCATCGCGGCAGACGGATATGCAACCCGCTCAGTTGATATCGACCCCAAATTGGCGCAAAACGAGGTAATCCTAAACAGACAACGCGTTTTAATGGGACGAATTATCACAGCCGATGGGCAACCCATATCAAATGCAAGAATTTCCGATGCCTTCACTCGTTCTGAATACGGGAGAACTGACGACCAGGGGGGCTTTGCATTGCGCATTGGGGACGACCGTAGGATCTTGATAAAAGCCTCCGCGGACGGTTATGTTGAGAAGCGCGTCCAGGTCGGTGAGCGGGAACAGGATTTGACTATTACATTGGATCCTTTGAATGTTCGTGGTGGCATCTATGGGCGTGTCCTTGATTCCCAAGGAATTCCCGCCTGGAAATTTTTTATTAACACGATACCCATCAACACGATATCCAGTGAGAATCAGGATAGTTTCGAAAGTCGTTTTGTGGAAAATATCGATGGAATATTTGCTCTTACAGATTTGCCAGAAGGTCTCTTTATGCTCGATTTTTTCTTCCGCGCGCAAGGTGAAACTAGTTTCATGGGCAAAACCGGTTCTGTAATGATCAAACGAGGACAGGTATTTGGTCCAGTTACCATCGTCTGCTATCGCCCAGGCAAATAGCACCGTTGTAAGATCAGCTACTCCTGATTGCGGTTTTGCGCTGGTCGCAAGCACATCCGCCAAGCCATGCAAATACAGCAGGATGCTC
The DNA here is from genome assembly GCA_963739235.1 of Terriglobia bacterium. Classification (GTDB taxonomy): domain Bacteria; phylum Acidobacteriota; class UBA6911; order UBA6911; family UBA6911; genus JAFNAG01. Next base: position 203,142 of record CAVTZY010000033.1, on the reverse strand, counting down.
TATCATTTGGGAATAGCGGGCGAAACCGGACATTTGCCGAGGACAAGCTCGTGGAGAGGGCATTGCCGATTTCGAGAGCCTTACGCACTTAATGTGACGAGACGGGTGTTTCGGTCCGCTATGCAGCATTGAGAGGTTTAATCTGTCCTACACTTTTCTTGATGGCTTTATCGGCGTCCCAAAGATCCACCGCTCGCTGAGCGTTGAGCCAGAACTCCGGCGTGTTGCCAAACAGACGCGAGAGCCGAAGTGCCATCTCCGGGCTCACTGCGCGACGCTCCCGAAGTAATTCATTAATAGTCTGCCGTGAAACCCCTAGCGCCTTCGCGAGGCTCGATACGGTCAGGCCGTAATCCGGCAAGAAATCCTCCCGGAGCATTTCACCGGGATGGGTTGGCCGGATCTTTCTCTCTCGCCTGTTTTCGATTGTCATAAATTTGCCCTAATGATAATCCGTGAGTTCGACATCAAAAGCATCGCCGTCTTCGAAACGGAAACAGATGCGCCACTGATCGTTCACCGAAATCGAAAACTGCCCTCTTCGATCTCCTGATAATTCGTGAAGCCGGTTGCTCGGAGGCACCTTCAAATCTTGAAGTCCAGTTGCCAGGTCGATGTACTCGAGCTTCCGCAGTGCCCGCCTCATGATGTCCGGCGGAAATCTCCTCGATTTTCCGGTCTCGTACAAGTCATGAGTGTGTCCGTCGGCAAATGTCCTGATCACAAAGGGATTGTAATCTGTCACGTGACAGATGTCAATGTGAAAATGTGAAAATGGGCAAAAATCAACATTCCGGACATGTAGTGGCATACACGGAAACAACGATTTCCGAGGTTTTTTGCCCTTTGATGGGCAGGCGTTCGGCACGAGGTTGCATCGGATCCGCCCGCGATCGGATGCATCAGAAGCGGCGGCACGCTTTCCCCGACACTTCCCCAGCGCGATGCGAATTTCCTATTTTGGATGTACGAGAATCCGTCCTTGAACTAGAGGAGGCGGACACCATGCGCAGGCGCATGAGGGTGGCTCATTACTTGTTTATTTCTTTCTCCCGCCCTCGAAGGCCATCATCTTGGTGTCGTCGAGCACTCCTTCCCAGCGAGCGACCACGGCTGTGGCCACGCAGTTCCCGGTCACGTTAGTGGCGGTGCGGCCCATGTCGAGAATCTGGTCGATGCCCAGAAGGAGAGCCACACCTTCCATGGGGAGGTTGAAACTGGCCACAGTGCCGGCCAGGATTACGAGGGATGCGCGCGGGACGCCGGCCACACCCTTGGATGTCAGCATCAGGGTAAGCATCATGGCCAACTGGGTCTTTATGTCGAGGGGGATGCCGAAGACCTGAGCGATAAAGATCGAAGCCAATGACAGGTAGAGAGTCGCACCATCCAGGTTGAAGCTGTATCCCGTAGGCAGGACAAACCCGACGATGTCGCGCGGGCAGCCGAAGACGCTCCATCATCTCCATCGCGGTGGGGAGAGCGGCCTCGCTCGAGGCAGTGGTGAACGCGATGGTAAAGGGCTCCCGAATGGCCCTGAAGAGGCGCAGGAACGGCACCCGAATAATGGCGCAGACCAAGAACAGGACGACACCGACGAAGAAAACAAGCGCCCCATAGAAACAGACCACAAGGCTTGCGTACCCCTTCAGCACGCCCAATCCCTTATCCCCCACCGTGAAGGCGATTGCCGCCATTACCCCGAGCGGTGCAAATTTCATCACAAAATCGGTGAATCGGAACATCGTCTCGGCGACGGTATTCAGCACTGAAACGAGCGGCTGGCCTTTCTCGCCAATGGCCGCCAACGCCAAGCCGAAAAAGATGGAAAAGATCACCAGTTGCAGGATGTCTCCGCGAGCCATGGCATCCACCACGCTGGTGGGGAAAATATCGGTCAGGAACTGGCTCCCCGTCTTGTGCGCCTGCACGAGGGAACTGGCCGACTGCGCGGGGGCCGAACTCTGGGTAACGGTTTGCGGGATGTATTGTCCTGGTTTGAACACATTGACCGTCACGAGCCCGATCAGCAGGGCGACCGTGGTGGCGATCTCGAAATAGATGAGCGCCTTGAGGCCGATGCGGCCCACTTTTTTGAAATCACCCGTGCCGGCGATGCCGATAACCAATGTCGAGAAAATCAGTGGGGCGATGATCATCTTGATCATGCGCAGGAAAATGTCGGCCATCGGTTTGATCGTTTTGCCCCAGCCCGGCTCGAGCCAGCCAATCAGGATGCCGATGAGCAGGCCGATCAGAATTTGCACCGTCAGAGAGGGGAAGCGCCGCGGTTTCATATTTGGTTCCCATGTGGTAGAGTAATTGATCTTATAGCAACAACTCAGAGGTCACTTTCGAGCGCTCTACGTTAGTGGTTTTTTTGCCCGGTTTCAATTGATTTTGCAGGCAGTGCCGGGCGCGGTCTTCGCTGGGCAATTCCGCATTTCTGCCTTCGGCCAATATCCTTGCGGCGCGTGTAGATCTCTGATATTTACGCTCGTCGAGGAGAATCCATGTTATTTAAAATTCTTGATAAAAATGAGTTTCAACTGTTGGTGGAGATCATCCTGGGATCGAATGAAGTCATCGGTCCTAAAAAGATCGGCGCCAACAAGGACGGCAGGCCGATCCATCAATACTTGCCGGTAAAAAGCTTTGCGGAACTCGACTTGAATTACGAAACGACCGAGTTTTCCGCCAAGACCTATTTCCTTCCCTATAAAGAGAATCTGTCCACATATCGCTTCAGCGAGGATGACTGGACGCAGAAGATCTCCTACCGGCTCCAGCCCCGGGCCATCATCGGACTCCACGCTTGCGATATCAATGCGTTGCTAAAGCTGGACAAAGTGATGGCGAAAGAATTCTTCCCGAGTCCCTATTACATCTCCAGGCGCAAAAACACGTTTATCATCGGGATTGACCATGAGCCCTGCGAAGGCGCGTTCTGCCGATCGCTCGGAACCGACACGGTCAACCGTGGATTCGACCTGTTCCTCACGGACCTGGGCGACCGCTACTTCGTTGCCATCGATTCGGAGTGCGGCTTCGCTACTCTGCACAAGGTGAAGGTGAGGGATGTGCAAGAGCAGGATACCGCGGACTACCTCGCGGTGCGCAAGAGGCTCGCCGCCGGCTTCGGGCCGAACCTTGACATCCAGCAGCTGCCAAAACTATTGGATATCGAGTTTGAGTCCGATGTCTGGAAGAAATGGGGCGGGAAGTGCCTCAGCTGCGGCAGCTGCGCCATGGTGTGCCCGACCTGCTACTGCTATGGTGTCAGCGAGCGCCTCTCGATGGACTTCCAGGAGGGGGCCAAGATCAAGCAGCTCTATTCCTGCAACCTGGTCGATTTCGCCGAAGTAGCGGGCGGCCATAACTTCAGGCCCAAGCGCGAGACCCGCCTGAAATATCGCTATTATCACCAGCATCGTGGTTTCGTGGAGGAATTCGACGAACCCAAGTGTGTCGGGTGCGGGCGCTGCGGCCGAGTCTGCCTGGCGGGGATCAATCCACCTGATATTATCCGGGACCTGCTGGCGGAGGAGGAGCGAATATGAAAACCTTATTGCATCCTTATGATATAACGCGCGAAAACGAGATCAACGAGCCGCTGAATTTTAATATCAAGGCCCAGCTGAAGCATGTAGATCAGACCTTCAAATCCGAGATCTCCAGCGTGATCCGCCTGACCGACAAAGAAAAGCTGTACCACATCCGGATTCTTGACAACGTTGAGCGCGAGCGGTTCTCGTTCCAGCCGGGCCAGTTCGTGATGCTGGAGTTGCCGGGATTCGGCGAGGTGCCGATCTCGATCTCCGGTTCGAATTCGCAAAAAGGTTTCATCGAATTGTGCATCCGGCAGGCCGGGGTGGTGACAAATGTCTTGCACAAGGCCAAACCCGGCGCCAAGGTCGGGATTCGCGGGCCATTCGGCACCTATTTTCCGATGGAGAAGATGAAGGGGCACAGCATCCTGCTTATAGCGGGGGGTCTGGGCCTGGCGCCCCTGCGCGCGCCGATTTTCTACGTCACCGAAAATCGGTCCGACTTCCGGAAGGTACACATCCTGTACGGGACGACGGATCCGAGCCAGTTACTGTTCGACTACCAGTACGAACAGTGGCGGCGCGTGGACGGCGTCAATCTGTCGATCATTGTCGAGAAGCCTGATGCGGAATGGAAAGGCCCCGTCGGCCTGGTCACCAAGCTGCTCGAAAACATCGACGTGCCGATGGACGACAGCTTCGCCATCGTCTGCGGACCACCGGTGATGTTCAAGTTCGTGTGCAAGATGTTGGGCAAGATGGGCATGCCGCGAGACCGGATGTTTGTATCCCTGGAACGACGCATGCACTGCGGAATGGGCAAATGCTGCCGGTGCAACGTGGGATCGACGTATGTCTGCATGGACGGTCCCGTTTTCGACTTCTGGACGGTGATGAACCTCAAGGAAGCGATCTGAGAGGTGGAGCAATGAAATATCTAGGCATAGAACCCAATCGGCCGCGGATCGGCGTCTTCGATTTTACCAGTTGCGAAGGCTGCGAGCTGCAGCTGGCCAACAAGGAAGACACGCTGGCCGAGTTCCTGAGTGCCATCAAGATCGTGAAATTTCGCGAGGTTTCGTCAGCGGATGAAGGCGACTATGACATCGCGTTGATCGAAGGGGCGATCTCGCGCAGCGACGAAGTGGAGCGCATCCGCTCCATTCGCGCCCGCGCCAAAGTCCTGGTCGCTATGGGCAGTTGCGCCTGCTTCGGCGGCGTGAACAAACAGAAGAACGCCTACAATCTTGAAGAGGCGAATCGGGAGGTGTACGGCGATTTTCCGAAGGAAACGCTTCCTGTCCGCCCGATCAAAGAGGTCGTACCTGTCGACATGGAGATTCCCGGATGCCCGGTTTCGAAGGCCGAGGTGGAACGGATCGTCCAGCATGTGATCTGGGATGTCCCCTACAAGTTTCCCGCTTACCCCGTGTGTCTGGAATGCAAGCAACGCTATACGGTGTGCCGGTTCGAGCACGGGCAACTCTGCCTGGGCTCGATCACGAAGGGAGGCTGCGACGCGCCCTGCCCCGCAGGGGGATTGGGATGCTGGGGATGCCGCGGCCCGGCCGCGGATCCGAACTACGAGGAATTCTTCGCGCTTGCCAAAGCCCGGGGCTTCGGCGATAGGGAGATCTCTGAACGCATGAACTTTTTTGGCGCTTTTGAGGTGGCGAAATGAAAATCGACCTTGATGTGGACGTTCATCATCTGACCCGTGTCGAAGGGCACGGCAACATTCGCGTTGTGGTTAAGGACGGCGAGGTGAAGGAAGCCCGCTGGGATGTAGTCGAAACCCCCCGCTTTTTCGAAGTGATGCTCAAGGGAAAGCACTACACCACTGCCGGCATCCTGACGGCCCGGATTTGCGGTATCTGCTCGATCGGACATTGCCTGGCCAGCCTGCGCGCTACCGAAGGAGCCCTGGGAGTGACGATCCCTGAAGCCGCCCGGAAGTTGCGGCTGCTGGCGAAGCACGGGGAGACCCTGCAGAGTCACTGGCTGCACTTGTTTTTCCTGGCCGCTCCCGACTTTGTCGGGCTGCCAAGCGCGTTGCCGCTGCTCGAAATCAAACCCGAGGTTGTGCACATTGCGCGCCGGCTCAAAGGGCTGGGCAACCGTATTTGCGATTTGGTGGCCGGACGCACAACCCATCCGGTGTCACTGCAAGTAGGCGGCGTTGCTGCGATGCCCCCACGCGAGAAGTTGCTCGCGATGCGCGATGAGCTCGAGCGCTCGTTCGAGGATATCCAGGCGACCGCCGCGCTGCTCACCACTTTCAAGATTCCCGCCTTCGTGCGCGAAACCGAGTTCGTGGCGCTCAAAGGCGAGAATGAATATCCATGGATCGGCGGCCGCCTGATCTCCACCGATGGCGTCGAACATGCCGAGCGCGACTACCGTGAAATGACCAACGAGTACGTGGACAAAAACAATACCTCCAAGTGGTGCAAGCTGTCCCGGCCTTCCTTCGCCGTGGGCGCATTGGCCCGCTTCAACAACAATTACAGGCTCTTGCATCCGGAGGCGGTAAAAGCAGCGGCCGGTTTCGGACTCGCTCCCGTTTGCCACAATCCGTTCATGAACAACGTCGCGCGGCTCGTGGAGTGCGTCCACGTGACCCACGAAGCCATGCGGCTGATCGATGAACTGATCCAGACGGGGCCGGCGCAGACGATGGCCGAAGTAGCGCCGAGAGCCGGCGAGGGCGTGGGTGCGGTCGAGGTGCCGCGCGGCATTCTCTACCACCACTACGTCTACGACAAGAACGGCTACGTCGTGCGTGCCAACTGCATTATTCCCACGACCCAGAATAATGCCAATATCCATCTCGACATGCCGGTCCTCGCCAGGCAGTTTGCGACCGACGGCATGACCGACGAGCAGCTCACGCTGCTGTGCTCGATGCTGGTGCGCTCCTACGATCCCTGCATCTCCTGCTCGGTGCATTGACCTCGAGGTGCGCCACTAAACCCACGAAATGCACGAAACAGGTAATTTCGCGCATTTCGTGCGTACGAAACCGCTCCCTTTATTTGTAGACAAAAACGTATTCCTGGATACCGTTGCGCAGCAGGAAAGAACTGGAAACTTCGAACGGTGCCAAAATCCGGGCGAGCTCTTTCGGATGATAGCGCGGGGAAGGGCGCAACCCGTGCGTGCGCGTTTGGTAGATCATCCGTTCCCTGTCGATGATCTTGAAGAGGTTGGGCTCCTCGGGGATTTCAGAGTGGGACGAGATCAAAGCAAAGAGGAATGTTCCCGGCCGGCACCCTGGGCTTAAATGCCGGATCAAGGCATCGATGTCCTCCAGATCCAGGTAATTCAGCAGATCCCATGCCAGGATGATATCGAAACTGGTTCCGGGGCTGAACGTCAGAAGCTCCGACAGCCGGGCGGCTCTAGAATGCTCAGGGCTGGACGCCGCCGCTGCCCGGTAACATCGATAGAAGTCCTCGATATAAATCCGGCACGGAAACTGGGACCAGAAATCCACATTGACGCCGAGCGCCTGCCCCAGATCGAGGATGGAATACTTGCCACCTTCTTGCAGGACGTTCCAGCAGGGTGTTGAGCCCGAGGGATTTATACTCAGTGGATTCAAGGAGGGAATTCTGGGGCGCCATCCAGGTCATTTTGATGCCGAGCCGGCTTAAATGCGCTCCGTCAAAAACCGAGTGCAACGGTCTTTTCGGGCTGCAGGGTGTCCGCCATTCTCCGTGGCGTTTTCCGTACCGTGATTCGTTGCTACGCGGATCTCAATTCGGACCCCGAGGCCGGCAGCGGACTTGAATCGGCGGCCTTGGAAGTCATGTCGATGCTGCCCTTGAATTTGGCGCCATCTTCCAGAGTGACACGCGGCGCGAAAAGGTTTCCGTTCACCGTGCTTGACTGGCGCAAGATGATTTGCTCCTCCCCGTACATGTCGCCGTTAACCTCGCCCATGACCACAATCGTGCGGCTGGTAATATCGGCGTTAACGCGCCCGCTCTTACCGACGGTGACACCGCACTGCAGCAGCTCAATCTTGCCGTCGACCCGCCCTTCGATATGCAGATCCTCCGCGCCGCTCAGGTTACCTTTGATCTCAATCGAAGAGCCAATCAGGGCGCGCTCTTTCGTGGACTGCGGCTGGTTTCGTGTCGATGGTGCTGACGGGGGTTGGGGCTGAGACTGGGCTGGGGTCGACGCCTCTTCAGCTTCGGACTTTTTCCAGATCATGGTGCGCTCCTTACCTCTGAAATCGCAGGAGACTCCTTTTTAGGCCAAGGCTGCCCGTATGTCAAGCTAGCATACTCATCATAGCGAAAGGCAGAAATCGTTGCCGTGCAGCCAGCATGTCGAAGTGATGTCGTGGATGTCGCGCCGTAATCGACGCACGGTATACCATACCCCTTTCATAAAAGCGGCTTTTATCGATTCGTTTAGGCCGGGATCGCGCACGCCGGCGCAGGAGTAAATGGCGACCGGGGAAATGAAGCGCGCGGCATAGTCGTCCGCGTTGCGCGTTACCAGCAGGACGCCGCCTTTGCCGATGTTCGGAGGCATGCCATCGACGGTAAAAGTCAGAGGCAGGATCATACGCCCGCCCGGACGCAGAGCATCGAGCCAAGCGGCAAGAGGATGGGTGGCACCGGCGTTGATGAGGATCGCGTCCAAACCCGCCGGCAAATCACCGCTTCCGTTTTCTTCCTTGACTTCCACCCAGGTGAATTCGGCGAGATTTTCTTTTGCCCGGGCTGCCAATTCCGCGTCCACTTCCATGGCAACCACACGTCCGTCCGGTCCGACCATTTTTGCCATCAATGCCGTGTAGTAGCCCGTGGCGCATCCGAGATGGAACGCCCGCTCCCCGGCCTTGATCTGGAGTGCATCGAGCCACAGGCAGACGGTGCCCGGCTGCCCGTTAAACAAATGGCGTGCAGGGTCGATCGCGATGCAGACATTATGATATACGTGGCGCGGATCCGTGCTCGGGGTCAGCCGTCCCAGCGCCCCCATATCGGCATCAAATCCCCGAATCAGCCATGGGCCGGGATTCAAAAACTTCTCTCGCGGGACCGAAGCCAGGGCTTCCACGAGTGCTGCGGATTGCAGCCCGCAATAGGCACAGATCTCCTCTGCAAAGTAATGGCGAGCACGTTCGGTTTCAATCTCTTCCATCATGAATGATCCCTCTAGCTCGAATTCAATCTCCCTTAGGCGGCCGGCTTGCTGACGGCGCCAGCCAGAAATCAAGTTTGGACAGGTTCGCGGATTTTGAGATCGCTACAACCTTGATCGGCGGTCTCCAGGCATAGGCTGGTTTTTCATAGGGCCGAGGCGCGAACTTCACCTCGCCGGCACGGCATAACCTCTTCAACACGACATGAATCGAAGCCAATGGATTCGAATATTTGGAGGTATCGAAACCCATGGCTTCGAGTTGCCCGCGCATTTCGGTGGCGGTCAGCGGGTGGCCCGCTGCCTTGAGCGCCATGCGGCAGGCATCCGTGAGCCCCAGGGTCACAGTCGGCGTCAGATGGCACAAGCGCGACAGGCTGGCGATCGTCCGCACAAGCTGGGCGATGCGTTCGTCGAACTCGGCACGCTGCGCAGACAGGAGTTCGTATTCCTGAATGGCTTCCTGCAAAGCGCGGCGATAATTCTCCTCGGCCACGCCCCGTATTTATACATAGTGTATAATTCCATGTCAAAAGCAAAGTGAGATCTGTGCTCGCGGTCGGAAAAAGCCGCAGGGTACTGAGCTCGCCCCGAGTGATATGATGAAAAGGCGAGGTGGATATGGCAGAGACCAGAAAGATCCGGAAGGTGATCAAGAGTAAGCCCACAATCGAAGGGGCGGGCGTTCACCTGCGACGCGCCTTTGGATTCAGTGAAGTACCCGAGTTCGATCCGTTTCTCATGATGGATGACTTCCGGTCCGAGGATCCACAGCACTACATCAGCGGCTTCCCCTGGCATCCCCATCGAGGCATTGAAACCATCACGTACATGCTGTCCGGCGAAGTCGAGCACGGCGACAGTATGGGAAACAAGGGCGTGATCAGCGCCGGGGATGTACAGTGGATGACCGCCGGCAGCGGCATAATCCACCAGGAAATGCCACGGGGGGATGCGCAGGGCCGCATGGGAGGGTTTCAGCTTTGGGCCAACCTCGCCGCGTCCCAAAAGATGATGAGGCCCCGATATCGCGAGATAAAAAGCGGGCAAATCCCCACCATCACCCTCGCGACTGGCGCGGCGATCCGCGTGATCTGTGGCGAGGTAGGCGGAGTAGCGGGGCCGGTGCGCGACATTGTGACCGAGCCGGAATACCTTGATGTGACAGTTCCGGCGCGTTCGGAATTCACGCATCCGACCCGGCGGGGACACACCGTCTTCGCTTATGTTTTCGAAGGATGTGGCTGTTTCTGCGGCGAAAAAAATCCCTTCAACTACAAAATCGATGAAACCAGCTATTTCAACATGGACAGAAAGCCGTCTCTCGAAAACGGCGATCTCGTGGTTTTGGATGACGGCGATCAGGTCACCGTTTCCACCGGGGAAGATCCGGTGCGTTTCCTGCTGGTTTCCGGCAGGCCGTTGAAAGAGCCTGTGGCATGGTACGGTCCGATTGTCATGAACACCCAGCAGGAACTGCGCACCGCTTTCGAAGATTTCCGCAACGGCACATTCGTCAAAAGCTGAGAGCCGGCCTGGGCATTATGTGGCTGCGAACTTCCGGCCCGTGGCTTGCGCGTCGCACACAGCAAGCGCAGTCGTATTCACGATGTCGCTGACATCGTTGCCCGGGATCAGCAGATACACCGGCTTACGGATGCCCATGAGCATGGGTCCGATCGCGGTGGCGCCCCCCAGATGCGCCAGCAGTTTGTAGGCGATATTCGCCGAAGTCAGATCCGGGCAGATCAAGACGTTTGCCGGCTGCTTGAGGGTGCTGAAAGGATAAACCTCGTTAATGATCTCCGGGGACACGGCTGTATCAGCCTGCATTTCGCCGTCAATCATTAATTCGGGCGCAGCCTTCTTGACCAGTTCCACTGCGCGAATCACCTTTTCTGCCAGCGGGTGTTTGGTGCCGCCGAAATTGCTGAACGACAACATAGCGATCCGAGGCTCGATGTCGAACTGCCGGACTCTGTCTGCGGTCAGGAGAGCGATTTCCGCCAGGTCCTCCGCCGTGGGGTCGATGTTGACGGTCGCGTCGCCGATGAAGACGGTGCGATGCTTGAAGATCATCATGTACAAACCTGCGACTCTGCGCACCCCTTCCTTCTTGCCGATGATCTGAAGTGCGGGGCGCAGGGTGTCCGGATAATGCTGGGTGAGCCCGGAAACCAATCCGTCCGCCTCCCCGCGTTGGACCATCATCATGCCGAAGACGTTATGATTCTTCACGCGCCGCTCGGCGTAGGCCGGAGTCACCCCTTTGCGCTGGCGCTCGCGGTAGAAAGCGGCGACATGCTCCTTGAGCTTGGGCGACGTTGAGGGATCAATCAACTCCGCCCCCTTCAGGTCGAGCCCCAGCTCTGAAATATGATGTTGGATGGCGGCAGCGTTGCCGAGCAGAATGGGCTTGGCGATCCTGTCGTCGATGATGATCTGGGCGGCGCGCAGGATCTTCTCTTCTTCCCCTTCCGGGAAAACGATGCGCTGCGGTTCCAATTGCGCCTTGTGAATGAAAACGCGCATCACTTCACGCGATTTTCCCAGCCGGGCTTCGAGGGCATCCTTGTAAGCCTCGAAATCCGTAATAGGCTGGCGCGCAACACCTGAATCGACCGCCGCTTTGGCTACTGCCGGCGCTTCCCAGAGCAGGACGCGCGGATCAAACGGCTTGGGGATGATGTACTCGCGCCCGAAGCCCAGCTTCTTGCCGCCGTAGGCACGTATCACCGAATCCGGCACATCCTGCTTGGCAAGATTTGCCAATGCCATGCAGGCGGCAGTTTTCATCTCGTCGTTGATCGCCTTGGCGCGCACATCGAGGGCGCCACGGAAGATGAATGGAAAGCCCAGGACGTTGTTGACCTGATTGGGGAAGTCCGAGCGACCGGTCGCCATAATGACGTCCGGCCGGGCGGCGATTGCTTCATTGTACGTGATCTCCGGATCGGGATTGGCCATGGCAAAAACGATCGGATTGTCCGCCATGGAACGCACCATATCCTGGGTCACAATCCCCTTGGCGGAAACGCCGCAGAACACGTCGGCCCCTCTCAAAGCGTCTGCCAGGGTGCGCGCCTTGGTGGCGACGGCAAAATACTCCTTGTAGGGGGACATCCCCTCGGTGCGTCCCTTGTAGACCACGCCTTTGGTATCCACGAGGGTAATATTCTCTCTTCTTACACCCAGGCGTTCGTAGAGCTTGGCACAGGCGATACCCGCAGCGCCTGCGCCTGAAAAAACCACGCGGATGTCGGCGATTTTTTTGTGCACAAGTTCGAGGGCATTGAGCAGCGCGGCACCGCTGATAATGGCCGTTCCGTGCTGGTCATCGTGAAAGACCGGGATGTTCATCCGGGCTTTGAGCGTTTCTTCGATGTAGAAACACTCCGGAGCCTTGATATCTTCCAGGTTGATGCCCCCGAATGTCGGCTCCAGCATCATGACGGCTTTGATGATGTCATCGGAATCCTGGGAGTTCAGTTCGATGTCGAAAACATCGACATCGGCAAAGCGCTTGAACAGCACGCCCTTACCTTCCATGACCGGCTTGCCGGCCAATGGGCCGATATTGCCGAGGCCAAGCACGGCGGTGCCGTTGCTGACCACCGCAACCAGATTCCCTTTGGCGGTGTAGCGATAAACATCTTCAGGATTGGCTTCGATCGCCAGGCACGGCTCGGCGACGCCGGGCGTATAGGCGAGCGAAAGGTCGCGCTGCGTCTGACAGGGCTTGCTCGCGACCACTTCGATCTTGCCGCGTCTTCCTTCTGAATGGTAATCCAGGGCGTCTTGTTTACGAATCATAGGGTTTTCCTCGGATGCATAGGATTAATGCCCGTGCCCATCTCCGTCAGGGCTCGTGCGAGCCTGCCACTGATGAAAAACTGTACAACTCCAGCGAATCTCCAAATGGCCGAGCTTTCTAACAGGATACAAGATCCGATGTTCCCAAAGCAATGGCGGTTGAGCGCCGCCCCAAGGAGACCTCACCGAGGAGCGGGCCGATAATCCGCGATTTTGCCTCCGCCACATGGGCGCAACGCTTCGCGCTGCAACAGTCTGGGGCCAATCTCCCGGGAAAGCGCCCTCGGGCTGCCCATCTATATCCGGCCCCGGAAGCGCTTTCCCGGGAGATTGGCCCCAGACTGCTGGCCGGAGGCCGCCCATGTGGCGGAGGCAAAATCGCACTCCTATGGTGGCTCCTTTCTCCATGCGTGCCATTCGTGGCTAGGTTTGTTTCGCTGTCTGAATCGCAGGTACGAATCGGCTGCCATTGACCGTTTCGGGATCCGAACGTACAATTGAAAGTTTGGTTGGCCAATGATAGAGAAGATTGTGGTGCGCGGCGCGCGCCAGCATAATCTGAAAAACATCGATCTTGAGATCCCGCGGCACAAGCTGTCGGTCATTACGGGACTCTCGGGTTCGGGTAAATCCAGCCTCGCTTTCGACACGATTTACGCCGAAGGACAACGTCGGTACATCGAATCCCTCTCGGCCTTCGCTCGCCAGTTCCTCGAGCAATTGGAAAAGCCGGATGTGGACAGCGTGGAGGGCCTGTCGCCGGCGATCAGCATTGAACAGAAGACCACGAGCCGCAGTCCACGTTCTACCGTCGGTACCGTGACCGAGATTAGTGATTACATGCGTCTGCTGTTTGCCTCCATCGGCAAACCGCATTGCCATCTCTGCGGCAGGCCGATCACGCATCAGACTCTCGACCAGATCGTCGATTCAATCCTGGCCTACCCGCAGGATACGAAGGTCATTCTCCTGGCCCCGGTGGTGCGGGGACGCAAGGGGGAATTCAAGAAGCTCTTCGAGAAGTATCTCAAGAAGGGGTATGTCCGGGTCAGGGTGGACGGGCGCATATATGATCTGGACGAGGAAATCCAGCTTTCCAAAACGCGCGCACATACGGTCGAAGTAGTCGTTGACAGGGTTCTTATCAGGCCCGGCATCCGCCGCAGACTCGAGATGTCGGTGAAGGCAGCCATGGACCTGGCGGAGGGATTGGTGACGGTGTCCGCGCTTGATCTGGAAGAGAAGCTGTTTTCAGAGCGCCAGGCCTGCATCGATTGCGGGGTCAATATCCCCACCCTGGAGCCGCGCTCGTTCTCCTTCAACTCCAAGTATGGTGCCTGCCCGCAGTGTGACGGCATGGGCGTCAAGATGGTGCTGAATCCGGCCAAGGTGATTGTCGATCCGACAGTGCCCATGTCGGCCATCGCATTTCCGCTTGAAAACAAGAGGGCCACGAGCTATTTGCGCGAGGCGCTCCTCATGGTGGCCAGGAATTTCAAGGTCGACAGCGCCGCCCCCTTCGAGGAACTGCCTGCCAAAGCCCAATCGATTTACTTTGCGGGCAGCAAAGAACCCCTGACCTTCAGTCACGACGATTTTCACTACCAGGGCACATTTCGCGGCATCGGCGCATGGTTGGATGAATTACGGCAGGCGGAGGAAAACACCCGGCTCCAGGAGGAGGTGGATTTGCTGTTTTCGGCGCAAGCCTGCCCTTCCTGCGGCGGTGCGAGGTTGCGCCCGGAGAGCCGGGCCGTCAAATTGGATGGATTGGGGATCGATGATTTCGCCCGATTGCCGTTGGGCAAAGCTCTCGAGGCATTCCGCCGGCTGACGTTGACGGCACGCGAGCAGATAATTGCGGAACAGGTACTGAAAGAAATCAAAGAGCGGCTCGAATTCCTCCTGAATGTCGGCGTGAGTTATCTTTCGCTGGATCGGCCTGTCTCCACACTCTCCGGAGGCGAGGGACAACGAATCCGCCTGGCGACGCAGATCGGGTCGAGATTGAGAGGGGTGCTCTACGTCTTGGATGAGCCCTCTATCGGTTTACACGCGCGTGATAACGGCCGCCTCCTCGACACTCTGGAGGAGCTGCGGGACATGGGCAACACGATCATCGTGGTGGAGCACGATGAGGAGACGATCCGACGTGCCGACCATATTGTCGATTTGGGCCCCGGTGCGGGAAACGCCGGAGGCAGGATCGTAGTTGCGGGCACGGTGGACCAGGTGCAGCGTCACCCGGAGTCGCTCACCGGCCAGTACCTGTGCGGCGCTTTGCGCATTGAATACCCTCGACGGCGCCGGACCGGGAATGGCAAACGGCTCATTGTCCAAGGCGCCCGGCACAACAACCTGCAGAATCTCACGGTTGAGTTTCCCCTTGGGCTGTTCATCTGCGTGACCGGCGTCTCGGGGTCTGGAAAGTCCTCGCTGGTGGGGGACATCCTGTATAAGGCGCTCTCCCGCAAACTGCACTACGCGCTCGCCGACGCCGGACAGCATGATGACATTCTGGGCATTGAGCACCTCGACAAGGTGATCGAGATCGACCAGTCGCCGATCGGGCGCACCCCCCGCTCCAATCCTGCGACGTATACCGGCTTGTTCACTCATATTCGCGACTTGTTCGCCTTGCTCCCTGAATCACGGGTGCGCGGATACCGGCCCGGCCGCTTCAGCTTCAATGTCGAGGGGGGGCGATGCGAAACGTGCCAGGGCGAAGGGTTGCGCCGGATAGAGATGAGTTTCCTGCCCGACGTGCACGTTCTTTGCGAAACGTGCCAGGGCAAGCGTTACAATCGCGAGACGCTGGCCGTCAAATACAAGGGATATTCAATTGCCGATCTGCTGGAGATGAATATCAGCGATGCCGCCCCGCTTCTGGAGAACATTCCGCCGATTGCTCAGAAACTGCAGACTCTCAATCGCGTGGGTCTCGGCTATGTTCAACTCGGTCAATCAGCCACGACGCTTTCCGGTGGCGAAGCGCAGCGCGTGAAACTGGCGCGCGAGCTCAGCCGCCGCGCCACCGGCAAAACCCTCTACATTCTAGACGAGCCAACCACCGGGTTGCATTTCCACGATGTGAACAAGCTGCTGGATATTCTGAACAGTCTGGTCGAACTCGGCAACACCGTAATCGTCATCGAACACAACCTCGACGTCATCAAGGTTGCCGACTGGATTATCGACCTTGGCCCTGAGGGGGGCGAACGGGGAGGCAGAATCGTCGCCCTCGGCACCCCCGAAGAAGTCGCCAGAGTCAAACTCTCAGCCACCGGCCAGGCCCTCCGCCCCCTCTTCAAAAAATAGCACTGAGCCCTTAGGGTTCAGCGATGGACAACCGAGACTGCTGCAAAATTCAAGCGGCGGATGATATGCCAGCGATTCCAGCCCTGGAAGGGCTGGAGAAAGTAGCCCGGGGCAAGCGAAGCGCAGCCCGGGGTTTAGTGACACCTGATCAGGAGCCCTGGAGGGGCGAGGGAATGTATCCGAAAGTGAAATGCTCCCGTCGCCCCTGCCGGGGCTCTTGCACTGCGCTTGCCGTAATCGGGGGCAGCGCCGCTGCGCGGCTCGCCCCCGGCTACTATCCCGGCGTCCCGGAGGGACGCCCAGTTTCGAGACAATCTCAAACGCTCACCCGCGGGTGGAAAGGGCCCCAGCTATCGCTCAATCCTCACTCTCGCTACTAATTTGGTCTTGACTTGGAAGCGGCAGGTAACCGATCTTTGAGACCATGATCGAACGGATCCGAAATGCAGTGGCCGACAGTCTGCGCCTGAAGCAGATCTTCTTTGCTGCGAACGAAGAAAAGATCGCCGCGGTGGCTTTAGAGATTTGCAGGGTGCTGCAAAACGGCAACAAGGTGTTGTTGTTCGGCAACGGCGGCAGCGCGGCGGATGCGCAACATCTGGCCGCTGAATGGGTGGGCCGGTTTGTGCGTGAGCGCCGCCCTCTTGCCGCTCTCGCCCTGACCACCGATACTTCCATCTTGACTGCTGTCGGCAATGATTACGGGTACGAGCGCGTCTTCGAGCGCCAGGTGCGGGCTCTGGGGAGACCGGGTGATCTTGCCATCGGGATCTCAACCAGCGGCAACTCGCCCAATGTGTGCCTGGCTGTGGATGCAGCACAAGAGATGGGTTTGATCACCGTCGGGCTTACCGGTTGCGACGGCGGAAGGCTTGGAACTCGTGTTAAGCACCACCTCAATGTCCCGCACAGAGAGGCGGCACGTGTGCAGGAGGTCCATATTATGATCGGGCATGTCCTGTGTCAGCTGGTCGATGACAACGTGAAAGGTATGTAGCCTATCATGTCCAGATATCCGCTGCGCCCTTTTGATCTGAGCCGCATCCACACCTACCCGCTGAAGGAGCGCGTCAGTAAGGTGAATGTGCAAAGTTTCGGCCGTCCTCATACTAAGGGCGGATCGGTCGCTGATTTTTTAAACGGTCTGCCGAAAGTCCTGGGCTCACAGGATCTGCGGAATCTCGCGCACGCCATCGTTCAGGCGCGGGGTCTCGGCAAGCCGATCCTGTGGGGACTCGGCGGTCATGTCATCAAGACCGGCTTGAGTCCGGTATTCATCGACCTCATGGACCGCGGGCTGGTCACCGGCATCGCCATGAACGGGGCAGGCGTCATCCATGATTTCGAAATCGCCATCATCGGCTCCACCAGCGAAGACGTGGAAGCACAGCTGAGAGAGGGGGCCTTCGGCATGGCAGAGGAAACCGGGCGGGACATCAACAAGGCGATCAGCGATGGCGCCGGGGATGGCCTGGGCATTGGGGAATCTCTGGGACGCTATCTGAATTCTCTCAAACCGGCATTTAGCGAATTCAGCCTGCTGCAGCAAGCGTACATGCGCGGCATCCCGGTCACCGTTCACGTCACCATCGGGGCCGACATCATTCACAACCACCCCGGTTGTTCCCCGGCCGCCTTGGGCGAGGGTTCGCACCGCGATTTTCGTTTGCTTGCCAGTCTTGTTGCCGGTCTGAATGGAGGCGGAGTCTATTTAAATTGCGGCTCGGCTGTAACGATGCCTGAAGTTTTCCTAAAGTGCATCACGCTGGTGCGCAACAGCGGCAATGAGCTCGCGAACTTCACCACCGCCAACCTCGACTTCTTCCAGCACTACCGCCCGCGGGAAAACGTCCTCAAAAGACCCGTGCAAAAAGGGGGAACAGGCATTCCGATCACCGGCCACCACGAAATCCTCATTCCTCTGCTGGCCGCCTGGCTGGTGGAGTTGTCGCCGCGCACCCGCAGCGACGCTTGAGGGCATGGGAAAACTCGTCAGGTTTTAAGCACCTGTGTGGCGTACTTCATGAAGGCGATGAACTTCTCCTGCTGCCGGATCGGGTCAAAATCCTTTTCTGTGCGGATGGCTTCCAGATTGGTGAAGCCGTTGGTCAAGGCTAACTGCAGGTTTTCTACAGCGCGATCCGTATCACCCTGGGAAGCATAGAAACGCGCCATAAAGTAGTTCTTTTCCGCCGTGTTTTTCTGGGAAATTGCAGCCACCAGGCTGGAACCTTCAGATTTTTTCAGGATTTCGGGATCGAGCGCAAGTCCCTTCCTCAGCTCCTGCAGGCCATTTTCATACTTCTTGTTTTCAAAAAGGAGCGTCCCCAGGTTAACGTGGAACGACGCCTCGTCATTCTTCAGGCCGATGGCCTTGCGGAAGCATGCCTCCGCCTTTCTCTTGTTGTTGTCGGCGAAGTAGACCGAGCCTATATTGTTGTAAGAGTAGGAATATTTTGGATTGAGTTCGAGCGAGTGATTGAACGCTGCGATCGCCTGCGTGTAGAAGCGGAGGCGTGAATAGGTGATTCCCAGCTTGTTGAAGATGTATTCGCTGTTCGGATTGAGCCTTCCCGCTTCGAGATATTTGATCAAAGCCGCATAGTAATCTTTGCGCGTGAAGGAAATATCGCCCTCCCCGGCGGCGATGTTTGCACGCATCAGATCCTCGCTTGGAACCGGCACCCGAACCACAGCGGATCTGCAGCCGAGCATGAAGGCAAACAACAATAATGCCAGAGAGGTCCCGGTAATGCATCGCATCAACCCGCCGGGGCCTAAAAGGGGTGTCCTACTCTCCTCAGGCTTACCTCCATGCGCTGGCATCAGCCCTATCTTAGGCTTTCCTGATCTCGGGCGCAAGCTGAAGGGATGCCCAAAGCGCGCGAGCTCCGGCAGTCCGGGGCTTCGTTGCTTGTCACCTGCATGGAAGGCTACGGGATTCATGCCCTGGCGGCCTGTTTTCCCTAATATCTAGAGGGTTCCAATAAAACTCGAGGCCTTGATCTTGAATTCAAACGTGTGCTGAAAAAAGACCAGGTCCACAGGTACGCTGTATTGGAAAGAAACTTGTAATTGTCCGGCCAGGCGCTCTACCTTGATATCTTCCCTCTTGAGGCGGACTTCGTTTTTCTTCGCTACATCCAGGATGTTCTGTACCAGAGCCTCGTTGGAGAAGTAATGGGAACCTGCCCGGCTGATTTCTGTGCCGACATCCCCTTCCAGGCTCTTGTAGGAGAAATACGGCGGGCCCAGCCGCAGGCCGACAAGAAGCATGGCACCCAGGAGCAAAATGGAAACCAGGCAGCCCAACGATCCTTTCCCTTCGTAATTTTTCCAATCGGCGATGTTTTGTCCGGCGAATCGCATAGTTCTTCCCCAGGGGGCTTTTGCAAAAACTGATCGGCTTGAGCCGGCCAACCCTTTAGCGAAAAGTCACAAGAGGGGCAGCGGGACCCCAAGGAAAAAGCCTGAAACTGGCTCCCTGGGCCCACGGATCGCCTGCCTTGAGGCGGCAAGCTTTAGGTTGTGGATTATCAATTATTTGTACTGCCACAACCAATCGATGCTACTCGACCTTGAGCACGGCGAGGAAGGCTTCCTGGGGGATCTCGACTTTGCCGAGTCTTTTCATTCGTTTCTTGCCTTCCTTTTGCTTTTCCAGAAGCTTGCGCTTGCGGGTAATGTCTCCCCCGTAGCACTTGGCGAGGACGTTCTTGCGCATCGGCCGCACGACTTCACGCGCGATCACTTTGCTGCCGATGGCAGCCTGGATTACTACCTCGAACATCTGCCGCGGGATCAGCTCTTTCATCTTGGCGGCTAAAGCCCTGCCGCGCAGTGGACGCATTGTCCTGATGGACGATGAGGGAGAGCGCGTCGACAGGCTCTCCGCTCACGAGGATGTCGAGTTTTACCAGCCTCGACTCCTGGTAATCCGAGAAGTGGTAATCCAGCGACGCGTATCCTCTGGAAACGGATTTCAGCCGGTCATAGAAGTCCAGGACGATTTCACCCAGGGGCAGTTCGTAGGTAATCAGGACCCGGTTGGTCGTGACATATTCGAATCCCTTCTGCACACCGCGTTTTTCTTCCGCCAGCTTCAGGATCGGGCCCACGTAATCGCTGTGCGAAATGATCATGGCAGTAATCATGGGTTCTTCGAACTTGAGGATGTCACCGGGAGGCGGCAGTTTGGAAGGATTGTGGATTTCCATCACCTCCCCTTTGCGGGTGGTGACGCGATAGCGCACGCCGGGGGCGGTTGTGATCAGCGACAGGTTGAACTCACGCTCCAGGCGCTCCTGAACGATCTCCATATGCAGCAAGCCGAGGAAGCCGCAACGGAAGCCGAACCCCAGTGCGCCGGATGTGTCCGGCTCGTAGAAAAAGGAGGAATCGTTGAGCTGGAGTTTTTCCAGATGCATCCCGCAAGATCTTCGTATTGTGCGTTGTCTATCGGATATAGCCCGGCGAACACCATCGGCTTTACTTCCTGAAATCCTGGCAAGGGCTCGGCGGTAGGGCTGGGCCTCTTCGGTGATGGTGTCGCCGATCTTGCAGTCGGCGACTCGCTTTGATGCCGGCGGCGACAAAACCGACCTCTCCCACGGACAACTCATCCACTTCCTGAAACTTCGGAGTGATTACACCTACCTGCTCGACGTTAAATGCCTGCTGAATCGCCATGAGCCGGATCTTCATGCCCCTTGCGCAGCGTGCCGTCGATGACGCGAATCAGCACGATCACGCCGCGGTAGGGATCGAACCAGGAGTCGAAGACCAGCGCTTTGAGAGGCTTGTCGTATTCGCCTTTGGGCGGCGGGCAGCGATGACAGATGGCTTCGAGGATTTCCTCCGTGCCGATACCCTCCTTCGCGCTGGCGAGAATTGCATCCTTGGCGTCCAATCCGATGATGTTTTCGATCTGCTCTTTGACCCGTTCGATGTCAGCGCTTGGCAGGTCGATTTTGTTGATGACCGGGATGATTTCCAGGTGATGATCCAGTGCCAGATAGGTGTTCGCGAGGGTCTGGGCTTCGACTCCCTGGGATGCATCCACGACCAGGAGCGCCCCCTCGCAGGCCGAGAGGCTGCGCGAAACTTCGTAGGAAAAATCGACGTGGCCGGGAGTATCGATGAGATTCAGGATGTATTCGCAGCCATCTTCCGCGAGATACTTCAAACGCACGGCGTGAGCCTTGATGGTGATGCCGCGCTCACGCTCCAAGTCCATGGCATCCAGCACCTGATCCGACATTTCGCGCTGGCTGAGCGCCCCTGTGCGCTCCAGCAGGCGGTCGGCAAGGGTCGACTTGCCGTGATCAATATGAGCGATGATGGAGAAGTTCCGGATGTAGGCTTTGTCCGTCAAAACAGCATGTCCTCAATAAGGGATTACACCAAATCTTTTATAATAGCATATAATCCACTCCCTCATGCGCACTCTTCCCATCCGCCTTTCCCTTCCAAAGGAGCAATGGCGCCGCAATCGATTGGCGATCAATATCGCCGCCGCCCTGGTGTTTTCCGGATTCACTTTCGTCATGCCGTTTCTGCCCCTGTACGTGAAAGATCTGGGCGTGAAGGGAGAGGCCGGCATTGCAACCTGGGCAGGTTTGTTGCTCACGATCGCGCCGCTCCTGGCCTCGCTCCTCGCCCCTGCATGGGGGCGGATAGGCGACCGCTACGGCATGAAGCTGATGATCGAACGCTGTGCCTTCGCCATGGCGCTGCATTGGGCGTTCTTCGGTTTCGCCACCAGCGTCTACCACCTGCTCATTCTGCGCGTGGCCCTGGGCTTAACTGGTGGATTTGCCACCCTGTCCATGCCATTGCTGGTATCCACGACCCCTAAAGATCACATGAGCCAGTCCATCGGGCTGCTGCAAACGGTGCAGATGATTTCCTCTGCTGTGGGGCCGATTGTCGGCGGATTGCTTGCGGATTCGATCGGGATCCGCAAAACCTGCATGGTCAGTGCCGTCCTGGCCGCAGTGGCGCTTATCATGATCGATCGCCTCTACAAAGATCCGGATGCAGTAGCAGCTGCCGCTCTTGGCGGCGCTCGGGAGCGCAGCATTTCGTTCAAGCAGGCCGCTGCCCTCCCTTCCTTCGGGGTTATGATCGCCGTGCTCTTTTTTGTGAATTTCGTCGAGCGCAGCTTTGCGCCGGTCATTCCGCTTTACATTCTCACTCTGGGAACCAGTATGAGCAATGTTGCCAAGACCGCGGGATTGATCATTTCCCTCGGCCTTTTCGCCGAGGCCGTCTCCGCATTAATACTGGGAAATCGGCTGAAGAGAGGCTCGCCGCGCCGGCTTCTGTTGTGGCGCCTGGCCGCCGGCGCGCTGATCTGCACTCCCATGGGTTTGGTTTGGGCGGCGCAGCAACTCCTGGTTCTGCGTTTGGCACTCGGCCTGCTGGCCGGCGGGTGCATGGTGGTGATTTATACTCTGGCAAGCATGGTGGTTCCCAAGGAAACTCGCGGGACATCCTTTTCGTTTCTGGCGAGCGCATCACTCCTGGGCGCAGCCATCGGGCCTGTGGCTGCCGGAATTCTCACGCACCTGAACATTCGTGCGACGTTTTTCTTCAATGGCATCGTTTTTTTCCTCCTTCTGCTCTATGCATGGAGGTCCATCGGACCGGCCATCCTGGCTGCCGATCAGAACTCCGACACCCGACCGCCGATCAAAGCCTGAAACCACGAAACAGGCGAAAATAACCGCTTTCGTATCTTTAGCAGAGCATCCTCTGCGGCCTCAGCGACCTCTGCTTCGAAAATAGGACCGATTGCGGCGCCGAACCACATGTGTGTTTCAGTGCCGCCCTTTCAGGGCTTGAGATCTCCGGTTCTCTACCCAGGGCTCACGCCCTGGGAAGTGGGAATCGAGCGGTAGGAGCCCTGAAAGGGCGGCACAGGAAACCTGCGGCGAGAGCACAACATTTTCATGCGTCATGGGTGCGCCCCGGCGCATGAAGGACTGTTCCGAAAATAGGCGGAGCCTTTGGAGTGCAGGGCATGCCGCCGCACTCCAAGGCGCTTCGCGCAACGGCTGCGCTTTTCATGCGCTTGGGTGCGCCCCGGCGCATGAGAGACTGCGTTGAGGTTTTAGGATGCGGATATGCCGGTTCGGGTGGTTTGTGGTTCATAGAACTTCGTGAGGAGAAGCAACTCGTTCCTAACGATTATCCTCTGCCAGCTTAGGTGTTCGCCAGTTTCCGGACTTCAGCGCCACGCAGCTTGACCTCGGTTTTTCTTGCGCGCCGGCGCAGGCCCCAAGCGGCCACACGGTACAGGAGCAAAACGCTCAAGATGGTGGCGTAAATCATCGGCTGGCGAGTATCGGCCTTGACCTTCCACCAGAAATGGACAACGGCTGAGGCCGCGGACAGGTAAATGATCCGGTGCAGCTGCTGCCAATTCCTGCCCCCCATCTTGCGGATCGCCATCGCTGTTGAGGTGGCTGCGAGAGGAATCAGCAGAAGGAAGGCGAAGAATCCTGCCGTTATGAAAGGGCGCTTAATGACATCCTTGACCATATCCGAGAGGTCGAAAAACTTGTCCAGCCAGACATAGATCATGAAATGCAGGCCGGCATAGAAAAATGCAAACAATCCGATCAGCCTGCGAAACTTGATGAGCCAGGCCAGACCGGTGAATTTCCTCAGGGGCGTGATGCTGAGTGTGACGAGAATAAACACCAGGGTCCACGTCCCCGTGGAGAGGGTGATGAACTCAATGGGATTTGCGGTCAACCGGCCGGCGAATCCCCGGTAGACCAACCGGCAGAGAGGCGCGAGGCATGCGACCCATACCAGGCATTTCAGAAGCAGAAGCTTGCGTTTGGTCACGGCGACTAATAGTACTTTCGCAGATCCATGCCTGCATATAGGCTGGCCACTTGATCGCCATAGCCGTTAAACATGAGTGTGGGCCGTTTGAATAATTCGCCGATACGGCGCTCCTTTGCCTGGCTCCAACGCGGATGATCCACCTGCGGATTGACGTTGGAGTAGAAGCCATATTCATCGGGGGCCATGATGTTCCAGGTCGTAGGCGGCTGTTTTTCGACGAACTTGATCTTGACGATGGACTTGATGCTCTTAAAGCCGTATTTCCACGGGACCACCAGTCGGATCGGAGCTCCGTCCTGGTTGGGCAGAGTCTCTCCATAAAGCCCGACCGCCAGGATGGTCAGGGGGTGCATGGCCTCGTCCATACGCAGTCCCTCGACGTAAGGCCACTCGAGTACGGAACGCCTTTGTCCCGGCATCTGTTTTGGATCGTACAGGGTCTCAAAGGCAACAAACTTGGCCTTCGACGTTGGTTCGACCGCCTTGATGACCGAGCTGAGCGGAATGCCGATCCAAGGAATCACCATAGACCAGGCTTCCACGCAACGCAGACGGTAAATGCGTTCCTCGAGGGATGGGTGCATCTTGACGATGCCTTCCACGTCGTAGGCTCTGGGATTCTTGACCAGTCCCTCAATGGACACTTTCCATGGAACAGCCCTAAAATTGGTTGCGTAACGAGAAGGATCTTCTTTATCGGTGCCGAATTCGTAGAAGTTGTTGTAAGTCGTAATGTCCTGGAGCGGCGTCAGTGTTTCGCCCTGCGTACTGAGGTTGCTCTTGACGTATTGCAGTTTTGATCCCGCGTGGGCGACCATCCGCGGGTTGAGGAGATTCGGCGCCAGCTTGCCGGCAATAAGAGCCGCCCCGGCCGCGCCCATGCCCGTCATAAATTTGCGGCGATTGAAATAGATTGCCTTCGGCGTAATCTCGGAAGGCCTGATCTCAGACGCTCTCTTGATCAGCATAGAGGAGCCCCTTCAAGGGATCTTAAGTAACTGCCCATTGACTAAGTCAGCCGGAGTTTTTCCCGCCAGCCGTCAAATACGCCCAAGAAAAGTATAGGGTCTGGTCGATGGGTGCACAAGAGCGGCGGAATTATCAAAGCGGAAGACAGAATGCAGAATGAAGGGATGAGTGGAGCGGCACTATAAGTGCTGAATTCGGATCCACGTGGCTATCTCTTCTTCCACATTCTGACTTCCATATTCTGTCCGCTTAGTTTTTATCTCACCGGTTCCGAGAAACGTTGACTTTGTCACAGAATTGTTCGAGCGGGCACCTGCTGCACCAGGGAGAGATGGGAACGCACAGGTTCTGACCGAAAGTGACGAGAAGGTCGTTGTAGCTTTTCCAGTGTTGTTTCGGCAGCTTGCGGCGCAGGGCGAATTCGGTATCTTCTGGCGTTTTCGTTTTCACGTAGCCCCACCGATTCGAGATCCGATGGACGTGAGTGTCGACGCAGATGCCGTATTCATCATAGCCAACGGTAATGACCAGATTCGCGGTCTTGCGGCCGACGCCGGGAAGTTTCAACAACTCGTCCATGTCACGCGGGACTTTACCCGCATAATCGTGAAGCAGAATCCGGCTGGTCTCGATGAGATTCCGGGATTTGGTGCGGTAAAAGCCGACGGGGTAGATCAATTTCTCGATCTGCCGGGCTGGGAGCGATGCCATCGCTTCGGGTGTAGGGGCGCGGGCCAGGAGGCGACCCGACGCCCGTTCGGTCACCGCATCCTTGGTGCGCAGAGAGAGAATAGTACTCACGAGAGTCTCAAACGGTCGATCGGCTGCCCGCTGCGCCACGGCGCCGACCGCCGGCACTTTCCATTGGCGGACTTCCCGCTGCAGAATGCGGATAACTTTTTCGATTGAGGCCGTGTTCATCCTTGCAATCCCTTGAGACCGGAAAATAGAGAAAACTGGCCGTTGTGGCTGTCGCTCGGATCAAGCACCGGCGGTATCGTGCCACGGCCATGTTTCAGATCGGAGGTCTCCGAGCGGACCTCGCTGAGTGCAACTGCGTCAGGCACGATCGCCTGGCCTTCCGCTTTCGCGAGGCTGGCGCCGACTTGAATCACATCCCATTTGACCACATAGCCGAGTGGGGTGCCGTCATACGCGTCCACTGCCACGCGCCTGAGGAAGAGTTTGACATGAAAAGGGGCCCTGTTGGGATAGAAAGAGAGAACAAAAAACCTTCACTTGTGGTGAAGACGGCCTGCCGGCTGGAGGTCGATTTCCTGAGGGCAGGCTAAAACCAGAGAACGGCCGGCGCCTACGGCACGATCCAGAATTGGATGCGTTGGCTCAGGGTTTCGTTGGAGGTTAGATCCTTGGTGGTGATTTCAAGTTGCTAACAAACCGGTTTTCGCGGTCAAAGACCATGACATCGGTCTGCACCAGCGCCACATTGACGCGGATTTGATGCCCTGTTTGGGTAGGAGCCTGCCCGGAAAGAGAACTCGGGGCTTGAGGGGAGCCCGATAACAGAGAGGCCAATGCAAACCACCATAAGTTGGCGCAAATCACTTGCCGACCGCGTATGGGCATTGAGGCCCTCGGAACTCAACAGGGTGAATAAGCATGGGATCGTCTTCCCCGACTTAGATGATTCGCGGAGCGGTTTTGTTCACGGTCCTTGTGAAATGAGAATCTCCATCCTTTCCTGAATGCTCAGGGGGTGTCTGGGCATGTTCGATTCAGGGTAGCCATAGGCTATAGCAGATCGGCAACCTGATCAACAGTCAAGCCGCTCGGCGAAGGAAAGCTCGAAGAGTTCCGCGGTCCAGTTCGGCCGCGTACATCTCGCAAGTTATGCGCTATACTTAAATTTTAGGCCAAATCGTATGACTAAAAAGTTTGCACAGATCGGCGACGAGTTCTCCTACGGGAACATAACGTACGGCAGGGCTCTGATCCACTCCTCGAAATTCGAGATCAGCACCGGATTTGTGCCTCGCGGAGATCAGGCTGCGGCGATTGAAAAGCTGGTGCATGGTCTCGAGGACGGGGAAAAGCACCAGGTGCTGCTTGGGGTCACCGGTTCCGGCAAGACCTTTACCATGGCGAAGGTCATCGAAGCTCTGCAGCGCCCGACTCTTGGTCCTCGCTCACAACAAGACGCTGGCAGCTCAGCTGTACCGGGAATTCAAATCCTTTTTTCCCGAACAACGCAGTCGAATACTTTGTCTCCTACTACGATTACTACCAGCCCGAAGCCTACATCGCGGCGACGGACACTTATATCGAAAAGGACGCCCTGATCAACGATGAAATCGATCAGCTGCGCCACTCGGCCACGCGGTCCCTGTTCGAGCGCCGCGATTGCATCATTGTTGCCAGTGTTTCCTGCATCTACGGGCTGGGATCGCCGGAAGCCTACTACGGCATGCTCCTCTTTCTCGAGAAAGGGCAGCGCATCAAGAGGGACGAGATCCTGCGCCGGCTGGTCGAGATGCAGTTTACGCGCCAGGATTTTGAGTTGGAGCGCGGGCCATTTCCGGGCGCGCGGCGATGTCGTGGAGGTATTCCCTACCTACGAGGAGTATGCGATTCGGATCGAGATGTTCGGGGACGAAATCGACTCGATCGCACAGATCGATCCGGTTACGGGGCGCACGCTGAAAAAGCACGAGCGAATGCCTATCTATCCCAAATCGCATTACGTGCAGCCTCGCGATCAGCTCTTGCGCGCCATCGGAACCATCAAGGAAGAACTCGAGCAGTGGCACACACAGCTGATGCAGGAAGGGAAGGAACTGGAAGCCCATAGAGTCCAGCAGCGCACCTTGTTCGACCTCGAAATGATGAAGGAGCTGGGCTATTGCCGCGGCATTGAGAACTACTCTCGCCACCTCACCGGCCGCACGCCCGGCGAGCCGCCTCCTACCTTGCTTGATTACATGCCCCGCGACTGGATTCTCTTTGTCGACGAATCCCATGCGACGATGCCACAGGTGCGCGGCATGTACTTCGGGGATCGGTCGCGCAAGGAGAACCTGGTCAAGTACGGCTTCCGGCTGCCGTCGGCGCTGGACAACCGGCCGCTGAGCTTCAAGGAGTTCGAAGGACGGGTCAATCAGGTGATCTATGTTTCCGCGACGCCCGGACCCTATGAACTGACCAAATCCGGCGGTGTCTTTGTGGAGCAGATTGTCCGCCCGACCGGGCTTACGGATCCCGAGGTCGAAATCCGGCCGGTTGCGGGGCAGGTCGACAACTTGATGGAGGAGATCCGGGCGCGCGCCGAGCGCAACGAAAGAGTGCTGGTCACTACGCTGACCAAGCGCATGGCTGAAGATCTGGCGGACTATTATACGGAGCTCGGCTTGCGGGTCCGCTACCTCCATTCCGAGATCGAGACGCTGGAGCGGGTCCAGATCCTGGGCGCGCTGCGCGCGGGCGAATTCGACGCTCTGATCGGGATCAACCTGTTGCGCGAAGGCCTGGATCTCCCCGAGGTCTCGCTGGTTGCCATTCTCGATGCCGACAAGGAAGGGTTTCTCCGTTCGACGACCTCTCTGATCCAGACGATGGGGCGGGCGGCGCGGCACATCAACGGCAAGGCAATCCTGTATGCCGATACGGTCACCGGCTCGATGCAGGCGGCCATCGAAGAAACCAACCGCCGGCGCGCGGCACAGAAGCGCTACAACGAGGAGAACCAGATCGTTCCTCAATCCGTGATCAAGCCGCTTGATCACGAGATGATCCGCATTTACGAGGGCGATTATTACGAAGTGCCGGCCGTGGCGGAAGCAGCTGGCGGATACGCTTCGCCCGCCGAGCTTGGAGGCGGAAATCCAACGCCTCGAGAAGGAAATGCGCGAGGCTGCGCGGCAGTTCGAGTTCGAAAAAGCTGCAGCCCTGCGCGATCAGGTCAAGAAACTCAAGAAAATGGAGATGGAATTCCTTACCCCTGGATCCACATCATGATCTACACCATTCAGCCGGGTGCGCCATTGCGCGGCATTATCCAATGTCCGGGTGACAAATCGATGTCGCACCGGTATGCGATGCTGGCCGCGATCGCTGTGGGAAGATCCGAGCTGCGGAATTTTGCCGGCAGCGAGGATTGTCAGAGCACCTTACGCTGCCTGCGCTGCCTGGGTGCACAAATCCGCAGAGAGAATGACGCGGTGATTATATCCGGCAATGGGCTGCGTGGCCTGAAACCGCCTGCCGCCCAGTTGGATGCCGGCAACTCCGGCACAACCCTTCGGCTGTTGGCCGGCATTCTTGCCGGCCAGCCTTTCGAGTCCTTCCTCGCCGGGGACGAGTCGCTCTCCCGGCGCCCCATGGGGCGGATCATCGAACCCCTCAGTCTCATGGGCGCGCGCATCGGTGCCCGTGAGGGCGGATTTCCCCCGCTTACCATCCGCGGCGGACAGCTGAGAGCAATCCGCTACTCACTCCCTGTAGCCAGCGCCCAGGTGAAATCATGTATCCTGCTGGCGGGTCTATACGCCGACGACATCACAGCGGTCGAGGAAAAGGTAGCCACTCGCGATCATACCGAGATCGCGCTGAGGCAGTTCGGCGGTGCTGTGCGACAGCGCGAAAACTGGATTGAAGTCGAGCCTGAGCCGGCATTGCTCGGATGCCGGGTGGACATCCCCGGGGACCTTTCCGGCGCAGCGTTTTTTATTGCGGCTGCCGCGCTTGTGCCCGGCTCGGAGCTGCGGCTGCCTCAAGTCGGATTGAATCCGCGCCGCCGTGCGCTGATCGACTATTTCGATCGGGCCGGCGTCCACATTTCCGTCGAAAACGAATCGGAAATCGCCGGCGAGGCACGCGGAGACCTGGTAGCCTCTTATGATCCGGCGTTTTTGGGGGCAAAGCTGCCGCCGATCCGGGCGGAGCTGACCGCTGCTCTCATTGATGAGATCCCCGCGTTGGCAATACTCGGATCCCAGGCCGGCGGCCTTGAAATCCACGATGCCCAGGAATTGCGCATAAAGGAAAGCGACCGGATCGCGACGGTTGCCGCCAACCTGCGCGCTATGGGCGCGGAAGTTGAAGAGCATCTGGACGGGCTTACGGTCGCGGGCCACCAGAGGCTGCGGGGCACGGAGATCGAAACCCATGGCGATCACCGCATTGCCATGGCATTCGCAGTCGCCGGATTGGCAGCCTCCGGTGTGACCAGGATTCATCGGGCCGAGTGCGCGGATGTGAGCTTCCCGGGATTCTATGATGCTCTCGAACTGGCTCGGGCCGACCTCCGCCTCCCGGCCTCCGACCCCCGGCCGAAAAACACGGAATAGTGGGGAACTAAAATGGGACCCAAGAGTGCTGGGAACAAGAGTGCGCGTTCCGAAAAGTCGGAGGCCGATACCAGACGCTCCAATCTCTACCTCGTGGGCTTTATGGGTTCAGGGAAGTCGTCCGTCGGGCGCCGCCTGGCAGAATTGCTCGGTTGGATCTTCCTCGATCTCGATGAGGAAATAGAGAAGCGGGAAGGGAAGCCCATCCCGAAGATATTCAGGCTATGGGGAGAAGAACAGTTTCGCTCCCTCGAGCGCCAGGAGCTCGGGCGTGCGAGCCAGGGAAGCAGAACGGTGGTGGCGGTTGGGGGAGGAGCCTTCTGCAGCGTGGAAAATCAGGAAATCATAACCCGCACCGGAATCAGCATCTGGCTGGATACTCCCATTGAGCTGTTGTTTGCTCGCTGCAGCGCTTGTCCAGCCTTGCGGCCACTTTTTGCAGGGATGGATGAAATGACAAAGCTGTTGGAGCGCCGCCTCCCCTCCTATGCAGAGGCTCAGGTGCGCGTGCCGGTTGGCAGCCTGAGCATCGATGAACTCGCCCACCGAATACTCGCCGAGATCAGGCAACACGAACTGCCAAGCTACCCATAGCGCCCTTGTTCCTCTGAAAAACAAAACCGCAGATGAACGCAGATCCATTTAACAGGTCAGCAGTACGAGGCCTTGCCAATGTCAAACCCGGTCTGTGATATGAAGCTCAGGCGGAGTCTAGGAGCCCGTCCGAGAATTAGGAGGGGTCGCGCGCATGGGGCTTGCGGGGCGAGCTCAAGGCGCGAGGAGGAGGCGATGTCTCTGCACATCGTTGACGACGAGCAACGCGGAGATCGCCCCGCAATCCCCATGCGCCCTTCGGGTTCCGGCGGCGCGGGGGCATCTGCGGCGTTGGCGCTCCTCGACGATGTGCAGCGACATCGCCTGCGTCGCGCCGCCTTGCATCTGCCCCCGCGGCGCTCGGAACGCGGCCCCTCCTAATTCTCGGACGGGCTCCTAGCGCCGGATCGAGCCACGTTCCCGCCTGCGCATCGCCTTCACCACCAAGTCCCGCAGCCGGTTTCTGGCCCTGAAAACCTTTAGCCGTGCGGCCTGCTCGGTGCATTGAAGCAGCTGGGCCATCTGATCGTAGGGGACGTCTTCCAAATCCCGAAGCACGAGAGCCTTTCGCTGTTTCTCCGGCAGCCGATCCAGCATCTTGTAGAGCAACTCGTGCAGTTCCTTGCGCTCTTCGGCTGAGGTTTCCTGAACCTCGTCTTGCTTGAGGAGGTTTTCGATATTCTCTGTTTCCTCCAGGTTGAGTTCGGAGAAGGTGATGGAACGGCGCCGCCGGGTACGCCTCAGCTCGTCGTAACACTGATTGATGGCAATGCGGTAAACCCAGGGGAAGAAGGGGCGGTTAGCGTCGAACTTGCGCAGTGAGAAATATAGCTTGGAAAAGATTTTCTGGGCGATGTCCTCCACGTCGTTGCGGCGTCCCATGTTGTGGTGAATGACGTTGAACAGGGTCTGCTGGTATTTGCGAACCAATTCTTCGAAAGCGGTATCATCCCCGCTTTGGCAACGGCGCACCAGATCCAGATCTTCTGCTGTGTTTTCTTTTCGCCACACTATGGTGGATCCCAGCCCGATATGTTTAATCTGCGACGAATGGGCTGACTTTACTCTTTGCGATGGCTGCTTGCCGGCCCGGAGGCTGGAGCTGTCCGCAGTTGATAGTGGGTCCGGTTGCTCATGACCATCTTTACGTACCCTCGCGTTTCGCTGAAAGGGATTCGTTCGACGAACTCCACCATATCTACGTTGCCAAACTCCTGCAACCAATGGTCGACCCGATTGTCGCCTGCATTATACGCTGCCAGGGCCAATTCTACCCTGCCGCCGTATCTCTGCAGGCACTCCGCCAAATAGCGTGTCCCCAGAGCGATATTGGTTTCAGGTTCATGGAGTTTTGCGGCG
Organism: Terriglobia bacterium; assembly: GCA_963739235.1. Taxonomy (GTDB): domain Bacteria; phylum Acidobacteriota; class UBA6911; order UBA6911; family UBA6911; genus JAFNAG01. The sequence goes on along the minus strand of CAVTZY010000033.1, from coordinate 171,215 downwards.
GTGTACTGCGGTATGCCCGCCTGTCTCGCCAGCAATCGGCCCGTAGATGGGAGCACCTGCATCAGGCCACGGGCGTTGGCTTTGGACCGGGCGGACTCATTGAAAGCGGATTCCTGTCGGATCACGGCGAGAATCAGGTTCGGATCCACATGATTTCGAGCCGCATTCTTGGTGACGAACTCGAGGTGGCGCACGGGAAAAAACAGGCTCCAGATTTCTTCAGGCAGATAGGAGGGAGGCAGATTGTTATAGTCCGGGAAGGCCCGGCGCAGGGCGATGATGGCGTTGAGAAAATCGGCTTCGCTCAAATAGACACGCGCCGTAGCATAGCACAACGCCTTGTTGTTGCTGCCGTAGGCAGCGCTTTCGTGTTGAAATTCGGCCAGCGCCAGGTCAATCAGACCGGCTGAGATAAGTTGGCGGGCGCGTTCGATGGTCCGCGCTACCCCAGGGGTAGGCTGCGGGATAGTCGCCGGGACCGGCCGGAGGGAGTCCAACTTTTGGATCACCTGGGCAAGGTCAATTGCGGCGGGTCTGCCCTGAGCGGGCGAGTCGGGGGATTTCAGGACCGCCAGCGCCTCCTGTGCGCGCTGTCCATAATAACTACTGTTGGCAAGGGTTTGGATATGGCGATACAAGGCGGCCGCCTCGTCGGGGTGGCCGAGGCGTTCGTAGCAGCGGCCCATCCAGTATGCCGGTGCGCTTACCGAACCGAGGGTGGGGTTAGCCAGGAGGCATTGCCAGAATCCGCTCAAGGCATCTTCGTAGTGCCCATCCGCATAAAGAAACGTGGATGCCCGCCACAGCGAGCGCTCCGCGTATTCCCCCTTGGGAAAAGCATTAGCGAGTGCCTGGTAAGCCGTGCGCGCAGTTTCCTCGCGATTCAAGACATCGTAATAGGTAGCGACGGAATACAGGAGCTTTTCCGTGAACTGGGATTGAGCGAACTGTTGCAGCGCCCGGTCCCGCGACTCGAGGAACGCCGTTTCGTTCCCGAGGCCTCGAAAGCAAACGCCCTTGAGATAGTTGACCTGTGCGGCCAGGGCAGGATCTTTGACGCGGCGCAGGTACTGTAGAGCTTCCGTCGAGCGCGCCAAGTTGGTATCCGCGTCGGCCAGGAGAAGATATATTCTTTCTGTACTGGACCCGGGCAGGGGGACGCCTTCGAGCTTCAGGAGCAGTGTTCTGGCCTCTGCGCTTCTGCCGGCGCGTATCAGATTTTCGCACCGCCGCATTACCGTTTCCCGGTATTCAGACTTGGTCACGAAAACCGGGGATAGCGCACGCAGACGGCCTCCCACCAAATCGGATATGTCCGAGCCGACATAGTCCGCATACACCTGCAGATAGCATCGAATCGCCTCGAGCTTTTCCCCCGCCTCCAATACCTGACCACGCAGGTACAAGACCTCGGCATTATCCTTGATCTGCGGGCCGTCCAGAGCCGACAGCGCGGTAACGGGATCGTGGAGGGTCAGCAGTAATAGCGATTTGTGCAGGACCGACTGCGTGAAAACGGGAGAGTCCGGATAGAGGCCCTGAAAGGTGCGGAGGAGGTCGAGAGCCTCCTTCAACCTCCCTGAATCCTGGTAGGCCTTGGCTCGGTAAAGCATGATGTAATCGGGTATTACAGTGGCTGCAGCAGCAGAGTCGGTGGGCAGGGAGGCCAAAGCTGCCGCAAAACGGCCACCGGCAAGTTCTGATACTGCTTTGCCAAAGGATGCCAGCGTCGCCTGCAGCGGCGCGGGATATTTATAGCTGAGAGGATCAAGAGCACCGGAAAGCTGAGAGGATGCTTCGGGAGGGGCATCCACAGCGATTCCCAGCGTGAGGAAGAGAGAAGCTGCGGCAAACGCCATAGATCGGCGGATACCGGAGTTTTTCGGCGATCCTGGGCGGATCGGCACGGATTCTAGCTGAAGCTGCTGCAAGTCCGCCTAGCTTTCGACGCGAGGTCCCGGATAGTCGCTCCCGAGTGTCGAAGGGTCGTTGTCCCCGAGAACTCGAATGATCTCATCGTGAAAATAGTCGACCTTGCGGGAGACCGTGGGCGAAATGCGCTTTTCGTACATATCCCGGCTACGATCGATATCTCGCTTGAGCCTTACGTATAAATCTCTGTTGGCGCGTCCCTCCCGGACGCGCTGCTCATTGTATAGTTTTATCTCAGATGCCAGCAGCCGCGCAAATCGTTTTGCGTCTGCGTGCAGCTTTTCTTCTTCGGTCAAGGGCTGAACTTCCCTCAGCACCGAAGTCCGCGTCGGCTCATGCGGTTCCGGGGAGGGAGCAAGGCCATCCACGGCCACATGCTCGGCAACTGCATGTGCGGATTCCCCGATGGGAGTGGCAGCCCCCTGCTCCTCGGCCGTAGACTCGATTGAGCCAGGGAGGGGCACAGGCTGTTCGGCGGGTTCCTGATCGGCGACGGCGAGCTCAGCTGTAGCTGCCATCCCTCCCTGAGGTTCCACACTTTCTGCTGCCTCGGGTGCCTCAGAGGTCTGCGGCAGCGGCGTTGCCATTGCGGCAGTCTCATGAGTGGTCTCGGCCGGTGCCACCCTAGGAGCCGGAGCTTCAGCCATGCTCGGGGCGGACGATTCGGCCGCGGCACTGCCGGATAGGCTTACCGCGGCGGCGAAAACTGTCGCGGCGGCCGGCTCCGGGGCGGCGGGTCGAGCAATCGGCGCAGGAGCTGCAGGACTTGCCATCTTCAGTTCATGCAAAATCTTAAGAGCAAGGTTCTCAACGCATAGGCCGGTCAGATCCATTAGGATGCAGAGCGATTCCAGATCGCAGCTGTGCCCTTCTGCCGGGGAGGCCAGCAGCACTGCGACCGGGCGTCCAATCGCCTTCATGGGGAAAGCATGCAGAGGTCCCTCCACCCCCTTGTGGAACATCTGCGAGAGAACGGGTTCCTGCGCGAGGTCGTTGGCAGTAGACAGTCCATCCACCTCGAGGGCGCGGCGCAGCAGCGGACACTCTGTGAGTACCAGAGTGCCGTTGCCGATTTTTTGTGCCGTTTCACCCTCGAATCCGCGCGATGACCATCCGATGAACTGGTTCCCGCGCGTGACGAACAAAGCCAATCTGGGCGCATAGCGGTGCGCTCCATCGAGCAGCGAATTCAGGATTTCATCCTGAGTCTCCTTGCGCCGGATATTATAGGCAAAGCGGGCGAGACACAGCATATCGCCAGTGTGCCGGCGCGCGCCTTCACGGGCTTCTTCTGCAACCGCCTCCGCAACGATACCTTCCACGGCTGGGATTTCGATGTCAAAGATCGATCCCAACCGCCGGGCAATCGGAGCCAGAGAAGCGGAGAGATTTTCTTGGAAGCTTCGCAATTCCTCTTCCAATCCGCGAATGTGCGTGGCCAACGTCTGACGAGTCTCCTCCCGGAGCCGGCTGGCGTAATCCTGACCGGAGGGCATGGGTCACTCCTAATCGTTTAACAAATCGAACCCAGACTTTCCCAAAAGGAAAATCTCATATGGATGTCGAATTCGAGTTCTTTACTCAAGGGTAGATCGGTAAAAAGGCGCGTTTACCTTAATATTTGCACCAATTCAATTTACTTCTTCCCGATTCCGCAGCCATCCTGCGGCGCCTTCAGGCTGCGATAAATGCTTGACTACGTTATCACGTAGGAGCTTTTGAGAACAAGCTGCATTCGGGGCGTGCCGTAAATCCAAACCCTCGCGTTGCCGGTACCTGAGGTGAGGCGAATGCTGGTCAAAGAGCCCAAGGCTTGGCAGTACAAAAGGGCCGAGAAACTCATGCCAAAAAGGGCTCGTCCTGCAGTGACCACAAAAGGAAAGCGGCGGAACGGGTAGGCGTTGTCCCGCTCCGCCGCTCACGAAGGAGGTTTTTGAATGGGTACTTTATTAGACGGAAAACAGGGGAAAAAAGTTGCCTTAATCTGCACGAATTCAAGCTTCGCCACGATTTTTTTCGGCGCCGGACAGACGCAATCGGCACACTTACAGGCCTTCAACATTCGGCTTGGAACCCGTATAATCGCGCATATGAGCAAGATCAGGATATCCGGTGCCCTGTGCTGGGCGTTGCCCTTTGGCCTGCTGGCTTCGGCCTTTCTTTTCGGAGCCTGCACTCGCGAGCGATCGGTCGGGGACGGGGCCGGCGATCCGGTGCTCCAGGCCAGGAAGGATCGGGATCGGGCGTTCAAGTCGGGTCCGGAGTCTCCCCTACCGGCGGAAGACAAGGCTCGTTTCCAGGGGCTGGACTACTTTCCGATCAATGCCGCTTTGCGCTTCCGCTTGAAACTCAACCGCCACCCCGTCCCCGCGCGGATCAGAATGGCGACCAATACCGGCGAAGTGCGAGAAGGCTTGAGATACGGCTACTTCGAGTTCACCGTTGGGGGACAGACTTGCCGCCTGCAGGCGTATCGCATGGATGAAAACGAGAGTCCGGGCCATGCTTACCTGTTTATCCCATTCCGCGATGCCACCACCGGGAAGGAAACCTATGGCGCTGGGCGCTACCTGGATCTCCCGGAAAACACCTCCGGGATCTACGACCTCGATTTTAATCGGGCCTACAACCCGTTTTGCGCGTATGGCGGCGACTTCAGTTGCCCGACACCACCGGATGAGAACAAACTTGCTGTACTCATCACCGCAGGGGAGAAAAAATATCCCCTTGCCCGGTCCTACTGAATTTTCCGCTGAAGGCGCGCCGGGAGATTCCTCGAAGAACACGGAAATGCTGCTGCCAAGCTCTGCCGGCACGGCTGCGAAACCAGGATTGGGCAGGTTGAGTGAGACAAAAAAGGGAGGCGCTCGCTGCAAATGTCGAGCGAGCGCCTCCGGTTTTGCTGCAGGTGAGGGGCTTTTCTTTTGTACTCTGATTTATTCTACGCAATCAACGAAGCGGCCCCAGGAGACGGCACGCACATGAAATCAAGTTGCGCTCAGATTAAGGCCTCATCCGTCGATAATAATGCGAGCAATTCGCATTCCACACCGCATGTTCCCCCGTTCTTTCCAGCTGCTAAAGGAGACATAAGTATTGGATTCAATGATATTTATTCCACGTTATAAATAGTGAGATCCGGGTTGGGGACTGGGAAAACTCAACGAATGGCGTGCGACGCCGATGTAACGAATTCCGACACTCTGTTTAAGGATTGGCGGGTTGGCCGGCGCAATAACGCTCCAAACTATTGATCTGAAATGGCATGTGGCGGTTGATGCACTCAAATGCCCGGTGTAAGCAAATTTGACAATTCTGCGAACTCATGAAGTAATTTGAGAGTTTCTCTGCCTCAGTGTGCTGCAGAAGTGCGCGGATAAGGAGGTCATATGACCTAATTAAACGTGAACGAGCTGTGCGATCGATGAGGGTCGGCCCCTCGGGATCGGCTTTCAGGAGCAGATCTCAAACCACCTCCAAGCTGCTGCGGTCAAGAGCCATGGTAGTGAGCGTTGGAGGAAAAGCGCGAGGAAAACTCGTGCAGGTGTGCATCCGAGAGACGAACGAAAGTGAACCTATCGAGGACGCGTCGTTAAAAATTCAAGTGTCGTCAAAACCAGGTGCGTAAGGTACGCCTGGGATAAACCTGCTGGGGGCCTGATGACTGAGCAGGTGGCGACCGGCGTAGAGAAGGCGTGAAGCGGATGCAGGCGGTGGCACGGAACTGCAGGAACCAGTCGCTCCGATGGAAAGGGAGAAGCCCAAGCGGCCAAAACCGCGAGGCGAGAGTACCGATACGGAGCACTGGGGCGGACCGACTCGTAGGAGCGAAGAAGGCCCTGTAATGGGGCTGGAGCAAAGGGGTCGGGTCAGGCGGTCACATGAGCGAAACAACTGGAAACAGGATGATCTCGATGCATGCGACAGACAAACCGTTCAACATCGATAAGCGGATGGTGTACGAAGCCTATAAGGCGGTTAAATCAAATCGAGGAGCGGCCGGTGTGGATGAGCAGACGATCGAGCAATTTGAGGCCGACTTGTCGAGGAATCTCTACAAGATCTGGAATCGGATGAGCTCGGGGAGCTATTTTCCGCCGCCGGTGCGAGCCGTCTCCATTCCCAAGAAGAGTGGAGGCGAAAGGATTTTGGGAGTGCCCACCGTGGCAGATCGTGTGGCGCAGACGGTAGTCAAGCAGGTGATTGAGCCAATTCTGGACCCTGTTTTTCTAGCAGACTCCTATGGCTACAGGCCAAACAAATCGGCGCTGGATGCAATAGGGGTGACGCGACAGCGGTGCTGGAAGTATGACTGGGTGTTAGAGTTTGACATCAAAGGCCTGTTCGACAACATCGACCACAAGCTCTTGTTACGAGCTGTTCGGAAACATATAACGTGTAAGTGGGCGCTGTTGTACATCGAAAGATGGCTCAAGGCGCCTATGGTGCAGGAAGACGGGACCACAGTTGAGCGAAGCCGCGGTACGCCTCAGGGCGGAGTGATCAGCCCAATTTTGGCCAATCTTTTTATGCACTACACGTTTGATTTCTGGATGGCGAGGACACACCCTGAACTCCCGTGGTGTCGATATGCTGACGACGGGCTGGTGCACTGCCGGACCCGGCACGAAGCAGAAGCCCTCAAGGCCCAGCTTCAAGCACGGCTGGTGGAGTGCCACCTGGAGATGCATCCGACGAAAACCAAGATCGTTTACTGCAGAGACGGGAAGCGTAAAGGCAAGTACGCAAATGTCAAATTTGACTTCCTTGGGTACTGCTTTCGACCCCGTCTGGTCCGACGTATCCGAGATATGGCGCTGTTCTGCGGATTTAATCCAGCAGTCAGTCCCTCGGCGATGAAGGCCATGCGGGAAGCGATTCGGGACCTGAACATTAGGCATCAAACACAGCTGTCCTTGCAGGACATTGCTCGGCAGCTCAATCCTCTCCTTCGGGGTTGGATCGAGTATTACGGGCGTTATGCTCCCTCGGCGCTGTATCCCCTACTGCGGCACGTCAATCTGACGTTAGTGGCATGGGTGATGCGTAAGTTCAAGCGCTTTAAAGGCCACAAGACCCGAGCCAGCCAGTTTCTCCAACGGCTGGCCGCGGAGCGCGTGGATCTCTTCGTTCACTGGCAAATCGGGATGACCGGTACGTTTGCCTGATGGGAGCCGAGTGAGGTGAGAGTCTCACGCTCGGTTCTACGAGAGGCTGGCGGTGCAATTCCGCCGGCCTACTCACCCATTCATTTCTGTGCTTCTGCGGCTTGTTCGCCGCGGGAGACTATGGTACATACAGAAGGATTTGTTTTGATTTCCCCCAAAAACGCGCGAGGCGCTCATGGCATTTTCCGCCGACTTGAAAAAGCTATTGGTCCGCACACGGCTGTCCGTTCTGCCTGAAGACTATTTCGCTATTCGTCTGCCGCTGGACAGCAAATTCATTCCGGGGGAGTGGTATCGTCCGGCTACCACGAGGTTTGCGGTTTTTATCAGGGAACCGAAGGAAATCAACCTGATTGTCGCGCGGCGAAAATGGCTTCGTATGCAGAGCATTTTCGACAAATACAAGGTCGTCGGCCCGTTCAAAGTCATCGCGTTCAACGGAAAGCTCTCCATGATTGTGCCCGGCTACATGTCGGCCATCGGTAGCGTGCTGGCGGACTCCAAGATCAGCGTGCTGCCGGTATCCACTCTTTGCAGTGATCATATCCTGGTGCAAAAGGCGGATCTGCCGCGTGCCGTCCGCATTTTGCGGCAGCTCCTCCGGAACTGCGGTAAGTAGCTCGTTAAGAGTCTGTCCAGCGCTGGAGGAAATCCGCCAAAAAGTTTTCGGCGGCGGCGCTTGCGGCTCGTTGGGCAAGATCCTCGCGAGCAGCGGCGATCGCCTCCCGGTAGCTTTCGGCATTGAGCCGGCCCCGCAGCAGTTCCACACGCAGGAAAAGCAGGAAGGTCTGCAGCGTGTCTGTCGTGCAGTATTGATTGATCTCCTTCAGGCGCTTCTGACGATAGAGATACTCGACGTCCTCGCCGGCGATTGAGTATTTCCCGGGCAATCCCACCAGACGGGCAAGAACATCCAGCGAACCACGGCGATGGGCCGCGCCGAAGTTGGAGAGAAAATCGCACAGATCGATGTGATAGGCCTCGCTGTAACGGCCCCGGTAACTCTGTTTCGAGTCTCCGGTCGCGAAATAGCGCGGCAGGGAAAGCCCGTGTTTCAGCGCCTGGATTTCGAGTACCGGCAGATCAAAACCGCGGCCGTTGAAGGTGACCAGGGTAGCGGCATTCTCGAATATCTGCCAGAAGCGGGCGACCAGCTCGGCTTCCGAAAAGCGGTCGATGCCCAGGCATCCCAGCGACCGGATCCTGTAGTTTTCATCCGCCTGAAGAGTGGCGATCGCGATCGGGATGTGATAGGGAAGAGGAAAAAAATCGCTCTGCTGGCCGCTGCGCTCCAATATCTGATCGCGAGCCTTGTCATAAGCCTGATCCAGCGTGAGCACATTCTCCGGGTCATAGATCTGCTTGACCAGCGCTTTGTCGACCCGGGTTTCGATGTCGAATACCAGATAGCGAATCATGTGCCAACACAGTGGAAGGGCTGCAACCGCTGCCATTCTGGATGAGATGTCCTTTATTGTCAAACATACTGATACTCACTGCTTACGCACAGATCTTTACGGTAGAGCAAAGAAGAGCAAAAGATCAACGGAGAGGTCGCTGAGGCCGCAGAGAAAAGCGATTCATGTTCAGAACATCCTCTGTGGCCTCAGCGACCTCTGCTTCGAGGTTTTTGGATGCGGATATGGTGCCCGGTTGGAGGGGTCCGGATTCATCCGCAAGTCCTGAAAAATGAAGTAGCTGGAAGAATGATGAAAGCGCAATATATTGTGGTAGGGATAAAGGTGCGATACAATATATAGAGAGTTTTCGGTTGACGATGTCGATGCTATTGTGTACAACCAATAAATCTTTTTAGGCGCTTCGGTGGTTATGGGCTACGAGAGTGAATGTTGCATGCCCTCGTCACCTTCATTCGAATTTGCGCAATCGAACTCATAGGGGATTTGGGAGGTTGGCATGGAAAGTAACAGGGCACTGCCCTCGGAGAAGGCGGTTTCGACGAGATACGCGGCGGAGGAGCGAAAAGACGCGCCTTCGGGCATCGAGTTTCCGCGTCATTTCACCAGGGCAGGCGTATCTCCTTATGATGAAATCGAGTGGGAAACCAGGACCGCCGCGATCGCAAATGAAAAGGGAGAGTTGCTGTTTCAGCAGGAGAGCGTGGAGATTCCAAAATCCTGGTCGCAGATGGCCACCAATATTGTGGTCTCGAAATATTTCCATGGGCTGCTAGGCACTCCCCAGCGCGAGTACAGCGTGCGCCAGCTGGTGGGCCGTGTGGTGCGCACCATTTCGGAGTGGGGCATCAAGGGTGGATATTTCGCATCCGAAGCGGACGCGAGTGTATTCAGCGACGAACTTGCCTACCTCTTGCTGAACCAGTATGTTTCATTCAATTCTCCGGTCTGGTTCAATTGCGGCATCGAGCCCAAGCCGCAGTGCTCGGCTTGCTTCATCAATTCTGTGGAAGACACGATGGACTCGATCCTCGACCTGGCTCGCACCGAGGGGCGTCTCTTCAAGTGGGGCTCGGGCACCGGGACCAACCTCTCTCCATTGCGCTCTTCGCGCGCCCGGCTGTCGGGCGGCGGAACCGCCTCAGGGCCGGTCAGCTTCATGAAGGGTTTCGATGCCTTTGCCGGCGTTATCAAGAGCGGAGGGAAAACGCGTCGAGCAGCAAAAATGGTAATTCTCAATATCGACCATCCCGACATTGAGGAGTTCATTGAGTGCAAGGCGAAGGAAGAAAAAAAGGCCTGGGTGTTGATGGAAGCGGGCTATGACAGTGCGGTGGATGGAGAGGCGTACGCCAGCATCTTCTTCCAGAATGCCAACAACAGCGTGCGGGTGACGGACGAGTTCATGCAGGCCGTCGAGCATGACGGCATGTGGGAGACTCGGGAGCGGTGCACGGGGGAGATCGTGGAGAGATTCAAGGCGCGGGATCTGATGAAGAAGATCGCCGCATCTACGCACATCTGCGGCGATCCCGGCATGCAATTCGACACCACGATCAACAAGTGGAATCCCTGCAAGAATTCGGGGCGCATCAACGCCTCCAATCCCTGCTCTGAGTACATGTTTCTCGACGACTCGGCCTGCAACCTGGCATCCTTCAACCTCATGCGATTTGTGGATGCCCAGGGTGATTTTGACGTTGCCGGCTTCCGGCGGGCCATCGATCTGGTGATTTCCGCCCAGGAAATCACGGTCGACAATGCCAGCTATCCGACCGACAAGATCGCTGTCAACAGTCACAAGTATCGGCCGCTGGGTATGGGTTATGCCAACCTGGGAGCGCTTCTGATGTACAACGGCCTGGCTTACGACAGCGATGAAGGACGGGATTTTGCGGCGGCGATTACCGCCGTCATGACCGGAGAGGCCTATCTGCAGTCGGCGCGTATCGCAGCGACTCTGGGCCCATTTCCAGGCTATGCCGAAAACCGCGAGCCCTTTCTGGAAGTTATGCGCATGCACCGGAACGCCCTGCAAAAGCTGAATTCCAAAAACGTGCCCAAGGATTTGATGCAGGCAGCGCAGGAGAGCTGGGATCTGGCGGTACTTGAGGGAACCGTCCACGGGTACCGCAATGCCCAGGCTACGGTATTGGCACCTACCGGCACGATCGGTTTCATGATGGACTGCGACACCACCGGGGTAGAGCCGGATCTCGCCCTTGTGAAATTCAAAAAGCTGGTCGGCGGCGGTGTGATGAAGATCGTGAACAACACGGTGCCGGCCGCGCTTGCCAAGCTCGGCTATCTGAAAGATCAAGTTGAGGCGATCACCAGGTTCATCGATGAGAATGGCACCATCGAGGGCGCACCGTTCGTGCGGCCCGAACATCTGGCTGTGTTTGACTGCGCCTTCAAGGCGCAGCGCGGCACGCGCTCGATCCACTACATGGGCCACATCAAGATGATGAGCGCGGTGCAGCCCTTCATTTCCGGCGCGATCTCCAAGACGGTGAATGTGCCCGAGCACATCACCGTGGAGGAAATCATGGAGACCTACATGCAGGCCTGGAAAATGGGGGTCAAGGCGATTGCCATCTATCGGGACAACTCCAAGCGCACCCAGCCGCTGACCGCAGGCAAAGGGAAATCCGCCCAGGCTTCAGAACCGGCTTTCCACCCGGTGCGCCGCAAGCTTCCGGCCGAGCGGCGCGCCATCACCCACAAGTTCTCCATCGGCGGACATGAAGGCTACATCACCGTCGGGATGTACGATGACGGACAACCGGGAGAGATCTTCCTGGTTATGGCCAAAGAGGGAAGCACCATCTCGGGACTGATGGACTCCTTTGCCACAGCCATTTCCCTCGCGCTCCAGTATGGGGTGCCGCTCCGGGTCCTCATTGACAAATTTGCGCACGTGCGCTTCGAGCCTTCCGGGCATACCGGGAATGCGGAAGTACCCTATGCAAAATCGATCGTCGATTATATCTTCCGCTGGCTGGCGGCCAAGTTCCTGCCGCGTGAAGAGCAGCTTCAGACCGGAGTTCACGTCCGCGATAGCGCTCCCATTACGCCTTCGACCGCTGTTCCCGTGCCGTCCGCGGGCAAAACGGATGCGGCTGAACGGCTTCAAGACCATGTATGCACTCGACGATGCACCCACCTGCGCCGGATGCGGCAGCATCATGGTCCGCAACGGATCCTGCTACAAGTGCATAAACTGCGGCGAAACCAGCGGCTGCTCTTAATCCGCCCGCCAACCCCCCGACCTCTGACCTCAGCGTTTTAGGCTCAGGTCGGAGGTCGGCCTGGCGCTTCACCGTATCCTTCCCATCCCGTAACGGCTGCTTGAACTTGTTCTCGTGGTGTTTTTTGGATAAGCTTTCCTCACGCTTCGACAGGCATGCGACAGGATACGGATGAAATACCTTGGGTTTCTTCTTAGGAATTTGCTTCGCAACCGGCGGCGCACGATCCTCACCGTCACGAGTATCGCGGTTTCTCTGTTCCTGATCACGACGCTCCGGACCCTGTTGACGGAGTTGGAAAGCCCGCCGTCGACGCCTGAGTCGGCGCTTCGTTTGATTACGAGGCACCGGGTCTCTCTCGCCAACATGCTGCCTCTCTCCTACCGGACCAAGATCGCCCAGGTCTCAGGGGTGGATGCCGTCGTTGGGTCCATGTGGTTTGGCGGCGTCTACAAGGACCCGAAAAACTTTTTCCCGCAGTTCGCGACCGAGACCCAGCAGTTCTTCGTCGTCAACTCCGATATGCAGGTGCCGGAGAAGCGAAAAACGGGCCTTCATCGAAGACCGGACCGGGGCACTTGTGGGGGATAACCTCGCAGAGCGTTTCGGCTGGAAGGTGGGCGATCGCATCCATCTCACCGGGGCGCTGTTCGAGTTCGATCCTGAATTGACGGTGCGCGCGATTTATAACGCCGGATCTGATGATGGCAGCAGCCTGTTCTTTCATTGGGAATATTTCAACGAAGGTATCAAGGCGAGCGGCTTCTCCGGGGCCGACTTTGTCGGGACCTACTCGATTCGCGTCCGCTCGCCCGAGGAAGTTCCCGGCGTCGCCGAACAGGTGGACGGGCTCTTTCGCAACAGCACTGCCCCCACCAAGACCGAAAGTGAGAAGGCGTTTGTGCTCGGCTTCCTCGCGATGATGGGAAACGTCCGCCTTCTCATCACGGCGATCGCTTCGGTGGTGATTTTCACCATTGTGCTGGTGGCATCGAACACCATGGCGATGTCGATCCGCGAACGGGTGAGAGAAATAGGCATTCTCAAAGCGCTGGGCTTCAAGAAAGCACACGTCCTTGCCTTTTTGATCGGCGAGTCCACTTTGTTGTCCCTGACCGGAGCATTGATCGGCTCCCTGGGCGCCAAATTGCTTTATATGCGGTTTAAACTCTCATCCATTACGATGGGCTTTGTGCAGCGCTTCAATGTGACGCTGGGTACTGTTGCCTTGTGCGTGGCTATCGGCTTGTTTGTCGGTGTGGTGGCTGCGGGAGCCCCCGCCTGGCAGGCTGCTCGCAGGCGCGTCGTGGATGCGCTGCGAGGAGTCGATTGACGGCGTCGCGGCGCCGGATTGGAGCAGACCATTGAAAATCCCGCTTCGATATAACCTTGGCAGCCTCTGGGCTCGGCGCACCGGTACGGCCATGACCGTGATCGGCATCGGTCTCACCGTTTCGATTTTTATTACCATGACCGCGCTTGTAGCCGGCCTGGAAGCGATCTTTGTGGAAACCGGCCATGACAACCAATTGATCGTGATCCGCCAGGGATCGCTCAACGAAACCAACAGCTACTTCAACCGTGACCTTTTCCAGGTCGTCCGGTTTCTCCCGGGCATTGTGCGCGGCGCCAATGAGGAACCGCTGGCGGTCGGTGAAATCGTCGTGAATGTCAACCACACGCGCATCGACGGCGAAAGTTCGAACATCATTCTGCGGGGCACCTCCACCCAGTCGTTATTGCTCCGCCCCGAGGCCAGGATTGTAGAGGGGAGGATGTTCCGTAGCGGACTGCGCGAGGTGGTCGCCAGCCGCTCGCTTTCTCAACGCTTCCGGAATCTGACGCCCGGCTCAACCGTCCATTTCGGGCGCAGCGACTGGGCGGTCGTCGGTCTTTTCGATGCAGGCGGCACAGCCTATGACTCGGAAGTATGGGCGGATTACGGCGCGGTCGCCCAGGATTGGGACCGCCCGATCTATTCTTCTATACTCGTGCGGGTGGAGAACGAATCTGCCTCCGGCCAGGTACGTAAGCGCATTGCCGACGACCAGCGGATCAATTTGCAGGCGCTGCCCCAGAGGAAGTATTTCGCGGATCAGGCTTCGACCTCCATGGGGGTCAAATTGCTCGGCAACTTCATCGCGATCATCATGGGCATCGGCGCGTGTTTCGCCGCCATGAACATGATGTACGGCTCGGTCATGTCCCGCTCCCGCGAGGTGGCCACGCTGCGCGCGATCGGCTTCCGCAGAAGAAACATCCTGGCCTCTATCCTGCTCGAATCGATGCTGGTCGGTTTGCTGGGAGGAATCCTTGGTTGTCTGCTGGCACTGCCGATGCACGGCATTTCCGGCGCTACGGCGAATTTCGAGACCTTCAGCGAGGTGTTCTTTCACTTCAGGCTTACGCCCGGAATTCTACTTCGGGGAGTGATTTTTGCCGTTGGGGTCGGTGTTGTAGGCGGGTACTTGCCGGCCCGTCGAGCCGCCCGGATCAAACTCATTGAGTTGTTACGGGAATAACTGTCGAGAGGATGAGATCATGGAACCGCTGATCGTGATGACGGGACTGAGCAAGAAATTCAAGCGGGACAGCGTGGAAATCCCGGTCCTGAACCATATCAATCTCAAGGTGTTTGAAGGAGATTTCATCAGCCTCATGGGCCCGTCAGGGTCGGGGAAGAGCACTCTGCTCAATATCATCGCCGGCATCGACCGTCCCACGGGCGGCGAACTCCAGGTGCTCGATGTCGATCTGCTCTCCATGACTGAAGACCAGCTGGCAACCTGGCGCAACCACCATGTCGGATTCGTGTTTCAACACTTTAATCTCATCCCCGTTCTGACCGCTTTTGGCAACGTTGAGCTGCCGCTGCTGCTAACTTCGCTCAGCCGTCGTGAGCGCCGCGAGCACGTCATGACGGCACTCAAGCTGGTGAGTTTGACGGATCGCGCCGAGCATTATCCACGCCAGCTTTCCGGCGGCGAGGAGCAGCGTGTAGCTATTGCGCGTGCCATCGTGACGGATCCGACCTTCATCTTGGCCGACGAGCCCACGGGTGACCTGGATGCAGAGTCTGCCGCGGAGGTTATGGAAGTGCTGCAGGGTCTCAATCGACAGTTCAACAAGACCATCCTGCTGGTGACCCACGATCCGCGCGCGGCTTCCTATGCCAAGGTAAAGCACTACCTCGACAAAGGCGTACTCGTGGAACAAACCGCCTGAGAATCTCCCGCGGACCTAAGCAATTATTGAGGTGCCTAATGCATGTCTCTGGTGCATCCCTTCCCTACGACTTGAATGGGCACGTGGCCCTCATCACGGGTGCAAACCATGGCATCGGAGCTGCCGCAGCCAGAGCTCTCGCCGCGTGCGGCGCTTCGGTACTGGTGTCTTATCTTCGGACCCGGGATCCAGAGGACTTTCCTGAACCATATCGTTCAAACCGCGCAATGGATGCCGACGACGTAATCGCGGCGATCCGCACTCGCGGGGGCCGGGCGGTTGCCATGGAGGCTGATCTCAAGGAAACAGGAGCGCCGGCACGGCTCTTTAACTTCGCAGAGACAGAGCTTGGGTCTGTCGATATCCTGGTTAACAACGCCAGCGATTGGATATCGGACACGTTTGCGACCGGTCGGCAGCACGCCACAGGAATCAAAATGGCAAGCGTCTCCGCGGCTTCATACGAGCAGGTATTTTCTGTCGACGCCCGTGGCGGGGCTCTCATGATTGCCGAATTCGCTCGACGCCACATTGACCGGCAGGCCAACTGGGGTCGTATCATCGGTCTGACGTTCCGGCGGGCCGCTGGGATTCCCTGGAGAGGTATCCTACGGCGCGGCGAAATCTGCCCTGGAGAACTATACGATGGCTGCGGCGTTCGAACTCGCCCCGTTTGGCATCACAGCGAATATCGTCTATCCGCCGGTTACAGATACTGGCTGGTTGACTGATGCGGTCCGCCAGCATGTGGAACGGAGATCGGATCTAATCCACATAGTGCGGCCAGAAGACGTAGCCGAAGTGATTGCATTCCTGGCCTCGGACTACGCTCGACTTATGACGGCGAATATTGTGCATCTGCGGTAAGAGTGCCGACTTCGTGCAAATTCGGTGACAGGATACGCAATTCCCGAATTCCGGTGCGTAAAGCAATTTGCAGATGCGCAATTCGGGAATTGTGTAGCCTGTTACGAATGGCATCCCCGTATCTGGCGCCCTACCCGTCGGAGGAAATATGAACTTATGCAGTGATTTTGTATTTCCCGCGCCAGATGTTTCTGATTGACAGGCGCGGGCTCAACTCCTTCCCCCTTCATCTGTACAATGGATCTTTCCGCTTGCGCCCCAAGAAGGAAAGTCCTATAAGTCGTTACGCGGATGAGGTTTGAATGTCGGAAAACCCGATCGAAAAATATCTGACAGACATCGCGGAAGTTCACGGGACGCGCGCCCATGCGCCGGAAACCTCGTTCTATCCGGCGCTGGAAAATCTTCTTACTGGACTCGGGAAATCGCTGTCGCCCCGGGTACGCTGTGTGATCAACCTCGCGAATCGCGGCGCGGGTTTGCCTGATGGCGGCTTATTTACCGCAGATCAATTTTCCCGGCACGCGCGCGACGATGATCGCGACAATCCCTTTCTCGCCCAGACGCCCTCTTGCGGCGTCATCGAAGCCAAATCGCCATCCGAGGAAGTCGGCCGGATCGCCGAATCGGCGCAGGTCGAGCGCTATTGGATGCGCCACGGCATGGTATTAGTGACCAACTTCCGCGCCTTCGCCCTGGTAGGCCGGGACGCGGGTGGACAGCCGCGCATCCTGGAAGCCTTCGCGCTGGCGGATTCCGCGGACGACCTCTGGCGCATGGCCCTCCATGCGCGCAAAACCGCATCCGACCATGGCGACCGGATGAGGGAGTTTCTGCGCCGCGTGCTGCTGCACAATGCACCGCTCGGCGGAACCGCGTGACGTGGCCACCATCCTGGCTTCCTACGCCCACGATGCCCGCCTGCAGATCGAGCACGCCGACCTGCCCGCCCTGGCATCTTTGCGCCACGCTCTCGAGGAGGCCCTCGGTTTGCGCTTCGAAGGGGACAAGGGCGAACACTTCTTCCGTTCCACGCTGGTGCAGACGCTATTCTACGGCGTTTTCTCCGCCTGGGTGCTCTGGGCGCGCCGCCGGGTCGCTGCCTCCCCGGCGAAAACCCTGTTCGCGGACTCGCTGCGAGAAACTGCCGCGCCCTACCATGTGACAGGACCATTCGACTGGCGCCTGACCCACTTTCTCCTGCGCGTGCCGATGCTGCGCGCGCTGTTCATGCAGGCCGCCAATCCCGACCAATTGGGCCGTCTGGGCCTGATCGAGATTCTCGACCGGGCCGCCGCCGCACTCGAGCGCGTGGATTGTGCCGCATTCTTCCAGTCGTTCGACGAGGGGCACGCAGTGCAGTATTTTTACGAGCCGTTTCTGCAGGCCTTCGATCCCGAGCTGCGCAAGGAGCTTGGCGTCTGGTACACCCCCGAAGAAATCGTTCGTTACCAGGTTGAGCGCGTCGACACCGTCCTGCGTGAAGAACTGGAGATCACCGATGGTCTGGCCGATCCGCGCGTGATCGTCCTGGATCCCTGCTGCGGCACCGGCGCCTACCTGCGTGCCGTGCTGCGCCGCATCGCCGCCACGCTTCAGGATAAGGGCGGCGACGCGCTCATCGCGCACGACCTCAAGCACGCCGCGATGGAGCGCGTCTTCGGCTTTGAAATCCTCCCGGCGCCGCTGGTCATCGCCCACCTGCAGATCGGCCTGGAACTGGAAACGCTGGGCGCGCCGCTGAGCGATCAGGTTGCGGCCGTCGAGGCGGGATCGCGCCGCGGCTCAAAGCGGCCGGATACGGTCTTCGCATCGGCCGAACGCGTCGGCGTCTATCTCACCAACGCCCTCAACGGCTGGGAACCGCCCAAAGAGCCCAAAACTGCGCTGTTATTTCCGGAGATGGAGGCAGAGCGCGACGCCGCGGAAAAGGTCAAACACAAGGAACGCATTCTCGTCATCCTGGGAAATCCGCCCTACAATGGCTACGCGGGCGTTGCGGTCTCCGAGGAGCGCGATCTTTCCAACGCCTATCGCACCACCGAGCGCCCCCGCGCCGCAGGGCCAGGGCCTCAACGATCTTTACATCCGCTTCTTCCGCATGGCCGAACGCCGCATCATCGAGATGAACCGGTCCGCGCAGGGCGGGATCTGTTTCATCTCGAACTACTCGTGGCTCGACGGCCTCTCTTTCACAGGCATGCGCGAACGCTATCTAGACTGTTTCGACCGCATTTGGATTGACTGCCTCAATGGTGACAAGTACAAAACGGGTAAACTCACGCCGGACGGCCAGCCCGATCCAAGCGTTTTTTCGACCGAATTCAATCCCGAAGGCATCCAGGTCGGCACTGCAATCGCATTGTTCGTGCGTAAACAACAACACCAATCCTGCAACGAAGTCGCGTTCCGCCACATTTGGGGCAAGACCAAGCGCGCCCAACTGTCCGAAAGTGCCGGAAAATACGAACAGATGAAACCTAACCTCGGCATGGGCCTATCGTTTATGCCCGGACAGGTGGCTGTGGACTACTTTGATTGGCCGCTGCTGCCGGAACTGTTTCCTATTTCGTTTCCCGGTGTGAAGACCAGCCGTGATGGTGTTGTGGTTGACATTGACCGTGACCAGCTCGTCCAACGGATGCAGGATTATTTCAACCCGAAACTCAGCCACAACGAAATCCGCCACCGGGCACCGGCCGCGATGACCAGCACGCAGCGTTTTCAAGCTGAAGCCGTACGCAACCAACTTCTCAAGCGTGGTTTCCTGCCTGAAAAATCGTTCGCTACTGCTATCGGCCTTTCGACGTGCGTTGGCTGTACTGGGAACCAGAAACCAAACTGCTGGACGAGAAGCGCAGCGAGTATTTCCCGCATGTTTGCGAAGGAAACGTTTGGCTGAGCGCCGGACAACGCAACCGAAAAGAGGATTTCTACCTGCCGCAGTTTATGACCTTGTTGGCGGATCATCACATCGTGGAATCGAATGTCGGCATGTTCCCGCTGCGCCTCCGCGCGGATGAAGGCACCCTACTGGAAGCCGCCGGACCCAAGCCGAACCTCAGCGGCGGCGGCGCGGCGTATCTGGCGAAGTTAAAGGCCACGCCGGAAGATTTGTTTTATCACGCGCT
The DNA here is from genome assembly GCA_963739235.1 of Terriglobia bacterium. Lineage (GTDB taxonomy): Bacteria > Acidobacteriota > UBA6911 > UBA6911 > UBA6911 > JAFNAG01. The sequence continues at coordinate 152,223 of CAVTZY010000033.1, read as the reverse complement.
CGCCGTACTACATGCGCCCGCCTGTCGCGCCGAGAACGCTGGCGCGCTGCGCCAGGACTGGCCGCGGGTTGCGCTGCCTGATTCGCATCGGGCGTTGCAGGGGTCCAGCGAGCTGGGCCGCAAGATCGCGGCATCGATGGACGCAGAATCCCCCGTTCATGGAGTCACAACCGGGAAGATCTGCCCAAACCTCAAGGACATCGCAGTATTCAAGCGCCTGGACGGCAGACCGGCCCGGCCCGAAGCGGGCGACCTCGACCTCACTGTCGGTTGGGGTCACGCCGGCAAGGGTGGCGTGACCATGCCGGGCAAAGGGCGCATGATTGGGTGCGGAAATGATGCGTTTGATGTGCTTTTGAACGATGTCGCCTGTTGGCGAAACATTCCCGCGCCGGTATGGGATTACACCCTCGGCGGCTATCAGGTCATCAAGAAGTGGCTTTCATATCGGGAAAAGGAGTTACTGGGCCGCGGCCTGACTCCGGAGGAGGTCCGTTACGTCACCGAAATGGCGCGCCGTCTGGCCGCATTGATCGCCCTGCAACCCTCGCTGGACGAAAACTATAGGCATGTCATCGACGCCACTTACCAATGGCCTACCGGGCCACGGAGGCGGCAGCCGTGATGGGAAAAGGGGCACAGGCTTTCTCCAATTATCCTGAAAGAATCCGCGGCCTTTCGAACCGGTGGGGATAAAAGCGTAAGCGCGACCGCGAGCCGCGAAATTCTCTCGCCCCTCAAAAATGGCAAACGGAAAGAGGACCCCGGATTTCCCTGTCAAGGAGTTTATTAAACAGCAGAACCTTTTTGATCGGCTACGCAGAACGCGCCTGTTGAGGCGGCCATAAAGGGAAGTCTCCAATGAAATTCGATGAAATTGGATCTTGGCCTGAAATTAAGCTTCAAATCATCCAAAAGTATGCCGCGGCATATTCCACAATCCTTGCTGCACAGAGGCGACCGAGGTTCCACCCAGTCTATATTGATGCCTTTGCTGGGGCGGGACTCCACATCTCCAAGAAAAGGGGAACGCTCGTACCTGGAAGCCCTCTCAACGCTCTGGCGGTTGAGCCTGGGTTTCAGGAGTGCTATCTAATCGATCTGGACAAGGACAAAGCGGACTACCTCCGCGACCTTGTCCACAATCTATACGGGAAACGGGATGACGTACACATTTATGCTGGTGACTGCAACGAGCTTCTCCTCCAAGAGATCTTCCCGCGTGTGGATTACGAGAAATTCCAACGCGGGCTCTGCCTACTAGATCCCTATGGGCTTCAGCTCGATTGGCAAGTAATTCGCGCGGCTGGCCATTCGAAAGCGATCGACCTCTTTCTGAATTTTCCCGTGATGGATATTAACCGCAACGTCTTATGGCGCAACCCGGAGGGAGCGGCGCCTGCGGATATCGCCAGGATGAATGCTTTCTGGGGAGACAATTCATGGCGGCGGGTAGCCTATGTTCCTGAGGCAAATCTTTTTGGTGTCGAAGAAAGGAAGGCGAAAAACGAGGACATTGCTGAGGGATTCCGAGCCCGGCTCAAATCGGTTGGCGGATTCAAGTACGTTCCTAAGCCAATGCCTATGCGTAATTCAACGGGCGCCGTCGTTTACTACCTGTTCTTCGCTTCGCAAGTATCTGTGGCGGAGAAAATCGCAAGAGATATTTTCGCGTCTTACCGAACATTCTAGACCGTATTAGCGACTGTAGGTGGCGTTGGCCCGGTTGGCAATTGATCCCACAACCTGCCTTCAAGAATTCTACCTGCAACCTTTTTACCCTCCCGCCGCATACTGCCTTCTACTGGTCCCCATTCCCCCCATTGTTTAAAATGGAAAGCAACTTTCGCGCCGGTTACTTGATCTCGGAGGGCGCGCACCCATTTTGGATCAAGAGGTCGGGCGTGGGGTCCACTTTCGCCCCCAACGATCACCCATTGGATGCTCGATATCCAGGGTGACAAATCCAGGGGGCCAAGCAGTGGCTCACAAGATAAAAACCGAACCGCGGCCGGTGCTTTCGCCAGATGGGGGATGCGCCGCCGAGCCCATTCCTGGTTTTCGACAGTTGTCCCAAGCCAAACGTTTGTCGGCCAACGCGGCCCCCAAGGAACCGCAGACTGGGCATTCTCAGGACGCTTGGTCAAAAGCAACCAATCGAGATGGGGCGTATTCTCGATGAGATCCCAGAGTTTTTTCCTCCACGAGATCAGGTCATCGCGCACCTCAAAGACATCGGCCATGGAAGCGCAGAAAACACGCCGGCGCACTCGCTCCCTTGATGCCGCGCGATCCCATGCCAGGGGTTCGTTCCAGTGTCTGTCGGAAAAGAATCGTCGGGGAGAATTTTCTTTCCAAAGATCCAGACCAACCCGTTTGGCCCAAGCTTCCGCATAGCAATGAGCACATGCGGGCGAGACCTTCACGCATCCCCACCACGGGTTAAAAGTATGATCCGTCCACTCAATCGCGGAATGCCGCCCCATTATGGCTCCCCATCTTTTCTGGAAGATATGGCTTTTTCAATCGCAGAGCAAGCGCGATTTGCGCACTTCAAATTTTCCTATGCAAAGTTTAATTACGATGCCCGTGATAGAGGATAGAAAAGGGGAACAGGCGAAACCTGGGATGTCCAACACGTTTACCCGGTTTCGGAAGTATGAAATCAAGTAAACATGTCGGACGACTCCCTATTCCCGGCTGCCGGTGGGCATGGATGCCGCAAGACCCTTGTGGAAAAGTGAGGATGTCAGCAGGCGTTCGAGACCGGACCGCGGTTGCCAGGAGAAGTGGTTCGCAGGGGTGAGATGGGGAGGCGGGGGAGCAAGCGTTGTCCGGCAAACATGTGCCAGGATGGCCCTGTGAGTGATGCCGTGATGCACGGGAGGGAATGATCGGAACTCCGGCGCCGAGCCCAGAATCTTGCGTGCCAGGCTTCCCGCTCCGGGGAGGGGCAGGCCTTTTTTCGGCAGAATGCGCACGGGCAATCCCCACTCACCGGGGATAAATCCCCCTTTCGGTTGTCGCGCCAACAGGACTTTGCCTTCGCATTCGAGCACCAGCATGACCAGTTCCACAGTTTCCTGGGCGCGCCCGGAACGCATGCGCGCACGCGGCACCCGGTGCGCGCGTCCCGACTTGCACAGCGAGAGCAGCGGGCACTCGGCGCAGAGCGGATTGCGCGGGATGCAGACGAGAGCGCCGAGTTCCATAACCGACTGGTTGAAATCGGCCGGTTCGTCTTTCGCCAGCCATGCTTCCGCCGCGCGCCAAAAAAAAGCGTCGGGGGCATCCGCGATGCCGTGAAGACGGCTGATTACGCGCATCACGTTGCCGTCCACCACCGGTTGAGGTTGATTGAAGGCGATCGAATGAATCGCGCCCGCTGTGTAGCGTCCCACACCCGGGAGTCGCTTGATTTCCCCCAGAGTCTGCGGAAACCGGGCGGCTGAATTTGCCACCATCAGCCTGGCGGACTCTTGGAGGTGGCGCGCGCGCCGGTAATATCCCAAGCCAGCCCACAGCTGCATGACTTCTTGTTCCGAGGCGGCGGCCAGCGCGGCGACATCGGGAAAGCGCTTTAGAAAACGGTCATAATAGGGCAGCATAGTCTGGACGCGGGTCTGCTGGAGCATGATTTCCGCAATCCAGACCCGGTAGGGTGTCGGATGGCTGCGCCACGGCAGCACCCGCTTGTGATGCCGATACCAATGGAGAAGCCGCTCCTGCAACATCCGGATTTTTTCCCGGCGCCAATTCGGATAGGTTCGTTCACTACTCATTCCAAAGCCTGGAAAAAAGCTCAACTGAACCCGGCGCATAACCGGCGTAGTGGTTGTTGAAGTACACGTAAACCGGGATCTGCCTGGCCACCGGGTCACGAATGGCAGGAATCCAGAACTTCATCTGCTCGGTGCGATCGACGAGCAGGCTCCCCCATTCCGAATTGCGCTTCCCCTCCTCCCGCGCCCGCTGCACCGCTGCATCCATTTGCTTGTGATTTCCCAGGAAGCGGATGTAAACGAAGGGGGCGGTGAATATCCCGCTGCGGTCCATCAGCTTCGGGAGCGGGTCCATGGTGTAGTAGTCGATAAAAACCAACGAGATTTCCCGGCTCCGCAGCAGGTCTAGCAGTTCAGGCCGCACCCAGCGCGAATTGCGGATCTCGATCGCCCAGCGGAAATCGCCGGGCAGCAGCCGAACGAATTTCTTCAGGCGAGCCAGGAACTGCGCGCCGGAAGCATACTCCTCCGGATCTTTTCCTTTGGCCACGTAGGGAAACTGAAGCACCAGCGGACCCAACTTGTCCCCCAGCTTCGACATGGCGGTGACAAACTGGTTCAGGTCTGCTTCGCATCCTTCCAAATACTTATCGTGACTGATCACCCGGGGAACTTTGGCGGAAAAAACAAAACCCGACGGCGTGCGGGCATTCCAGGCTTCTACCATGGCCTTGTTCGGCATCTGGTACCAGGTCGAATCTATCTCCACAGTGGATAGATGCTGCGCGTATGCCGCGATCATCTCGCCCGGCTCAATGGACTCGGGATAGAAAGTGCCGCGCCAGTCGGACGAACTCCAGCTGGAAGTTCCTACGCGAAGATGGTTTGGAAATTGTACTTGGTTCGGTTGCATGGATTGAATTCTAGCACGCCCCACCCGAAGAGGTGGGCATAAACAGAATGCGCGATGCATCTTAGGGAGCAGATAAAGTCGATAACCCGTTGCATCCGCAAAAGGCCTGACCAGTTTTTAGTGTTTCAACCATTGCATTAGTGTTTGGGAGAGGCTACGCTAATTTTAGCAACATCCTTCATGAAGGGGTGATTATGCAAAAGTCTGCAATAGCCAATCGAGGGAAAACGCGCCGGCAGCGTCCGCAGCGCCGCAAACGTCCTCGCTGGACCAAAGAGGAAATCTCAACCTTGAAGCGCCTCTACCGCACCCGAAGCAACGCGGATATCGCACGGCTGCTCGGCCGCACGGTATCCTCGATAGTCTTCAAAGGTTATCGTTTGGGGCTGTCAAAGGGGATCAGACGCCTGAAGGAAATGGGTCGGGAGAACATCAACAAACGCTGGCAGAAACGATAAGGCAGGCGGCACACGGGCATTTACCTCTCGTAGAGGGAGTGCAGCCGCCGTTTCAAGCTGACTTTTCAGTTTGCACCGCGAGCCAAGTGTAAGCGCCGATTGCAGGGAGGATGCATGCCAGAGCGTACGTGGTGGGAGTCGGTTAAAGTCGAAGGAGGAGATCTTCTCGGCCGCCTCAAGAAAATCGTCCATGAGGGAAACGTGCGCCGCATAATCATCAAGCAAGGAGCTCGATCGGTCGCCGAATTTCCCCTGACCGTCGGAGTAGTGGGCGCGGTGATTGCACCTGTGCTGGCAGCAGTTGGTGCGATCGTCGCATTGTTGAGTGACTGCTCCATCGAGGTGGAGCGCTTCGAAACCTCCAACGAACCAAAGCAGTAAAAAAGGACGTTGCCTGCGCACGCCAGTCTTTTTCCGGAAGCATCGGTGGGCGCGGAAAACGTCCTTTTTTCAATCCTGTCTGTTTCAGGCTTCAGCTTCGCTGGTCGTCAATCTGGTTCCCCGGCAGGATACGCTCTCGACTCCATGGCTGAGTTTCTCTTGCCGGCGCAACGCCTTGGTGATCAACGTCCGCAGCCGGGCTCGCGCACGAAATACCTTGAGCCGCACGGCTTGCTTTGAACACCCCATGATGTCGGCCATCTCCTCATAGGGGACCTGCTTGAAATCGCGCAGAACGATGGCCATTCTCTGCTTTTCCGGCAGCCGGTCGAGAATCCTCTGCATCAACGAACGCAGCTCTTCCCCGTTGGAAGGAGAAGGCGAGGAGGGCTCCGCCTGAGGAACCGCCATCAGCCGTTCGAGGACGCGCGCATCCTGATCGTTGAGTTCCGTAAACTTCAGAATCTTGCGGCGGCGCACTCTCCTGAGCTCGTCGTAACACTGATTGATCGCCACACGCCGCAGCCAAGGGTAGAATGGGCGGTCATTGTCAAACTTACTAAGGGAAAAATAAACCTTGCAGAGGATGTCCTGAACAATATCCTCCGCTTCGGCGGCGCTGCCCACATTCCAGGAAACCAGATGGAAGAGCTCGCGCTGATACCTGAGCACCAAGCTCTCAAATGCGGTTTCGTCGCCTGCTTGGCAGCGTCTGATAAGTTCCCGATCTTCCTCGTTTTTTATTTCGTGCCACACGAGGTAGAGTAAATGCAATCAGCGTGCCACTATCAAAACTATGAAAATAAAAGACTTAATGCTACGAAAAATCGCCCTTTTGTTCGCATTCCACACATAAGCTGTATGGATTCAGCACGCTCAAGGCAATATTCGGGGCAATTGCCTATTGTCTTTCCTGGCCCTTTACTTTCAACTTGTCTTCATTTGCTGTGATGAACGCGCGGATGTCATCCGCCAGCGCAAGAAGCCTATGCCATTGTTCCCTGTAGAGGGTTACCGGAAACCGGCCGAGACCATACACCGAGACGCCGCCTTTATCGCTGACCTTTAAACTGAGGCTCTGGGAGGCTGTCTTTCTGAGCCCCCCATTTTCAGCGCGCAGCTTGACGATTTCTTTGAGCGCCTCATTCTCAGCGCGGAGTCTTGCAAGTTCTGCCATGATTTCTTCGTTGGTGGACATGCGTTGCCTATTCCTCCTTCGGAAGGGTGAATGTGAGGTTTCCTGTCTGCGGCCATGCCGTGCCGTGTTCTTCAAGGCTGCTGGAATCAAGCGCCTGTTTACGATAACAGGCGCACGTCCTTTTCCTGGGGGCTCGCGGCAGCGCACAGCCGGTTGAGCAGCGCCAGCAGCGGGATCAGGCTCTCCTGATCTACTTCCCCCATTAAGCAGATTTGGATCCAATTGCGCTCGCGCAGATAGCGGCTTCTATAGCTTAGCTGGAAACCTGCTTCGTTGAGCTTCCTGCCTACCCATTCGGAACTGATCGTCTCGGGGAGTGCGATGGTTGTGACTGCCGGGGAGTTCGGCGCGGAAATGCCCACGATTGTGAATCCCGACTTGCGCAATTCCACTCGCAGCCAGGAGGAAACCGCTCCAATTGCCTGGAATCTGGAGGGTTCAAACCGATCGACGGCGCTCCGCAAGGCGTAGATGAGGTTAGAGGAGGTAGTAAAGGGCACGCCTTCACAGGCGGCATAGAGCGCCAAGTCCAGGTAACGCGGCAGCGCGTGTTGGGCCGGTACGATTTCATGGTTATAGAACACGATGCTAAGGCCAGGATATGATGCCAGGCCTTTCCCGCTCACACAGGAGGCGAGGTAGATCTCACTCAGATCCACCGGGACGGTCCCAATGGAACTGATGCAGTCAAGGCACAGGCGAATCCCCCGAGGTGCGCACAGCTCGCCGAGGAGCTCGATGTCGTTGAGAACGCCGCTGGAGGTCTCACAATGTACCGCCCATAGCCAGTCCAGATTGCGGTTTTCCTTCACCGCCTTACGGACTGTCTCCGGATCAAACGCTTGCCCCCATTCGCTTTTAAGGGTTCGGAAGCGCAAACGGAACCGAGTGGCATGATCGACCAAGCGATTGCCGAACTCCCCGTTGCTGAGCACAAGGCCTGTGCCGGATATCAGGGAGAGTTGGCCGGCGATCACGTCATTCGCCAGTGTGCCCGAACCAAGGAGAATCTCGGCATGACGTGCGCCTACCAGCCTGCATAACACCTGTCTTGTCTGGGCAAAATCCTCCATAAAGGTTTTCGATCGGTGGGAGATGGGGGGTCCGCCGAATGACTGCTTTACAGGTTGGCTGATGGCTACGGGGCCGGGTAGGAGGGCGACGTGGCCTCGCCCGGAGGCCGGGGGCGGCGCAAGATGCAGGAATGTTCTGGAGCGTGCTTTCAGCCCCTGGTAGGCGCTGAGCGTGAGATACATCGGCTGGAAAAGCGCCTCCCCGGCGCCGACAAGAGGCCCGAAAGGTGTAAATCCCAGCTGGGTATACAGTTTTAGCTGCCTGATGGTTCCCGACATGATTGCCAAGTCATAGCCGTGGCCCTCACAGTAATCGCAGACCTTGAGCAAAAGCCCCTGGAAAACCCTCGAGTTACGGTGCTCCACGGTGACAGTTAGCAGGCGCAGTTCGCAGACCGCGCGGTGTTCAGGCAGATAGGACTGAAGCCCTTCCAGTTTTTGCTCAAGGGAAAAGGGCCGTTTCTCACGGATGGCAATCATTCCCAGCACACGATCGCCGCTCTTGCAGATCACATAGATGTTATCGGGATGGAATCTGTCCACGAGCAAGCCTTCGGCATTGGGCGGATGCTGCGGGATTTCCATGACAAAAGCCTGATAGTTCAGCCGATGGATCTGTTCGAATTCCGATTGATCATCGGCGATCTTGAAGGAGAGTGCTCTCGTTTGCGTCATGCTTGCAGTCCTTTCCTCCCGCGCCTCTCAGCCAAGAACGCGCGAATGTTGTTCCTGTGAGCAATCAACACCAGCAATACGAGTATTCCAAGCCCCGCCATCTCAACTTCTGGGCGACCCAGAACCGCAGCGATGGCGGGAGAGACAACAGCAGCCGCCAAAAAGCTCACGGTTCCCAGCCCGAGCAGCGACCCCAGTATGGCAATGCTGCCGAGAATCAAAGCCAGACGGAAATCAAACACAACCATGGCCCCAAACCAAGTGGCCAATCCCTTGCCACCCTGGAAACCCAGCTGTGCGGGCCAGATATGTCCGGTTACGACAGCAATCATGACGGCGATCGTGCCCCAAAGCGAAAGTCCGAAATAAAGCGCAGCCCACAGGGCGATGCCGCCTTTGGCGCCGTCGGCGAGTACAGTGACGATATATCCGGGCCTACCCAGAACTCTTCCTACGTTGGTACTCCCTGTGCTCCTGCTGCTGATGGTGCGGATATCCTGCCCGGAGCAGAGGCGGACCAGGTAATAGCCGGGCGAGAAGCAACCAAGGGCATACCCGGCGCAAACAATTGTCAACTCTCTTGAAGGACCAGTAAAGAACTCCATACTGTTCCGGCGATCGGTTGAGTTTCCTGGGATATCCGTTGCGGTGAGCCCGAAAAAGGCGTTCGGTCGGCTCGCGCGCTTTATTTGGCACCCTATTCTACCACTGGATTGCCCCTTGGAGCATCAATACAGTTTGCTGGAGGCAATCTGATCTACCCCACGCCAAATCCCGCCTCAGGCATATTCCCATAGCATCTCTCCTACAAAGATCTCCCCCTCTTTTCCAGGAAGATCTTTCCGATATCGTCCAAATGCAATCGCGTAGGATGCGGTGGCGGCGGCAAATGGATTCTCAACACTTTTTATGAATCTTTATTCTTAGCGTTGACTAAAATCCGTTCCTCATGGATTATGGCTTGGGTTCCTAGCATTCATGATACGGGGGAAAGCGGCGTGGGATTGCGCTGGACACGGTTAGACTTCAGCCGCTGGCAGCAGTCAGGCCGTGATCTGCTGAACTATTCGCGATTTATTCTGCCTTTGGGTGTTGCGGCAGTGCTGATCACGGTGTTGGGTGTCGGTTGGTACACGCAGCCTGATCGCTATGTGCGCGGCTATGAGCCCGAACAGCCCATTCCGTATTCCCACAAACTTCATGCCGGCGTTTTGAAAATCCCCTGCCTGTATTGCCACTCAGGTGCGCTTAAATCGCGTGTGGCCGGTATCCCGCCCGTCGAAAAATGCATGAACTGTCATAAGGTGACGAAGATCGACAGCCCTTCCATCAAGAAACTTGCGGCCGTCTACTCCTCGGGCGAACCCATGAAATGGATCAGAATCCACAAAATGCCGGATTACGTGTTCTTCGACCACCGGCCTCACGTGAGTGCCGGCATTCTTTGCCAGACCTGCCATGGTGAGGTGCAGGACATGGAGGTCGTATATCAAAACATGTCCATGCGCATGGGCAATTGTTTGGGGTGCCATCGGGATCCCCAGTATGCGCTGCCCGCGGATACGATAATCAAAAGAGGACCCGAAAACTGCAACGCGTGCCATCGATGATTGACCAGCAAGAGGACGAAGTATAGTGAGCAGCGATCCAAAGGACCACAAACTGCAGGCCGGGCGACGCCAATACTATAGGTCCCTTGGCGAGTTTTATGGCTCGCCGCCTGTTTCCGGTGACGAATCTCCGTTTCGGGCAGACCTGCCACTGGATTTGCCGGCGGACGGTATCTCACGGCGCAGATTTTTCAGCCTTCTCTCCGCCTCCGCTGCCCTTGCGCTGGGTGCTTCTTCCTGCAGCCGGATCGACCGAGGAAAGATCGTTCCATACACGAAAAGACCGGAAGAAATCATTCCCGGCGTAGCCACCTATTACGCCAGTACGTTTCAGGAAGGGCTCTACACGCATGGAGTGCTTGTCAAAACACGCGAAGGGCGACCCATTCACGTAGAGGGGAACACAGAGGATTCTCTTTCCCATGGGAAGACCAGCCTGAGAGCCATAGCGGATGTACTCGGTCTCTATGATCCCGATCGGCTCCGGCATCCTTCCCGGGATGGGGCTCCTGCAACCTGGGAGGCGGCGGACCAGGAAATTAGCCAGGCGCTCAAATCCGCTCGGGACGCCGGGAAACCGGTCCTGCTGCTGACAGGGGCGGTTGTCTCTCCCACACAAAAGGCGCTGATCGAGAGCATAAAGGGGGCTCTACCGCTCCTGCGTCACGCCGCCTGGGAGCCTGCCGTGTCTCAGCCGGAGATGCTTGCAGCGCGATCGCTTTACGGCGAGTCAGTGCTGCCGCGGCTCCGCCTCGATCGCGCGGATGTCATCCTCTCGCTTCAAGCGGATTCTCTCGGCGCTGAGGAGAATGCGCCCGCTCATATGCAGGAGTTCGCGTTGCGGCGGAGCATTTCCCAGCCGACGGATCCGATGAACCGCTTGTGGGCCGTGGAAGGCTGTATGACGCTCACGGGCGCCAATGCCGACCAGCGTCTGCAGGTCCGCCCCTCGAAAATTGCCGCTCTGGTTTTTGCTCTGGCTCGCTTCCTGAACGAATTGTACGGTGTTCCTCTGCCCAAGGATTTTAAGGCTGAGAGTCTGAAGGGCTTCGATCTGGATTCGCAGGCCAGGGATCTGGGCATCGAGCCGCACGTTCTCAGGGCCCTGGCCGAGGATTTGAAGCGCGCGGGGAAATCGGCGCTCGTGGTTGCAGGTCACGCCCTGCCTCTGGAGGCCCATGTGGCCAGCCACCTGCTGAATGCGATGCTGGGCGCAGAGGGCTACACGCAGGATGCGGCTTTTGCTCCTGCCGTCCCGGACCTTCTGGCCTGCACCGGATTGCATGATCTGCTTCAGGAAGCCGCACAGGGGGCATTTGCCGCCGCCATCTTCTGGGGCACCAATCCTGCCTATTCCTGTCCGCAGACATCACTCTGGAAGAGTGCTGTAGCCAAAATCCCCGTGAAGATCCGCATTGGACTTTACGAAGACGAGACGGCGCTCGACTGCCTTTGGAGGCTTCCCGAGCACCACTGGCTCGAGGCCTGGGGAGACTTCGAGCCGGCCACCGATCTTTTGAGCCTGCGCCAGCCGACCATCGGGGCGATCCATAACACGAGGCAAGGGGAGGATATGCTCCTTTACTGGCTCCGTGCTTTGGGGCTGGATGCGCCGCCAAACTACCTGGAGTACCTGAAAACGCGCTGGCAGAAGGAGGTCTTTCCGGTTGGCAGCCCGGTAGCCTTCGAGAGTTTCTGGAATGCCGCCCTGCATGACGGGGTGCTGAGGCGCGAGGCTAAGCCGCGCCCGCCGCGTGTCCCGCGCGCAGCCGCCATTTTGGAAGCCCTGAGTGCGGCTGCCGCCAGCAAGGTTACTGAAGGGGGACTGGAACTCGCTCTACTGCCGGACGCCGGGGTTTACGACGGGCGATATGCCAACAACGGCTGGCTCAACGAGCTTCCGAATCCGGTGACCAAAGGAACATGGGGAAATCCCCTCCTCGTTGCCGTTTCCGATGCTGCCCGGCTCGGCCTCAAGGATGGGGACCTGGTCAAAGTTGCGGCCGGCGGGGAGAACGTGGAAGTTCCAGTAGTGATCCAGCCTGGGCAGGCGGCAGGAGTTGTGAGTCTTGCTCTCGGGTACGGTCGACGCACGGGAAATGTGGCGACGGGCGTCGGCGCCAATGCTTATTTGCTTATGGATGGGTCCTCCAATTCTCCGCAATTGCGCAGAGGCGTGAACATCTCGGCCCCAGGGGGATGGCGTGCGGTGCCGACGACCCAAGTGCATTTTCGTATGGAAGGTCGCGATCCTGCGCGCTCCTGGACTCTTGGGGAGTATACACACAGGGTCTCGGGGGAAGGCGCAAAGAGCGAGGAACAGGCACCCTCGTCCCTGATACCTGCGCCAGAATTCAACGAACACAAGTGGGGCATGGCCATCGATCTGTCGGCCTGCGTCGGTTGCAGCGCCTGTCTCATTGCCTGCCAGTCCGAAAACAACATCCCCGTCGTCGGGCCGGAACGCGTCGAGCGGGGCAGGGAAATGCATTGGATCCGGATCGATCGCTACTATGAAGGCGATCCCAAAGATCCGACCGTGATTCACCAGCCCATCCCCTGCCAGCATTGCGATGACGCGCCTTGCGAGATTGTGTGTCCCGTAAATGCCACGACCCATAGTCCCGACGGCCTCAACCAGATGGCCTACAATCGTTGCGTGGGCACGCGCTACTGTTCGAACAACTGCCCCTTCAAAGTGCGCCGCTTCAATTTCTTCGAGTACACTTCGACGAAAAAAGAACCTGAGATGCTGGTTTTCAATCCCGAGGTGACGGTGCGGCCGCGCGGGGTGATGGAAAAATGCACGTTCTGCATTCAGCGCATTGAGGATGTGAAGCATGAGGGCAAAGGTCGAAGGTCGCGCTATAAGGGATGGGGAAATCCGGCCCGCTTGTGCCGCGGCATGTCCTGCGGAAGCCATCGTTTTCGGCGACCTGAACAATCCCCAAAGCAGAGTTGCCCGCATGTCGCGCATGAACCGGGGCTATCAGATGCTGGTGGAACTTGGCGTTAAGCCTTCGGTGACGTATTTGCGGATATTTCCAATCCTGTGACCGGAAAGGGCAAAGCATGAAGACCGAGATCATGGCTTTGCCGGAAATCCTGGAATCCCCTCCCGTCACCGAGGGCGCAGTGAGCTTCGGCGGCCTCGACGACCAAGTGCTCGTCCACTTGGATCACAAGCCGCCGCCGGCCTGGTTCATTGCCTTCGCCATCACCTCCACGCTCATGACGCTAGGTATGGCTCTTATCGGTTACACCATCGCGACCGGCATCGGTGTTTGGGGAAACAACATACCCGTAGCCTGGGCCTTCGACATCATCAACTTCGTCTTCTGGGTGGGAATCGGGCATGCCGGCACCTTGATCTCCGCGATCCTGCTGCTTTTCCGGGCGCGGTGGCGCAACGCCATATCGCGATTTGCCGAGGCCATGACGATCTTCGCGGTCATGTGCGCCGGGCTGTTTCCCGCTCATTCATGTCGGGAGGCCCTGGCTTGCATTCTGGCTTTTTCCGTATCCGAACCAGCGCGGCATCTGGCCGAACTTCCGCTCTCCTCTGATTTGGGACGTGTTCGCGGTGAGCACCTATTTCAGTGTCTCTCTTCTCTTCTGGTACCTTGGCCTGATCCCCGACTTCGCCTCGTTGCGCGATCGGACGAAGGGCAAGATCCGCAAGTTTTTCTACGCCATGCTCAGTATAGGCTGGCGCGGCGCAGCCTCGCACTGGCAGACATTTCGAAAAGGCTTACCTGATCATCGCGGGTCTGGCAACGGGACTGGTGCTGTCCGTGCACAGCGTCGTGTCGTTCGACTTTGCGGTTTCTCTGGTGCCCGGCTGGCACATGACGATCTTCCCTCCTTACTTTGTGGCAGGCGCGATCTTCGCCGGTTTTGCCATGGTCGTGCTTGTTGCTCGTGGTTGTCCGTGTCACGATGCGCCTGGAAAACCTCATCACCATGTATCACCTGGATGTGATGAACAAGATCATCCTGACCTGCGCCTGCCTGATGGGCTATGCGTACCTGATGGAGGGATTCACGGCCTGGTACAGCATGAACAAATATATCCATCACACTTTCATGCAGTACGTCGCCGGAACGTACTGGTGGGCCGGCTGGACTACGATCACCTGCAATATTCTTATCCCGCAATTGCTCTGGGTGCGCCGGTTCCGCCGGAACTATTTCGTGATGATCTTTGTGGCCATCGCAGTGACGGTCGGCATGTGGTTTGAGCGCTTCGTGATCATCGTGAGCTCGCTGCACCAGGACTATCTGCCTTCGGCCTGGCACATCTACAAGCCGACACTGGTGGATTTCGGAATCCTGTTCGGTTCCTTCGGGCTCTTTTTCACGCTGGTGCTATCTCTTTGCCAGGGTGCTGCCCGTCATTGCCACCACGGAGATGAAGACCGTTGCTCCCCGGCGCGCAGCCGCGGCATGGAGGAGGCGCCCATGAATAAGCAAGCCTTCTCCGTCCTCGGGACTCTTCGACAGCGCGCAGGCGCTGATGGATGCAATTCCGGCGCTGAAGTCCAAGGGCTCCGGGCGCCTGGAGGCCTACACGCCGTACCCGATTCACGGTATGGAAGAGGCTCTTGGCCTGAGGAAATCCCCCGTCGGCGGCATGGTTTTTATCATGGGATTGATCGGCGCGATCTCGGCCATTGCCTTCGAGCTTTGGACCGAAGGTGTCGATTACCCCATGATGACGGCCGGCAAGCCGGTTCTCTCCTGGGAGGCCTTCATCCCAATCATGTTCGAAGTTACGGTTCTGTTTGCGTGCTTCACTTCGGGCCTCGGCATGCTCTTTCTCCTGAACCGGCTCCCGCTATTCCGCCATCCCATGCTGCGTTCGAAGTCGATGCCGCTCATCACCAGGGACAAGTTTGCCCTTGCCGTCGAGTCTGAAGGACAGGCATTGGATGTTGAAGCCGCTTCTGCACTGCTCAGGGGTGCTGGGGCGGCATCGATTGAAGTCATCGAGCAACCTGCTCCGCTCGGGCCGGTATCCCCGGCATTTCTGTTGAGGGTTGTGGCGGGGATTACCGTTTCCTGTCTCGTGGCGGGCTACCTCACCTATTGGGGAGTGAAGTTTCTGCCTGTCTCAATCCCTGTGGTGCACATGCTCGATCAGCCAAGGCTCGATCCCCAGCGTGAAGACAGTTTCTTCAAGGATGGCTTTGGCATGCGCATGCCTGTTGCCGGGACCGTGGCTCGAGGCCAACTCCCCTTTGCTATCAGGAGCCAGGATGCTGCCGCCATCTTGACGAATCCGCTGCCCAGGACGGATAGTGTCCTGAAGCAGGGGCGGCAGGCATTCAACACCTACTGTTCCGTGTGCCATGGAATTCTGGGGAATGGTGCGTCCACGCTCACATCCGCATATGGCGCGAAACCGGCCAATCTCGTGGCGCAGCAGATCCGCGACTACCCGGATGGCAAGATCTATTTCGTCATCATGTCGGGCAAAAACGCGATGCCTGCCTATGCGGCCGACCTAAGCGAGGACGAACGCTGGTCAGTCGTGCACTATGTGCGCGTGCTGCAGAGGGCTCTCAACGCCAAGGATGAAGACGTTCCGGAAGGAGACCCCAAAGTGAATGAGAGCGGCCATAGCAAAATCCTGGGAGTGGCGGCAGCTCGTAGGTCTCGCGGGCGTCGTGGCTACCGGGCTGATCACCGGCTGGGAGCGATTCTGGGTCAACTGGATTGTCTGGTTCCTGTTTGTCCTGACGGTCGGGCTGGGATGCCTGTTTATTGTCGCACTCGAGCATGTGGTGGGCGCCAAATGGAGCGTGCCGCTGCGCCGTGTGCCCGAGAGGCTCTCCGGGCTTGCGCTCCTGATGGCTCCTGCAGCGTTTCTGGCGTTGCTTTCCTTGCCCGTGCTTTATCCGTGGACTAGGCCCGAGGGCCTGAAAGATCCGGTGATTGCCGGCAAGGCGGTCTGGCTCAATGTGCCGTTTTTTGCCGCGCGCGTGGTGGCCTGCGTTGGTCTGTGGATTCTGGCCTACCGGATTTTTGTTAGCGGATCCATACGGCAGGACCAGGAGAAGGATCCACGGTTCAATGTGCGCGCGCGGCGGTTCGCGCCGGTCTTTATGGTCATCTTCGGGATCACCATCACGATCGTGGCCTTCGACTGGATTTCCAGCCTGGAGCCCGCCTGGTACAGCGACGTCTTCGGCGTGTATATTTTCGCCGGCACCTTTCTGGCCGGGCTGGCGGCTACCACGCTGGCAGTGAACTATCTTGTGGCCCGCGGCAGACTCCCAGGCGTCACGCCCGACCACATATACAATCTCGGCGGATTTCTCTTCGCGTTCGTCGTGTTCTGGTCCTACATCGGCTTTGCGCAGTACCTGCTCATGTGGTATGCGAATCTTCCGGAAGAGGTATTCTGGTACAAAGAGCGTCTCCAGGGGCTTTGGGGCCCGCTCATTCTGGCGCTGGCCGTTTTTCACTTCTTGGTGCCTTTCTTTGTACTCATCCCGCGCAACGCGAAAGGCGAGCCGAAGCGGCTCTTCTGGGTGGCTGTGTTCATGCTTCTGGCTCATTTCCTTGATCTTTATTGGATGGTTTTTCCCGTTCTTGGCAAGGGGCCGGTCTTCAGCTGGCCGGAGCTGTCGTTCGGAGTTTTTTTCATCTCCACGGGCCTCCTCTGGATTCAGCATGCCATGACCCGCGGGGCGGATATGCCTGTAGGAGATCCGTTCCTCCGGGAAGGTCTGGAGTTCCGCCTATGATCGAAAAATACGTGAACGCGGAGGAACTCAAGCGGCTTCTTTCGAGCCTGATCGTCGTAGTGGGAGCGCTCTCGATTGCGGCTCTTTTTGCCAGCATCCTCGTGCCGGGGCTTCGCAATGCAAACAAGCCGGCCGCTCCCATGCCCGTAAATCCCGTGGTGGGAGAACCAGGGTGGCTTGATCCGACCGAGTTTCCGCCTGAGAAAGGGAAGGTCATTCCTCCGGTAGACCCCAAGACTCTGCTCGTGTCCTCTCCCGAGCTGCTTGCCAGGGGGAAAGACCTTTTTGGCAGGAATTGCTTACCATGCCACGGCGAAACCGGGCGGGGCGACGGGCCGGCGGCGGCCACGTTGAATCCCCGGCCTCGCAACCTCACTGTCCCCCAGGGATGGAAAAATGGGGCAGATCTTCCCTCAATCTACAAAACTGTGACCGAAGGAATCAGCCGCACACCCATGAACTCATTCGATTATTTGCCCAAGCGCGATCGCATGGCCCTGGCTCACTATGTGCAGTCCCTCGGCACGTTCCCTCATGGCACTGGAAGTCAAGAGGCCGTGGAAGCTCTGTCGAAATCGCTCGCGGCAGCGGGTGAGAAGACACCGAATAAAATCCCCGTGAGCGCCGCCATAGCCAAACTGGAACAGGAATTTAGCGCTGCTGCGCCACTGTCCATCCCGCTCGAAGACCAGAGTCCCGGCGCGGAAATTGTGCGCCGCGTGGTTGTGGATCCGGCCAGGGCTGCTCAAACCCTGTCGCTATCCGAATCGTGGCGCTCGGGCGTGAAGGAGCTGGTGTCAAGCATTCTCCCAGGGGCTCCTGGGAACGGTTTCTCGGTGAGTTCCGCCACCCTGGATGCCGCCGAGTGGCAGGCGCTACATGCAGAACTGATAATACTGTTGCCGCAGAGCAAGCAGGCATCGCAGAAATAAAGACAACGCTCGAATTTGGGGTGCGGCGTTACCGTGCCGTTCCCCAAATCCGATTTTCGGACCGGTCATCACGCAGCCATGGCAATGAAAAAGGCAAGTCTTCTGCTCAATCTCGGATGGATCATGGTTTTTATGACGGGTCTGTCCATGCACGTGCAGGGGCAGACTCCGTCTGAGGTCGGGATTGACGAGAAACCTGGGGCGCAGGCAGCTCTCGGTGTGGTCCTGAAGGATGAGGGAGGGAAAGAGGTCACGCTGCGGCAGTTGATCGACAAACCCACCATCCTTACCCTCAATTACTTCAGGTGCACGGGGATCTGCACGCCTCTATTAAACAGTGTTGCGGATATGCTCAACCAGATCGAGATCGAGCCCGGTAAGGATTTCCAGGTGATCACGGTGAGCTTCGATCCCGGCGATACTCCGGAGATTGCGCAGCAGAAGCAGATCAACTACCTCAAATCGATGAAGCGGCCCATCTCACCGAGAGCGTGGCGCTTTTTGACCGGCGACGGCAAAAACTCCAAACTGGTTGCCGACTCAGTGGGCTTCAACTTCCGCGCTGATGGGGATCAGTTCCTTCACCCGGGCGCCATCATGGTGCTTACGCCGGCAGGAGCCGTGAGCCGTTACATGTACGGGATCACCTTTCTACCCGCGGATGTCCAGATGGCGGTTCAGGAGGCTGCCGCGGGCCAGATCCGTCCCTCCATTTCGAGATTCCTGGCCTTCTGCTACAACTATGATCCCAAAAGCCGGCAATTTGTGCTCAACCTGACCCGGGTATTGGGCAGCGCCATGCTGATCATTCTCGGTGGCTTCGTGTTTTATCTCGTGAAGGGCAGGCATCGGCGCGGCAATGAAAAGACGAGGTACCAAGCATGACAAGCGTAGCTCAAGGCGCAGCGTTCCGGAGCTATCTGGATGTGGAGGGTCGCAGAGGAATCCTGGCATGGATTCTGTCTACGGATCACAAGCGGATCGGCATCCTCTACCTTGCTTCCCTGCTCACATCTCTTCCTGACGGCGACGACGATCGGGGTTCTCATGCGGATTGAGCAACTCACCACCAACCCGCCCCTCTTCAGCCCCGCAACCTACAATGCCTTTTTCACCGTGCACGGCGTGATCATGATTTTTATGTTTGTGCTGCCGGGCTTGCCGTCGGTCTTCGGCAATTTTTTCCTGCCCATCACTGATCGGCGCGCAGCGACGTGGCATTTCCGCGGTTGAACCTGATGTCTTGGTATTTTTATGTCGCCGGCGCATTGATTGCCGTCGTGGCGCTCTTCACGGGCAACGGACCCGCCGGACACAGGATGGACATTTTATGCTCCTTACAGCCTCAAGACGTGGAACCAACGTCACGCTCGGCAGTCTTCGCCGCCTTTGTTCTCGGCTTCTCCTCGATCCTGACCGGAATCAATTTCATCACCACCATTCACCGGCTGCGCGCTCCCGGCATGACCTGGCACCGCATGCCGCTGTTTGTCTGGTCTCTATACGGAACTGCCTGGATTCAGGTGCTCGCCACCCCCATCATCGGGATCACGCTGCTCCTGGTAGTGGCGGAGCGCATCTTCGGGGTTGGTGTCTTCGATCCGGCCAAAGGCGGCGATCCGATCCTCTATCAGCATCTGTTCTGGATCTACTCGCATCCGGCAGTTTACATCATGATCCTGCCGGCCATGGGCGCCATCACGGAGATCATTCCCACCTTTGCGCACAGGACGATCTTCGGCTACCAGGCGATTGCCTACTCCTCGATCGCGATTGCCGCGCTCGGGATCCCTGGTCTGGGGGCACCACATGTTCACCAGCGGCATGGGCGAACTCGCGAATATGGTCTTCTCGCTGCTGACCTTCCTTGTCGCGGTACCCAGCGCCATCAAGGTCTTTAACTGGACTGCCACGCTGTACAAAGGCTCGATCGAACTCAAGCCGCCCATGCTTTTTGCGCTCACGTTCATATTCCTGTTCTCCATCGGCGGGCTTACCGGGCTCATGCAGGGCGCGCTCAACGTCAACACGCATCTTCACGACACCTACTGGATCGTGGGGCACTTTCACTATGTCATGTTCGGCGGCACGGGCATGGGATTCTTTGCGGCGCTTCTTTACTGGTTCCCAAAGATGTTCGGCAAGATGTACAACGAAAAGGTGGCGGCCATTGCCTGGGTGCCGATTTTCGTCGGCTTCAACATGCTGTACTTCACCATGCTGGTCCTGGGCTATGATGGGCATGCCGCGGCGTTACTTCACGCACCTGCCGCAGTACCACACAGGCCACGTCATTGCTTCGATCGGCGCCTTCATTCTCGCGTCGGGGCTGCTCCTGTTTTTTGCCAATCTGGCGGTTGCACTCTTAACAGGGAAGAAGGCGGAGCAGAATCCCTGGGGAGGCGTGACCCTGGAATGGCATGATTCCGACTCCTCCTCCGCTGGAAAACTTCGCAGAAATTCCGACGATCAATGATCGTCCTTATGTTTTTAATCCGGAGGCTGCCCAATGAGCAGCAGCGCCCACGCAGCCGCATGCGGCCCACAAAGACTATGAAGGAGCCAAGCTGGGGATGTGGCTGTTTCTGTTCACGGAGATTCTTCTGTTCGGCGGGCTGTTCCTGCTCTATTCGGCCTATCGGGCGAAGTATCCGCTGGATTTCCACAACGGAGGCCAGCATCTCAACACCTTCATCGGCGTTGCCAACACCGTCATCCTGCTCACGAGCAGCCTGACGGTCGCCATCGCGATCACGGCGATTCAGAAGGGCAACAGGAAGCTGACGCTGCTGTGTCTGGCTGCCACGATCGTTTTCGGCCTGCATGTTCCTGGTGAACAAATACATCGAATGGAGCGCGGAGATCGGCCATGGCATATATCCGAACGGGCCGGAGCTGCTCAAGCTTCCTGACGGCGAAAAGATCTTCTATGGGCTCTATTACTGCATGACCGGCCTGCACGGTCTGCATGTTATTGCGGGGATCATTGTGCTGTCGATAATGCTGGCGTTTGTGCGCAGCGAGAAAATCACGAGCACGGATTTTAACAAACTCGAGAATGCAGGGCTCTACTGGCATCTCGTGGACGTGATCTGGATCTTTCTGCTGCCGCTGCTGTATCTGTCGGCGTGAGGGAGCGTGAGATGGAACGTGCCGAGGAGCATGGTCATATAGTTTCCTATCTGACCTTCGTGAAGGTCTGGCTGGTGCTGCTATTCCTCACCGCGATGCTGGTTGTGGCAGGCACCAAATTTCACCAGACCTTGTCCGTGCCGGCCTTGCTTACGCTGACCCCGCTGAAAGCGGGGCTGGTCTTTTACTATTTCATGCACCTGAAGTATGAGAAGCCGTTTCTCAAGTCCGCGGTATTTATGGCGCTGGCCCTGCTGACGGTGTTTATCGGCCTGATTTTTCTCGATATTTCATACAGGTGATGCCATGCCTTTTGTTCAGCAAGCATCGAGCGCCGCAGGGAAGGTAGACGCCGTCTTTCTCTTCATCCTCGTTTTGAGCGTGGTGTTCCTGGTTTTCATCACCTCCCTCATGGTGTACTTCGTCATCAAGTACAACAAGAAACGGCATCCTAAGGGAAAAGATATCGAAGGAAATACCTGGCTCGAAATCATCTGGACGGTCGTGCCGACCCTTTTGTTCCTGACCATGTTTTACTATGGCTGGACCAACTTCAATTACATGCGCAACGTGCCTCGTGATGCCATGGTCATCCAGGTGACGGCCCGCCAGTGGGCCTGGTCTTTCACCTACCCCAACGGCAAGCGGACGACAGAACTGGTAGTGGCGCTCAACAAGCCGGTGAAAGCGGAACTCCATTCGCTGGATGTGATTCACGGCTTTTACATCCCGGCTTTCCGGATCAAAGAGGATGTTGTTCCCGGAAAACAGAATTACACCTGGTTCATCCCCACGCTACTGGGAAGCTACGACATCGAGTGCACGGTGATTTGCGGCGTCAACCACGCGAACATGCTATCGAAGGTCATCGTCGTGCCCGTGTCTGATTTCGAGGCATGGTACTTCGGGGATGAGAATGCGCCGATCCCCGGCCAGGCAAAAATCCCGGCTTCGGCAGCGCTGCCGGTCTCTGATCCCACGATGGCGCTCCTCAATCAGAAATCCTGCCTGACCTGTCATTCGCTCGATGGCCGCGTCATGGTCGGACCGACCTTCAAGGGGCTCTACGGGCACACGGAGACCGTCAGGGATGCAAGCGGCCAGGAGCGTGACATACACGTGGATGAAGCCCGTCTGGCAAGAGCGATCCAGGCGCCGAGTACGGAAATCGTGAAAGGATACCCGCCTGCCATGCCTTCCGTGCAGCTCTCGGAGACTGAGCTGAACCATCTCATCGAGTTGATCAAGAGCTTGAAATGAAGATCAGGTCATTCGCAGCATCTGCCGTGGATCCAATGCGCCGAGGGACGCGGGGCGTCAGGGTTCCCGGCGCATTTGCGGGACGGCGTGCAAGGATGCTCGGGAGGCTCATCAAATTTCCAATCGCGGTCTTTTCCGCATTGTCCGCCGCGACCGGCTACGTAGTTTTCTGCCGCACTGCGAGTCCGGGCATTCTCACAGTTTTCCTGGGAGTCCTCGTTCTGGCAATGGGCGCCTGCGCGTTGAACGAATTCCAGGACCGCAAACTCGATGCGCGCATGGCACGCACACGGTCGCGCCCGATTCCCAGCGGTGACTTGAGCCCCGGCATCGCGATTACGATAGCGGCGTTTCTGCTACTTGGGGGATTTCTCCTCCTGTGGTTTGTGCACCGATCTGCCGCGGCGTGGATCGGCCTGGGCGCTGTTGTCTGGTACAACGGCATGTACACCTATTTGAAGAGAGTCTGGGCTTTTGCCGTCATGCCCGGCGCCCTGATCGGAGCGCTGTCTCCGGTGATAGGATGGACCGCTGCCGGAGGGAAACCTCTGGACCCGCATGTAATTGCTTTGGCGTTTTTCTTCTTTATCTGGCAGGTTCCCCACTTCTGGCTGCTGCTCTTCGAGTATGGAATGGAATATGAGAAAGCGGGGCTGCCTTCGCTCACCCGGCTATTCAGCGCGCGTCAGCTGGCCAGCCTGACTTTTATATGGATGTTGGCCACCTCCGCTTCGAGTCTGTTGCTGCCGATCTATTTTCTGACTGCCTCTCCCTGGGTAAGCATGGGCCTCGTTCTTTCCGGCCTCTGGCTTGCCTGGGAGGCGTCGCGGCTGATAGGAAAATATCTCAGGACCGGCGCCTACTCCCCCGTCTTCCGCTCGATAAATCTTTACGCCCTGCTGGTTATGGCGCTCCTCGCGGGCGATGCCCTGTTTTGAATGCCAACCGAAAATATTTCAGGTCCGAACTGGAAAAATCTATGTAAACAGCTGCAAACCACAGTGCGGAGCCATCCGCCCAAAGTCATCATCGCCGGTGAGCAATTGCGATTTAACAGCAACCGCCATGGCGGCGATTAAGCAGTCCACCGTGGATGCTGCAATTCCCGCTTGATGACATGCATTGGCGATTTTCGCAGCGCCCACGTGATGTTCGTGAGTGGCGATCAGCAGTGGGAACCCCTCCATTAATTCCTGCAACCGCTCAAATTCGCTCGGTGCTCGCACTCCCGAAAGCAATTCCTGCAACACAATCCCAGGAATCGCAATCGGCTGGTCTTCTTCCACCAGGCGTCTAAAAGTCTGTACGAGGGGAGGCTCGGGACTTGTCATGATTCTGCGCCGATAGGCTAATGACAGGACGGACGTGTCGATGAGGATCATCGCCGGCTCCGGAGCTTTTTATAGTCATAGGCCGGGTCCATGGCGACGGTGCCGAACGCCTCCAGGGCTTTGAGCCTTTTTCGGCGTTGAATGAACTCCCGCAAGGCTTCGTTGACCGTTTCCCGTTTGGTTCGCTTCCCCCCGATTTTCAGGGCTTCTTCGAGTAGTTTGTCATCAATCGCCAGGTTCGTGGGCATACGCACTCCTGTTTCTACACAGAATGCTACACAATCCCTCATGCGGTCAAGCGTATCTCCTGCGGGTCTGAGATTCTGCGGCCTTCACCGCCGCCGAACTCATGCCTTTGGCAAAATCGGGACGGCGTTGACTATAATTGCAGCATTCCCTTGCAGACTCACGAAAGGATCATGCAGGGCTTCCCAGGTGTCAGATTTCCAGGACCAATGCCAGCGCCTGTGCAATCTCGCTCATCTGTTCGTCCTCCATTTGGCCCAACCGGCGCACAAACCGCTCTTGGCCCAGGGAACTCACCTGGAATGCATCCGCCGCCGAGGGCTTATCCAGTCCGTTTAGCGCGGAAGGTTCGATCGGCACCATCCAGTGGGCGATACGGTAACGGTCTTTCCAATCAGTCAGCGGGACGATTACCTTCAATGGGAGAACTCCGATCGCATCACTGCTGACGGTCACAGCCGGGCGGGTTTTCTTGATTTCGGCGCCAATGGTGGGATCGAGGTTAATGAGCCAGATCTCACCGCGTATCATCTCACATCCTCCGCGTCCAAGGCGGCAAAAGCAGTGAGTCCCTTATCGCTCAGGTAGTCGGCGAGCAATGCCTGCGCCGCGAATGCCATTTCCCGGTGTTTGCGCTCAGCCAGTTGCGCATCGAGCATTTCGCGCACAACGTCGGACAAACTCCGATGTTCCCGCCGGGCAATCTCCTCCAAATCCTGATGCTGCCCGGGATCGAGTAAAAGCTGTGTTCGATGGTATTTAGATGTAGCCATGCGCCACCATCATGTGTAACTCTACTACATCACAATTATGCACAAGATT
Source organism: Terriglobia bacterium (assembly GCA_963739235.1). Lineage (GTDB taxonomy): Bacteria > Acidobacteriota > UBA6911 > UBA6911 > UBA6911 > JAFNAG01. Next base: position 127,718 of record CAVTZY010000033.1, on the reverse strand, counting down.
CATGCGACTGCAAGGTCTATGATTGCAAGAAAATCAGGGACAGGCCACGCTCTCACCAATCTAATCGCGAAGCGTGCACCGTGATCGCAGCATGAATCGGAAAAGCATAGCCTGTCAACGATTTAGCGTCTGATCCTGCCCGCCCTCGACCATTCGTAGAGTAGCCTCCGCACCCTGATTTGCTCAACCACGTTCGCCAGAGGTAGGTTTTTATCGCTTGGGGAACAGACGATCCTTTTCCATGCGAGCAAGTACGCGGGAGTTCCTGAGTTTTTCACGGATGACCTCCATCGTTTCTTCCGACAGGCGACCGATGTATTTGACTTTCTTTTTTTCGGCCAAGGTTTTGAATCGTTCGACAGGATCCGAATAGACGCGGTCGCAATCGATGTATGTCTCCAGGGGGAAAAAGGAATAGCTGCCAACTGAGATGGTGACATAGGATCGGCCCGAATGCGACCTTAGATATTTCCCTTTTGATGTCGGCATCAGGTAGAAAATGAGACTTGGCTCGCGCGAAACGAGGATGAGGTATTTTTCTTTTGGAGGTTGTCCGCTTGTGAAGGTTTGAACGGCCTTCCAGATGTCGCCAGGAGTGAGATATTTCGCCAGAAAGAATTTGGGGTCCACGCAGTGTCAGCTATCCGCAAGATCGCGCAGGAACGATGAGTTTTCTGTATGCTCTTCTAATGCCTCCAAAGCTGCTTTCTGATCCGGGCTATTCTCGTCAAAGAACAACCTATAATCGATCCAGTGTTCTGTGCATTCTTTCCACGCTCGCTCTTGGTGTCCGACTTCGACTAGAGCGGCAACTGGCATTTTCCCGAATTTTGCAATCGCCTTGTCAAGCGCCTCAATATCCGAGGCAGATAGAGCACTCAAGTCGGGTTCCGTAATCGCCACATAGGTCGATCGAGTTCCCTGTACGACCACCCGCAAACGCGACTGCAGCTCATCAAGGAAGGGCTGATGGACACCTTTGAAGCGTATCGGATGCTCAAGATCATTCATCAGGTTAAGAGCCTGGGATGGAACGGGACCATATGGGAGCTTGGCATATTGGTCTCCGATGATCGGACGCCCATAGTTGATGAGGTGATAGCGGTCGGCAAAATAGAGCAGTTTTGAAGCTCTCAATTTGGAGAAGTCCCTGCGGACCTTTGAAGCCAAATAGGTGAGAGCAGCAACGAATTTGTTGAATCGAAACTCAAATGAGAGGTTTTGTTTCATAGTTTTGGGAACGATACCACTTCTATGATAAACCCATGGTCAAGATTAACCCACAAGAACATATCGGTGGATCTCCATCTCCGCATGATTCCTGACCCTTGGTGACCCCCTTCGGTTTAGACGCTAGTCAATCAAACGGCGCTGTGGGGCGCCGGGCCCCGTGAAAAGGGGCTGCTGCCGGCTGCTCCTCCTCTTGCGCAATTCGTCCCATTTATTCTGAAAATCGGCTTCCAGGTTTCCTATGTACTGGGCAAGCTTCTCGGCGGGCCGTTTGACCTGGCCCATCTCCTGAAGGCGTGCGATTATCGACCGCGAAACCACGGGTAGAGGAATGCTCGCGTCTTGATGAACTGCTCCTGCCCTGCGACAAGCGCCGCACAGGATGTACGCATCGTGCGCCGCATCATCAAGGCTGGTGACAAGGTGTAAATCCTGAACGGATGAGCACTTGGAACATGATGGGAACACGGCTTCAGGAGTCGTGTCGTCCGAGAAGTCAAATAGCAACTGGCGATCATCTTCTTTAAGGTGCTGCTCCGTGCCGCTTCCGAACGTAAAAGCATCGCCCGAGCGATATAGATCGAAGAGAATCGCCCGACTGAAGCGGTCACCATCCTTCAGGGAGGCGGCCAGCAAGCGTTGCCGACCCGCCTCACTGATTTGGAATGTGATCACTTGGCCGGCTATTGAGGTGAGAGCGAAATATCCGTCGCCGTCCTTCCTTTTTCGTAATGTCGGCACTTCAGTTTCTCCTATCGAATTACACGAAGGCCTCGCTGCAAATGATTCTCGGCAGGCCTTCGGCTTCCTGCTCGTGGAGGCGGCGATCTTCGTAAACTTGTTCGTGCAGGCCGTGGTCGTGGTAGATGTCGGCCAGTGACCGCACAAGAGGATTTCCAGTAACTCCATTGCGGCGCAGAGTGTTGAGTTGCCTGCGGATGGCTGCCGTAACGGGTTTTTTAAATGCTTCTTCGAGCTTGACTACTTGGGCCTTGAGATCAGTCTCCTCATCTGCGAGACGGCTGAAAATTGCGCGCAGCTCGCGCAAAACGTACACCTGAGAAGTTGTCAGGGACAGACCGTGCTTCAGTTGAGCCTGGCGGTGCTTTACTTCATTCTCGAACACCTTGAGGACCTTCATCACCGTGCCATTATGGCCGGCAGGCAGAAGGGCCGTGGGCTCAGAGCGTGAACATTTTAGTTTTCCAAGAGCAGCGGGGACTTCCCTGGTTTCGGGATTGCCGTCCGCATCTGTTAAGTAAAGCTGTTGAAACTTGCCGGCCTGGCAAAATATATACTTGCCTGCACCGGAAACCATGCCACGGGCGGATCTGATACCATCCCTTAAATCAGCTACCCGCTGAAACTCCGCAGGGTCATTCGTGCGCATCGAACGCAACAATTCTTCTGCTTCACTGATGTCGAGGAATTCTGTTTCCTTTTCTTCGAAAAGCGAGAGCTGGCCACCCTTCTTTTCGTAAATTGCAAACATAGCATCTTCATTGATCCGCTCGTCCGTGTCGAGGATCGCAGCATCTTCACCGATGGTGTCGTGGATCTCCTGGATGCGCTGCCGCAGTACTTGCTGCAGCCCCAGATTTCTTTCCAGCTTCAATTCCGGCAGGAAATTGAAGCCCCAGACGCGCTCGTTTTCCGTTCCAATGCGGTCGATGCGGCCAAATCGCTGGATCAAACGCACCGGATTCCAGTGGAGGTCGTAGTTCACAACCACGTCACCATCCTGCAAGTTCAGTCCCTCGGACATAACATCGGTTGCCACAAGGATGTCGACTTCCTCTTCGGCCCCGATATCGATAAGAGGATTCGAGTGCGGCGAGAACCTTGCGGCCATGCGCGCCTTGCTCTTCTCCGTGCCATAGATAAACTCAATATCGCGACGCGGCGCTCCAGGATTAATATTCTCGTGAAGGTACTGAACCGTGTCGGCATACTGGCTGAAGATCAGCACCTTGCCTGTGGTCTGCGCGATACCGTCACTCAGCCCGGCCAGCAGTACCTGAAGCTTGGCATCCTGTTGGGGTGAGATCGGCTCGACAAGATTAATCATCTTTTTTAAAAGCTTGCGATCAGCTTCCAGATGCTCTCTCAGAAGCTGCTCATTGAAATCCTCCAGCTGGTAGCGTCGCGAGCATTTCTCCAGAGCATCAATCAATCCGGAATCATCGTAAATATCAGATTCATAGAGAAGTCTCTGAGCGTCTTCACCGGCGGGAACGAACCCTTGATCCAGCGCTTCCAGGAAAAATCCATGAATCCGCTCCAATCGCTCGAGGCTCTTGCGAAATGCATGGACGCTGGACTCAAAACGCTTGAAAAGCATCACCCGGATCAACCCGCGCAAGTTGATCCCTGCACGGTGCAGCTCCTGATATGGATCAACCTTTTGTTTCTCCGGGCGAACGTAGTTCCACAGATCCATACCGTGCATACGTGAGTTCCGATCCGGGCTTGAGCTCATGCCCTGTCCCCGCGGGCCGGCCGAGATAGCGCCGGATCCGCTCATACAGGCCGTCGTAGGTCTCTTCGATGCTGTACCGGAGAGTCTCCAATTCGCGCCGCGGGAAATACTGGTGGCGGCCGGCAACCATCACATAGGCCTTTTTATCGCCAGTCAGGTAGGGACGGACCTGGACATCCGACATTTCTCGCAGCGATTGGCTTGTATCCGCAGCGTACCCGTACCAGCGCAGGATGTGGCGCCGGGTGCGCCGGATGAGGATGTGGACCAGAAGGTCCTGCAGGCGTTTTTGACCCTTCTCGATCAGCTTGAAGTACTCCTTCAGATTGGGAGGATCGATCGGCAGCTGGGTAATGTCGTCCTGATGAAACAGCTTGATCTGGTTGTAGACGTCGCCGGCGCCGCGGTTGCGGGGAGTCGCTGTCAGCAGGCAGACTTTCTTGAGCCCCCTGGACAGAAAATCCGCCATTACCTCATAGCGCTGCGAGGAGTGGTGGCGGAAATTGTGGCTCTCATCGATGAGCACGAAATCCCGGTCCTTGTAAGTCCTTCTCGTCGAGGATCGACTTGGCGCTTCCTTCATCGGGGAGCTTGAGCATACTCATGGGCAGGATTTTCGCATCCAACGCGAATTCATCGTCATAGCCCTGCCACATCTCCTCCAGCGTCTTCGGGCAGATGATCAGCGGTTTGGCGCCCTGGGTCCGCACGAAGTGCTTTACGACGGCAGCGCCGATGTAACTCTTGCCCAGGCCGACGACATCGGAAACAAACGCTCCGCCCTGATCCCGGATGATCTGGATCGCCTGCCGGACGGCGGTCTTTTGAAAGTCGGCGAGGCTGCGGGTCAACTCATCGTCCCAGAGGATCTCTCCGTGCTCACCCTCGTCCAGCCGGTCGGCCACCAGGGCGTAGAGCGTCTTCATGTAGATGTCGTAGGGTGTTGCCGCCGCCTCGGCCCAGGACTGCCGCAATTCCTGCATGAGCAGCTCGTCGAATTCCTGCGCCTCCTCCCATAGCCCTTCAAACCACTCTGTCAGCTTGGCGTGATTGTCGTTGCCGTGGACGACGACATTCAGCTCGGTGTTGTGGGTTAAGCCGCTGAGGGTGAGATTCGATGACCCAACGATGGCGATCCCTTTCTCGTACCTGCCATCGTCTCGGTAGTCGAAGATGTACGCCTTGGCATGCATGCGTCCCTTGGTATAAACGCGCACCTGGAGCCGCTTATCCAGGATCATCTGGACCAGGGACCTCACGAGAGCCTGCGCGTCATCGGTCTGGTCCATGCGTTCGACCGTGCGCCGCAGGTTGTCGGCCGTTTCTTCCGCCCGCTGTCGCTGCTCGGAGCGTTTCAGGTAGCGCTCTCTTTCCTCGTCGGCGGCCGCGAGTTCGAGCCGCTGGTATCCCTCGGCGATCTGCTCGATCGTTTCCCGGTTGGTCGTGTTTCCGATCAGAATGCGCAGGTTCGAAACGCCAGTCGAGCTTGCCGGCGACCGCTTCCAGCCCGGAAAGGAAGAAATAGCCGACGGCGAACTTGGCGGCCTCGGTGCTTCCCAGGATGCAGTTGATGTGATCGGCCAGTTTCTGATCCCGGTTATCGATGATGTCGTTCGATGTCATGTTTCAAACCTTCTCGCCGGACCACAGGGAGGATAAGGGCGCAGTCCACAGGTTTTTCGCAAAAGGCAGAATATGGCTGCCATCACACAGCAGCACTCCGCATACGGTGAAGAGTCGTCGGATCATGGCTGATAATCAGCCACCGAACGAATGATTTGCAATGACAAATATCCACTGCGAGCCGGGCTGGAGGCGTCGATACCGAAGCGCTCACCCGGGTGAGTTTTACCGTTCGCGGAAGTTGTTGCATTTATTGTAGCGACCGAACGCCTTCCCAATACTCAGAACTCCTGGCATGGCCTCATGCACAGCTGTCCGCATTATCGCCAAGCTCCACATGGTACGTTCTGTGCGGCCGGCGGTGAGAACAGACCCAGAATCTTGAGCGATTCCTCGCCGGCCGCTTTCGGAGTGCGGCGGCATGACGCCGCTTTCTGATTTCGGGATGCCAAAAGCGGCGGCATGCCGCCGCACTCCAAAGCGCCTTCGGCGCGAAAAAGCGGGCAGGTTATGGTTCGCACCCATGTCCCGAAACGCGGCGGTTTTCCTGACTTTTTTGGGCATGTCAGGAGTTCTGATATTAGGCTAGGACGATCGATGATGTCGTTCGATGGCATGGGATTTACTCCGCCCATACTTCCGTTATCGGCACTGCCCATAGATGCGGCCCGAACGGGACCATTGTTTCGCCCGCATAAAGGATGACTCCCGCGGCGAACTGCTTCCCGGCATCTTCCGCCAGGCTGCGCAGGCCGCTGAAGTCCTGGGCGCTGATGGCATGCGATGACTTCACCTCGATCCCCGCCACGCGTCGCCCGCCTTCTTCGAATACAAAATCCACCTCCTTGCCTGCTGCCGTCCGGTAATGCATCAGCGTGGGCCTGCTCTCTTCCCACTCGGCTTGCTTGAGCAATTCGCAGGCGACGAAGGTTTCAAGGAATCGTCCGGACAAGTTGGCATCCTTGAGTACGGCATCCTCGGCTGCATTCAGCAGATGGGCCATGAATCCCGTGTCCCCCAGGAGTACCTTGGGCGCCTTGACCAGCCGTTTGCTTAGATTTGCGGTCCAGGCTGGGATGCGTTGGATGAGGAACGCGGCTTCAAAAAGCGCCAGGTAGCGCTGGAGGGAGGTGTGCGGAATGCCGGCGCTGCGTGAAAGCTCCGAGATGTTCAGCAATGCTGAGGAGCGGGCCGCCAGCAAAGCCAGCAGCCGCGGCGTCTCCATAAGGCCATCGATGTTGGAAAGATCGCGGATGTCTCGCTGCAAAATCGTGGTCAGGTACGATGCGCACCAGGTGCGCCTCGGCGTAGCGGATCGCCGGATGGCTTCGGGATATCCGCCTCGATGGATGCGCTGAGCCAGGGAGGGGCCATGGACGGCCCTGTCGATGATGGGGAATCCTTTTCCCGAAAAGAGACGCTTGATAAAGGTCTCGCGCCGGCCCTCCATCTCACCCTGGGAAAAGGGCCGCAGCGTGAGGATTTCCATCCGTCCGGTCAGCGACTCGGAGAGTTTTGGCAGCATCAGGATGTTGGCGGAGCCGGTGAGGATGAATCGGCCGGGCCTCCGGTCCTCGTCCACGGCCATTTTGATCGCGGGAAACAGGCCGGGTGCCTTTTGTACTTCATCGATGATGACGGTCCCTTCCAGGCCGCTGAGGTATCCGCGCGGATTGCCGGCCACGCCCCCCAGCACCGCGGAATCATCCAGGGTGATATAGGCGGCTTTGGGGATGCCCGCGGCCAGCGCTCGCACCAGTGTAGTCTTGCCGGTTTGCCGGGCGCCGTTGATCAGAACGACCGGAGTGTCGGCCAGGGCTGCCGTTACCAGAGATTCGATATTGCGCCGTATCATGGTGAATATTTAACCATTCAGTGGTTAATTTGCAAGCACTATCGCGGTTACTTCCTCTTGCTTCTGCTCTTATTTCGGTTTCACATGAGATTGTTGAGCCGCTTCATCAAGGCGCAGACCTGCGCTCTCTCTTGCCCAGACGAGCAACGACGGCTGAATTAAACCTGGAATTCCACGTGCCATACCTGGACATTAACGAAAAAGCAGCTGGCACTTCAACCTGAACCGTCAAATAGGAAAATGGGATTTCGGGGACAGGCGCGAATGGTGCTCAAATAAGGCAAGTTTCATCAAGCGGAACCCCGACATGCTTTCCCTGCCGTAATCGACCCAGTTCCCGCGCCGAAGGCGCTTTGGAGTGCGGCGGCATGACGCCGCTTTCCATTGCTCCCCGCACTTTTCATGAAATATCCGTCCGCCAACAGAAACGATAACAGTGGAGGTAATCCATGACCACCTTTAGCGTATCGGGTTTCGATACGCCTTTAAACGCCAACCTGACTTCCTGGGATTGGCCTCATGCACCCGCCCACCGTCTCGGTGAAAAGGGCGCCTATATGGTAACCGCCGGAACCTATGAGAAACGCCACTTCTTGAACTCCCCTGTCCGGTTCGATCTGGTTCTCAGCCTTCTATTTGGATGCGCGACCGAGTTTGAGTGGCAACTGCAGGCGTGGGCGGTGATGTCCAACCATTATCACTTTGTGGCGCTTTCGCCTGATAATCCGAAAAACCTGGAGCTTATGCTGGGCAAGCTGCATGGAGCAATAGCCATGAAGTTCAATGCTGAGGATGGGACCGTGGGAAGGAAGGTGTTCTACCAGTATTGGGATACTCATATAACATTCCAGCGGTCGTACTTGGCCCGGCTGAATTATGTGCATCAGAATCCTGTTCATCACGGGATTGCGCGCAAGGCTTCGGAGTATCGTTGGTGCTCGGCCGCATGGTTTGAGCGCAGTGCGCGACCGGCGTTCGTCAAGTCGGTGAATAGGTTTAAGACAGATCGGATCAATGTGAAGGATGACTTTTAGGGAGGAGGTGTGATGGCTCGCAAAGCGGCGTCATGCCGCCGCACTCCAAGGCGCCTTCGGCGCGGCGCGGAGGGCCACGTCACGCGCTGGACCATTTGCGCATTTCTGCCGCGTCGCGATTGCGCAATACGCCGGCTCCCCCAAGAGGTTGTGGTCCTAATCTCTTCTCACAGGCGTTAACAAGCGCCTGTTCAACTCCCTAATCATGCGCTATTCGCGCCTGTCCCCGAAATAAAACCCACTCATTCCTCGCTCTCCGGTTGCTCGGCCCCTGCCGGCGATGACACATCCTCGATCACGCGCACCACATCCAATGACTTCAGGTCGGACAACATCCCGCAGAGGGTGGCGTTCCTATCGTGGGCTTTGGAGAAGGCTTCCTGCAGATGTTCGAGCTTCCGTTTCTCCGGCACATCGGCTAGGTTCGGCAGATCGAGTTTTGCCGTCTGGTCAAAAAGGTTCAATTTCCGCGCGTGCAATTCGCCCGGAAAAAACAGCTCATAAACCAGCCCGTTCAGCCATCGCTCGAAATAGGCGGTCATTAGTCCGACAGGTGCGTCCCCCCTCTTGTTGGCCAACTCAGTGCGATGCAGCCAAGTCAGAGCTTCTGCCAACCATTCGCATTGACATTGTTGGTCGCCTGTGGCGGGTGGGATGGGAAATGCCTCCAACCCTTGAGGTTGAACCTCGTACCAGCCACCCTGTTTCTCCACAAAGACCCGTTTCGCGTATCCAAAGAACAACGAGGAGTTCAGTATCGCCGACACAAACAGGGCTTTCTTCCCCGTTGGAATGAAATAGGAGGTGTTTCCGAGAAAATATCCTTCAAAATCAACCGCAAAGGTTGGCTGGATTGATATCTTCGTCGAGATCACCTTCGGATGCCCAAACTCCTGCCAGTAATCGCATGAACGCAATTCCCAGAAGTACTTCCCTTGATCCCAACGCTTGGTGAGTTCCTTTCGCATCGTGTCGAAAAACTCATGGATGGCCGGGTAGGTCTTTGCAAAGCTCCTCTCGGCTTCTGTGTTTGGTTTCCCGCTCCATGGATGTTCAACGTTCTCCGAAGACTCAATCCGAATCAGATACTGCTCTGCGAACTCGACCCGCCACCGTTTAACATCCCGGCCGCGCAGGAAGGGCTTGAGCACTTCCTTGGATGACGGATGTTCGGCGATGAGTCGGTCGCGGGTGACTCGATCCACGACAAAGGCCTCATTGAGGCCACTGGTAATCCCGTCGAAAAACGCGGCTTTGAACGATGTTCCCGAAGCGGCAGTTCCTGACTTCGCGCAGACGTTCAAGCAGGCGCAGGCTGACGGGGCTTTCCATCCGCCAGCCGTCGGGTTTGAGATCGCGCTGGGCAATTTGGAAGGCGTCGCGTTCGAAGATATCGGGAAATTCGCGGATATCCGGACCGGGCATCCAGGTCATGACGTAAGATTGCCATTCTTCTGGCGGCAGATTCTTGGCATGAAGGAACCCTGTCGGCCCTTTTGATGATGGCAGCTGTCCCGTCTCCACATGGCGCATCTTCTGGGTCACAAGGATGGCGGGATAAGCGATCGACGTAAAAACCGGAGCATCCCCGAAATCCAGCACCACGCTAGGCCGCGTCGCATAAGCGAGATAGGTTCGCAGCCGTTCGCCGTAACCGGCGCGGAAGTACTTGTTGCTGGTGATGAAACTCAGGACGCCACCGGTACGGAGCAGTTGCAGGGAACGCTCGAAGAAATAGACGTAAAGGTCGGCTGTGCCGGTGTAACACTCGTACTGGTCTTTGAGCGCGTCCTTGAGCGGCTGCGTTCTGCCGTCACTACCGACCGCGCTCTGATTTTTCAACTCCTCCTGCCGGACATATGGCGGGTTGCCGATGACGATATCGAATACGCCGTCGTTATTCCGTGAAGCCAGGCCAAACATCCAGCCGGGGTCGAAGAACGACGCGTATGTGTTTGTATCGTATGGATTCCATCCGGCGAGCCGCTTGGCGTCATAGGGACTGCATTCGCCACTGTCTGAGAGCACCTTGGAAAGTTCGTCACAAAGCCAGCTTATCCTGGGCTTTGAGTTCCTTCTTCCGTTTATAGCGTCGCGCCGTAAAGTAGTCGTGTCTGACCTGCTGCAGTTCGCTCTCAAGGCGTTTGACCTCAGTCGATCCCAGCAGGAGTTGGCCGCGTTGTAAGCCAAGCAACGTGTTCGCAGCCACGACCTTGGTTTCAAGGTTCGGCAGGGGCAGGATGCCGTAGTTCTCTTCCTTGGGATCAATGGCTTGATCCACTACGAGGGAGATAAAGAATCGGAGCTTGGCAATTTGGACGGCAATCGGCTGGATGTCCACGCCGTAGAGACAGTTTTCGATGAGATAGAGCTTGCGGCCGTAATCATCGTTGTCGTGGGCGAAGGCGCGTTCGATGGCTTTGAGCGCTTCTTCGCGGGCAACACTGCTCTCGATGGCCTGAGCGGCTTTTTCCTGTCGTTTCTGCCAGCCCTTGTTTTGCGGGTCCAGCTTCTTGAGCACATGCACGAGCTTTTGGAGCATTCCCATCGGGAATGCCCCGGAGCCACAGGCGGGGTCAATCGCCTTCAGCCCGTCAATGGCGTCAATCAGTTTTTCGACTTCGGCGGGTTTGAAATCATGTCCTTCATCTTCCCAGGAGAGCATTCGTTTCAGCCTGGGCGCGATCGAATCTTCCGTAGCCTCGGGCGATTTCGGAGCGCGACTGTCGGTCGCGGCTGCAGAGGAGAGGGAGTTCTTTAGATACACCATCAACGCCTGATCCACCATCCAATCCACGACCACGCGCGGGGTGTAAAACGAGCCTGTGGCTTTGCGGGCAACCGTGCCGGTTTCGGGGTTGTAGGCGGCAAGGAGATTCTCAAATACATGTCCGAGCAGTTCCGGGTCGAGCGCGACTTCCTGATCGAACGGCGTATTTTCGGTCAGTGTGAAATTGTAGTGGCTGAGAATATCCAATAAAGGGCGGATAGTTTCATGCCGGCGCGAAGAATCGCCATACGCATCTGAAAGATCTACCACCTGTGATGCGCCAAAAAACAAATAATTCGGCAGTTTCGGTTGTTTTTTTGGATCGGTGGCGAAGCCGTCGATGCGTACTTCCACCGTATAGGGCGAGTTCCCTTGCCGCACACGGTCATCCAGACATTCGAAAAGTCCACCGTTGAGGAAAGGGATATCGTGCAGGAGCTTCTCCAGCGCATCAGGATCCCGAAGTTGCCGGGTATGCCGCCAGAGTTGGTGCACCATGTGGTCATCGCTCCGTTGGCCGTCTCCTTCGGAGAGAAATCGCCGCGCATGCATTTCTGTATTCAGCGTGGCAAAGAAAAGGTTCTGCAGGATGGCCGTGTAGTAGGTGCAGGATTCCGGAGATGCATCTTTCAGTAAATGCGTTATACCCCGACTGTTGAACAGGCTCTCCGGGATCAAGCCGGCGCCCGTTTGCGGGTTTCGCTTCTCGCGCAGGAACCAGCAGAAAATGAGACGCGTCAGAAGTCGGATCAGCGGCACCGAAGGCTTTCCATCTGCATCAAGGGGTGCGTCCTTTGGAAACTCGGCATGTTCGCGCGCCCAGAAATACCAGTTTGCGATCTCGCGATAGAATTCGCGGGTAACCGCCTCGACGTTGAAGGCAGCGTTATGCCGTTGCTGAATGTCGGCGGCCGTGACGGTTTTCTCCTCCGCGTCCGTGATCTCCACTAATGCAATACGTTCTGTCGCGGTGCGCAGTTGTGCGCCGGATCCCACTCGCAATCTGCGGAACAGGATCTTCGCGGCATCATCTTCGGCATTTCTTGCGTTGACGAATTCCCATTCAGTCAGTTGCTGGTTGCTAACGATGAAGAGGCCACAGAATGAGGGATCATCCCTAAAGATGCGGCGCATTACGGCGCGTTCAGGTCCTCGGGCCAAGCCGTTTGAATCCAGCTGCAGGTGGATGACCTTGAAACCGTTCTGCTCGACAATAATCTCCGGAGCGCGCTTGAGCACCTGACGGATGCTGTTGGGCCAGCCCGTCCACGGAAGGCTGCCGCTGGCATAGCTATAATTGAGCCAGTGGCAGAATAGCTTGCGGGCATCATCCACGGAGCTGAATGAGTGGAGGATTCCGTGGATGACGAGCATCTTCGAATGATCGTTAGCTTCGCCAATAAATTGTGGCTGAGGCGGCGTTAGTCCAGCCTGCGGAACCTTGCCTTGGCAGGCGCAATTTTGTCCCGGGGTGAGATCCAATAGGGTGTTTGGCCAGAGAGCGACCTTCAAATTGTCGAAGACTCGAAGCACCCGATCCTGAGAGAGCCTATTGGCGATCTCCACTGCAAGGGCATCGACATCACCGGCATGCAGCTCGAGGGCGTCTTTCGTGCAAAATGAAAAAAGATCTGTAACCTGCTCCTTCGCTACCGTGCCATCAGGAAGCCGCCAATCGCCCTTGACTTCGGCCTCCGAATGATCGCCGAACCAGGCTTTCAACTTCTGCTTCACCTCTCGAAGTACACTTTCGCGGAGGTTTTCAGGCAGGGGATTGGCACAGATGCATTGTGACGGAATATAGAGGTCAACCCGGTGACCCATAAGCAACGGTTGTGGGCGCGCACCCATGTGCTTCTTCCTCTTGGATAAGTACTTTCTGCTTAACGTCCACTCTCGCCAAAATTCGCTCGGGGCGCCACATTCAATTCTAATTGAGAGTGATGGTTGCCAGCATAAACCCTGGCGGCGGAATGGTCAAACACCCGGTTACTAACACCCGTTTACTAAAGATCGGTCACAGGAAGCTCTGAAAAAATCCAGTTTCCTATTATTGCTTTCTAGAGTTTGCAACAACTTACAGCCGAAAAATTGGCGATCATTCGGTTTTTTCACAGCCTCCTGTCACCGATCTACTGAATGAGGATCACCCAATACGCGAAAGGAAGAAGGAAAGCACTTCGCCGCCGGGCATGTCAGAGACAGTAATCCCAGAACCGGTTTCGACCCCCGCGGTTTAAACTGCGGCGAAAATGGACTCCATGGACACCTCTACATCTTTTTTCTCTACCACCTTGGAAGCGTCCAGGATTTCGATCTCGAGAGGCCGGCCTTTTGCTGAGAAATGCACGATAATGCCTTCCGCGAGGTCCCTTGAGTCGGAAACTTTCCCCTCTCGCAGTTGGATCGTTAGCACATCCGCGTCAGGAGAATATTTGATCTTCACGTCGGTTGCCTCCCTGAAAATAGCGGTCGGAAGAAGGATAATACACCGTGACTACGATTGCCATCGATCCCTCATATTCGTAAGCAGCTCGCACCAGATGGTCTCCAAAACGCCGGTGCGCAGTAAAACGGCCGCGATGTCCTTGAAGCAATTCCCCCGAAAAAAAGCAGGCTTCCAGGACTTTTCTCAGAGATAATCCCTATTGGGCGCTCCTTGCCACTGCATGAAAGGTGAACAGGAGAGACACCGATTTGCCGCCTGCCCGAATTTCATAAACCCGTTCTCTTGCGTGTGGGCTTATTCCAACGATCTCAGATTCTGTCATTCGCATTGTTTGACTTCATTGCCGGACGTCAGCTTCGGGATCTTGGCCTTTATTCCTTTTGATGTAGCCCTTCTATATGAGAGCCAGGGTGAAAGTCGCATGCCGGTTTATCCTGTGCCGGCATTTCGCGGCGGCGGGCTTCAGCCGGCGATTGGTTCGTCCTTCTGATACTTCTGGTAAGATGTTCGCATGGCTCAAAAAATCTCCGGATGGATTCTCATCAGTGTGCTTATTTGTGGCGCCTGGGCTTGTGCCGGACAATCTGACGCACCAGTTCAGGCCGTCGTGCTGGTGTCGGCCGACGCGGAGTGGGCGGTCGTCAAAACGCTGTTTCCCGGCCAACGCTGCGAGAAATCGCCTTTTGGCGAGTACTTCGTCCGAAAGCTCGACCTGCCGGACAGGACCAGCCGGTCTGTGGTGATTCTCCAAGGGGGCTGGGGCAAGACCAGTGCGGCCGCTTCTACCCAGTATGCCATCGATCGCTGGAATCCCGGCCTGTTGATCAACCTTGGCACCTGCGGCGGTTTCGAGGGCGCAGTCGAACGCGGTACGATCATCCTGGCAGCAAGAACGGTTATCTATGACATCATCGAGCGCATGGGCGATGCTGAGGAGGCAATCAAAGATTATGCAAGCGACATCAACCTGAATTGGCTGAAACGGCCGTTGCCATTGCCCGTTCTCGAGACGGTTCTCGTCTCAGCGGACCAGGACATCGATCCGAAAGCCATCGCTATGCTGAGGGTGAAATACGGCGCCGTCGCAGCAGATTGGGAATCGGGGGCCATTGCGTTCGTAGCCCGCCGCAACGCAAAGCGGCTTCTCATACTGCGGGGCGTAACAGATCTGGTAAGCGGGAAGAGAGGCGAAGCCTATGGGAAAGTTGAGGTCTTCAGAGAGAATAGCGAAACCATCATGAAAATTCTGTTTGACACTCTGCCTGCCTGGCTGGCAGTGGAGAGGTAGAAAACTCCTGTTGGCGTGCCCTCCCTCGGGCGAGCAGGAACTGGCCGAGGAAGCCCGGCGGCAAGGGCCAAACCTATTCTGCAACTTGATTGCGAATGGGGTGTGAAACACAAAGCATGGAACCATGCCGGGTAATGCGTTGGGGCTTTTGACGACCAATTTTCTGCCTGTCGTTTCTCATAGCTGCTTTTCCCCGACGGTCTGAATCGCGTATAACGTATAATCTGTGGTTGGAATTGACTGTAAACGGCACACGGTGCTGCCCAGCTTATTTAGCGGTGCCTTAGATCGCCATTATTCTTCGGGAGGCTTCAAATGTACGGTTGGACCGGCAATATTCTCAGAGTCAATCTTTCCACAAAAACTTATAAGAAAGAGTCGTTTACCGAGGAATTTGCTCACAAATGGGTCGGGGGGCGCGGCTTTGCCGCCAAAATCCTCTATGACGAAGTGTTGCCCGGGACCGATCCGCTCGGTCCGGATAATAAGCTCATCGTCGCGCTGGGACCTATCGCAGGCATACCCGCTCCCAATACCGGCAAGTGTGTGGTCGCGGCAAAATCGCCGCTGACGGGTTTTTACGGCGACGGCAACCTGGGCACGCGCGTCTCTGAACAACTGCGCAAAGCCGGCTACGATGCCATGATCGTGGAAGGGAAAGCCGACCGGCCGACCATGATTTATATCGAAGACGAGAAAGTGGAATTCCTGCCTGCCGAGGCCGTCTGGGGACAGGGTTCCTACGCGACCAATGACTTGATCTATGGCAAATACGGCGTGGGTGTGGGAGTCCTGAATATCGGCCAGGGCGGTGAAAACATGAACCGCTATGCCGTCATTCGCAGCCTCGAAGGGCGCGCCGGAGGGCGCCCCGGAATTGGTGCGGTCATGGGATCCAAGATGCTCAAAGCCATCGTCGTCAAGGGGACCCATCCAATCCCCCAGGCGGATCCCGCGGCCATGAAAGCCCTGGGGATCGGCGACCTGAAGAAAGTTCATCAAATCGATAAAGAGACAGGTTGGTCCAGGCAGAGCACAACCGGCGTACTGCCTTTCTGCAATGAAGTAGCCGGTCTTCCTGTCCGGAACTTCCGCAAGACGCATCATCCCGATTCGTGGCACATCGACGGCGAGCGGCTCAACAACGCCAGGGTCAAAACGTACGGCTGTCCCAACTGCACAATGCGTTGCGGAATCACGATCCATGACGGCGAGGCGCGGGAATCGGAGCTCGATTACGAGAACATTGCTCTGCTCGGATCGAACCTCGAAATATTCGACCTCCAGCAGGTAGGATGTCTGAACTACCTGTGCGATGAATACGGCCTCGACACGATGTCGGCGGGCTGCGTGCTCAGCTTTTATGCCGATGCGATCGATCAGGGAGCGATCGGCGGCGACTTCAAATTCGGTGATGCCGAACGCGCCAAGCAACTGCTTGGCATGGCGGCCCGGCGTGAGGGCAAGATAGGAAACCTGCTGGCCGAAGGTTCTTTGCGCATGGCCCGTGAGTTCGGGAAAAACTCCGAGGCCTATGCCATGCAGGTCAAAGGACTGGAAGTGGCTGCCTACAACTGCAAGTTTATCCCCGGTCAGGCGCTGGCATTCGGCGTTTCGCCGATCGGCGCTCATCACCGCGAGGCCTGGATCATTACCTTCGAGATCAAGAACACATCCCGCGAATCGTACGGCCCGGAGAAGGCGGCCAAAGTAATCGAGCTGCAGCGCATCCGCGGTGGCATGTTCGAATTCCTGGTTGCCTGCCGTTTCCCCTGGATCGAACTCGGCTGGTCGCTCGATCACTATCCCAAGTATTTCAATACCATCACCAGCCTGAACTGGACCCTGGATGATATGTGGGCTACGGCCGACCGGATCTACAGCTTGATCAAGCTGAACTATGTCCGTGAGTTTCCCCATGCGACTCGCAAGGAGGATTACCCGCCGGCGGTATGGTTCGACCCTGCCAACGCCGACACGGATGGCCCCATCGCCGGCAAAGTGCTCGAGTACGACAAGTATGACGGCCTTCTCCAGCACTACTATGATCAACGCGGCTATGACAACCGCGGCATCCCGACCAAGGCGACTTTGAAAAAACTGGACCTTGAAACAGAGGCGGCGGCCGCAGAGAAATTCGCTGTACTGACATGAAAATCAAAATCAAGGTAATCGGCCCGCTGATGTACGAGGCCGGTTTTAGTGAAAAAGATCTGGAGGTGCCGTCTGCCATCACGGCGGAAGCACTTCTCGATATGATCTCAATCCCAAAGCAGCGGCCGAGGATCGTTACCCGCAACGGCAAAGCTGTCGCCCCGGGCGAACCTCTTGCCGACGGAGACAAGATCGCCATCTCTCCGATCTATTCCGGAGGATGACACCATCAACCGCCAAGTTCAGAACTCCTGAAATGCCCCAAAAAGTCAGGAAAATCGCCGAGTTTCGGAACATGGGTGCGGACGATAACCTGTCCGCTTTTTCGCGCTGCAGGCGCTTTGGAGACGGCATGACGCCGCTTTCTGTTATCGGGATCCCAAAAGCGGCGGCATGCCGCCGCACTCCAAAGCGGCCGGCGAGGAATGGTTCAAGATCTTGAGTCTGTTCATACCGCCGGCCGCACAGATCGGACTATGTGGAGCTAAGCGAAAATGCGGACAGCTTTGATTAGGGCGTGTCAGGAGCTCTGAAATCATGCTTACATTGATAGTCACGAAACGAACCATCCGGGCGCATGTGTTTCTGTCCGTATTTGCTCTTTTCGTGCTGTTGACGAGTTGCGTCCCGAAAACCGCCGTGAGAGTGCCGGCTCCAATCGCCGATTCGGGGGCCATCGACCGTCTGCGCGCCGATTTGGAGCGGATATTTTCCGATGCCGGATTTGCCAGCGCCCAGTGGGGTGTAGAGGTGATTTCCCTCGACCGGGGGGACGTGCTGTACGAGCACAATTCCACTCGACTTTACATGCCCGCCTCGAACAACAAACTCCTGACCACGACCTCCGCACTGGTTCGCCTCGGTCCGAACTATCAATATGAGACCAAAATCGCTTCGGATGGGGCCGTGGTTGAAGGAGTGTTGAACGGAAACCTGGTTATCACCGGAACGGGCGACCCAACCCTTGCGCCTGGTTTTCACGATGGCGACCCCTACCGTGTTTTCAAAGATTGGGCGGCCAAGCTCAAAGAGAAAGGCATCCGCAAGATCGAGGGCGAAATCCTGGGGGATGCGCGTGCGTTTCCCCCTCCTTTCATCGGCTCAAGCTGGGAATGGGACGACCTGGTGTATGGTTATGCGGCCCCGGTCAGCGCCCTGCAATTCAATGAGAGCCTCTACACGGTCGAAGTCTCTCCCGGAGAATCAGAAGGCGCGCCTGCCAAAATCAAGTGCACGCCGTTGCCTGACTATGTGACGATCGACGCGAAGGTCACGACGATCGCCGCCGGCGCGAGGGGCAGGATCGAAATTCAAAGGGGGGAACAACGCGAATCGATCATCATTCGCGGCACCATCGCGGCTCGGGCCGATCCAGACACCACCACTCTTGCCGTCGAGCTGCCTACGTGCTATTACCTGGCCGCCCTCAAAAAAACGCTGCAGGAAGAGGGCATCGATGTGACGACAGCAACTCCTCGTGCCGTCGAAGATCCGGAAGCGCCCGCACCGGCCGCGGGACCATTGCTCTGGAGCCACTCCTCTCCCCCTCTATCCGAGATCCTGAAACCGCTCCTGAAGGTCAGCCAGAATCTTTACGCCGAAACGCTGGCTCGCACGCTCGGGCTTGTGCTGCGAAATCAGGGCAGGTTCGAGGCGGGTCGGGATGTCGTGCAGGAAACCCTCGAACGCATGGCGATCCAGAAAGGCACCTATGCCTACGTGGATGGCTCCGGATTGTCACGCCAAAACCTGGTGAGTGCGGATATGCTGATCCGCATCTTCAAGTTTATGTCCAGGCAAAAATACTTTCCCGTTTTCTTCGATGCGCTTCCGATTGCGGGCGTCGACGGCACGATCCGCAGCCGCATGAGGGGAACGAAGGCGGAGAACAATGTTCACGGCAAGACGGGGACCATCGCCTATGTCCGCTGCCTTTCCGGTTATGTGAAGACTGCCGATGGTGAAATGCTGGCATTCGCAATCATCGCCAATAATTTCCTCGCTTCCAACCAGGCGGCGGAATACGTTCAGGATTCCGCCCTCGAACGCCTCGCCAACTTCCGCCGCAAGGAATAGTGCGGTCCTACAGCAGATATCCCGGGGAGTTTGTGCGGCTGCGCGGAATAGTAGTTGAGCCGCGTCGCGATCCGTGTTACAGACTAACCCCTATAGAATGGACAGCAGGTATCCTACAAACCGCAGCTACCTCCAAAGGAGGCGTTCCTCATGGCCAGTGGAAATACCCTTCAAGCTCAAGCCCATGAAATGAAGCTGAACCTGCCAAGAGTACTGGGCCTGAGAGATGTCGTCGGGATTCTGATCGGCAGCGTTATCGGTTCCGGCATCTTTATAGTTCCCGCCGAGGTTGCCGGGCAGGTCCCATCACCGGTCCTGATGCTGGCTGTCTGGCTGGTCGGCGGAGTTGCCAGCTTTTTCGGAGCGCTGGCCTTTTCGGAGCTTGGCGCAGCCTATCCTGATGCGGGCGGCATGTATGTGTACCTCAGGGAGTCCTTTGGTTCATTGATCGCGTTTCTCTTCGGCTGGTCGCTTTTTCTGGTTATTGACAGCGGGGCCATCGCGGCGCTTGCCGTAGCTTTCGCATCCAATTATCTCCCCTACTTTGTTGCGATATCGCCGCTGACGCAAAAGCTCGTGGCCCTGCTCTTCATTGCCGTGCACGTTGCGATCAACTATGTCGGCGTAAAGTGGGGAGCGCTGGTTCAGAATATTCTGATGGTGGTCAAATTCGGGATCATCCTCGCTGTCACCTTGCTTGTCTTCATGTTCGCCAAAGGGAATACGGCCAATTTTGTCAAGCCGGAGATCGGCTCATTCTCGCCCGGCATGCTCTCCAGCTTTGGGATCGCCCTGGTTGCCTCTCTCTGGGCCTATAAAGGATGGGAGTGCGTCACCTTCAGCTGCGGGGAGATCAAGAAACCGGAGAGAAATCTTCCGGTCGGGTTGTTTGTCGGGACTTTGCTGGTGCTCTTTTGTTATATGATTACCAACCTGGCGTATCTCTATATCGCCCCGACCTCTCAAATCGCAAAATCGCCGACAATCGCCGCCGATGCGATGACGCAGGCGATCGGTCCGATTGGCGGCTCGATCATCGCCTTCGTCATCCTCTTCAGCATTTTTGGCGCCGCGGGGGCCATCGTCATGACTTCACCGCGCGTCTATTTTGCCATGGCGCGCGACGGACTGTTTTTTCAGAAGATCGCGGCAGTGCATCCGAAGTACCTCACCCCACACATCTCGATCCTCACCCTCGGCATATGGAGCGCGCTGCTGAGTCTTTCGGGCACCTTTAACCAACTGCTCACATATGTCATTTTCGGCCAGTGGATCTTTTTCGGCCTGACGGTGACATCCGTCTTCATCCTGAGAAAAAAGCGGCCGGATCTGCCGCGCCCTTACAAGACCTGGGGATACCCGATCACACCCCTGCTGTTTATCCTCTGTGCTCTCTATATTTCTCTGAACTCGCTGATCAATACCTTCTGGAACGCCATGGCCGGCCTCCTTGTCATTCTCGTGGGCATACCCGCCTACCTTTATTGGAAAACGAAAATTCAAAAAACGTCGCCAGCAAAATGAAAGGGCCGGCGCGCACTCTTTTGGCAAACGCACCGTGTACTACTTACGAGCAAGTCCCTGCCAATTAGGCTGGAAAAGCAACAGCACAACGCGGAGGTCGCAGAGGGAAGTCATTTAAGAACGAAAAGCGCGCTGCGCCCTCTGTTCCGAAAATGACTCAGTGGGGTGCCAATTGATTCGATCGTTTCTGCGCCGCCCTTTCAGGGCTTGCGATCTCCGGCCCCCAAACCCAGGGCTTACGCCCTGGGAACAGGGAATCGAGCGAAAAGAGCCCTGAAAGGGCGGCACAGGAAACCTGCGGCGAGAGCGCAACATTTTCATGCGTCACTGGGCGCGCCCCGGCGCATGAGGGGCTGCTTCGAAAACTACTCCGTGGGGTGCCAATCGATTCAATCGCTTCTGTGCCGCCCTTTCAGGGCTTGCGATCTCCGGCCACCAAACCCAGGGCTTACGCCCTGGGCTGTGCTGTTCCGCCCTTTCAGGGCTATGCCTTGCACGGCCGTGAAAATTCCAAGGATCACGGTTGCAAAACCCCGAAGGGGGTGGCGCAGCAAAGCCCAGGGCGTGAGCCCTGGGAACAGGGAATCGAGCGAAAAGAGCCCTGAAAGGGCGGCGCAGAAAATCCGCGCCCGGAGCACAACATTTTCATGCGTCATCGGGTGCACGCCGGCGCATGAGGGACTGTTCCGAAAATAGCAGCAGAAAGGCAAAAACGTCGGGATCGGTATCGGCATCGAGGTCGCAATTGCAGGCGCAATCGGTAGTATTCGTACGCAAAAGCCGATAGCGATATCGATTCCGACAATCGCCCAGCAGAGTGGCATGGCCTTTTATGTGCCTGGATGCGAAACAGGCGCATGAAGGACTGCGTTGAGGCTTTCAGGTTGCGGATATTCCGCATCGTGTGTTTCAGCGCACTTTTGCCTCGCCTCGAATGGATATATACTTTCTTTGGTCTTTGGAAAGAAAGGAGCCCTATGCGCCGAATGCCATTCATGGGTATACTGATCATAGCTGTGTTCTCATGTGCAGTCACACTCGGTTATCCCCAGCAGTTATCGACGACCGAAATCATCGGCGGGCGGGGGGGTAATGAATTTTCCGACTTTCAGCCCCCTGCCGGTGCGCGCGTGGCCGAGGTGCGAATCAGATCGGGTGACACGATCGATTCCGTGCAGGTGGCCTACATCCTGCCCAACGGACGCACGGTTTTGGGCCCAATGCACGGAGGCTCGGGTGGAAGGCCCAGCACTATCCGGCTAAGTTCCGATGAATACCTCATCGCCATTATGGGCCGTTACGGCGACACGATCGATTCGATGCAGATCATCACCAACAAGCGCACCTCCACGCAGTTTGGCGGGAACGGCGGCAGCCGGCGCTACCGCATCGAGGTGCCGGCAGGCAGCCAGGCAATCGGGTTTACGGGCCGATCCGGGAATACCCTGGACGCGGTCGGGTTGGTATATACCCCCCTGCCGCGTCGCCGCGACTACAATCCACCAGACCAGGCGATGTCTGGGCAGTTCAGCCAGACGCAAATTGCCGGGGGGAGAGGTGGACGCCCCTTTACCGATCAGAATGTTCCAGCCGGCGCCAGGATCACTGATGTGGTCGTGCGCTCGGGCGATGCAGTGGATGCTGTGCAGATGATCTACCTACTGCCCGATGGCCGCACTTTCGAAGGGGAGCAACATGGCCGTTCGGGGGGCAACAGCCACACCTTTCGCCTGGACCGCGATGAATACGTCATCGGCCTTGCCGGTCGTTTTGGCGATACGGTCGATTCGGTGCGCATCATCACCAACAAGCGCACCTCCCAAGTCTACGGCGGGCGGGGAGGCGAAAGGGATTTCCGCATTGATGTCCCTCCAGGAAGTCAAACCATCGGATTTATCGGCCGCTCCGGAGACGCGGTTGATGCGATCGGTCTGGTCTACATGAGGATGGGCTACAGGCGATAGGTCCTCGAGCATGCAAAGGTAGCCGCGGAGAATCCGATGCGACCGTGGATATTTGTAATTCTTGCGCACAAATCTTTGTTGTAAAGCAAAGAAAAGCAATAGATCAGCGCAGAGGTCGCAGTGAGAACGCATGCAGAAGAAAAGAATCCCCTGTGGCCTCTGCGTTGAGGTTTTTGGAATGCGGGTATGCCGCTTCGTGTTCTTCGTGGCCGGCTTGTAAGACCCTCTTTCGTTCACAATCTCAGTGCCCTGTCCAGCGGGGGTGCCCGGGAGGTGCTTCTTGTTTGAAGCTGTGATTTCAGCCTTTTTGCTTTTTGTCGGCCTTTTGGCGGCCGCAGATCCATCGCCGGATACGATGCGGCTTGAATACTTCCATACCGGCAACGCGCTGGAAGAACGCTTTGCTCTGGATGGTGTGGTTATCGAGGGGCCGTGGCCAGGTCCCTCGAATCGTACGATCGACGATACCAATCTCGGGAAGTATTTCTTCGAGATCATCGACCGGCAAACCAACAGGATCCTTTATTCGCGCGGGTTTGCCAGCATCTATGGGGAGTGGGAAACTACCGGGGAAGCCAAGGAATCCAACCGCACGTTTCATGAATCGCTCCGCTTTCCTGCGCCTGCCGAGCCCTTCCAGGTGATTCTAAAAAAGAGAGGAGCAGGAAATGCATTCAGGGAAATCTGGTCGCTGCTGGTGGATCCGAGGAGTTCGACCGTCGACCGCTCCACGGCGCCGAAGGCCAAAGTGTGGGCGGTGTTGAAAAATGGCGAGCCGCGGGAGAAAGTCGACCTCCTCCTCATGGGGGATGGCTACACCGCGGCCGAAATGGAAAAGTGGCACAAGGACGCACAGCGCATGGTCGGCCTGCTTTTTGCCGCATCTCCATTCAAGGAGCGCAAGAGCGAATTCAACGTCTGGGCTATAGATACGCCGGCCGAAGAGAGCGGTGTGGCACGGCCTTCCGATGCGGTTTTCCGGCGCTCTCCGCTTCGGGCAAGTTACGACGCCTTCGGCTCGGAGCGCTACGTTCTGACGTTTGACAACAAACGCATGCGCGAGGCTGCTGCGGCTGCGCCCTATGAGTTTGTCGAAATCATCGTCAACGACCGCAAATACGGCGGCGGGGGTATATTCAATCTCTACGCCACGGTAGCAGCGGACAACGCTTTTACACCTTATATTTTCGTTCATGAATTCGGGCACCACTTTGCCGGGCTGGCTGACGAGTATTACACCTCCGCGGTGGCTTATGAGGGCCCGTCCGAGCGACCCGAACCGTGGGAACCCAATGTCACCGCGGATAGCCAGGGCAGCCGGTGGAAGAGTCTGATTCAGGCGGGCACACCTCTTCCTACACCATGGCCCAAGGACACCTTTGAAGCGGAGCAGAAGGAGATCCAGGCGCGGAGGGTGGAGATCAGAGCCAAGAAGCGACCGGAGCAGGAAATGGAAGATCTCTTCCGTGAAGAACGGATGCGCACTACCAAGCTGCTTGGATCCAGTCCGCACGCGGGCGAGGTTGGAGCTTTCGAGGGCGCGATGTACGAAGCCAAAGGCTACTACCGTCCGCAGGCAGACTGCATCATGTTCACCCGGGACGAAGTGGGCTTTTGCGCTGTCTGCCGGCAGGCCATCGACCGCATCATCGATCTTTACACAGGCAAATGATCGAAAACCACTGTCAACTGCTCTTTGATTGCTTCAGAAGCGCGACCATCTTATACTCTTGGCCAAGGAGCATCTTGGATTCAGCTGCGCGTGACACTGGGACCCGGAGGACAGGGCGGATTCACTGCGGCTTTTCAAGCGCTCGACCTTCGGTTATATTCTGAAGCACGCACACCTGTGACAAGTGGAGGATTTCACTGTGTGGTTCTGCGCAGCCTGAAATTCGCTCCCGCTGAGGCGAGGCCATAGATAGAGCCTGTCCCGAAAGTCGGAGATCCTGCCCCTACAAGGCGGGGACGGGGTTTCTTCCTCTCCAAGAGTGGCGAAAACCATGAAAAAGGGCAAAAATGATGCGTTATGTTTTTTGATCTGGTAACGCCGCCCGGATTTAGGAAGACGCCTTCGATTTTTGTCTTGCCTGGGGCTTGGGGGTGTTCGGACGCAGCAGATGGAGTTCGCCCCGATCCAGCAATTCCCACTGGACGGCCTCGCCCGCCTCTAGGCCAATAGCGGCCGCCAGCGGCAGGGGGAAATAGACATAAAGACGGGCCTGCTGCTTCTGAGATCGAATCGCCTGCACTTTTAATTCATATTTTGTTTGCATATTGCAAGTTAGTCTATAGACTAGCTCAATGACTGTCAAATTAATTCCGTTTCAGCCTCATCTAAGCCCGGCATTGCCTACCGTTGTGGGCAATGTCGACTACCATATTTTCCGCCAACAACTCGACCGTATCAACCAGTTGCTGGATCAGAGCGACGTAGAAAATCGGTTTGTTCTGTTGAGCACGAACGACTGGCTTACGCAGAAAGCGGACCCTGCCCAGAATATCGATCTCAAACAGCAGCTTCACTTTCAGCAGCACTCGCGCCGTGCACTCCGCTGCAATCTTGCACGCACCCTCTTGGGGGAGAGCTATCGGGGGTTCAGCGCGCGGCTGGCCGACAGCCCCGTGCTGCAGAAGTTTTGTTTGCTCGATACCCTGGGCGTCATTCGGGTGCCGGGCAAGAGCACCGTGCAGCGTTACGCCAACTGGCTGCCGGCCGCATCCATGCGCGAGGTCATCAATCCTTTGCTGCTGCAGGCCGGGATCCAAGGAGATCGCGCCCAGTGGGCGCCGATGGATCTGGCCGAGCCACTGGACCTGGAGAAGGTGTTCATAGACACCACATGCGTGAAGGCCAACATCCATTTCCCGGTGGACTGGGTGCTGCTGAGGGACGCGACGCGCACGCTGATGAAAGCGGTGGCCCTGATTCGGGCGCAGGAGCTCAAACACCGGATGGACGAGCCGGAGCAGTTTGTGCGCGATATGAACCAGCTCAGCATCGGCATGACGATGACGCGGCGCAAGGCAAACGGCAAGAAAGCCCGCAAGAAGGTGTTGCGCAAAATGAAGAGGATGGTGCGTCGGGTGGAGGAGCACGCACAGCGACACCGAGATCTGCTGAGCCAGGAATGGCGGCAGACTGAATGGACTGAAAAAGAAGTCAAGCAAGTGCTGGCGCGGATTGATGGCGTACTGCAACTGCTGCCCCGGGCGCGGAAACAGGCGCACGAACGGATTATCGGCGAGCGGCCGGTAAAGAACGCGGATAAGCTGCTCAGCCTCTATGAGACAGATGTGCGGGTGATTGTGAGGGGCAAGGCCGACGCGGAGGTCGAGTTTGGCAACACGCTGTATCTGGCGGAGAATCGGCAAGGGGTGATTGTGGACTATCATCTGTGGCGGGAAAGCGCCCCCGCGGACAGCAAGATGGTGGCTGAAAGCTTGAAGCGGATGAAGGAAATCACGGGCAAAGATGCTCCGCCGCAGGTTCGGAGTGTGGGGGCGGACCGCGGATTTGACAGCGCCAACACGCGGAACAGTCTGGAAAACGAGGGAATCTACAACGGGATTTGCCCGCGATCGCCGGTGGCGTTGAAGCAGCGGATGCAGGAGGAGAGATTTGTCGACTGCCAGCAACGCCGCTCGCAAACCGAGGCGCGAATAGGAATTTTCAAAAACCAGTTTTTAGGCCGTCCGTTACCGGCAAAAGGATTTGAGCACCGCGAGCTGGCAGTGGCCTGGGGCGTACTGACGCACAACTTATGGGTCATCGCACGAATGCCGCTCAGGGAGGGAGCGGCAACCGAGCCCCAAGTGGCTTAAATCCATGAAGGTCGGGATCGACAAGGGAAACTCACGGAAGAGGTGTCTCCAATGACAGCCATTTTGTCTTGTTGTTCAGCGCAATAATTCGATCGTGAGCCTCGTGACTTGAGACAATAAGATTGTCCTAATAATACGTGCAGGCTAAATTGAAAAATGCGGGTTTCGGGACAGGCTCTAGATAGGGCCTGTTACAACGCCAGCAGCAACTCCTCTGGAGGGCCTGGTCATGGGTCGGGGAAAAATCAATACGGTTCTGTCAAATTGGCTGGAGGTGTGGCCGCGCCGCGATGCTGTGGTTCTCGCGGCCGCCTTTGCCGAAGACGCGGTTTACACGAGCATGCTTGTGGGCACAATCCGCGGGCGCCCGGAAATCGAGGCCCTGTATCGCAGCTGGTTCACCGCGTTCCCGCAAATGGAGTTCGTGGTTGAAAGCCGGCTCGTCGATGGCGACCATGCGGCAGTCCATTGGTCACAAAACGGCACTCACACCGGAGAATTCTGCGGATTGCCGGGTTCCGGGCGCCTATTTGTTCTGCCGGGCGCTTTTTTCATGACCTGCCGGAACGGAAAGATCACGAACCTGCGCAGCATTTATGATTTCACCGGCCTCCTGCTGCAGCTCGGCATCCTGAAAGCCAAGCCGGTGATGTAACGCCGCTGCAGACGCAGGAGACCGTCGTCTATGGAATGAAATTGATTCAGACGAGGAGCTGCACGGAGGCGACCTCCGCGCTTTCGGGGGGTAAACATAAGAACGCCACGAATTCCGCGAGAGGTTTGCGGAATTCGTGGCTATTTTGAAAAATTGCTTACTTCAAACCCTTTGCGAAATCCGCAATTGCCTTGGCCTGCTCGGCAGTGAGACTGGCCATTGGCTTGGCATGCGGGGCCCTCTTCCCTTCGGCTCCCTTGGTGAGGTAGGTGACGATCTGATCGGCAGTCTGGGTGGACCCCTTCAAAGCCGGGATCTTGGTCGCAGCCTTGCCTTCGCCGGCGGCACCGTGGCAAGTGGAGCACTTCGTCTTATAGAGTGCAGCACCGTCTTCAGCAGCCCATGCGGCCAGCGGAATTGCCAACAGCGCTACTGTCACAAAAGCAACAACAAAACTTTTCATTTTCACTTACTCCTTGGTTTAGATTGCAGGACTTTAAGCTTGTTACACCCGCCTGATTATGCCGCAGCATCAAGCGACCGATCAACCAAAAACTGCATGAAATTATCGGCATGTCAGGCATCTTATGCCTGCATCTATGTGTGGGTAATGTAGTTATTAGTATCAATGCTGAATCGGACAAAAAGTCCAATCCAACTTGATTGTGGATTGATGATAAGAAGTCGGCGCGCAGAGCGCCATCCTGCCGCTCCCGTCCGATGATCTCGATCCGGAATGAGCTTAGGGTTCGCGCAAAAATAAATTCACATTTTGGCGCGAGCGCCGGGCGGGCAGATGCAAGGCGCCGCGACGCAGGCGATGTGGTGACATCGTCGAGGAGCGGCAACGCCGCAGATGCCCGCCGCCGCCGCGCCCCGCAGGGCTGCTGGCTTCCAAGCATCTAATTTCCTATAGCATCTTTCTCCTGACGCGCGGGCTTTGAAGCCGGCAGCAAAATGTGAAGTTATTTTTGCGCGAGCCCTTAGCTGCCTCTCGATGTCTTTATGTTTACTAGCAGCTCGATTGCCAGGTTTGCCTGCATGTTGGCGACGATGGCGACACGCGGGGCCATGGGAACCAGATCGACATCACATTCGCTGATCTCATCTCCGCAGATATAAAGGCTTCCGAGATCTCTCTGGTGCAGGCGCTCGTTGGCGCCGAATCCGGCCAATCCGGAAGCGGCAATGATGGGTTTTAGGGGGAAAAGGGTCAGCCAGGTTTCGATCAGCATCTGCTTCTGGTCCGCGTCATCGAAGGCTTCAATCAGAATGTCCGCAGACCCGAAGATGGGCGCCACATCTTCGCGCCCGATTTTGAGGTTATGAATCTCATAGATCGAAAAAGGATTCAGCCTTTTCAGATTTTCCAGAAGTGCCTCTACTTTCGGCTCCCCGATCTGGTCGATGAAATAGTACTGGCGGCTGAGATCGGGGGCTTCGAGGATGTCAAAGTCTGCAATGATCAACTTGCCGACGGCTGATCTTGCCAGAGTCACCGCGACATTCGACCCCAATCCACCGGCCCCGGCGATTCCGACCGTACTCCTGCACAGGGCAGCGAGAACGTCCGGATCACGTTTCAAGAAAAAATCGTTCTCGAGATTCGTCATGATGGAACCCGCAATCGATTTTGCGCCGCAAGTCTTATAGCACAGCGATCCGCGAATGGATAGAAATTCGCCGCCGCCGCGGGGCCCGCTCCGAAACCAGGTATACTCGGGCGGGCGCCCATCCTGCCGGGCGCTCTCAACTTTGGGCCGGCCCAAGAGGGCCCGGAGATTGAGCCATTGCATCTTAGCACTTGCAATGAACCTGCCTGCGGTGTTTTGATCAAACCCGTTTGACCGGGAGGAAGTATGAGGCGTTACAGCAGCCTCTAGCAGGAAATTGCGGGGCGGCTTGTTTGCGCCCGGCAGCCTAACCTTACCCTTATCCTTCATTCCGAGGTATTTTGGATTATGCGACTCGTACCGCCCTACATTGAATCATTAGTCCCCTACGAACCCGGACGAAGCATTGAAGAAATCAAGAGCGCCTACGGACTGCGTGACGTGGTCAAGCTCTCCTCCAATGAAAATCCGCTGGGCCCTTCGCCGCTTGCGGTCGAGGCGATCCGGCAGGGACTGGAAGGCCTGAACCTTTACCCGAATGGCGGGTTGTCCCTGCGAAAAGTGCTTGCGGGGATGTTCGACCTCAAAGTGGAGAACGTAATCGCAGGGAGCGGCTCGGAGGGGATCATTTCGAACATCATCCGTGCTTTTCTTTGCGATGAAGACGAAGTCCTGACTACCGAATCGGCCTTCATCGGCTTCCAGGTGCTTGCAAAATCGCGCGGCGTCATGTATCGGGCAGTTCCTTATAAGGATTGGCATTACGATCTGCCCGCGATTGCCAGGCAGATTAACGAGCACACCAAAATCATTTACCTGGCCAATCCCAACAACCCGACGGGGACCATTTTTACCCGGCATGAGTTCGACGACTTCTACCGTCACGTCCCGGAGCGGGTATTGATCATTCTGGACGAAGCTTATTTCGAGTATGCCAAGGACAATCCGCGTTATCCCGATTCCATGCACTATCGATACGACAACGTTATCACGCTGCGCACTTTTTCCAAGATTTACGGGCTAGCCGGGATCCGCATCGGTTACGGCTTTGCCCATGAGGAATTGATCGGCAATCTGCTGAAGGTCAAGCTTCCGTTCGAGCCCAGCACTCTCGCCCAGGCTGCCGGCATCGGCGCGCTGGCAGATAAGGAATTTGTGCATCGCTCCCTGGAAGTCAACGCGCGCGGGATGGAACTGCTGACGACTTCTTTTCGGGCAATGGGTCTCAAAGTCGTCCCTTCAGAGACCAATTTCATTATGCTTGTGCTCGCCGACGAGGCGGAAGCGAAGCGTGTGAGCCAGGGGTTGCTCGAGCACGGCATTATCATCCGGCCGCTCAGAGCCTTCGGCCTGCCTCATTGCGTGCGCATCTCCACGGGCAAGGACGAAGACAACCGGAGTTGCGTCGAAGCAATGAAGACGGTCCTCGGCTGAGAATTGCCGGATCTCCCGCAGATGCAGGCCTGCGCGTCGCGGCGCGCAAGGTATCGCGGCAAGCGCCTCTAATCCTCAAATCGAGCTGCGCGTCCAGGCTGTTCCGGAGCTGGCCAGACCTGCGAGAAGTGTTCGTTTCGCAGGAACGCTTCGAGGCCGCCCTCGATCGATTTCATCCTTTCCCAACCCTCAGCCTGGGATTGATGGCAGCGGATGGCGGTGAACTTGTAGTCGAGGTATGACGAGACGTTGATGACGTGTGTGACCTCGTGTGCCGGGATCGGGGCCAGCTTCCTGTGTTGGATGCGCCGGGCCTGCTCTTCGGATATGCCGTACGCGAACAGACGCAGCCCATTCTCCTCCTCCTGAACAGCCTGAAGGCACCAGCGCGCCACGGTCTGGTGGTCGGGATGGCCTGAGATCCCTGCGGAGTGGAAAGTGATGATCGCATCGGGAAGAGAAGCCTTGATCTCGTCTCGAATTATGTTGAGACCCCGTTCCGCAGGCAATTGGGCGAGCTTCCCGTCGGGAAGATCGTAGATGTTCAGCGCGGACAAGTGAAGCGCCCGGGCTGAGCAGTGGAGCTCTTGAGAACGAAGCTGACCCAGCTCCAGGGGCGTCAGACGCTTTGCCGGTCCGAGCGATCCGGCCTCGCCGTGCGTCAGCGTGGCCAGGCGCACATCATGCCCGTTCAGCGCATAGCGGGATAGGGTGCCGCTTGGGCCGAATGCTTCGTCGTCCGGATGTGCGAAAATAGCCAGGATCTTCATCGTGCCATTCATCCTCCATCTCATAAGATTATGGGCCAACCCGCTTACGCGCAAGCCGGAGTTGAGATGCTAAAGAGCAGGACCTTTTCATGCGTCGCAGGGTGCGCGCTACGCGCATGAGAGACAAGATTGAGGTTTTTGGGCTGCGGCCATGCCGCACCGAGTACTTCATGGCTGGCTTTTGATGATCTGTTTTCGTGCGCGCGACTGTCATGAATCCGATTCCGGGCAACTCGTGTAAAATAGGCGTTGTACGGAGGCCGGACCTGATATGCCCGCAAACCTCACCCCGCAATATCTTGCTGCCGATCTGCGATTCAAGAACGCGACCAGCGTCCCGGAAAAAATCGAAGCGCTCGAAGAAATGATGGCGGTGATTCCGAAGCATAAGGGCACGGAAAAAATGCGGGCCGCGTTAAGGCAGAAGATGGCGCGCCTGCTGGAAGATAAAGACAAAAAGGCAGGCGTCTCCAAGGCTTCCGCCATGTATTCAGTGCCGCGGGAGGGGGCGGGCCAGGTTGTCCTGATCGGTGCGCCCAACGTTGGCAAGTCCTCGCTGCTGGCACGCCTTACCCATGCCACGCCCGAGATCGCCGACTACCCGTTCACCACGCGCCTGCCGCAGCCCGGCATGATGCCGGTCGAGGATATCCAGATCCAGCTGGTGGACCTGCCGCCGGTTGCGGAGGAAGTCTACAAACCCTGGGTGGGGAGCATTGTGCGCCAGGCCGATCTGGTATTGCTGGTCGTCGACCTGAGCAGTGACGACCTGCTCGAACAGGTTGAAATCGTTTTGAGAATCCTCGAGGAATCGAAGATCCGCCTGGTCGACATAATGCCTGCGTCTTCGGATGTCCAGCCGCCGGGGATGATTTGCTGTCCGGCCCTGCTCATCGCCAACAAATCCGATGCCGCGCCTGCGCGAGACAACCTCGGGATTCTGCGCGAGCTCCTCGTGCCGCAATTCAACATCGTGCCGGTTTCGACGGTCTCGTGCCAAGGCCTGGATGAGCTGCGCCATATCATCTTTGCCAAACTGGACATCATCCGCATTTACACCAAGGTGCCTGGAAAGAAACTCGACCCGGCGACCGCGCCGTTCGTGCTCAAAAACGGCAGCACGGTGCTCGACGTGGCCGGCGCCGTGCACCGGGACCTCATTCAAACCCTGCGTTTTGCCCGAATCTGGAGCTCGGGAAAATCCAGGCGCTCGGTGAAGTATGATGGCCAGATGGTCGAGAGGACCCACCAGCTCGAGGATGGAGACATTATCGAATTACATAAATGATCTCAACCGCCACCTGATGAAATCTCGATAAGCGGGAAACCGGCTTTGTGTTTCCTGAGGTGTAACACCCGCGTGTTACAATAAATCTTGCATGCTGCCTACCTTCCATCCGCTCGTCCGAGAATGGTTCGAGGGCAAGTTTTCGAGCCCAACGCCCGCCCAGGAGCAGGGCTGGCCCGCGATCGCTGCGGGCCGCCACACGCTGATCTCCGCTCCTACGGGTTCGGGCAAGACCTTTGCCGCCTTTCTTGTGTGCATCGACCGTTTATTGCGCCTCTCGTTAAGCGGTGAGCTGCCGGACTCGTCCCAGGTCGTCTATGTTTCACCGCTCAAGGCGTTGTCCAATGATGTGCACAAGAATCTCTCCGTGCCGTTGCGCGAGATCATGGAACTGGCAAGGAGGCGCGGGTTGGACCCGCCTGAGATCCGGATTGCGCTGCGCACAGGGGACACGCCCGCCTATGAGCGCCAGCTTATGGCGCGTACGCCTCCGCACATCTGGATCACGACGCCCGAATCGCTCTACCTCCTGCTCACTTCTCCAAGCGGACGCCGCAGCCTGCAAGGCGTGCGCACCTTGATTCTGGACGAGATTCACGCCGTCGCCGGCAACAAGCGTGGGAGCCATCTTGCGCTCAGCGTGGAGAGGCTGTGCGCTCTGGCCGGTGAGCCGCTGACGCGGATCGGGCTTAGTGCCACCCAGCGTCCGATCGACGAAATTGCGCGTTTTCTTGTCGGCAGCGCACACCTGGATGCTCATGGCAAGCCCAGTTGCGCCATTATCGACATCGGGCACCGACGGGATTCGGATCTCCATGTGGAGATGCCGGCCGATGAGCTTGGACCGGTCGCCACGCTCGAGCTATGGGGGGAAGTTGTTGCGCGGGTCGCCGCGTTGGTGCAGGAACATCACACCACGCTGGTCTTTGTCAACACGCGGCGTCTGGTGGAGAAGGTGTCGCATCATTTGTCGGAGATCCTGGGAGCGGAAGCGGTTGTGGCCCATCACGGCAGCCTGTCACGCAAGACCAGGCTGTCCGCGGAAGAACGCCTGAAAACAGGCGCGGCGCGGGTCGCCGTGGCTACCGCCTCACTCGAGCTGGGCATCGATGTGGGCACGGTGGATCTGGTGTGTCAGATCGGATCGCCGCGCTCCATCGGCACGCTTCTGCAACGTGTCGGGCGCTCGGGTCATTGGCTGGGTGGAGTTCCCAAGGGCAGGTTGTTCCCGCTTACCCGGGACGAGCTTATCGAGTGTGCGGCGCTGCTGTACGCTGTGCGGCGCGGCGACCTGGACAGGCAAAGTATCCCGCCTTGGCCTCTCGATATTCTGGCGCAGCAGATCATCGCCATGAGCAGTGCCGAGGAGTGGCGGGGCGACGATCTCTTTGCCACGATACGACGTGCCTATCCCTATCGAGAATTGCCTCGCGCCCATTATGACGGCGTGATTCGCATGTTGTCGGAGGGTGTTTCGCCGCGCCTGGGAAGGCGTGCAGCCTATCTTCACCATGACCGCGTTCACGATGTTCTGAGAGGGCGGCGAGGAGCACGGCTCGCCGCCCTCACTTGCGGTGGAGCCATTCCGGATAACGCGGACTACGACGTCGTCTCCGACCCGGACGGCACCTATCTGGGAAGCGTGACTGAGGATTTCGCGGTCGAGAGTGTGGCGGGCGACGTTTTTCTGCTGGGCAATTCTTCCTGGCGTATCCGGCGCGTCGAGCGTGGGCGAGTCAGGGTCGAAGATGCGCATGGGCTATCGCCTTCGGTCCCATTCTGGCTGGGTGAAGCCCCTTCCCGAACCGGCGAGCTGTCGCAGGCAGTATCTGAGGTGCGGGCCGGTATCGAGGGACGTCTGGGCGCTCCCGAGCACTGCATGCAGTGGCTGCAGGATTCTGTCGGTCTGCCGCCGGCCGGTGCAGAACAGGCGTTGCGATATGTAACCGAGGGAAATCGCGTGCTGGGTGCGGTACCCACATTGGAACGCATGGCCGCGGAACGCTTTTTCGACGAGAGCGGAGGGATGCAGTTAGTGGTGCATTCCCCGTGGGGGGCGAGAATCAATCGTGCCTGGGGCCTGGCGCTGCGCAAGAGTTTCTGCCGCAGTTTCGATTTTGAACTGCAGGCTTCCGCCACGGATGACGGCATCGTTCTTTCCCTAGGATCCCAGCATTCATTTCCGCTCGAGGAAATCGCTCTCATCCTACGGGCAGCAAAGGTGAAGGAAACTCTGGTGCAGGCCGTGCTGGCATCTCCGATCTTCTCAACCCGCTGGCGCTGGACCTTGACCCGTTCCCTGGCGCTGCCCCGGTTTTCCGGCGGCAGGCGGGTTCCGCCTGCAATTCAACGAATGCGCGCGGAGGATCTGCTGAGCGCCGTCTTCCCGGCCCAGACCCAGTGCCAGGACAACCGCCCGCCGCAGGATATCGTAATTCCGGACCATCCGCTGGTGTTTGAAACCTTGCGCGACTGCCTGACGGAAGCACTCGATCTCGCCGGCCTGAGCCAGGTGCTCGAGCGTATGGAGCGGGGTGAGATTGAGCTGTTGGCAAAAGACACACCGCAGCCGTCCGTCTTCTCCCATCAGATCCTGAATGCCATGCCGTATGCATTTCTGGATGATGCTCCCCTGGAAGAACGGCGCGCCCGTGCCGTCTTTCTGAGACGGGTGTTGCCGGAAGATGCGGCAGACCTGGGCCGGCTGGATCCGGAGGCGATCCGCGGGGCGACGGAAGACGCCTGGCCCGCGGTCCGGGATCCGGAGGAACTTCACGACCTGCTCTTCAGCCTGATCATGTTTCCCGCGACGCAGATGGGCCGGCTGCCTGACGACGCTCCCCAATGGCTTGCCTCCCTCGCGCAGGCGGGCCGGGCGCGCCGCATATCCCAGGGCCAGAGCCGGTACTGGATCGCAATGGAGCACGCTGGGCTGTTACGCTGCACGACGGAACAGGCTGATGCAAGCGTGCCTGAACCGGATGAGTGCTTGCTGGCCACTGTTGTGCGCGCCTGGGTCGAGGTGAGTGGCCCATTGAGCGCCGGCGAATTGGCGCATGTTCTTGGCTTCGCAGCGAACTGCGTACGTGCGGCTTTGATCGTGTTGGAGGGGGAAGGCCTGGTTTTGCGGGGCCGTTTCACCGGAGTATGCGACCAAGAGGAATTCTGCGACCGGCGGATCCTGGCGCGGATTCATCGTGCCACCATGGCGCGACTGAGACGCGAAATTGAGCCTGTTCCTATGGCAGCATTCCTCCGATTCCTTTTTACCTGGCAACATGTCGAATCCGCATTGCAGCTCGAAGGCGAGTCCGGCCTGCTCGAAGTCATCGAGCAGCTTCAGGGCTTCGAGGCGGCCGCAGCTGCCTGGGAGGATGAG
Organism: Terriglobia bacterium; assembly: GCA_963739235.1. Classification (GTDB taxonomy): domain Bacteria; phylum Acidobacteriota; class UBA6911; order UBA6911; family UBA6911; genus JAFNAG01. The sequence goes on along the minus strand of CAVTZY010000033.1, from coordinate 92,308 downwards.
ATATTGCCTGCCCGCATCCGGGATTACCAACCCGGCATGCTTGACGGCCTGTGTCTTGGCGGAGAAGTCGCATGGGGGCGGTGGACGCGCCGGAACACACGGGCCGAAGTGCCGGCGCGGAGGCCGGGATTGACACGCACGGCCGCACTCGGTCTGGCGATGCGCGCGGATGTGAGCTGGTTGCTTGACGGTGTCCCTCAGGATGAAGAGGCGCTTTCGTCGACAGGACGGAGCGTGCTCGCTTATTTGCGGGAACGGGGCGCTTCTTTTTTCTCCGAGATCTGCTCCGGAACTCGTTACTTGCCGGCCGTAGCGGAGGAAGCACTGTGGCAGCTTGTGGCCGCGGGTCTAGTGACAGCCGACGCCTTTGAAGGATTGCGGGCGCTGGTGACCGGCGAGGCCAAACGGCAGGAACGATCGCCGCGCGGGCGCCGAAAGCCGCGGCGCACCCGGATCGGGCGCTGGTCGGTGCTCATGCCTCACGGACCTCCGCCCGCTGACCGGACCGATCTCTGGGCCCGCCAGTATCTGCGCCGCTATGGCGTTCTCCTGCGCGAGCTGCTCGCGCGCGAGGCTCCGGCGCCACTATGGCGGGACCTTCTGCCGGTGCTGCGGCGCATGGAAGCACGCGGAGAAATCCGTGGCGGCCGCTTCGTCGCCGGATGCACGGGAGAGCAGTTTGCCCTGCCTGAAGCTGTGGTGCGTTTGCGCGAGGTTCGCAAATGCGAATCCGCCGGCGTTTTTCTGCGACTCGCCGCCGCGGACCCGCTGAACCTCGTCGGCATCCTCACCCCCGGAGCTCGTGTTCCTGCGGTGCTCGGAAATCGTGTGGTCTATCGTGACGGAGTGCCTGTTGCCGCGGTCGAAGCGGGTGAAACCCGACTCTTGACCCATGTGGAGCCCGGGGAGCGACCCGTCCTTGAACGCATGCTTGATCCGCGCCCGATGTCGGCGTTCGGCAGGATCGATCCGCGACGCCATCGCAACACAGAGTCGGGAGGCGAGAAGCAGCTTTGAACAGCCCCGCCCGTGAGGGCAGGGCTGAGTGGAAACGACAATTGAAGTCCGAAGGACCGGCACAGGTGTCTTGTGCCGCACCTTCGGCGCTCATTCCAACTGCCCCAAATCCCGAATGGCACTAAGTTAAGGGGAGATTTTTCTCTCGCCCTTCCAGGGCTCCGGCTCGTCTTCCCATATACCCCGGGCGGCGCTGCGCTTGCCCGGGGCTACTGTCTTGCGCGCCTCCGGCGCGAGTTTTTAGCCAAATTTGCGGGACTGACACCAAGCCCATGCCCCGGAGGGGCCATCAGAAAGTAGCCGGGGGCAAGCGCAGCGCCGCCCCGGTTAGCCAGTCACGCATAAAGAGCCCCAGCGGGGCGAAAGAAAACCATATCAGTTTTATGCCAATGCAAACATTGCGTAGCCCTCATCCACTCCTTAACTTAGTGCCATTCCCCCAAATCCCCGGTTTCACGGCCGGGGCTATTGTCTGTCGCCTCTTCGAGGCTCCTTTTCACTGCGCGCCCTGCGTTGAGGCTGTTTTTGGGTTGCGGATATCCCGCACGGTGTTCTTTGTGGCTGAAGTAGTACACAGAACACTTACTCTTTCTGCCGTATAATGCCTCGTGCCGGCCGGCGGGTCCGGTCACAAGGCATGATTCTATAACGATCAGTCTCGTTTATACATTCGTCTGGACAGTGAATTCTATGAGGGTAGGGAATGAGGGCAAGGGCTAAAGCATCGAGGAAGCTTTTCGCAGATCGAATTTACCGGATGGGGGTGGAAAACGCTTTCAGGGTGGGGCCCCATATTAACCGGGTGGAGAGCAGTGGGCACAAGGTAGTGCGCTTAAACCTGGGGGAGCCGGATTTTTCCATGCCGGCCTTTGTGAGAGAGGAAGTCAAACGGCAACTGGACCTGGGCAATACACGCTACTGTGATCCACAAGGCATTCTATCCCTGCGCACAACCATCGCAAACCAAATGAAAGAGATGCGTGGGTTGACCGTGTCGCCCGAGCAGGTCGTTATCCTTCCCGGCGGGAAACCATCGATAGGATTTTGCCTGCATGCATACTGCAATGCCGGAGATGAAGTGATTTACCCCAGCCCCGGTTTCCCGATCTATGAATCCTTCACCCTATATCTGGGAGCCATTCCCGTTCCCGTGCATCTGTCTGAGGCCAACAACTTCACATTTGCGCCGGAGCAGCTGGAAAGGCTGATCACCGGCAAGACGCGTGTGATCATGCTGAATTTTCCGTCGAATCCTACCGGGGGCGTCGCCACGGAGGAACAACTGAGAGACATCGCCGATGTGATCAAGCGAAAGTGCGGCCCTGAGGTGCGGGTCTATTCCGATGAAATCTACGAGTACATCGTGTTTGATGGGAGAAAGCACTTCTCGATCGCCTCATTCCCTGGAATGCAGGAACGGACGGTCATTGCCAGCGGATTCTCGAAGACCTTTTCCTGGCCCGGCGGCCGTCTAGGCTATGCAGTGTTTCCCACGGAGGAAGAAGCCGCTGTGGTCAAGAACCTCAACATTCATTATTTTTCATGCCTCCCTCCTTTTACTCAAGAAGGTGCGCGACTCGCGTTCGAGCACCCGGAAAGCAAGGCCACGATCGCCAGAATGGTCAGTACTTTCGAACAGCGGCGCAATATCATTCTTAAGCAAATCAACGAGATCGAGGGCATTCGCTGCCAGAAGCCCGGCGGCGCATTTTATCTTTACCCCAATATCGCCGGTGTCTGCGAGAAAATCGGCGCGCATCGAGGCGTACGACCACTCCCCTTCAGACTTGCGCGCGCAGACTTCTCCGGCGTCACTTTTCCAGATGTTTCTCCTCTATCATCACCACCTCGCCACCCTTGACAGAAATTCCTTCTGCCGCCTTGGTACCGAAGGACAGCACTACCTGCGCCTGTCCATCGCCTCGGAACTTTCATTATTGGAAGAAGGTGTGCGTCGCCTGAAGGCGGCTGCTCAAGATGCCGCCGGCTTCGACGTTTTCATGAAAACACTCGCGCGCGAGGTGATTGGATAGGGACCTTAACTCCATTCCTTGACACCGGGCGAGCCGCGTCATACAAATACCGCCGTGCTTCCTATGGGATTGAAACCTTCCGCTTCACTGGCAGCCCTGCGCCACCCAAACTTCCGGCTGATCTGGTTCGGACAGCTGATATCGATGGCCGGCACGCGCATGCAGGTGGCGGCAATCCTCTGGCACGTATCCCTGCTCGCCGGGCCTGGACACAAGGGACTGGCCCTTGGGCTGGTGGGGTTGGCAAACCTGGTCCCGATCATGCTCCTATCGCCAATCAGTGGGGTGATCGCGGATGTGTGGGACAGACGCAAGACCATGCTGGCAACTCAGACTACCCTGGCATTGCTTGCAGTCGTGCTCGCCGGCCTGACTTTCCGTGGCCTCGCATCCGTCTGGTCGATCTACCTGCTCACAGCGCTCAGTGCAACCACGGCCTCCTTTGACGGACCGGCCCGGCAGGCGCTTGTGCCTAACCTGGTTCCGCGTCGAGATTTGCCCAACGCTCTCAGCCTCATAACCATCATGTTTCAGACGGCTTCGGTCGTGGGCCCATCGTTGGCCGGCATATTCATTGCAATCTTCGGTGTTGGATGGGTGTACGTGTTCAATGCCATTTCCTTTCTGGCCGTTATTCTGGCCCTCTTGCTCATGAGAGATCTACCGCAACCATCCTCCGAGAAGATCCTATTCGGCCGCCGGGCCGTTGGAGAGGGATTGCGCTTCGTCTTTTCCTCGCCGCTGATCCGCTCCACGATGCTTCTGGATTTTTTCGCTACCTTTTTTTCATCTGCGACCGCCTTACTGCCGATCTTTGCACAGGACATTCTCAAGGTGGGCGCGAAAGGTTATGGCTGGTTATACGCAGGCCCCTCTGCCGGAGCACTGGTCGCCAGCCTGGCCATGACCCGCGGCATCGACAGAATTGAACGTCGTGGAACTGTGCTGCTTCAGGCGGCAACCGTCTACGGGCTTGCCACGGTGCTTTTCGGCCTGTCCCACTCCTTCTGGCTGACATTCCTGTGCCTCGCGGTCTCCGGCGCCGCTGACACCGTCAGCATGGTGCTGCGCAATATCCTGCGACAGATGGAGACTCCTGATCATCTCAGGGGCCGGATGACGGGTGTGAGCATGGTTTTTTTCATGGGGGGCCCGCAGCTGGGCGAACTTGAGGCGGGGGCAGTGGCACAGTGGTGCGGTGCCGTTTTCTCCGTTGTCAGCGGCGGTCTCGGATGTCTGGCAGCGACGGCGTGGATCGCGCTGACGACCCCGGTGCTGCGGCGCTATCGGCGGGAGGTAAGGCCGATATCGACATGAACGGAGGAATGAGTGAGAATGCACGACGCGAGCGAGAGGCACGCATAGTTTTCTTGGGATCCGGCTATGAATCGGCAACACAAACGGAATAAAGCCGAACAGTCTGCAACTCCTCTCCGTGTCGCACGGAGGAGGCCGCCAGTCTCGGCCGAGCCGGCGCAGGCGAATGTGTTCCGTTCAGATAACCGGCTTACGTTTTCCTGGTTGGGCTTGTGGTTCGTATTGGCCCTGATTGGGCTTAACGTTTTCATCTACGAACCGGTAAGGCACTATGATTTCGTGGCATTCGACGATCCCACCTATGTGAGCGAGAACCCAAACATCTCCCGCGGGCTGACATGGCCGGCAGTGATCTGGGCGTTTACCGCAGAGCACGCCGGCTACTGGATCCCGCTAACCTGGCTGTCGTACATGGCCGATGTCCAGATTGCCGGAATGAACGCCGGCTCTCAGCACCAGACAAATCTGCTTCTGCACGTCGCGAGTTCTCTATTGTTGTTCCTGCTGTTGCTGCGCATGACCGGCGCTTTGGGTAGAAGCGCGTTCGTGGCCGCGCTCTTCGCGATCCACCCCCTCCATGTTGAATCGGTGGCCTGGATCACCGAACGAAAGGATGTCCTGAGCACGTTTTTCCTGATGCTGACGCTTTGGGCTTATGTTTCATATGTGCGCCGGCCGGGAGTTGGTCGCTATATCGTTGTGCTCCTCTGGTTCACGCTGGGATTGCTGGCGAAACCCATGCTGGTCACCGTGCCTTTTCTGCTCCTGCTCCTCGATATCTGGCCCTTGCAGCGATGGACCCTGAACCCCCATACGGCAGTGCCCCCGAAGACCGCTTCTCCATGCGAACGCCGGCCCGTCGGACGCCTGTTGATATGGGAAAAGATCCCCCCGCTTATACTCGCCGTTGCGGCAAGCATGGTGACCATGAGCGCGCAAAGAAACGCGGTGACTGGCCTCGATCTGTACCCGCTCGGCCTACGCGTAGGGAACGCGCTCGTGGCGTATTTGGCGTACATCGGCAAGATGTTCTGGCCTGCAGGTCTGGCGGTGCTCTACCCGTATCCCTCTTCGCTTCCAGGATGGAAGGTAGCCGGGTCTGCGCTGGTCCTTGCGGGCATCACGGTCGCGGTGATGCGTTGGGCCCGCCGCTATCCGTATCTCGCCATCGGATGGCTGTGGTATCTGGGGACACTGATACCGGTTATCGGCTTGGTTCAAGTCGGCCTCCAGTCGATGGCGGACCGTTTCACATATATTCCCCTCATCGGGATTTTTATCATCTTGGCTTGGGGCTTCCCGGAAATGCTGAAACACTGGTCGGTCCGGCAACGCGTTATTCCGGTTGTGGCTGCCTTTGCCGTTCTTGCGCTCACGATTACCGCGCGCGGCCAGATCCGTTACTGGCAGGACAGTGTTTCGCTCTGGACGCATACCATTGAAGTCACTATGGACACGGACCAGTATCACGCGCACATGGCCTTAGGACGAGTGCTGCGGGGGCAGGGCCGGCTCGATGAGTCCGTCCGTCATTTGTCGGAGGCCGTGCGCCTCAAGCCCGAATCCGCAGAAGCAAAGCATGGCCTCGGACAGGTGTTGGCGGACCAGGGGAAAATCGGTGAGGCATTCGCTCTGTTCTCTGCGGCCGTGAGCCAGCAGCCCGACTTGGCGGAAGCCCGGAATGACCTATGTCTGGCCCTCATGCTGCAAGGAAAATCGGCGGAGGCGGTGGGTCACTGCACCGAGGCCGTGCGTCTCCGGCCCGATTCTGCAGAGGCGCGCAACAACCTCGGAATGGCACTGTCAAGCCAGGGCAGAAGCGCGGAGGCCATAATCTCTTTTTCCGAAGCCTTGCGCCTAAAGCCGGATTTTGCTCAGGTGCATGTCAACCTGGGTGCGGCACTGGCAAGTCAGGGGAAAGTCGAGGAGGCTATTGCTCAATACGCCGAGGCCCTCCGCATCAATCCCAGGCTTGCCGGTGTGCACAATAACCTGGGTGCACTTCTGGCAGGGCAGGGAAAAGCAACCGAGGCGTCATCCCATTTTTCAGAAGCCGTGCGCCTCAACCCGGGTCTGGAGCTCGCGCACATGAATCTGGGCATGTCCATGGCAAGGGCAGGCCGAACGAGCGAAGCGCTTCATGAATTCGAAGAGGTGCTGCGTATCAACCCCGGCAATGAACTGGCTCGCCGAGCAGTGGATGATCTGGCCAGGAAGGGAAAATAGCAGTCACGTCTCCAGTTCTCCAGTTTGGGCAGGGGAGATACTCTCGGAGCCGCCTGGAAATACGATGATTTAAAGACCTACATCTATTATTGGCGGATCTTCGCGACCTCCTGGTTTTTTCTGCGTACTCGGCGCTGAGTTTTGTGCCCAGGCATCGCCCGAAGTATTCTTTGAGCTGCTTTTGACGGCCTGCCTTCTTTATCCACTCGGGGATTAAGCGGCTCGCTGCAGCCTCCGTTACTTGACCCTCCGAAACCCAAGGGATAACATTATTTCAGATGCGTGTGGTCGGGTGTACGGCTGAACGAGAGATCGGCTCCTGCCAGGGGACTCTCCACCTCCTCTCTGCTGAATTTCCTTGCGATGGCTCCATGCTCCTGCCTCGAGTAATCTCCTGCAAAGGCATTTGCCTTCCCGTTCAGTAAGACGAGTTTCAATTTGAGTGAATCTGCGACCCTGCAATGAGCATCAATACAAGGTGGGTGAAGAGTGAGTGAGTCTTTGGTGGGCAAGGCATAGCGCCTGAGGAGTGGAAATGGAGCAAAGCGCCAGTAAATTTGGGGAAATAATCCTGGCAGATCGGGATAGCCGGGAGCGACACAGGTGGCGAGGCACTCTCACTTAACTATCTGGATCTGCTGCGGGAAGACCCCGGTTTAGCAAAGTTAGCACACGCGCGGTTGTACGAGGTCATCACTCGCGCCAGCGCGCGCGACATTCACGACTCGGACGATCCCCGCTCGAAGCGTCTCTTTAAGGATGAAGCGCTCAAAGTCTACAATTTTTTTGCGGACGAATTCTTTGGCATCGAGCACGTGCTTTCAAAGATCGTCCGCTATTTTCACTCCGCGGCGCTGAAAGGCGAGGAAAGCCGCCAGGTCCTCTACCTGATGGGGCCCGGTCGGCTCCGGCAAGAGTTCGCTGGTGGAAAAACTGCAGCGTGGCCTCGAGGACAGCGATCCGTTCTATGCCATCGAGGGCTGCCCGATGACGGAGGAGCCGCTGCACCTGATCCCGCGCCACCTCCGGCGCGAGTTCGAGAAGATGCTGGGCGTCCACATTGAAGGCGATCTCTGTCCGGTCTGCCGATTCCGGCTGAAAGAAGAGTTCGGCGGGCGCTACGAGGAGTTTCCGGTTGCCACGCAGACTTTTCTCCAAGCGCAACCGCGTCGGGATCGGCGTCGTTCCGCCGGTGGATCCGAACAACCAGGACACCTCGGTGCTGATCGGCAGCGAGGATATCTCCAAGCTCGACCTCTACTCCGAAGGCGATCCGCGCGTCCTCGATCTCAACGGCGCGCTCAACGTCGGCAACCGGGGCATGGTGGAGTTCATCGAGGTTTTCAAGAATGAGACCGAATACCTTCACGCCATGATCACGGCGACGCAGGAGAAGGTCATCCCGGCGCCCGGCCGCCACGGCATGGTGTACGTCGATACCGTCATCGTCGCGCACTCCAACGAAGCGGAGTGGCAGAAAGTTCAAGGCCGACCACACCAACGAAGCCATCCTCGACCGCATCGTGGTGATCAAGGTGCCTTACAATCTGCGGCTATCCGAAGAAGTGAAGATCTATCAGAAAGATCATCCGCCATTCCGATTTCCGTGCGCATATCGCGCCGCACACCCTCGAAATCGCCTCCATGTTCGCCATCCTGACCCGTCTGGAGCCCAACGCGAAGTGCGATCTGATGCACCAAGCTCAAGCTCTACAACGGCGAGGAAGTCGTCGAGAAGGGGAAGACCAAAAAAATCGACGTCCAGGAACTGCGCGAGGATGCCAAGCGTGAAGGCATGGACGGCATCTCCACCCGCTTTATCATGAAGGCCCTCGACAACGCGCTGTCCGACAACACCTCCGGGAACTGCATCAACCCGATCAACGTGCGCGAAGCGCTGATCAACATGGTCAAAGAAGCCGACCTGCCCGACGACACGCGCAAGCAGTACCTCGAGTTCCTGCAGGACGTCCTGCACAAGGAGTACCTGGAACTTCTCGAGAAGGAGATCACCAGGGCCTTCGTGTACTCCTATCAGGAGCAGGCCGAGTCGCTCTTTCAGAACTACCTCGACCACGCCGAGGCCTATGTCAACAGGACCAAGGTGAAGGACCGCAACACCAAAGAAGAGTTGCAGCCCGATGAAGGCTTCCTCAAGTCGATCGAAGAACAGATCGCCATCATCGGCTCGGCGGCGGAAGGCTTCCGCCAGGAGGTGATCGCCTACCTGTGGGCTGCCGGCCCGTCGCAGCGAGAAGGTCAGCTATACCGAGCTACGAGCCGCTCAAGGAAGCCATCGAGAAGAAACTGATGACCTCGGTGCGCGACATCAGCCGCATCATCACCAAAGCGCGCACCCGCGACGAGGATCAGTCGGACAAATACAACGCCATGGTTCAGAACCTCTTGCAGATCGGCTACTGCAGCAGCTGCGTCGATGTCGTGTTGAAATATGCCGCCAACAACCTCTGGAAGGACTGATGCGGCCTGGAGCGGGCTGTGAGGCTGCCCGTAGCTCTCATAGCTCCGCCTGAATGAGCGTGTGGCATGACACTGTTCCTGGGGACTGTTTTCCGCCCATTCCGGCAGTCCGAAGCGGAGCATAGCGACCGCTCCGCCGGCGACCGCCTGCGCCATCGGCGGAAAGTCCGCGAATCGATCCGCGACAACATCGCCGACATCATCGCGGAGGAATCGATCATCGGTCGCGACAGGGACCGGATTATCAAGGTGCCGATCCGCGGGATCAAAGAGTATCGGTTCATCTCACGGAGAAAACACCCCCGGAGTGGGGCAGGGGCAGGGCGACGAGCAACCCGGACAGGAGATCGGCAAAGTCGGCGGGGAGAATTCCGGGAGAGGGCGGGCAGGAAATCGCCCCGGCATCGACTACTATGAAACCGATGTCACCCTGGAAGAGCTGATCGACATCATGTTCGAAGACCTCGAACTGCCGGATCTCGAGCGCAAAAAGCTGCGCGAGATCGAGGCCGATCGGGTCAGCCGCAGGAAGGGATACCGCCAGGTGGGCATTCGCTTGCGCCTGGATAAGCGACGCACGGTCAAAGCCAAAATCAAGCGACAGCTCGCGACGCATCGAGGTCAGGATAACGTTCGGGCACGATTCCCATTCCACGAAGATGACCTGACCTACCGCCACATGGTGACCGACAAAAAGGAAGAGTCCAACGCGGTCGTGATCTGCATCATGGACACCTCGGGCTCCATGGACACGATGAAGAAATATCTGGCGCGCAGTTTCTTCTTTCTCCTGTCACGGTTCGTCGCAACCAAGTATCGCACCGTCGAGACCGTCTTCATCGCCCACCACACGGAGGCAGCAGAGGTGACCGAAGAAGAATTCTTCCACAAAGGAGAATCCGGCGGGACCTGTATTTCATCGGGGTATCGAAAGGCCCTGGAGATCATCGAAGCCCGCTATCACCCGTCGCTGTGGAATATTTATGTGTTTCATTGCTCCGACGGCGACAACTTCGACTCCGACAATGCTGCGACCATCCAGAGCGCGGGGAGCTCTGCAAGGTATGCAACCTCTTCGGCTACGGCGAGATTAAACCGCAGGGCCCGAGCTATTACGAGAACTCGATGCTGAAGATCTTCAGCCGTCTGGAAGCCGACAACTTTCAATCGATGCTCATCCAACGCAAAGAGGACATCTGGCCGACCTTCAAGGCATTTCTTGCCAAAGATCGCGCGGCAGAAGGGTAAAAAAGCGGCGAGATGGCCGCACTATACAGCATCTCGGATCTGGAAACGTGGGACGCTCGTATCCGCGAAAAGGTGCAGGAGTTCGGACTCAGCTGCTATCCGCAGGAGTTTGAGCTCTGTGATCACAACCAGATGCTGTCGTACATGTCGTACTCCGGCATGCCGTCGCACTACCCTCACTGGTCTTACGGCAAGGCCTTCGAGAAGCTGAAGACGCTCTATGATTACGGAGTCTCCGGGCTCCCCTACGAGATGGTCATCAACTCGAACCCGTCCCTTGCCTATCTGATGCGCGATAATTCGCTGCTGCTGCAAATCCTGACGATTGCCCACGTGTATGCGCACAACGATTTTTTCAAAAACAACTTCATTTTTCGGAGCACGCGTCCGGAGTACACCTTGGCCAACTTTAAGGTCCGTGGCGATCGGATTCGATCCTATATCGAAGATCCCAGCATCGGATTGGAAAGAGTGGAAAGCGTCCTGGATGCCGCGCATGCCATATCGCTGCAATGCCGGAGGAATCTTGCTGTGCGTAAGCTTTCCCAGGAGGAGGAGCGCACGCGTCTCCTTGACCAGGCCCGGCCGCCGGCAGATGAGTTTGCCAGGATCCATCGTCGACAAGCCCATGCTGAGGCCGATTTGCGCAAAGTTCCTCTCACGCCCGATGAAGATCTGCTCCTTTTCATCCGCGATCACAACCCCTACCTCGCGGAGTGGGAAAAGGACGTGCTCACTATCGTTCACGAAGAGGCCAGCTACTTCATTCCTCAGATCGAAACCAAGATCATGAATGAAGGCTGGGCAACTTACTGGCACAAGCGCATTCTCGACAGCCTTCAACTCCCTCAGGACCTGCAGATCGAATTCATTATCCGCCACAACCAGGTGGTGAGGCCCTTTCCCCGAGAAATCAATCCGTACCACGTCGGCCTGCATGTATGGGAAGACATCCGCCGTCGTTTCGACGAGCCCACGCCGGAGGAGAAATTGGAATCAGGCTTATCCCACGCTTCCGGCCTGGAAAAGCTCTTCGAAGTGCGTGAGGCTGATCGGGACGTATCCTTTCTCAGGCGTCACCTCAACGCCAGGCTTATGCGCGACCTCAACCTGTTCGAGTATGAGGCGCGTGGGGATGACTTGGTCGTCGGCAAAATCTCCGATGAGGAGGGGTGGCATACCGTCAAGGAAACGCTCACAAAAAATACCGGCATGGGCGCCATCCCGGTCATTAAGATTGAGGACTCCGATTACAGCCATAATCATTCCCTCTACTTGAAACACCACCATGATGGTCGTGATCTGCAGGTCGAATACGCCGAAAAAACGCTGGCTTACCTGCGTCGGCTCTGGCAACGCGATGTCGTCCTGGAGACCGTCGTCAGTGGCGAACCCTGTTTGCTCGTGCATGAAGAGGGTGGGATAGTCAGAAAAAGGCCTTAACCTCCATACGAATCCGCACGTGAGATGGGCGCCGTACGCCGCACGGCGCTCAGATCAGAGTTTCTTCAATCGAACACTCCGTCCGGCGGCCGCGGCCTACTCGCCAAGTTCGCTTATATTTTAGAGATGTCCTAAGGGATTTGCCCGTCCATATAAGGGCTTTACCGGATTCCCATCACCCAGCTGTCGGCTTTATAAAGTCCCTTGGATTATGAATTGGTTCGAACCGACGGGCGATTCCGGAGAATGCTATGAGACAGGTTCTGCTGCATGGACATGAAAAGTATCTGATCAATATCTGCTGTGTTTGCGGAGAGGTCCGGGATGATGTCTCTGGCAAAAGCACCTGGAACAGCCTGGAGGCACACATGCGACGATATGGGTTTTTGGAGGGAAATTTTGTTTTTTCGCATACATTCTGTCCTCCATGCTTCATGGTGTACCAGAAACAGTTTGGCCTGGATTTCGAACGAGGTACACCTGTGCTTCAAGTTCAGGCGGTAGTGTAGGAATGACTGCCCTGAATCCCAACTATCGAAACGAGACTGCCGAGCCGGAATTTGCGGTAAGAGCCTCTCTGTGGATCAGTGATGACCAGGATCCCTTTCTTGATGTGAGGCAGCCGATCGAGATCAAGGTCCCTTCGAAGCATCCGTGGCATTTATATTCAACAGCGCACCGATCGGGCGCCGAGGTAGAGAATCGGCAAAGCCCACGATAGGAATTGCTCGGTGAAGACCAGGTTTTAGGCCTCGATCTGGTCCATGACGATCGTCGAGGTCCCGTTCCCTGCGGAATGCACATTACGCCCTGCACACCGTTACCGAGTTGTGCTCTCTTAATGTGGGCGATCTGTTTCCTGCGCGGCTTCCAGGTGTGAAGTTGCCAGCTGCGTGCCGCATCACTCTGCATATCTTCTTTCCGAACGAACTATCTTACGAACGGGCGACTCAGGTCCCGATGGCTCATCCTTCTTGCTTAATGCTGCCTGAGCTGTAAGAATTTGCGGAGTACACGATGGACCACCTGGGGCTGCTGCAAAAGCTCCAGAACCAGATCCAGATGAGGTATTACGACGCAGGCCACATGATGTATCTCCACAAAGAGGACCTGGCAAAGCTGAAAAGCAATGTGGCAAGTTTCATCATGGAAAGTGTGGCCAAAATGTAAGGAGGGGAACCCGCCGAAGGATCGACATTTGGGGAAGTTTCAGGAATGAACGGCACGGGCAGGTTTTCAGGAGTGCTCCCGCTGCAGCTTCGTTCCCTCCGTTCCCGGTTGGGGAGCTCCTAGTGCTGCCATGAGGCGTTGCTTGATGCACGAAAACGTCGCGCCCTCCCGGCAGCTACCGTGGTCAACTCCCAACGGCTTCAAAGCGCATTACTCGGCCGATTTTACATGCATAGGTTACCACTTCAGCACAGTGACCCGCTTTCCTGCCCCTACAGCAAGTCAGGCAATAGCCCTGCGCATGCCAATAATAAGCCTGAGCATATTGTAGGTTACTATGAAATCTCCACCCGAAAGAGCGATGGCGATTGCATCGATCTGCGGGCCCGGCGGCAGCACACGGCCATCGTTCTCAAATAGTTATTATTGAACTGCGCGGCAGGATTCTCTATAACTTGCGAGACAAGATAAGTGGAGTGATCCAATGAGATCGATACTACGCATCTTATACCTGACCCTGTATGTGTTTGTTGTTGCCGTCGTTTCCAGGGCACCCGCGCAGACGGCTGATCTGAAGCCGGAGCAGTGTCTGGGCGGAAAGCCTGACGCCCCCATCCGGGTTGAGGTCTTTTCCGATTTCGAGTGTCCGGCTTGCCGGGAATTGTACATTGAGACGATGCGGCAGGTTTTAAAGGACTACTGCAGCCTGGACAAGGTCTGCGTGGTGTATCACGAATTTCCGCTGCAAATGCACAAATATTCCCGGCAGGCGGCGCGCTACGCCAAGGCAGCCCAGAAACTGGATCAGAAATCATATCAGACATTGGTCGACGCTTATTTCGAAAACCAGGCGAAGTGGTCTCAGGACGGTTCGGTCGATGATGTCGCTTTCAAGGCACTGGGGGCGGATCAGTACTTCAACCTCAAGAAATTGCTCCTCGACCCGTCGGTCGACGCCGCCATCGATGCCGAGGTAGCCATGGGAAACAAGAAGGAAGTGCAGTCTACGCCGACCTTCTTTGTATATGCCATTGCCAGGGAGCAGAAAGTTGTGGGCTTTCTTCCATACCCTATGCTGAAGGATTTCTTCGACAGGATCGTCAAGTGAGAACGATAATCTTACGAATCCTCCATTGGCTATGCCGTTTGGGACTGGCAGGAATCTTCATTTACACGGGCTACATCAAGCTGGAATCGCCGCTGCAGTTTGCTGCAGTTTTGTATGGATACAAACTGTTCCCGACCTCGCTTATATTGCCGATGAGCAAGTATTTCCCCTGGGTTGAGATCGCGCTGGCAATACTGGTGCTCATTGGGTGGAAGATGCGCTACGTAGCCCTGGCAGCTTGCGGGCTGCTGATGGCGTTCATCGGTGTTCTGGCCGTCACCTACTTCCGCGGCATCGATGCGAATTGCGGCTGTTTCAGCTTTAGCGACCGGATTACTCCGCTCACGATGGTGCGCGACGGTCTTATCCTCCTGCCGGCCCTCTACCTTGCGGTGGAGTCCTTGTTGCGCCTGCGCCCCAACTCGCCTGCTGCCCGGCCTGCAGCGGGCACGAGCTGAATATAAACTTAAGGGAAGGCGCTGGAGAGCAAACCACGAAATAAGCCAATCCGACGAAAGCGTTTTCGCGTATTTCGAACTACTTACATACACATCCTTGCTAGGCCGCGAAGGATTTTCTTTCGCCCCTTCAGGGCTTGTTCGCTTGAGATGGCCAACCGGGGGCTGCGCTTTCGCTTGCCCCCGGCTACTTTCTCACTGCCCCTCCGGGGCAGCGCCCTAGCAGCTACGGCAGCGGAGGCAAGATAGTAGCCCCGGGCAAGCAAAGCGCAGCCCGGGGTAAAGGATGAAAAGAAGAAGAGCCCTGAAAGGGCCACAGAAAGGAACCGGGAGTTGTTCGTAGTCCGCAATTCTCTGCCACCTTCGCGTCTCCGCGGTGAGAGTGTTTTGTTGCGGCTAAGCCGCGCCGTGTATTTCGTGGTTATGTTTTTGGCTGCAGTTTTGCCGTAGCGGCCGTAGCTATTTGACGGTGCAGCTTTCAGCGACGAGATTTTGAAATTGCTGCGTTGGATTTTTTCCGCCGGGGCTTTGGGTGAATACCAGGGCGACAAGATCCCGCGCAGGATCCACCCAGGCCATCGTCCCATCGGATCCGCTGTGGGAAAAAGCGCCATCGCCGGAGACGGACCAGCCGAACCCATACTGACTGCGCTCATTCACTTTTACATGAGCGGTCGTGGCTTTCTTGATCGATTCCGGCGCCAGGATCTTCGCTTCACCATACCGACCGCCATTCAAATACATCTGCAGGAACTTCCCGTAGTCCAAAGCGGTGGAAATCATCCCGCCCGAAGCGCGGATCACCGGATAGTCCGGCCCGTCGTCGGGTGTGAATCCCTGCTGAAACTCGATCCGGCCCTGTGCGCCCGCTCTACCGCGGTACACTGTAGCCATGCGAGCGAGCTTGCCGGGATCTTCATGGTTCAGGGTGTCCGTCATTCCCAGAGGATCGTAGATCCGGCTCTTCAGAAACGATTCCAGCGGCAGGCCCGAAGCAACTTCAATGATGGCCCCCAGGGTGTTGAAGCCGGGATTACTGTAACTGTAGGAGGTTCCAGGTTCGACCTCAGGTCCTTCTTTGCCGAACTTATCCACTGCGGTGCGCAAAGATGGCGGGCCGTCCTTCGAATCAAAAGGATAAAAGATCTCGGAAATTCTGAAACCGGAGGTGTGCGACAACAACTGGGCGATGGTGATGGTGCGGGATCGCCAGTTATCAAATGATGGCAGATACCTGGCTGCCGTGTCGTCCATGTGCAGCTTGCCTTCCTCCTCGAGGATCAAGGCGGCGGTGGCGATGACAGGCTTGGTATTGGAGGCCATGCGGAAGAGTGTATCCTTTTCCATGGGCAGTTGATAACCCTTGTGCTTCCATCCTACGGCTTCCAGGAGGACGATTTTGCCGTGGCGCGCAACCATCAGGACGGCTCCGCGAATATCATCCCGATCGATCGCCTCCCTGTACAGCTTGACGCCCTCCGCGAGCTTGGCGCCGTCCATGCCAACGGAGGCAGGCGTGCCCGGTTCGAGAACGCGACCCTGCCGTGCCAGCGCGGGAAGTGCAGTCAAAAAGCAGAGGATCAACACGGCGGCTAAGCGCCTGAAGCGATCTGTTCGCATCATATTTTCATCTCCTGTGTTCCATACTACATATTTACAAACCCTTATCGTAAAGCAAAGAAAAGCAAAAGATCAACGCGGAGGTCGCAGAGAAAAGTCCTTTAAAAGCAAACTAAACTCGAGCTTGCGACGTTTTACAACACTGTACTACTTATGAATTTATCATCATTGGCATAACTCCCAAGGGATTTCGCGGCGAAATTGTTGGCGATTCCCCGGATCTGTATCTTCCAATGATGATGGAGCCCCAGGCAAAACCCGGCAGATTCTGGCTGCGCGATGATCCGAAGCGCGCTGAGAAGGTGATGTGGCTGCACATCGGCGGTCGTCTCAAGCCGGGAATGAGTCTGGCCCAGGCCCCGGCGAACATCGATGTGATCTTCAGGCAATACCTCGAAGCACAGGCGGGATCAGTTGTGGATCCCCAACGCCGCCGGGAGATTGCAGATCAGAAGATCCTCGTCCAATCAGGGGCTACCGGTGCATCGAGCCGGCGCGAGGAATTCTCCCGGCCTCTTCTGTTGCTGATGGTGATTGTGGCCATGGTGCTTCTGATCGCTTGTGCCAATGTCGCCAATCTGCTCCTGGCACGGGCGACCGCCAGGCAGACGGAAATTGGCGTACGCATCGCCCTCGGCGCCACGCGCCAGCGGTTGCTTCGGCAATTGTTGACGGAAAGCCTGGTGCTTTCGATAATGGGCGGCGCCATGGGGGTGCTGTTTTCCTATTGGGCCGTCCGGGTTTTGATCGGATTGGCATCTTCAGGACCGGAGCCGATTCCCTTGGATGTGGAGCCCGACCTGCGCATTCTCATGTTTACCGCGGCAGTGTCGATTTTGACGGGCCTGTTGTTCGGCCTCATACCTGCCCTGCGTGCCACCCGGGTCGATGTCAACAGTACGCTGAAAGAGAATGCCCGCGGTGTGGCCGGCAGCGGAAGGCGTCTGAACATCGGCAAGTTGCTGGTGGTTGGACAGGTAGCGATTTCGCTCCTGCTGTTGCTGGGCGCGGGCCTATTTGTGCGCACCCTTCGCAACCTGCAGGTCGTGGATTTGGGGTACAGCCGCGATCATCTGCTGGTCGTGCGTGTCGATGCTCTTGCTGCTGGGTATGACAGTCCGGGGCGTGCCGGTCTTTACCAGCGGATGCTCGAAAATCTGAAGGGGCTGCCCGGGATTCGCGGCATCACAATCTCCGAGAATGGCCTGTTCGGGGGAACGGAATCGGGTGACCAGATCACGGTTGAAGGCTACCACTCCGATAAAGAAGAGGAAAACTCGGCGCGTTTCGACCGGATCGGGCCGCATTATTTTTCAACGGTGGGGATCCCGATCTTGCTGGGGCGCGAGATCGGCCCGCAGGACTCCGTATCTTCAAATCCGGTTTGCATCGTCAACGAAGCCTTCGCCAAATTTTACTTCGGCAAATTCAACCCGATCGGCAAGCATGTTAGAGACGAGTTTCCGGATACCCGGGTCACTTTTGAG
This sequence comes from Terriglobia bacterium, assembly GCA_963739235.1. Taxonomy (GTDB): domain Bacteria; phylum Acidobacteriota; class UBA6911; order UBA6911; family UBA6911; genus JAFNAG01. The sequence goes on along the minus strand of CAVTZY010000033.1, from coordinate 74,700 downwards.
ATCGTTGGCGTCACCAGGGATGCGAAGGATCATCGATTGCGGGGGGAGATCCCCAGGCGGTTCTACGTCCCCTTTTTCCATCCGCTGGGCGAAATCCCATCGGCAGCCTATTTCGAAATCCGGACGCTTGCCGATCCCGATAACGCGCTGCAAGCCGTGAGAAGGAAGATTCAGGAAAGCGATCTGGCATTGCCCATAATGGGCGCCAGGAGCTTGACTGAACTGGTGAATCGGGCGATTACGCGCGAGCGCATGATCGCCCAGGTTTCCAGTTTCTTTGGTGTGCTCGCTCTGTTGCTGGCATCTATGGGATTGCACGGCGTGCTCGCCTATGCGATCGAGCGAAGAACCCACGAGATCGGGATTCGTATGGCCCTGGGCGCCCAACGGGGATGGATAATGGGCAGTGTTCTTCGTGAAACTGCGCTGATGGTAGTCATAGGCATCCTGATCGGAGTCCCCGCCGCATTGATTTGCGGGCGTTTCGTTGAGAGTTCGTTGTTCGGTCTGGCTGTTCTCGATCCTCTCACACTCACCTTATCGGTACTGGTGATCGCCGCGGTAGCCGTTCTCGCCGGCTATGTTCCCGCCAGACGGGCATCGCGCGTTGACCCGCTGATTGCCCTGCGTTGCGAATAGCAGATTGCCCAACGGCAACATTTTCCCCGGGATTCGCCCCCGCAGGAGATTGCGAGGTAACACCCGTACCAGGAATTGTGGGAGTGGCGCCCTCGCCCTTGAGGGGCTGGTCGGTGACCAGAACACCTTCAACCTTGGTGCCGTCCTGGCTGTGACAGGACCACGTGTTCTCATCAACCAATATCACATAGGTGTCGAGGGTTTTGGCGATCTCTGCGTGAGCGCGCGCATCTGCGATGGATCGGCGCAAAGCATCGGTGAAAGCAACGCCGCTATACTTCGATGGCCAAGCACGGTGAATGACTATTGCCGTATCGATACAGGGAGAAGGCGGCGCAAGGCTGCCCGTCGCCGTATTCGCCACAATGGCATAGTGCCCGCTTGCAGTCACCGCGCCTGTCCCCGAACCCGCCGGCGGTGCGGCCACCTTTGTATGCTTCGCTTCTTCTGCAGCCAGCTCATCGAATGCCTTATCCGCGTTCGCTTTCACTTGCTCACGCACCTTGGCGTTGAGCTCCTTCATTTTCGCGGGATCTGACTGGTCGGGAGTCGCGTCACTCTTGCTTTGCCCCGCACCCTGCCGCTCCACGATGTTCACCCGATAGCGATCCTTGTCGCAGGCGATTTCGGCCCAGGTTTCGTGACCTTGCTGATTGAATCTGAGGACGACGATGTTGCGGTCGTTGTCATAGAGAACTTCCCCGCCTGTTTGGCGGGTGGCTGTGACAAAGTAGCGGCAAATACCGAGCGCGCCCGGCATCGGGCTGCCGGGATTCAATCCGTAACTGGTGGTGGTGCGGCGCCCTTCGATGCGCGGGGTGCCGGGCAGGTAGCCAAACGTGTAGAAGTCGAACTCCACGACTTCCGTCTCCACGACGTGGAGGTTTGCCATGGCTTCGAACAACACCTTCGTGCTGCCGCTGGCGCCTTGCGCCGCAGGAATCTTTGTCCCGGTGGGCTCCTGTTGCTGCGCATCAACGCCCTTTGGCACTCCCATGGGCAGAAGGAGGAAGATCGCGGAAAAAACCATCGCTGTAGGTTTCATTGGCGGACTCCATAATTGGTGAATCGCATTTAGAAAGGCATAACCGAGCCAAGACCGGAGAGTGATGGGGCCGACTCCCGATCGGAGCAGACCCATCGCCAGTGAGACCGGTCGTGCCGATTTCACTTGCGGACAAGTTCCACGCGCCGGTTTTTTGCCCGCCCCTCTTCGGTTTGATTGTTGGCTACAGGACGAGTCTGCCCGAAGCCGACAGAGCTTAGACTGCCTGTGGGAATGCCCTGTTTGAGAATCGCCTCCACAACCGCGGCGGCGCGCGCCTCGGAGAGTTTCTGATTGGATTCAGCTGTGCCGACGTTGTCGGTATGTCCCTCGACACTGATATGGAGCTTGGGATTCCCTTTGAGCAAGGTCACGATCTGATCGATGATCTGCTGGGATTCCGGCCTGATGACGGCCTTGCCGGTGTCAAAGTGGATGTCGAGCGCGATAAAGCCCTGCTTGTCGAAAGCTGCCTGCATATCTCCGGCCGTCACGACCTGCTCGAGGACCTGTTTCTCGGCAATCACAAGAGAGTAACGGTTGTTGTCACAGGAAATCTCAGCCCAGGCCTCCTTCCCGTCTCTAACAATCTTGACCGTGACCATATTGCGGCCGTTGTCATTCAGTATGACGCCGCCGGCCAGTTTTGCCGCATTGGCATAATTGCGGCAGATCGCCAAGGCGCCCGGCGGAGGAGTCTCTGATCTGGCCCAATAGCGGATCGTGGTCACCCGGCCTTCCACGCGCGGTGCGCCGGGAGCGCTGTTAAACTGGTAGGCGTCGAACGGCTGCGCCTGGTATTCGCCGATGTAAAACCCGGGCATGCGAGTGAAGAGCGGGTGATCGGAGCTTCCTGAAATATCCTGCTGAGCCGCGAGCGTGCCTGCTGCCAATAAGCTACAAAGGAGCAAAAGGAACATCCTTTTTTTCATGCAGATTCCTCCAAGAATTTCATTGAAAGCCGTCGGTCCCAGAATTCTACTCGCGACTATTTGAGAGGCCGGTCCGTGACCAGGGCCCCCTGGACAAGCGTGCCGTCCTTGATGTGACAGGCCCAGATATTCGTATCGATGAGATTCAATTTGCTGAGGTTGAGTTGATCGACAAAGCCCTGCTTCAGGACAAAATACGGATACTTGATATTGCTAATCATTTTGCGCAACAGCACCGGCGGATCCGCACATTGAGCTGGAGCAGCGAGCGTTGTCGCGGGGCCGTTGTCTACTTGGATAGAGAAGTGCCCGGCTATGGGTGCTTGCTGAAGATCCAACCCGTCGATACTAAGTTTGAAGTTGTGGGTAGTAAATGTCTTCTGGTTTTTGTCGGTCTTTTGGTCAGTATTGGCGACGGCCGTAGCCTTAGAGGTGGCGCCGGTGGCCGACGGTTGGCTGCTATCCCGTTCCATAATGTTCACCCGATAGCGGTCCTGGTCGCAGGCGAACTCCGCCCACGCTTCGTGCCCTCCCTGCTTGATGCGGACGACAATAATGTTGCGGGAGTTGTCGTACAAGACCTCTCCGCCCGCCTGGCGGGTGGCATCGGCAAAATGGCGGCAGATGCCCAACGCTCCCGGCATCGGGCTGCCGGGCTGCAACCCGTAACTCACGGTCGTGCGCCGCCCTTCGATGCGAGGAGTGTTGGGCAGGTAGCCGAACTGGTAGTAATCAAATTCCACTGCTTCCGATTCCACGACATAAAAATTTGCCATCACGCCGAAGAGGGACAGCGCGTTTGCACCCGAGGCTTGGGCTCCGGGAGACGCTGATCCTGATTCCGACGCGGGCTGCTCCTGTTGCGCCGAAACCCACGCTTTGCTTGCCAATAGGTCGAGCTTGTCGGCAAGCTCTCCCCACCCGGCCGGCAGAGCGGCGGTTGCGGTCCCAATGCCTGCAAAAATGTTTCCGCTGGTCTGGACCGCTTTCAACATGGAACCCTGACCCGCATTCTGCGGAGGCTTCGTTGACACGCCCGGCGGGCTGAGAGCCTTGTCGAGGGCATCCTTGACCAGCGCTGCCAGGCGCTGAGCCTCAACCCGCTTGTTCTTGATGTCAATTACGGTGGCAGCAACCTCAGCGGAACTACTTTGCACGGCCTGGAAGACGGCGCTCCTTATTTGCTGCATTATTCCCCTGAACGTCCTGATCGATGGCAGTCAACTGCACCTCGACATCGCTGAGGCTGAAATCCCAAGGATGGGTGGCCAGGTCCAACAGATAATCCCGCAACGGGACGAGGCGGTTGTCGAGGATGGCTACCTTCACCGCAAGTCTGCCGGCTTCGCACCCCTGACGTGTGGCCCGCCTGCAGGCAGCGACAGTGTCGCTCAGCTGGGCAAGGGCAATGCCGCTGTCCTGCGAAAGCTGATTGGCTTGTGCTGCGGTATCGACCATCAACTTCTTTGTCTCCGCAGTCAAGACGACCGTTCCTGCAACCTCAAGACGCTCGGCCTCCGCCACTGTCTTGACCGCGTCAGCCGCCGCGGCCGCGACAAGACCTCTCTCTGTTGCGGCCTCATTTACCAGCATGAGAGTCGCGTTGTCGACATCGGTGGAGAGAGCATTAACAGCGTCCTGGCATACCTGGTCTACAAGGCCGGGCAATTTGACCAGCTCGCTGATGAAGTTCTTGATGTCGTCCAATACACCGGCAGGCGCTTCAGTTGCGAAGAACAACCACAGAAGGGTGCCTGCAATGCATGGCACTGCTGTCGGCCAGCTGTACTTGCGCATCATGTTTTTTTATCCCCCGAGCGTTTTTACAGACTTGTACAAGAGTATAGAACTTATCTTTTGCCACTACAAGACTCTAGAATGTGGGGGAGAACTGCACCTAAAGGCCGTCTTAATAGCTTGATTGGATTTGTTTTATTGGATTGCAGAGACTTCCCTGGCGGGCGCACATATCTACTTACGGGCACACGCCATAACCTCAAAATTCCACGTCAATCAATGTCCGCCAATCTCGAATAGTTTAGAGGTTATGGCGCCTGTCCCGAATGGCACTAAGATAAGGAGTGGATGAGAGCTACCCAAGGTACGCATAAGCATGAAACTATATGATTTTCCTTCGCCCCGCTGGGGCTCTTCGTGTGTGATTGGCTAACCGGGGGCGGCGCTGCGCTTGCCCCCGGCTACTATCTTATTGCCCCTCCGGGGCATGGTCCCGATGTCAGTCCCGTAAACTTGGCTGAGAACCCGCGCCGGAGGCGCGCAAGACAGTAGCCCCGGGCAAGCGCAGCGCCGCCCGGGGTATATGGGAAGATCAGCCGGAGCCCTGGAGGGGCGAAAGAAGAATCTTGCCTTAACCAAGCGCCATCCGCGCCTGTCCCGTGAATCTACTTCTTTTTGTCGCGCTTGAGGTCGCGCACGTCATGCCGCAGGTCGATCTTGTCGTTACGGATGTCTCTCTTGTCCTGTTTTACATCGCGCACGTCGCTGCGGATGTCCTTTTTGTCAGTGCGGATGTCCCTTCGATCTGACTTGATTTCCGCGGCGCCTGCCTTGTTTTTGATGTCCTGGTTCAGATCTTTGCGGTCGGCTTGCAGATCTCGATGATCGCCACGCACATCCTTCTTGTCTGCCCTCACATCCCGGACATCATTTTTCAGGTCGCGTCTGTCGGCCCGGATCTCCTTGCGATCCTTCTGCACATCACCGCCGGATTGGCCGGCGCGAGCTGTGTACCCTCCCGTAATGAGTGCTCCTGTGAGAATGATTCCAGCGGCCATTGTTTTCTGAATTTTCATCGCTTTCTCCTTTTTCGTTTTGGTTGTGTTTCCCTCTGTCCGCTCCATCAAACACAATGTCGGGAAAAAAGTTCCGCAGCGGATATGCGAGCGTTGACACATAGAAGAAATGACCCATTCACGGAACTTTTTTGCCAACTCTGTGTTTAAGGATATGAGAAAGGAGTGCCGCACGCTCAGACTGGCAGTTGGATCGGGGTTCAATGATGCCCGGGATTATGCCGATATGGTGGAGGCAGGAGAGTTGGACGCACTGTTGAAATGGAGCCCCTGGTTGAGCATGGCTGAAAAGAGCAGGCCGGAAGGGTTGGATCCCGACACGGTACGCATGCTTCGGTTTAAGGAGGGAGACCTCGAGGCCTTTGAGGACCTTTTCACGCGGCACATTCGGGCCGTGACGAATTTTGCCTATCGTTTTGTGCGCAGACGTGAGATCGCCGAGGAAATGGCGCAGGAAGTGTTTCTGCGGGTGAACGACTCGGCATCGAGTTATCGGCCGGAAGCCAAATTCACAACCTGGCTGTACCGGATCGCCACCAATGTCTGCCTGAACGAAATTCGCCGGCCACAATACAGGGCTGTCCACACATCGCTTGATGACGATGGTTCCAAAGATGCGCCACGCAAACCGATGGATCTGGCTGATGAAGCAAGAGTCGGTCCTGACAAGATGTTGGAACAAGTTGCGGTGGTCAGGGCCTTGCGGCAGGCACTGGACGGGCTGCCGCAGAACCAGCGCCTGGCTTTCATTCTCAACAAGTACCAGGAACTATCGTACGCCGAAGTAGCAGCGGTGATGAGAGTCAGTGAAAAAGCAATTAAATCGCTTATCCACAGGGCGAAGGAGGCCATGGCAGAGAGGCTTCGACCTCTGCTGCCTGAGCTGTTGTGAAATGAACTGCGAAGAAACTCAAAGCTTTTTAGCGTTGTTTTTGGACGGCAAGCTGAGCGGTGCCGAGGCGCACACCGTCAGAAGCCATTTGGCTTCGTGCGCGAGTTGCGCGTCGCGGTTGAGCCGCCTGGATCGAATCGAGATCCTTCCGGCAATCGACGAGGAGGTCGAGCCGGCATCGGATCTCTCCGCGCGCTTTCGGAGCCGGCTGGAGCGGCATAGACAGCAGCGGGCTGCCGAGGCGCGTAGCGGCAATCGATGGCTCAGCCGTTATCTGGCATGGGGCTGGCAACGCCAGCTCGCTGCGGCCGCAAGCCTTGTCCTGCTCTTGACGGTGGGGATTTATCTCGGCAGTCATCGAACTGGTCCTGCCAATCAGGACGCGGCAATCAGTGAAATCGGCATCGCCGAAAATTTGCCGCTGTTGCAGGACATGAGAGTGATCGAAAACCTCGATTTGCTGGAAGATTTTGACGTGATCCATAACCTTCCCATCGGGAGTCCGGTGAGTACCGGACGCCGTTGAGAGTGAAAATGCGCAAGCGCCTCATGATCATCCTGACCCTGGCCCCGACGCTCATGTTGCCGGCCATGGCGCTTCCACAGCAGAACCCGGCACCCAAAACTACGCCGGCCCCAAAGCCTCCGGCACTGACGCCTGAGGAAAAAGAGATTCTCAAGCATCGGGAGATTCTGGAAAAGCTCGAGTTGCTGCAAAATTTCGAGAAGATTCAATACCTTGACTTCCTGGCCGACAAAAAGCCAAGCCAAAACAGCAACAGCACGTCGGCCAAGCCTGTAGGAAAAGACAATGCGAACAAAACGCCAAACAAATAAACACTATTTTCGTACCTTTGCCGGGCTGCTTTTTATCATGCTTCTGATCAGTGCTATCCCGGCAGCTGTGGCTCAACAACCGCCTGCCACCCCGGAGGAAGAGTGGAGTCGATTGACTCCGGCGCAGAAGGAAGCCCTGCGAGAGCGGTACAGTGCCTACATGAAGCTGACGCTGCAACAGCAGAAGGAAATCGGCGACCAGCTGCAGCAATTTCAGAAGATGAGCCCGCAGGAAAGGAAACTGATCCTGGGCAATTTTGCCGACTACCAGAAGCTCACGCCGGCAGAGCGCAAGAGCCTGGAACAAAACTACCGGGTCTGGAGGTCGCTACCTCAGCAGAAGCAGCAGGAGATGAGAAGTAACTATCGCCGCTTCCTCCAAATGAGCCCCGCCGAGCGCGCGCGCTTCCTGGAGAACTTCCGCCGCTGGAGCACTCTTTCGCCCGAAGAGCGTGCCCGGCTCCGGCGTCAGGCAGAGAATCCCGCCGCCAAAGGCCAGATGCAGCCGGCCCCGAAGCCCGCAGCCAATCCGCCTCGCAAGAAGCGGGAAGGGAACTGACGACTACAATTTGTCGATGAATTCAAACTCCGATTTCTTCCTGACTCAGTCTACTTGGATCTTTGATAGATGATTTTGCCGCCCATGATGGTGGTGTCGACCTTGACGTCCCGGACAAGCGCGGGATCGATTTAGTGGCGGCGATAGACCTCACGACGATGGCCGATCCTATAAATCCGCACAAGATGTAAATTGTCATCGACGGTGTAAAGGATGCGGTAGTCGCCGGTCCGCACGCGAAACCCGTTGCCCCCAACAAGTTTTTTGCATCCGGGCGGCCGAGGATCCATGTGGAGGTCGTCGATGGCATCGGAGACCTGCTCACGAGCCTGGGTTGGCAGATCGCGGTATTCACGTCTCGCCCGGGTTTCCAACTCAACCTCATAAGTCACTTCTTGCCACCCCGGCGCGCTTCTTTCTTTATATCATCCCAGGCGTGAAAGCCCGTGGCTTCGCCCATTGCTTCTCGGAGGTCCTCAGCATCGAGCAGATCTTCAAGTTTTTCTCTCAAGGCGGCTTCGAGGACGAAGTTCTTTCGCAGCCCCAGCTTCTTGCAGACGGAGTCCAGTTGTGCGGTGAGATCGGAGGGGAGCTTCGTGGCGAAGGGCTCGGTTTTCATGGCAATTCCTTTCATGTTGTATCATACCAAATCATGATAAAACATGCCAATCAAGGAGCTTTTCCAGGATGGCGCCGCGGATCGCCGCGGACTTCCCGGCATGATCGCCTCCCTGCAAACCTATGGCGACGATCCCATCCGGTTCCATCCCCATATTCACAACCTAATCAGGGATGGATTGGTTTCTCCCGAAGGCTCGTTGGTGCGCTCGAATCGTCGGCGCAACATCCCTGTTGCGCCGATGCCTGCGCGCGCCGGTTGAGGCGCTCCTGGGTGCGGCTTATCAAGAAGGTGTACGAAGCGGACCCTCTGATTTGCCCGCGTTGCGGCGGCGCGCCCAAGATCATCAGCCTGATCGACAGCGCCCCCGTCATCGAGAGCATCCTGCGCCACCTCAAACGGTGGGACCGCCCCGAGCGCCCTCCGCCTCCAGCCCCCGAGAGATCTGTACACCATGACCCTGCGGTTATTGCCTTCGACGACCTCGATGAGCGGTTGGAACCCACCCGAATAGGGTCGAGGCGCTCCCCCCTATGCTCCGCTGCGCGAGCCGGCGGGCGCCGCACAGGGGGAGGTATGCTTGCGTCCGTGCCTGAAGCGGGATGGAGCGGCATCCGGCGACCTCGCAGGGCGCCTCTCCAGCCCGCTTACTCCTTTTGTCTCCGATCCCTGCTCAAAATTCGCCCGCTTGCCTGCATGAAGAAAGAATTCCGCATACTCTTGTCAGCGACCCGTCGTATGATCTGCCCAACAGGAAAAAGCATTTGACTATTATTAAGCACGCCCGTTGGGGCTCCGCGCGGGCATTGATCCAGCCGGCCTCAACTTGGTGGCGGACACATTGGAAGTAGATGCCTTTCGGGAAGAGAGCACAAGTAGGAGATAGATTGAACAAGAGCATCCAATTGAAATAGAGAAGATTTCGTGAACTTCATGAAATTCGTGGCTGCTAATTTTATTGATTTGGGATTAATTTAATACCATTTTGTCCGGCACCGATTTCTGAAGGGAGGCATCATGCTGATCACAACCGGGACGCTTCCTCTTCGTGTTTTCCTATTCACCGCCTTCCTCTGTGGCGAGGCATTCGGCGCCCGAGCCCCTGCCATCGAGCCCGGATCGGGCACCAACGCCCGCTATCTGCCAATTGCGGATAAAGCATGGGCCGGCAGCTCGATCAATGTCGTGGCAAACGTCCGGCAGTCCCTGTTCACGCACAGTCGCACTCAATACGCCGCGTTCTATGACGCCCATGGATACATGGTGCTTGCCAGGCGTGCGCTGGGGTCGGACGTTTGGGAGACTCGCCGGACTTCATATCGGGGGAACGTCAGCGACGCTCACAACTCGATCAGCCTCGTTGTCGATGGAGCCGGTTTCCTCCATGTCGCATGGGACCACCACGGCAACCCGCTCAATTATGCGCGCTCGGTCGCCGCGGGATCCCTCGAGCTTGGCTCGAAAATGACGATGACGGGCCAACGCGAGGCGACGGTCACGTACCCGCAGTTTTTTCGTGCGCCGGACGGCGATCTCTTTTTCCTGTTCCGCGACGGCGAGTCGGGCCGGGGCGCGCTCGTGCTCAACCGATACTCGACCGTTGCGCGCAAGTGGACTCAGGTGCAGTCAAATCTCATTGACGGGGAAGGTCGGCGCAGCCCCTACTGGGGCATGGCGATTGATCCCAGGCGCGTGCTGCATCTCGCGTGGAATTGGCGCGATTCCGCCGACGTCGCCAGCAATCACGATCTTGCCTATGCCCGGTCCACAGACGGCGGCAATACCTGGACCAAGAGTGACGGCTTGCCCTGCCAGGTTCCGATCACCGCCGCCACGGCGGAATACGCGGTGCGTATTCCGCAAAACAGCAACCTGATGAATTCGCCCTGGGTAGCCGTTGATAATGGAGGCCGGCCTTACATCGCCACATACTGGTCGCCGGCAAAAGGAGCGCCGCCACAGTTCCAGATCGTTTATAGCGACGGCAAAGCGTGGAGAGTAATCCCCGGGCCAACCCGTTCGGCCACTTTCTCGCTTGCCGACACCGGCACGAAGCGTCCGCCCATCTCCCGAGCAATCCTGCTCCTGGAACTTCCTGCCATTCACCTGATCTATCGCGACGATCTGCGCGGCGGCCGCATCGTCGCCTCGTCGCTCGACAGCCCGGCCGCGGCAACGTGGAAGGACATGGAGCTTACCCGCACTCCGGTCGGGGCATGGGAACCCTCGTGCGATCCTGTTGCCTGGAATCGTTTCCTGCAGGTCCATATGCTTGTCCAGAATGTCGCGCAACTCGACGGCAATGACAAATCGGCGCCTTCGGTGTCGCCGACTCAAATCGGCACATTGATTTGGAGCCCTAATGCCAGCCGCCTCGCGGCGCTCACACAGACGCGCGCCGAGTCCTCCTCCCCTGACCTGCTCGACCGCGCCGTCACGGCCGGGGAGGTTCTGGCTCTGATGGAACGCGTTGCCGATTGGCAACTCGCCAATTTCCCGGATCCATCGCAAAGGAATCCGCGCGGCTGGGAGGTTGCCCCGTTCTACATCGGCACGCTGGCCCTGGACCTGATTGCCCCCGACCGGCGATACCTGCAGGCGATGTTCGAGCGAGGCGACGCCAACCAATGGGAGCCGCACAACAGGCTGTATCACGCGGACGACTATTGCGTCGTCCAGGCTTATCTCGAAATGTATCAACGCGGGCACGACGCCAAGATGCTCGAACCGTCCAGGAAGCGGCTCGACGCCATTCTCGCGCAACCCTCAAAGGTCTCGATGGATTGGGATCCGCCCAAAAGCCAGGAGCGCTGGACGTGGTGCGATGCCCTGTTTATGGCGCCGATGTCGTGGCTGCTGATGTGGGAAGCCACGGGAGACCGCCGCTACCTCGACTTCATGAACCGGGAGTGGTGGGCAACGACGGAGCGGCTCTTCCAGCCGGCGGTCGGTCTGTACTACCGCGACGAGTCGTTCCTCGATCTACGCGAGCCCAACGGACGCACGATTCACTGGGCGCGCGGCAACGGTTGGGTGTTCGGCGGGCTGTGCCGCGTGCTCGAACACTTCCCCAAAGATCATCCTGATTATCCTCGATATCGCAAACTTTACCTCGCCATGGCCAAGGCGGCTATTGCCGCACAGCAGGCAGACGGGCTCTGGCGCGCTGGTCTGCTTGATCCGGCCGCGCATACGGCGCGCGAGACCAGCGGCAGTTCGTTCCTGGCTTATGGGCTGGCCTGGGGATTGAATCACGGCCTGCTCGATCGCAAGCGTGTCGAACCCGCCGTGCGGTTCGCCTGGAATGCACTCGCTTCGTGTGTGACCCCGGAAGGAAAGCTCGAACACGTGCAGCCGATCGGCGCTGCGCCGCACGGATTTGATCCCCGGCACACAGAACCGTTCGCCGTCGGCGCCCTCCTGCTGGCCGGAAGTGAAGTCTACCGGCTGGCCAACAGCCGTACAACGAGAGCCCCCACCGTGAAACGGTGACGGGACCAAGCCTGGAAAATTAAATCGTGCGATTGTGATCGTCGAAATCAACCCAGCTGTTCCACCGGTTCGCTTACCGCGGCTTCGGCCGCTACGGTTTGCACGTAGTTATCGAAGCAGCGCCACCAGCCATTGAAGATCCGCCCTGTTTCCAGGCAGCGCAGGCTCAATGGATGCCAGTTCCGGGCCGGCTCGCCAGAGTTTGCCTGTGATTATCAGGCCACCTGCCTTGACCACTGACCTGAAAACCTGATTCCGCTACATCCGCACAATGCGGTTCTCGACGTGCTCGCGCCCCCTTGGCGTCTGCATTGGTTTTGGTTAAAGACGACGCCGAAGGGTTGAGAAATTCAGGACCAGGCAACTGTTTGGCGGTTCTTACTCGTAACCAGTTTTCAGCAAGGCGGGTAAGGACACAACCTCTGTTAATGGATCGATACGATATTGCTCTTCCCCGGGATACACGACCAGGCGGCGGGTCGCCTTCACGTCCTCGCAGGCCAAATGGAAGCCCTTGGTCGGGTGCGGATTGCTGAGCGATCGTTTCACTTCTACGGCCCACAGCTTGTTTGGCCCGAGTTCCATCAGCAGATCGATCTCAGCTCCAGCAGATGTGCGGTAGAACCATAGGTTCGCGCCCGCAGGAGCGGCCGAGATAAGGTTCTCGATCACGAAGCCTTCCCAACTTGGACCGACAATTGGGTGGCCAACCAATTGCTCGTGCCCCGGTATACCAAGAAGCGCATGAACGATTCCGCTGTCGCGCACATAGACTTTGGGCGAGCGGACGAGGCGTTTCGAAAGGTTGGGGGTCCAAGGCTGGATTCGCCTCACGAGCAGGAGATCCACCAGGATGTCGAGGTACCGTGCCACGGTTTGCCCGCTGACTCCAAGACCGGCAGCGAGGCGCGCGGCGTTGAGTAATTGGCCTTGATTATGCGCCAGCATTTGCCAGAAGCGATGAAGGGTCTCCGCCGGCACACGAGGCCCAAGGGCCGGAATGTCGCGTTCAAGATAAGTCTGGATGAACGCAAGGCGCCAATCAAAGCTGCCGGAATCATCCGGTGCCAGGTAGCTGTCCGGGAACCCCCCGCGCACCCAAAGCCGTTCCACCGCATTCGTGCCGAGAGTTTCGATTTCTCTCACTGTAAACGGTGGCAGTTCCAGATAGGCAATTCTCCCTGCCAGACTTTCCGCCGATTGTTTGAGCAGGTCCATGGACGCCGAACCGAGAAGCAGGAACTCGCCGGCCCGGCTTCCTTTGCGGCGTCGCCCGTCGATGACGCTCCTCAAGACTTGAAAGATCCCCGGCGCACGATGGATTTCATCGAGAATCACCAACTGATTCTCATGGGCCGACAGGTAGAGTTCGGGATCGGAAAGTTTGGCTCGGTCCGAGGGCAGTTCCAGATCCAGGTAGACAGCCTTGTCGGCGAGTTCGTCCGCGAGCGCCCTTGCCAGGGTAGTCTTGCCGGCCTGGCGCGGACCAAGCAGAACCACCGCCGGAAAGCGGCCAATCATCTCCCGAAGTCGCGATGCTATTAAGCGAGCAATCATAAGTTTCCATGCAATTATACTATGTCATGGAATAATTGCTATGATAATAACGATATTTCCCTGACGCCTTCGGCACCGTTGATCATCTTACCCGGGAACGTCCCACACGTTTACCGAGTTTTTTCTGGCGGTATGTGCGAGAAAACTGGGTGCACGTGTGGGACGTCCCTGGTTTCCTGTCATCGAAACTGGCCGCCCCAGAGAGCTTCCAGAAAATCGAAGATTGGGAGAATTTGAATCCCATCCACGATCCGGCGCCGGGGCTCAAGGCAAACGCAGACATAGCGCTTGAGTTTTTCTTCTTCGGCAAGGGCCTTCAACGACTTGAGATCGCGGGCGGTGATGTTGGTCTTGGCTTTGACCTCAATCGCAGTGTGATCCGCGAGGATGAAGTCGACCTCGAATCCCGAGGTGGAACGCCAATAGTAAAGCGGTTCCTCGCTCCCATAGTCCCGGTAGGAGATCAACTCATGCAGGAGGAATGTCTCCAGAGCCTCGCCGTATTCCGGTGTTCCTTTCCGGAACGCCCTGCCTTGAATCGCGCCGGCAACACCGACGTCGAAGAGATAATACTTCGAAGAGACCAGCGGCTTGCGCACTGTGGATTCACGCCATGCCGGCAGTTCATGGAGAATCAGGGTATCCTTCAAGATTTCGAAATACTCATTCACGGTGGTGCGAGGAACCTGCGCGTCATTCCCCACGTTGGTGAAGTTCACGATTTGGCCGTTGCAGAATGCGGCAACCCGCAAAAAACGCGAGAATGCCTGGACATTGCGCACGGCTCCTTCCGCCACGATCTCCTGCTGAAGATAGGTTCCTGCGTATGCCCGCAAATCCGCGCCCGGGTCGTCGGAAAAGTAGATCGACGGCAGCAAGCCGTTTTGCAGGGCGCGATCCAGATCGAAATGCCCGCCGAGTTCCTTCCAGGTCAGCGGATGAAGATATTTGGTGCGCGCCCGGCCACCCAGGAGATTCACGCCTCCGCGCCGCAGCTTGCGCGCGCTCGATCCCGTCAGCAGGAAGCGCAGGCCGCGTTCTTCGATGAGCCGGTGGACCTCGTTAAGAAGCACTGGCAAGCGCTGAACCTCATCGATCACCACGATCCGCTCCGTCGGCCCTACCTCTTCGGCGATGCGGCCGGGATTCTGGCTGAGTGCGAGGAAGACAGAGGTGTCGAGGAGATCGTAGACCCGGTGGTCCGGCAGCGTATGTCGGATCAGAAAGCTTTTTCCCGTCTGGCGCGGTCCGAAAAGAAAGTGGGATTTGCTCTTGAGCCAACGCTGCAGATCCGGGATGCGTTTAATCCCGGGCGGAGATGTCCGGAAGTTTCGATCTGTCGCCGTCATCGTCATTTAACATGCCAAATGACGACAGAAATGTCAAGTACTCGCGGAGCAAATCCTGACCATTTTGCTTTGTGCTGTCGCTCAGTCTTCAGCATCATGGAAGCGGTAGAGGAGCTTCCTGCCCGTGCGCTTCTGTTGATGCTCATACCTTCCGGCATGGATGAAATCCCAGAATGCCTGCACGAAATTGCCGTCTAAAGCCTCCACGCGCAAAACGATATCGAGGTTTCAGGTCATCCTGAACTCCAGACCGGCTTCCTCCATGGCAAGTGAACAGGCGGTGCCGGCAATGAGCACATGATGATCGGCATGGTTCTCGAAATGAGTTCCGAATAGATCAAATCCTTCTCAGAACCGAAAAGTCCTATCGCTGAGTCTCGGAAGGCAAGATCCTTCGCTTTGATCTTTTCCCGGGTTCCTGCTAATCCGTCATCTCCTCCGCAGGGGCACGCGTCGTGCACGCTCCCGACAACTCCGAGTGGTTTGTGACTTTCAAAAAGGCTCCAAAGCAAAAAGGATGGAAGCAACTTCCACTCACTTTCGAACCCGAAGGTTGACTCCGCTAGAAGAAGATGAAAGGGGCGGCCCTGGTTTAACCAGCCCGACGCGACATGAATCCAATTACTCCAAAAATAATCGTGGTCCGACCCCATACCAATCCGTTCCTTGCCCTACTCCTGGTCCCAGGGCTCAAGCGCCGGGTTCTGCTGCCGGACCCGTTCAGAGTCCCGATTGAAATCCTTATCTATTGAATTTCGCTAATTATAGTGACGATCCGCCCTGGGACCGCGCGCGTCTCGCGCGCATCTTTGAGACAGTTAGGACGCAAAGGATTTGCGGGCGGGACGCCCGCGTTCCCAGGGGGGCCGCCTCCCGAATTCCTGTTCCGAAAATAACCTCGCCGGGCGGGCTGAAGCCCGCCCCCACTTGCCATAAAATTGCGATGCGTTAGGAATCACGACATAATCTCACGAACAAGTGGGTCCGGGCTTCAGCCCGGACGGCTTTGACCCTGGTTTTCATGCGTCATTGGGTGCGCCCCGGCGCATGGGGGACTGTTTCGAAAATAGCAGCAGAAAGCCCACAACGTCGGGGTCGCTATCGGTATCGGGATCGCAATCGCGATCGCAATCGGTCTTACTCGTGGGCAAAAGCCGATTGCGATCGCGACTGCGATTGCGATACCGATTCCGATACCGATGGCCTCTGCCCGCAGGACATGATCTTTTCATGCGTCACCAGGTGCGCCCCGGCCCATGGGGGACTGCCTCGAAAATAGCAGCAGAAAGCCCACAACGTCGGGGTCGCTATCGATATCGCAATCGCAGTCGCAATCGGTCTTACTCGTGGGCAAAAGCCGATTGCGATTGCGATACCGATACCGATACCGATGGCCTCTGCCCGCAGGACATGATTTTTTCATGCGTCACCAGGTGCGCCCCGGCCCGTGGGGGGCTGTTCCGTTTTTTCACAATATTTCGCGATTTTCAATAAGCGCCATTCGCGCCTGGCCCAAAATCGGGCCGATGCTCCATGCTCCGCATGATCCCGAACGCGGCATGATCTGAGAATTGAATATTCTGCAACGTCGTCTGGGAGTAAAATCGCAGCCGTGTTTCGCCCTGGGCCCTGGGATTGTCCAGAGTAAATCTAGGGCCCATATCGGAATTTGGACCGGCCCTCGGCCGGAGCCCGATCATCAAAAATCGCTTGTTTGGACCATCCGTCGAGGTTGCCGTTATGCGTCGTGTCACCCGTCTTGCCGCAGTCTTCACACTCCTCGCGATGGGCTCGTTTGCCGCCCTCGCGCCAACTCGTACACAGGCACAGTCCGCGCGCTCGCCGTTCGACGCTCTGCATTTCCGCGACATCGGTCCGGCGGTTACGGGCGGGCGTCTCCACGACATCCAGATCGACCCGAAGAATCCCGCGGTGCTGTACGTCGCCGCGGCTTCCGGCGGCCTCTGGAAATCCACGAACAAGGGCGTGACCTGGAAGGACATTTTCGGCAAGCAGCCAGACAACACGTTCGGCGCCCTCGCGATCTTCGCGGGCGATTCGCAGATCATCTGGGCCGGCACCGGCGAGCAAAATAACCGGCAGAGCTCATCATGGGGCGGCGGCGTGTACCGCTCAACCGACGGGGGCGAGGCATGGACGTATCTCGGATTGCACGAAACGCGGTCGATTGGCCGCGTCGTGCTGGATCCCGTCGATCCGAACGTCGCCTACATCGCCGCGGTCGGCAACCTCTGGGCCGAGAATCCTGAACGCGGCGTGTTCAAAACCATCGACGCGGGCCGCACGTGGGTGAAAGTTCTCTATGCCGATACCTTCACCGGCGCAACGGACCTCGTGATGGATCCGCGCGACTCGAAGGTCCTCTATGCGGCCACGTATCAGCGGCTGCGCAAAGCCTTCGGCTTCAATGGCGGCGGTCCCGGCAGCGCCATCTACAAGACCGCCGACGCGGGCGCGACGTGGAAGAAGCTCGAAAACGGTGTCCCGGCCGGCGACAAGGGGCGCATCGGCCTGGCGATCGCGATGTCAAAGCCGGATGTGCTCATCGCGACGATTGAGCACGCCACCGCAGGCGGGACGTATCGCACGGAAGACGCGGGCGCCACCTGGAAGCAGATGAGCCGCACAAACCCGCGGCCGATGTACTACAGCAAACCGACGATCGATCCGAACAACGACAAGCGCGTCTGGCTGCCCGGCACTTCGCATCGTGCATAGCGAGGATGGCGGCGCCACTTTCATTGAAGAGCCCACGTCCCCAACCTACGACCTCGGCCTCAAAACCGACCATCACGTGCTGCGCGTGGATCCGGCGAACTCGAGCCACATCTATGTAGTGGGTGACGGCGGGCTGAATGAGAGCTTCGACATGGGCAAGACTTTCATGCGCTACGGCAACATTCCGGTGTCACAAGTCTATCGCGTCGCCGTGGACAACCGCGATCCGTATTGGGTGTATGCCGGCCTGCAGGACAATCATTCGTGGATGGGCCCAAGCGCCACGCGCCACTGGCTCGGCATCCTCGATCAGGATTGGCTCGAGATCGGTTACAGCGACGGCACCGGCAAGGCCGTCGACATTGCCGACTGGCGCAAAGTTTACTCATCGTCGTCCGGCGGCAACCTCTCGCTGGTCGATCCGCTCACGGGCGATACGGTGGGAATCACGCCACGTCCGCCCGGCGGCGAGCCCGCGTATCGCTTCGACTGGGATGCGCCCGTCATGGCGTCGCGCCACACACCGGGCACGGTCTATCTTGGCGGCAACCGGCTCTTCATCTCGAAGGACCATGGATCCACTTGGACGAGGACCAGGGATCTGACGCGCTCGATCGACCGCGACCCGCTGATGATGATGGGCGTGGCCAACCGCGATATCAAGTTGTCGCGCAACGACGGCGAAAACGTCAGCAAAATCTCGAACTTCGCCGAATCACCTCTCGACCCGAAGATCCTCTGGGTGGGCACGGACGACGGCAATGTGCAACTCACTACCGACGGCGGCGCCACCTGGACCGAGCTGAGCGGCGCCATTCGCTCTACCGGCGGCGTGAAGGACGGCACCTTCGTGGGCGACATCGTCGCGTCATCGGCCTCCAAGGGCACTGCGTTTGTGTCGTTTGACGCGCACCGCGACGGCGACTTCAAGCCATATCTCTTCCGCACGACGGACTTCGGTAAAACGTGGCAGGCGGTGATGAACGGTCTGCCGGGTGATGACGCATCCGTGCGCGGCCTCGCCGAGTTCCCGGGGAAACCGAACGTGTTGTTCGCCGGTACCGAGCGCGCGCTCTTCGTCACTCATGACAGCGGCGATCATTGGAGCCGGTTCGCCGCGAACCTGCCGACAACGCGCTACGACGACATCCTCGTACATCCGCGCACCAAGGACCTGATTCTTGGCACGCACGGACGCGGCGTCTGGATTCTCGACGACGCCTCGCCGATTGCGGAGTGGACGCCCGCCATCGCAGCCGAGCGTGCGCACCTCTTCAATGTGCCGCGCGCCACGCTGATGCTCTATTGGGAAGACATTTCGAACATGGGTCATTACTTTTATGCCGCCGAGAACCCTGCGGAGGGCGCAGCATTCACGTATCATCTTGGCCAGCCGGCGCAAAAGGTCAAGTTGATTGTAACCGGGCCGACCGGGAAAGTGATTCGCGAGGTAACGGGTTCCGGTGAGGCCGGCGTCATTCACCGGGTAAACTGGGATCTGCGCTACCCGGCGCCCGCATCCACGGGTCGTGGCGGCGGTGGCCAAGGAGGCGAAGAGGGCAGCGGTGGCGGTGGCGGCGGCGCGGCGCGAGCCGGCGTGCTACACCTGCCGATTCCGGCGCACGACATCGGTCTGCGCGGGCCGCACGTCGCACCCGGAACGTTCAAGGTGACACTCGAAGTGGACGGTGTGGCGGCCGGGGCGCGCCCGTTCGAAGTGCGCGGCGACCCGGTGTCGGCGGTCACGCTTGCGCAGCACAAGGCACGTGAAGCGTTTGTGGTCGAGGTGATGGATCTGCAGGCAAAGGTGGAGGCGCTCGTGAAGGATCTCGCGGCGCGGCGCACTGCCGCTACCGGCACGGAGGCCGCACGGCTGCAGGCGCTTGAGCAGCGGCTCGCGGCCTCCGGCGGCGGCCGGGGCGGCGCCAGGGGCGGTGGCGCGGGCGTCGTGCAACCAGTGCGTCAGCGTCTGAGCGGGCTGCTGAGCGCGTTCACGATGTCCGGCGCGCAGACCGGCACCTTATCCGCGCCCACAGGCGAGCAGCTCGCAGTGTTGGCCAAGACGAAATCCGATCTGGCGGCAATCGTAAAAGAGAACAAGCAGCGCTGACCAATCTGGGGCACAGCATTTCGGATTGAGAACATAAGATTGGCACATGAATGCGGCCGGCGGCCAGACCCTATGTGGAATGTCATCCGCAGGGAGTCTATCGCCCACGAAACACCCAGGATACCCTGCTTTGTCACCTGGTTGATAGAAGGTAGAAAACCTCAAGCATGCAATAGCCCTGCATTTTGCGTTTTACAACTTCTGCCGTGTTCACAGAAGTCTGCGCGTTACCCCTGAAATGGAAGCTGGAATTGCGGATCATGTGTGGAGCTTGACAGAGTTACTGTGCTTGGCATAACTTGAGGTCGGGCAAATGAATCAGTACCCAACTCGCTTCCCTGAAATCTCTGAAACTTTTGGCCCTTGCAAACCGTCTTTGCTGATGCCCCTAAAGTTGTGGGAGTATTATGCGATAAGAGGCAAAAGAGCAAAATGACAATCCGGGCTGAATTTCATCTCTTCGGGAACATCAAGAAACGGGGCAAGTGGTACATTGCCTACTGCCCTCCTCTGGATCTTAGTACGCAGGGGAAAAATCTTGCAGAGGCGAAAGCAAATCTGATTGAAGCCGCAGAACTCTTTATCGTTAGCTGCCTCGAACGCGGAACGCTTGATCAGGCGCTCAGGGAACTTGGCTTCATTCCGCTCCAGGCGATGCCCATTCACGATAAATTACCCCGTGGGTCTTTTCGATTTCCCGTGCCAATTCCGCTTGCCTTCCAAAAGCCCGCAGCATGCCACGCCTGACGCCTTTGCGTTGGGAGAAGCTAGTCTGTGTTTTTGAACAAATTGGCTATCGACGCGCTGGACAAAAAGGCAGCCATATCAAGCTGGAAAAACCTGGGGTTGCACGTCCGCTAATCATTCCGCGCTACAGCGAGGTCGGAGTAGACATAATTCTGAATCTAATCCGCACAGCGGCAATCACTCGACAAGCGTTCTTTTCTCTGCTCGACAACTGCTAGAAACCGCTTTGCTTGAGATTTAATACCAAGTCGAGTCACCAGCGCGGACCTAGTCAAGCTTGTACCAGATTCCCTCGTCGACATCCCCAACGTTCACACCCTCGATGTGCTCATTGCCCGCGCGGATGATCTGGGGCGCAGGCACCAACTGACCCTGCGTCGCCCTCTCTCTGTACAGGAAGAGAAGCAGGACGAGCAACCCGCCGAGAGCATTCAGGGCATGCTTCAGGCACGCCTCGTGGAAATGAATGTGTCGCTCGTGCTTGACCTTGTTGTTGGCTGTCCACCATAGGGGAACGCCTTCGACCTCCTTCCATTCAGCCCACGGCACAAGGGAGAGTCCGTATCGGGGGATAGCCAAACGAAATCGGGGGATTTGTGGAACGGCCGCTCGGATAACGTCCCGGTACGCTAGGATGTTTTCCGCGGTTGATTCAGGCTGGAGCACCTTGCAGAGTTGCTTCGCGACAACGTCTACCTCAGCTGACGCGGCCATAAGTACGCGGGCAATCTCCAGCGAAAAGCAGGCGAAATTGTCCTGATGGAACTCGACGTACCGCGCCAACTGGGCCAAGTCCGCATCCAACGCCAACAGGTAGTTCCAGTGTGGTTCGATCCTGCTACTCTCGATCGCCATGTCTCCGTCCTGCTAACTTGAATTATGCATGGCGGGTGAAAACGAATGTGCCGCCGAATTCGGCGGTATATCCCGCCGGCCAGCAATGCGTCTTTGACCGCATCCGGAAGTTATGCGCCATCATGGCGCCCCTGAACAATCGGTGCTGCCTGATTCCAAATAGCGTCTGTGCCCTGCTCAATAATGCGCACGAGTTCCTGCGGAGCTGTTCCGAGTTCGAAACTGCGCTGCAGTGCGTATGCCATCTGCTCCAGCGGGCTCTGAGCATATCCGGCCGAGAGCAATCCGATTCCATATGCGAGTAGGAAGTTGTCTACACCTAGCCTCGCCCACTGAACAACGTGGACGAGCTCGTGAAAGTGCAACTCCTCGGATGTGTGGCCCTGCTGCAAGAAAAAGGTATCCTTGAATGTGATCCCCTCAAAAGACATCTGTTGCGTGGAGGCCAGCTCTGGCAGACCGAACCTATCGACTGGAGGGAATGGCACTCGTTCCACGGAGACCACCTTGGCACGCTCCAGCAGCTCTTGGGGGAAACAGGCGGATAGACGCGTGAGGCCAAGAGTACTGACAGCACAAGCACGATTTGCATGAGCATCCAGGAGCCGGTCGATCCACTGTCGGACTTCGGGGAGTGCGGCATGAAATCGGCGAATGATGTCAGCTTGCATGTTCATTCTCATGTGCATAACCTGAGTATTGTAGTTCTGGCTAAAATTAGTATGCCTCCGAATCCGGCGGCATGTCCGCCAGCCAGCAATGCTCCTTCGAAAGATCCAATTGATATCACACATCTTAACATGGGCAGGACTCCCGGCATAACAGCTGAGCCGCAAAATCAATCTTGACGATCGGATAATGCCTTCGATTCCAGGCTCTCTAGACCTCCGCCCTGCTTGATCGAGCTGCCTTCAACTAGTCTTCGAAGGCGTGGACAGGCACTCTAGACCCGTTGTCACAAGGAGGGACGCAGGATCGGGAATCCTGCGTTCCTTTTTAGTTCCGCGCCAGGAAGGCTTCTTGAAAACCATTGTACCTCGGCTGTGTTCACGCTCGAGTTCCGGCGGGGTCTCGTGAGGTTAGTGACGCCGATGACGTTACCGCCGGAGGCTTGAACTCACGCTCCTCACTTTCGAACCTGGCGCTGACCAGTCGGATGATCGGATGGTAGGCTTAGTCGTCCCACCCGCCGATTGACGGTTCGTTGACAGTTTACGGTCTCGAGGTCGCAGCTACAGCGTCTTCCCCATTGGTTCGAAACGAGGCGGATGCTCTCAGGGTAATTGGCGAAGGTGTTGCCCGTCCGCTCTTTTGCATCCCCGGAATTTTCGATGACATTCGCTCACGGAATGTCCAGGCGCAGCCGGCCCCTAAGCCGCCAGCCAATCCGCCCCGCAAAAAACGGGAAGGGAACTGACGCCCCTGTGCAAAATTGGGGATGTCTCACTCGTTCACCGAATGTTTTCTGACGGTTTCTTCGAGAAACCCAGGTAAACATGTGAGATGTCCCTGGTTCCCCTGGTCCTGCGCAAGCATCGCACGATCCGGCGTAGCGGTTTGGGTGCGGGAAAGCGTCCGCAAATTGTAGATCATTTTATTGTCTGGGCCGGGACGCTGGCAAGCTGCGACATGTCTTCGGTGAAAAACAACTCGAAGCCCATAAGCCCGTAATCTGAGGTAACCTCAATGTGTCCTCTTCCCATAGCCAAGGGCTGTGTAAAGAATCCCGCTCCGGGCATGGTATGGCTCAAATACTTCGCGATCTTTTCATTTTTCCCGATCGTATCCGTTTTTTCTGCGACCATGAGCCCGCTGCCGTCAAACACTCGAATCGTGTAGGGAACAGGTACCCCGTATGGGTTCATCAGCGCGATGCCGGTCAGGTAGTTGCCTCCAGCCCCGGCTGGCACCTGATGCGCGATGTGAGAAAAGAGGAGTTGCTGCCTGGGAATGGAAGTGGCAGGTACAGCGGCTGCGGATCGGACATGTCCGTCGTCATAGCGAAAGCCCGTGAATCCCACCAACCCTCCGAGATTGCTCTCAGCGACCACATAACCGGTGTTGAGGGAGCCCTTGTCCAAGCCAAAAAGGCTCGATACGGATTGGAGCAGTTGAGCGTGGGGGTAAAGATCGTAATTGGCCGGAGTTCCCAGGATATTTCCGCTGTTATCATAAGCCGTTAAAACGAGCTTCGCCAACCCTGTTGTCGGATTTACGATGCCAATGTTCGTGGAATAGCCTTGGTTCACGGCAAAATGTGGAAAGTACAGACGGCCATCGGAGCCTGGAAAGGCAGCACTAAGGGCTGACAACTCCTCGGAATCACCCGTTAGTTCCAGCCCTGATATGGGACGATCGGACTTTACGTGCACGTACCCGAATGGAACGGAGTTTTCAAAAGAGAAGACGAACTGCCCTTTGGGAGGAATAATACTCGCCTTCGCAGCACCGGAAGCTTCGCCTGAAGGAGCATACAACGTTGCGCTTATGTTGGCCGGATTGACTCCCGGATTGAACAGGAAATAAGTAGTTTTCATGTTTGCGACTGACATGTGCTGCATCATGACCAGGTCCGTTCCTGTTTCGGATGAGACGGGCACGCCATCCGCAAAGCGGGCAAAACTGCCGTCGAAAACCAGAAAAAAGCCGGTCAGTTTCTGATCTGAGTCTGCCAGCACTGCGCCAAGCTGAGACATGCCCGGGTCAAAATTGAATAGCTGAGATCCCAGAATCGGCACTTGAGCCCCGGGCTGTAATGCACTGATGCTGCCTGAACCCTGAAACTCACCGTTAGCGTTGTACGATGAGAAGCGTACGTTTGCGGCGATGGTCCCGGGATTTACAATTGCCAGGCCGGTTGTGAAACTGTCTCCCAGCAGAGATTGGTAGCCATTCATCAGCAGGGGGAATACCAGCGGATAGGTGGATCCCATTTCCACGGCTCCCTTGTCCACCTTGCCCTCGCCGGCCCTAAGGCCGGGAGATGCCACACGCAGGTGCTTCTTATAATCGAGGAAGGGGAGATCGGGTCCATTGATCTGGCCGGTATCTACATTGACTTGTTTGACGATGTCCTTAATGTTGAAGTTATCGCTGGCCGGATCGACACAGGGCCCATTGTTAGAGCTCCATAATGTGTTTGATACTGGAAACTCGAACCCGCCGGATGGGGGGGTGGAGCCCATATTTATCAAGGTGTTGTTGGATACCCCGACTACGCTCGGATAGAAAATGCCCACCACGGGATTCACACACGTGAGATTCCCTAGAGTCCCGGTGCAGATAGAGCCTAAGTAAACCTGGTTAAAGCCGACATTGTCTATGACGCGTCCCGTGCTGGAACCGGTGATGTTTATCATGTATCTCGTATCTGTGATCCGATTACCTTCAAGCCGCACGTTGGCTGAGTCGGCATTCACGCCAAATTTCAGATTGGAACTGAGGGTATTCCCTGCGATCAGAGCTGCTGCGGACTGAGAAACCGCGATCCCTGAACCGGCATTCGTGTCAAAGATGCTGTTTATAATGCTGATTTGTCCATAGTGGATATCCACGCCATCCCCATCTGTTCCGATGTTTTTAACAAACGTACTTCCATCGATGGTTCCCCTGCAGACTTTGAGTGTAGCCCCAGCCTTATTGTTATTCGATAGTGTCGAATTGAGGATTTGTATATTTGCGTTTGAAGCATAAAGGCCGCTGTCGCCGTTTCCTTCCAATGTCGCCTTGTTAAGGTTGATCTGCGCGCCATCAAGAGCATCTATGCCGGGTCCGAGGAATTTGGAGATCGAGGACCCGGTTAGGTACAGGGTCGCACTTCCTTCCACGACGATGCCTGAAAAGGTGTCCGAAGCCAGTGTGTCACTTATAAGCGTGCAATGATCCAGGGTGACCGAAGTGGGCAATGACTGAGAGGGTTGCAGAGCCCAGATGCTGGTGCCGACTCCGGAGATCTTTAGACCCTGAAGTAGCACATTCCGCAGGCCCAGGATGGTGATTCCCATATAATCCGCATTTTCCCCACCCATGGTGAGGGTCGGAGTCTGTCCGGCCGCAGCGCGGATGGTGATGTTGTGCAGCAACAGACCTTCCCGATTGGCGGCAAGCGTCAATCCCGTCATATAACTGGCAGAATCGCCGATCTCAACGATATTGCCCGGTTGCGCCCGGGCGAGCGCCTCCTGTAACGTGCTCAAAGCGCCTCCCGATCCATTGGCCGTTTTCGCAACTTTGAGTATGCGTGAGGAGTCCGGCGTGTAAATGGCGGCCCAATAAGGAATGCGATAAACAGCGGACGAACTTTCACTTCTTGCAGCAATATAACCCTGGAATCCTCCTGTTAACGGCCCGCTGCATTTGAGGGAGATCTTCACGGTCGTGCTACCAGCCGGCGGAATCGAAGCCGTAGCAGCTGTGCCTAACAGAAAATCCGGCCCTGCGATTAGGGGTTCAACCGCCAGGGTGAAGCGGTCGCTCGCGGCCGAAATGTTGGTGATGGTGATCGATTCTTCCAACGACATGCCGATAGAATATTCATGCAGGCCAAAGCTGAGGCTAGTTGGCGAGAAGAGAGCGCTCGCTGTGGCTGCATTCTTCATGTCGAGGATGCCGTTTCCGGCCCGTAAGATATTCGCTGGAGTTCCGTCTGCCAAAGTTATTCCCTGGCTGGCTGTTGTGATCAGGGCCGACTTGACAGCCTGAGGTGTGAAATCAGGATGCAGTTGCAGCAGCACCGCCGCGGCGCCGGCGACCATCGGCGCTGCAAAACTGGTTCCACTGTTGACGGTATACTCCGGCTTTGAAGTTGAATCTGCTGAGTTACTGCTCATCGTCGCGCAATATACGTTCTCACCTACGGCCACAAGGTCCGGCTTCAGGCCGAACTCCATACTCGGGCCAGCAGAACTCCAATAGGAAAGGACCCGTTCCTTCGCCGACCTGGCAGATAATGCTCGACTTTCGTCAACGGTGATTTTCGGATACGGCGCAGCGCCGGAGATGCTCTTTAACGCCAAACCGTCCGCATTGGAGACCGTAAGTACCGGAGCAGACCAGAGCCCAAACCCATCCATGAGAAAGGCTTCAGAACCAGGAACAATGTCATAGAAAATCATTGCTCGTGGACTCACGTTAAGGACGTTTTTGACCTTGGTAAAGAAGGAACAGCCGCCGCGAGCGATCAATGCGACCCTCCCAGCTAGTTTGCCCAAAGGGGCATGCTGCGCACATGCTTGGCCGGTGCCGTCCAGCGTACTCACATCCACGAGATCGTAGGCGGAGAATCTGTTGTAGACCAGTCCACCACCTGGAATGTAGGGGATATCCTTAAGATTGGGGTTCGTAGTGAATGGAATGTGCAGCATCGAGGTAAAAACATGCTGATTGGTGACGCCGCCGACCGTGATGGCATCCGGGGCGTTTGCGGGACTGTTGATTGTGTACGGATCAACGCCATCATTTCCCGCCGAGATAACCACGACGACGCCGGCGGCTGTGGCTCGAGCAATGGCTGTGATTTCAAGGTCCTCTGCCGCTGGCTGGTAATCTAGTGACCCCAGGCTCAAGTTGATCACATCCATGCCGTCGGCGACGGCGGCGTCGATTGCGGTCAAGACGGTTGCGCTGGTCGTGTAATCGTTGATTCCCGGAGTGCCAAAAACCTTGTAATTGCCGAGAAACGCTCCCGGCGCCATGCCTGAAATGGATGCCAGCGGGGCGATTGTGTTTTTGCCGGCCGCGCAGCCGGCAACAGATGTCCCATGGCCAGCCTCATCGACGGCTGTGCGGACTGGCTGGTAATTCGGCAGCAGGCTCAAAAAGTTACGCGCTACGATTACTTTGTTGTTGGTCAGGTCTGTTTCCCCTTTTGGATACCCTGCTGGGGGAGTGAGTGAGTTGTCGATAAACATGGGATTGGTGATGTCAATGCCGCTATCAATGATGCCGATTTTAATCCCCGCTCCGGCGTTGGCGCCTCCGCCCGCAAGCGCCCACATCCCTTGAGCACTGTGCACGTTGGCGGCTCCATTTAACGTCATTCTGCGGGGACGGGAGAAATAGACATTTTTGACACCAGGCAGATTGCAGACTGCGTCATACTGATCCAAAGGAACGCGCGCAACGATGGTATTGAGGACGAAGTCCGTGGCGCCCTGAATCACGACACCGTTGAGCGCCTGAAGCCTCTGCCGCACCCGACGCTGCTCGGCTGCAATCTGATCGCGAGCCGAGGTAACTCTGGCAGATGCGGGATCCAGTCGGATCAGTGCGCCGGATCGTGCTACCATCGGCGCGTAATCCCCCGCCTGGGGCGAATTCAACGACTCCGCTACCGAGAGTTGACTGAGCTCAATGATGAGCTGAAGGTCCTTTGCTCCCGGCAACACCATCTTGGCCAGCATCGATTGCGATACGGGTCTGATCGCGTTGACGCCCATGGTGGGTGATTCCTGCCCGTACGCATAAATCAGAATGCAGGAAACAACAAGGCAAGCAGCTTGGATGAAAAAGGAAATCCTTCCCTTGACACTCATGATGCCATCCTCGATCAGAAAGGTCAGCCTGAGAGGCAACCAACGGATATTGAGGTCTCTTTCCAGGCGTCGATAACCTATTCTCCAACCGCTCAAACGGATGAGGCATTGAGTAGATCGACGGCGGATCTATTCGATACCACCCGGGGAGTCCGTCGCGCAGTGGTTTCGATTTTACTCGAGATGCGATTTTAGTATCAATCACGGAATTACTATCGACCTGCGAGTCCGGAGCTTGTCACTTCCCGGATTTTTGATAGATGATTTCGCCGCCCATGATGGTGGTGTCGACCTTGACGTCCCGGACAAGCGGGGGATCGATCCGGAAGATGTTGTCGCTCAACAGCACCATGTCGGCCAGTTTTCCGGGGGTAATTGAGCCCTTTTCATGTTCCTGAAATTCTGCGTAAGCGGAACCGACGGTGTAGGCGGTGACAACTTCGGTCATGCTCAGTTTTTGTTCCGGAATCCATCCCGCCGGATTTTTACCGTCCAGGGTTGCTCTTGTCGTCGCTGCATACAGCGTCAACATGGGATTCAGGGGAGCGACGTACCAGTCCGTCCCTATTGCCAGGGGTACGCCATGGTCCAGAAAAGAGCGATAGGGATAGCTCGTTTTGAGACGATTTGCCCCGATGCGTTGTTCCGCCCAGCAGCCGTCGTCGATAGCGTGATAAGGCTGCACGGAGGCGATGACGCCCAATCGGGCGAATCGCCTGAAGTCGGGAGCCGCCAAATGCTGGGCGTGCTCGATGCGCAGGCGGCGATCGCAGGTCCCGTTCGCCTGCACCATGTCTTGAAACAGGTCGAGCACGAGGGAGACTGCCTGGTCGCCGATTGCATGCAGGCACAATTGCATGCCTGTCTTGTCCGCCCGCAGCAGGCGCTCGAAAATGGCGGAGCGCGGCTGCATCTCGTCCGTCAGCAGGCCGCACGTATCAGGGGCGTCAGGGTACGGCTCGAAAAAGTAGGCGGTGGCGGAACCCAGCGAGCCGTCGGAGAACCCTTTAAGTGCGCCCAGGCGGAACATGTGAGAGCCGAAGCCGTGCCGGATGCCTACGGCGCCGCGCTCCGCCCATTCCGTTTCCAACTGGGCGGCGTATATGCGCGTGGTCAGGCCCCCTTTTTCGGCAAGCTCCATGTAGAGGCTCGTGTCCTCGCTGGTCGGATTCATGTGCTGGACGCTCGTCACGCCGAGGGATGCAGCGTGCTTGAGGGCTCGATTCAGCGCGCGCAGCCTACGCTTGGCCGTCAGTGGAGGAATGATTCGTGCGATGCAGCCGATTGCCGCATCCTTGAGGATGCCTGTAGGTTCACCCCGGGAATCACGCACGATCGTACCGCCGGCGGGATCGGGCGTTGCTGCCGTTACGCCCGCCAGCCGCAGCGCCACAGAATTGGCCAGAGCCGTGTGCAGGTCGCAGCGATGCAGAAGGACAGGCAAATCCTCTGTGACCGGGTCGATCATGTCCTTTGTGGGGAGAACCGGTCGATCCCAGCGTTTTTCGTCCCATCCGCCACCAAGGATCCAATCGCCGGGAGTCACATTTGTTTTTACGTGAGCAGCAACGCGGCGGACAAATTCCGCGGATGTGGCCGAATCTTTGAGATCGACGTTGTCCAACTGCAGACCGCCATCAATGAAGTGAACATGCGCGTCGTTGAAGCCGGGAAGCAAGAGCCTCCCCTGCGCGTCCAGCACTTGCGTGTGCCTTCCCCGCCACAGGTCTATCTGCGCCGCGCTGCCGGCCGCCACGATGCGATCGCCGAGAACCGCTACCGCTTCGGCTCCCGGCTGACTTGAATCACCGGTCCACACCTCGGCTTGCGTAATGATCAGATCCGCTGCCGGACCATTTTCTGTCGGCATGTACACTCCCTAAAAAGTAAGCGTTTTGGTCATAAAAATCGTCGGCACGCTGCAGGCGCCGAAAAGGAATAGCTGCTCTCCTCCCGGCCGGTAGCCGTGAGACCGATAAAATCCCTCCGAGCCGGCCGCGGAGTAGACAAAGATATCACTAAAGAGATGGGGCGGAACCCATGTTTCCAGGTGCTTGAGGAGGGAGCCGCCGATACCCCGGCGCTGGTGTTCCGGAGCCACGAACAAAAGCCGGATCTCGTTCAGCTCGATCCCGCCCACGGCCGCAACGGCATCTCCCAACAGGTAAACGGCCAAATAAAGGAGATTCGCCCGCTCACACATGAGTTCCGGAGACTCGGCCCGCAGCAGTTCTTCCTTCACCGCGGGCGGCAACAGCGGGTCAAGCTCCAGGCAGGCGCGCAGGATCCGGTTGCAGGCAACCGCATCACAGGTTTGGAATTGACGAATCGCATCGGCTTCGGCAGGCATAATCCTCCGCGCCGGATTCTTAGGGCCTGTCAAAGAATAACGTTTGCACTTTGCTGCGGCCCCCAGGCCCGCTGGCAAGGCGCGAGCGACGAGCATACCCGCTGCGGTATGTAAGGAGCGAGCAACGCAGCCAGCGGGCCTGCGGGCCGCAGCCCGTAGGGGCGCGGCGGCGGGCGGGCATCTGCGGCGTTGCCGCTCCTCGACGATGTCAACGCATCGCCTGCGTCGCGGCGCCTTGCATCTGCCCGCCCGGCGCTCGCGCCAAAGTGTAAACGTTATTCTTTGACAGGCCCTTAGGGGATGTAGGCGATGGCGTCGATCTCCACACGCAACCCCGGCGAGGGCAGCGCGGAGACCTGCACGGTGGTCCGCGCCGGGCGATTGGCGCCGAAAACGCGCGAGTAGACGGCATTCATCCTGACAAATTCGGAGATATCGGTCAGAAATACCCCGCAGCGGAGGACATGATTGAGACTCGAACCGGCGGCTTCCAGGATCGAAGCGATGTTCTTAAGCACCTGCTCCGTTTGGCTCTCAATGTCGGATCCGACCAGCTGTCCTGTGGCAGGATCCTTGGCTGCCTGTCCCGAGACGAACACCAATCGGTCAAAGATCACGGCCGGAGAGTAAGGTCCTGCCGGCTTGGGAAGCCTGTCGGATTGTACGGCCACGTGCCTCAAATCTGCACTCATAGGAGCCCTCCTGAGATTGCGCCGTTAGGGTACCATCCCCGATCGCCAAGAAAAAGGATTGACCACAAACGCGTGGAGAGGCTGGTATACTAACAAATCGTATTCGAGGAGAATTCCCGCCCAGGGCGCGTTCTCGCTTGACGAGTTCTCGGGGGATGACGATAAGCGCATGAAACGATCACTGATTCTGGTTTCAGCCCTTCTGATCGGTACTTTTCTGGTTCTGGTCCAGCGCGCCCGGCAAAGCAACATCTCGTTCCCGTCGTTCCCGGCAGAAACCGAGGGAATCGGACGGCCCGCACCCGGTTTTCAGCTCAAGGATCTGGCAGGGAATATGGTCTCCCTTGAGGATCTTAAGGGGAAGGTCGTCATGCTCGATTTCTGGGCGACCTGGTGCGCGCCTTGCCGTGCCACCATGCCGGAATTGGAAAAGCTGCAGCAGGAGCATCCGGACGATTTCGTGCTTCTGGCAGTAAATCTCGGTGAGGATGAGGAGCAGGTTGCGCCTTATGTCCAAAGCCGGCAGATCCAGACACGCGTCCTGCTCGACACCGATAAGAGCGTCGGCATGGCATATGGAACCAGTTCGATCCCCGTACAGTTTATCATCGATAAGGCGGGAATCCTCCGGCACACTCAAGTCGGCGCCTACCAGGGTTGGAAGGAAGATCTCTGGGCACAGATCGAAAAACTGAAGTGAGCATTCCCCGTACCGACTATGCGTGAGATCATGTCGTAATTCCCCGCACATCGTAATTTCCCGAATTGCAGGGGTAGGCTTCAGCCTGCCCGCGGCAGTTGTTTTCGAAGCAGTCTCCCATGCGCCGGGACGCATCCG
Source organism: Terriglobia bacterium (assembly GCA_963739235.1). Taxonomy (GTDB): domain Bacteria; phylum Acidobacteriota; class UBA6911; order UBA6911; family UBA6911; genus JAFNAG01. The sequence continues at coordinate 43,102 of CAVTZY010000033.1, read as the reverse complement.
GTGACGCATGAAGAGGTCTTGCTTTCTACCGGCTGCAGCTATCGGAATCGGTATCGCAATCGCTATCGCAATCGGCTTTAGCACACGAGAAAGGCCGATTGCGACTGCGATTGCGACCCCGATACCGATTCCGATACCGACATTTTTGCCCCCTGATTCCATTGTCGAAGCAGTGCTAAAGCGCGGCACAAGGTGCCGGTGCTTATTTGGCTGGGGAAAACCACCGCCTCTGGCGGTGAGACTCGAAAGAGCTCTGCTTTAGGTGCGATATCTGATGTACGGCTTCGGAAAGGGCGCCCTGGAAGGGTGCCAGACAATAGCCGGGGGCGAGCCGCGCAGCGGCGCTGCCCCCGGTTAGGAAGACGCGTGAATGAGCCCCGGCAGGGGCGACAGAGGGGATACAGCGTCGACCACAGGGAGGTTTCCGATCTTTCGCCCCTGCCGGGGCTCCGAATCGTGGTGGCCTTACCCCGGGCAGCGCCGCTGCGCGGCTCGCCCGGGGCTACTGTCTTCAGGCCCCTCCGGGGCCTTCATAGACTTGATGCCTCCCTATGGGAGGCTTCCTGAAGCCACCCGCTCTGCGGGTGGAGGCTCACCCCTCGATTTGCCTCAGCGTGATGTCCGCGAGCGCCTCGATAAACTTGGGGTAGACATTTAAAGACGGCGCCCGGTAAAACTCCTTGATTCCCACCTCTCTTGCCAGATTGCGATACAGGATATCGATCTCCTGCAGGGTTTCGATGTGATCGGAGACAAAGCTGACGGGGATGACGAGCACCTGGCCGACGCCGCGACTCCCCATTTGGCGGAGCACTTCCGTGGTTGCGGGGCCCAGCCATTTGACCGGGCCGACCTTGCTTTGGAACGCCAGCGTGCAGGGTAACAGTCTTCCCAACCCTTCATGGATCAGCTCCACCGTCTTTTGGGTCTGCTCCAGGTATGGATCTCCCTCTTCCACATAACGCACCGGGATGGAATGAGCACTGTAGAGAAAGTGGATTTCCGACGGAGTCCGGTTTAGGAAGCGGGCCTGAGCGTCGCGGATCATGTCTCTCATCGCGTCCAGATAGAGGGGTCTCCTCAAACCAATGATCGATGTAGCGAATCTCCATTTGTGCCGGCAATCCTGCCTTTTGAGCGGCTGCGCGAAAATAGTTGAAACACGATCCGGTAGTTGTCACGGAAAACTGTGGGAACAGCGGGAGAACAACGAGTCGCCTCGTCCCGTCGGCCGCAATCCGCACAACTGCGTCGTCGATGGTCGGCCGCCAGCACCGCATGCCCACATACACCCTGGCCTTGCAGCCGCGCTCCGCCAGCCGATCCTTCAAGGCGTCAGCCTGGGCTTGCGTGATGCGGCGCAACGGCGAGCCGCCGCCGATCTGCCGGTAGAGATTGCGCGATTTTTTCTGACGGGCGGCTGCGATCAGCCAGGCAGCGACGCGGCGCACCGCGTCGTTTTTGATGTGGATGATGTCCGGATCGGAAAACAGATTGAAGAGAAATGGTCGGACATCTGCGAGCGTATCCGGCCCACCTAGATTAAAGAGCAACACCCCCAGATCGGCTGTTCCGGATTCTTTGGCAACCATCATAGCCTGTCAGACTCATCAATATGAGTGGCCCCGTGGGCGTCGGGCGGCTCCCGAGGCAGGACTCTCATTTCCGGGCCACGGGACCACGAAAGGCAGCTCCCTATAAGGTCTTCGAAAAGACCGGTCTGTCTTTGGGCTTGCGCAGGTAGGTGTCGAATACCATGCCCACGTTGCGGATGAAAATTCGCCCGAGCGCGGTGACCGAAGATCGACTCCGGTTCCAGGACAACCAGTCCGTCGTCGGCGAGAGTCTTCAAGTGCATGAGCTCCTCAGCGAAGTACTCGTCGAAGCGCATATGGAAGTCCTGCTCGATCTCCTTCTTATGAAGCACGCAGTGGCAAAGAATCCTGCTGATGACGGCCCGCCGCAGAATGTCGTCGTCGGTCAGGCGGATGCCGCGCATCGTGGGAATATGGTTTTGCTCGATCGCGGCATAATAATCCTGCAGAACACGGAAATTCTGCGCGTAAGCCCGCTCCAGGCCGCTGATGGAGCTCACTCCGAATCCGAACAGATCGGCGCCGGCTTTGGTTGTGTACCCCTGAAAATTCCTGTGCAGCGTGCGCTCGCGCTGGGCCACGACAGAGCTCATCATCCGGGTGCGCAAAATGATCCATGCCGATGTAAAGATAGCCGGCGCGCGTAAAGCGCTCAATCCCGGCGCGGAAGATATGGAATTTATCCATGCCTTGTGGGATATGACGGGCGAAGGAGCCCTGTTGCTTCTTCATCCAGGGAACGTGCGCGTAGCTGAACATGGCGACGCGATCCGGGCCTAGTCCGATGACTTTTTCCACCGAGTCGACAAATATTTCGGGGGTCTGATGGGGCAATCCATAAATCAAATCGACATTGATCGACTCGAAGCCCGCTTCGCGGCACAGGTCGAATACCGCTCTGGTCATCTCATAAGGCTGAATGCGATGGACCGTTTTCTGTACGACCAGGTTGAAATCCTGAATGCCCATGGATATCCGGTTGAATCCCAAGCGCCGGAGCATCTTGACCTGGGCTTCCGTAGTTGTGCGCGGGTCCACCTCGATGCCGATTTCCGCGTCCTGTGCGAAGGGAAAGCGGTGCCGGATGTGGTTAAAGAGGTCCTCCATCTGGGTGGCACTGAGATAGGTTGGCGTGCCGCCGCCCCAATGCAGCTGCACCACGGGCCGGGAATGATCGAGTCTCAGTGCAACCGCGTCGATTTCCCAACGGAGCTTCTGGAGATACGGGTGCAACACTTCGTGGTTTTTGTTGATCACGACATTGCAGCCGCAGAAAAGGCAAAGGCTCTCGCAGAAAGGGAGGTGAACATAAATCGAGACCGGCGGCGCAGGCTTTCGGGCATTGGATTCGACAAAAGCCCGCTCAAAATCGTCCGGGCCGAAAGCATCGACCCACTCGGGAGCGGTGGGGTAGCTGGTGTACCGAGGCCCCGGCACGTTGTATCGGTCCAGGATCGCCTCGGTAACATTGAGAGTTGTGGTTTGGATATTAATATCAAGTGATTTGTTCATGGTACCTACATTTCTACAGGGTTGCCGTTGACGTCGGCACATTCGACCGGCCCCAATTGCAGCTTCTCCAGTGAAGCCCGGATCATGTTCTTGTCGCCGACGGCGACGACGATCATGTGCTCGGGCTTCAAGTGTTGTTCCGCGACACGGCGCACGTCGGCGGCGGTTATGCCGTCGATTTCGCCGGGAAGGCTGCAATAGTAATCGAGGGGCAGCTGGTGCACGAACAGCTGGCCGGAGGTTGATGCGGCCTGAGGCGTGGTCTCAAAAAGCCCGGGCAGACTGCGGGCGATGGAATCCTTGGCAACGCCGAGTTCTTCGGAAAGGATGTCGCTGCTGCGCATGCGCTCGATTTCAAACATGATCTCTTTCACGGCTTGAGCCGCGACATCGGTGCGCACGCTGGTGCCGACGAGAAACGGCCCCGGGCCGCGACGATAGACGAATGCGGAGGAGGCGCCGTAGGTATAGCCGTGCTGCTCCCGCAAATTCAGATTGATCCGGCTGGAGAATAGTCCTCCGAGCGCGGCGTTCATGATCATCGTGGGCACGTAATCCGAATGTGCACGCGCAATGCCGATCTGGCCGACGCGCAGTACCGTTTGGGGCGAGGAAGGTTTATCGATGATTACGATGCGCCGTCGAGGAATCGATTCCACCGGTGGAGCAGCTACTGCCTTCCCATGGCCGCTCCATGCCCCGAAATGTTTTTGCGCCAGATTGTGCAGTTCGTCTTCCGTGAGGTCTCCGGCGACGATCAGGGCCGCTGCCGTGGGCAAATACCCGCTCTGCCAGAACCGGACCAGTTGATCCCTGGTGAGGGCTTTATTTGAATCCTCCGTGCCCAGCTCGGTGAAGCCATAGGGGTGGTTCGGACCGTACAGGGCGCTGGAGAAGTGTTTGGCGGCCAGCGTGTTGGGATTGTCCTTCTGCTGCAGGATCTGGGTGAGATGGTCATGGCGAAGCCGCTCAATCTCATTTTCCGGAAACTCGGGATTCAGCAAAACGTCGGCGGCCAGCCCAAATACGGCATCGACATTCTTCTTGAGGGAGCGGAACGCCACGACCGACATGTCCATGGTAGATCCCGTCGAGAGCGAGGCCCCCAAACGATCGGCATCGCCTGCGATTTGCAGCGCGGAGCGGGTCTCGGTTCCCTCATCGAGCATCTCAGCCGTGAAGGATGCCAGTCCGGGCAGCTCGGATGGATTGCGGTCGCTGCCGTTCAACACCACCAGGTTGGCCGAAACGATCGGACGGCTGTGCTGCTCCAGAAGGAAAAGGGTAAGCCCGTTGGCTAATTGGTACCTTATCGGAACGGGCAGCCGCAGCGGCGAGGGGGGGCCAGGCTGGGGGACGTTCCGTCTCCACTCCTGGTTCGCGATCGTCGTGGGAAGTGCCGGCGAGCTCTCCACTGCGGGGCTTGTGCGGGGGACGTCCTCCACCACCTTCGGTCCGGGAACACCGTAGATTACGACGCGCGCGTTGCGCGCCAGCCTCGTGCGCGCAAGAGACTGCAGTGACGCGGCCGTACTTTTATAGTAGCGCTCCAAGTCGCGCGCGAGATAGCCCGGATCTCCAAGGAAGTGATTGTATTGATTGAGTCGGTCGGCGACGCCGCCGAAGCCGCCGAGACTTTCCAGGCCGCGAATGATCGAGCTTTCAAAGGTGTTGCGCGCCCGCTCAATCTCGGCGTCGCTGGCGCCATTCAAGCAGAAGTTGTCGATCTCTTCGTCGATGCCCTTTTCCAGATCCTCGGGCCGGACGCCGGGCTTGGCCGTCGCTTCAATGGTGAAGATGGACCCGAGGGCGAGCGAGTACTGCTGAGCGGCCACATCCTGGGCGATGCGCTTTTCATAGACAAGGCTCTTGAACAGACGGCTCGACTTGCCTCCGCCCAGGATTTTAGCGATCATGTCGCACGCCCCATCCTCCTGGGTGTAAATGGGATCGGTGATCCAGGCAACATATACCCTTGGCAGTTCGACCTGATCCGTCACCACGGCCCGCCGCTCTGAGGTGATGGGAGGAGTCTTAGCCTCTACCTTGGGGACGCGGTCTCCGGCAGGAATCGGGCCGAAATATTTTTCGACCAGGGCTTTCGTTCTGGCCGGCTCGATATCGCCGACAATCACGAGACTCGCATTGTTGGGAGCATAGTAAAGACGGAAAAACTCCCGCACGTGATCGAGCCGCGCAGCTTCGATATCCGCGTGCGAGCCGATCACTGACGCATAGTAAGGGTGATCCTTGGCGTAGAGCTGGTGGAAAAGCTCTTCCTGCACCAGGCCGTAAGGCTGGCCTTCGATGCTCTGGCGCCGCTCGTTGCGCACGACATCGCGCTGGTTTTCGAGCTTGGCTTCGTCAATCTTGTCGAGCAAAAATCCCATGCGATCGCTCTCGAGCCACAGCGCTAGCTCCAGCTGGTTGGAGGGAAGCGTCTCAAAATAGTTGGTGCGGTCAAAGTCCGTGGTGCCGTTGATTTCGCTCGCGCCGGCGGCTTCGAGATAGCGGAAATGGCCTTCCTCGCCGATGTGCTTGGATCCCTCGAACATTATATGCTCGAATAGGTGGGCAAAACCGGTGAGCCCGGGCCGTTCATTGGCCGGACCAACGTGGTACCAGAGGTTCACTGCCACCAACGGAAGCCGGTGGTCCTCGAGCAGGATGACCTCGAGATCATTTGCAAGCCGGTATTTTTCGTACTTAAGTTCAGGAACAGTCGGATGGGTCGCCACTCAGTCTCCTTCGCATCGTAAGCCACGGCACAAAATCATCGTCATAATCTTAAGAATCCTAGCACAAAGGCGCCCCACGGCTAAGGGGCGGCGAGGGCTAACGAGGGTTTGTGAGCGAAGTCCGGCAACGCCCGCAAACCCGGCCATGAGGGAATGACCCGGCCACGATTAACATGAATCGTCATAACCGCTTAATGTTGTTCGTAGCGGCCTTGCGCATCCGCGGATTGGATCGCGAGATCTATGAATCTCATGACTGAACTTTTTAGGATGCTTTGGGGCGGTTCGAAGGTATACTGCTACGCATGCGTGGGCAAGCTGGCTCTTCCGGTGGATGGCCGATTGGACCGAAACGGGTGGTCCATAATTTGGTCAATTATAGTTTCTCTTGCGCGTGTGACTGCGGGCGAACGGAGGCTAGAAAAACCTGGGCACGGATTCCAGGTGCCGTGCATCCGGCTTGGGTCGTCGGAGGGTTTCAGCGCAGACTGTCATAAGACGTCGGCATCATTTGATTGAATGCTGCATTTAAACAATATGGAGGTTGGTACCGCAGCGGCGCTTTCGGGACTCACGGAAGACGGCAGCGCGGTAACGATCCATTCAAATTACATAACCAGTACGTTGAAAAAGCCAAGGAGGAGATTGTGTCCAAACTCAAAAACAAATTTTTCGAGAAGGTCCAGGCATGGCGGCCCCGCATCGCCAAGCTGACCAAGGAATACAGCAACGTCAAGGTAGGTGAGGTGAACATCGGCCAGGTGATCGGCGGCGCCAGAGATGTGAAATGTCTGCTGACGGATATCTCCTACCTGGACCCGGTGGAAGGAATCCGATTCCGCGGCATGACGATACCCGAGGTTCTGGAAAAGCTGCCGAAGGTGCCAGGATGCGAGATGCCGTACGTGGAGGGCCATGTCTACCTGATGCTCACCGGCGACATTCCTACGCAGAGCGAAGTAGGCGATGTAGCCGAGGAGTTCAGGACACGGGCGCGCGTGCCCCAGTACGTTTTCGACGTCCTTCGTGCCATGCCGCGGGATACGCACCCCATGACCATGCTTTCGGCCGCGGTCTTGGCGATGCAGCGGGAATCCGTCTTCGTGCAGAAATACAATGCCGGCATCAACAAGAACGATTATTGGGATCCCACCTATGAAGATGGCATGAATCTGCTGGCCCAGTTGCCGGAGATCGCCGCCTACATTTTCCGCATGAAATACCGGAGCGACACGATCATCCCGTCAAATCCGGTTCTGGACATGGGTGGAAATTTTGCTCACATGATGGGGATCGGCAAGCCTTACGACGATGTCTCGCGCCTCTACTTTATCCTGCACAGCGATCACGAGAGCGGCAACGTAAGCGCCCACACCGGTCACCTGATCTCCAGCGCCCTCTCCGACTTGTTCTACTCCATCTCCGGAATGATCAATGGACTGGCCGGACCTCTGCATGGGCTTGCCAACCAGGAGGTGTTGCGCTGGATCCAGGGCGTCATGGTCAAGATGGGAGGCCGGGTCCCGAGTAAAGAAGAACTGCGTCAGTTCGTGTGGGACACGCTCAAATCAGGGCAGGTGGTTCCCGGTTACGGCCACGCCGTGCTGCGCAAAACTGACCCGAGATATATGGCCCAGCGCGAATTCTGTCTGAAGCATATGCCTGAAGATCCGCTCTTCAAATATGTGGATATGCTGTTCGAGGTGGTGCCCCCCGTTCTCCTGGAACAGGGCAAAGCCAAGGATCCGTGGCCGAATGTCGACGCTCAATCCGGCGTCATCCAGTGGTACTACGGCGTCAAGGATTATGACTACTATACCGTCCTGTTCGCAGTCGGTCGCGCGCTGGGCGTGGTCTCGAACATCATCTGGGATCGCGCGCTCGGCTACCCGATCGAGCGCCCCAAGTCTGTCACCACGGCGATGCTGGAAGAAGTCGCCAAGGCAGCTCCTGCCGCTAAAGCATAGCTGTAAGATTTGCACAATGCAAAAAGGGGAGGCCTCCGGGCCTCCCCTTTTTGCGTTTTGGGAATCAGCGCGTGCCTTTGTATTCCGGGATCTCGCATAGCGGCTGGCTGGTCGATGGTTCGGCCAGGAGATCGGCTATTGTCGATTCGGAGAAGGCATTTTCAATATGGGCAATCGCATCGTCGAGCCGGCGGTGCAGGGCGCAAAGCTCTTTGCCGTGCGATTTCAACCCGAGCGGGCAAGTCTCGATGCGCCGGATCGGATCCACGGCATTTACCACCTCGAGCACGCGAATCGTCTTGGCAGGACGAGTTAGGGTGAAACCGCCGTACAATCCGCGCTGAGAATTGACCAGATGAGCTCGTCCCAGGGCTTGCAGCACTTTCGATAAATAGCCGGCCGGTACTCGAGTCGCAGCCGCAATCTGAAGCGTCGTTTGCGGCTCTGCGCTATGCGCGGCCAGCCAAACAATTGCGCGCAGAGCATATTCTGTGGTCTGCGAAAACATCGGCATCGTCTCCGTTGTGATTCAATAGGCGGCAGGCTAGGTTAACAACCTCAAGCTGCAAATTATCCCGGATGCCGTCAGCAGTCAAGTGGGTATATTTATCCATATATCTGCTTGTGGATTATTTCGCGGCGGTTGCGTCTGTTTTGCTTTATATTGTTGCCAGCATAGGCTTTCGATCATGCAGACCATTCGCACATACTTCAACTTCGAAAAACATAATACTTCGTTCCGCACCGAAATCGTCGCCGGGGCAACCACCTTCATGACGATGTCCTACATCATCGTCGTGAATCCCAAGATCCTGGAAGCGGCCGGGATCCCGGTCGGCGCATCCATGGTGGCGACCATCCTCACGGCCGCCTTCGGGACGCTGGTCATGGGGATTTACGCCCGCCTCCCCTTTGCGATCGCTCCCTATATGGGGGAGAACGCCTTTGTCGCCTACACGGTCGTGGTGCTGCTGGGCTACAAATGGCAGGCCGCGCTTGGTGCTGTCTTTATCGGAGGGATGCTGTTCGTCCTCCTCACTGTCTTCCGCCTCCGTCAATGGCTCGTCGAGGCCGTTCCCGAAGGGCTGCGCTACAGCTTTGCGGTCGGCATCGGCTTGTTTATGACGTTCATCGGCCTGAATGTCACTGGGATTGTCGTGCTCGGATCTGCCGGTGCGCCGGTAAAAATCGGTTCAGTGAACAGCCCGGCGGTGCTCCTTGCCATTTTCGGTTTCCTTATGATTGCTGTGCTGATGCTGAGACGAGTGCCGGGCGCCATCTTCCTCGGCATTCTGATCACCACGATCCTGGCCTTTCTATTGGGGGTCGCCAAGCCCCCGCAGTCATGGGTCAGTTTGCCCCCGAGCCTCGCGCCCACCTTCCTGCAACTGGATATCCGGGGGGCTCTGAGTTGGAGATTCTTTGCCATCGTCCTCACGGTTTTTGTGATGGCCTTCGTGGATACCATGGGAACGCTCATCGGGGTCTCATCCCGCGCGGGCTTTCTGGACGATAAGGGGCGCCTGCCCAACATCGAAAAACCTATGATGGCGGATGCGCTCGCGACGAGCTTTGCCGCCCTGGTCGGGACGACGACTTCCGGCGCTTATATCGAATCTGCAGCGGGCATCGAGGCAGGTGGCAGGACGGGATTCAGCGCGGTGATTACATCCTGCTTGTTTCTCCTCTCTCTCTTTTTTGCCCCCTTCTTGACTGCGGTCCCTCCGCAAGCCTACGGCCCGGCGCTCATCGTGGTTGGCTACCTGATGTTGACGCCGGTGAGCAAGATCGATCTTCAGGATTACACCGAGCTTTTCCCCGCGTTTGCAGTCGTGATCCTGATGAGCTTCACTTATAACATCGGCATCGGCATTACTGCCGGCTTTGTCCTCTATCCGTTTTTCAAACTGACCGCCGGCAGGCACAAGGAAGTCAGTCCTGGCCTCTGGGTGCTGTGCGCCCTATCGCTCATCTTTTATATTTTCTACCCATACTCCTGAAGAATTCGCGCCCGTATCCGCACTGCCTGCCATTCGGGAGCAGCGCAAAAGATCAACGCAGTCCCCCATGCGCCGGGGCGCACCCATGACGCATGAAAATGTTGCGCTCTCGCAGGTTTCCTGTGCCGCCCTTTCAGGGCTCTTGCCGCTGGATTCCCGCTTCCCAGGGCTCACGCCCTGGGCTCTGCTGCTCCACCCCTTCGGGGTTTACAAGGTCGTGCAATGCTTAGCCCTGAAAGGGCGGCACAGAAACACGCAAGTGGTTCGGCACCGCAATCTGTTCTATTTTCGAAGCGGAGGGCACAGAGCCCGCAGAGAAAGACAATCAAATCAACTCTGCGGGCTCTGTGCCCTCTGCGTTGAGGTTTTTGGCGTCACCATGCCCGGGTGCTTTCCTTTTCAGTACAGGTTTTGCGGATTCTGCGGAAGATTCGAGTTGAGATTGCGGCAAAGGGCCTTGAGTCGATTCACTTGGTCGGCGCCCAGCCGGCGGAGTGTGAAGGCGGTCTTATTATGGGAGAGCGGTTCGTCAAGATCCGCCCAATTCCGACAGCGCTCGCCGTCTACCGTGCCGGGAACCGGGGCGAATTCAGAAAGCATGATGCGGGCACCCAGCCGATGAGCGAAATGCATGGAGTTTTCGACTTCCTGCTCGTCGGCATCCGGATGGCCGAGGATGATGTAGGCGATAATAGACTCCGCTCCTGCGCGGCGCAGGTGATCCACCGCTGCAGCAAACTCATCCGGCGACCCCTTTTCCCCTGTTTTGGCCATCCAGTGGGCGGATTCACTCTCGAAGCCCAGGGAATAGCTGCGGAAACCCGCACGCGCCATCAGTTGTGCGATTTCGGGTGTCAGCAGCCGCACGCTAAGCGCGTTGGGTGTGTAGAAAGAAAGCGGCAGCCGTTCCCGGATCACCCCTTCCAGGAATGGCAGCAGAACATCCTCCGGCCGGAACAGAAGCGCGTCGTCATACAGGGCGATATGCTGCACGCCAAAACGACGAAGAGCGCGTGCTTCATCTAGACACTCCGCTGCGGGGCGGGCGGCGAACTCTGGATAAATCAAGGGCACGGAGCAGTAGGTGCAATGAAACGGGCAGCCATCGGTCAGTTTCATGGCAGCCACAATCCCCATCGCTAGGGTGTGATAGGGCAGTGCGTTGGCCGGCTCGGGCAGGATGTGCCAGAGTGGCTCCAGGTTGTTCCCCTTTATCACCAGATCGGCGCCCAGGCTGCATGCGTGCTCATAGCAAAGACTGGCATAGACTCCACCGAGAACAGTTATTGCCTGCGGCGCGAGTGCACGCAGATCCTCCATGACCTCCCTGACACCCAGGTACCAGTAGGTCATTCCCGTCTGAACCAGAGCGACGTCGAAATGGCACATCTTCAAAAACTCCCTGAACTCGTCGCGCGGCCGGCCGAAGCGCCGGAAATGCCGAATAAGATCATGGAAAGTTTCGGGCTTCGCTGCCGGCTGCGCGGGAAACCGGCCCCGGCCCCACGAATCACGCCGGCTGGAGAGAAGATAGTCAAAAAAAGCCAGGTCGCAGCTGTGCTGCACCCGGCCGGCCACGCGCAGCATCCCATACGGCCTCAGCCAGTAGTCGTATGCGGTAAAATCATAGATGGGAGGATTGACCAGCAGCACGCGCATGGTCTCATAGTACCAGACCCCAGGTCCTACCTTTACATGCGCATCTGCGATTCAGACAGTGGAAAAAACTCTGCCACGAATGGCACGAATGGCGGGCTATCAGCCCGCTTTGCGATAAGGTCTCCAGGATGCGGCAATGTCTATTCGTGTCATTCGTGGCTGCTTTTAGCATTTACTGTCTGAATTGCAGATGCGCACGTCAAATGGATAAGACTCAATGATGCAAGGCCCCCGGGCTCGAGCGGGAATCCGGTTCGTTATGGTCTTCTTAGAGTTATGGCGGTAAGCTCATGCTATCGGGAGATAATTTATGGCCATACCTCAGAGCACGATCAAAGTCTCCGATACGGTGTGGGAGATCCCGACCACCTATAAGGAAGGGATGCGCGTTCCCGCACGCATCTTTGCGACCGAGAAGCTGCTCCGCGAAATGGATGAGGGGGTGATCGACCAGGTGACCAACGTCGCCACCCTGCCGGGGATTCTCAAATACGCCCTCTGCATGCCCGACGGCCATTGGGGCTATGGATTTCCTATCGGCGGCGTGGCGGCGATGGATATCGACAAGGGGGTGATCTCCCCGGGCGGCATCGGTTTTGATGTGAATTGCGGAATGCGCCTGGTCGTGACCAGGTTCACGGAAGAGGAAGTCCGGCCGCACCTGAGGACGCTCGTGGATATGCTGTTCCAGCGCGTTCCGGCAGGAGTGGGCAGCGCAGGTTTCGTGCGCATCACACAGAGCGAATTCCGGCACGCCGTCGAGCAGGGCGCGCGATGGTGCATCAAAAACGGCTATGGCTGGCAGGAAGACCTCGAACGTACCGAAGAAGAAGGCTGCATTTCCGGGGCGGACGCTTCCAAAATCAGCGACAAGTCGGTCGAACGCGGCTTTAAGCAGCTCGGCACGCTGGGATCCGGGAACCACTACCTGGAGATCCAGGTGGCGCGGCCCGAAAACATATTCGACAAGAAAGTGGCGGAGGCGTTCGGCATCACGATCCCCAACCAGGTTGTGCTGATGTTTCATTGCGGCAGCCGCGGATTCGGCCACCAGATCGCCACCGATTATCTGCAGCTGTTTCTCAAGGCGATGACCAGCAAGTACGGCATCCGGATCCTGGACCGGGAACTGGCATGCGCACCCTTTAATTCTCAGGAGGGGCAGGATTATTTTGCTGCAATGAAGTGTGCCGTCAACGTGTCCTTCGCCAACCGCCAGGTGATCCTGCACCGCATCCGCGAGGTCTTTTCGGAGGTCTTTCACAAGGACCCGGCCGATCTGGGGCTGCACCAGGTCTACGACGTCGCCCACAACACCGCCAAGCTTGAAAAACACATGATGGATGGAAAACTACGCGAGGTTCTGGTGCATCGGAAGGGGGCCACGCGCGCCTTTGGGCCGGGGATGCCTGGGATCCCCCAAATCTTCCAGCACACGGGCCAGCCAGTCATCATCGGCGGGAGCATGGAAACGGGCTCGTATCTGCTGGCCGGCGTTCCGACCGGTGATCAGACTTTCTATTCTACTGCCCACGGCAGCGGGCGCACCATGAGCCGGACCCAGGCCAAGAAACAATTCCGGGGCAGGGAACTGCAGCAGCAGATGGAGGCCCGCGGCATTCTCGTGCGCACCGTATCCTACTCGGGCCTGGCGGAGGAGGCGGGAGCGGCGTACAAGGATATCGACGATGTGATCCTGGCTACAGAGCAGGCCGGAATCAGCAAGCGGGTTGTGCGCCTGGTGCCGATCGGGAATATCAAAGGATGAAAGATCAATCGAGAATACAGAATTCAGAATACAGAATGGGATGGGCTTGAAACACAGTAAATCCAAATAAATCAGTTGACGCGCACAGAAGTCCCACCGTTTCATTCTGAATTCTGTATTCTATATTCTGTATTCTTCCTGCTGTTTGGACCATCTGATGAAAGAACCGCGAACACCGATATCGCTGATTACCGGGGGATTAGGAAGCGGCAAGACCACGCTGCTGCGGCGGATTCTCTCCGGCGCCGATCGGCGTCTCGCGGTGTTGATGAATGAATTCGGCGAGATCGCAATCGACAGCCGCGTTCTCCCGGGTGCGAACCTGCGCATTATCGAGCTTGCCGGTGGATGCGTCTGCTGCGAATTGACCGGTGAGTTCGAGGCGGCCGTGAATGAAATCATCGACCGATTCGAACCGGAGCTAATTGTAATGGAGGCAACGGGAGTGGCTGATTCGGATGCGCTCGCCTATGAGGTGCAGGATAACCTGCCGCAGCTGCGTCTGGACAGCGTCATCCACATCATCGACGCTTTCGCCGGCATCGAGCATCCCGAGGTCGGCTACACGGCGCGTTCGCAGTTGCAGCAGGCGGATATCATCCTGATCAATAAAATTGATCTCGTTGAGCCGGGTGCGCTGGGCGCAGTTGAGGGCCAGGCTCGGAGGTATAATGACAGAGCACTGCTCCACCGATGCACCCGGTGCGACATCGATCCGCGTCTGCTCTTCGGCTTCGATGCGCAGCGCCCGGAGGTCCAACGGCGGCCTCACCACGCACGAACCTGTCAATCGTTTTCCTTCTCTACGGAAAGAAACCTCGATCGCGCCAGCTTCGAACAGCTGATCGCGAGCTTGCCTGGTGATGTCTATCGTGCCAAAGGATTCGTATGGCTCGACGGCGACGCCTTTCTCTTCAATTATGTGGCGGGTCGCACCGATCTGGAGCCGTTCCCTGCTGAAAAAACCGAGTTGGTTTTTATTGGGCCACATCTGGCCATGGTGAAGGATGCCATTCTGGAGCAGCTTCACGGATCCGAGACTTGAGAAATGCCTTACCGCTATATACCGGATATTGCCATCGCAGACGTGGCCTTTGAGGCTTGGGCTGAGACATTGGAAGGGCTCTTCCTCGCGGCGGCTGATGCCACGATGAATGTCATGGTAGCGGATCTGGCGACGATTGCGGACGACGAAACTCGTACTCTGGAGTTGGAAGAAGAGGAAGTGGATATGCTCCTGTTCCAATTGCTCCAGGAGCTGATTTTTTTCAAGGATGCAGAGAGGCTTCTGCTGCGGGTCAAAGAAATCCAAATCCGTCAGCTTGAGGGTCGGTATGCGTTGAAGGCATGGGCGCGAGGCGAAGAACTTGACGCCAACCGTCACGATCTGGTCGTAGATGTCAAGGCCGTGACCCTCCATCGCTTCCGCGTGGAGTCAACCGCACAAGGTTGGGAAGCGGCCGTCATCCTCGACATTTGACCTGTCCCGAGGGAGCGAAGGCTGCCAGGAGGTGTTCTTTAGAGCGCGCGCAGCACTGTGATGAAGTACCCGCCTGTCTTGTGGTTCTCGTCTGCGGATTGGTGATAGACATCCTCCATCACGCCGGAGCGATGGTAGCGGGAGGCTACAACCCGGAACCACGGATCCAAGACCTTCCCGCCCACGCGCTGATCGAGGGAGCCTTCTTCAAAGGCGGTGCGCAGCAATTCCAGTTCCGTCAGCCGCTCACGAGGCACGTCGGCATATTCCACGCGGATACACATCCCGTTACGCTTCAAGAGGTGCCGCAGGTTCAAAGAAATCAGCCGATCCCTGAGAAGGGAGGCGCAGAGGGTCTTCGGGTCATCCTGGGCCCTGGTGCTCTCCGAATCGTGATGTTCGGCAAGCACCTTTGCTATCCTGCGATCTTTAGGATTCAGGCGATACATTAATCGGCTCTCCTCTTTCTCGGCAGCGCACGGCACCATATTGGGAAAGACGAACACCGCGAGGTCCGCAATGGCTCGCGGAAGTTCGAAACTGGGCAACGGCGTCTCCATGAGTTTGACGCGCTGCCGGGCTGTTTTCCCCTGGCGAGACAGACGCCTGCGGGCCATGGCAAGGAGAAGTGAGGAACCGTCATATCCCACGAGCTCCGAGGTAGGAAAATGCCGATGCAGCCGGGATAGCAGGTTCCCCGCGCCGCAGGCGTAATCCACGATCAGGCCAGGCCGCCTGGAGAATGAGGACCGCATAAAGCCGGCTATGTTGCGGTACGCATATCTGTGAAAGGAATTTGCAGCCTGGTCGGACCACCAATACCCGACTTCCTCGTTGTAGGCAACCAGGCCGCGGCTCAGTTCGAGGTCGAAGGCGATCTTATCCGGATGCATGTTCTCCCCAGGTGGCGATTACCTTGTTGTCCAATACGAGAATCTTACGGAAAGAAGGGAACGCAGTGAAAAGGAATTTCCATTTTCTTCGCGATGAAGTTTTGCTCGACCTGTCTCCGAAGCCTAGGTAATATATAAAATTTGCATTCTATGGCACTACCTACGGGAAGCTTGCATGGCAAATTCCAAAAATGCCGGATCGAATAACCGGGGCCGCCGTCCGGCCGTGAAAATAATCCTGATTCTGTTCGTATGTGCGGCGTTGGCGGGGTCCTATTACGCCTGGCAGTACTTTCAAGACAAGGAATCGACGGATGATGCGCAAATCGACGGCCACATCGTACCGGTCGCATCGCGGGTGGGCGGTACGGTTCTGGAAGTCAAAGTCGAAGACAACCAGGTCGTCGAGGCCGGAACGCTTCTTCTGCAGATCGATCCCAAGGATTACCAGGTGGCACTCGCGCGCGAGGAAGCGAACCTCGCGGATGCCAGGGCATCTCTGCAGGCCGCTCGCGTGGGTGTTCCCATAGTCTCGACCACGACGGCAAGCCAGGTTTCGAGTGCAACCGCGAACGAGGAGCGGGCGCGCGCCGGGGTGGTGGCGGCCGCCGGGGAAGTGGAAGCCGCGCGTGCCCGCCTCAGCACGGCACAGGCCCGGCTGCGCGAGGTAACAGCCAACCGCATTCGGCTCAGCCAGGACCTCGACCGCATGAAGAAATTGATCGTCAAGGACGAGATTTCGCAGCAACAATACGAATCCGCGGTGGCCCTGGAAGAGGGCGCACGCGCCGGCGAGGATGCCGCACGGGCGGCAATTATGGAAGCGGAGCAGTCGGTAGCCGTGGCCGAGGGGCGCCTGGCGCAGGCAAAACGGATCGTCGAGCAGGCCCAGGCGGATGTGCGTTCCACCACGACGGGACCCGACCAGGTGGCGGTTACGCAGGCTCGAGTTGTGGCGGCCGAGGCCAAAGTCAGGCTCGCCGAGGCTGCCGTAGAGCAGGCCCGCCTCAATTTTCAATATACGACGATCAAAAGCCCGACCGGGGGAGTGGTCAGCAAAAAGAACGTGGAACCGGGCCAGATTGTGCAACTGGGCCAGCCATTGCTCGCGCTGGTGCCGCTGGAAGACATCTGGGTTACCGCCAATTTCAAGGAGACGCAGTTGAGCAATATGCGTCCGGGTCAGCGGGTCAACATCTTTGTGGATGCTTTCGCACGCAAGTTCTCAGGCCATGTGGAAAGTATCGCAGCTGCCACCGGCGCGCGCTTCAGCCTTCTGCCCCCTGAGAATGCCACTGGCAACTATGTAAAAGTCGTCCAACGCATCCCGGTGAAAATAGCTTTTGAGAAAGGCCAGGATCCGGAGCATTTGCTGCGTCCCGGCATGTCGGTAGCCCCTACCGTATTTACCAAGTAACGCCGGGTCGCGCGCGCGAGCGGCAAACCACGAAATACGCGAAACACACGAAAAAGCACACGCGTGTTTTGCGCAATTGGCGATTCAGAATTCCGCAGCGGCTACCCCACGTCAGTCCCCTATTCATGAATTTATTGTGGTGATCAAAATCGCGATTGCTAACCGTCTCCGGGTCCCATATTATGGCCTCGGACAATTGGAATAATTTGGTTAATTAATAAAGTCCTATGGTACTCATTCCAGCCAAGATGGGACGTATCAATAAGCGCGCCTTGTTGGGGCGCTTACAGCGCATCGGCCAGGCCTCGCGAGCCGACCTGGCCAAATCACTCGGCTTGAGTCAGCCGACGGCAGGGAAGATCGCCGATGAATTGCTCCGCCTCGGCCTGTTGGAGGAGGTGGACGAAGTAGCTGCCGCTTCCCTGCTCCGGGCGCGGGCCGCTGATCGCCGGGGGAAGGTCGGACGCCCGGGCAGAATTTTGCGCCTGAACCGGACTCAGCCCCGGTTTCTGGCCATTCAGTTGGGCGTGAGCGAAACCAATCTCGCTGTGTTGCCGGTGGGCGTCGAGCCCGAGGATCGCTGGACCGTTCAGACGAAGACTCCGGCATCGGCGGAGGGATGGGTCCGGCAACTCAAAGCGATGGCCGAAAAGATCCCGCAGCATGAGTTCTGGGGCGTGCTGGTGAGCGTGCCTGGGATTGTGGATGAAGCGAGCGCGCGTGTGCTGTTTTCGCCTAACCTGCACTGGACCGAAGCTGTCGAGCTTCCCGCCCTGATCCAGCAGGTTTGGTCCGCACCCGTGGAATTGGTGCAAGAGGAACGCGCGCTCGCGTTGGGCCACCAGAGCGTCGATGCCAACGAAGAGGATTTCCTGCTGGTGGATTTCGGCGAGGGCGTCGGCGGGGCCGCAATTGTATCCGGAAAGCTCTACACCAGCCCCCTGCCGCTCAGCGGCGAACTGGGGCACACTCCCGTGCTCGGCAATCGGCGCAAGTGCGGCTGCGGTGCAGTCGGCTGCATCGAAACTCTCGTGTCCAAGCGCGGACTGCTTCAGAGCTTTGCCGCTGCCTGCCGCGGCGCCCGAAATACCTGGGAATCCCTGACGGAAGCCGTCGCAGCCCGCGGCGTTCCAAGGTGGCTGGCGGAAACGCTTGACGCGACCGCCGATGTGATTGCGGGCGCGCTCAATGTCACGGGGCTCCGGCGCGTCATCATCACCGGCATTCTGACGGAGCTGGCGCCTGGCGTGATGGAGTACCTCTCCCTGGCTATTTTGAGAGGAGCGATGTGGGCACGCTTCGGCGAACTGGTAATCGAAACTGCGCCGCGGCGCCGTGCCGCGGGTTTGGTGGCGATAGGGATTGACCGGCTGGCGCTGCCGATGGAAAAGAACAACCGGATGGAAGAGGCGTCGCCAACCGCCTTGGCGCCGAATCGGGCTTTCCGCGGCTGGCTGAGCTATAACGAGTAATCATAAGAGAATAATCACCATGACAACTTTAGGAATTATCGTGGGCAACCGTGGCTTTTTTCCTGACCGCCTGTGCGACTCGGGGCGCAAGGAGATATTGCAGGCTCTTGAAAAGCATGGCATTGGCGCGGTCATCCTGCCGGTGAGTGCGACCAAATTCGGCTCGGTGGAATCGCTGGACGATGCGCAAAAATGCGCGGATCTGTTCAGACAAAATACCGACCAGATCGACGGCATACTGGTAACGCTCCCCAATTTCGGCGATGAACGAGGCGTAGCCAATGCCATCCGCTGGTCGGGACTGAAGGTCCCGGTGCTGATTCAGGCCTTCAACGACGCTCCGAAGCGCATGACCATTCAGGACCGCCGCGACAGTTTCTGCGGCAAGATGTCGGTGTGCAACAACCTGCGGCAGTATAATATCCCATACACGCTCACCCGTCTGCACACGGTCAATCCGGATCACCCGAGTTTCGTGCAGGACCTCGCGGATTTCGTCGTGACCTGCCGGGTGATGAAAGGCCTGCGGAACCTGCGCATCGGCGCCTTGGGCGCGCGCCCCACGGCTTTCAACACTGTGCGTTACAGCGAGAAGCTGCTCGAACATTCCGGCATCAGCGTCGAAACGCTCGATCTGTTTGAACTGTTCGGGTGGGTCGGCAAGATGAAGGACGACGACGCGCCGGTCGCGGCCAAGCTCAAGGCGATCCAGGATTATGTCAGCACCAGTCATGTGCCGCCGGCCGCTCTGCTCAAGATGGCGAAATTCGGCGTCGCCGTCGACAACTGGATGAAACAGACCCGGCTGGGCGCAACTGCTGTCCAGTGCTGGACTGCGATGGAGGAGTTCTTCGGTGTGGTTCCCTGCACACTGATGAGCATGATGAGCAACTCGCTTCTGTGCAGCGCATGCGAAACGGATATCATGGGGACCATTGCGATGGTCGCCCTGGCCCAGGGGAGCGGCAAGCCCAGCGCGCTCGTGGATTGGAACAACAACTATGGCGAAGATCCTGACAAGGGCGTGATTTTCCATTGCAGCAACCTGCCCAAAGATGTGTTCGTTACCATCGGCAAGAAAAAGCCGGTGATGGATTATCAGGCGATTATTGCGGGCACGGTGGGTGCGGAAAATACCTTTGGCACCATTGTAGGAAGGGTCAAAGCTGCGCCGTTTACCTACCTGCGTGCCAGCACCGACGACGCTGCGGGCAAGATCTGCGCTTATATTGGCGAGGGCGAGTTGACGGACGATCCGCTCGAGACGTTCGGCGGATATGGCGTTGTGCGCATTCCCAGGTTCCAGGCGCTGCTGGCTCACATCTGCGAGAATGGCTTCGAGCACCATGTGGCCGTTAATCCCACGCAGGTGGCCGCAGGTGTGAAGGAAGCGTTGGGCAAATATTTGGGCTGGGACGTCTACCACCACGTATAAGGCAAAAGAGGAAAGCACGAGATACACGGAAACCATGCACAGCAGATCAGGGAGCTGCGACCTTTTCGTGTGTTTCGCGGTTTGGGTTTGATGGTGCGAGAGCAGGGCACATCGTATCCCGATCGCATGCTTGCAGCGCGCCTGCATGGGCCATTGGACCTGCGGATTGATGAGGTGCCTCATCCCGGGCCACCGGGACCCGGCCGGGTGCTTCTGCGGGTTTCGGTCACGGGATTGTGCGGCAGCGACCTGCACTCCTACGCCGATGCCCGCATCGGGGATACCAGCATCCAGGGCCCGCTCGTTCTCGGCCACGAGTTCTCCGGCGTGGTAGAAGACTGTGGTCCCGGTTCGCTCGACGGACATTTTCAGCCCATCATTCCAGGCATGCGCGTTGCCGTCGATCCGGCTCAGCCCTGCGGTCAATGTGAGCTCTGCCAGGAAGGCCACCCGAACCTCTGCCGCCGGCTCCGCTTCTGCGGCAACTATCCCGACGGCGGTTCGTTGTGCGTGTGGATGCACATGCCGGCGCGCAGTTGCTTTCCGGTACCGGCATCCATGGATAACGACTCTGCGGCTCTGCTGGAGCCGCTGGGAGTCGCTATCCACGCCATAGACCTGGCGCACATCCGTGTGGCCACCAATGTGACCATTCTGGGCGCAGGGCCTATCGGGCTTCTGGTTCTGCAGGTAGCTAAGCTCGCCGGGGCCGACCCGGTTTTTATCTCCGACAAGTTTCCCTGGCGGCTGGCGCTGGCGCAGAAATATGGAGGCATTCCGTGCAACTGCGCAACAGAGGATGTGACCCGGCGCGTCCTGGAACAGACCGGCGGCCTGGGTGCGGATGTAGTCATCGAGGCGGCGTGGGGCGGCGATTCCATTGCACAAGCCGCCGAGATCGCGCGGCCGGGCGCGCGCGTGGTTCTGGTGGGCATTCCCTCGGATGATCGCCTGGCGTTGATGCATGCCACGGCGCGTCGCAAAGGGCTCACTCTTGTCATGAGCCGCCGCATGAAGCATGCCTATCCGCGCGCAATGCATCTGGTGCAGCGTAACCTGGTGGATGTGCTGGGCCTTATCAGCCATCGATTTTCATTGAGGCATGCGGCAGAGGCCTTTCGACTCAACGCCGGATACAAGGACAATGTCATTAAGGTCATCATTGATAACGAAACTTAACCCGTAAATGTGCAAATACTATGAGCCCAAGATACGTCATCGGTTTAGACTACGGCACCAATTCGGTGCGCACACTTCTTGTCAACGTCGCCAACGGTCGTGAGATTGCCACCTCAGTTTGGGGCTACGAGCACGGGGAAGCCGGCGTGATCCTTGCTCGCGATCCGAACCTCGCCCGGCAGCACCCAGCGGACTATGCCAAAGGCGCGCAGGTAACCATCCGCAAGGCCATCGCGCATGCCGCCAAGACCGTCCGCGGTTTCAGACCTGAGCAGGTTATCGGCATAGGTGTCGACTCGACGGGGAGCACGCCGCTGCCCGTTGATCAAGATGGCCGGCCGCTCGCGTTCCAGAAGAAGTTTGCCAATCATCCCGCTGCCATGGCATGGCTGTGGAAAGATCACACGGGAGTGGCGGAAGCCGCTGAAATCACGGCGCTGGCGAGGCAAGTCCGGCCCCACTATCTTGCCAAGTGCGGCTCTACTTACAGCAGCGAGTGGTATTTCAGCAAAATCCTTCACTGCCTGAGAACCAGCCCCGAGGTTTTCGAAGCTGCCCATAGCTGGGTCGAATGTGCCGACTGGGTGCCGGCGATGCTGACGGGGACAGAAGCCCTCGACAAGCTGACCGCCGGTGTCTGCGCCGCCGGTCACAAGGCTATGTTCAATCGCGCCTGGGGCGGATATCCGGATGCCGAGTTTCTGGCGCAGCTTGATCCCAAGCTTGGAGAATTGCGCGCGCGCCTGCCAAGGCAGGTGTGTGCGGTTGACCACGCTGTCGGCGGCCTGACCGAAGAATGGGCCCAGCGCACCGGGCTGCCGGCGGGCATTCCAGTGGCGGTGGGCGCATTTGATGCACACCTGGGAGGGATCGGCGCCGGCATCGCTCCGGGCACGCTGGTGAAGATCATCGGAACCAGCACGTGCGACATGATGGTTGTTCCCATAGAACAGGATCTGGCCGACATCCCCGGTTTGTGCGGCATCGTCGACGGCAGCATCCTGCCGGGATACTACGGCCTCGAAGCGGGTCAATCCGCGGTGGGGGATATCTTCAACTGGTTTGTAAACTACATGCAGCCGGGCGGACGCAAGGCCGGTTCCCATGAGATGCTTTCGGCGGCGACAACCCATCTGGCTCCCGGCGAGTCAGGCCTGCTGGCCTTGGATTGGAATAACGGCAATCGGACCATTCTTGTCGATCAGCGGCTCACCGGCCTGCTCCTCGGGCAGACCCTCTACACTACTCCCGCTGAGATCTATCGGGCCCTGATCGAGGCGACCGCATTCGGCGCTCTTACGATTATCAACCGCTTCGAAGAGTACGGCGTAAAGGTGGAACAGATCGTCAACTGCGGCGGCATTGCGGAGAAGAATCCGCTCGTTATGCAGATCTATGCCGACGTGACCGGTCGACCCATGAAGATATCGCGCTCGGCTCAAACCTGCGCGCTCGGTGCAGCCATTGCCGGCGCCGTCGTGGCCGGAGCCTATCCGGATTATCATGCTGCGCAAAAGGCCATGACCGGGCTCAAGCCGCGTGTCTTCAAGCCTAACCCGAATGCGCATAGGACCTATCGTGAGCTGTACGCCCTGTACCGGCGGCTGCACGACGCCTTCGGCACCAGGGAGTGGAGCGGCAACCTTCACGATGTTCATGAAACAACTGCTCGACATCAGAAACCGAGTACGAAAATAGGAGAACCACGAAGCACGCACCAGATCACCGTTGAATCCATACTCTCAGAGCAGAGGCTCCAGAGATCGGATGTCTTTGAGGCCGGCATTTTCTCAGCGTCCTCAGCGACCTCTGCTTCGAAAATAGAACCGATTGCGGCGCCGAACCACTTGTGTGTTTCTGTGTCGCCCTTTCAGGGCTTGAGATCTCCGGTTCTCTACCCAGGGCTCACGCCCTGGGCTTTGCTGTCCCGCCCTTTCAGGGCTAAGCATTGCACGACCTTGAAAACCCCGAAGGGGTGGAGCAGCAGAGCCCAGGGCGTGAGCCCTGGGAAGCCGGCATCGAGCGGTAAGAGCCCTGAAAGGGCGGCACAGGAAACCTGCGGCGAGAGCGCAACATTTTCATGCGTCACTGGGTGCGCCCCGGCGCATGGGGGACTTCGTTGAGAATTGAAGATTCTGGCTCAGCGGGCAAGGATCCGGGGTAGCGACAACGATACATAGTGCGCCGACTCAGCCGAGTCTGGAGCGCTTCGCGATTTGAGAGACTATGGTTGATGAACTCAAGAAGCGGGTGTGCGCAGCTAATTTAAAGCTGGTTCAGGCGGGACTGGTGGTACAGACTTTTGGGAATGCCAGTGCCTTGGACCGTGCGAGCGGGAATATCGTCATCAAACCGTCGGGTGTTTCCTACGAGAGGATGAAGCCTGAGCACATGGTTGTGGTGTCACTGGAGACCGGCAAAGTCGTCGAAGGCGATCTCAATCCCAGTTCCGATACTCCCACCCACGTGGTTCTCTACCGCGCGTTTAAAGACATCGCCGGCATTGTGCATACGCACAGCCTTTACGCAACTGCGTGGGCGCAGGCGCGCCGTGAAATTCCGGCGCTGGGCACAACTCATGCAGACTACTGGTACGGTCCTGTCCCCTGCACTCGTCTGATGAAAACCGGGGAGATCCGTGCGGATTACGAAGCGAATACCGGTCACGTGATCGTGGAGCGCTTCGCGCAACTCGATCCGCTGGCCTTTCCCGCAGTGCTGGTCGCCGGTCATGGTCCATTTGCCTGGGGCGACTCCATCGAGCACGCGGTTCACCACGCAGTCATTTTGGAGCATACTGCGTTGCTGGCAAGTGAGACCCTGCGTCTCCGGCCCGCGATCAAACCGATGCAGCGCGCGCTGCTCGACAAGCATTTTCTCCGGAAGCACGGCCGCGACGCTTACTACGGCCAGAAGAACAAATCGCATTCGATGGTCAAAACAACCAAACATGTAAAATAACCCAGCTATCCAACAGAGCCAAACCATGAAAAAGCCAAAATTTTGGACGATTTTCGTCGTCGCCGTCTGCATAGCCTGCCTGGCCGCCTGCACTTCTGCGCCGCCGCCACCACCACCTCAATCTCAGCCTCAGCCCGCAAGCAGCATCACCAAAGAATCATTCGGCACAAAGGAGGGTACTCCGGTGGAACTCTACACACTGCGCAACACAAAAGGAATGGAGGCCAAAATTACCAATTACGGCGGGATTGTCGTCGCGCTGAAAGTCCCTGACCGCACCGGCCAGTTGGGTGATGTGGTCCTGGGATTTGACACGCTGGACGGCTATCTCAGCCCCGAATATGCCAAGAGCAATCCTTACTTCGGCGCTTTAATCGGTCGGTATGGAAACCGCATCGGCAAAGCCAGGTTCTCGCTGGGAAGCAAGGAATACAAACTTGCAGCCAACAATGGCGTCAATCACCTGCACGGCGGCGTCAAAGGGTACGACAAGGTTGTGTGGGAAGCCCGGTCGCTGCCGGGAGAGGAACCGGCTTTGGAACTCCACTATCTGAGCAAGGACGGCGAAGAAGGCTATCCGGGCAACCTCGACATCAAAGCGGTTTACACCCTTACGAATGACAATGGATTGAAGGTTGATTTCACCGCGACCACCGACAAGGAAACGGTGGCGAATCTGACGCACCACTCCTACTTCAACCTCGCGGGCAAGGGGGATATCCTGGGCCACGAGGTGATGATCAACTCCGACAAGACGACGCCGGTGGACAGCGGCCTGATTCCGACCGGCGAGTTGCGTCCGGTGAAAGGCACGCCGTTTGATTTCAACGCGCCCACCGCGATCGGCGCCCGCATCGGTCAGAATGACGAGCAACTCAAGTTCGGCAAGGGTTACGATCACAACTGGGTCATCAACAAGAATGCGGGGGAACTCGCGCTCATGGCGCGCGTCTATGAACCGACCAGCGGACGGGTTCTGGAAGTGCTCTCCACCGAGCCGGCGCTGCAGTTCTACTCCGGAAATTTCCTCGACGGCTCGCTCAAAGGCAAAGGCGGCTGGGTGTACCAGTTCCGCAACGGCTTCTGCATGGAGCCGCAGCATTATCCCGATTCGCCCAACAAGCCGAAATTCCCATCGACCGTGCTGAAGCCGGGCGAGACCTACAAAAACACCATCATCTACAGATTCAGCACCAGGTAGGCGGGAGCAAGACCGGTTCCAAACCATCGCACAACCCTCAACGCAGAGGGCGCAGAGGCCGCAGAGATTATCGCTTTTAAACGGCTTGTCTCTGCGCCCTCTCCGGAAACTTGCTTCCCGAAACAGGGCCGAAGGCCCGATTCATACCAGCCTGGGGCAACGCCCCAGGTGCTGGGGCGATTTTTGTTTATAGGGCTGAAAGCCCGTTCCATTTGGAGCGGGCCTTCAGCCCTTCTTTTCTGCCATTCCCCAATCCTGGGGCGTTGCCCCAGGCTGGTATGGAGCGCGCCTTCACCGCTGGGCCCTATGGAGCACATGGAGTTTTTGATTTCAATGAACGACGAACCGTCGCAGAGAGCTCTGCGTTGATCTTTTGCAATTTCTTTTCTTTGCACCCAAACATGTGATCCCTACTGCCCTCGACGGCTTTGTTCCCGACCTCTCTTAAAACGCCTCCTGACGATAAGCCTGCCCAGGCGCCGGTCCAGTGGGCGGGGGATCGCTGAAATATCACGGCGCATAAGCCCATGGACGACTTTTTTGACCAGGCCCAGCGCCATGATGATGGTGCCGACGCGCGGGTATTGCTTCATGGTTATGGTGCGGTCGCCGAAATCCCGAGCCATAATGTAGTTGAACCAGCGCTGCGGTACTTTACCGATGTTGTAGGTGGCGAGGGTCAGGTTCAGAAGTGTGGGCATATATTGGACATAGGATGACAGCGTAATCTTCTGATCCTTCTTTGTGTATCCGGCCTGCTCCCCCATGTGGTAGATCGTGGTGCCCGGCAACAGGGTGAGTGAGTTGATTGCGAAGGTGTAAGGCGGCTTCAGTGCATGCACCAGCCGGATCGTGTCCTTCAGCTCTTCAGGGTGTTCCCAGGGATTGTCGACAATCAGATCGTATTGCACCGGCGCTAGTTTCTTGCGGTTTTTGTACGCAGTCAGCGAGCCGGCCAGCAGCTTTGGATCACCGGACGGCCGCACAAAGATCTCCTTCATGATCCGCTGGTTGCCGGATTGAATCCCGATCCGCATTTTGATCAATCCGGCATCGATCAGGAGCTGGATCTTCTCCTCGTCGATGGAAGCAGGGATGATGCCGCTGATGAAGAAGGGAACGGAAAATTCCTTGCCGTACTTTTCTGCGAACTCCCGAATGATCTCCAACGGGAGAAACATGTAGGCGTCATCATCGATGATGACATTGTAAATGTGGGGATAGCGCGAAAAGACATAGCGCAGCTCGGCCAGAAAATAGTCGACCGAGTGCTTGCGAAATTTCCGGTAGCCGCTATCGAGGTCGATGAGGACATCATTCGAACAAAAAGTGCATTTATAGGGGCAGCCCTGGCTGAACATCGTCCACATCTTGCCGCCGTAATACTTCTTCATCAGGCGCATGTCCATTGGCTTCAACGTGCCGCCATCAGTGACAAAGTGGTCCGCAAATTCGAAATCCATGAATGGGAGTTCGTCCAGATTATTCACCAGAGGCTCTTCGGGATTTCGAATGATGCCGCCCTCATGGCGGAACCAGAATCCCGGCGTCGTACGCCAATCGCGCTTCTCCTGCAATGCCTGAGCGAGACGAAGCAAGCTGACATCTCCCTCGCCCATGCAGATCGATTCCACGACTTGCAGCGATTCCTCAGGAAAACTCGTAGGATGAATGCCTCCCCAGACGATGGGGCAGTCGAGTTCCTTCTGCAGACGGCGGGTGATACGGGTCACCCCTTCGGCGTGATGCGTCCAGACACTGAAACCAATGACGGCGCTGCCGCGGCATAGTTCGATGAGCTTACGATATACCGAGTCGGGCAGGTCGGCATCGTCAAAATAAGCGCCGAACCTCTGCCGGGTCTGTCCCCAGAAGTTCGTGGCACGGAGGAATATCAGGTTTACCCTGAATCCGTGCCTTTTGAGCTGAGCGGAGATGCGCCGCGGCCCAATGCAGTAAATGTCATCTGTCGAACAGATTATGGAAATCTTACCGCCTGACAATCTCTTGCCCTCACCCGGTATGACGATGTCATGATGATTTCCCGTCACCGGGCATGTCAAGATGCGAATCTCTCGATGAATAGGATTCTTAGAAGCGCGCTCGGAAGGCAGGCCATGAAACACACGAAAACATCCCGTGCTACTTACGTACAAATCATTGCCGTAAAGCAAAGAAAGGCAAAAGATCAACGCAGAGGTCGCAGAGAATAGTCATGCAAAAGCAATAAATCCTCTGTGGCCTCTGCGTTGAGGTTTTTGGGATCAGGATATGCCGCTTTGCGCCTTTTGTGGTTTGGGAGGTTTTATTGCCGGCCTTTTGGCGAATAGGCCAGCATGGCTTCGACCTCGAGTTCGAACGTGTGCTGTGGATCAAAGCCCCAGAACTCAGGTCGGAAGAGAGCTCGACCCTGACGGTCGATGAGGATGCTGGCAGGTAAGCGAACGATTTGGTAATTCTTGCCGGCCCATTTGTCGTCGGGAGCGCGCAGGGCAACGAAACTATAGCGGTCCATTAAAACCGCTGCGATGGCGTTCTCCTCAGGTTTTATATTGATGGTGATAATTGTGAAGCCCTGCGGCCCATACCTGTCGAGCATCTTCTGCAGGTAAAGGCACTCTTCGCGCGAGGCCTGGTCGCCGGGATACCAGAAGTTGAGCAGAACCACCCGGCCGCGATATTCGTTGAGTCGAACATTGTTCCCGTCCCGCAAAGCCGGGAGTACAAAATCCTTAACTGTAGGAGCTTTTTTGAGCCGGGCAGACCAGACATCTTCTTCCACTTGTGCCGGTGGTTTAACGCTGTATCTCATGAGAATGGGTTTGAGTGTCTCACTGGGCTGCTCGGCCATGGCGCTCACGAGAATCTCATAAGGGCGGTTTGCTTTGCCGGACTTGGCAGCCGCTTCCGCTCGTAGGATGGTCTGCGGATCGGGAGAAACCAGGTAGGGAGGCTTCGCTGCGGCCAGCGCATTAGTGGCTTCCGCATAGGAATTGCGATCCAGCAGCGAGCGCGCCAGAAGCAGGGATTGTGCGTATTCACTGCAGTACTGCCACTCCATCTTGGCAAAACTGCGTACAGGCATGAGCCGCGTCATTTCCTGGGCGAGCGAGAGCGCGTTGGGCGGATTGGTCCTGAGGTAGGCATCGAAAAGGAACCTCATATACCACTCGGTAACTTCGCTTTCGTTAGGAGGGTACAGGGCTTTGAGCTTTTCCAGAGTTGTGATCCGCGTCGCCTGGTCGCCTTCGTTGGCTGCCATCCTGGCGATGAGATCGGCGCCTGCTGCATTCCCGCGGAATTGCCTCAGGAATTCCTCTGTAAGCCGAGCATATAATAATGGTTCCTCCTCATTTATATGCAGCGTATATGCCGCCAGGGCCTCCGGGTCCGTCGGGCTCAGCTCGTAGGCCTTCCGGAGCATCACACGGGCATCGGCGACGTTGCCGCGATAAAGGAGGGTTGAAGCCAAGGACTGGTAAGCTTCGAGGAATGCAGCATCCAGGGAAATGGCCTTCCGATAGCAGCGCTCCGCCTCCTCCTCGGTCGGCGATTCGTCGAACTGGCCGAGCGCCCATTGATATACGGCATTCTTCGGGTCGGCCGCGACCTTCGCGGCATAGAAATTGCGCATCGTCTTCATGCTGGTGAAACTGAGACGCGACTTTGGATCCAAGCCCTGCTTCACCGTCCTGGCCGTGCTGGCCAGCGCCTTGATGGCTGCTACAAAATCCGGATTGGCTGCCACCGCTTTGCCGAATGACTGCATGGCAGCATTGAAGTAATTGATTTTCAGATAGGCCTGGCCCCTCGCATACTCATCCCTGCCGTCGGATCCCAGAGTGTATTGGCTCATGCCGACCGTCGGCAGCGTGCCGCAAAAAATGATGGCGATGATCAAGTATTGACAGCGCTTCATCGGCTTCCTCCCAACTGGCTCGCCTGAGTGTTTATTGATATTTTGACGGTGGCATGCTTCTTGCCATGCCACCGCCGGGACTCAGAGAATCAGAGACTCCATAAAAAAGCCAGAACTAACGGCCCGTGAACTTGATGCCATCGGCCTTGAAAACATGGTACCCCTCGGTTTTTCTGCCGTTGGCGGCAGTGCGCTCGAAGTATCAGGCGCCGGAAATATCCGCAGTCATCAGGCTGGCGCCGATGGAGAAAATGAACAGACAGGTGATCATCAACTTTCGGATCATAGCTGATACTCCGTAGTGAATCCGTGATTCAAACCCTACCGCTTTGAGACCTGGCAGGCCCCGGCCACCAAGACTATATCAGAACTCTTTTGTCGCGCGACAAAGATGTGCCTTCAGCCCCATCGGCTCTCAACCTCCGGCAAACAAAACGCGACAACTGCGCGCATTTGATCCTAGGCGAGCTGGCCAACGACCTCGAAGAGTTTTTCGTTTCCAGTCTGAACGATGACCGTGTCCTTACGTACGCCGCCAAGGCTGGCTGGGCGGCCGTTAACGGTCACCGATTTGATCGGATTCTGCGCCGGCACGCGCAGCTTGACCTGGATTTCCTTCGGCGTTCCAGGCTGCGCCAATTCGACCTTTGCGACCACGCTCCTGGATGCAGGTTTCGCCACCAATTCGAGGTTGACCCTCCCCCAACGCGTGGGGGCCTGGCTGATCTTGATTGGCTTTCCTGAGATCACCCAGTCCCGCGGCACTCCCTTGAGGAAGTAGAGACGGTCCTCATCGGAGTCTTCCAGGACGAGCATCCAGCGCACCATGATCGGGATGGTCTGCTGGGCCGGGATACAAAAGGTCGCCGTCCCTCCGCTAATGCCGCAGACCTCTCCGGCGACCCAGCCGCCGCGCGTGTGGGCGTGGTAACGATGCGAGTAGAGAAACAAGAGGTACTCCTCGATGCGATCCAGGCGCAACAGCATCAAAGCGTGGCCGTAGGCGATGAAGCCCAGAATGGATCGGCCTGTGGGGCGCGCCGCGCTGACGTTTGCGAGAACGCCGAGGGTGGTTGCTCCGTAGGCACGCATCGTGTCGATAACCATGTTGGCGAGATTCACCGGGAGCACGTCCGCATGAACGAGTTCGGCGTACAGGCGGTGAGGCCACTGTTGCGGACTGGGCCGCTCCTGAGCCAGGGCGTCCCGGAACGTCAGTTTTGTGCCGGGCATGGGAGGCACGTACGCGGGCATCTTGTCCCTCCAGATGTTCTTCTCCATGCTGGCAATGGTGACATCCTTAAGAACCTTGCTGCGCTTGAGCCAGTCCTGAGCCTCCTTATCCATTCCCGGGGCGGGCTTGATTTTATTGATCTCCAGCCACGCTCTGCCGATGTCGTTCAGCCCGCGGGCAGAGCTGGCGCTGTTGGCATAGTACGGCTGCCACCAGACTTCCGGAGTTGTGGCCAGGCAGGCATCCGACTCGCTCCAGCCGCGGATCAAACCGTAGCTCGGGTCATCCTGCGGCAGCTTCAAGCTCAAGTCGTGCATATCGGCGATCAGTTTCGCGGTTGCCTGAAGTTTGGCCTTGTGCTTGAGTATCAAAGCACCGTCGCGCGTGTAATTGAAATAGCGGGCCAGCAGCGAAAGTGTCATGCCGAACTGCGCCGTCTCCGGCCCGCGCATGTTATTTACGCCTTTAGCATCGACGAAATCGGTGAAATAGTTGTCGATGATTTGCCGCGCAGCATCGAACCGCCCCCACTCGAGATTGACATGGACGGCGCTGGTGAAGATATCCTGGAAGCCGTCGTATTCCGAACCGTAATAGTCGCGATCCACGGCCCCATATTTTGGATAGACGCCGCCGGGCCGGACCATCAGCTCCTTGGCAAAGTAGTGCTTGGATATGTCAATCCAGGAGTCGTTCGGCAGGGTGGCCGGGGTGAAGTCTTTCAGTTGCCGGTCCCAGTACTCGGCGAAGACCAGGAGCGCTCGGTAGAACTGTTCCTGCTTCGGGTCCTGGCGGGCGGGAGGGTAGGCGGGGTAGCTGTAGCCGTAAAAGACCTTGGTCATCCTACCGTCTTCAATGAGAGCCGAGCGATGCCAGGTTTGCACGATGAACTTGTCGCGCGCCTCAACGTCGCCAAAAACGATGATCTCGCAATAGGAGCGCTCCGAAATCGGCAAGACCTTCCGGACTGCCGGCATCCAGCCGCCGATGAGGCCGTCGAAACGTTTCTGTGTCACTTCCGCCTTACGCAGTTCCGGCAGGTACTGGGAGGGATGGTAGGTTCGAGTGTTGCCCGCAACGTAAACCATCATGGTGTCGAAGGCTTCCTTGGTGCCGACAAACGCGTCCCACCGCGCGCGAGGTGCTGCCGCGGCCTGGCCCTGGCCGGTCGCCGACCCTTGAGGCGGTGCCGCTGATCTCACCAGCTCAGGATCGGGATCGCTGCCGCCCGCGAGGAGCTTGTCGGCGAGCAGATCCGCTCCGGACAGGCCAATATCATTCATACTCAGCCCCAGGTAGGGAGGGTTGGCCTCTGCGAATGAAGCCTCCGCGCTCTTGCCGAGCACGCGCGTCCCACCGGTTGCCGACACCAAGGTCAGAACGCCATCGCGGCTGCGCAAATCTTCATAAACTTTCCACGATGCCGAGCTTGTCTTGAACTCGCAAACCAGGGTGTGCCCCTCGATGTCAACAGCGCTGCCGGATGCTGTTTCTTCGGGCGGGGCAGCATGCCCGCTTTCGGATAGCGCCTTGATGCTCGCGGCCGTAACCGCCACATTCTGCAAAAACTGCCGTCGATCCATGATGGCTCCTTTCACCTCATGAGCAATGAACAATGCTTTCAATTTCATTCAGGCCTGACGAATCGCGGATGACGATTTTGTCGCGTGTTAGCTCCACGGAGGATTCATAAGATTCGCTAGGACGGTCGCACCAAAATACCACCATTCGGCGCAGGGTTCAGCCGGAATCGGCATCGCCATCGGAGTGGGGAAAGATCGCTTCAATGATGTCGTTTTTGATCAGGTAACCACGATGGCCATTCGCCCCCAGGTCGAGCCTCGAAAGATCTCCAACCGCGCCGGCGACATCGGGCCGCTAGATGGAATTGTTATTGCATGTCTTTTCAGGTATGAGGATATCATGGATTACGGCGATAAACTTGCAGGGCCGGCACTTTGTAGAATTTGCGGTAAATAGCCGGATCGGATCATCATGAGAATATGTCTTTGATGATAAATTCTCATGCCCGAGATTCTCTATATCACATTAGAATGCACCCGTGGATACAATAAATTAGGGATTTCGGATTTTTTGTGCGTGTGATTTCGTCCGGCGCGAAAACAGGGTTGAGGCGCATAACATGGTGAGTCAATACGCTTTTCTCGTCAACTCCGACGCCTGCTCCGGGTGCAAGACCTGCCAGGTAGCCTGCAATGACAAGCACGACCTGCCGATGGGCGTTCACTGGAGGAAGGTCTATGAAGTCACGGCGGGAGGATGGCAGGAGAAAGAAAGTGTCTGGGTCTCCACGGTGGTTGCCTACAACGTGTCAACTGCTTGCCACCATTGTCTGAATCCGGTTTGCATACCACCGTGCCCGACGCAAGCCATCTGGAAGGCAGAGAACGGCATTGTCCTGATCGAGGAAAGCCAATGCAGAAACTGCCGGGCCTGCATACTGGCTTGTCCCTACGGTGCGATTTACTTCAATCCGGTTCGGAACACGACGACCAAATGCGACTTCTGCCAGGACTCGCTGGATTTGGGCATGGACCCGACCTGTGTATCCGCCTGCCCGAACCGCGCCCTGGGATTCGGTGAGTATGCGGAGCTAAAAAGCAAATATGGAAATGTGAGCCAGGTCTTTCCGCTGCCCGCGCCCTCAGCAACCACCCCTGCTTTGGTGGTGATTCCACACCGGCATGCCGCTTTGGCCTCAAGCCGCGACCCTATCGTTGCGAATAGAGAAGAAATATGAGAGCGCCCACGGCAAATCCGCATCCCAAAAACCTCAACGCAGTCTCCCATGCGCCGGGGCGCACCCAGTGACGCATGAAAATGTCAAGCTCTCATCGAATCTTTGCTGCGCCGCCCCTTCAGGGCTTATACCCGCTCGCTCCCCTGTTCCCAGGGCTCACGCCCTGGGCTTTGCTGCGCAACCCCTTCGGGGTTTTGCAGCCGTGATCCTTGGGATTTTCACGGCCGTGCAAGGCATAGCCCTGCAAGGGCGGAACAGCACAGCCCAGGGCGTAAGCCCTGGGTTTGGGGGCCGGAGAGCATAAGCCCTGAAAGGGCGGCACAGAAACGATCGAGTCAATTTGCGCTCCACGGAGTTGTTTTCGGAACAGAGGACGCAGAGATTTTTCTTTTTGAAATGCCTCTTCTCTGCGGCCTCTGCGTTTAGATCTTGCGTTCCTTTGCCAGGATTCACCTCCGGCCCAGGAATCTGCCTTGTGTTCCGGCATCGGGCTGCGACAAGTCTATGAGCCTGCCATTGAGAATGACTTTGTCCGGCGTGCAATCGCGAATGTCCAAGGGGGTTTTGTCCTGAGGCGTTCGCCAGATGACAAGATCTGCCCGCGAACTCGGAGCGATGATGCCCCTGCCGGTGAGCCTGAACGCGCGCGCTGCCTCCGAGGTCCAGCGGGTCAGGATGCTCGCGGGGTCGCCGGCCCAGCCTGCGGGGATCTGAAATCTCATCGCTTCAGCACGTGCTGTCACTTCCGCCCCGAACCAGGAAGCCACCCGCGCCAATGCGGGCAGTCCACCGGCACGATCGGCTGAAGCGGGAATCCAGGCGCGGCCGCCTGCGGCGAGCCAGGAGGCCAACTGCAACTGCGCCTTTTCGTCTTCTCTGGCGGGTTCTCCAGAGATCAGGAATCCCCAATCAAGCTCGCGCATCCCGGCCCAATCCTCCTGCGACGGCTTGTGGTTTTGGAGATCATTCCAGTCTGCGGTTGTGAAAACGGCGGTGATGCCGCGACGTAAATATTCGATGCCGTTGCGATTTTGAGCGAACAAGGAGCGTTCAGGATCCCAGGCAATCAGCCCCGGCGTCACCATGGCTCCCGCGCAGTCGATGCTCTGCTTGCTGCTGTAAACCTCAAGGTCTCCGATATCCGCCACCAGGGCGGTGCCGGTGGAACCCGCCCGCATGTCCCCACGAATTGCCACGTCGCCGCGGAATAGGGGGACTCCTGTTCCCGTGAAAATCCAGGCGTTATGCAGCATCAGGTCATAGATCGGGTCGCTGCTGTTGAGTTTGAGGGCGTCGAATACCCCGGGATTGGCATTGCGAATGCGCCCGGTGGACAGCGAGTTAAGAACGGCGAGGATGCCGACGAAATTCAGTTGGACACCGAGATTTGCGGGCGCTCCTGCCGGGTTGCCACCGCTCTCGATCAAAACAATGGGCGTGCCCATGAGGGTGAGATTGTCTCCAAAAGCGCGCGGATTGTAAGGATCGTCGTAGCGGGAGATGTGTCCGTAGACAAATGGAGACAACGCCTCGTAGAGGACTGCGGTGACCCGTTTGGCGAGCGTGTCGGGAATTCCGGATTGCGGTGCCTTGGATTGGGAGCCCGGGAGGTCGGCTGCAACAGCCAGAAGTGCGATCGTGGCTACTCTTCCCGTGTCTCCCACCGTCGTCAGGCCGCTCTGATTGTGCAGGTTGAATCCCAGGAACGGCTCGTACTGATCACGAACGGCCTTGAGCACGCGTCCTTCCGGGGACTGCATCGCCCGGGCATCGCGGTTGATGTCGATACCCTGGGCATTGCGGCGCTCATCGCGATCCGCGCCGTCGGGATTCAGCATGGGGATAAACAGAATTCTGTACTTTGCCAGGATGTCGGCCACCCAAGGATCCTGCCGGTGCCGAATGAAAAACTGGAGCAGATCCATCAGCGAGGAAGTAGCTGTAGGCTCGTTGCCGTGCATCTGGGACCAGAACAATATCTTCTGCGCCCCTGAACCGAAACCGACAAGGAAGATCTCGCGCCCCATGACGGATGCACCCACTTGCTCGACTTGGAGGAATCCCGCGGACTCCTGCGCCAGGGCTTGCAGGCGTTGCTTCAACTGCGCATGCTTCAAAGAATATGGATCGGCAGGCGATATGTGCTCCTTCTGCCAGAGTTCGGCAAGCTGTCTGGTGTCGACGTCGAAAAGATCGCTCGCCGGCGGGGAACCGAAGCCGGCCAGCAGGGTGATTCCGACCAGGACGCTCAGGATCAATGAGGGTGCTTCCATGTTTCCTCGCTCCTTCCGCATTACGTTGTCCAGGCAGTCAACGATGTCTGGAGAGTTTAACACCAACACGCCAGGACTCTAAGAATCAAAGACTCCAATTTCTCGAGGTCCACCTGAACTTTGCGGACTGCAATCCTTTTCTCAGTGCAAATGTGATGAAAAATGTCGCAGGTGGCTGGTAATATCAGGTGCACACGTGGCTTGGAGAATCAGCACAAAATGTGAGGCCAAATATGAAAAAACTGCTGATCGCGACGTGTTCGTTGTTGTGCGGCCTGGGATCGGGGCTGGCCCAGGAACCGCTGGACCTGGTAGTCCGGAATGGCATGGTGATCGACGGGAGCGGCAAGAAGGCTTTCCAGGCCGACGTTGGCATCAAAGACGGTGTCATTGTTCAGCTGGGTAAGCTAGGAGCCCGTCCGAGAATTAGGAGGGGCCGCGTTCCGAGCGCCGCGGGGGCAGATGCAAGGCGGCGCGACGCAGGCGATGTCGCTGCACATCGTCGAGGAGCGCCAACGCCGCAGATGCCCCCGCGCCGCCGGAACCCGAAGGGCGCATGGGGATTGCGGGGCGATCTCCGCGTTGCTCGTCGTCAACGATGTGCAGCGACATCGCCTCCTCCTCGCGCCTTGAGCTCGCCCCGCAAGCCCCATGCGCGCGACCCCTCCTAATTCTCGGACAGGCTCCTAGGCGGGGTCAGAGCTACAGAGGTGATTGATGCCGCGGGTCTGATGGTTGCGCCCGGATTTATTGATGCTCATACCCATGCCGACGGGATTGAGAGAACCCCGCTGGCCGAGAATTTCATCCGCATGGGGGTAACTTCCGTGGTTGCCGGGAACTGCGGTGGATCGACCCTTGAAATGGCGCAGGAGTTCCAGAAAATCCACGACACCGGCATTGCCATCAACTTTGCCACGCTGGTCGGTCACAACAGTGTGCGCCAGGCCGTTATGGGTACCGCGCGCCGAGCGCCCACGGCAGAGGAACTCTCCAGGATGAAGGACCTGGTGAAGCGCGCAATGTCGGAAGGCGCCATCGGCCTCTCCACAGGTCTGCAATACGTCCCAGGCACCTATGCCGAGACAGGCGAGATCGTCGAACTGGCCAAGGTCGCCGCCGCGTTTGGCGGCGTGTATGCGTCTCACATGCGCAACGAAGGGACTGAAATCGACAAAGCAATCGAAGAGACCATCCAAGTCGGGGAGTCGGCTCATTGCCCGGTCCAGATTTCACACCTGAAGATCGACAGCCCGAAACAATGGGGCGGCTGCAAGAGAGTGCTGGCGCTGATGGAGAAAGCGCGCCGGCGCGGCGTTGTTGTGAACGCAGATCAATATGCCTATGAGGCCGGAAGCTCGGGATTGAGCATCCGTTTCCCATCGTGGGCTCTCGAGGGGGGGCGGGATCAAATCAACAAACGTCTGAATGATCCTGAAACCTGGGAGAAAATCAAAAAGGAAATGCTCGGCATGCTGGAGGAAAGGGGTTTTCACGACCTTTCCTGGGCTGTGGTCGCATCGTATCGCTCGGATCGGTCATTGGAAGGACTGTCGATCAAGGATATCGCCGTGAAGCAGAAAAAGAGCGATGCCTGCGATGCGCAGCTCGAGGTAGCACGCGAAATGCTGAGCCACGGTGGGGCGGACATGGTGTATCACTTCATGTCGGAGGATGACATTGTGCGTTTCATGCGCGACCCGCATGTATCGGTAGGATCGGACAGCGGTGTACTTAGCCTGGGTGAAGGAGCGCCGCATCCCCGGGGATACGGCAACAATGCACGCATCCTGGGCTATTATGCCAGGGAGAAGAAAGTAATTCCTCTCGAGGAAGCAATCCGCAAGATGACCTCACTGCCCGCGTCACAGTTCGGCTTTGCCCGGCGGGGAATGATCCAGAAAGGCTATGCGGCAGATCTCGTTCTGTTCAAAAAAGAGACGGTCAAGGATCGTGCTACATACTCCAGTCCACATCAATATCCCGAGGGCATCCCGGCGGTAATCGTAAATGGCGTCCCGGTGGTGCGCGACGGCAAGCCGACCGGGGCACGCCCCGGTCAGGTCCTCCGCACCTCAGCCCGGCGCTGATTCCAGTTTTTTGTGGCCGCTCTTAAGAGCTTACGTTGTCAGGCAGTTGCGTGCACGTGGCAGCAGCGATCATTTTGATGTTTTCCTGCGGGGCGTGCGGGGGAATCGAACATGCCGAACTGAGAATGTAACCTCCGCAGGGAGCCCCGGCCGCAATACAGCGCAGCGCATCCTCATACACTTGCTTGGGAGTTCCCTGCATGATGACATTCACGGGATCAATATTCCCTTTGATGAATAGCTTCTCCCCGATTCTGCGCTTGGCATCCGCTAATTCGACGGTTCCTAGTGGAGGGGGATCCAGCGTGTCGAGGCCGTCTGTACCTGTTTCCGCCAGCAATTCCAGCCGGTCGCCGATCCGCCCGCAGGTGTGAGTATAGATCGGCAGATTATGGACGGCCTTGATTCCTTGGATCACCCGTCTCTCGTAAGGCAAGACGAACTCGCGGTAGTGGTGTATCGAGATTAATCCGCCGCCGGCATAGGCGGATGAGATGAGAATGGCGTCTGCGCCGTGAGCGGCCAGGCCGCAACCCAGAGCAATGGAGCCTCGGGCCAGGGCTTGCAGACAAGCCTTGCTCTTTCCTGCATCCTGGAGCAGAGCCAACAGAGCGCCGGTGCACCCCAATAACTCAAGAAACTGGGAGAATGGTGAGAAAATCTCACCGTGGATGGAGACTTCCTGTCCGGCAAGCCTCACGACATGGTCGATTGTATCGAAATGCCAGGGTGGAAAGTCGTGATCCCTTTGAGAGCTTTCGCCGGCGAATCCCCAGGCAAAGGGATATTTAAGGCCCCCAAGGTCATGGGGCTCGACGTAAAAGAGCCGTTCCGGATCGATCTCGACAAATGAAGGATGGTATTCTTTCCCGTTTGCCCGGTAATTGTGCGGGTTATCGTCGGCAGGACACGCCGTGGTCCAGCCGTTTTTCCAATGGAGAATCTTTTCGTTCCCCTTGTCTTCTATTCGGCGCAGATAGGATCGCCACTGCGGATCCCGCCCCGGCAGATTGATCAGTATGCCGTCAAAGTTGTACTTCCGTTGCAGAGTATTGAGCGCCTCCCCGAATCCTTCGCTGGTATGCCAGATATCGACGGCTGGGATCGAGGTGTTCAGGAAGTAGTGCCCCAGCGCAAGCTGGCACATCACAGGGACGCGATCCACAGGTTGATGCCGCATAGCGGCGGCGACCCGGGACTTTCCGGTCATAGCCATAATGACCGAGTATAGTGCATGTCATCCCAATGTGCAAAAAGGCGACCGCAGCACGTCCCTGGCCATAAAAAAGCATACCAGCCTGGCGTTTTACATGTATTTCCCGGTTTCATTTCCAGATAATCATGGCAATTTGCGGCACCAGAGTTTTGTTTCAAAAAGCAGGAGCTTAGATGTCAGGTGTCGATTGGGCGGTCGTAATTGCCTATTTCGTTCTCAGCGCCGCTATTGGCCTGTATTACTCGAAACGCGCCGGCACCAGCACGAGCGAGTTTTTCCTCTCCGGCCGGAGCCTGCCCTGGTGGCTCGCGGGAACCTCCATGGTAGCGACTACCTTTGCCGCCGACACGCCGCTGGCGGTAACGGAACTGGTCGCCCGCAACGGTGTTGCGGGGAACTGGCTGTGGTGGAACTTCCTCTTCGGCGGCATGCTCACGGTGTTTTTCTTCGCCCGTCTTTGGCGCCGCGCCGGGATCATGACCGACGTGGAGTTTGCTGAACTGAGGTATTCGGGCAAACCGGCGGCTTTCCTGCGCGGATTCCGGGCGCTTTATCTTGGTCTGTTTATCAATTGCGTGATCATGGGCTGGGTCAATCTGGCCATGGCCTCTATCCTCGAGGGGATGTTCGGCGTCCCGCGCGCGGCGGTCTATTATTACATGGCTGCGGCACTCGCCCTGACCGCGAGCTATTCCGCCATGTCGGGGCTTTGGGGAGTGGCGGTCACCGACCTGATTCAATTCGTGATTGCGATGAGCGGCACTATTATTGTCGCGGTGGTTGCGTTGCGCCTGCCACAGGTCGGCGGTATCGAAGGGCTGCAACACAAGCTCCCGGATTGGGCCTTCCGTTTCACCCCCGTGATTGGCACAGCAGGTGCGCCTGGACCCGGCGGGGCACTGGCCATATCGATTACGGCCTTTCTCGCCTATGTCGGAGTGCAGTGGTGGGCTTCCTGGTATCCCGGTGCCGAGCCCGGAGGCGGCGGCTTTGTCGCACAGCGCATGATGTCGGCCAAAGATGAAAAACATGCGGTCCTGGCGACACTCTGGTTTCAGATCGCCCACTATTGCGTGCGCCCCTGGCCCTGGATTCTCACGGGTCTCGCCACGCTGGTCCTCTATCCCAATCTGGGCCCGGAGCAGAAACGCCTCGGCTACATTTATGTCATGCGCGATTTTCTTCCCGTGGGTTTGCGTGGATTGCTCGTGGCTGCCTTTTTCGCTGCCTATATGTCGACCATCTCCACGCAATTGAACTGGGGCACGAGCTATGTGATCAATGACTTCTATCGCCGGTTCATTCGCCCGGCTGCTCCTGAGAGGCACCTGGTTAAGGTGTCACGACTCACCACCCTTCTCATTATGATTTTGTCGCTGGTGATCACTGGTTTTATCGAACGCATATCAGGGGCGTGGGAATTTGTCCTCGAGTGTGGCGCCGGTGTGGGATTGGTCCTCATCTTGAGGTGGTTTTGGTGGCGGATCAATGCCTGGAGCGAAATCGCAGCTATGATCGCCCCCGTGTTTGCTTATTCCTATATTCGATTCCGTACGAACATCGCCTTTCCCGAATCGCTCTACCATATTTGTCTCTTCACCACCCTGACCTGGCTGCTGGCCACCTTTGCAACGCGACCCACCGAGATTGAGAAATTGAAGCAGTTCTATCGCCGGGTCCGGCCCGGCGGCGTGCTATGGAAACCCATCGCTGTCCTCGTACCGGAGGTGCGGGCAACAACCGGATATGGGAAGTTGTTTTTCGACTGGCTGGCCGGAATCATCCTGGTGTACTCGTTTCTATTCGGAACCGGGAAACTCCTGTTCGGCAAATGGGGGGAGGGATTATTACTTTTTGGCTTAGGTTTGGCTGCCGGGATATACCTGTGGCGGGATCTCGACCGGATTGAATGGCAGCAGGAGGATTAGCGAAGCTGCGAATAGCGGATGCTTAAAACTGAACGAATGAGTTGAGCGAATCATGAAAGGGCGAAACAGCCTGCGTCGCCCTTTCAGGGCTGTTCCGGCACTGCCTGCTATTCCCAGGGCTCTCGCCTTGGGCTGTCGCTATTCGACACTTTCAGGGTCACGGAGTTACTGTATGAAGAAGTGGGGAATATAGGGCGCATGGGGATGTCATATTTCGCCCTAAACACAGGCGATGGATCACTCGCATGGAAATGGACAAACGGCAATCGTGGCATCCTTTATTCGCCGGCTGCGTGCTGGCCTGTCACAGCTGCCGGCAAGGTGTTCATCGCCGCGCCGGATCGATATCTGACCGCGATCGATGCGGCCAGCGGCGCGACAATATGGCGCTTGAATCAGTTTGCGGTGCGCGAGACCGTAGGGATATCGGGGGACGGCGCATGCGTTTATGTGCGCACCACCACCGACAATGTGGTCGCATTCGCTGCTTCGGGGGCGAAACCCGAAGTGCTATGGACCTCAAACTGCGGTTACGGATACGACATCGATCCGTCGATGCCGATCGAAAAAGACGGGATGGTCTTCTTTGGGACCAAGAACGGACTGGTCTATGCGCTCGAGGGGCGTACCGGAACCGTGCGCTGGAAATACAAAATCGGGGTGACCGTTGTGAATACCCCGGTTCCCCTTAATGCCAGAGAAGTCTTGGTCACAGACCTCGACGGCCGGATCATGCTGCTGACCTCCCGCTGACATGGTGCAATGCCTCACATGAGGCAATACCAAAATTAAGCCCTGAAAGCACGACAGAAAAGGTAACCAGTTACTTTTTCTGTCGCCCCTTCAGGGCTCGCATGCATGGCTGGCCGTTACCGGGGGCAAGCCGCAAAGCGGCGTCGCCCCCGGCTACTTTCTGGTCGTCCCTCCGGGACGCCTGGTTTTGAGACTCTCCTGATGCTCCACCTTCCAGCTGTTCCTCAAAGACACCTGGTATCGAGACCTTGTCGACAACCGGGATCTATTTGTCCTTGATTTCGGGGAGCTTGCCTGCCATGGCCTTGTTGAATGCCGGCAGTTCGGCTTCCGCTAATTTGCTGAATCCCGCTTTCGCGGTTGTCAGTTCCTGTTCCAGCATTTCAAGGACCGCCACCGATGCGTCCGTCGGCCGATATTCCGCGCCGCCGGCGACATCGCCCGCGCCGAAGCCCACTTCGCCGTACTGCCAGAGCAGGTTCAGGTAAATCTTGTACGCCTCCACATACCACTTGTCGTCGCTGTGCAGCTCGGTGCGCGACAGCATGAGCAACTCGACATCCAGGAACTTTTTGTCGAGATCCATCAGGGGTTTTTCGAGTTCACTCTTGCCTTTGTTGGCTTTGAGCAGGTCCTCGATCTGCTTCCGGACAATCTCCACGCGATTGATCATCTCGACCGTGGCGTTGATGTCTTTGACCATACGGATCTGCATGGCGGTGTTGGCCTGGAGATCAGCGACGGTCGATGAGATTGCAGGGTCCTTGACGATTTCGAACGGTCTGGTGTAAGGCGTGCCGCCCACGATCATGCGCACGCCGAATTTGCCGGGTGCTGCCATCGGTCCGGCTCGCTGCGGCCCTTGAATTCCCCAGTGGTTGATCGGCCGGGTGTCCCGGCCCCGGAACCTGACTTCATCCCAAATGAACGGATTGTCAGGAGGCGTGGTGCGCAGCGCCACCTGCGCCGGTGGTTCATAGCGCAAGTCCCACGTGGCCCGGTTCAAGCCCGCGCGACCGGCCGCTTGCATGGTGCGAATTACCGCGCCGCCGACATCCAGTATTTCGAAAGTGATGGGCGCCGCGGATGCGGTTTTCAGCGTATAAAGAAACTCGACACGACCGCTGCGGGCCTGGCGCGCGCCGCTTCGCGGGGCATAGAGAAATGCCGGCGCGTCCTGCTGCGCCTGGTCGGCTTGCTCGAGGGTGGTGATGTCGCGCAGAATAAACAAACCGCGCCCATAGGTCGAGATGACGACGTCATGAGCCAGATCCGCCATTTCGATCCAGGTCACGGGAGCAGCCGGCAGTCCCTGCTTGAACTGCGTCCAGTGTCCACCGTCGTCCATCGAGTAATAAAATGCGTGACCCGTTCCAGCAAACAGCATGCCTTTGCGGCTGGGATTCTCCGCTACGCTCAGGACATAGTCGAGCGGATGCTTCGCCGGCAGATCGCCGGTAATCTTCTTCCAGGTCTGACCAAAATCGGTCGTCTTGTAGACGAAGGGTTGTCGGTTGTCCATAAGGTGGAAGTCGACCGCCACGTAGGCCGAGCCGGCATCGAACCGTGAGGGTGTAATTTGCCGGATCGTCCCCCAAGTGGGCAGGCCCTGGATGTTCTTGGTGACGTTTGTCCAGGTCTTGCCGCCGTC
>CAVTZY010000032.1:0-287279 GCA_963739235.1 Terriglobia bacterium | reverse complement strand
TTGCCTCCTCCATGTGTTACCAACTTTGACTGACGATGCGTCGAAGCGGTCTCCAAGCCCGATTCCGGTCGCACCGTTGGCCAGAGCAACTTATTGTTTCACGATTTCATCAATCGCGGGGTCATTCAAAATGACAAGAATGCGGATCTTCTTTATTTTGGTCTTGACGATTTTCACTCGTTTCGCCGGCATTTACGGAGCGCGAGAGGGCTCAAGGAGGCGACCAGTTTCTCGATGGGATCGGCGAAACCGCCCTCGTTGCCCGCTACGTCTTCAACGGCAACGCGGA
The DNA here is from genome assembly GCA_963739235.1 of Terriglobia bacterium. Lineage (GTDB taxonomy): Bacteria > Acidobacteriota > UBA6911 > UBA6911 > UBA6911 > JAFNAG01. The sequence continues at coordinate 286,990 of CAVTZY010000032.1, read as the reverse complement.
GGACAGGTCCCGGAACAACTTGCACGCGGCCTTGCGCGGGACCGGGGCCGCCTTTGTTCAGGATCCCCGGTTCGGCAGCGTCCTCCAGCTTTCCGGGCAATGGCAGCTACGTCCAGCTCCCGGGCCAAGCCCTGAGCGGGGAAGACGCGATCAGCGTCACCGGCTGGCTTTTCCTGAACTCCGACGCGCCCGGACAGAGGTTCTTCGATTTCGGGCAGAACGCCTCCAGCAGCCTCTCGGCGCCGTGACCGGCGCCGGTTCCGCCGCGGGATTCCGCGCTTATATCGCTTCCGGCGCCGGAGCGGCATTGAAACAAACGCCGCGCCTGTGCCCGTGAATCAATGGGTCCACCTTGCCGTCGTGCTCGATCCGGCGAGCCGCACCCTGACCGGCTATCTCAACGGCGCCCCCGTCGTCCGGGCGGCGAACGTCGATGCGAACGCCTCGCAGCTTTTCAGCCAGGCCTCCGGAGACGCGAACCGCCTGTACATCGGGCGCGCGCAGAACGATTCCGAACCCACCCTCAACGCCCGGCTGCGCGATGTCCGCATCTACCGCATCGCTTTGACCGAGCCGCAGGTGGCCGCGATCCGCAACAACGCCCTGGCAGGCCTCCCCGGCGGAGGCGGCGCGCCGGCCGGGCGAACCGCCCTCGCGCCCCCGATGGAGAACGTGCTGCCCACGGCCGTTCCCTTGGAGAGCGTCCCCGACATCAAGGCCGAGACGATCGTCGGCCAGCTCCCCCGGCTGCCGAAGACCATCCCGCCGTATACCGCAACAAAGCCAAGGGGCCGGATGTCCGCGTGGTCTGGCCGGCGCCCAAAGACAACACCCAGGTCCTCGAGCCGGGCACCTACACCGTCACCGGCAAAGTCCCCGGCACCTCGTTCCAGCCCAAAGCCGCGGTGACCGTAAAGGCGGCCGCGAAAGATCCCGCCCGGTCCCACCCGCCTGGTCGAGCCCTTTCCGCTCGGCCAAGTCGTTCTGGACCGGGACACCCGGGGAGCGGGACACGCCGTTCATCAAGAACCGCGACAAGTTCCTCCGCGGCCTGGCGGCGACCGATCCCGACCGCTTCCTCTACAATTTCCGGGACGCCTTCGGCCAGAAGCAGCCCGAGGGCGTCAAGCCGCTCGGCGGATGGGACAACCAGACGACCCGCCTGCGCGGCCACGCGACCGGCCACTATCTCTCGGCCATCGCCCAGGCCTATGCCGGCACGACCTACGACGAGGCGCTGCGGGCGGAATTTCTCCGGAAGATGAACTACCTCATCGACACGCTCTACGACCTCTCCCGGAAATCGGGCAGGCCCGCGCAGGAAGGCGGCCCGTTCAACGCCGATCCGACGGCCGTCCCGCCGGGCCCCGGCCGCACCGGCTACGATTCCAACCTCCGGGCCGATGGCCATCCGGACCGATTACTGGAACTGGGGCAAGGGATTCATCAGCGCCTATCCCCCCGACCAGTTCATCATGCTCGAGCAGGGCGCCACCTACGGAACCCAGAACAGCCAGATCTGGGCCCCGTACTACACCCTGCACAAGATCCTCGCCGGCCTGCTCGACTGCTACGAGGTCGGCGGCAACCGGAAGGCCCTGGAGATCGCCAGGGACATGGGCGGCTGGGTCCATGCCCGGCTCAAGGTCCTCCCGACCGAAACCCGCATCAGCATGTGGAACCGGTACATCGCCGGCGAGTACGGCGGGATGAACGAAGTCCTGGCCCGCCTCTACCGGCTCACCGGCGAGCGGTCAATTCCTCGAGACGGCCAAGCTGTTCGACAACATCAGCTTCTTCTTCGGCAACGCCGAGCACGATCACGGCCTGGCCAAGAACGTCGACACGATCCGCGGCAAGCACGCCAACCAGCACATCCCCCAGATCATCGGGGCGCTGGAGACCTTCCGCGACACGCGGGAACTCCCGTACTACCGGATCGCCGACAATTTCTGGCACATGGTGACCGACAGCTACATGTACAGCATCGGCGGCGTCGCCGGGGCGCGCAACCCGAACAACGCCGAGTGCTTCACCGCCGAGCCCGACACGCTGTTTGAGAACGGCTTCGCCGCCGGCGGGCAGTGCGAAACCTGCGCCACCTACAATCTCCTGAAGCTGGACCGCCAGCTCTTCATGTTCGACCCAGACCGCCGCGTACATGGACCACTACGAGCAGGGCCTCTACAACCACATCCTGGCCTCCGTCGCCGAGAACGACCCGGGCAACACCTACCATGTCCCGCTCAATCCCGGCGCGCAGAAACAGTTCGGCAACGCCGACATGAGCGGTTTCAGCTGCTGCAACGGCACCGCGCTCGAAAGCAGCACCAAGCTCCAGGACTCCATCTACTTCAGGAGCGGCGACAACAAGACCCTCTACGTCAACCTCTTCGTGCCGTCCACCCTGAGCTGGACCGAACGGAAGATGGTCGTGAGGCAGCGCACCGATTTTCCCTACGCCGACACCACCCGGCTCGAGATCAAGGGCGGCGGCCGCTTCGACATCAAGATCCGCGTGCCGCGCTGGGCCGACCGCGGCTTCTTCGTCACGATCAACGGCCGGGAGCAATCGGTCAAGGCCGTGCCCGGCACCTACCTGACCCTGAGCAGGAACTGGCGCGACAACGACGCGATCGAGCTCCGGATGCCGTTCCACTTCTATCTGGATCCCGTCGTGGACCAGCCCAACCTCGCCAGCATCTTCTACGGTCCGGTCCTGCTGGCGGCCGAAGAGTCCGGCCCCCGAACCGATTGGCGCCCCGTCACCCTCGACGCCGGCGACATCGGAAAGTCCATCACCGGCGATCCCGGCACCCTTCGTTTCAGCACCGGCGACGCGGCCTTGAAGCCTTTCTACGAAACGTACGGGCGGTATTCGGTGTATCTGGACGTGACCTTGAAGTAGGTCGATAACGCCGCCGGCCCGCACTGCTTGACGGAGTGCGAGCCGGCGGCGGGCTGTTCACGGAGCAGTGTAGGTAGGCGCCCTCCAGCATCCATAGCCCGCAAAACGCTTCAAAACGAAAAAAGGGCCGCGAATCGAGTACCAGCCCGATTCAAAAGCCCTGCAAAAAGACAATCTCGGCAGATCAATGTGACTTCGATCGGTCCGACCCCGATCCGGCCGATCCGATTTCCGCTCCGTGCAGCGGTCAACATTGCATCTCGAGGAAATTCGTGGTGTCCCATGGCTTGGCGGGACGAATGCCGAATGAGCCGTCGCAAAAACAGCAGCTTATTTGGACTTATAGGTGGTTTGTTTTATTCTTCATAAGTTTTAAATAAGGGAAAAAGCGCTTTCCCCTTTTTCTTCACTCTTCTGTTTTCTTCTTCTCTCCCCTGCCTTTTGATTTGTCCTTCTCTTTCTCTTTCTTCCCATCTTCCTTCTTCACCGACCTGAGCCTTCATGGAGTCGTGACGGCCGAGATCAAGCGCCAGGGCAACAGTCAGGATAATGTTGCGAGATGGTTAAGCTGTGACATAACAGTGATAGCGCCTGCGAGGGTGGGGGCCCAGGAACGCACCCCGGACCCCCTTGGGACATCGCGGTGACTCGAACGATGCTCCGTGTTAAAGCATCGCTCTTCCGCGCGTCCCTGTAAAGCCCCTTGCTGGGCGCTTACAGGTGACTCTACAAGACTGCCGGATTTTCGACTGCGAGCGTTGTCATCGTCTCGTACTCATCTGCCGCCATTGCGACCGTGGCAACCGGTACTGCCCGTCCTGTGCGCCGTTAGCACGCGCGGAAAAACAACGCGCGGCCGGCAAGCGGTATCAGAAGACGAAAACAGGCAGGCTCAACCATAAGGTGCGTCAGGAGCAGTATCGAGACAGACTGCAAAAAAATGTGACGCATCACGGTGACTTAGAGATCGGGGTGAAGCGAAAATCCGCAACCGTCAACAAACAAGGTGGCAGTGAGATCCATTATGAGCGCCGCACAAGACCCGCCCGAGCCATCATCGAGACCAGGACGCTGCGATTTCTGCGGTCGCCCGTGCAGGTGCCCCGAGCGCACAGGGCCACTCCCCCGGCGTCCACACGCATATCGACGCGGACCGCGCCTTCCTCACTATGAGCCTGGGCAGGCGGCGCCGATGCGCAGCAGCGATCGTCAGGACCCATCCGACCGGTTCGCCGGCGATACGCGTTCGCTTGCATCGTTACTGCGGTAGCGGAAAAGAGCCGAGAACGCTCGTTTGGAAATAGCTTTCTGGAGGTGAACATGCTCAACAAAAGACCTCAGCCGCCGCAACCGGATCGTATTCGATCCATCCATGGTTCGTTCAGTTGGATTGATCATCGGTTCCTTCGGCAAGGATTCGACCAAGGATTAACTCGTTTGGAAAAACTTCTCTATTTCGTTCTCATCGCCGTTTCCAATTGGGATGGCGTGAGCTTCTATTCCGACGAGCGCCTGGGGGAAGTCCTCGAGATTCGCCATGGTCACGAACTCACCGGCGCCCGCAATGAACTCGTTGCGCGGGATCTGATCGCATTCAAGGATGGGATCTACCAGGTTCTGGACCTTCCCCCCGAGCCGACAGAGATACTGACCTCCATGGATTACGGATTCCGCGATCTATCGATCGCGGTTGAGACGGTGATCCGATGGCTTTAGGGTTACCTCAGACGACTTCATCACACGAGCAGTTCTGTAGAGCACAAATTTGAGCACGCATTGTCCCGCTACGAATTTGTCTATCCAATCCGCTTGACGGTTTCGGAGAGACGCTCGAGCGGGACGATGCGCTTTGGTCCGAAACGCATACTCAGATGTCGTCCCAGTCAGAGGACTCTTCTATAAGGATTGCGCCGGACCAAAGCCCGCGTGCTTGCGCACACAAAGGAGTGAAAACATGGAACCTGGAAAAAGTCGATTATGCGGCTTGGATTGGCCTGGACTGGGGAAGCTACAAACACGCCATTTGCCTGCAAGCCGCCGACTCCAGTTCGGTGGAACGCTGCACCCTGGAACAAAAGCCAGAGGCCCTGCACGGTTGGTTTATGAACTTGCTTGCCCGCTTTGGCGGAGCGAAAGGTGGCCATCGCCATCGAGCAAACCAGGGGGGCTGTCATTCATTTCTTGCTTGGTTTTGATTTCGTGCATATTTTCACGAATCCACCCCAAGTCCCTAAAAAACTACCGAGACGCCCTGCACCCCAGCGGCGCCAAAGATGACCCTACCGATGCGGAACTCCTGCTGCAATTCGCTCATGCTTCATCAGGACAGGATCAAACCCTGGGTTCCAGATGAGCCGGAAATCCGTTTGCTCCTCAGGCTGGTCGAATTCCGCCGCAAAATCGTCGGTAAGCGCGTCCGCCTCACCAATGAGCTCACCCAACTGCTCAAAGAGTACTTTCCCGGCGGCGCTGGACTGGGCTGGAGATCTCGACACAGGTCATGGCATGCGACTTCTTGTCGAAATGGCCGACGCTGGAAAAACTGCAGAAGAGCAAGCCAGAAACCATTCGCAGGTTTTACCAAGAGCATGGCTCCCGGCGCAGCAATGTGATAGAGGACCGCCTGAAGCAGATCCGTTCGGCCCTCCCTCTGACAACGGATGAGCCGGTCATTGAAACTTCGGTCCTCATGGTGAAAACCATCGCTCCTCAACTGCATTCGGTTGATTGATGCCATCGCGCAATTCGACGAAAGAATCAAGGAAGTCTTCCAGAAACATCCGGATTGCGGAGATTTTCAGCAGCCTTCCTGGGGCTGGTCTCCGCCCTGGCACCGCGCCTGCTGGCAGCTGATGGGATCCGACCGGAGCCGCTTCAGTTCTTCCGAGGAGGTTGCGGAATACTCCGGCATTGCACCGGTTACCGAGCGCAGCGGAAAATCAAAGTGGGTCCATCGTCGCTTCGCCTGCTCGCAGTTTGTTAAGCAAAGCTTCCATGAGTTTGCCGGCACAATCGATCCTGTACTGCGCCTGGGCCCGTGCCTATTACGATCAGAAGAGAGCGGAAGGTAAAGGGCATCATGCCGCTATCCGGGCCCTTGCCTATAGGTGGATCCGAATCATCTATCGTTGCTGGAAAGATCATGTTCCCTATAATGAGCAACGCACATGGAATCGCTGCGGCAAAAGCAGCCAAGCTGGTTGGCGTCTCTGCCTGACGGCGAATTCTCAAATATTGAGGATTAGACCATCTCAGATGTCTATCGTGGCGGCGCCGGCGCCGCAGTCTCCGGTGGCCGACTCACTCGCGCAAGTGCTGCGAATTCAGCTACCCAGGGCTCAACCGATTCGACTATAATCGCAGCAAATTCGCATCGTTCTGATCGCATCGCACGAAGTGCCAGTCGAGGGTTCTCCATGATCGGTCAGACCATTTCGCAATATCAGATCACTGAAAAACTCGGCTCAGGCAGCATGGAAAGAGGGAAGCAGACTTGGCAAAGTTGACATGACGCCCCACATCAGAAGCTTGGCGGGACGAATGCCGAATGAGCTGTCGCAAAAAAGGCAGCTTATTTTGGCTATCGTGCCGGCACCGGCGCCGCAGTTATGAAGGTCAGCCTCCGGCCTGGCCGGTGGCGCGGATCTCGTCCATCTCTTGCCAGTACGCCGCGAGACGCTCGCGGCCAAGGTCTGTCAGCCGATAGCGCGTACGCGGAATCTTGCCTTCGAAGCTCTTGGAGATGGCAACGTAGCCGGCTTCCTCCAGCTTGCCTGCTTGTACTGACAGATTGCCATTCGTCAGACCGAGTGTAGACAGCAGGAACTTGAAGTCAGCCTCCTTAACTCCGGACAGGAGCATCATGATCCGCAGTCGGGTAGGCTGATGGATGTTAGGGTCGGGCTCAAGCATGCTGTCCGCCCCCTGTCTCATCGGCCTCCGGGCCGCGCCAGGCTGCGGAGCCTGCGCAGGGCAACGCGGCTGTAGACATGCGATGCCAGGGCGGCAATTGCGCCGTATCCGAATGTGGGCACCAGCATGTTCACCGCGCTCGGCTCACCGCTGAACGGATGCACACCGGCAAGCGCCAGCACTGCGTGGATCACCAGCAGCCCGGGCCACAGCAGCATGAACGGGGCTGCCATGCCGCCTTGCCTTGCCCATATGTAGAGCAGGAACGGAACCAAATAGGCCGCCATGATCGGGACCATGTACCGATACACGGTCTCAAAGGCAAAGCCGGCTGGGATGGACAGGGTCACGCAGAGCAAGAAGGCAATAGCGACCACCAGGTCCGCACGGGAGCGCCCGCGAGGCTTGGCGGCCGCCACGGCTGTTCCTTCGGCGCCGTAGAGGCGACTGGACAGCGAGCCGCTCAATCGTTCCACGCGGTGAGTCAACACCAGCCAGACCCATAAGGCGGAGGCCGCCAGCGCCACCGCGACGAACACCAAAGCTGCGGCCTTGTGGCCAGCCTGCCCTTCGCGGGCTGCCAGCGTGCTCGAGCCGCCGATGGCCGCAATACCGAGGAGAAACAGGCCCAGATTGACGAGGACTGGAAGAGTTCGGTTGTGGGCATAGCGTCTCACCCACTTGGGCATCTCGCGCACCCTATCCGGGGCGTCAGTGGCATCACTTTTGATTTCTTTTTCCATGGGAATCGCCTCCATGCACGCTGCTTGATTGAAAGCAAATGAGTTTATAGCATAAACAAGTTTATAAGTCAAGAAGCATTTCGGAGGGCCGACTAGCCTCGGCACCCGTGTGAAGCCCTGCGTCATCCCTGGCTCGAACCGGCGTTTGATGACATAAGGACGCGGGCAAAGATTCATGTGGAGACCACACAACACAGGAGGAAGGTCGAGACAACGGCGTGCGCGGCGAACCCGGTGTCACAAGGGGGATAGGAAGAGTCTGGTATGTCCCGCGAGCCACTATATGCCGAGATGGAGGAGGCTCTCGGGCTCGTACCAAGCTTCCTACTCGGACTGCAAGCATCACACCCCAGAATTCCCGTTCTGGGAGATATCCCCGGGTATCCCCACGCGGGTATAACGATTCCGCGTAGCCGATTCATCAACCGTTTGAACGGGGGTGTGAGATGGCAACATCTCGGGATCAAAGTCCCGGAGGCTCATCACCTTCAAAATGGGGATCGTAGCCACAGAAGAACAGACATTCGTGAGCCTTCGGCAAACCTGCGCAGGATTTCAGGCTAATCTATTTCTCGGAGGAATATGCCCTGACTCACTTCTTTTCGGCGGCCGGTTTGTTCCGACGGCCCTGCAAGGGTGCCAGTCGTCTGGCGACCTCATCGACCGAAAAAACCTCCAGTCGACCCCCACTCGGATCCGCGACCACTTTACATCGACGCTGTCCTTTCTCTAATATATCCGGAATCATGAATGACTCGACCATCGTTGTGGCGGGAGCTACCGGTAATCTCGGCGGACGCATCGCTAGAGCTTTGTTCGAACGGGGAGCCAGCGTAAGAGCGCTTGTTCGCCAAGGCACTGCGCGAGACAAGCTTGAGCGACTGCAGGAATTCGGCGTAACGATTGCCAGTGTCGACTTGAGCAGCGTTTCCCAAGTGATACTGGCATGCTCGTGTGCGTCCTGCGTTGTGTCCGCGCTGCAGGGATTGCGGGACGTGATCGTGGAAACGCAAACAGTTCTGCTCAACGCTGCGATCAAGGCTGACGTACCACGTTTCATTCCGTCCGACTACTCGATCGATTTCACCACGTTTCCACACGGAGAGAATCGCAATCTCGATCTGCGCCGAGACTTCCACAAGCGCCTCGATAAGACTTCGATTTCAGCGACCACGATCTTCAACGGTGCGTTTGCCGATATGCTGACCGGTCAGATGCCGCTCATTCTCTTCAAACTGAAGCGAGTCCTCTATTGGGGCGATGCGGACCAGCGCATGGACTTCACGACGATGGACGACACGGCCGCATTCACGGCGAGCGCGGCTCTTGATCCTTCCACCCCTCGCTTTCTACGAATTGCTGGCGATCAACTCAGCGCCCGGGAACTGACGGCGGTCGTAAGTGAGGTGACCGGAAAGGAGTTCCGCCTGCTCCGCGCCGGAGGTCTGGGAATGCTCGGCACGCTTATCAAGGTCGCGCGCACGGTCGCTCCCGGAGAGAAGGAACTTTACCCGGCATGGCAGGGCATGCAGTACATGCGTAACATGTTCGACGGCCGGGCAAAGCTAGAGGCGCTCGACAATGATCGCTATCCTAGTATTCGTTGGACGACTGCGCGGGATGTGCTCTCAGCGCGTCAAGATAGCTAGCCACGATCTGCGGCTTTCCAGGAGGTCCGAGCCGAACAGTGGTGCCAGCGCTTATCGAGCTCACACTCCCGCGAAGTCCCGTCCTGGGAAGTGTGCGTTGGCGGGCGGCGGCCGATGTCACATATGCGAGAACGCGGTTCTTGGACCGAATCGTAGTTTCCGTATACGCCACTTCTCGTCCGCTGAGTTGTTCCCGCAAACCTAAAGATTACCGGCTCTATAAGATACAGAGATTTTCCTAGTGACCCGGCTGGAGTCTTAAAATTCCTGTCCCAGACGCTCGAGAATCGCCCAAACGGATGAGTGGCTGTCCACTTCCGCCCGCGCAAGGCACCCCAACGCGACCGGCGAGTGCTTCCTGACGTTGCGTTCCGTTTCAATTGCATTCGTGTTGCTATCCCACAAGAAAGATGCTATTTTCCTGTGGGTATCCCATCAGAGGACGACATGCAAAATAAAAATGATGTATGGCAGGGAACATTGGCCATCATGGTGCTCAAAACACTCGATGCGATGGGGACGCAGCACGGCTACGGCATTGCACAACGTATCGAGCAGATCAGCGCGAACCGGCTGTCGGTGAACCATGGCACGCTGTACCCCGTGCTGCTCAAGCTAGAGCAGGAGGGCTCGATTGAGTCTGAATGGGGCACGTCGGAGAACAATCGCAAGGCAAAGTTTTATCACATTACGAGATCGGGCAAAAAGGAGCTTGCATCCGAGCAGCGCCACTGGCAGCGGACAACTGAAATCATCGCGCACTTCATTGCGCTTAAAGGAGAGGAGCCATGAAGACGCTGCGTCGGATATGGCGTCGGCTGGTGGGCACTTTCATCGGCCTTCGCCGCGAGGGCGAGCTGGCGAAAGAACTCGAAGGGCACATCGAGATGCTGACGGACGACAACATTCGCCGCGGCATGTCGCCCACGGAAGCCCGGCGAGCGGCATTGCTGACGTTTGGCGGCGTGGAGCAAACCAAAGAGCACTACCGCGATCAGCGGGGCTTTCCGACCATCGACTCGATTTGGCAGGATGTCATGTTCGCGGGGCGAATGCTCCGCAAGAATCCTGGTTTTACCGTTATCGCAATGCTGTCACTGGCGATCGGAATCGGCGCCAATACGGCCATTTTCAGCCTGCTCAACGCCGTGCTGCTGCGTTCCCTGCCTGTGCGCAATCCTCACGAGTTGCGCGTGGTCAACTGGGTCGGGAGGAATCCCGAGGTGTCGAACTATACCGGAAGCGGCATGGGACGGACGGGCGCCGGGCTCACCTATTCCGGATCATTTTCCTATCCGGTATACCGCGATTTCCGCGATCGAGGGTCCGGCTTTGCGGAGGTTTTTGCCTTTTTCCCGCTCAGCAATGTCACGGCCATCGCCCGCGGCCAAGCCGGCGCTGCCGGAGGTCTCATGGTTTCCGGCAACTTTTTCAGCGGCTACGGGGCTCAAACGCTGATCGGCCGGCCGATCTGTCCCACGGACGACCAGCCTGCGGCGGCGCCGGTAACCGTGATTACCTACCGTTATTGGGAGCGGGGCTTCTCGCTTGATCCCGGCGTGCTCGGGCAGACTGTCACGTTGAACCAAAATCCCTTTACAGTCATTGGTGTTCTCCCGCGCGGTTTTGCCGGACCGCTTCCGGGCGACCCGACCGACGTTTACATCCCATTGTCGGCCCAACCCCAAATGGTGCCCAGCCGCCCCCTGGCATCCGCAAGGCACTGGTGGGTCCAGATCATGGTCCGGCTTGAGCCCGAGGCGAATGTAGCCCAGGCCCAAGCCTCTCTCGATGTCCTCTTCAGGCAAGCGCTCAGCGCATCGGACAACAGGATAGAGCAGCCGGGGATCTGGCTCGAAGACGGCCGTCGCGGCCCTTTGATGATCCGGCAACGTATCGGCGAACCGCTCTGGATGCTTCTGGCAGTGGTGGGCCTGGTGCTGCTTATCGCGTGTGCCAACTTGGCAAGCCTGTTGCTGGCGCGTGGCGCGGCCCGGCAGCAGGAAATGGCCGTGCGTGCCGCCCTGGGAGCGAGCCGCGGGCGACTGATCCGCCAGTCGCTTACCGAAAGCATGGTGCTCTCGCTGGCTGGGGGCGGCCTTGGGCTTGCTCTCGCCTCGTGGGGCAAGGCGGGCTTGCCAGAACTACTTGCCCGCTTTCAGGAGAATCTTCGCTTCGATACGCGGACCGACGCCAATGTCCTGGTATTCACGCTGGGGCTCGCGGTCATGACTGCCGTGTTGTCCGGCTTGCCTCCTGCGCTGCGGGCATCTCGCGTCGATTCTGCCGCAGGGCTCAAGGATCGCGTCGCTCTGGGTGCCCCTCGACTCCGGCTGGGAAAGGTCCTGGTATCGGCGCAAGTCGGTCTCTCGGTGCTTCTGCTCATCGTAGCCGGGCTGTTGGTCCAGACGTTTGCCAACCTTAGTCGCGTCGATCCCGGCTTCGATCCTGAAAACCTGCTGGTGTTCCGGCTGAATGTCGGGCAGGCCGGATACAAAGATGCGCAACTCGAGCGTTTCTTCACGAACGTTCGCCACTCGGTGGCTGGCATTCCGGGCGTCCGTACGGTTGCATTGTCGGATCTGGCGTTGGTGGGAGGCGGGCTGTCGTCGAGCGGCATTTCCATCCCGAGCCGTCCTGCCGGGGCCAATGAACATTTGCAGGCCTGTCAGCTGATCGTGAGCGATGCCTTTTTCTCGACGATGGGCATCGGCATGCTCCTGGGACGTGATTTCAGTTCGGCAGATACCGGCACGAATCAGAAGGTCGCAATCGTAAACGAGTCCTTTGTACATTCGTTCCTTCCGGGTGAAAACCCGGTGGGCCGGTCATTCAGTGTCGGAGAGGATGCATTTCAAATTGTCGGTCTGTGCCGCGACACCAAGTACGATAATCTCCGGAGTGAGATGCGACCCACGATGTATTTCCCCTTTCGCCAGTATTTGGTGGGCGCGATGTACTTTGAAGTGCGCTCGATATTGCCGCCGCTTTCCCTGGTGCCCGCGATACGGAAGGTTGTGGCGGGCCTTGATCCCAAGATTCCGATAACGGATCTCAGAACGCAGCAGCAGCTGCTTGATAATTCCGTTGCGCTGGAGCGCTTGTTCGCCTCGCTGTGCAGCTTTCTCGCTCTCGTGGCGGTGCTGCTTTCCTATGTCGGGCTCTATGGACTCATGGCCTACAATGTCGCTCGCCGCACCGGCGAGATAGGCATTCGGATGGCGTTGGGCGCACGCCCCAGAGATGTGGCACGGCCTATTGTGCGCGAAGCCCTCCTGTTAGCGGCGGCCGGATTGGCGGCGGGGATGCCGGTTGCATTTGTTCTCACCCGGATTATCAGAGGCGCCCTGTACGGCATTCAGCCCTCAGATCCCGCCACTCTGGCGGGAGGCGCCGTAATTTTGCTGGTCATTGCCGCGCTCGCGGCGTGGCTGCCTGCACATTACGCCGCAAGGGTTGATCCGATGACAGCGCTGCGATGCGAATGAAACGAGGCAAGGTAATCACCAGCTTTGCGACTGGGTGTATGACCTTCGGCTACGGATACTGGAACGGTAAGTGGCCCTCCTGGCGGCATATTCAAGTTAACCTGCCTTCCTATCCGCCGTCGTCAGTCACCGGTTGGAAACACGTTATGGGAAGCCAGCAGTGCCACAAAGCGACGCAAGGAATGTAAAACGGCAAAACCGTACAGAACGGTCACGCCCCCTGCTGGAAGTAGGATTTGTCTGCCCCGCCATCCATCTCCGGCTGTATAATTCTGTCACACCAGTTCACCGATGTGCTTTGGTGGAGCCGCGAAATTCACATAGTCTCTCAAATACGAGAGTACTCACGAAAAAGGAGGATCTACTTACAATTGAAACTTTTGCTGTCTTGATGGGAATCTGGCGGTGAGAGTATACTTACGCCAATCGAGGCTCGGGGGTATTGCGGGTTAGTGCATTGTCTGTCACTGAGAAAACTTCAGGCGACAAAGGGGTGTTCGTATGGCAACGTACATTACACTGGCGAAATGGACGCAAAAGGGTGCAGAGAAAATCAAGGAAAGCCCTGACCGATTGGATGCGTTTAAGAAAACCATTCAATCGATGGGCGGAATTCTAAAGGGCTTTTACATGGTGACAGGGCGGTATGACATGATCTTGATTACCGAGGCGCCCGAACCTGAAACCATAGCCAAGGCCATTTTGGCGACCGCTTCCAAGGGAACCGTTTCCACCGAAACCCTGCAGGCTTATACTGAAGAGCAATATCGAAAAATCATCGCCGCGCTGCCTTGATCCAGCCGGCATACGAGGGGCTGGAGTTTGAAGACCGGTCCGGCACCGTTCGAACCGCATAGGTCAAGAAACTCAGCCGCGCCGCAGATGATTGAAGTGACGACCGTTGTCACGTCCTGTGCAATCTCTATTTCGGGCGGTTTACAGGCGCCCATACATCCGCGGATGCTGCATCTTTCCACACGGCATTAGGAGCGATAGGGAATCCTGTCTGGAGCCCTGTCACTTGTTGTCCTGATTTTTCACCGGCTCGAGTCAATCAACTGGATGCAAAAAAGAGGGGGGTATCGGCGCGCGAGCTTCACACCCCCGAAGTCCAGTTGAGGTCTACGTCGGGTGACAGCAGCCCTGCGAGAACCGACCTTACCCGTGCGGGCCATTCTGTATTTCAGTGCTACTCGGCGGATCAGCGACGTATAATGACGCATCATGACGAGCTCCGGACCAGCCAAAGTCGCTCACATGTTTGCGGATGCTATCAATCACCACAACCTCGACAAGGTTTCTGAGCTGATGGCCGAAGAGCATGTCTTCATCGATTCGCTGGGGATGAGAATTGAAGGCAGGGCAGCAATGCGGCGGGGTTGGGAGGGTTACTTCTGTATGGTCCCGGACTACACTATTACGATTCAAGAAACCTTGGTCAAAGGGGCGACCGTCGTCATGCTGGGAACCGCACAAGGGACGTATTCGGCGAATGGCGTTTTCCCACCCGAGAATCAATGGTCGACTCCGGCGGCTTGGCGTGCCTTGATCCGCGGCTCGTTTGTTGCAGAATGGCAGGTGTACGCAGATAACGAGCCGATACGACAGATCATGACCAAGTACCGAAAGTAGCGTCTCTGTAAAGAAGTCCGCTTCGAGGAAGCGGCCCGTCGCACAGCCGCGACGCCGGTCTTGCCAACCGGATAATAATGGCCAGGCTCCCAATAATGACAGAAGAACGTCGTGGTACCGGGCAGCACGCTGCTTGTTGGAGTGGGGGTTGACAGTTGCCTCAGTCGCACTACCGCTTGCGTAACTGAATCTGAAGCCGTGCATACAACGTCTCATTGGGGCAGAATAGAAAGATTATGCTTCCTGTAGATCATCATGTTCATCTCGAAAGAGGTCCGTACACGTTCGAATGGCTCGATGAGTTTGTAAACCGGGCAAGAGAATGCGGGGTCTCGCGGCTTGGGATCGTGGAGCACAGTACCCAGTTTCGATCACTCGATTGGCACATGGAACTCGAGATAGCGCCGGCTACAGATTCTACTGCGGTGGCACAGCGTGAGTGGTTCGAACGCCACCGCAACCGAGAGTCCCTGGCGCACTATATCGAATTCGTCAAGAACGCGCGCAAGCACTATGCGAACGTCGCTTTTGGTTTGGAGGTGGATTGGATGGGCCGTGGCGATGCCGCGCGTGTGATCGAGGGTTTCGAGTGGGACTTTGTCATCGGCTCGGTGCACTTTGTGAACGGATGGGCTGTTGACAACACTGAGCTTGCGGGAATCTGGCAGAAATTAGGTGACGAAGAGGTTTACGCAGCATACTTTGCCCTGCTGCGCGATCTCGTCGATTCACACCTGTTCGACATTCTGGGGCACCTGGATGTTCTGAAAATGGTCCGACCCTATGATTTTGCGCGTTATCGTGCGACGTTGACCGAGCTGGCGAATGCGATCTCGGCCGCGGGCATCACGGTTGAGATCAATACTGCCTACTCCTATCGTCATGGGCTACACGATGAGTTTGCGCCGTCACCTCCAATCCTCGCCCTCCTTGCTCAGCGCGACGTTCCCTTTACCATCTCTTCTGATGCACATATTCCCGAACATGTGGGGTTCCACCTGGACAAAGCTTTGAATCTTCTACGCACCCTCGGAGTCAAATCGGTACGACAATTTGTGCGACGGCTGGGAGAGGACATTCGAATAGATGGGCCATAAGTCCATCCAGTAGGGTCATCGCCAACTGGCCGGCGCTATTGAAGGAAGTGAAAAGGTAGAAGTCCGGCGTGTTCGTGTCCATGGAACCGGTCGAAATGCCTGCGGTGCTCGTGCCTCTTCCCCGGTTCGACCGCCGCACCGAATTGCAGCATATACGAACAGGTGTTTTTGAGCTGGCGGCACCCTCCGATCGCGCCAAATGTCGGAAGTGTGTGAGCATCACAGTCTTTTCGGCTCGTCCTGGAGTAATATTGCTGGTAACATTGCACCACTTTAGGAGCTAGGAAGAGTCGTAGCTGGCTCTGGATTCCAAAGGGCCCGCATATTTCACCCATCAGCCATCATAGCAGACAACCGGAGAGGCTTATGAAACAGGGACTAGCGGTTCTGGCGGCGTTTTGGCTCTCAGCGATGGTCCTCGCCGCACAGAGCCAGGACGCGGCGCGTCAGGCGCTGATCGCGCGCGCGAAGGCGCTCGAACTCAATACGCCGTACGTGCCGGTGCCCGGCGACCCGCTCGAGTACCATGCCGCGGGCTATGCAAACATCATGTGCTCCGGAGTGTTCATCACCGGGCTCGATGCCGCGTTCGTCTCCGAGAACATCGGCTACTTCACCGCGCCGTATGCCGATCGCGCCAGGCTCGGCACGCCGATAATCGACCGCTTGAACCGGTCTGTGTCGGTGACCTTGCCCGACGGCATGGTGCGCATGGCAAGGCAGGTGGGAAGCCAGGGCTGCGTCGCGCTCCCGATCGGGAAGACCGACGTGCAGTTCAAGCCGGTGATCGTGAAGAGCGCACTCCCCGACGCGAAGGCGCAGCAGTGGCCGATGGGTGACGCGTCATCGAACGAACCGTGGCCGGCCGGGGTGGACAAGGCAAAGGTGGACCAGGCCGTCGAGGCCGCATTCGACCCCGCGGGGATGACCGCCGCGTTCGTCGTCACCTACAAGGGGAGGATCATCGCCGAGCGCTACGGTCCGAACATCACGATGACGACGCCGCTCGAGAGCTGGTCCATGGGGAAGAGCCTCACGGCGACGCTGATGGGCGTGCTGATCCGGCAGGGCGCCTACACGCTCGACCAGTCGGCGCCGATTCCAGAGTGGCAGGGCACCGGCGATCCGAGGGCCAGGATCCGCATTTCCGACATCCTGCACATGTCGAGCGGGCTCCGGATCATTGCACCGCAGGATCCGGACTATGATCCCAAGGGTCCATACGCGGACCATTTGTACTACTACACGAGCGCGTCAAACGCCTTCCACTACGCTGCGACGCGCCCTCTCCAGTGGCCGCCCAACACTGTTGGCCGTTACCGCAACACGGATCCCGTTCTGATCAATTACCTGATCCGGCTTGCGGTGGAGAAGCGCGGCGAGTCGTACCACGCGTTCCCAACGAAGGCACTCTTCGACAAAATCGGCGCGCGCAACATGGTGATGGAGACCGACCCCTATGGAAACTTCCTCACGCAGGGCTACGAACTCGGCGCCGCGCGCGACTGGGCGCGGATCGCGAATCTCTACCTTCAGGACGGATTGTGGAACGGCGAGCGGATTCTTCCCGAGGGATTCGTGAAGTTCGTGAGCACGCTCGCGCCGGCATGGGAGGCCGACAAGCGGCCCATCTACGGCGGCTTCTTCTGGCTGAACGGCGATGACTCCTTCCCCGCTCCGAAGAGTGCCTATTACATGGCAGGCGTCGGCGGGCAGAACGTGCTTATCGTCCCGACGCACGCCCTCGCGATCGTCCGGCTCGGTCACTACAAGGGAGCCGGGCCAGGTGGGCGCGCACTCCGGAGCGCATTGAAGTTGCTGCTTGAAGCGGTGCCGGCCAAGTGATGCACGGATTCATCAACCGGATCACGACATATAGGAAAAGGTATTTTTCTGAGCTGGCGGCACCCTCCGATCGTGCCGAATATCGGAAATGTGTGAGAATTACGATCGTTTCGGCTCGTCCCGTTGATCGTTCAAGCCACGTCGTCGGATAGTCGGTTAAGATAGGCCACTCGTCCGAGATGCCGACGTCCAGGTGGCTCAACGATGGAGAGCCCGACATACCGCTATTGTGGAGGCGCGTTTTTCAAGTCTGTTTCAAGCGCCTTGAATCGGGGCAAATGAGAGGTTTTCGGCAGTATCCTCGACGTTCAACCAGAAATAGGATTGCATCCCCCATATTCTCCCATATTCTTATTCTTATTCTCGTATCTTCATGGGCGCTGCATTCTTTGCGCTGTGGTTCTGGTTGCTGCCGTCCTGGCTGGGCTTTCACCTTGACACGGCGGGTGCGGCGCTCTGGCGCTGGATTGCGGCCGCACCGTCAGTGCTGGGTTTCGCGGCGGCGCTAAGGTGCATAGGGGATTTCGGATGGACGGGACACGGAACGCCTGCGCCGCAGTCAACATGATACCTTCAACTCGGAAGCTGGGGGGCATAATGGGCAAGCTGCTATGCAAAACTGCAGCTTATTCCGACTATTGTGCAGCCTCACTAGCTGCTGTGACTTGTCGGGTGAGAGTCCCGACGATGGGAGATTTCCCGTTCGCCCATCTAGCCTGACTTCCAGCGCTGTTCGGTAACGAGCGGCGTCAAAAGCGGAAGTGACAATGTACCTCAGGAGGCGGGGTGAAGAGCACGTGACTTCATCTCGTTGTAGCCAGTCAGGAGGGCAAGGCAAACGTGCAGGTCGTAGCATAAAGCGAACGATGCAGCCCCGAAATCGAATAACCCGTCGGATATTGCTGGCAGAGACGGTATCGTGGGTGGCTACTCCGTGATAGTTGGAGGAAGCCTGGAATCGCCGTGTGAGTACAACGGGAGGGCGCGGCGGACCGCCGGGGCAGGGTCGGCGACATGCAGGGAAAGCGCAGCCGCAAAAGTAGGGAAGGTCCCGCGGGTCGCCGAGGCGCTCCCGCACAGCGAAGGCGTTGCGTATAAGGTAAAACGAAGTCGCAGCGTGCCTGCGGGACTGGCGGATGGGGTCATAGTAAGCCAAGATGGAACGAGACAGCATAACTCGATCCGGAGCCAAGGACCCCTGGGGTAGGGGGGCGCAGGTCTCTCAAACAGTGGCGCACGGACGCATGGGTGGATCTGGACTCAGAGCCAGGCGATTACCCGCAACCGAAGTATGCGAAGGACGGAGGCAAACTGAGCAGCAGCGAGGGTATGCTGGGAGCAGGCTTAACCGAGCAGCTGTTCAGGAAGGCCCTGTCTGATATGCTGGCCTTGAAGCCGTATCGGGGAAAACCCGCCGTACGGAATTTTAGAGGGGGCGATGGAGACGTCGGCATCATTCGAAGCCCGGTCCGCGCCATTGCCCTACTCGACCGCCAGCGGTCGTCGAGACGCTGCCTGTGCATTCACGCCTCTCAATACCTCTTCCAGTGCCGGCCCGTCTCAGGCTCCACCTTCATGCGCCCGATGCAATTGATCGACGATCCGCTCAATTTCGGTCATGCGCCCCCCTCGAATCAGGGAATTATACATGCCCGGAGCCGGATGTCGCAGCCCAGGCGAGCAGGAGTGCGTGGGTTGAAAGGCTGAGCTCAACGGATGCGGCGAGTTGCCAACCGAACCGTGGCATAATTCAAGCCGAATCAAATTTCATTATGCGATCGCCGAAGCGCTTTCGCAGGAGGTGCCGGTATGACGAAGAATGATTTCTACGAGTTGGTGATGGAGGCTTATAAGCCCACCGAAACGCTCATCGGCATGGCGCCGGCGGACAGGCTGGAGTGGCGGCCTGGACCGAGTTTCATGAGCCTCGGTCAGGTCATCGAGCACATCTCCCATGGCCTGGGAGACGACGTCCGCTGCCTGATCACCAACCATTGGCCTTTCACCCCCGAGCAGATGGTGGAGGGGATGAAACTCGAGAATATGCCAGCATGCAGCGTGCAGGAGGCGCTCGAACGGATCCGTAAAGACAGGAGCGGCCTACGCGAAGTTCTCGACGGTCTGAGCGAGAAGGAATTCACTGAAAAAGTGGTTTCCACACCCTGGGGATGGAGCGGAAAGCTGGAGAGAATGCTCGTCCTGTTCCGCGAGCACTTCACAAATCACAAGATGCAGCTTTTCACTTACCTGAAGCTACTCGGCCTGCCGGTCAACACCGAAACGCTCTACGGAGGATGATGCGCGAAGCGTTGCCGGCAACTCTCAAACGCGCAATTACATCGCGCTGGATCCATTACTGACGTTCAAAGAGCCGATAGATCGCGGGAGCCACCGTACCCCCCAATATCGAAAGGGAGGTCCCTATCCCGATGTTTCTAAATCGTAATCAAAATTGAAGATGTTGCAGACGTCCATCGTGGCAGTTGAAGGGCGCGCCAGGCCGGATAGCAAGTAAGCTCTCCTTCACACACAGCCAAGGCAACGATGTTCGTGGTTAAACTGCATCCCCCGGTTTCCTGCCCATGCCAGCCCTGACCAAGGCGAGTTGGTCCAAAACTCTGCTCGATCTTTTTCAACCAGTCGGCGGCATACGCAAAATGCACGGCTCGCAGTTTCATTGTCCGAATCTGTCCGACCGGAAACGCACCACTGTCCAACGGCCAGTTGACCTGCCTTCGACGAGCACCTGTTGCCAACCGAAGCTAAGGCATTGTCCACTCTCATCACGGATCAACTAAAGTTAGGAGAGCACACAACCTTTGTGGGATTCTCGGAGGTACGCATAGCGCCCCGATTGCAGCTGCTGCGATGAAAGAAGAGACTGCAAGCGCTCGGCGCACTGCCGTTACTCATACCGCAGGGTTTCCGCGGGATCGATGCGCGTGGCGCGGTAGACGGGAGCGGCAATGGCGACGAGAGCGACTGCAAGCATAACTGCCGCGGCCAGAGCGAAGGTCATGGGATCGGTGGGCTTGATTTCGTATAGCTGCGTGGCGAGCAGGCGCGTTAGCGCTGTTGCTCCGGATGTGCCGGCAACCATCCCAAGAAGCACCCAGGCCGCGATTTGGCGCATAAACAGCCAAACTACCTGGCGCTCCTGGGCGCCTAGCGCCATGCGAATGCCGATTTCCTGTGACCGCTGGTGAACGGTATAGGAAACCACGCCATAAATGCCGGCCGCCGACAGAATGACCGCCATCAGGGCGAACGCTCCGATCAGCAGCAGCACGAACCGGCGTTGGGCGACATCCGTTGAAACCAGCGCATCCATGCTTCGAATATTGGTGACCGGCAAGTCCGGGTCTACCCTCCAGATCTCCTTCTTGACCGCGGGAATGAGGTATGCCGGATTGGCTGCCGTCCGCAGCACGAGCGACATGCCATTGGTCGGCCGTTGAGTAAATGGGAAAAACAGCTCGGGCGCGGGGTTCACATCCAGAGCAATCAACCGGACATCGCCAACAATACCGACGATTTCGACCGATTCCTTCACAAACCGGAGGTGGGTCCCCTGCGGCGTACGGTCTTCGATTCCGCGAGTAGCCACAACCGTTCTCCCTATGGGGTCTTGCTTCGGCCAGTAGCGGTTCGCCATGCTGCGATTGATGATGGCGACGCTGGCCGATTGTTCGGAATCGCCGTTGGTGAACAGCCTGCCTCGAATCAGAGGCGTTCCCATCACCTCAAAATAGCCCGGATCAATCTCATGAAAAGCCGCCCTGCCTGTGACCGGGGGACTGCCGGGAATATCCACCGTATTAATGGAATATTCCCTTGCCAGCGGTAAGTCCGATGTGGCCCCAATGGACACCACATCCGGCAGGGCCGCCAGGCGTTGCAGCGCCCGACGGTAGAAGACCGAGCTGGATTCGAGATCGGAGAATTTCGCGCGCGGGAGGTCGACTTCCATGGTCAGCAAATGTTCGCTGTGAAAGCCCAAATCCACCGAGAGCAGGCGCACCATGCTGTTCATCATCAGCCCCGCCCCGGCCAGCAGTACAAATGCGAACGAGACTTCGAGGGCCATGAGGGCGCCACGCAAACGGCCGTGTCCGATATATCGCGCCGAACTGGCGGCGGGCGCCGTGGACTTCAACGCAGGCATCACACCGAACAGGAAGGCCGAGCCGAGTGAAACCGCGGCCGTAAAGGCGAGTACGGTGAGGTCAAGATGTACGCCCTCGTCGCGGACGCGTGTAAAGAAGGCGGTGCGTTCAGGCGCAAGGGCAGTGAGCAGCGGCAGCCCACAATAAGCCAGCACAATTCCCATCGCTCCGCCGAGCGCGGCTAGCAGAATGCTCTCCATCAGCAATTGCCGGATCAGACGGCCTCGGCTGGCGCCGATTGCAGCCCGAATCGCAATTTCGTGCCACCGTGCCGCACCGTGCGATAGCAGCAGATTGGCCACATTGCCGCACGCAATCAACAGAACGAAACCCACCGCGCCCATGAGGATCAGCGCGGTTTTCCGCGAGTCGGCCACTATGGATCGCTGGAACGGGTCGATCTTAATGCCCTGTCTCCGCAGGTTCGACGGGTAGGTCTGCGCAAGGCGAGCGCCGATTGCATTCATCTCCACCCTTGCCTCTTGCTCTGTTACATCCGACCTGAGCCGTCCGATTACCCGCAACTCCCAACTCGTACGATCTCGGCCCGGCGTGAGCGGCACAAAGGCCTCCGGATCGCCGCTGAATCGGTTCGGGGGGAAATGAAAACCGGGCGGCAGGACTCCAAGGATAATGTATGAATGCCCGTCGAGCAGGGCGGATCTTCCCACGATGGCTGGGTCGCCGCCGAATCGTCTGGTCCACAGGCCATGGCTCAGAAGTGCAACGCGTTCATCGTCCCCGGCGACGAATGAACGACCCAATATAGGACGCATCCCCAGGAGTTCAAACAGGCCAGGAGTGGTGACAAGAGCATCTACCCGCTCTGGCTCATCCATGCCTGTCAGGTTGAATGACCATGTCCGATACGCTGCCAGTGCCTGAAACGTGCGATTCTGCTGTTGCCAGTCCCGGAAATCGGAATACGAAGAATTCATCGCGCGCTGCGTCTCTGCTTCCACCGTCGCCAAAGTGAAGAGACGCCCCGGATCAGCAAACGGCAATGGGCGCAGAACCACCGCATCAAGCAGGCTAAAGACGAGGCTATTCCCGCCAATCCCAAGAGCCAGTGTCAGCACGGCGATGCCGGTAAATCCCGAATTGCGCCGCATTAGTCGCAAGGCGAACGAGAGGTCCTGCGCCAACGTCTCGACCCACCGAAAATTCCAGACGGCGCGGCTATCCTCATGCAAAAGCGTGGCGTTTCCGAATCGTCGCATAGCGCGCTTCCTCGGCCGACATTCCGTTGCGCTGGTTTTCTTCTGCCTCCATCGCCATATGCGACTGCATTTCCTCTGCGAGGTCGCGATTGAATTTGTCGCGCCGCACAAGCATCGCAAGCTTGCGGAGAATCTGGCCCCACCGCGTCATCGTATTTTCTCCTCAGGCCGGCTGGATGACCCGCTCGATCGCTTGCGAGACTTGCCGGTACTTGGAGATCTCGGCTCCGAGCTGCTGTTGGCCCTCAGGCGTCAAGTGATAGACGCGAAGCCGGCGCTTTGAGCCGGTCCGCGACCACTCGGCTGTTACCCAGCCTTTCAGTAGAATTCGCTGCAGGGCGGGATAGAGCGACCCTTCCTCAACCCGGAGCACTTCCTCAGAATTCTGCTGTATCGATTTGGCGATGCTATACCCATGCATCGGGCCGAAACGTCGTAAGGTCTTCAGGATCAGCATTTCGAGGGTGCCCGGCGGAATCTCGATTCTCGATTTCTCGTTGTTTGAGGTCATAGATTGTCTATGTATAGACTGTCATAGATCAATCTGTCAAGGGGAATCGGAATTCGGATCTGGTGGGCGAATCCATACGGTCGGCTCTGCCGATGTACAGCAAATCTGGGGTTCCCAACCGTGTCGCTGCCGAAATCATACGCGACGATCTTTAGTTGACATCAGCCCTTCGCACCAATAACCGAAAGCAGATCCACGATGTGCCATCCTGATTGCCAATGTTGCTGGGCGGTCAGAAATGGGGCTAAAATGGCGATCCAGATGCGGGGTTAGAGGACATGAGCAATTTGCTCCACGCAGGGCTCTTTACTCGAACGTGACTTCACCGGCATAGGGCAGCGGTCGCCCGCCGACCCTAAGCCGATCAAACGGCGTTTTAGGAGATTGCGAGGGCAAATGGCCGTATAAACGTGCTTACGGTAGAAGTGAAATCCCCGACACTCCCGATAAGTCCCGTTCGAGGAAACATCCCCACGATGTCGCCGCGCAGCGATGTTACATCCTCGATGCCCCTATTTGGACGATTGGCCGGTTGCCAAGTGCGAAATCTCCGAACACTTGTGTCGAATCTGATAATACCGAGGACAAGCCACGTATTAGATCGAGGTCAGCGCCAAGGCGCCGGTGACCGCCCGTCGAGATGGAAGAGAGGTCCGAGACAAATCAGCGCACTCCGAGGACTCCGCTGCAAATTCGCCGCCGTCATTTCACTGTGAAAGGAACGGACGCGATTTTGTTTTCCCACTCCAGCTGAAGCTTTCCCTTGTTGCCCCCCGTACCCGAGAGCGTCATTTTATATGTTTCAATCAAGGCGGCGGGCTTGTTCATGTCCATCGGGACACGACCGAGATCCATGTCCTTGTTATACGAGAGGCCCCACTGGCCCGTCTGCTTGTTGATGATGAGTTGCCACGGGTCGGTGTTGATCAGGACGAAGATCGTGTAATCGCCCTTGGAGACCACCAGGCCCTTTATGTCCAGGTCCGCGTCCGTGTGAAATGCGGTGGCTGCGTTGGCGCCCGCGCGCCAAACCGGATACGTCGTGTCTTTGCTGATCAGGCCACCTTCACCGAAGATCTGCCTCCCGCGCACGGATGGCGCGCAGTACTTGATGGTGAGCGCCTTCCCCGCGATCGTGGTGGAAGTTTCGGCAGGCGGGCTGAGAGGCTTCTGTTGCGCCAGCACGAAAGTCACGGCGCCGATGAATACTGTCAGGCATATCAGAGTGGTTTTTTTCATTGATTTCTCCTTCTGATGAAAGTCAGTCAATGCTGATAAAGTATACCTCATCAGAAGCGAGCCGTGCAGCGGCTCGCCGCGGCAGGCCGCCGGCCTCCCGATTTTGTCCGCGCAGGCCTCCACCCGCAGTCTTGGAACTGGCAGCGTCATTTCTTTTCGCTGGAGGGCGGCACCAGGCCCATCAGACGCAAAAAAAACGAAAGGTAACCATATTCCTCCTCGTGGTGAAGAAGGGCTCTGAGGAGCGCCGAGGCGGATAGGAAGGACGAGCCGCGTTTCCTATCGAGGTCCGAGACGGGCGTCCGCTCGCCGTCCTCTCTCGGGCTCATCTGGTTCGTATTTGGGTCACTCCCGGGAAGTCCCGATCTGGGAAATGTACACCGGCGCACAGTGGCCGCCGATACATGTCCTCGAAGGCCGTCTGGACCGAAGACCGACGACCGATATCAGGCCTCCTGTCTCGGGCACACGCTCGGAGCATGCTGCTTTGGACTGTATCCTGTAGTGGTCGACGACGTTGTGGTTGGATGCCTCTGTTTTTATCGCATTGCTCAGGTAGCGCTACCCTCTCCGGCAACATTCGCAACCCTGGGACATCGGCGCAATGTCCTGAGCGAATGCATCCGCCGCACCCGTCCTCATTCCTGAGATCGTCTTGCCAGACATTCACTTCGGGTTCCAACCTCGGAAGGCTGCTAAAAAAATGATCCCTTTCACCCACTGGGCCGTCCTATTGGCAGTCCTATTGCCCTTGCGTTAGTCGAAGAAATGCGCTATTGCTGTCGCGATGATCCTATCGCCATCCCATTCTGGAGGGCTGGAAATCCCATGAGAAGGAGATCAAGGCAAGCAACTCTGTGGGCGTTGGCCCCACCTGTTCTAATCTTCTATCTGTGTGCAACAGCTCTTCCCGCAAGAGAACAAAAGTTGCAAGTGGAAGAGGTCGTAGCCAAACATCTGGGATCGATCGGCACCGCCGAAGCACGCGCGTCGATAAAAAGCCGGCTCGCAAGCGGCACCGCCGAAGTGGTTCTTCGCCTCGGGGGGCAGGGAACGCTTTCCGGCAAAGGTCAGATGCTGTCCGAAGGCCGAAAGTTGCGCATGGCCTTCACCTTCGATTCGTTTGACTATCCGGGGGAGCAGATTGTCTTCAACGGCGAAAAGGTGGATGTCGGCCGGGTGGGGACGGGGCAGCGGTCTCCGCTCTCGAATTTCCTTTATGCCTATGATGTCATCGCAAGAGAAGGTCTTCTGGGCGGGGTTCTCTCCACTGCGTGGCCACTGCTTGACCTCAATGCGCGGCAAGCCAAGCTGGACTATTCGGGACTAAAAAAAAGCGAAGGCAAACAGCTGCACGAAGTGAAATATAGGGCCAAGAAAGGCCCGGGTGATCTACAGGTTGCCCTGTACTTTGATCCCGAGACTTTCAGGCATGTCCGCACGCAATATCGCTTGGTCCGGCCGGCGGGCATGGTCTCAGACCCGAACGAGTCCTCATCCCAACACGACACGATCTATACCCTGTCGGAGGTCTTCGACAACTTCAAAGAGGTCGAGGGATTGATCTTGCCCCTGGCGACCAGGCTGGACTTGACGATCGAAGCTCAGAACGCCACGATCATGACCCATTGGAGCTTCACAGTCACGCGGATAGCGCACAATCAGCAGGTTGATCCGACATCCTTCACGATCCGATAGCCTCGCATAAGGGGAAAACTCGGCTCTCACAAGTAGCCGGACCAGCGGAATAGCGCCTTCCGATGACAATGGCAGCGATCGGTGGCGCCCTCGACGGCAGGTCCAGATACTCAAGGATCCCCGGATCCGTCCTGCCCTGCGCCACGCCCCACACCAAGGCGATCAGCAAAAAAATCTACAAACGGCGAGAGACGATTTTGGGGAGGATCCGGCAAAGCGATTCTGTGGTACACTCCGCCCGCTAGGTGAAGCTTCAGATATGCAGGGAGTTGTTCCGCCAATCCTTATGCCCACAAAATGAAGGGAGGGCCTCCATGAAACTTATTGCTTCAGGCGTCATAGTTCTGTCCCTGGCGTTTTTATCACTCGGCAGTCCTGCTGTGTCAAGTCCGCCGCAGGGTGGTTATCACCTGCTTAAGAAAATCCCGTTAGGCGCGGCCCCGAGTGGCGGGGAATATTTCGACTACCTTACGTTCGATGCTTCTACACGCCGTGTTTACGTTTCGCACGGTACCGAAGTCAAAGTGATCAACGCCGATAGCGGCGCCGTGGTGGGCGCGATTACAGGTTTGAAACGGTGTCACGGAGTCGCCTTGGTCAATGAGCTCGGCAAGGGATTCATCACTGACGGAGACAGCGCCACCGTGGTGATCTTCGACCTGAAGACCCTGAAAGTCATCGGCTCCGTCAAAGCCGCCCCAGATGCAGACGCCATTCTTTACGACCCGGCTTCCATGCACATCTACTCGTTCAACGGTAACAGCCATAGCGCAACGATTGTCGATCCAAAGAGTGGGGCCGTGGTCGGGACCTTGGAATTCGGTGGCGTTCCAGAGAATGCCGTCGCTGACGGCAAGGGAACGATCTACAACAATAATGAAGAAAAGAACGATGTGGTGGTCATCGATTCCCGTACGAGCACCATCAAGGCGCGTTGGCCGGTCGCGCCGGCCGGAGGATCCACAGCTATTGCGATGGACCGAGAGCACCGGCGACTATTCAGCGCTGGCCGCAACCCCCAGATGCTTGTGATCATGGATGCGGAAAACGGCAAAGTCATTCAGTCATTCCCGATCAGCGCCGGCGTGGACGCTGCCATCTATGAACCTGAAACGGGTCTGGTGTTCTGCTCGACACGGGAGGGCATGATCCACATCTTCCACGAAGATACGCCCGACAAGTTCAGCGTAGTCGAGACGGTGAAGACCGAGTATGGGGCCAAGACGATGGCGCTCGATCCAAAGACGCACAATCTCTACTTGACCACGTCGGATTTTGGCCCGCCTCCGGCCCCAACCCCCGAACGTCCGAATCCGAATCGTGTTGCTACTCCGGGAACGTTTCGCCTTCTGATTTACGGGCGCTGAGGCTATTGTCAAGAAACTCGGGCGTTCCACAACTGCTTTTGATCTGGTCCGTTGAAGTAGGGAATGAGCATGATGATCAAATCTTGAATCGTGCCGGATTCAGATGCGGTTTCGAGCGTTCGAAACGCCTCTATCAAAACCCGGCGCTGCAACTCGCGATGAAACGGCACGCCGAAATGATGTCCCATCGGCCACGGCACGAAGACGGCCCGGGGCAACTTGAGCAGCTCGGTCACATCCCTACACGTCATTCAGCCCGAGTAGGCCACTTACTGCCTGGCAGAGGCGGCTGAGTTGCGCTATTGACGCGAAGCCCGTATCTGGCAACGTACCAGTTTGTGAGTGCCCGAATGCCGACAAGTGCTGCGAATTTAGCTGCCCAGGGCCGAGTCGGCCGACTATAATGACAGCAACTTCATGTAGTTCTGATTGCAGTACGAGAAGTACCAATGGTGGGATTCTCCATGATCAGCAAAACCATCTCGCACTACCGAATCGTTGAGAAGCTCGGCGCCGGCGGTATGGGTGTGGTGTACGAAGCCGAAGACCTCAATCTGCACCGCCATGTCGCGTTGAAGTTCCTGCCGGATGAGCTGGCGAAAGATCCAGCTGCCCGCGAACGGTTCCAGCGCGAAGCCTTCGCTGCTTCGGCGCTCAATCATCCCAACATCATCACGGTCTATGAGATCGGCGAAGATGAGAACCGGCGCTTCATGGTCACCGAGCACATTGAAGGCGAGACCTTGCGCCAGCGCCTGGCACGCGCGCCGCAGCAGCGTATGCGATTGAGCGAGGCGCTCGCGGTCGCCGCGCAGGTAGCTGCTGCGTTGCAGGCGGCGCACGAGGCTGGGATCATTCATCGCGACATCAAGCCGGAAAACGTGATGGTGCGCAAAGACGGGCTGGTGAAGGTGCTCGACTTTGGCTTGGCGAAGCTCGGCAGCGCGCCATCCGGCTCGCCGTTGCCGGCGGCAGAGACCGGCACACAAGGCGGCATGGTGCTGGGAACAGCGAGATATATGTCGCCGGAACAGGCGCGCGGCGGGAAGGTAGATCATCGCACCGATATCTTTTCGCTGGGAGTGATGTTGTATGAAATGCTGTGCGGGCGGAGGCCGTTCGAGGGGGCGACGGCCAGTGACGTGATCGCATTGATTCTGACGAGCGATCCTGTCCCGCTCTCGCAGATTGCCCCGGAGGTTCCGGCCGGCTTACAGCGGATTGTGAGCCGGTGTCTGGAGAAACCGCCGGAAAAGCGATTTCATTCGGCGGGCGATCTCGCCTTTGCGCTGGAGGAACGCAATGCGCTATCGGTTCCTAATATCGATGCATCGCTTCCTGGGCGCGCACAGGCGAATGAATCGTCTCCGACTCTGATGCGCCGTCTCAGCCAGGGGCGCATCGGCTGGATTATCGCCGGTGTGTTGGCGCTCGTCGTGCTGGCCTTGGCTTTCGTCGGGCTGAATCGCAGACCGAATGAAATAGCCACCGTCCGCCTTTCCATTCTCCCGCCGGAGAAGACGACTTTTTCCGGGACTCGAAACTTCGCCATCTCGCATGATGGCCGTAATCTCGTGTTCCCCCCGCAAAATCTATCGGGGAAAACCTTGCTCTGGGTGCGTCCGCTTGATTCGCTCACCTCGCAACCGCTGCCGGGAACCGAAGGGGCGGTAGCGCCTTTTTGGTCTCCTGACAGTCGCTTCATCGCGTTTTTCGCCGACGGCAAACTGAAAAAAGTCGATACGGCCGGCAGCCCTGTCAGCACCATCTGCGATTCGGAGGGCGGTTTCCATTACGGGACCTGGAACCGCCAGGGCATCATCCTTTTTGAGCAGCGCTATGAGCTTCATCGTGTCTCAGCAGCTGGTGGCCCGGCCACACGTTTGATGAAAGTTGACACAACGGGGCAGGAAATATCCAATCGCCAGCCCAGCTTCCTCCCCGATGGCCGGCACTTTCTTTACGCCGTCACCAGTAGGCGTCCGGAAAACAGCGGGGTTTACGTTGGCTCGCTCGATCAGCCGCGCGGCAAGCTGTTGGTGGGGGCGGATAGCAATGCCGGCTATTCACAAGGCCATCTACTTTTCGTGCGCCAAGCCACTCTGATGGCTCAGGCGTTTGACGCTGAGCGCCTGCAACTTGTCGGTGAGCCATTCACGATTGTCGAGCGCATGGGATGGCCAATCGAGTTGCCGGCGCCCGTCTCGAGTTCTCAGAACGGTGTGCTGGTTTACCTCAACTCTCCTAGCCTCTTCAGTTTGATTTGGTTTGACCGGAATGGGAAAAGGCTCGGTGCAGTCGGCCCGCCCGCGGCTTATTCCAACCCTGCGCTCTCTCCGGACGAAAAGCGGCTCGCTGTGGACATCAGAGACCCCAAAACCAACACCCGCGACATCTGGCTATTTGATCTGATCCACGGAACCTCCTCCCGCCTCACCTTCGATCCGGCAGATGATTTTGGCGCTGTCTGGTCCCCGGACGGCAGCCGCACTGCGTTTACCTCTGACCGCCGAGGCCACCGCGACCTCTACCAGAAGATGGCGAACGGCTCCGGCGAGGATGAGCTTTTGTTCGAATCGCCTGAGTTCAAGAATGCCGAGGATTGGTCGCGTGATGGGCATTTCCTGATCTATAACGTCCGCGACCCGACTGACCTCGAAGATCTGTGGATATTGCCTCTCATGGGTGAGCGAAAGCCGTATCCCATTCTGAAGACGCCGTTCGTTGAACAGCAATCTCAATTCTCGCCAAACGGGCGTTGGTTCGCTTACCAAACTGCCGGAGAAGTCTTCGTTCGGGGGTTTCCGCAGGGAGGCAAGTGGCAGATCTCAACCGACAATGGACAACAACCCAAATGGCGTGGAGACGGGAAGGAACTGTTTTACATCGCCGACTCTCAAAAATTCATGGCGGTGGAAGTGAATACCTCACCCACCAGCCTCGGCGTTGGCGCCCCGCGCTTTCTATTCGAGACGAGCCTTTTCGTGGGTGGGCGGAACTGGTATGTGGTGACGGCGGACGGGCAGCGCTTTCTGGTGCGCGTCCCGGCTGAAGAAGGCGGCTTTTCTCCACTGACTGTGGTAATGAATTGGACGGCGGGGTTGAAGCGATGAAACCTCAAGGCTGGATTCAAACCGGCGTCTGAATGGCTCTTGATGGAGTTGGCGCTTTGCCTGTGATGCCGGGCTGGTCTGTTGCTGCATGGTTTGTAATGGCTTTCCCGCCATTTAATCTTATCCCGAGACATCTGGGAAGTGATGAACCTGCTTTGATTGAAAACCTCAAGGGAAAGGGGAGCCAACACTGCGGTAGTGATGACCTGGACGATATGATCCTCAGACAAAATCCGAAACTTGGAACAGGGGGAAACACGGCCCGATGGATCGCGACGGCCTCAGATCGTTATTGTCCAGAACTCCCGTTCGAGGAAACGGAGCCGGGAAATCCTGGGATGTCTCCCCCGCTTGCCTCCATGCACCGCGACTCAATGCGTCGATGGCGGGCGTCGTCCCCGGGCATCGTCTTCCCTGAATTCCGGGCATCTCAGCCAATCTCCTTGACCGCACCAGCGTCAGCATGATATACGTTAATACGACATATGACAACCACATCCATGATGGAACGGGAACTCAAGAAGGGCAGCACCGAACTCCTCACTCTTTCCCTGCTCGAAGAACGGCCGCGCCACGGATATGAAATCCGCAAGCTGATCGCGGTCCGTTCCGGCGACGTCCTGCGGCTCCACGTCGCCTCCCTTTATCCTCTTCTGTACCGCCTGGAAACCCGCGGCTTGATCCAGGGCCGCTGGGTTGAAAAGGCCGGAGAGCGCCGGCGCCGCTTTTATCGGATCACTCCGGCCGGACGCAAGGCTCTGGCTACCCAGCGGGGAATCTGGCAGCAATTCGCCGCGGCCATCAATCGCGTCACGAGGTTGGGCCATGCCTGATTGGCGCAAGATCCTCCGCACACGGCTGGAACTGCTTGACCTTCCCCCAGAGCGGGAAGCGGAAGTCATCGAAGAACTTGCCCGGGACCTGGAGGAATCCTGGTCCGCCGCCGTGGCCGCAGGCGCCGACGAGCAGGAGGCCATTGCCGCGGCCCTGGAGGAACTGGGTGACCATAGTCTCCTGGACCGTGACATCACGTACGCCGTCGCGCCTTCCCTTCTCGGGACGGTGTCACAGGCCTGCAGGACAGGCGAGCGGAATGCGCCGTTCGGAACACCCGGGAGCAGCAACAAGGTTAAAGACTTTATGCAGGACCTCCGTTATGCAGTACGGATGATGATCAAGGCTCCGGGGCTTGCCGCGGTTGCCGTCATCATTCTCGCCCTCGGCATCGGCGCCAATACGGCTATTTTCAGCGTCGTAAACGGAGTGCTCCTGAAGCCGCTCCCCTATCGTGATCCGGCCCGACTTGTGATGGTGTGGGCGAAGAATCCGAAAGGCATACCGCGAAACCAGGTGTCGGCGCCCAATTTCCTCGACTGGAAAAACCGCAACCACGCATTCGAAGACATGGCGGCCTTCACGGGCTGGGACTTCACACTGACGGGCCTTGGTGAACCGGAGAAACTTGCCGGGGTAAACATCTCGCCGAACCTGTTTTCCGTTCTGGGCGTCGGGCCCGCAATCGGAAGAGACTTCCAGAGCGACGAGGGCCGGACGGGAGGTACCCAGGCCGTCATCCTCAGCCACAGGCTCTGGCAGAGGCGGTTTGGCGGCGACTCTGGAGTACTTGGACGCAGTATTGCGCTGAACGGCCAGCCTCAAGTCGTGGTCGGTGTCATGCCGCGCGACGATTCATTCCTTGTCGAGGGCATCGATATCTGGGCAGCGTCGGATTTCGGCAATTTCCGTGAAAACCGCGCGGCCAATCTGCTGCAGGTCGTCGCCCGGCTGAAACGCGGCATCGCCCAGGACGAGGCTCAAGCGGAAATGAACGCCATTGCAGCCGGTCTGGCCGGCGAGTATCCGAAGACCAACAAGGACTGGGGGGCGGCGGTGATCTCACTGCAGGAGCAGGTTACCGGGGAAGTCAGGCCCTCACTCCTGATTCTGCTCGGCACCGTGGGCTTGGTTCTGCTGATCGCCTGTGCAAACGTCGCCAACCTGCTGCTGGCCCGCGCGATTTCTCGCCAGAAGGAAATTGCGGTGCGCGCTGCCCTGGGCGCGAGCCGCGGACGCATCTGCAGGCAACTGCTGACCGAAAGCATCTTCCTCTCAATCCTCTCCGGCTCCCTGGGCATCTTTCTGGCCGGTTGGGGGATCCACTTTCTCCTGAAGCTGAAACCGGAGAACCTGCCGCGTTCCACGGACATCGGCATTGATCTCACAGTGCTGGCCTTCACCCTTCTGGCAGCCCTTTTCACAGGACTGCTATTCGGCCTCGCGCCCGCCACGCATGCCCTCTCCGTAGACCTGAATTCGGAGCTTAAGCAGAGCGGGCGGCATGCGGGCGAGGCGGGACGGGCATTGACGCTGCGTAGAGTGCTCCTCATTGCGGAGGTGGCGCTCGCGGTGATTCTGCTGAACAGCGCGGGATTGCTGATCCGAAGCTTCTTGAAACTCACAAATGTGAACCCGGGCTTTCAGGCCAAGAACGTTCTGGCGATGGACATAGCTCTCCCTTCCTCGAAATACCAGTCCTCTTTGCGCCAGGCGGAATTCTTCGACGACCTCCTGCACCGGCTCCGGAGAATCCCCGGCGTCGACTCTGCGGCTGCGGTATTTCCCGCTCCCCTTGCCGGTGGGGTCGGATTCCTGCGCTTCGGATACACGATCGAAGGCCGAACCGCACCGGCCACTGGGCAGTCTGACCGCGTCTATATCCGCTGGGTAAGCCCGGAGTACTTCCAGACCATAGGAATCCCATTGCGAGCCGGCAGGAGTTTCGATTCCAGGGACGGCACTGGCTCACCGCTGGCGGTAGTGATCGACGAGACGCTGGCAAAACGGGACTTTGCGCACGTGGATCCGATCGGGAAACAGGTCATGACTAGTTTCGGGCCGCGTGTGTGGCGTCGGATTGTGGGCGTCGTCGGAGGCGTCCACCAGACGGCGCTCGACAGCGACGCCGCGCCGCACGTCTATCTCCCTTATCCCCAGATGCCTTTGAGCGGCATGACCGTCGTGGTCAAGACCCGCAACGATCCGCGTGCGTTGGCCGGGGCTGCGAAAGCTCAGGTTTTCGGCGTTGATCCCGATCAGCCGGTCTCCAACCTGGCGCCCATGGAGGAGCGCCTTGCCAAGTCAGTCTCCTTCAGAAGATTCAGCATGTTGCTCCTGGGATTGTTCGCGGCGCTTGCGCTCCTGATCGCAGCCGTCGGCGTCTACAGTGTCATGATTCACTCGGTCAGCCGGCGGACCCATGAGATGGGAGTCCGCATGGCGCTCGGAGCACAGCCGGGCGATCTTTACCGGCTGGTGATCGGGGAAGGCATGTTGATTGTCATGGTTGGCGTGGGCATCGGCGTCGTGGGAGCTTTGGGCCTGACGCGGCTGCTGACCGTCCTGCTCTACGGGGTGCGCCCGCATGATCCGCTGGCAATGTTGGCATCGGGAGTTGTCCTGGCCGCTGCCGGAATAGCGGCCTGCTATTGGCCCGCTCGGCGCGCGACGCGCGTAGACCCCACGCAGGCCCTACGCAGCGAATGACCCACATCCCGAACCCCGTCCCGAAATCCGATGGCGTTAATGCACCACTGCCAACTTACTATTGAGTCTCGCCATTTATAGTGACGGTCGGCATTGGATCGCGGGCGTCTCGCCCGCATGCATAGGGGCGGCGACAATGCCAAGAGATTTGCGGGGGGGACGCCAGCGCTCCATCGCGGCCCGAATCCATAACCCATCTTCGATTCTTGTCACTATTTTGCGCGAAACTCAGTAGAAGCCCGTGTCTTGGGAGTTTGACTCAGATCCACTTGTCCAGGTAACGCGCTACACGTAGAAGTGAAATCCCCGACACTCCCCCGAAGTCCCGTCCTGGGAAACGTCCCCACCAAGACAGGAATAATAATGCTTGATTGGAGGACGTGGTCGAGGGACCTACGTACGCGGGGGCTTATTTGACCGTTTCGGGCATGCAGGTCCAGGATGTGGGAGAGTAGGACATTGGACTGCGCCTGAGTGGTTCAGGCTCACCGCGGCGATCTCCCACCGCATCTATGGGCCGAACCTCTAAGTTGAGACAAAAGAAATGGGCACACGACAGCCAGGGCTGCGTCCTCGTTTTCCCAACAAGGTGCCACCCGGAGAGCGATCGGCTTGGGGAAGCCTCGAAGAGGGACGGATGTTCAGATCGTGCCTGCAGGGCCAAAGCAGGGTTTTCCGGGTGGCCGGGCGAGGCCCAAAACCTGGGGGAATCAGGCAAGGCGGCTATTGAAGCCGGCCTTGCCCCATTGCCTCATTTTTTCACTTCACCACTAACGTCACGGTGCCTGCGGTGCTGGTGGCTCCGCCGCTGTTGATCTTGTAGGCGAACGAATCGGTGCCCGCGAAGTCCTTGTCCGGCGTATAGACGAAGCTGCCATCGGGCTTGATCGCAACCTTGCCGTGGGTCGGGTTGGTGTCGATGGACGCTGTAGACGTCACGGCCGCTTGGCCTGCTCCCGCACCGGCGCCGAGCAATCCAGGCGCGGCGACGGCTAACGGCTTATTCTTCGCGGCCGCGAAGATGCGGCTCTCCGCGGACGGGCCCGCGTTCCCGCCGCGGCCGCCGCCGCGGGCTGCGGGCAGCGGCGGCATCTCGTCGGGTGCGAAACGCGGCATCATCTTGTCGCGGTTTGCGATATGGTAGACAACCGACGCCGTGATGACAGCGTCCTTCATTACATCGTCCGGAATGACCCGTTCGTAGGTATCGAGGTTGGTGTGGTGGGTGATGCTGTTGTACTCGATCGGGTCCTGCTGGGTGCCAATGCCCGGCAGGCCGCCGTTGTTGAACGACGTGCTGTCGGTGCCGCCGGTTGCGCGGCTGATGGTCGTCACCGCGCCGTAAATGCCCCACTCCTCCCAAGGCTTGAAGAACTGCGCGAGGATGACGCCGGCTTCGGGTGGTCCAAAGATCGACGCGCCGCGGACGCGGCCCGTGCCTGAGTCGATGTTCCAATAGGCGTCGAGCTTGGCCCACTCCTTCGTGGGCGCTTCGGCCGCACCGAAGTGCTGCTTCACATAAGCGATCGATCCGAGCAGCCCTTCCTCCTCGCCGCCCCACAAGGCGACGCGGATGGTGCGTCGCGGCTTGGCGCCGACGGTTTCAAGAATCCGCGCGGCCTCCATCATGATCGCGCAGCCGATCGCGTTATCGGCCGCTCCGGTGGCCGTGTGCCACGAGTCGAGGTGCCCACCGAGCATCACGACTTCATCCGCCTTGTCCGAGCCGGGAATCTCCGCGATGGTGTTATACGACGTTTTGCCTTCGGGATAGTAGTGGTTGACGATGTTAAACTCGACCGTGACCGGCGTGCCATCCTCGATGATGCGCGAGATGCGGCCGTAGTCATCATTGCGCAGGATGACGCCCGGCACCTGAGTCGTGTGGTCGTAGCTCGGCGGATTCTGCCCGACGATGATGCCCTGGGCCCTCGCGGTGTCGTTGAGACGCAGCGCCGGAGGATTGTCGCGCAGGAACGTGGTGATGCGCTGGTTGACCTGCTGCGGCGTCAATCGGCCGTCGGCAGCCGCCGGCGCCCCGCCGCCACGGCCCCCGCCCGGGAAAATGCCGAAGCCACCTCCGCCGCGTGGCGCGTTGGGATCCGGCGG
Source organism: Terriglobia bacterium (assembly GCA_963739235.1). Taxonomy (GTDB): domain Bacteria; phylum Acidobacteriota; class UBA6911; order UBA6911; family UBA6911; genus JAFNAG01. The sequence goes on along the minus strand of CAVTZY010000032.1, from coordinate 250,750 downwards.
CAGGTAGCGGGCCTTGGCGACGTTGTCGGCAATCCGCTTCTGAGGCACGGTGAAGTCAACCGGCACATATGTCGAGTCGCCGACCATGACAACGCCCCCCTTGACGAGCGGTGCCTTATCGATCAGGTAAGTGTTCAACTCAGCCTCGGTCGGTCCGAGGTAGGTCGGACCCTGGGGACCGCCGCGACCCCCTCGGCCGCCGGCAGCCGGGGCATTGGGTTCGGCTGGCGCCAGCGGGCCATGCGGTGGGACAAGCGTCACCACCGGACCGGATACCGTTCCATTCGTCGACGGCGACCAGGCAACAACCTCAAACTTCAGGTTGGCCTTGACCGGCGAAGTGAGGAAGCCCGATGCGCGCTCGTTCAACCAGCCTTCGTGGCCCCAGTCCCACGGTTCGAGATGGGCATTCGTCATGCCCCAGCTTTGCATCGTCTTGATTGCCCAGTTGGCCGCCGCTTCATGGCTGGGTGAGCCGGTAGGCCGCGGGCCGTAGACATCGGCCAACATGTGTTCAATCCACATGAGCTTTGAATGTTCCATGCCCTCGGTGCGGATCTTCGCGTTAATGTCCGTGTCGATCTTTTCAGGGGTGACGGTGTGCGGGACCCAGACGGTTAGCGACTGCGCTTGGCCCGGCGCGCCGCCCGGCGGGTTCTGAGCGGGTGGCTGCTGCGGCGCTGCCGAAACGGAAATGACCAAGACCAATGCGAGCGTTAGCCCAAACATCTTGCGTATCATGCTGAAATCCTCCGGAGAATCATCAATCTGCAATTCAGATTGGCGAATGAAGATGGATTGCCCATTGTGAACTCCTCGATGCCGGCGTTACTGTCTAATCCCACCTCCTTAGAAGGATATGGGGGGATAAGTTGCGTTGTTCGGTGGAGGCTCGTCTGCTGCGCCTGTTCTACTTCCGGTTTGAAGCTCTTATGTCGGCTCTGCCGGCCGATTAGAGGTTCTACACCTGCGATTTTAGCTCACTGTCTCGAACCTTACATCGAAAATGTGCCCTTGCGGAGGAATTTGTACCGGGTCTCCATACTGATATCTAGAGAAGCAGAACCCTGAGTCTGTGAGGGGTCTTACGGGCGCCGGCGGCCCTGGAGACGGAACGTGGAAGCGCCTCGGCATTCCGGAACGGAGCTTAAGCTGATCACAGACCATACCAACTCGCGATTGGCCGATAGGAAAAAAGAATCCGCGTCTTCGATCGACGTTCGCTCGCCTGGCCTCCTCCCGGGTCCTCAGGTTCGCACACGGAATCCCCAAGGCTTTATGCTAACTTCCCGACCTCTCTTAATCACAGCTGTGAGCTGCTCTGGCGGGATTTTACACCCGCAAAGGAACGGCGGGGCAGACAAATTTCCGCCTCACTCCCGCGCAGTCCCGTTCGGGTAAATAACCTTGCATAATCACCCAGCTCGAGTTGGCGGTTTACGGCGTCGCGGAGTTTTTGAGGTGCGCTATTAACGCGCAGCCCGTTTCCTGGGAGCGTGCCAGTTTCCGGTGGCCGACTCACTCGCGCAAGTGCTGCGAATTCAACTAGCAAGGCCCGAGCCAGCCGACTATAATGCCATCAACTTCGGGTCGTTCTGATTGCAGTGGGCGAAGTACCAGGGGTGGGATTCTCCATGATCGGCAAGAGCATTGCGCACTACAGGATCACATCCAATCTGGGCGAAGGCGGTATGGGCGAGGTGTATCGCGCCACCGACACCAAGCTCGGCCGCGACGTCGCCATCAAAGTTATTCCCGACACGTTCGCCCGGACGCCGACCGCATGGCGCGGTTCGCGCGTGAAGCTCAGGTTTTGGCCTCGCTGAACCACCGCAATATCGCGGCAATCTATGGCATCGAGGAAGGAGGGAAGCGCTGGTGATGGAGCTGGTGGAGGGGCCCACGCTGGCGGAACGCATCGCGCCAGGGCCGATCCCGGTGGAAGAAGCGCTGTTCATCGCCCGGCAGATCGCCGAGGCGGTGGAATACGCGCACGAGCGGGGCATCATCCATCGCGACCTGAAGCCGGCCAATGTCAAGCTCACCGCTGAGGGCCAGGTGAAAGTGTTGGATTTCGGGCTGGCCAAAGCGCAGGAGTCGGCGGCGGGTAGCGCGGAGGATTCACCCACGCTGACTATTTCCGCCACAAAGGTGGGAATGATCCTGGGTACGGCCGCGTACATGAGCCCGGAGCAGGCCAGCGGCAAACCGGTCGACAAGCGTGCGGATATCTGGTCGTTTGGCGTGGTGCTGTGGGAGTTGCTGACCGGCCATCGCCTGTTCGAAGGCGAGACCGTTTCGCACACGCTTGCCGAGGTGTTGCGCGGCCCAATCGACTTCGACAAATTGCCGCGCGCAACGCCGGTGGCAATCCGGGACCTGCTTACGCCGCTGCCTGGATCGCAACGCGAAGACCCGGCTGCGCGACATCGGCGAAGCGAGGATCGCCATCGAGGCAACTCTCGGCGGTGAGACGCCGCGCCTCGAAGGCGCGCCGGAGCCCGGCAGCGCTCGCCGGCAGTGGCTGGCCTGGAGCGTGGCAACCGTGGCGGCCGTGTTGGCGGTGAGCCTCGTTCCGTTTGCGTTTCTGTACCTCCGCGAAAAACCGCCTGCTCCAGCGTCGTCGGTGCGCTTCCAGATCCCGCCGCCGGAAAACGCTATGGTGTGGTACCTCAAACTGTCGCCCGACGGCCGCAAGCTGGCCTTCACCGCGGGAGGCCGGCTGTGGGTTCATTTCCTGGAGTCGGGAGAATCGCGCGACTTATCGGCAGCGCCGGAGAATACAACCTGCTGGTCCCCGGACAGTCGCTTCATCGGATATCCATCCCAAGGAAAGCTCACGACCATCGAGGCGACTGGCGGTCCCCCACAGACCGTGGTTGACTTGCCCGGCGCTTGGTCAGGGTGCGCCTGGAACCAGGACGATGTGATCGTCTTCGCCGACATGCGGGTCGGCTTATTCCGTGTGCCTGCCTCCGGCGGCGTTCCAGTTCAAATCACTGCGATGGATCCCGCGCGCCAGGAAATTGTCCATTACGGTTCCTCTTTCCTGCCGGATGGGCGGCATTTCGTCTACACTCGTCCATCGACTCACGAGGCGAAGAGCGCCGTTTATCTTGGCTCCGTGGACGCCCAACCCGAGCAACAGAGTTCCAAGCCATTGGTGGCTAGCGATTGGGCGCCAGTGTATGCCCCCTCAACGGACCCCGGCACCGGCTATCTGCTTTTCATGCGCGTAGGCACGCTGATGGCCCAGCCTTTCGATAACCGCCGGCTGGAGTTGAAAGGGCAGGCGGCGCTCGTCGCCGAGCGAGTCAGTGATAACAGCGGCGGCACGGGCGGTTGGGGGGCCTTTTCCGCATCGGCCAATGACGTTCCTGGTATTCCAGCGAAGTGCAGCGTCAGACCGGCAGCTCACCTGGTACGACCGGGCGGGCAAGGTCATGGGAACCGCCGTGGAACAGGGCGACTATCGAGACCTGGCGCTCTCGCCGGATGGGACGAGGCTGGCCGTGAGCAAGAGGATCGGGCAGGCCTCAAACATCTGGCTGCTGGATCTCTCTCGAGGCGGCGCGAGCACACGGTTCACTTTTGGTTCGGCGATAGACGAAAGTCCGGTTTGGTCACCGGACGGTAGCCGCATTATCTTTCGCTCCAACCGGGACGGCCCGTACGACCTGTATCAAAAGCCGGCGAACGGATTGAAAGATGAGGAGGTTCTGCTCAAGTCCAGCGAGGACAAGCGTGCCACGAGTTGGTCGCGCGACGGACGTTTCCTGCTGTATCAAGTGACTCACCCGAAAACGCAGGACGATGTGTGGGTGCTCCAGCTGGAGGGTGACAAGAAGACGATCCCGTTCCTGAACTCGGAATTCAGCGAGAGCCAGGCTCATTTTTCTCCTGACGGCCATTGGGTGGCCTATGCCTCAGATGAGTCTGGCCACGCCGAGGTCTACGTGCGGTCATTTTCCATGAACTCTGTCGGGACGGCTGCTGAGACGGGTGGCCAGTGGCAAATTTCCACTGGATTCGGGCTTGCACCGCGCTGGCGCGGTGACGGCGGGGAACTTTATTATCGTTCTCGCGAGGGATGGCTAATGGCTGTCGAAATTGCCACGAATCCGACGTTCCGGCCCGGGAAGCCCCAACCCGTCGTACCATTGTCCCCCGGCCCGCAATGGCCTTTTCCAATGAACCTCTGGGATTCCACCGCGGACGGCAAGCGTTTTTTCGGGGCGGCGGTCAAGAGCGGACCGGAGCCGTACACGGTGGTGCTGAACTGGCAAGCCGGCTTGAAGAAGTAAGCTCGTCCACGCCGTCCAGAATTGAACCGATGGTCGGCATGAGGATTCTCGCGTTATGTGAAGCTTCACATACTCGCGGCTATTCATCCTCTGAGGCCATTGGCAAGATATTCGACTGCCTCGGCCTGCCTTCCCGGCCGCCACCGATTGCCGGCGCAAGACTGGGATGCGAGTAGACGAGCTTGACATTTCGTGAGCAGGAGTGGCGAACCCGCTGGCGCTGGCAGGGGAAGCAACTAACTTCTGTGGGATAGTCGCCTCCTCAGCGGAATTTGTGGGTGATTTTTGGCGAGATCCTGAGGTATCGCTTTGGAAATAGAGGAGATTGCAGCCCTCAGTAGGCCGTTGGAATCCAGTGCCGAGATTCACGGCCGGTCGGCAAGCACATGTAATCCTGCGGCGACCAAGCTTGGAGCGGCCATTTCTTCTTTAGCCGCCTGCTTTCCCCCCAAAATGACCCACAAATTCTGCCGAAGACCCGGATAGTCCAATACATATGTTTAATTGCAATTTCATAATGCTGCTTTGGATTGTGTGTTCGCCACGAGCAATCCGTCGTATGATCTCCTCGACAGAAAAGAGCATCTGCCTATTATTTGCCCGCGATCACACCCGTGCTACAATCCGAAAGGAACTTAGTTTGGGCGCATCACAGTTGTCCAGACCATGGCGATCATCAGCGGCACTAGACTCGGTCCTTATGAAATCGTAGCGTTGCTCGGCAGCGGCGGCATGGGTGAGGTCTATCGGGCACGCGACCCGCGCCTGGCACGTGAAGTCGCCATCAAGGTGCTGCCCGCGGCGTTCTCAGCCAATCCTGACCGAGTCCGGCGGTTCGAGCAGGAGGCGCGCGCGGCCGCCGCGCTGAACCATCCCAACATCCTCGCTGTACACGATGTCGGACGCGAGCATTTGGCCGGCGACGAGATCCTCTTCGTCGTTTCCGAGCTGCTCGAGGGGCAGACGCTTCGAGCGCTTCTCGCGGGTGGCGCATTGCCGGCCAGGAGGGCGATGGAGTATGCGACACATGTGGCGAGCGGCCTCGCTGCGGCCCATGAAAAGAACATCGTCCACCGCGATCTAAAGCCGGAAAATGTGTTTATCACAAGCGACTGGCTCGTGAAGATTCTCGACTTTGGCCTGGCCAAGCTTACGGAGCCCGCGGCGGCCGGCCTGACCGCGACACTCGCCACGACTGGGCGCGTCGAAACCGCGACGGGCGTAGTCATGGGGACGGTCGGCTACATGTCGCCCGAACAGCTTCGCGGCCAAGCGGTCGATCATCGCAGCGACATTTTCAGCTTCGGCGCGATGCTGTACGAGATGCTGGCGGGTGAGAGAGCGTTCAAAGGCGAGACCGCCGCAGATACGATCAGCGCGATTCTCCACAAGGAACCGCCCGAACTGGCCGCCGCCGGTTTACGAGTGCCTCCAGCACTCGAACGGATCGTGCAGCGCTGCCTGGCGAAGTCTCAGGTCGATCGTTTTCAGTCGAGCCGCGATCTGGTGTTCGCCATCGCGACACTGACGCCGCCTGCCGCCTCGATGTGGGAGACGGCTGGGCCCGAGCGCGCGGCCAGCATCAGCCGGTCCGGTCCAAACGACTTGCCGGCGCACGGCCACGACATTGCTCAACTGACGTTTCCCCTGTCGGCCGCGGTCTGCCGGAAGTTGAATCGCACGACGCTCGACCCGCGCATGATCGGCGATCAGCTTCAGTATGCCGACAACGGTATCGAGGCGGATACGCTCGTCTGCTTTCTGCACGGCACGGGATTGGATCATCAGCAGTTCGAGCATCTCCTGAAGCAGGTGCCGTATCGCGCCGTCGCGCCGACGCTGTACGGATGCGAGCCGCACGCGCGCCGGCGCATACGCCTGCCGGTTACGGATCACCTGATCATCGTCCGTGAGTGGCTGCGACATCTCGCGGACCGCTCGCCCGCATGCCGGATTGTCCTTGTCGGGTTCTCGACCGGATCGGATCTCTGGTTGCGGTTCGTGTCACCGCCCGTGCATGACCCGGCGCTTCGGGTCGACGCGCTCCTCCTGTTCGATGCGAATGTGAGCCTCGAGACCTGCTGGTTCACCAGGGTGCTTGCGCGTCTGGAGGCCGATCAGCCGGCACAAGTGCTCGACAGTCTGAGATCATTCGGAGCGGGCGCCGGCTCCATCGGCGAATGGCTGAACATTCATGAATACCTCGTCAAGGTTTTGCGCAAGTTCCACGGCAACCTTGACGTGCTCGCGAACTGGGGCGCGGAGTTCGTGCGTCCGTTCGAAGGAGGCGGCCTCACCGAGTTCGCGCAGCGGTACCGTACGGCGACCGGCGCCGTGCCGCATGTGCGGTTCGTCGTCTCCGAACAGAACGAGGCGAACCGTGAGGCAGTGTTGAACTTAAGGCTGATGAATCTCGACACCGGCTTTCTGGGCGAACGCTACCAAGAGGATTCGATCGTGGTCGAACCCGACGCGGACCACTTCGATCTCCTGCAGCCGAACCGTCTTGTGCCCCATCTCGAGTCGATAGTTGGAGCCATCCGGCGCGATTCATGATGTGCCTCGATGCCAGCACAAAGAAGTTCGCTAATAAATGCTGGAACGCTAACCGGGCTGTCGTGGGGCTCCACAGCGCAATCCCCACCTTTTGGAGGCTTCTGCATTGCAGAGCCGATCCTCAAATCGGGAATCCATTAGGGGGAACGCATGACTGCCAAGCAATGATGCTTCTCGTTCCTTTGCGTGGCCGATTCCATCCAATCTCAGAGGCCACAGAGGGCGACTGCATCCCACGGCACAGCCGTGGATTGTTCCCGGCAAAAGAGCATCCTCAGGACACTCTCATTCCACGCATGGGCGTGTCGTGATGAACTGTGCCGTGCTTCAGTGTGACGGTCTGTAACACGCCACGCTTGATGCGTGGGTTGCCGTTCCCTCACGCAGGAACACGAACAGCCCCCCCGGAATGGCATAAAGGTCTCATTCCGCGCATACCCCCTCTTCTGTACGCGAAATGAAAAATGGAATTGTTTATGCGCGATACCCGAAGGCATTTCACAGCATTACTTGCAGAACGTCATTTCTAGAACGTATGGTAGTTTCCGTATACGCACAATACAACCGCTGAGCTTCAGTTACAGCCATAAACGATGCAATTTCTAAAAGATACCTAGGCGTTTTCAGGGCATTCTCTATCTGGGCCGTTTTATGTGTCTGCCCATAATGGGCTTAACGTACATGTCGATCTCCGATGGACCGATTATGACCCAGCTCTGCCGGTATTATGCCAAACCAGGATAATAATTAGTAAGCTGAAAGCTGATCGTTGACAGCTGATGGATCAGCGTAGCCACCGCACTATTACCTCAAATTTTGGTTGCGGCCGTCAGGCTGCGCTGTGATCTCTGCATTGAACTTTCGCAGCGTCAGTTGATGACGATCACGGGAATTGTCGCGAAGACTGTGCTGTTGGCGTTATCGTAGCGCACTCCTACCGCGCTGACCGGCCCGCCGTCGGCGACCACCTCGAGCGTCCCCTCGAATTCCTCGAATCCTGCGGGGAACCACTGCCCTTGGCCGGAGAAGAAGCTCGCAACGTGACCGCCCGGCGTCAGGCTAAGCTGCCGGGTCTCGACCAGGTTTCCCATCGTGTCGCGCAGCTTCAAGGTAACTGTTACCGGGCCATTGTTCGGATTGCAGATGGCCAGGCCCGACTGCGCATTCTCGAGGCTGGAAACATACGCCGTAAAGTGGCTCGCCAGCGGTGATGACGCCACGCCCGCCTCGGATGAGATCAAGGTGCCCGCGACAGTCTGGAAGATAGCCGAGCCGCCGATGGGTTGCTGCGCAGTTACCTTGACCCACCCGACGTTGGGCGTGGAGAATGCGCCGTCGGTAACGAGCCGGAAAGCGCCCTTTGCCCTCACCACCGGCACGGAGTACGACGTCCTCTGACTCCCTTCGATCGACAGGGCCAGCGGCTTGCCGTCCTTGTCGAAGAAGTCGAGCATTACGGAGGTATCCGTCGTCCCAGGATTGACAAGAATGATATTGCTGCGGTACCCGCCGCCATCCGCGACCTGAGGGAAATAGAGGGTGGTAGCCGCCTCATCGACCAGCACCGGGATGGTGGAAAAGACCGAGGCAGAAGGGATCGACCAGTTGTCATACCGCAGCGCGACTGCTGCGACGTTCTGGTCGCTGTTGAATTCGATGCTTCCTTCGAACCCCGCCACGACTTCCGCAAATCTCTGGAACGCAAACTCGGCGACATGCTGCCCCGCGGCAAGCGGAGTATCGAGCGGCACGGGTCCCCTTATGACATTGCCATTCCGATCGCGTAACGCCAGGGTCACATTCGCCGTGCTGAGACCGGAGTTGGCGATCGCATATCCTGAACGAGCATCGTTCTGATCGTCGATGTAAACCGTGAATTTCCTGGTGGGTCTGGAAAGCCCGACGCCGGCCTCGCTGAGGACTCTGCTGCCGTTCATCACCTTGAACAGCGCGCTCCCGCTCACGGGCGCGCTGCTCTGGAATTTTGCGTAGCCGGAGGTTCCCGGAGCAGGCGAGGAAGGCGCTGTGGTTTCCAGCCGCGTCGTCGCCCCCGGCGCCAGCACGAACTGGAACTCGCTCCCCGTTTTGCCGGAAGCCGAGACATTAAGCGGCGCGCCGGTGTCCCCGGCCAGCGAGACGTTGACGATGGCCGGCTGGGCGCCGGTATTGACGCCGATAATCGACGTCCGGTATTCACCTCCCGGATCGCCGCCGACCGCCATCTGGGGGAACACCGCGAGCGCCGTGAGGTTCGCCATTGACCAATACTCATAGGCCCCAATATCCGGCAGCGCCTGCCCGTTGCCGTCGCCGTCGATCGAGCGGGGCACGCCCGCGGCATCCGCCGCGGGAAGGGCAGGATCCGTGAGATCCCCTTTGTCGATGACGGGCGACCCTGGCAGCAGGCGGAAGTCGTAATTGGCCGGGTCGGCAAACTTCGGGTCGACGCTGATGTTGCCGTTTTTGCCCAGGTAGTCCGCCGATGCCTTGACAACGACCGAGTTCCTCACCACCAGAGTCGTGGTCGTGGCGGTGGTATCTCCGCTCACGTCCGCGCTGCCCTTGTTATCCCGCAAAATTGAATTGGCGACCCGCGCCGTGGCATTGGAAAAGACTCCGAGTCCGAGGCGCCCGTTGTTGACAATAGTGCAGTTCACTATGGCCGCGCTGGTACCGGCGCCGACCACCTTGATCCCGTCGGAGTATCCGGATGGATCCGCTGCCGCGGTTACGATAGTATTGACGATGGTGGTGCTCCCTCCGGTCACTACGATGCCCTGCGCCCCGCCAACGATCCTCAGGCTGTCGATGCGCGCGGTCTTCAGATTCCGGATGATAAGTGCTGGGACGCCGCTCCTGGACCTTCCGTCGAGGATCGGATTCTGGCCGCCCGCAACCTCGAGCGTGATGCTCTTGCCTGAGATAGTGATGTTCTCGAGGTATTGGCCGCCGTCGATGATCTGTACGATGTCGCCGTTGCCTGCGGCGGCGATTGCGTCTCCGATAGTCTGATAACTTCCCCCCTGGCCGGGCTTGCTGACGGTCAGTATGTTTGACCCCGTCAATCCGAGGGCGGCCGGGCTCTCGATGATGCGCAGTTCATAGGAACCGTACTGGGCCAGGCTGGCCGCACCCAGGTAACGGCGGCAGAGCGCGAAGTACTTCCCGTTTGCAGGCGCAAGCCACACGATGCGCGACGCATTGGTATTGCCCTGGTCGTCGCTCGTGGCCAGGATGGTTTGCCCATCCGGCGCGACGAGATCCAGTACCGTGTCGGCGCCGCTCGCCAGGTTGAGAGTTTCGATCACATAGGTGTGGCCGGCGGTGGCGTTGAAGGCAATGTAGTCAACGTCCCCGGCAGGGTAAAAGGTGTGATGTTTTTCCAGGCCGCTCGGGTTGAACGCGCCCAGGGTCGCGACCTGCTCCTTCCAGTCGGCGCCCGAGTTGGTGTCGGTGCCGGCGAAGTTGCGCCCGAGGGTCTTTCTGGCGGACGGGGCTGGTGGATTGGTTCCCGTAAAGCTCGAGGCGCCGGGGTAACGTGATCCTCCCCAGCGCACAAAATCCTGCCCGACGCCCGAGCTGTCCCTCAGGTCGCAGGCGCCGTCGGCGCCGGTAGTCCAGGCGATCTTATTGTTGAAATAGAGCACCGAAGCGCTGTTGTCGCCCGCGGCTTCCGATAGGACGACGAAAGCGCCCGCCTTGAGCATGAAGTGCGATATCTGGAACGAGGTGATGGTATAGCCTGATCCCGAGGGCGCAGTGGCGACCGCGGCAAGCGTCCAATCGGTCAGATCCGCCGTGGCGTCGCCTACGTTGAACAGTTCGACGGCATTTACGCCGCCAACCTGCACCTCGTTGATGACCACCTTGGGCCCGCTCGCGGGCTGGAGCTGCGCCATAGGAATGGGAGCCGGCCCGGCAACGGTGTCGTCGGGCTCCTGCGCATCCGGATAAAACTCGATGCCGCGCGCGCCGAAAATGGTCTGCATGCCGTCGGGAGAGCCGTTATTGATCGCGGGCGAAAACCAGATATCCCAGAACTTCTCGACGCTGATCCCCTGCGCCGTGATCGATTTCATCGCCGTCAGCACGTCCCACACATTGCTGAACTGCCTTTGTAGGCCCTGCGCGCTGGTGATATTCCAGAGCGCGCTCGCCACGGCCAGCATGTTGGTGCTTCCCGTGATGCCCGCGAGGGTCAGCGGAGACGCCGGCGGCTGGGTAAGCGCCTGAATCTCGAAGGAACGAAGGAGATTCGTCCCGTCCGTCATCACGTACGCTTCGGGCTGGGCATAGCCCTTGAATTGCCGGATGCTGGCGCCGATAAACATGGCTGCGCCCTCGGCCCATGCCATCCGGATGTCCTGGTGGTCGTCGCCGAAAACCGGCAGATACCCGTCCGCCCCCACCGTAGGGGCGTCCAGCTTCGAATAGGTGTCGACCACGAAATGGCCGAACTGGTGGTAAATGACGCTGTCGTCGTATGCGGAGGCGATGAATGCGTACTTGTTCTTGAAATTGGCATTCGTTGAGGGGCTCGCATAGTAGGACTGGTAGTTCGTATACCCGCTGCTCCAGATGACCGTGATTTTTTCCGCAGGGTAGCTGCCGGTCACTGAAGCCACGAACTCCATGCCATCGACCATGACGTCCCAAATATTGAAGGCGTTGCCGGGATAGGGATAGACGCTTGAAGAGGCGATGATCTGCGCCATATCGAGGCTTGTGCCGCTCACGTAGCTGATGGGCCCCGATTCCAGATACCAGAGAGAGCCGAAGTAGGTGTCAGAAACGGTTGAATTCTGGTTGTAGTTCTGGACGACGTCGAGATGAAGCCCGAGCTTTACTGTAGCCGTGGCGTAGCAGCGCGCCTTGATGGGTTGCGGCGTGTTTCCGTGAACGGTTATGGAAAAATACCCATTTTGATCCGTCGCCACGCGCGCCGAGGTGAGGAGCTGCGGGTTCCCTGATGACGGCGCCGTCCAGATTTCGACATCCGCATAGCGAATCGGCCGCTGCGGCTTGACCCCGGTAAACCCGAGAATCGAAAAGTTCCGATCCTCATACAGAAACTGCCCCGTAACCGCGTAATCCGCCCACGCGCTCCCCGCAACCCCGAGCAGCATCCCCAAACACAGCACCCCCTGCACTACTCTATCCACTGTCATCCCTCTCTTCCGTGTCCTCCGTAACCGCTTTTACAGCCAATTTTGCCACCCGCCTGCCATTAACACGTACACCGCGAGGCATCCATTAGTAACTGCGTGCTCTAAGATACAATCGCCCAGCCTCCTGGTCCGCATGATCCATATGTCGCTGACTTTAACCGCGGAGCGCTACGTTTCCAGTGGTCAACTTCTGGAGCGTCGAGTCCCAAGTGTAGCCAGCAATTAACGCCGTAGACCACGAATCCAGTCGGTCACCCAGGGCGGCCACGATGAGCACCGCCACAACAAGAGAGAAGACGCCCGTCGCCACATAGGGGCGGATCCCCTCCCATGTCTTTCCGCACGCCAGCGCTGCGGGAGGCTTAGGAAGCAATGCCCTAATCAAAGGCAGAAGCACACTGATCACGACACCGCCTGCAACGGACACATAGATAATCATGGTATCCTCTTCTTGGAACTAAATAGCAATTTCCGTCTAACCTGCAAGTTGGCTGACCAGCCTCGCGCTCGGTGGAGAAAGCGAGGAAGGTAGCAGTGGCGGTCAGCCTTTTTGGCGAATATAGATCTTGGGGATAAGGATTGCAATGCCTTTTGTGCGCTCAAGTTATCCCTGATATGCCCTGATTAGTTTCGCGATCAATGCCCCCGCTCCGGGGTCGCATGAGACTTGCGGAGATTCAGCCCCCGGGGGAAACATCACCTTTATGCCGCCTCCACAGCCCATAAACAGCTTGCACCGTTATCCCCAATTCCCTGGCAATCTTGGCCAGCAAACTCTTGTTCCCTCGGACGGGACTTGAGCGTTAGGTGTTAATCTCCAATACTGACGGAAATCCCTCGCCCATGGTTTATCATCCCTTTCATCTCAAAAATCGCGCTCCTAAGCCCGATTTAAATCCCATGGCTCTCGGCAGGCATAGGCAACTGCCTACACTCAGCGGCAATGCCGCTAAACACTCGGGGGCGGCAATATACGACAAACGGGCCGGCGACATGTCACGCCGCTTTTCCTCATGGTCGGCGTCGTGATAATCACACATTCAGTTCAAGAGATCCAGTTTCGTTCGATTTTCATCGCAATGCAGCATGCGTGCCTGCCCTGGCGCGATCGGGTGTTCGGGGCAGGGGAACAACCTGGATCCCCAACAACTAAGGAGGGCAGATATGAAACGCTATTTCATTTTTGCAAGTATAGTTATAGTTGTCGGACTGAGCCTGTTTGCAGGCAATATGCAAGCCACCGGGCAGGCCAAACACGGGCACTTTTCCGACATGGACCTGTCTGGAGGGTATGCCTATCAGTTAACCGGAACCATCAATTTCCCTGCCGGGCCATTGGCCTTTTTGAATGGCCCTTTTGCCGCCAACGGGAGGATGTTCTTCGACGGACGTGGGAGGGTAAAGGCACAGGACGTGTCGAATTTCAACGGTCAGATCATTCCGAGCGAAATCGATGCGACCTACGACGTCAATCCGGATGGGACGTACTCGCTGACTCTCACAGTTGAGTTAGGTCAGATCCCGGCCACTGTTACCTATCAGGGCGTCCTCACGAAAGATGGGGATGAGGCGCGCTTCATTCAGTCCGGTTTTTCCATTCCCGGAGTCACCTTGCCTCCCGGCTATGTTGGAGCGGTAGTAGTGGGCTCGCTGATTAAGCAGTGACAAATGTCTCGGGGACAGTCATCGCAATTGGAGGAGAATCACCTCTTGGAGATACAACTGAGTAACCGACAGGGCACATGTACAAGCAGCATACCTTGGAAGATTTCGTGACTGTCCCCGACATGGCCTCTGGCCTTTCTCAAGGCTCCAAGTTCATCTTGCGCAGCAGGGAAAGGAAGCGCGGGTCGGCGCGCAGCGGATCGAGAAACGGGTAGGTCTTGATGGGAATGATCGAGGGATCGCGCGCGTCAATAGCCCGGTCCATCCAAATGAAGGCTTCATCGATTTCTCCGAGCCCGAGGTGGATCAAGGCAAAGCTCCACCGCGGCACGTACGTTTGGGAAGCTATCCCGTGAAGGCGCTCGAGCAAGGCGCGCGCCTCAACTTTGTTCCCGCTTAGCGCCATCACCTGGCCGAGCCATCCCAGCATGAACGGGGACCCGCCCATGAGCTCGGTTCCCCTGCGGAAGGCTGCGGTTGCCTGATCATACATTTTCGTATCGCGATAGAGCTGCCCGGCGATGAAGTGTCCCAACCAGTAAGCCGGCGCGTGTTCGATGAGCAGCATGGCCTCCTGCATGCCGCGCTCGTACTGACGGCCCAGGTAGAACATCCAAGCAAGCCAAAAGTGCATGTCCGCAGACAGAGGGTCCAACTCGAGCGCGCGTACAATCTCAGCAATCGCGTCCTCGATGCGGCCTTGCGGCATCATCCCGCTCATCGCGTTCCAAAGCCGTGCGGTGGGCGACCAGGGGTTCAGCTCCAGCGCGCGCCCCATCTCCCTGTGAACCTCCGGCCAGTTGTAGTCGAGTTCCTTGCGGAACATGCCGAGCAGGGTGTGCGCTTCCGCAAGAGTGTCGTCGATCTCGATTGCGCGCATGGCGGACCAGACCCCCGCAGAGAACGCCTCTTTCGGCGGCATGAATCCGACGAAACCCAGGAACCAATAAACTTCGCCCAGAGAATTGTGGGCGAGAGCGAACTCCGGGGCTTGGGCGATCGCATCTTCGAAGCACTGTTTAGCCCTCGCCATGCCCTCGGGTGTGTACTTATTCAGATGGTAGCGCCCCTGAAGGTAGAGGTTGTAGGAACCGGGATTCGCGGTCGGTTTCCTGGTTGGTCGCCTGCCGGTATCCATGCCATGCCGAAGCTTGTCGGCAACCGGGAGAATGCCGATTTGCCCGGCGATTGCTTGCGCTGCCTCGCTTACCGTGTCGAGCATATCGCGCAACTCGGCATCGTACCTTTTGGCCAACAAGTGCGTCTGGTCGCGGACCTGGATCAGCTGGACGTTTACAGCAATCCGATCCTCTGCGCGGCGCACGCTGCCTTCCACGATGTAATCCACTCCCAGCTCGCGGCCGATCCGGGCGACATCCTTGTGACTGCCCTTATAATGCATGGACGTGGTGCGGGCAATCACGGCCAGCCGCTCCGGCATCTGCGCAGCGAGTTCGGTAATGATTTCTTCCGTAATCCCATCGCCGAGGTATTCCTGGGCGGGATCGCCGCTCAGGTTTGCGAAAGGAAGCACCACCATTTTGGCTCTGCGGATCGGCCCTTGTTCGGCGGGTTTTCGCTCGGTTTCCTCCGCCAGCGCGACTTGAAGGCCGCGACTGTTCCACCAGGCGTCGATCTCGGATCGGAGCGCGAAGATCCTGGCACGCTCGCCGCCCGGGAGACGGCGCACAGGCAAGCCCTTGCTCTCCTCCCCGCGTTGGACCGTCCGGACATCCCGATGCAAATACTCGGCGATCTCCTTCCAGGATTCCAGCCGGTCGGAATTGGATGCCGGTTTGCCGGCCAAATGAGAAGTCTCCGTCCGTCGCTCCACGTCGGTCCCTCCATCACCTGCCTTGTGCCTAGGCTATCATACAGGGGGACAGATCCCCAATATCCAAGAGCGAACCTCATGTCAAATTACATCGCCAGTCAATCGGCCCATCCTGCTCAACTGCCCAGAAAACGGGATTGAAGGAGGTTGGCCAGCAACGGAGCCACGTAGTTTCCGATTGACGGAGAAACCGGAAACTACGGCCCTAACTCCCGCTAAGTCCTGTTTGGGGAGATAATCCTGCGGCCGGCAGACGACTCCCGGGTCCGCGCGGTCATCTCCGCGAAGCTTGCACAACCGGCTCACCAGTGACCCTGGCTTCTGCCCATGATGTTTGTCATGTGTGAGCTGGGATCCTGGAACAAACTACTTTTAGCTGAAAGGAAGCATAAGCCGCAGATTCGCGCCAATGTCTTCGCTCGTCCTTATTTGAGGTGATCAGGTCAACTTGGCGAGGCCCGACGCGCAGATTAACGCTATTAGCGGAGTTCGGTTGCAAGAGGTGCCGCCACCAACAACGCTCGGAGTCCAAATTCACGCTTTCCTCAGCGTGTAACCGGAACATTTCTGACGATCGTGAGATTCACGATCATGCCCAGTCCGAAGGCCAACAGAGCCCAGTTCAGGTAAATCGTGAACCCGAAGATAGAGACCAGCATAACGCTGATTCCAACATACCCGGCCAGGGCCGTGACAATAATGACAATCACTGTGATCCATGGCCAGATCGGCCGTTTGAATCTGTTGGCAGCCAAATACCCGGCTGCGCCGAAGAGGATGAATGTTGTGATCATGGACACGAAATGGATCATTACCATCGGACGATCCTCCTTAAGGCCAAGTTGCACCCTGCGACGCTGATACCAAATGGCATGTTCACCCGCAGCCATATGAGCCTGCGATGCTATTCTCCAACGATGTACAGCAAGAAGCTTAAATAGTGCCAGAGGGCTGCCCCCCGGATTCTATCACGGCTGGCCAGCCTTGCGATGCAAAGGGCAGGCCCAGGTGCGATTAGGGTCGGGTAGTTGCCCCCACCCGAGCACAGCAGCCCTTACTATTCAGGGTGGAGAACGTTGTCTCCGCAGGCCTGCCCTGATTTGGGCGGGACCGGGTCAGGCACGTTGTGAGCTCTCTCGGTTCCCTTGCGGATGTTATGAGGCGGGCCCTGGAGGAGATACAGCTGCCTGCCGTCGGGATTCGTGGGGTTTAGAAGCCGCACTGGCTTTTCGCAGATCACGAGGGACACCTCGCATTTCAGATTCGCGAATAATTCGAGTCAGTACGCGTTCGGATCCTTGAACATAAGGCATCCATTGAACGTGTTCAAGATCTTCTGATTGAACCAGCTTATGGTTCCAGACTTCTTGGTCCCTCGGTCCGGATCATTAATGTAAACCGTTTCGTCCTTTACGCCGGTGATAACGACAACGTGTCCAAAGCCGTACCACTCCCCCGCTGCCCAAAGCGGCCCATATCGCATCAACATCCTAATGAGGTCGGCGCTTGTGTAGGTGGCCCAGCGCGGTGCGGCCATCATACCAACTGCCTCTGCAAGCCTCACGAAGTCGTTGACACCCACCGCCAGCCCCTTGTTATCCGTCCATTCTCTCACCAGCGTAAACATCGGGCCTTGTCGTCCAGTTTTCCGCTGCCAGTAAAGCCAGATCATTTCGGCTGAAGCATGCCAACAAGACATTGTTCGCTTCTGAGCAACCGTAGGAACATCTAGGAGAAACTCTCCCATTAGCGATCCTCACTTTCTGATCCTTAACCCCCTGGCGCCTTTCAGATGGCCTTGCCTGCCTTATTAATAATAACAGTAGAAGCCGCGGAGGTCTTGTGTTGTTCGCCAGTCTTTGGTGTCGTGAGAATTTGGACACCTATCGATGTAGGGAAACCGGCATTTAATCTGGATTTAACGTTATCCTCATCGGGCCTCCAGGATCGGGCAAGACTATGCTGGCGCGGCGTCTGCCCCTGGCAGTGGTCCCCTTTTCCTGGCAACCCGTGCCTCGTTGCCCACATGATGCAAGCCCCCCAGCCCCGGAATACCATTAACAAACAAGACAAGATTCTCCTAACCTCTCGGAGAACTTGAGAGTAGAATCGTTTCCAAAACAGGGCCGAGAAAGAAGCACTCTGCAGGCTGGGCAAACAGTTCCTTAAGCAGACGGCATGACATCCGTGACCGGGGAGGAAGTCACCCCGTGTCACACCATGAGGTTTCTATGCCAGTCAACTGGGTCAGAGGTTCTCGCAGGATCGGGTGGCTGGACACATTTCCCCTGGCGACTTTCCTCGTTGCTGCCTTCTACGAGGAAACAAAGGAATTCTCACCCACCAATTACGAAATCGCACAAACCGTTGACTATGACGCCCTAGCGAAAAAGTATGGCGACACATCATCGACGACGCCTACCCAGCCGGATTGGTTTGAGAAGAATGCGCCCAAAGCCACGGGCAGCACCTCATCTGAGACAATCTCCAGTGTCTTCAGACAGGCGATCGCTGAGAATGCGGCGAATGCTGCCGCAAAAGCGTCCAGTAGTGTGGCCTCGCTGAGTACTGAAGTCTCTGGCCTCGGAAAGCTCTATTTCTCGCCGGATGTTCCGAAAGATATCGTGGACAAGGTCCGCAAGGACTTTGGGGCAAAGCACAAGCCGCCAGCGGGGGCTGGCGATATTTTTCCGAGTCGCAAAGGAACAAGTGGCTCACCAAAGCTGGACCTTCACCGTTCACAAACAAGTCAGCGAGCTCAGGCTGGCCGGGCTGATCCTCGGCTCTATTTTGATCTCGGCTCTTATCATCCAAGGCTCCATCTCAATCCTCGCTTGGATTTTCAGGGGATTCAATATGTGACGGTGAAATATGAACGCGCCAAATTGGGAAACTTTCATCCATAAACTGTGAGGTACTGTATGAAAGCATTAAAAAAGGTCTCGATATTGATTCTGCTTCTCATCATTCCAGCACCAGCAATGGCTCAGTTCAAGAAGGGGCGCGACTTGGTTCCCTTATGGCAGTCATACAAAAAATCAGCCTCTAAATCTCTAATCACCAACTACGGCAATAACGCAGTGTTCATGGGTTATGTAGAGGGAGTTACTGATGCGCTTATTATGAGCGATAATGAGTTGTTAGGAGCAATAGCAGAGTCGATGACGACGGCCCGGGCCTGCGCCATAGTAGGGAAATATTTGGATGATCATCCCGAAGAGTTGCACTTGCCTGGCGCGGTGATTGTCCAAAAGGCTCTCCGTGCGGCTTTCATCAAAAGGATGCAGGATTCCTACCCCTTGAAGAAATAAATAAGAAATCGCCAAGCCCCGGAGTCCCGTTTTTCTTATGGTTTCACCGACCGTTGCTGCTCCTGGAGCCTCGCAGCAGGCCTGAGCCCTCACGGGCCTGCCCTGATCAGAATCTGTTGGAACTGTTGCACAATTTTGCTTTTTTGGCCGACAGACCTCACCAATTGTTTTTTTGCAACTGACTTATAGCCTTTTTCATCCTGTCTTTAATGGCGCCTACCGCAAAATCGACAGGGATCTGCGCTGGCTCACCATTCAATAATTGAGAGAGAGCCTTTTGAACATCTGAATCACTCTTCATTGCTGTTTGCGGCCGCTAAACACTTGTACATCTCCTGCGCCACTCTTTTAGCGTTCGCTCATATCCCATGTCGCCCAAAACAGAAAACGCTTAATAACGACCGCTGCGGCTGCCGTATGAGGATACTCGTGGAGATTCATCCTAAGGGGAAGTATCACCTTTTTCCCGCCTCCACAGCCCATGAACGGCCTGCACGCTGATTCCCAGTTCCATGGCGATGTTGCTGAAAGACTTCCCTTGCTCTGTCCTCATCTCCATAACCCTTTTTCTCCGATATGAGGGTTGTGGTCCCCTCCTCCTTGGCAGCCCATGCCTCTCAACCATCCTCCGGAGGCAATCAGAAGAATATTGAACTACCTCGGCCTTCCATCCAGACCGCCGCCGATTGCCTGCGTAAAGCTGGACAGGCCTGAGCCGCAATTTTCGTGAGCGAAAACATTCTCCCGCCGCGCTGCCGTCAGTGCGTGAAGATCCCATATCCCGCAACGTCGCTTTGGAGTAAGACCGTGGCTGTAGTCGGCCTTGGGTTCTGGAAAACTACTTGGGATACCAAAATACACATGGCTGCTACTATTCGAGATCTTGTGCATCATGAATATGTGTGTGTTGGATCTGCATTTTTCTTGAGACCACGCACTTGAGGCTTCACCGAGGCGAGTTTGCCAGACAATGGAGGGTGAAATGATACGAACAGGGGTGGTTCTTGCAGGTCTTATGATTTTGCCGCTGTTGAGTTTTGCCCAAGTTGCATCTACCGGGATTGCTGTCAACGTGGATTTCGGCTTTTACGTCGGCGGGCAGTATGTTCCTGCCGGACCTTATGAATTTAAGCCGACTGCGAGCGGCACCGAAAGCACCATGAATGTTCTTAACAAAGAAACCAACGAGACAACTGTGGTGCCCATCGTAACTACGATCAGCAAAAAGCTGCCCGCATATGGCGAGGTGGTATTTGACCACGCGGGAGATGACTTTTATCTCGCTGAGATCTATATTCCGGGGATGGATGGATTTCTGGTGAAAGGCGCACCGGGCAAGCATACGCACGTCAGCGTCAAGGCGAAGAAGTGATATGTGTCGCCTAAGTTCCTATTCCCGCCAGGCCCGCTCATTAAGCGGGCCTTTACTTACCTGATTGTCTGTATGTGGTAGGCGAGATACAAATCCTGCCGCAGCCGCACGTAGGTACATCTCCAGTAATCAGCTATTGTGAGTATGCGGAACCTGCCTGGAGGCCTCTTGTCATCCCGGAATCAGAAACCTCCGATCTCCTAACTCACCCAAACTGAAGCTTGAGCCCGTCAATGGGGCTAAGTTTGGACTGCTGTGAGTAAGGGACGAGAAATCAAAGAATGCGAAGCGGGTTCTCTGCCTTAGCCAGCAAGCGCAGGTAATGCTCGCGGGAAGGAAGGCAATGTGTGAGCGGGTGTTTCCGGGCAAGGACATGAAAGCCCCTCTCTTGGTTTCCTCCCTTGACCATCAGCACGTTAAGTTGCGTAGGCAGCTTAACCTGCCCGAGGAATTTGTGCTACACTCCCTGCGCCACACCATGCTCACCAGGCTGGGGGAAAGTGAGGTGGATGCTTTCACAATCATGAAGATTGCGGGGCATTCTTCAGTGACTGTCAGTCAGAGGTACGTGCACCCATCATCGGAGGCAATGATCGTGCCTTTGAGTAGCTTGAGGTTCAGAATACAGAAGCCCGAGCCCGTGCAGAAGAGAGGGAAGCTCAGAAGGCAGAAGAGAGGGAGCAAAGACAGCTAGCCGCTACAGTTTCCGCTACATCTAAAGAATGAGTGCCTGTAAGTTATTGTGCGCCTGTAGCTCAGGTGGATAGAGCAACGGTTTCCTAAACCGTGGGTCGCAGGTTCAAGTCCTGCCAGGCGTACCACATCAAATAAAAATCATCAATATCTTACGGTATCGCGGGCAGGACGCTGTTTGGGGTTTGCAGAACTCTTGTGAGTGTCAGACCCTTTTCGATTCCTTTTCGAATTGCTGCTCCTCTTGCAGCGCGGAGTCCATGGCGTGGATTGCCGCCTTCATGTGCACGGGAGAGAAGGAAACTCTATCGCCATCCTCGCGTTTTACGCGCTGCGTTGCCCGCGAATCCCGATGTATAATGTACAGTTATGGCAATTAGGGAAGATCAGAGGTGCCCGGTGGAACTCGTCACCTCAGAGACGGAGCAGAACGGTCCTATCATCGGGCTTTCTCCTCGGAAATATCACCGGTTCTGCATGAGCCGTGCCGGCGGCAAGTTTGGCATCCGCAATCGCAAGATGAGGTAAAGTGGCCATGCCCGTGATGCATATAGCGATCTTTGCCGGTTGGTGGTGGCTTCTCTTGACTCTCAGTGTGGTCTCCCCGCTCTGTGCACTGCAGGGCGCCAGGCCTGCGCGACCGGAAGCCCAGGGGGAGCCTCTGCCGCCGGACTGGTGCCGCGAGCTTCCCCGCCCGGGATACAGAGCCCTCGATCGCGTCTCTCTCGCGGACAAGTGGTTTGAAGTCTATCGTATTCGTCCCGGTGTCTTTGCCATCTATGAGCCTCACCAGTATGAAGAAGTGATTTCCTATTTGATTGTCGGCTCGCAGCGTGCCCTGCTCTTTGACACCGGCATGGGCATGGGCGACCTGCGCAAGATCGTCACCCAGCTTACCCGCCTTCCAATTAGCGTGCTGAACTCGCACACGCACTTTGACCACATCGGTGACAACTGGCAATTCCAGACTATCCTCGGTGTAGACACCTCCTACACGCGCCACAATGCTGAAGGTGCCACCCATGAAGAACTGCGGGATGCGGTCTTACCCCAGCGATTCTGTGGCGATCTGCCGCCGGAGTTCAAGCCGGAGGATTATGCGATCCCTCCGTTTAAAATCTCACGCTTTGTCAAGGAAGGGGAGGTTCTGGATCTCGGCGGTCGCAAGGTTGAAGTCCTGCTGACACCAGGCCACGCCCCCGATGCTCTCTGCCTCCTGGACCATGAAAACAGGCTTCTCTTCACCGGCGATACCTTCTACGCCGGTCCCATTTTTCTCTACATACCCGACACCGACATCACGGCCTACGGCCGCTCCATAGCAAAGTTGAAAGAACTTGTTCCGCAATTGGATCTGTTACTCCCGGCGCACAATTTCCCTGCGGCCAAGCCGGAGATGCTCACGCGACTCTCCGATGCCTTTCGTCAAGTGCAATCCGGAAAGGCGCCGTTTACGCTCAACGGCGATCGACGCGAATATAAGTTTGACGGCTTCTCGCTGCTCATGGCCGGTGACAAGAAATAGCATCGCTTTAATCTGAGAACCGCTCCAAATCGCGACAACAAACTCGAATGCATTCCCCTCCAATCGTGCCGATAATGGCAAAAAGACTGATCCTCACGACTATGTTTGCAGGCTTTTCGCAGGATTGATATGCTGTTCAGGCTACTTACGAGTTGGGCGGTGTGCGCAATCACTCGGGACCATAGAGCAGGACAGAGCGCGGGATTCGAGCAATGAAGGTTGCATTCGGGATGAAAGCTCATTCAGGCTGGGCAGCTCTTGTCGTCGTCGGCAAACGTGACGGCGGCTTCGTGGTAGTCGACCGGCGCCGCATTGAACTCGCGGAGGACGAGTGGGCAAAGCAGCCGTATCATGCTGCGGAGAACTTGAAGCCGAAAGCGGCGCGAGATGTGGTTGAGCGCGGCGTCGAAGCGGCGCACCGGATCGCGATCCGAGAGGTGCGGGCGGCGGAGAAGCGAGAGCAAGAGCGGGAAAATGAAGTCATGGCCTGCGCGGTGCTCGTTGCCAATCCCATGCCGGATTGGAGCATCGAGGAGATCCGCGCAGTGCACTTCCGCATGCACAAGGCCGAGGGCGTTTTATTCCGGGACGCGCTGGTCCGCGCTACCCAAGCGTGCGGACTGAGGCTGGTCGCGATCCCGGAGAAGTTGCTGACGAAGCACGCCGAAAGGACGCTCGGGAGTCCACAGAGTGGCCTGGTGAAGAAGATTACGACGCTCGGGAAGTCTGTCGGCCCCCCGTGGGGGAAGGACCAGAAAGACGCTGCTCTTGCTGCCCTGATCGCATTGCATGGACGCTCGAAGTGAGGAGGAATGCCGCCCAAGGCGATGCAGCTGACGGCGCTCTACGCCGCAGCTGATCGCCGAGAGGTTGAAACTGTAGAAAACCCGATTCGATCTTCACGGATTGCCCACTTTCACCAAAATCGACAGCCTCTTATTTGGGAAGACAGGCTTTCGGTGAGGCCATTCTGCTACTTGTCCACCCGCAGCATCGCCACCACCCCCGCGTGATCGGACGCGAATGGTGAGCTGTATCTGATGATGCGTTCGATATTCTGCATCTCCACGCTCTTCTGGTAGATGAGGTCGATCCGTTCGAAGGGCCCCGCCGGATTCGGCGCCTGAGGATCCTCCAGGTATAACGGCCAGGTAAACCCCGCTTGATGCGGGTGCAGCGCATTCCAGACTTCCGTATATCCGTATGCACTGAGGAGGCCGGTTGTAGCAGTGTTTTCAAATCCATTCGGCACCGGATTTGAGTTGAAATCCCCGGCCAAAATCACCGGCCGATGGGCAGCATCCATCAGCCCGATAAGCTCCTGGGCTTGCGATGCCTGGATGAATCTCGCGTAGTCGTCAAATCCATCGGTTCCTGCATAGGTGCTTTCGAGGTGCGTGCTGAAGAAACGGAGCGCTTTATTTCCGATCGCGACATCGACCGAAATCCATCCACGGTACGCCGAGATGTCGATGCCAAGAGGAAGAAAATTGAGCGTCGCCGCGTACACGCCATTCTGAGGGTTCGAGATACTGATCTGGGATTTTTTAAGATCGGAACGAGCCAGGACCACGTCGCGGTCTGTGAAGCGTATGGCCGTAAGCCGTGGGTTAAATGGTAGCCCGATAAGTGTCGGATCAAGTGGAGCTGTTATGTCAGTTAACTCCTGACTCTTGACCACGTAATACGACTCTTTGCGATCGGACAATGCAGCCATAAGGAGTTCAAGTTGGTCGAACAAGACATCGGTAGCTACAGAGCCAAACATGCCTGTTCGCCATAACGTCACTTCCTGCAGCGAGATAATGTCAGGCTTTTTCGCAGCGATCTCATCCGCGAGCACAGCTGCGCGCCCGGGAATGTCGTTTTGCAAAAGCTCGGCATAGGTGTAGGTCGTACCCTTGACGATATTCTCCGACAAATAGAAAAACACTAACTTGAGGTCGGTACCTGCATCCATGTTTTGTGTCATGACCTTAATGCTTCTGTTGCTCTCAGCCAGCGCCGGCGACATGCTGAAGGCAAATACAAAACTGACAACCAAAAACATCGATCCCAGGATGCGCCCACGGCATCCTGTGCTCTTCTTGGTGTGAAACATAACCCCCCCATTCAGCTGATGAAACATTTAAGCAGGCAATGCGGCCGCCCACTGGAGAGGATTCCGCACTGCCACCATGTTCGGCAACTCGCGCCAGAATGCATTGCATTACTGCAGCTGCTGCCCTCTATCGATCATGCTTCGTTAAGCTGCTAAATGGACTGCAAAACCCGGACCAACCTGGACATAAATAGCTTCCGCGGTTCTAGAAAAGGCTGAGAGGGGGTGGAGAGCCTGCCCGGGAAACTGTGACCATCCCTATTTGCACTCAGTTTGGCACATTCCTGCTGCTGATAATAGCGATTTTCCAATCTGAAAACTGCAGCCCAACCGCTATCATGTCTCGTGGCACCGGCAAATCCGCAGGTTTTCCGATCTTGACCCTGCTGACCTTTCGCTCATGCCCAAGAAGCTCCCGGATTGTCCTGAGCCGTACACATTCTCGAGCGGACGGCCGGCGAAGCAGTGGCGAAATGTGCGACAACCGGTAGGCTTGCTGATGTCGGTTTTGCGCACACATTCGTGAGCCGCTCAGGCTAAAGCGAGCAAATTCAGGCACCCGAAGTGTCCTTGGTGTAAAATCTGCAGACATGAGCTGTGAAAGTTGTCCGGCTATCCATGCACACTGACTTTGACATCTAAACC
Organism: Terriglobia bacterium; assembly: GCA_963739235.1. GTDB lineage: Bacteria > Acidobacteriota > UBA6911 > UBA6911 > UBA6911 > JAFNAG01. Next base: position 225,576 of record CAVTZY010000032.1, on the reverse strand, counting down.
AATTCGCTCTAGCGGGTCGGGGAGACAGTAGCGGAGGGGAACCCGATGCTGATTTTTGATGCGCCCCAGCATGTTCAATCAAGCCTTGGCACTCGCGCCTCCCATTGGGTTTCGGGCTTGCGGCACGATGTCCTTCAGTCGGGACGGATGCTGCGCAGGAACGCCGCATTCTCGACGCTTGCCATCTCAACCCTGGCTCTCGGCCTGGGTTTGGCAACCGCCATGTTCTCTGTGCTCGATAGCACGCTGTGGCACCCACTTGCCTTTCCTGACCCCGATCGCCTCGTCTACGTCCGAGGAGCAATCTCTTACCCGACGCTCTTGAATTGGTCCCAGACCATCCATTCGTTCGACGGCGTGGCCGGCTATCGGAACAAGCGCTATACGCTCACCGGGTCAGGTGAAGCTGCTTCACTCCGGGCGACTGTCTCATCGGGCTCGCTGTTTTCGGTGCTCGAGGCGCATGCCGCCCGAGGTCGCGCGCTATCACCCGCCGACGATGCATCGGGCGTCAGGCCTGTCGTGATCGGCGACGCCGCATGGAGGTCGGTCTTCGGTGCGGATCCGGATATTCTGGGGAAGACCATCTATCTGAATCGCGTTCCATTTGTCGTTGTCGGTGTCATGCCGGCCGGGTTCCAGTTTCCGGCCAAGATCGATCGCATCGACCTCTATACTACGATTGCCGCCGATCTCCAGACCGACCGGCGGCAGGCTGAGAAAACCTATCCTCGCGATCTGCAGGTGATTGCACGCTTGAAACCGGGCGTCGCACTTGCCCAGGCACAGGCCGAGATGTTCACCGTCGCGGCAGCAAGCGCGCCGGAGCGTTCGGCTCGCAACCTCGATCGAACCGGTCTGGTTGTGCCTCTGGCCGATGAAGTATCCGGTTCGCTCGTATCCCCGCTTACCGTTCTCACCTATGCTGTTGCCTGCGTGCTGATCATTGCCTGCGTGACGGTCGCGATCCTCGCCTTGATTCGAGTGTATGCCCGGCGTGGGGAACTGGCGACGAGGCTGGCTCTGGGCGCAACCCGCGGGCAAATTGCCCGCCAGCTGCTTGTCGAGAGTGTGTTGATCGCGCTGGCGGGCGCCGCTGTGGGGGTCCTGTTTGCCATGGTTTGCACCAAGCCCCTGCTTCTCGCCGCCGGGCCGGATCTCGCGTCAATCGCACGGGTTCAATTCGATTTCCGCACGTTCGGAGTCTCGCTCCTCCTCAGTCTGGCAGCCGCCGCGGGATTCGGCACAATTCCAGCAGTGCAGGGCGCGACGACCCGGTGGCCTTACTTCAATAGCGCGCCTACCAGCACGGGGCGGCGCTCCAAGTCATCTGCGGTGAGATTGCTTCTGGTCACCGCCGAGATTGCGCTCACCGTGACTTTGCTGGCAGCTTCCATAAGCCTGTTGCGGGCCTACCTTACCCTCTCGCATGTGGATCCGGGCTTTGATTCTGTTAAAGTCCTGACATTCCGGATCGATCTTTCTGATGCTCTGTACGCGCCGCAACAGCAGGTTGACTTCTTTGACCGGGTCCGTGCCGACGTGAAAACACTGCCCGGCGTGAAGTCCGCAGCCTTTACCGCGCTATTGCCATTTGGCGAGCTTCGCTACACCATCCGGCTCGACGTTCCGGGCCATGGGAGCGGAGATGGGCGCTCGGCAGGCGCGGAAGTGCATCTGATCAGCCCGGGATTTTTTCAGGCAATGGGCATTCCTCTACTTGACGGTCGTGATTTTGCCCCCACCGATATCCTCGGGCAACCCCGGATTGGGATCATCAGCCTTGATCTGGCGAAGCGATACTTCCCGGGAGAGAACCCGATCGGCCGCTTCGTCGATGCAGGCTTTGGACCGGGGGGCTCGGCCAATCCAATGCTGCTGGTCGTCGGCGTTGCCGGCAACGTCCACAATGGGACATTGGCAGCGCCGGCCGATCCTCAGCTCTATGTGCCCTTCAGCCAGGCGCCGATGATTGCATCGACGACGTTTGTGGTGCGCCTCTCCCAGGCGGATACCGGAGCGGCGCTGGCCGCTATCCGGCAGCGCGTGCGGGAACTCAACCCTGCCGTTCCGATTGTCAATATAAAGCCGCTTGCAGACTACGTGAATGCCTCGCTGTTGCAGCCGCGGTTTAACACGCTCCTCATTGGCGTGTTTGCCGCCGCCGCCATATTCCTTGCCATGGCCGGACTCTATGCGGTCGTGTCCTACTCCGTGCTGCGGCGCCGGCGCGAATTCACGATCCGCCGGGCGCTCGGCGCCACGGAACGAAGGATCGCGTGGCTGGTTATCAGGCAAGGACTCCTGGCGATTATCCCGGGTATCGCGTTGGGACTCGTGGGAGCGTTGGCCACGAATGGACTGCTGGAAAGTGTTCTTTATGGGATCCGCCCCAATCCGCCTCTCACTCTGCTTCTGGCTGCCACAATTGCCGCAGCGGTTTCTCTGTTGGCCCTCTGGCAGCCTGCCCGAGCAGCAAGCGGCGATGATCTCCGCGTAACCTTGCAGTCCGACGCCTAGCCGACCGCCGGGTTCGAGAACATGCGAGCCGGCAGGTAGGCCCTAGCCTTCGAGATTTTCTCAAAACTCATGCACCGGATGATAGCCCAGCGTTTTCAGCCCTGGAAGGGCTGAACCGCAGTGAAGATGAATCAAAAATATGGAAAACCAGGCATTCAGTTTATAATGGGGAATATTTGTAGCCGGGGCGCTATGAGATCGGTGTGCCATCGGCAATTGGATGCCGGCTCGACAGTGCCCAACGGATATGTCCCGACAGGTAATCCAACGACTGGCCCGGGTGTGATTGCAGGAGTTAAATGACAGTGCGCAAGGCTGGCGGGATTATTCTATTTGTCGCCCTTGGCTTATCGATTTGCCTGGCATTCTTCGTTTTGAGACGCCCTGCGCCGGATCTTCCGGACACTAGCAAAATCAAAGGAGGTGCCGGAGAACTGCGTGTGCTGCTAAGCCAGGAGCCTCCGTCACTGAATCCCGATCTCGTCAACAACGAGACGGGGGAGATCATCGGCCAAAACCTATTCAGCCGGCTCGTGTCGCTCGATGCCTCTTTCCGCCTGGTACCCGATCTGGCCAGCAGTTGGGAGGTATCGAGAGATGGGCTTGCCTACACCTTCCATTTGCGGGAGGGTGTGCGCTGGCATGACGGCGCTCCTCTGACTTCTGCTGATGTCAAGGGTACCCTCGAGACTCTTGCCAAGGCAGGTGGCGCCGGGCGCGACGCCGGCGAGCACATCGATCGGATGGATATCCACGACGACCAGACGCTGACTATCCATCTCAAGGCGCCATGGTCACCATTCTTGCGCGTGCTTGCCTACCAGACCACCTTTATTCTGCCGCGCCATATTTACGAAGGCACCGATTGGCAGGCCAATCCCGCCAATCAGAAGCCCGTGGGTTCCGGCCCTTTCCGTTTTGTCGGATGGATCAAGGGCGATAAAATTGTGCTGGCCGCCAACAATAAGTATTTTGATCGCGGCCCGCTGCTTGACCGCGTCATCTTCCGCTTTGCACGCAGTCCCGAGCAGGCGGCCGCAGCCATCGAGCACGACGAGGTCGATTTTCTGCGGGCTCGCCCGCCCGTAGATTCCTTGGCGCGTCTTCAAACCGCGCCTGGCGTAATCGTGCGCACCTTCCCCTCCACAATCCGTATTGCCATCGGATTCAACCTTGCCCGTGCGCCTTATGGAGACCTGCGCGTGCGCCAAGCCTTGAACATGGCGATTAACCGTGCCGAATTGGTCGCGCACGCCATGCGCGGGTATGGTATCCCCAGCCAGGGCTTTTACACTGCCGCTGTGCCTTGGGCGTTCAATTCATCGGTGCGTGTTCCCGATTTCGATCCTGTGCACGCCAACCGTTTGCTGGATGACGCCGGCATTCTGCGGCGTGGGGCTGAGGGGATTCGCCTTCAGGCCGAACTTCTGGTGCCCATTTCGGGAGCATTGCAGGAGATAGCGAATCTGGTACACTCGCAGCTGGCTGCCGTGGGCATCCGGACGAAAATCGTGACGCTGCCGTCGCTGGATTGGGCCGATCGGGTGAACCGTGCGCGTAATTTTGATATGGCGATGATGCTGGAGACCGTTACCCCGGATCCGGTGGGCCTGGAATTCAGATACGCAACCGGCGCTGCCATAAACTTCATGGGTTATAGCAATCCGGAACTCGATGCCGCTTTTGCCGCAGGAGCGCGTGGAAGCGCCTTGGAGGCCCGGGCCACCTACTATCAACAGGTGCAGGCAATTTTGGCCCGCGATTTGCCTGCAGCGCCGCTGGCGGATTATGTTCAGTTTGCCATCTATCGGTCTCGCGTCACCGGGCTGCCTCAGATTGAGGCGCGCGGGCTGGTAGGAAGCCAGGAATACAGTTTGGTGAGGATACTGCGCTGAAAAACCTCATGCAATTCTGGCGTGATTGCCAGCTGGCCACTAAGCTGGCTTGCATTCTGGTGGTTCTGGCCGTTTTGCCATTGGGTGCCGTCGCGTTTTACAATGCGGTGGCTACCCGGCAGGAACAGGAGACGGCGATCCGTGCGGTGAGTCGCCAGCGTGCGCTCGCCACGGCGCAAACCATCGACGAGTTCTTGCGCGATCGCCTGGCGGCTATATCTATTCTTGCCGAAGCACCGGACGTCAGAGCTTTTGCCTCACCCGATGCCGACGTCCGGACGGCCACTCATATAACCGCCCTCCTCACTCAAACCGCCTCTGCCTTCGCTCTGGATGTTACATTGCTCGCGAATCCGCGCGGCGAGATCGTGGCGGCCAGCGATCCGATTTATGTCGGGCAGAGCTTCCTGACGGCAAAGTGGTTCCAGTTTGCGCTGTACGGAGAGGCGGGTACAGATGATCCGCACGTCGAGCCGCAGACCTCGACGCCTGTTTTGGAAGTCTCGATGCCGGTGCGCAATTCGGAGAAGATTATCGTGGGCGCCGTTGGGGCCCGGCTGCGCATGTCCCAGATTGACCAGCTGCTGGCCGCCGACACCAACTTCTCCCAGCATGTGGATGCCGGAATGCTCTGGGATGAGTGGGGCGTAATCCTCTCCAGTCCCACCCAGCCACTCGCTCGATTCAGACCATTTGTCCCTCTGCCGGAGGATCTCCTCGGTGAGTGGCAGGTAGAACGCAGATTCGGCTCGCTGGCGCAGAATCTGATGACATCGATCCCGGGAACCCTGCCTCTTTTCGAACGGTCGCGCCAGCTTTTGCTGGAGCGCAATAGCAATTCGTTTGTTCGAGTGACCGGTCCCCAGGGCAAGCCGGTCAACGTGGCAATTGTCCCGCTCACCCAGAAGCGGTGGTTATACGGCATCTTTACCGAGGATGCTGCGATCGACCGCACGGTGTGGCCGGTAACCCGCAGAGCCTTGTTTATGGCGTTTCTGGCTGCATTGGCAGCGGTGATTGTGGCTCTTTTGGCTGCACGCTGGATTGCCCAGCCCGTGCAGGTAGTGGCGGCGACGGCGACAGCTCTGGCCGCCGGCGATATGTCGCGACGCGTAGGATTGGTGGGCAAGGACGAAGTCGGCCGGCTATCGATTGCGTTTGATGCCATGGCCGACGCGCTCGCGGCCAAGGAGGCGCGCCTGGCAGATTACGCGCACAACCTCGAGGAGGAGGTTGAGCAAAGGACCGCCGCACTGCGGTTTTCGGAAGAAAAACTCCGGCAGGCGCAGAAAATGGATGCCGTGGGACGCCTCGCTGGCGGAGTGGCTCATGATTTCAACAACCTGCTGACCGCCATCCTTGGCTACAATGAGTTTTTGCTCGAGCGGATTCCCCAGACAAATCCCGGCTACGCGTGGGCCGTTGAAATCCAGCGGGCGGCAAAGAGCGCAGCGAATCTGACCCAACAACTGCTGGCTTTCAGCCGCAAGCAAGTCCTCCAGATGCAGATTCTCGACCTCAACCAGGTCGTATCCGATGTACTCAAGATGCTAGGCCGTTTGATCGGGGCTCACGTGCAAGTAGTCACCGATCTCAAGCCAACCATCGGACCCATCAAGGCCGATCCGACTCAATTGCAGCAAGTGCTCCTGAATCTGGCGGTCAACGCGCGTGACGCCATGCCGGATGGCGGCGTGCTTACGATTCGCACCGCTGAGGCTCCTGTTGCCGATATCAATCCGGGAGGCGCAGGCGGACCCGCGCAATCCTGGATTGTCCTCTCGGTATCCGATACAGGGATTGGCCTGGATCCGCAAGTGCGAGAGCACCTGTTCGAACCTTTCTTCACCACGAAAGAAAGAGGGAGGGGAACCGGCCTGGGACTCTCTACTGTCTATGGGATCGTCAAGCAGAGTGGCGGCGATATCCGTGTCGCGAGCGAAACCGGCAAGGGCACTACCTTTCAGGTTTTCCTACCCCGCGCTTCGGCCGCCGCAACGCAAGCCGGATCGGCTCCTTCCGAAGCCACTCTGCCCGGCGGGACCGAGACCTTGCTCCTGGTAGAAGACGACGACCAGGTGCGATCACTCGCGGCCGACATTCTCAAAAGGCGCGGTTATCACGTGCTCAGCGCATGCCGTGGAAGTGAAGCCCTGCAGCAAAGCAAGGAACATCCGGGTTCGATCGCGCTGTTGCTGACCGACATCATCATGCCGGGCATGAATGGTTACGACCTGGCGCAGCAGATCATTCAGCAGCGTCCCGATATCAAGATTCTCTATATTTCGGGATACAGTGACATGGCAGGTCCGGCCGCGTCCAGCATCCGCAACTACCAGATTCTGCAGAAGCCCTTTTCCGCACTCGCGCTTACGTGTCTGGTGCGGAAAGCCATCGACGGCTCCATGGATTCGGTCAGATCCGCAGGCCAGGTGGAGTAACCGGAGAATTCCAATCCGCTGCTCGGGCACACCGGTGTGTACGTACTGGCGAGGTAGGCGCCGTATGCCGCACGGCGCTCAGAGATCAAGGTACGTTTTACTTGAGAAGGCGGTCGAGAAAATCCTTCAGTGTGTTGTAGGCGACCCAGCCTGCCACTCGTTGCTGAGGGCCGGTCTGAGGATTAATGAAGAAAGTCGGCGTGGAAGCGATTTCGCAGCTCTGCCCGAACAGGACCTCATCCTGCACAGCAGAATCTATTGCCGGATCCGCCGCCAGATTTCCTATGCGCACCAATTCCGTCGGTTCCAGCACTTTTGCCAGCACCGCTTCAATATTGCCGTCCAAGGACCATTGTGCTTGATCTGTATAGAGCGCGTCGTTCACCCGCAGCCACCGATCCCTGCCGATCCGCGCTGCGGCGAGGGCAAAACGCGCGGCTTTGCGGGCAAACGGATGCATCTCCAGCGGGAAATCGTGATAGACGATGTAAATCTTATTGATCTTATTTGTGTTGGTGTAGTCGGCTATCAAGGGCTTTAGAGTGGACAGGTAAAAATCACGGCAGCGCGGGCACTGATAGTCCGAGAACACTTCGATTTTGATCGGAGCCCCGCGTTCGCCACCGAGAAAGAGTTCATCCGGAGCATCGATTCTGGCCTGGCCGGGCGCGGCCGGAGTGCCTGGACTACCTGGCGCTTGATCAAACTGGTGATCCGCTCCTGACTTCGCAGCCTGATCCGCAGGATTGTTGCTTTGACAACTGCTGCATTGCCAGACCATGAAGATGATCGCGATCAGCGACCAGGGCTGGTGCTTCCTATTCCATGCCATCCGTCTCTCCTCTTTGAAAAGTCTCGCCCTCAGCGCGTAGGCCCCGGCCGCCAGGACTGTCTTAAAACTATGCGGCTGGTTGAAACGACAGCTCCGTAAGGGCGATCAGGCAATAGCCCCGGGTGTTAGCCCGGGGCTATTCTCTTTTGCGCCTCCGGCGCCACGGCTGTAAGACCGTCGCGCCCGCCGGGGCTTGTGGTTGAACCAACTTGCCACCTGAGCGCCGTGAGGCGTCCGGCGCCCACCTACTTTATTACTGCGGTGAATACTTGGACGCCCCTGCCAGCAACCGCTCCGCTGTCGTGAACTTCGGCTCGATGTCGATTGGAATGCTCTTCAGCCTGTCCAGCGCACGCTGGATCTCCGGCCGGAGGACGGCCAGCCTCTTCATCAGGTCCTGTGCCTTGGTGTAATTTCCCTCGGCCTCGAGCGTCAGGATTTCGCGTGTCAGAGCGTTGACCCCCTCCTTGATTTTGGCCGGATTTACTGCGAAAGTGCCGTCCGGAACGACCTTGAACGCGCCAAAATCAAGGAGATAGTTGAGCTGGATCGTGATGCCTTTGCCATGGGCCTCGGAGAGGCCGAAGCGGATCGAGCGGAACGAGGACGCCAGGAAAGTGTCGTACACGGTCTGCCCCAGGGTTTTGTCGAGTATTCCCTTGTCGATCAGATACTGAAGTGCGAACAGTCCTGAGATGTCGGCTTTGGCTTCCTCGATCGTGCTATAGCAGTCTTTGAGTTCCTGCCGCACCGTTGTCGTGCGGGTGCCGACATGAATTTCATGCGGACCCAGCCCGTGCATCAGTTCATGCATCACCGTGTGCGTGAAAAACGCGTCGAAGGAGACGTTTTTCTGGTCCACGGGCGAGAGCACGATCCGGGATATGGGCACGAGCGCGATGCGGAACTTGGCGTCCTGGACGTTCTTGAGCATAACTCGTTTGGCGCCCTTTTCCTTGACCACGCGTTCATCGTTCGGGAGATTAAAGGCGGCGGTCTGAACGCCGCGATTCCCGTCGCCCGCCGCCAGGATTTCGTTGACGACTCGGATCGGTGCCAGCCCGCCGAGTTTCGGATTTCGATACTTCGGATCGATGGGCAGATTATTTTCTATGTCCTGCAGCTGCGCTCCGAGCCTAGCCAGTTTGGCGGTCTCCGCGTCATCGCGGATCGTAATGAAGGCTTCAAATGCCGCCTTGGCGTTGAACCACTCGTCCTCATACACCTCGTACGGCCCTATGGTCGGCTCGATGCTGGCATCCAGCTCCATCCAGGCGACATCGCTGGCGTAATAGTCGTTGCTCAGGAAGGCGACCGCCCGGCTCGTGAGGTAAGCCTTAAGCGTTGGCTGGGAAGTAAGAGTAGCTGCTCCACGCAGGAGCTTCGCGGCCTGGGCGAGTTCCGTTTGGTACTCCGCACCATAAGGAACGACGGCAAAGCCCAGTTTGCCGACGGCCGGCCGCCGGATCACAGTAAAAAACCCAGTGGCACGTGCCAGTTCGGATTCTAACAACGAATTGAGCCAGCCTTCTATTTCGGCCTTGGTGGTTCCTGACGGATAGAAATTTGCACCTTCGGGCTTCCTAGGGGCTCCCGGTACGAAGGGGGCATAGCTGTCAAGCCTGGACCAGGGCCCTTTATTGATCAGGAAATAGTGGAGACGAGCCTTGCCCAGGGGGGAGTCGTCTTTCTGCAGTTGGGACAGCATGTTCTCGTTGCCGGACCAGACCTGGCGAAGAAACAGCGCATCCATAATCAGTCCTGCTTCCACCATCTTGGCCAGGGCCTTTTGTTCGCCGCTGGGCAGACGGGAGATGTCGGCACTGACTTCCACGGGTGCGAACCTGGATGTCATTGCCTGCAGCTTGGCCAAATCGGGCATGGCAGCCTCCTGCGAGGAAAGTTGGACCGCGGTGCCCGCGATGAGCACCGCCAGGCACAACAGCAAGAATACCCATTTTCTATTCACGGCACACCTCAAGGTCGATGAATAACTCGTTTCGAATCGGGCACAGACCATGTCTTGTCTGCGGTATAAAAAACCTTTCCAAGATTCAGTCCGGCGGTGGAACGCCACCTGTTTCATTTTCTCACGGACCGCGCTGTGGCAAATGCAAAAACTGAACAATCCCTAGAGTATGTGATTTTTGACAGCCGGAACATTCCTATTCGGGATCAGATATTATAGTGACGCTATTCCAGGGATAGATGTATCGCCCCTCAGGGCTCCTTCTTTGCCTGCTCACAGCCCCGGGCTCGTGCCTGGGTCTATTCTGCTTCCGCCCTTTCGGGGCTGGGAAGCTTATTTCTGTCACCATATTTCATGGTTATCAATAGGTTCGCACCCTAGGTTGGGGAAACAGGTTTACGATTTTCTCCACGGTTCGATGAGTCGCACCCCGGTTATCTTCAAATATTGAGAACGCGGCCCTCCCCAAGGCATCGCGCGCTGACCGATCCTGCAGCAGCCCCCGGAAGGTATCCGTGAGCTGCTGAACTTGCGAATTTCTATCCTCTTCGCCGGCGTTGATCTGCATGACTCCACCACGCTCCCGGAATTCGTCGATAATCTGCAGAAAGTTTTCCATGGAGGGTCCAATCACAATCGGCTTCGCATACAAGGCGGGTTCCATAATACTGTGTCCACCGCGGCGAATCAGTGAGCCGCCTACGAACACGACCGTCGCAAAACTGTAAGCAGTGGCGAGTTCGCCGATCGTGTCCAGGATGAGCACATCGGCATTCCTGGTCGGTAGGGTGCCGGCTGAGCGGCGTTGGACGCCGAAGCCGGCGCGTGCGGCCAGTGCAGCTACAGAATCGAAACGGTCGGGATGACGGGGCGCTATCAACAGTCGTGTCTGCTCGAGCCCCGGCATCTGGCGAATCCGGCGGAGAACTTCCAGCAGAGTTTCCTCCTCGCCCGGGTGGGTGCTGCCTGCGACAATCAAAAAGCCCTCATTCGGGTCGAGCCCAAGCGCTTCCTGGAGAGCATTCACCTGTGCTTTGGTTACTTCCTTGTCTACCAGGTCGCTATCATATTTGATGTTGCCGGTCACCATGACTTTGTCCTGGGGCGCGCCGATAGAACGGATACGGTCGGCATCCTCTTCGGACTTCATGATCAGAACGCTGTAATTCTGAAAGATGCGGCGCAAAGCAGGCCGGAACAGGCGGTAGTGACGGAACGATGCCGCCGAAATCCTGCCGTTGACAAGAACCACCGGGACACCGCGCCGATGCAGCAACCGGAGGAGATTCGGCCAGATCTCGGTATCAATGATTACCATCATGTCGGGCTGAACCCATTCGATCACGCGCCGGCCAATTGACGCCAGGTCGACAGGGAAAAAGAAGGTGTTGCCTTCGCCATATTTGGAGAAACGCTGCTTTGCGATCTCCTGGCCGGTGTTGGTAATGGTGGAGAAAACGAAACGCGCCTCGGGGAAGCGCGCGCTCAGCAGGTGGACCAACGGCTGGGCGCTCAGGGTTTCGCCGACAGAGCATGCATGGAACCAGATCGTCGGCCGACCATCGCCGCGCAGGCTGGCGGGAAGGTACCCGAAGCGCTGGCGCAGACCGGGGAGATACTTGCGCAAGCGGCGCCATTTGACCAGAAGGAGCGGGAGCTGTACCAGGCCCAAAGTCACCATCAGGATGCTATAGACAAAATACATAGAGCCTAATAAACCTGATCTGTCATGAATGAATAGAATCCAACCGAAGATTCGCGCTCGGCCCGACTACCTCTTCAATTCCCCAGCATTCCCCGTGGCTGAGCTGTCGAGGTCATTCCCGGCCAACCTCGCGATGGCTCGCTCCAGGTCAGCCTCTGTGTCGACGCCAACTGTGTCATACGGCGTTTCGTTTACCATGATCGGGATGCCGTTTTGCAGATAGCGCAATTGCTCGAGCTTTTCCGCTAATTCGAGCGACGATTGCGGCAACCGGTGGAAAAGCGCGAGCGCAGCCCGGGTATAAGCATAAATACCGATGTGCTTATAATATTTGATCCCGCCGCTGCCGTTACGATCGAAGGGGATCGGAAAGCGCGAAAAGTAGAGTGCGCGCCCGCGGATGTCGGTGATCACCTTGACTTGATTCGGGTCGTGAGCAGCCTCGCCATCGATTTCCACCTTCAGAGTCGACACCTCGATGTCTCCGGCCAGGATCGGCCGCAGCAACAAATCGAGATGCTCGGGGCGCAGCGTAGGTTCGTCCCCCTGGATGTTCACATAGACATCGCCGTCGGTGCGCTCCATTACTTCGTGCAGGCGGTCGCTCCCGGATGGGTGCTTGCCGGTGATGATTACGGAGAGATTGTGTTCCCGGCAATAGTCCTGCACTTCTTTGCTGTCGGTAGCGATGAGCAATTCGTTCAACAGCGGAGATTTTCCCGCATTTTCGTAAACCCAGTGCACCATTGCCTTGCCGGCAATCCTGCGCAGCACTTTGCCGGGCAAGCGCTGGGAATCGAACCGCGCAGGGATCACGCCCACTACTTTTTGAGAAACTCTGCGTCATCGTTTCCTCTCCAACGAGGGCTGGCTTCGCTTAAAAACGTTTTATTATCTCACTAGTCTGTGCGCAGCGAAGTGAAAAGTGCAGGATCAGGGATGTGGCTTCGCAGGGGGCTTGGCAGGATGCCTCTTTGGCGGCGGAGGCGCAGGCGAACCCCGCCGTTTCAGTTGACGATAGACATTTTTCCCCAGCTTAAGGTTTCTAAACGTGCCTCGGTCGGCTTTGGTCATCTCAAATCCATGTTCATTTTGGATTTTGGAATGCGGGTTTTGGATGGTTGACCCCCCTTCGAGGTTGCAGAGCCGGCAATCCAAAATCGGCAATCCAAAATCCAAAATGGTATCAGTTTTTGCCGAGTGTCAGACATCGTGCCGGATCGGTCGCCGCGCCGATCTTGGCGGCAAAACTGGTTTGCTTCCTGATATCGTCATCTGTGACCAGACGTACGTCAAGCAACGTCTTGCGCTTGTATCCGGTTCGCAGATAGTTCATTTCCGCCAGGGCAAGACTCCATCCTTCGAGCCACAACTCCAACTCGTGTCTCATGGCCGGCGTGCCGCGAAAATGGATAATGAGGTCGATGTCGGCGTCAGGGCCTGCGGTTCCATTCCTGGTGCTGCCGATGACATAAACGTCCTTGACCCCGAAACGAGAGGTATCCAGCTCCGCCGCGATCTTTTGCGCCATGCGGCTGCGCCAGCGCGAATTGTCGTCGGGAAGCCGGGAAGGGGAGCCGGCATCCGGCTGAATCGGCGGCAATGGTTCCAGTTCTCCCGGGGTTACAAGCATGCCCACAGCTTCCTCGAGTTCCGCATTCATGAGGACTCGAAGGACGCGTCCCCCGGTGGTTCGCGGCACGTCGATGACACGAACCGTAGGAGCCAGATGGGCGTACTCAGGCAGCAGGATGGGCAGCATGTTCGGGGAGTTTTTCAGGAATGACTCCCGGAATATGATGCCGGCATCATCGGGATAGAGCGGGAGGTAACGGATGCCCGATTCGACAAGATCTTGGAAAAAGTGCGTGCCGAATGAAAGGTCGGGGGCATACCCTCCCGTCTTGCGCGCCATTTCGATCAGAATGGACGTGTTGTTGATATCCGAATAGGTGACGCTGACGCCAAGCTTGATATCGCCCCGGCTGCCCCAGCGGCCCGGTCCCATGAGGATAAATCTGCGCTTGGGGAGAATCTTGTTCAGGTTGCTCACGGCACGGCCTACGGCCTGCAGGTCGGCCAGGCTTGGGAGATTGGCATAGCCATCGGGATCGACGTAGACGATGTGGGTGACGTTGGGAGTCTTGCCGTTGGACACGTACCGATTGGCGGAGAATACAATCTGACTTTCGGGAACGTCTCTCGGGATGGGAGAGGGTGTGCTGTCCAGCGAATTGCTCTGGGGCCGGCACTGGAGCAGATAGAAGTTGCTGCCGTCGCTGGCGAACTCGATGTCGACCGGTGTGCGCATGGTATTCCGCAACACCGCAAAAAGGCTCTTCATCTGCGTGATCAACGGAGTTCGACTGACCAGGCCTTCAAAAGTGACGACCACATCGTCTTTGGCAAAGTCGATATCCATCAGCATGGGAGTGCGAATGCGGCCGTCTTCATAAACGGAGATGAGCTGGGCAATCGCCGGATACTCCGGCCCGACCTCCGCCAGCAAATCCCTCAGATCCATCGTCCGAAATGAGTTTTCTTTGAGATCGATCACATCGATCTTCTTGGGGGCGTATCGCAGAGTTTCCTCAGGCGTCACGTTGACGCGCAGGTTGGGTTGCCCGGGCGCCACCAGGATAGGAAAATCATCGGCCACACGATCGACGGCGCGCGTGCCGAGACCCGGCACGAGGCGCAGCAAGCCGTCCTCGCGCTTGATTCGTGGCGACCAGCGGAACTCGTTGTTGGAGAAGCCGACCCCTGAAAAAGCGGGGAAGAAGTAGTGCCCCACCCGAGTGCCGACCACCTGCTGAATCATGATCCCCATCTCTTCGTGCTGGTCGAGCAAGCCTCTTTCTGCACGGTATTGAATCGGATCCGGACTGAAGATCGAGGCGTAGACCTCGGCAAGCGCATCGAGCAGCGCGGCGAGGCGATCGGCCCTTTCGCCCTGGTTGGCAAGAAACAGGCTTTTGTACTTTCCGGAGAAGGCCGCACCCATGCGATCTTCGAGCAGACTCGAGCTCCTCACGATCAGCGGCGTGTCGCCGAAATCATCCAGCGCATTCGAGATTCCCTGAAGAATGTCGGGTGGAAAGCGCGAACTCTTGAAGACCTGGAGAATGTGGGGGTATTCCTCCCGGATCTGGTCGATGTCGAGGTATTTCCAGTTGTAGACATCATCGAGGTTGTTGTACGCGAGGAAGTGAAGGAGCATGTCCGACGGGAGGTACCACGTCTTCGGAATGCGGATGTCGGTCAGCAGATCGGAATATTCTTTTGCACCTCTGAGGATACGCGAGGCCAGGAACAGGCCGCTGGTCTTGCCTCCCAGTTTACCGTGACTCTTCGGAATCAGGATGGTGTGCTTCAGGATGTCGAAAAAATCTTCTACTTCCAGGTATTTGCGTGATGTCTCGATGAAATCGAGGTGATCGGTGAGCAGCCGCCTCACCAGCGAAGTCTTTAAGCCAACCTGGGTTGCGATCGACAGCTCGCGTGTGCTGATCCCCGTATGCTGATAGCGCTCCATGGCGTTGGCAATTTCGATCAGAGAAGTGTCGGCGGTCTCGAGTGCCTGAACCAGGAAGTTGACCCGGTCTTCCTTGATCCAGACCTGAATCAGGGAGAGCAGTTCCTGTTCGGTGAGCTGCTCTGAGGCAATGCGGAACGTTTCTTCGGTGATGGATTCGAGGTCTTTCGCTTCGGTCTTTTGCAGGGGCCGGTTTTCATCGTAAAGAGTCTCGTCCTGTTCGCGGGCGCCCGACAATGAGCGCAATAGATCCTTGGCCGCCCCAATGCCATTGACCGCCAGGTAATTAAGCAGCTTGCGCGCGATCTGCTTGAAGAGGTTCAGATCGGTCGTCTTGAGCAGGTCAAGAATGATGCGCCACTCCTGCCGCGCGGCTTCAGCCGCCGCCGCGTTCCACTGCCTGAGGTACCCGGCATCCACCAGACTTCGTTGCAGCACCGCCTGGCCGATTCTCTCCGCGATCGTCTTGATGAGCTGGCGCTCTTCTTTCAGGAACGGTCCTTCGTCGGCTCCCGGCAACTGACGGTTGTAGGCGACCGCGATACTGCCAACCTCCTCTCCCTGGACGAAGATGGGCGCTCTTTGGACCCACCGGGTTTCGTAGAAGCCGGGCATGCAAAAGGTCTGGTTACGAAAGACGATTTTTGCCTGGCAGTATTCGGGGTATTGCCAACCTGTGGGAATGGCTTCGGTGATCAAGCACAGCAGTTCAGGGAAGGGCTTGTCCGATTGGAGGATCTCATCAATCGTGTAGATGGACTTCAGTTCTCTGGCGCGCTCTTGCAGCACGCGCATGACCTTGTCGAGGGGCGCGGTGACTTCGTTCGCAGGTTCCTGCATGGTATTGCCCAACCCACGGCTCCCGACCTCCGACTTTCGACCTCCGACCTCTCCAGAAAATATGGATAGGTTGGATGTCGGATGCCGGTGGTTGGCGGCCGGAATTTTAGACCCAACCGCGGTCTTTACATGCTCGGGCCACGCGGCTGATTGCGATTACGTAGGCTGCATCTCTCATATAGAGCTTGTTCTTCTTCGCCAATTCGTAGACCGAGTGGAAGGCAGAAGTCATCTTGACATCCAGCTTGTTGAGGACTTCGTCCTTTTCCCAGAAAAAGTTCATGTTGCTCTGCACCTGCTCGAAGTAGCTGCAGGTTACGCCGCCGGCATTGGCCAGGAAATCGGGGATCATGAAAATGCCACGTTCCTTCAAAACCGCGTCGGCTTCGGGTGTGGTCGGCCCATTGGCGCCTTCAGCGATCACCCTCACCTTGGGCTGAATCCTGCCGATATTTTCGCCCGTGATCTGGTTTTCCAAAGCGGCAGGAAGCAGGATATCCACGTTCTGTTCCAGCCAGGCGCCGCCGGGGAGGACTTCATAACCAAGCTTCTTCGCCTTCTCCTTGTCGATGCCGCCAAAACGGTCGGTGATACCCAGGAGGGCGTCGACGTCGACTCCGCCGGCGAGCTTGAACGAGTACGAGGTTTGATCATTCTGATCCCAGGAGGATACGCAGATCACCTTTCCTCCCATCTGCTGATAGAGGCGGATCGCATACTGGGCGACGTTGCCGAAGCCCTGAACGCTGGCAGTGGTCTTTTCGATATTAATGCCGAGCTCTCGAAGCGCCTCGCGCAACGTGTAGACGACGCCAAATCCTGTGGCCTCGGTCCGTCCCAACGAACCACCCATCCCCACAGGCTTGCCGGTGATGAAACCGGGGAACTTGCCGCCGTGGATCGCCTCAAATTCGTCGAGCATCCAGAGCATGTGTTGGGCGTTCGTCATAACGTCCGGCGCCGGCACATCGGAAAGAGGCCCAACATTCCTCGCCACCTGGCGAACCCAACCGCGGCAGATCGCCTCCTGCTCCCGCTGGCTGAGATTGTGCGGATCGCAAATGACTCCGCCCTTGGCCCCGCCGAGAGGGATATCAACCACGGCGCACTTCCAGGTCATCCACATTGACAGAGCCCGGACCGTGTCCACTGTTTCCTGAGGATGGAAACGGATGCCGCCCTTCGAGGGTCCACGAGCATCGTTGTGCTGGACGCGGAATCCACGAAAAACCTTTACGCCGCCATCGTCCATGCGCACGGGAATATTGAAATGGTATTCCCGCATCGGATTGCGCAGCAGCTCTTTGGTGGCGCTGTCCAGGCTGAGTTTTTCGGCAATCAGGTCAAACTGTGTTTGTGCCATCTGAAACGCGCTAAAAGACTTATCGCTCATAGTTTTCTCCACCGACCTCCCAAGCCTGGCGCGGGCTCGAGTCATTCGAAATCATAAGGGCTTTTTTTATAACTGTTTATAATAAAATGATTGACGAATGAAGAGAGCCTGATCTTGCTGATGCGCCCCTCGTCATTCGTCAGCTGGTTCGCCGCGCCGCGCATACTACACGGACGTCGGAATTATACCTCTGGAAAAGCAATTAGGGTAGGAGCGGAGCGGTACAAACCGGAACGCTCGTAAAGCGATCTATGCGTCGGGTACCAGGCTGCCTGGCCTCGGCGCCTTTTTCGACGTTCGCGGCTTCCCAGCCGGCGTCCTGCGGATGCGCGTCGATGACGTTGCTCTTGTGGCTCGTCTGCGTTTCGGTTTTTCCTCCGTGGCAACCACTGGTTCCTCCCGCGGTGGTTCTTCTGCCGGGCCTTCGAATGGAACCTCGGCTACAGCCTCCATCGGAGGCTCGGGAATCGGCGGGATGCCGGCGACGAAAGTTTCTTCCGGCTCGAGAACCGGAGTCTCAACAGAAGCAAGAGTCTCGACCCCGAGCAACGTCCTGGTTTGTCCAGCTTGCGGGAATTGGTCGCCGGGATAGATGCGAAGTATTCCCTGACGGTTTCGCTCGATCCGCAGCAGGCCCTCCCGCTGTGCTTGTCGCGCCAGGTCGTGAATACTGGAAAGGCCGAAACGTCTCTCATCGAATGTCGGATCAGCGGACCGGAGGAAGTGCTTAAAACTGCGCAGATACATCGGCCAGTGCGGCTTGGATCCCAATTGCTCGAGAATCTGCCGCACCGCAGAAACTGCGCCTGCACCTGACGCAGGAGCCGATGCATTATCCTGGGGAGGAAGCGGCGTCGATTCGCTTGCGGTGGAAGGGCCCGGTTCATCGGCAGTCAATATGGCGGTCTCCCTGTGAGAAGGATGCGCTGCGTGTTTGGGATGGAGGGGAGCCGGTTCCTCCTCAAGCTCGTGATGTAGGGCGGTCGGCAATGCAGCCGGCGGCTGCACGTTCTCAGCTTCCTTCAGCTCGACCAGCAGGCTTCGATCCACGTGCTTAAGGTTGACAAACCCCGCATTGGCCATCTTCTGGATAAACTCACGGAAGGAATGTGCCCCGTAATTGCGTTCTGAGAAGGTGGAATCGAGCTGCAGCAGGGTGCTCTTCAGCAGTCCGAGCTGCGGTGACACTTCCCGGTCGGCCAGGACTTCGAGTGCGCGGCGCAGAGGAGGCAAAGCGTCGCGCAATTGGGCAGTGCTGACTGCCGGCGCCCTTCCTGCCGCCTTGCGCACGACGGGCTGGATTCCTATCAAATTCTCATAGGCGATAAACTCGTGGCAGTTCTTTTGCAGGATGGTGCTGGTAAAGGAACGCCCTCCTACCACGAAGACCATCTTGTCATACTGCTTCAGCTTTTCCACGAGCGCGATGAAATCGCTGTCGCCGCCTACGATTACGAAGGCGTTAATGTGACTCCTCGTGAATGCCATCTCGAGTGCATCCAGGGCTAGCGTGATATCGGCGCCATTCTTATCGCCTCCCGGCGTGAGATTGCGCTGGACCATATGGACGGCATGCTGCGTAAGTGCGCGGCTGTAATCGGCGGCGTGCTTCCAATCCCCGTAAGCAATTTTGGTCACCACCTCTCCGCGTTCCTTGATGGCTTCCAGCACCTGTCCGACATCGAAGTGCCTGTTCAGCGTTTTCTTTACTCCGATCTCGATGTTGTCGAAATCAATAAAGACAGCGATCTTTAAACGTTCTTCACTCAAGATACCTACCTCAGCCAGATTCGGCTATTTGTTGTCAGGCACATAAAAAGACAGCGGGCTCGACAGCCGGCAACATTATGATCCGCTTCATGCTGTGCCTGCCGCCTCGTGCATGGGTCCATCGTTGCCATGACCCGCGAATTTTATCCACCAACAGCGCAAATGCCGTGGATGTTGCCGGAATACAACCCTTTAGTATACCAGTTTCTGCGGGTATCGTTCAACCAAATCGCAATCGCTCCTGCGGTGCGGCGATTAACGATTCGGCGTGTGCAAGAGCCAGCCACAACCAAGGACACGAAGCGGGGCAGAACGGAGGATGCGTGGGGCGGGCATCCTGATTTCAGAGGATATCAACCGGGCTGTCTAGGACTTCACGCACTTTGCCCAGCAATTCGGCAGGGGAAAATGGCTTCCATATGAAGGATTTTACACTCTCGAGGGTGCCGGGACCGACGACGGTATACTTGGTATACCCCGACATGTACAATGCGTGAATTTCAGGCTTCAGCTGCTGGAGCTGCCGAACAACCTCGCCGCCGCTCATACCGGGCATGACGATATCGGTTAATACCAAGTCAATCTTGCCGGCAAACTCCCTGCCGATCTGCAGGGCTTCATCACCGTTTTGGGCGCGCAGCACTCCGTAGCCTTTGCTCTTCAGTATGCTCGTGACCATGTCCAGTACTGGAGATTCATCTTCTACGATAAGGATCGTTTCTGTGCTGTTGCTTTCGGCAGCCATTTTCGCCCTCCCGAGAAGCGATCGGCAAATAGGGGTGGATGCTCTCCCCATGCCGCATTGCTCTAGCAGGTGCATTCTCTATGGTACCACTTCGCGAACACCCTGTGAATGAGAACCCAATATTGCCCTGGGTCAGGTTTTGATAGGCTTCAGGCAAGCCTCCGCGATCTTCCATCATTCTGCGGCCATATTTTTTGACGACACGCGTCGTCAGCGCGCATCAGGTGGCGAAATTGTACCATAAATTTCCATGGAAGGATCAAAATTGCGCCAAGCAGTGGTGCTATGTTATATTCTTTGGCTTGTCCTAAATTCTAACAGGTGACTAGGAAGGTGTTGTGGGCACTACTAAGCTGACTCGAAAAGAAATCTCCGCGGATCCAATCCATGATGCACTAATCAGCACGGTGGACTTCTTGCGTGCGTACGCCAAGATCATCAGCCTGGCCGGCGCCGGGGTGCTGCTGGCTCTCCTTGGGGCTTATTTCGGCTTTCGGTATCTCGATGCTCGTGATAACAGCGCCCAACAGGAGTTGGCCAAGGGCATGGATTACTATCACGGGACCGTGGATGCCGTGAACGCCAAAGACGATCCTTATGCTTCAGGGCCGACGCCCGTATTCCGCAGCGAGGAAGCAAGATTCCGGGCTGCCAGCGCTATTTTCAGTTCTTTGGCTTCCCGTTACGGAACTTCCAAGACGGGAGTGATGGCGCGCTATTATCTGGGCCTCTGCCAGAAGCAGCTTGGGCAGAAGAGCGAAGCGATTGCGACTCTCGAGGCGGTTGGGAACAACACCTCCGATCGTACGGTCGGATACCTGGCGAAGAAAGTTCTTGCGTCCTACTATGTTGAAGGCGGGGATGCCAAGAAAGGGCTGGATATCCTGCAGACGATGCTGAAGGATCCTCAGTGCGATCTTCCCAGGGAAGATCTTTTAATCGACGTTTCTCGCACCTATATGGCGATGGGGAAGCGCGACGAGGCTCTGAAGATCCTGCAAGAAGCTCAGGCTTCGGGTGCCGGGGGGATGCTGCAGTCGCTGGTTTTTCAGGAATTGAGCCGTCTTCAAACTGGCTCCGGAAAGTAAGCACGCCGCGGACGATAGCGCGAGGAGCCCCGTAAGTGCTTGTAGTTTCGTAGCCTTGACAAGAGGGGCGTCCCTTATATAATTAGCACCTTCGTCCAGAGTAGGAGCCTGGCACGTGTTCATCGAAATCGAGCGCTTGAAACAGGAGCCGCTGCATATCCAGCATTTGTATGCCGTCGGTGAGCTGCAGTTCAAGCATGACGATGCTACCCTGGAAGAGCCCGTGGCCACGGATTTCATCCTGACTCACAGAGGGAAAGACCTACGCGTCGACGGGTCGGTTCAGACGGCGATACGCTATCAGTGTTCCAGGTGCCTGAAGGAATACTCATCTCGGGTGGAGGCGCGCTTTGACCTGAGCTACCTGCCTCAGTCCGGGTGGAAGCCGGATGAGGAAGTCGAGCTGAAATATGAGGACATGGGCGTCGGATACTATGATGGCATTGCCCTGGATGTCGACCTCATGGTGCTTGAACAGATTGAGTTGTTGATGCCGATGAAATATGTTTGCCGAGAGGCTTGCCGCGGGCTTTGCCCATCCTGCGGGGCGGACCTGAATGAATGTCCGTGCCCATGCAAGATTGATGCGACAGATTCCAGGCTTGCCGTGCTTCGGGATTTCCGCAGCAAATTGAGTAAATAAGCCGTCGGAACAGCCGCGAATGCCCGAGCGAGCAGCGCTGGAACGGCGGCCGGCTTTTGGATTATTTTGTAGGTAAGGTGGGAGACCGTATTTATGCCAAACCCAAAACGAAGACATTCCAAAGCGCGCCGAGGCAAGCGCCGGGCGCACGATTTCCTGCATCCTGTCACTCCGGGCGTTTGTCCGCAGTGTCTGGAACCGAAGATGCCTCATCAGGCCTGCTCCGAAATGCGGTTACTACAAAGGCCAGCAGGTGATGGAGGGAGAGGAAGAGATCTAGCCGCAGAGGTGGTATCGCGCTCTACGGAAATCTTCCCTGTGCCGCCATGATCAAGATCGCCGTTGATGGGATGGGGAGTGACAACTCGCCCCGCAGCGAAGTGGAAGGTGCCATCCAGGCCGCCAGGGACTATGGTGTTCACGTCATCCTGGTCGGCAAGGAGTCGGTGCTCGGTCCGCTCTTGAAGGCGCAGGATCGAGGTGCGTCGGTCGAGTTGAAGGATGCCTCCGAAGTCATCGCGATGGACGAGCAGCCGGCCGTCGCGTTCCGAAAGAAAAAGGACTCCTCGATTCGCGTCGCTGCGGATCTTGTCCGGCACGGAGAGGCGAGCGGGCTCGTGAGCGCCGGGAACACCGGAGCGGTAATGGCGATTTCCAAAATGGTGATTGGAGCCGTTCCGGGAGTGGATCGTCCCGCGCTGGCCGCGGTGCTGCCGACCCTCAAGGGTCACGCCGTGCTGCTCGATGTCGGCGCCAATGTTGCCTGCAAGCCGCACCATCTGGTCCAATTCGCCATCATGGGGCACCTGTTCAGCAAGAAGATTGTGGGTATCTCCAATCCCCGTGTCGGCCTGATGTCGGTGGGCGAGGAGGAATCCAAAGGCAACGATCTCACCAAAGAAGTGCACAAAGCGCTAAAGGAAATCAGCCTTAACTTCATTGGGAACGTGGAAGGCCGCGATATTTATAATGGCCGGGCTGATGTGATCGTCTGCGACGGCTTTACGGGCAACGTGGCGTTGAAAACCAGCGAAGGGTTGATCGAGGCTGTCCTGCAGCTGCTCAAGGAAGAGCTGTCCAGCAATCTTCAAGCCATGCTGGGCGCCCTGTTGAGCCAACAGTCTTTCAAGCGTCTCAAAAAGCGCCTCGACTATCGGAGTATGGCGGCGCTCCCCTGCTAGGGCTTCGAGGCGTTTCCATCATCTGTCACGGCAGATCCAGCAGCAACGCCATCAAGAACGCGATCAGGGTTGCCAAGGAGTTTGCAGAGAATCAGGTCAATGCAAAGCTGGAAATCGAGCTCAGCCAAGTAGATGGATACGCCAAGGGCTGCACACCGGATTAGCGAATAATGGAGGAAGTAGCCTTCCTTTTTCCAGGCCAAGGATCATTCCTGGCCGGGCAAAGTCCTGAGCGGCCTCGTCGATAAGATTGCTCCAGGCGCTTCGACTTATAACATCGATGGCATCCGGGGTATCGAAGCGCTTGCTTCTGAAGTCTCGGGTGCTACAATGTGAACTTTTCCGTAGCGGTATCCGCGTCCGCTTTTCCGTATCTTCATAGGAGGTGGTCAGATGGCATCAGTTGTAGAGAAAGTGAAGTCGATCATTGTGGATCAGCTGGGTGTCAGCGAAGGCGAGGTCACGGAGTCGGCGTCGTTCGTCGATGACCTTGGCGCCGACTCGCTCGACACCATTGAACTCGTTATGGCGTTTGAGGAGGCATTCGGCATCGAGATTCCCGATGAGGATGCGGAGAAGATCAAGACCGTCAAGAACGCGATCGACTACATCGAATCCCACGTCAACTAGCCGGAGCCATCCCGACTGTGAAACGGCGCGTTGTCATCACGGGTGTTGGTCTCGTTACTCCTCTGGGGAATGATACCCAGCAGACGTGGCGAGGCCTGCTCGCGGGACGATCGGGAGTGGCAGCGATCACGCGCTTCGACGCATCCCGATTCCCGACCACGTTTGCGGCAGAGGTCAAGAACTTCGATCCCAACCTGTTCATGGAGAAGAAAGAAGTCAAAAAGATGGACACCTTCATCCATTATGCGCTGGCGGCTTCCGAGCACGCCATGCGGGATGCGGGGTTTTCACGTTGGGAAAATGCGGAAGGTGAACGGGTGGGGGTAATCATCGGCTCGGGCATTGGTGGCTTCGGCAGCATCGAGACGGAGCATGCCACTCTGCTCGATCATGGTCCCAAGCGGATCTCCCCTTTCTTCATCCCATCCAGCATCGTCAACCTCGCCGCCGGCCGCGTATCGATTCGATTTGGCGCCCGGGGGCCGAACTGCGCGCCTTGCACGGCCTGTTCAGCCGGCAGCCATGCCATCGGCGATTCCTTCCGGATCGTGGAGCGCGGAGACGCGGACGTGATGATTGCCGGCGGCAGCGAGGCTGCGATCACACCGCTGGCGATCGGAGGATTTGACGCCCTGAAGGCTTTGTCCACTCGCAATGCAGAACCGACTCGCGCAAGCCGCCCGTTCGATCGCGATCGGGATGGTTTTGTGCTGGGAGAGGGCGCCGGCATCCTGATCCTCGAGGAATCTCGAGCATGCTCTGCGCCGGGGCGCCAGAGTTTATGCGGAAGTGGCCGGCTACGGCATGTCGAGCGACGCATATCACATCACTGCGCCGCCTCCGGGGGGCGATGGCGCCATCCGAGCGATGCGTCTGACCCTCGGGGATGCCGGCATTGATCCAAACCAGGTTGACTACATCAACGCTCACGGCACCTCTACGCCCCCCAATGATCGGACCGAAACTGCCGCCATACGCACCGTATTCGGCGAGCATGCGTATAAACTTGCCATTAGCTCGACAAAGTCCATGATCGGCCATCTCCTGGGTGCGGCCGGTGCGGTGGAAATCGGCGTGACCGCACTAATGGTTCGAGACCAAATCGTTCACCCTACGATCAACCTGGAAATCCGGGACCCGGACTGCGACCTTGATTATGTGCCTCAGGAGGCGCGCCGCGTGAAAATCCGCTATGCGCTCTCCAACAGTTTCGG
Organism: Terriglobia bacterium; assembly: GCA_963739235.1. GTDB lineage: Bacteria > Acidobacteriota > UBA6911 > UBA6911 > UBA6911 > JAFNAG01. The sequence continues at coordinate 201,175 of CAVTZY010000032.1, read as the reverse complement.
ATTCGGCGGCACCAACGCCTGCGTCCTGTTAAAGCGTTTCGAAAACTGACATGGCAAGACGGGGCCATCCCAGAGTCTCATTCCTGTTTTGTATACGAGTGTGGAAGGGCGGATATTCGGGAGCTTCCTTGATTGCCAAAGAAATGAACTGGAGGTCTGCTTCATGAAGATCGTCGTCTGCGTCAAATATGTTCCCGACACCGCCATCAAGGTGAAAATCGCCCCGGACGGAAAAGCGGTGAATCTGGCGGACGTCTCTTTCGTGGTGAATCCCTATGATGAGTTTGCTGTGGAAGAGGCAATCCGGATCAAAGAAAAGTCCGGCGGCGGAGGTCATCGTGCTGGGCGCGGGCGGAGAGAAAGCTACCGCCGGCCTGCGGACCTGCCTGGCCATGGGCGCCGATTCAGGCATCCTGGTGCAGGATGCGGCGCTGGAGAATGCTGATTCGTTTGCCATCGGAACGGTACTCGCACGCGTTTGCCGCGAACTGAGTCCGGACTTGATCCTGTTCGGCAGGTATGCCATCGGCGTGGATAACGGCCAAGTGCCCTCGATAGTGGCAGAGTTGCTGCGATCTGCCCCAAGTGTCCGTGGTCGTCAAACTGGAGATCTCTGACGGGAAATTCCGCGCGGAACGCGAGATCGAGGGAGCGCGCGAGACCGTGGAAGGCAGCCTCCCTGCCGTCTTCACGGCGGAAAAAGACCTTAATACTCCCCGCTACGCATCTTTGAAGGGGATCATGGCTGCCAAGAAGAAGACCATCGCGATTCGGACTCCGGATGCCCTCGGTTTGACAGCGCAGGATCTGCAGCCGAGACTCACCCTGGAGGAGATTACGATGCCGCCGGCCCGGTCTCCCGGAAGAATTCTCACTGGCGATGCGTCGGAAACGGTTCCCGAACTCGTCCGGCTGCTGCATGAGGAAGCAAAAATCATATGAGATTGATGACGAAGGACGAATGGCGCCGAGCTGAAATCCACCCATTTGTTTTTAATCGTCATTCACGATGGGGCATTGAGGTTGAACGGAGGAATGACTGATGTCACAGGGAATTCTGGTTTTCATTGAGGAACGGGACGGAACGATCAAGAAGCCCTCTCTCGAGGCGCTGGGCGCTGCGCGCAAGCTGGCGGACGTCCTGCAGGAACCAGTCACCGCTCTATTTATCGGGCTGAAGGATCCTGCCGTAACCTTGGCCCAATTCGGTGCCGACAAAATCATCCATGCGCGCCATGAGTTGCTCGCCACCTATTCGACTGAGGGTTTTGCTGCGACGGTGGTTCAGGCAGTGAAGCAGATGGATCCTCGTATCCTCTTGGGTTCGGCGACCGCCATGGGCCGGGACCTCCTGCCCAGAGTTGCGGCCAGTCTGTCCGTAGGACTGGCGCAGGATTGCACAGAAATACGAATAGTGGAAGGTAAACACCTCGAGTGCGTGCGCCCCATCTATGCCGGCAAGGCCTTCGCACGAGTCAGGCCCACCATGACGCCCGCAATGGCGACGCTGAGGCCCAATGTTTTTTCCCTGGGCGCTCCTGATACGGCACATACAGCGGAGATCTTGGTAATTTCACCCGAACTGAAATCCGAGCAGATCCGTGCTCGAGTCGTTGCGATTCAAACGGCCTCAGGTGCGAAAGTGGAGTTGACCGAGGCTAATATCATTGTTTCAGGCGGCCGGGGAGTGAAAGGGCCGGAAAACTTTCCGATCGTGCAGGCGCTGGCCGATGCGCTTGGAGGCGCCATGGGCGCTTCGCGTGCGGCAGTGGATGCCGGATGGATCGGTCACGAGCACCAGGTAGGCCAGACGGGAAAGACCGTATCCCCCACTCTCTATATCGCTTGCGGCATCAGCGGTGCCATCCAGCACCTGGCCGGCATGTCCTCTTCCAAATACGTTGTCGCCATCAACAAAGATCCCGAAGCGCCGATCTTCAAGCTGGCAGATTACGGGATCGTAGGCGATCTTTTTGTGGTCGTTCCTGCCCTCACGAACGAGGTCAAGAAGCTTAAGTCGCAGAGCTAGCAGGGAAGCCGGAATCCAGAATCCAGAAATCAGAATCGTTTGATTCTGGTTCCTGCATTCTGAATTCTGACCCGGAGCATCACGGGCCGACCTGGCTTGAGAAACCTTGGGGATTTCCCGGATGTGGTATACTTCAATGCTTTGGGCGGGTGAGACATGCCTGGGGTAGCAAAACTTGGTAAACGTGAGCGGCCCGGCCACAATGGATTTCACCAGATCTCCGAGAACCTGCGCAGTCAGCTGACCTGGCGTGACGTCCTCTTCGGATTCAGCACCGCTGTCCTCCTCTCTTTGCTTTTTGTCGTTTTCCATCACAATTCCGTCCCCGAATACCAGCCCGGCGACGTTGCAACCCAGGACGTGCGCGCCTTGCAGGATGTTACGTACCAGGACAAGGAGGCCACGGCAGAGGAGAGGGAAAAGGCGCGCAATCAAAGCCATGCCGTCTATGACTTCGATGGCGTTCTTGTTGACCGGATCAAGCGCGACCTGAGCCAGGCATTCTCCACCGCGCGCAACATCCTGGCTGAGAAATCCGTGCCGCCCAAAGGCCCGCTGAGCCCTGCGGAAAAGGCGGAGCTGCTGGCCGAACTGGAACAGAGTCTGGGCCGCTCGCTGTCGCCGAACGCCTCGCCTCTCTTTCTGCAGGAACGGTTCGGCGCATCCCTCGAAGGTCGGATGATCCGGGTACTGGACACGGTGTTGCGAGGCTGCATTATCGATGACCAGAGTTGGTCTCAGTTTCTACGGGATCAGCCGGCAGGAATTATCGTGCGGGACAACACGACGCAAGGGGAGAGGCCGCTGGCCACCGCCTACATGGCGCGGAATCGCACTACGGCGCGCGAATACCTGAGGGAGTTTCAACCCGAATTCGCGGACCTTTCGCCACGGGACCGGTCACAGTTGCTGGGTTTCATGGACACCCTGCTGGTTCCCGACCTCATTTACAATCAAGTGGAGACGGAAACACACCGCGATGCTGCCGCCACCCGCGTCTCGCCTGTGGAAATAACCATCAAGCAGGGCAAGACGATCGTGCGCAAGGGGGAAGTCATCACACCGGCGATCGTGTCGCAGCTTGCGGCCCTGCGGAATGAACAGAAACCCCAAACCCTGCTGGCGCAGTTTTTCGGTTTTCTGTTTTTTGTTGCAGCCTTCCTCTATGGCCTCTGGCGCTACTTCCTCCTCCACCAGAGTCGCCTAAGGAAAATCCGGCACCAGATGCTATTGATCCTGCTTGTGCTGGTCGCGGTTTTCGGCGTTGTCCGCATTCTTACCGGGCTTGCGGACATTCTAAGTCAGCGCCTGCCCGCCGAAGTGTTCCGGGGACCATTCCAGCTCTATTACGTGGTTCCTTTTGCCTTCGGCGCCATCCTGATTACCCTGCTCGTGGACGTCAATCTGGGAATCATTACTTCCATGCTGGTGGCGACGCTTTCCGGGCTCTTTTACGGCGACATCTATATCGCCACCTATTCCGTTCTCGGCTCCCTCGCGGGTGTCTATAGCGTGCGGCACTATCGGGACCGGGCGGCAATTTTGAAGGCAGGCCTGACCATCAGCCTGGTAAATATCCTATGCATCCTGGGGATCGATGGATTGCGCCAGACCACCATGACCCTCTGGGGCACGATCCTCCAATTTGGATGCGGATTTATCAGCGGTGCTTTGGCCTCGGCTCTGGCCTCTACTCTGCTGCCGACGCTGGAGTCGCTGTTTAAGATCACCACCGACATTCGTCTGCTGGAGATGTCCAATCTCAATGCTCCCGCGCTGCGGCGTCTTTCCGTGGAGGCTCCGGGCACCTACCACCACAGCCTGATGCTGGCGACGCTCGCCGAATCGGCTGCCGAGGCCATCGGTGCCAATTCACTGCTGGTGCGCGTCGGGGCGTACTACCACGACATTGGCAAGTTGCTTAAGCCCGAGTACTTCGTCGAGAATCAGACGTTTGGGATCAACAAACACGATTCTCTATCGCCGAATATGAGCTGCCTGATCATCGCCAGCCACGTCAAGGATGGTTTGGAATTGGCCAAGGAAATGCGATTGGCTCAAAGCATCTCTGATCTTATTCCTCAGCATCATGGCACGCGGATCATGACTTACTTCTATCGGAAAGCGATCGATGCGATCAACGGCAAGGGCCAGGAGATTGACGATCTCGATTTCCGCTACCCGGGTCCCAAGCCGCAAACAAAAGAGGCGGCCATTTTGATGCTGGCGGACTCGGTCGAAGCCGCTTCCAGGACGTTGTCGGACCCCTCTCCCGCTCAGATTCAAGGCATGATCGATCGCCTGGTGGATGCGATTCTTGCGGACAACCAGCTTGACGAGTGCGATATTACGCTGCGTGAAATAGGCCTGGTGAAGGACGCGTTCTTTAAGATCATCACCGGGCTCTATCATCGACGCCTCGACTATCCCGGTTATGACTTCAAATCTGTCGAAGAGAAACCAGATAAAAATCCGGTCACGAACTCAAGTCCTAAACACGCAAAGGCGATTTAAGATCTTCGGGCCGGCTGTGTCTGCGTTTTGTGAAGGAGTGATGTGTGCACTGGAGGTGCCTGAACGCCCGCTCGCAGTAGTTTTTGTAAGCGCCTCCAGGATGAGGAAGTTGAACCGGCAATATTGTGGCCTTGATTATGCCACCGATGTTCTGAGTTTCGGCTACCGGGACGAAATGGTAGAGGGAAGGCCTTTTCTCGGCGAAATCGTCATTGCTCCCGAAATTGCCCGGCGACAAGCGCGCAACTGGCGCAGCGGATCCGAGCGCGAGATGCGCAAGCTGCTGGTACACGGGATTCTGCACCTTCTGGGCTACGATCACGAGACAGATGATGGCGAAATGAAACGGATCCAACGGCGGTTGCTGCACAGGCGTGCCTTTACCCAGGGGGATCCGGTGGCGGAGATGAGAGACGCGACATGACCTTTTTCTATCTGGAGATTGTCGGCATTGTAGTCAGTGTCGCCATCCTGTTTCTGCTGTCGATGGTGGAAGCCGCTTTGATGGCTGCGAGTGCGGTGACTTTGCGGATGAGTCTTGAACGAGAAGAGGAGGGCACATCGCCTTTGCTTCCTCTTGTCATCGAGAATAAATCCGATCTTTTTCTGCCCCTGCATCTCGGAATCCAGATTGCACTTATCGCCGTCACGATTCTTGATTACCCATCTGAGTATCGTGTACTGGCAGATATGGGGCGCTGCTTATGCCCTGGGTTTGGCCTTGGCAACCTCGCTTCTCTTCCGACAACTTTTCCCAAGGTTATTGGTCCATGACGAGCCGGAGAGAAAGCTGATCCAGCTTCTCCGGTCCCTTAATCCTCTCATCGTTATGTGCCAGGGCCTGGCCATGCCGTTGTCGGGTCTGATCAATCTCTTGAAGCGGCTCTACCAGGAAACGGAGCCTCCGGCCGACTCTGGCGGAGAAGAGGCCACCGGAGAAGAGATCCAGGCGTATCTGGAGATTGGTGAGAATGAAGGAATCCTGGAAAAGGAAGACACAAAGCTCATCCAATCGGTGGTTGAGTTTGGGGATACCCTGGTTCGTGAAGTCATGACGCCCCGCACAGGGTTCGCGGCTTGCAGCGAGGATGCCACCCTGGGCGAGCTGCGCGATATCATGGTAAGGAGCCGCCATTCCCGCATTCCGATTTTCCGGAATGACATCGATCACGTCATCGGGGTCGCCTACATCCGGCACCTCCTGGCTCAGTATTCACAGGGGAGGGAGGCTGAACCGCTCACCGGCCTGATCCATCCGGCGCTGTTTGTGCCGGAGACCAAGCGTGTATCCGCCCTCTTGAAGGAGTTGCAGGTGCGCGGGGATCATATGGCGATCGTCATCGATGAGTTCGGCGGCGTTGCCGGGCTGGTGACGATCGAAGACCTGGTCGAGGAGATTGTGGGAGAGATTCAGGGATGAGGACCAGGCAAAAGTCAGTGAAATTATCGAAGAGAGCCCAAGGAGCTTTGTGCTGCGCGGTAGTACCGAGCTTTACCATCTGGAGGAGTTGTCGGGAAAAAAGTATGCCGGTTGCGATGCTTCGACCGTTGCAGGCCTGATTGCCTCCTACCTCGGGCGCATTCCTGTACTGGGTGAAGAATTCGACCTCGAGGGCCTGCATGTCCAGATCATCGATGCCGATCGCAAAAGAATCCGCCGGCTTCGCATCCAACTCCCCCAACTTGCAGAGCAGGGAACCGTACAAATTCCGACCCAGACCGCCGGCCACCACCCATGAACACCGCCAGCACGACCGTAAGACTGCGGCTAAGGAACAGAATCAGTAACTGCGAGCCGGGATGCGTTATGGATGCTCACGACCAGAAATTCATGCAGCAGGCGCTGGTGCTGGCTGAGAAATCGCTAGGTCTGGCGAGTCCCAACCCGCCCGTGGGGTGTGTCATCGTCCAGGCAAACGAAGTTGTGGGCCGCGGCTGGCATGAATATTCTGCTCGCGATCATGCCGAAATGCGGGCGTTGGCGGAAGCGGAAAGTCGCGCCCGCGGCGCGACGGCATATTTGACTCTCGAGCCCTGTGTGCACTACGGGCGAACTCCACCCTGCGTTTCCGCGCTGATTGCCGCGGGTGTAAAGAGGGTTGTGGTTGCGCTAATTGATCCCAATCCCAAAGTATCCGGCAAGGGGATCGCGGCATTACGCTCTGCGGGCATCGAGGCGGAGATGGGACCGCTTCAGGCTGAGGCTGCGCGTATCATCGAACCATTTGCCTGCCATGTGACCACAGGGTTGCCGCTTGTGGTCAGCAAAGTAGGCATGTCGCTCGATGGGCGCATCGCTGCGGCCGGCAGCGCCGGCGGCAGAATCAGCTCCGAGGAGGGACGAGAATTCAGTCAGCACCTGCGGCTGCAGGTCGATGCGCTGCTCGTAGGAATTGGAACCGTGCTGGCCGACAACCCTCAACTTACCTATCGCGGTGATCTGCCCAAGGCGCGTCCGCTGGTGACTGTCGTGCTGGACAGCTTTCTGCGGACTCCGCCGGACGCCCGCCTGATCCAAAGCACGGCGCCACAAAGCACACTCATATTCTGCCGGCCCGATGCGTTACAGGAGCGCAGGCGGGCGCTGCAGGCCAAAGGCGCAGAAATTGTCGAGCTGGCGTATGGATCCCACGGACTGGATGTGAATCGAGCCCTGGCAGAGTTGGGACGCCGGAAGATCCTGGGCCTGCTGGTCGAGGGGGGCAGCGAGGTTCACTGGTCGTTTCTGTCGGCGAATCTGATCGACAAATTCTTCTTCATCATCGCTCCTATGGTGCTTGGGGGCAGGAATGCCGTGCCGTCCGTCGGCGGTGCGGGCTATGCATCGGCGGAGGACGCACCGCGCTTTCGCATTGCCCGCAGCCTTTCAGCGGGCCCCGATCTCATCCTCGAAGCTTACCCTAGCTATTCGAGATCGATTCTCTCCCCGTGGCTCGCATGAGTTCCCGCGCTTGAGACGCTGCCACCGAGGACAAGTCCCGCAATGCTGGCAGAGTTGAAGCAGTTGCGGTTTTTACCCCGAAGGGGTCCAACAGCTACAACCCGGGGCGTGAGCCTTGGGCTGTAGCTATGCCGCCCCTTTCGGGGCTTATCACTTACTGAATCGCAGCATACTTTCCTTCACATTCCTGTCCAATTCCCGATTGTTGAACGCATGAAAACTGGCTAGAATGGGCTCCGCCCTTGTGCAACAGGATGTACCTTAACTGCTGATCTGGTCGGACCTATGCATCCCTTTCGTAGATTGCTGCCCGCGCTGATACTTCTTTTGATTATTGCGACGATTGGTGCGACCGGCTATATGCTGATTGAACGTTGGAGTTTCCTGGATTCTTTTTATATGGTCGTCATTACACTCTTTACGATCGGCTTTAATGAAGCGCATCCCCTTTCGCCCGCAGGCAAGATCTTCACCATGTTCATTGCCGTGTCCGGCGTAGGCACTGCCATTTATGCGGCCGGCCGTGCGGTGGAAATCATCGTAGAAGGGGAAATGTCCGGCTACCAGAAGAGGAAACGGATGGACAGGAAAATAAGTGAAATGAGGCAGCATTACATCATCTGCGGCTACGGCAGGGTCGGCCATCAAGTAGCCCAGGCATTCGAAACCGCCAGAGTTCCCTACGTCGTGATTGATACCAAATCGGAAACCACGGCTCAATTGGAGCCCAGAGGCATTCCCCACATTACCGGGGATGCCACGTCCGACGACATCCTCATGGAGGCGGGGATCGGGACGGCCAAAGGCTTGGTAGCCTGTTCCGATTCCGACGTGGACAACGTCTACGTGACTCTGTCGGCTCGCGCCCTGAATCCAAGTCTGCGCATCGTGGCTCGGGCGGGAATACGGGACACAGAAAAGAAGCTGAAGATGGCAGGCGCAGACCGCGTCATCTCGCCATACTTCATTTCCGGCATGCGCATGGCGGCTCTGGCGACTCGACCCGTCACCAGCGACTTCCTGGATTTGGTCTCCCACGGCGGCCAGGTCGAGTTCAGCTTGCACGAAATGGCCATTTCGGAACACTCTCCCCTCGTGGGCAAAAGCCTGGAGCAAGCCGATATCCGGGGCAAATCGGGCGCCCTGGTTCTTGCCATCCGAAATGCCGATGAATCCTTTAACCTGCAGCCCAAGGCATCCTCCAAGATTGAGATGGGATGTATTCTGGTGGTGCTCGGGACTCAAGAACAGATTGAAAATCTCGAAAAAATGGCGAATTGAATGGTTTCCGCCAATCCACATCCCCAAAAGACCGAACCAGGGATGCGAAAGGAAATTTTGTGTTTTCTCGTGAGCTTGAACGCCATCGAGACTTCGGGGGCATACGCATCGAGGATGACGTCCTGGTCACCTAAACGGGTCACCGCGTGCTTGGGCCCCTCGTGCCCAAAACGATCGAGGAGGTCGAAGCCGCCTGTCCCCGCAACTTGTAGTGATCAGTTCAAACCCCTTGCATGGGTGGGGCTGCAGGTTGGCCCCGGCCGCCGAGATTGCCTCAGAACTATGCGGCTGGTCGAACCATTAGCCCCGGGTGTGAGCTCGGGGTTTGGCACGGTGAGGCAAAGAGCCCCGAAGGGGAGAAACCTCCAGTGCCACAAGCGTTTCGCCCCTTCAAGGCTCTTTCCGTTCGCATCCTAGACCCCGGGCTCACGCCCGGGGCTATTCTCTTCCGAGCCTTCGGCGCTGCGGTTTTGAGACAATCTCTCCGGACGGTGCTTGGGGTCGAATAATCATGGGATCGGAGCGCTGTGGGCGCACGGCGCCCGCTTTTCAGCGCTTGGCATTGAGACGCTCCAGGAACTTCTTCGAAGATTGATATCCGACGAGACGGAGGGTTTCTTTTCCCTCGCTACGGCACCCCCGGACTTACCCTGCCCCTGCCGCCTTCAGGAGTTGCTCCATCCGGCGGGCCAGGCTTTTTGCCTTCATCACCGCCGAAATGACCGCTGCACTGGCGGCTCCCGCTTCGAGGACGGGGCGTATGTGTTCCAGCCTGATGCCTCCGATCGCCACGACCGGCCGGGTTGATAAACGGCATGCCTTTTGCAGCATCGCGAGCCCCACCACCGGGGAATGGTCCGGCTTTGAGGCGGTAGCAAAGATGGGACCGAAGCCGAGATACTGCACCGGCAGCCTGGTTCCTTGCGTGATTTGAGCCAAAGAGTGAGTTGAGAATCCGAGGATCGGATTTCTCCCGAGCACGAGGCGGGCGGATACCGGCGGCAGATCCTCCTGGCCGAGATGCACCCCGGACGCGCCGCTGAGAAGTGCGAGATCGCAGCGATCGTTCACGATGATCCGTGCATCAAATCTGGCCGCAAGCTCCACGCAGCGGCGCAGATCGTTGAGGAGTTCGCGCAAGGGTGTTTCTTTGTCGCGGATTTGAATGACGGTCGCCCCGCCCCTCACCAGTTCGCTCACAATCTCCAGATGGCTCGATTTCCCTGCGAGGCGTTTGTCCGTGATGGGATAAATCGGAGGGAGCTTGAATCTCATGGGTGCGGGTGCTGTGCGTAGCGTTCGAGAAAGCGCGTAGTGATCCGGCCCTCCATGAAATCGAGTTCATTCAAGATGCGCTGATGCAGCGGGATCGTTGTTTTCACGCCTTCGATGATGGTCATTTCCAGGGCGCGCTTCATGCGGCCAACCGCATCGCTGCGGCTGCCGGCATAGGTGATCAACTTGGCGATCAAAGAGTCATAGTAGGGTGTGATGACGCATTCGTCGTACGCTGCGGTATCTACGCGCACGCCGCAACCGCTCGGTGGGTGGAAGGCTGTGAGCTTGCCGGGGCAGGGAAGATACGAGTCGGGGCATTCGGCATTGATGCGGCATTCTATGGCCGAACCCCGGAAAACAATGTCTTCCTGGCGCAATCCCAATTTCTCTCGCGCGGCGATCCGGACCTGTTGCTTCACCAGGTCCACGCCCGTGATCATCTCCGTGACCGGGTGCTCAACCTGGATACGGGTATTCATCTCCATGAAATAGTATTTGCCCCGATCATCGAAAATGAACTCGAGAGTTCCCGCATTGGTGTAATTCACCTGCTGCATGGCTTTGACCGCCAGATCACCCACCTCGGCACGCAGTTCCGGCGTGACATACGTTGAGGGCGCTTCTTCGATCAGTTTCTGGTAGCGGCGCTGAATGGAGCATTCCCGCTCGCCAAGGTGCACGACATTTCCATAAACGTCGGCCAGGATCTGGAACTCTATGTGGCGGGCTGCCGGCAGATATTTCTCCATATAAATATCGGAGGAACCGAAAGCTGCCTGAGATTCGTTGCGCGCCACCTCGATGGCTTCGGGCAACTCGCCCGGTGAATTTACGATCCTCATCCCTTTGCCGCCGCCGCCGTTTGATGCCTTGAGGATTAGCGGATAGCCAATCTCTTCTGCGAGTTCGAGAACCCCTGTCGTAAGGTTCTTGATCTTCTCTGTGCCGGGCACAATCGGCACACCCGCTTCCCGCATGACCTTGCGTGCCATCTCCTTGTTGCCCATGAGCCGGATGACTTCGGGTGAAGGACCGATGAACGTCAATCCACATGCCTCGCAAACCTCTGCAAAATAGGCGCTTTCCGCCAAAAAACCGTAGCCGGGATGTATGGCATCTGCGTTGGTGATCTCGGCCGCACTGATTACGGCAGGAATATTGAGGTAGCTTTCCGTGCTGGGTGGGGGGCCAATGCAGACTGCCTCGTCGGCGAAGCGCACGTGCAGAGAATTCTGGTCGGCTGTGGAGTAAACCGCCACTGTCGGTACACCGAGTTCTTTACAGGCGCAGATGACGCGCAGCGCGATTTCACCACGATTGGCTATCAGTATTTTCCGGAACATGGGAGGCATGCCTATTTATGGGTTCTAATGCCGAAGAGCTTCTGTCCGAATTCGACTGGATGACCGTTCTCGACATAGATTTCCACTACTTCTCCGGCAGCGTCGGAAGGGATCTCATTCATGAGTTTCATTGCTTCGACGATGCAAAGGATCGTGCCAACCTCGATTTTGGAGCCGATCCTGACATACGGTTCTGCCGTTGGGGCGGGTGTCCGATAGAATGTACCGACGATAGGCGAGGTGACGATATGCAGGCCATCCTCCTGGGTCGCCTCTTCTTTGAGGACGGCGGGAGATAAAAAGATACCCGTCGGAGGAACGCTGCTTTCCCGGCTGGTTGGCGACGATCTCGAGCCCGCAGTCGCGGCCGGCCGAACCTCGATTTCGCCGGGAGGGACGCCCCTGCGCAACCGTATCCTAGTACCCGTATGCTCCAGTTCAAACTCGTTGATGTCGCTCTGCAAAATGTCGTGAATGAGATCCTTCACTTCCTTGATGTTCATGGAGCGCTTCCTATGGCACGATCAATTCTGCTGAGTGCTTAGTTATACCCTGGATCCGTATGCCGCATCCGGCTGTGACAAGGTACCAAGTGTCCCCGATTTCCTCAGTTTTTTCAATGGCTTTGATGGGATCAAAGGGCAAATTACTCCAAACGCAAAAACGTCCTCCCCCGGTCATTTTCGCATTCCTTGGTTTTAATGGAGATAGGGAAGATCTAAAAGGACAGCTCTTGCATTAAGGGGGCGGCGGCGCGAGACATCTCGAAGAAGGCTTTTCCCGTGTGCTCGTGCCCGGCAAGGAAGAGGATGAGGAAGTAGTCGGCGGTCAGGGCCTGCAGCAGGATCTTCCCTTGATCCACCACCAGCAAGGAAGCGTGCAGACCGCCCATATCTGTATCCGTCGCGGCTTTCCTGGATGCCCGATAGAACGCGGCATATACGGCTCCGAGGCCCTCAGCTTCGGCACGAAACGACAGGTTGTCAGTCTCCAGCAGAACGCCGTCGCTGCCCACGATCATGGCCCAGCGCGCTCCGGCCTGGGCCACGAGTCTTGCCAGGGTCTTTTGGAACATGGACTGCCTTACTTCACGATCCTCGGGGTGATAAAGAACAAGACCTCCTGGGTGCTATGGGATACCATCGTGCGTTTAAAGAGGTTGCCGAAAATCGGCAGCGAGGCAAGGCCCGGAACTCCGTCCACCTGAGTCTGATCATTCTCGATCAGGATACCCCCGATTACGGTGGTTCCGCCATCGGATACCAGCACGCGGGTATTGGACTCACTCGTCCGAATGGACGGGATGCCCAGCACTTGGCGGGCGAAGTCCGGCGTGTTGTTTTCGATCTTGAGGTCGAGAACGATATTGCCTTCCGAAGTGATCTGCGGCGTTACTGTCAGGGTAAGGGCGGCATTCACGAACTGCACCGTTACGGTGTTGTTGGCGATGACCTGAACCGGGAAGCGCACGCCCTGCGTGATGGTGCCGGCGCTATTGTTCTGGGTGGTCAGTTTTGGCTGGGAGATCAGCTTTGCCTGTCCTTTGGTCTCTCCTGCGGTTATGGCAGCGTCGAGGAGGAAGGTGTCGAAGATGTTTCCCACGGACAGTCCCAGGCCGCCAAACGGTTTCTGTGAGGGCAGGTTCACGTTGAAGTTGCCCGGATTGTTCGCAGAACTAGGCCCCGTGGATACCCCCCCACCCTGGCTCGTCGAACTCTGCGAGGCGCCGCGGCCGGTTGTCGCATTCCCTCCGGAGAACGTATTGGATGGCGTCGTCGATGGTCTCGTGCCCCCGATGGTGCCGAAAGTATTGGGACCGCCGGCGGTCACGCGTTCGAGGTTTCCCTGCACAAAGCCAAATTGAATGCCGATGTCGCGCGCGAAATCGCGGTTGGCTGATACGATGCGCGCCTCGATCTCAACTTGCGGCTCAGGAGTATCGAGGTCGTCGATGATCTGCATGACTCTGTCCAGTGAAGTCGGAATATCCGTCAGCACCAGTGAGCCGGTTCTCTTGTCTTCTACCACCAACCCACGTGCTGTCATCTGATCCTTCAGGACGGCAAGGATGTTTTCCGACTTCGCATAGTTCAAACGACGGATGCGGGTGTCCACATCCGCCGCGAGCAATTCCGCTTTCTTGAGATCTTCGCGCTGCTTTGCCTCGGCCTGTATGGTCTTCCTGGAAGCAATGCGGACGACGTTTCCATCCACCTGCTTGTCGAGGGAGTTGTTTCTCAACACGACCTCAAATATCTGGTCCCAGGGGGCTTTGGTCATTTTGACCGACGTGGTGCCTTTAACTTCAGGATCGACGACGATGTTGATGCCCCCTTCTTCCGACATGAGGCGGAAGAAGTCTACGAGCGCAATGTTGACCAGATCCAATGTGAGGGGGTGTCCCGAATACGCTTCCTGAAATGGACCCGTGGACAGAGCCGGCGGAGGCGCTGTGGGCGCAGGTTCCGGATGGGGCGGAGCGGGTTTCTCCTTGATCTGAGGAGGCTGTACCCGAACCGACGGTTTAGTCGCCGCCGTGGCCAGTGCGCTCTGTGGAATCTCAGAAGCGGCAAGGTCGCTGATGATCGGGACGACGGCAGGCGGCGTCTCCGCTTCCTGTTCGGCGCGAGCGGGTATGGAGGTGATCTTGGGAGCCGTCACCGGGGTTTTTGAACCGGGATCGGCAGCTGGGGCCGTTACTGCAGGCGCAGCCGCCTGTGGCTTCGGCGCGCTGGTGGTACTGCCTTCCGCTGACCGGAAGGTTATACGCACACCGTGGCTGTCGGCCGAGATCTCGTGGTTGCCGTAATTCTTGTCCAGATCAAACACCAGGCGGGCGATCTTGGGATCTGTGCTTTGGAATTGACGGATGCGAAGCTGTTTGACTCCTGCAGCCCCAAGCGGGTAGCTCAGGACGGCGGCATGGTTCTCGGTATTCAGGAAGTCCACGACGAGTCGCGCTGGGTTGCTCAGGTCGAATTCCTGGTAACTCGGCAGGCAGCTGCTGCTGACCGAGACTACGAGGCTCTTCCCCTCCTGGTTGGTTGTGACCGCCGAAATGAAGCCGGCGGGCGCCGTGGCGATCTTTTCCGCCACTCCCTTGTCCGAGAGATAAGGAAGATCTAGGTTTTCGACCCCCTTGAGCGTTTTTTGCGCGACAGCTTCCTGCCGGCCATATCCCGCCGCCATCAAGGCAAGCAGCAGCGGGGGAAGCAGAACCATGCACAAAACACGCCGACGGACTCTTGTCGTGGTGACCAGGCTCCTGATATTGACGGATCGCATTCTCATAGCAGCATTCCTATTAAGTTCTGAGACGCTTGGTGATTTCCTGGATCAAGACCTTGCCGCTTCTCAGGTTGGTCTCGTGAATCAGCAGCACGGAATCGATGGTGATGGCCTTCAAAAAGCCGTCGTACAGACGATCCCCTTCGCGCAGGAAATAGACTCGTTTGTCGGTTCCTTTAAAAACTGCCGTTTTCCCCTCCGGGCTCAACGACATCCCGAGCAGTTCCACCTCGTTGGTACTCATGCCTGCGATGCCGGGAGGGGGGGCTCCCCTGGGAATTTCCGAATCCGGGTCTATCGTGCCCTTGCGTTGGCCGAGCGGATTCAGGAAAGGATCCGGGCGGTTGCCGGATTCAAAACGGACTCCAGCGATTCCCGCCGGAACCTCGACGACGGGGGCGGCTTTTCTGACTTTAGCGGCCTTGTTTTCCGGAGTCTGCCTGCTGACGGCGGAGGGTGTCAGCAGGGCGACCCCTGCCAGAGCCACAAGCCAAATGAATGAAGATTTTCTAAACATTTCTGCCCTATTTGACGGGAGTGCTGACTACATCATCCCGATAAACAAAGGTTGTCGCCGTAAAGCTGGCACTGAGCGTTCGCGAGGGATCGGTTGAGCCCTCGATGATCTTGACTACGAGATTGTCGACATTGATGATGCGCCGGAACTGACCGATTTTTTCCACGAAGCCTCCCAAAGCGTTATAGGAACCCTGGATATCCATGGTAATTGGCCAGTCGGAATAGAAGGCGCGCGGGACAACTGCCTGCGGCGCGAATTTGACGATCTTCAAGGTGCTGTCGGCCGCCATGTTTTGCACGGCTCGCATAACATCCGGCGTCTCTTTCTGTGCCGGCAGAATGCGGCGCAACTCTTCCAGGCGAGCGTCGAGCACGGCCAGGTCGCGCTTGAACTGATCCAGCCGTTGTTCGACCTCTGAGGCCTGTGCCACGGCGGTCTCCAATTTGGCAATTTCCGCCAGCAGCGCGCTGCGCGCGGTCACGAGATTCTGCAAATAGAAAAAATAGCCCGCGGCAGCAAGACCAATGGCCAGGATTGCGACAAAGGCCAGCTGAACATTACGCGGCAGATTTTCCAGTTTGAATTTGCCAAGTGTCATATGCAGCATTACTCCGTAGACTTCTTAGGTGCACTGACGCAGACCAGCGTGAATTTTGCCGCTTCCTTCTGCTGATCCTCATAAAGTTCGAGGTCGACGGTCTTGAAATATCCCGTGGCCGCCAGATTGCTCAGCAAATCCGGGATGGTTTCACCCCGCTGCGTGAATCCGGTGATGCGCACCTGATTCCCCTTCTGCTCGATGCTGGTCAACCAGAGGACGGCTCCGGTCGGGATGCTGCGGATGACAGAATTCAACAGCAGCACCGGCCCTGTCTGATTCGACTTGAGCTGATTGATGACATCAATGCGGTTCTGACGTTCGCTCTTCATCTTCTCGAACTGATCGATTTGTTTTCTCAGACCTTGCAGACGGGTGTTTTCCGCGGCGAGCCGGTTTCGGGAAGTCGTGAGTTCTGCGACTTGCTGGTTCAGGTAATACCAAGTTCCACCTAGACCCGCAAGAACCAATATCAGCGCCGCAAGCATCATCCACCCCAACGGCGAGGTTGTCGGAGCGACCGCCATGTGGTGGGTTTGCGTGGTTTGATCTCTGAGCAGATTTACCTTGATCATAGCTGCTCTATTCCTCGGTGTTCCGTAGGGCGAGCCCGATGACGATCGCCAGATCCGGAGACCGGTCGGCGATAAACGGGAAGCGCTTCGGGTCGTAGCTGATGTTTTTAAAGGAATCAAATTTCTCGGTCGGAATCTCGAACTTGCGGGTCAGCATTTCCAGCAGTCCGGGAGTATGCGCGCCGCCGCCGCTCACCAACATGCGGTCGATATGATCCACTGTGGTGGTCGATTTGAAGAAATCAAAGGTTTTCTGGATCTCCAGGCAGATGATCTCGGTCACGGATTCAATGACGTGCTGCACTTCCGACGGGTTGATCCCGTCCACGGATTCGCCGTGTTTGAGAGCCTGAGCCTGGCTGAAGTTCAGGTTGAACTCCTTCTGGATAAAGTCGGTGTACTGTCGTCCGCCGACCCCGACGTCGCGCGTGAACAGGAAGTCGCTGCCGCTGACAATATTGATGGTCATGATGCTGGCGCCGATGTCGAGCAGGGCCACGGTAGTGCGCGTCCGTGGGCTCATAATTGACTTCGTAGGCATTCTGGAGCGCGAAGGCATCGACATCGACGACCACCGGACTTTTTCCAGCCATTGAAATCACGCTGGTGTGATCGGTGATTTTTTCCTTCTTCACCGCGACCAGCAGGACATCGAGCTGATCGGAGCTGGCGTTCTGTCCCAACACCTGGTAATCCAGGTTCACATCTGTAATATCAAACGGGATGTATTGCTCCGCCTCCCAGCGGATGGATTCCGCCAGATCTTCTTCGCTCTGGATGGGGAGGGAGATCTTCTTCACGATCACCGAGTGCCCCGAGATCGAAGTGGCGACACGACGGTTTTTTATCGCCTGCTGGGTAAAGATCCGGTTGATGGCATCGGCGACCGGGATTTTGGAGATTACCACCCCATCCACGATGCATTCCGGGGAGATTTGCTCAATGCCAAGGCTCATGAGCTCGAAACCGCCCTTGCGCACCGAGACGCAGCTGTGCCGCCTTGATGCTGCTGGATCCGATATCCAGGCCCACGACTTGTTTGGATCGATTAAATAGTGTCAGTGCCATGAGATCTCAAATTCTGGTCACAGGTTCAATATGGGTTTACCGCTCAGGGGGATGACCTTAACAGCGACCGATCCCATCGGAAGACGGCAAATGCTCAAGAGTGCGACTTCCAACGGCTCCGATGCCCTCGGCCCGGCCATTCCGTCTCAAAATCACTTATCGTTCGAAGCATTGAATAACCTTCATTATTTTTTTTCGGCAGTTTGGAGACCATTTTCCGAATATGTAGTTTCGGGCGTCATGGACTTTTTTCATGAGTAGTAGCCGACCCTATCTTGCTCCTGCTTAAAAAGGAAATAAGTGAGATGCGTCGCAAAAACTCACATTTATGCGCGATTCTGGTGAATAGGGGGTTTGAGCGGCGCTTCGGGCATGGTAAAATAAAAGTTTGTCGGGATCTCCCTGTCGGATATTGGCAGGGGGCGGCATAGGAAATTATGTCGGCACACCATATGCTTCCCGGCACGGTTCTTTCCAAGACGAGTATCCGCACCAGAACTTCAGCCAAATTGTCTTGACAGTTGGGCTGCTGTTGGTTAGCCTAAAAGATTATTCTGCCTTGTGGATATTCCATGGAGTCAACGATGAAGAGTTTTATACCCGGCGAGAAGGATATGCAGAAACAGTGGCATGTGGTCGACGCCGAGGATCAGATCCTTGGGCGCCTCGCCACGCGCGTGGCCAACCTCCTGACTGGCAAGGACAAAGCGATATATACGCCGTTTCTGGACACCGGAGACCATGTCATTGTCATCAACGCCGCCAAGATCCGGCTGACCGGCAAAAAGCTGACCGAAAAGTTCTATCGCCACCATACGGGATATCCGGGCGGCTTGCGTGAGGTCGCCGCCGGGGTGCTCATGGCCCAGAGGCCGGAACGGGTCGTGCAGGAAGCGATTTTCGGCATGCTGCCCAAGATCCAAGCTGGGCCGGGCGATGCGCAAGAAGTTAAAGGTCTATCGTGGTCCACATCATCCTCATCAGGCGCAGCGGCCCAGTGCGCTCGCCCTGTAAGCAGGTTTTGTGTGACGGTGAAATGCTAGTTTCTATTTAAGGTAAGGAGTCCGAGTTTGGCGACAGTTCAATATTACGGGACCGGAAAGAGGAAAAGTTCCACCGCTCGGGTGTATCTGATGCCGGGAATCGGCGACTATCAAGGTGAACAGACGCGAGCTGGCGGATTACTTCCGCAACGAGACTCAGCGCACGGTCATTCGCTCTCCCCTTACCATCACCGACTGCCTGGGGAAATTCGACCTCAGGATCACGGTCGATGGCGGCGGGATTTCCGGGCAGGCGGGAGCCATCCGGCTTGGAATTGCCAAGGCGCTGCTGGAGTTCAACGGCGAGTTGCGCCCCAAGCTGAAGCGGGCGGGGATGCTGACGCGCGATTCCCGAATCAAGGAACGGAAAAAATACGGTCAAAAAGGAGCCCGCAAGCGGTTCCAGTTCTCCAAGCGGTAACCTGAGGGAGGTTCTATTTGGTCTCGATTAGCATGAAGCAACTGCTGGAGGCAGGTGTCCATTTCGGCCACCAGACGAAGCGCTGGAACCCGAAAATGAAGGAATATATTTTCGGGGAAAGAAACGGCATCTATATCATCGATCTGCAGAAGAGCTTGAAGCTCTTCAAGAACGCAGTCCAGTTCATCTACGAACTCGGGGCGCAGGGCAAGACGGTGCTGTTTCTGGGCACAAAGCGCCAGGCGCAGGACGTCATTCAGGAGGAATCTCAGCGCTGCGGCATGTATTACGTGAATCAGCGCTGGCTGGGCGGACTGCTCACCAACTTCGCGACGATTCAGAAAAGCATCAAGCGGTTTCGTGAGCTGGAAGCGATGCAGTCCAACGGGCAGTATGATCTTCTTTCCAAGAAAGAAGTGGCCCGCCTGGAACGGGAGCGCAAGAAGCTGGAGAAAAACCTCTCGGGCATCAAGGAAATGACCCAGCTGCCCGAGGCGCTTTTCGTCATCGACACCAAGAAGGAGGCGATCGCGGTGCAGGAGGCGCGCAAACTGGGAATCCCGATCGTAGGTGTCGCGGATACCAATTGCGATCCGGATGAGATCGACTACATCATCCCCGGCAACGACGACGCGCTTCGCGCCATTCGCCTGATCGCGAACACGATTTCCCAGGCTTATCTGGATGGGCAGTGCCGTCTTCGAAGCGCAGCAAAAGGAATTGGCGGAGCAGATGGAGAAGCAGCGGCAGCTGCAGGCTCAGCAGGCCGCGGCCGCGCGCGAAGCCGCCGCGAAAGCTGCTGCAGCTGAAGCCGCCCGCAGGGCGGCCGAGGGGAAAGAGGCCGGAGAGGCCGCATCGGCGCCAGGCGAGGGTGTTGCGCCGCAGGCCGAGGCAGGTGGCAAACCCAAGACCACCTTTAAGAAGACGCTCCAGCGCAAAGCCCGGCCCAGCAAAAAGCCGGAATCCCAGGCGCACGCCGATGTCGGAGAGCCGTCCGCGCCTGAAGCACCAGCCGAACAAGTCGCGCCGGCCGAGCCCGCAGCGCCGGTTGAATCGGCGGGGGCCCCGGCTGTGCAGCCGGAAGAAAACCAGCCCGTTGCTCCGGCGCCCAATGAACCGGATCCGACGCCTGGAGAGCAGGGGGCTTAGCGATTCGGCCGGACGGCGGCGACTGACTGCGCGTCATTTTCACTTCACCCACCTTTCGAGGCGGCCCCGCGGCCGGCAGTGCTGCAGGCAGCTGTGTGAGACAGCGCGGCGCCTCAGTGCGGGCACGCACAGATTTGATTTTGGAGGGACAGTATGAGCATCTCGGCAGATCTGGTCAAAACGCTCCGGGAAAAAACCGGGGTTGGTTTTATGGAATGCAAAACCGCGCTGGCGGAGGCCAAAGGGGATCTCGAAGCCGCTGTCACGATCCTCCGCAAGAAGGGTTTGTCCGCGTCTGCCAAAAAGGCGGGCCGTGAGACCAAGGAAGGGTTGATCGGCTGCTACGTGCACAACGGGAAAATCGGCGTGATGGTGGAGGTGAACTGCGAAAGCGATTTCGTGGCGCGCAATGCCGATTTTCAGACGCTGATCCATGATATCGCCATGCACATTGCCGCCAGCGATCCGCGCTTCGTTCGCAAAGAAGATGTGACCGAGGATGTGCTGGCCAAGGAGCGGGAGATCTACCGGGAACAGGCCCGCACCACCGGAAAGCCGGAAAACGTGCTCGACAAGATCGTCGAGGGTCGGATGACAAAGTTTTATGCTGAAACCTGCCTGTTGGAGCAGCCCTTTGTCAAAGAGCTTGCGATCTCGGTGAAAGACCATATCGCCAGTCACATCCAGAAAATTGGCGAGAACATCCAGGTGCGCCGCTTTGTTCGCTACCGTCTCGGCGAATAGTTGCTGCGGCGCCAGGCCGCGCGGGAGGGCTTATGGAGGAAGGTCAGTGCACCCCTCGGTACCATAGGGTCTTGCTGAAGCTCAGCGGCGAGGCGCTCATGGGCGGGCAAGGATACGGCGTTGACCCGCGGATGGCCGATCGCATCGCCGGGGAGATCGAGGAAATCCACGGCATCGGCGTGCAAGTAGCCGCTACCGTGGGCGGCGGCAACATCATCCGCGGCATTTCGGTCAGCGCAGCGGGCATGGATCGCGTCCAAGGCGATTACATGGGGATGCTGGCTACCGTCATCAACGCACTGGCACTGCAGAATGCCCTCGAGAAGCGAGGCGTGTTCACCCGGGTGCAGTCGGCGATCGAAATGAGGACGGTGGCGGAACCCTATATCCGCCGCCGTGCCATCCGCCATTTGGAGAAGGGCCGGGTGGTGATTTTCGCCGCCGGCACGGGGAACCCGTATTTTTCAACCGATACCGCCGCGGCGCTGCGCGCCATCGAGATCGGCGCCGAGGCGATCCTTAAAGCCACCAAGGTCGATGGCATCTATGATGCCGACCCGGCGTTGATTCCCTCGGCGAAATTGATCGAGAACCTGACCTATCTGGAAGTTCTGGAAAAAGGTCTCCGGGTCATGGACACCACTGCGATCACCCTGTGCATGGAAAACAAACTCCCCATAGTGGTTTTCAATCTGCTCCGTCATGGTAATATCAGGGACGTTGTTATGGGTGCCAGGGTTGGTTCTACAGTTCAGGGATAGATCCGCTCTCGCATGGCCCAGATGTCCCGGCCCATTCCATAAGGAGATGCATTTCAATGATCCGACAGATACTCGAAACAACGCGCAAGCGGATGGAGAAGTCGATCGAGGGAATGCAGCACGGTTTGGCTGCGATCCGAACCGGGCGCGCTTCGATCAGCATTCTGGATCATATTCAGGCAAACTACTACGGAACTCTCACTCCCCTTAACCAGATGGCTTCCCTGTCGACGCCGGAGCCCACGATGATCCTCATCCAGCCATGGGACCCATCGACAATCTCCGCGATCGAAAAGGCCATCCTGTCGTCGGACCTGGGGCTGAATCCCACGAATGACGGTAAGGTGATCCGGCTTCCCATCCCCTCGTTGACGGAGGAACGTCGCAAACAGCTGGCCAAAACGGTGGGGCATATCGCCGAGCAGCATCGCGTCGCCATCCGGCAGGTGCGGCATGACGCCAATGACCTGCTCAAGTCTAAACTGAAGGAGAAGGCCATTTCCGAGGATGATGAGAAGGATGGACTGAAGAAGGTGCAGGACCTGACCAACGATTTCATCACCCGGGTAGACTCCCTGCAGAAGAAAAAAGAGGCGGAAATCCTCGAGATCTGAAACGCCGCGGTCGCGGAATAGGAATCATATGCTGGAATGGATGCGCGGCGCCTACCACTGGATTACCGATGTTCAGGGGATTGTTCAGTGGGGCGGAACTTTTCTTGTCTGCACCATCGTCTTTGTGGAAACGGGATTATTCGTGGGGTTCTTCCTCCCGGGAGATTCTCTGCTGGTTACCGCGGGCATCTTCGCCGCCACCGGCCACCTCGATCTTGCGACTTTGCTGTTTCTGGTCTCGCTGTGCGCGGTCGCCGGCGACCAACTTGGCTATTGGATCGGCCGGCGCGCGGGTGCGACTCTTTACCGGCGCGATGATTCCTTTTTTTTCCGAAAAAAGCATCTTCAGCGCGCGCACGACTTTTATGAGAAGCACGGGGTTAAGACGATCATTCTGGCCCGCTTCGTGCCGATTGTGCGCACCTTTGCATCGCCCGTTGCAGGGGCGGCGAAAATGAAATATCGCCGCTTTCTCGCATTTGATATGGTAGGTGGCATGCTCTGGGTGTGGAGCATGGTGCTGGTGGGGTATTTCCTGTCCTCGGCAATTCCGAATGTCGATCAACATATCCATATTGTGATTGCGATTGTGATCTTCCTGTCCATTCTCCCCGCGGTGATTGAAGTGCTGCGCAGTCGGAGCAAGAAGCACGCTGCGCCTTGAGCCGCGCGCCCCGGCGGAGACCGCGGGCTCATGCGGGACGTCTTCGATGGCAGCCATCGCCATCGATGCCGGTCCCAAATCTTGATGAGAGACCTTGGATTCGAGTACCATAATTTAATGAGGTAAACCCCCGGCTCTGCCGGGGGACTCACAGAGTTTGACAATTCCGGGAGTAAGTAACAGAGTCTCCCGACCGTGAACCGCTCAAAGTCACACGGCAAGGAGACTCAAATGAACGATGTGGAAAGCCTAAAACATACGAGATGGGAATGCAAATACCATATTGTCTTCATCCCCAAGCGCCGGAAGAAGCTGATCTACGTTCAGCTTCGCAAGGAACTGGGTGCGATTTTCAGGGAACTGGTCCAGCATCGGGAGGGCAAAGTTGAGGAAGGCCATCTCATGGGGGATCACGTTCACATGTTGGTTTCGATTCCGCCAAAATACTCGGTTTCGCAGGTGGTGGGATACATCAAAGGAAAGAGCGCAATTCATATTGCGAGAACCTACATGGGGAGACGGCAGAACTTCGTCGGGCAGCACTTTTGGGCACGCGGCTACTACGTTTCAACGGTTGGCCGAGACGAAGAGACGATCCGAGCTTACATCCGCAAGCAAGAAGAGGCAGACGAACGCGCGGATCAAATGGAGATGTTTAAATAGCGTGCCGCTTTGAGCGGCTCACAATAACCGCTTTGAGCGGTTCCCAATTCAAGCCTCCGGCTTTGCCGGAGGTCACTGACTATTCGGCAAAATTTTTGAGGCTTTAACATGATTGCTGCAACGCAAATGAAACGCGGGATGACCATTAAACTGAACGGCGAACTCTATCGCGTCTTTTCCACCATGCACATCACGCCGGGGAACTGGCGCGGCATGGTGCAAACCAAACTCAAATCCGTGAAGTCCGGGGCTATCATCGAAAATCGCTTCCGTTCCGAGGATCGAGTCGAGCAGGCCTACCTGGAAACTCACGAGATGGAGTATCTCTACACGGATGGCACGGACTACTACTTCATGAACACCTCGACTTTCGAGCAGATCCATCTGCCCCTGGATTTGCTGGAGGATGCGGTTCCGTACCTGACCCCGAACATCAAGATCCAGGTGGAATTCTACGAGGGTAGGCCGATCGGCATCGAATTGCCGCCCTCGGTTGAACTCAAAGTCATTTCCACCGAGCCTGCGCTGCGCGGCGCAACCGTCAGCAATGTCAACAAACCCGCGACCCTCGAGACCGGCCTCGTGATCCAGGTTCCACCGTTCGTGAATGAAGGGGAAGTGATTCGTGTCGACACGAGCGAAGGGAAATACCAGGAACGAGTGAAGTCCTGAACCCATTTTGGATTTTGGATTGCGGATTTTGGATTGCAGGACTGGCCTTGTCCGGATCGCAAAATGGCGCCGACAACCCGAAATCCGCAATCCAAAATCCAAAATGCGCAGCGAGCAGATTTAACCTTTGAAAGATAGATGGGGTTCCTCTGTTGATTTTGCCGCCCGCGAGTGGTAAGTTTCTCCGCTATTCTTTGCAGAGTCTCCAGGTTGTTATGCCGACCGTTGCACGACGAGGTGACCTGAGCCATGAGAGAACTAACCCAGAGCCTGCGATTGTCCCCGAGCGAAATCCCGCATCGGATTTATGGGCTGGAGAATTGGGCGGCTGGATACTTCGGGGTCAGTGAGCAGGGATGCCTTACGGTCCATCCGACACGCAATCCCCTCATGGGTGTTGAAGTGATTTCTCTCATCAGCACCTTGCAGCAACGCCGCGTCACTCCTCCTTATCTTCTCCGGTTCCCCCAGATTCTCGACACTCAAATCAAAGAATTCCACGAAGCGTTCCGCAATTCGATCGCAGAATACGGCTACGGCGCGCGCCACCGCGGTGTTTTTCCGATGAAGGTAAACCAGAAGCGGAGCGTGGTGGAACGCTTGATGGCCGCCGGCCATCGCTATGAATACGGCCTGGAAGTCGGCACCAAGGCGGAATTGGCGGCGGCGCTCACTATTGCTGTTCATCCCAACGCACTGCTGATCTGCAACGGCGTCAAAGACCGGCGCTACCTCGAGTGGGCGATTAATGCGGCCAAGGTCGGGAAGAATCCGGTCATCGTCATGGAGGAAGTTTCCGATCTCAAGAAGATCGCAGAGGTATCCACGGCATTGCAGGCCAAGCCGACTCTCGGAGTCAGGGTCCGCATTTCTTCCCGCGGGGCAGGGAAGTGGGAAGAATCCGGCGGCGAAACCTCGAAGTTCGGCATCAACACGATTCAGCTGCTGGATTGTCTGAAATCGTCCACCGATTCACAGATGGCACGGCAGCTCAAGATGCTGCACTTCCACATCGGCTCCCAGATTACCGATATGCGCAGGATCAAGAGCGCGATCAAAGAAGCAGCCCGCGTGTATGCCAAGGTCTACAAAATGGGGTATCCGATAGAATATCTGAACGTCGGCGGCGGCCTGGGAGTCGACTATGACGGCAGCCGCACGGCATCCGACTGCAGCGTGAACTACAGCATTCAGGAATATGCCAACGACATTGTCTACACCATCAACGAGATCTGCGAATCGGAAAATGTGCCGCCACCGACGATTGTGACCGAAAGCGGCCGCGCCGCCGCCGCCCACCACGCCATCTTCATCACCAACGTCATCCGGACGCTGAATCCGGGTCTGGGCGGCCCTGAGGTCGACCTCTCCAAGATCGATTCCGAAGTAGTTCTGGAGATGATGGATCTGCACAAGGACATCAACCAGAAAAACTTCCGGGAGTATTATCACGATGCCCTGCAGCACCGCGAGGAGCTGCAGTCGCTGTTCAACCTCGGCTATCTCAATCTGCAGAATCGCGCGCACGGTGAGTGGCTGTTCTGGGAAATCTGCCGCAAGGCCATCAAATTTTCGCACCTGTTGAAAGAACGGCCGGAGGAGTTCATCGATCTGGAGAACATCCTGGCCAGCAAATACATCTGCAACTTTTCCGTTTTTCAGGCGACGCCCGGATGCCTGGGCTCTGGATCAGCTTTTCCCGATCATCCCCGTGACCCGGCTGACCGAAGAGCCGACCGAGCGCGCCACCCTCTGCGACATCACGTGCGACTCCGACGGGCAGATCGACAAGTTCGTCGACCTCCGCGATGTCAAGCAGGCTCTCGAACTGCATGGCAGCATCAACGATTCCTACTATCTGGCCATCCCGCTCGTGGGCGCATACCAGGAATCGCTCGGAATGAATCACAATCTGCTCGGGTCGGCCAACGAGGCGCATTTCCTGGTCGATGACTCCGGCAGGGCCCATCTGGATAAGGTCATTCGCGGCCAGAGTCTCAGTCAAGTACTGGCAAGTGCGGGATATGACGCGCCCAGTCTCACCGAGAGTTTCGCCCAAATGGTCGCGGCAGCTGAATCCCAGGGCAAGATCGACGCCGCAGAAGCAGGCTCGATTACGGAGCAGTACCAATCCACACTCGATTCCTACACCTACCTCGAAGATTGAGTACGGAGTGCTGACGATCTCACGCCGGGATGATTGAGCGTGATGGAATTCGGGTGACAGGCTACTCAACCCCCGAACTCGGTGGCTTTTCTGCGAAATCGTGACTTGGAGTTCGGGGGTTGAGTAGCCTGTCACCCGAATTCGTTCTAAAGATTTCGGCAGGAATGTTTCGCTCAATCCGACCGAGGGCAGTTAGATTTGTTGCGGGGATTATCCCCGACTGCCACTACTGGGCACGGCCTGCACCAACTCGGTGCCACGCATTTGCCGGCGGTGTTCCATGCAGCTCATTTTCGATCGCGGCACGCTTCTGATTCGTGGGAATCCGAGGGAGGCAGAAAGCCTGCCTGGGATTCTCTGGGATCCACGCGTCCGAGCCTGGCGAGCCCCGGCATGCCATCACGTGGAACTGGCCAGCGAGCTTGCGCGGCGATACCCCGATTTCCATGATGAAGTTCGTCCGCAACTCGCGGTTCCGCCGTCGATCCGGTGTCCCGAGCTTCGGCCATATCAAGCCGCCGCGGTAGCGGCGTGGGAACTCGCGGGCCGCAGAGGCATCATTGCGCTCCCGACGGGCGCCGGAAAGACCCGTGCGGCCATCGCCGCCATCGCGCGGACCGGGCTCCGGACGTTCTGTCTCGTCCCAACGCGGGTGCTCATGGCGCAGTGGGTCAAGGCGCTCGGCGAAGCCGCTCTCGGGCCGATCGGCGAGTACGGCGACGGGCGCCGATTCGAGCATCCCGTTACCGTGGCCACCTTTGCCAGTGCGCTCCGCAACGTGGAGACTCTCGGCAACCGGTTCGACCTGCTCGTCATCGATGAAGTCCACCACTTCGGCTCGGGCGCCGGAGACGAGGCTCTCGAGATGTGCACGGCCGCGGCGCGGCTCGGGCTCAGCGCGACACTGCCGGAGGACCCGATCCGACGAGCCCGTCTCGACGCGCTCGTCGGCCCCGAAATCTACCGGGCAAGCGTGGAGGAGCTGGCCGGGCGCTATCTGGCGGCGTTCCATCTGGTCACGATCTCCGTCGGGCTTACCCCTTCTGAGCGCCGGGCCTACGATGCCGAGCTGTCGGTGTTCCGTCCGGTGTGCCGCACGTTTTTTGAGACAGCGCCCGGGGCCTCATGGCCCGATTTTGTGTCAGCGGCCGGCAGGAGCGACGAGGGGCGGCGGGCGCTCGCCGCCTGGCGGCGCTCCCGGTGCATCGTCCGCTACGGCACAGCGAAGCGCGGCGTCGTCCATGACCTGCTGCTGCGGCATCGTGAGCACCGCATTCTCGTCTTCGCGGCAGACAACGACACGGCGTACGCAGTGGCTCGAGAGCACCTCGTCCAACCCATCACCTGCGACATTGGGCCCAGGGAGCGGGCACGGGCGCTACAACGCTTTTCCAACGGCGAGCTGCGCATCCTGGTGAGCGCCCGCGTTCTCAACGAGGGCATTGACGTGCCCGCCGCCGACATCGCGATCGTGGTCGGCGGCAGCCAGGGCTCGCGGGAGTACATCCAAAGGGTAGGGCGAGTGCTCAGGCCCTCGGCAGGAAAAGAGGCGGTCGTCTACGACCTCGTCACCCGCGGCACCTTCGAGGTGCGTCGTGCCGACCAGCACCGGAGGGCGCTTGCTTCCGGCTGACCGCATTCAGGTCCGGATTGTGGGACGCGAGGCGGTGCCCGCCTGGCTGGGAGCGGAGGATCATCCCTGGCTCCGCGCTTTGATTGACGACTTCGTCAGGCTCGACGGCCGCCCGTACCGGGAGGTCGTTTCGTTTCTACAGGAACCGGCGCGCGCACCTTCGCCTGCCGGCAAGCGACGGATGGCGATCTGGACGCTCCAGGACCTGTGCACTCGCGACCGGCCGCCCCTCGATGCCGGTACGCTGCGCGACGCAGTCGCCGTCGAGGCACAACGAGCCCGGGATGCGGACCGTTTCGATCGATCGGATGTCTTGGCCGCGGGCGCGCGGCGCCTCGGGTTGTCCGCCGCCGCAGCCGAAGAGCACCTGTTCGCGGATCTCCCCGGAGAGCGGCGCATCCGTTCTCCCGCGCCGCTTCCAGATCCCCACTCGCTCGCGACACGCACCAACCTCGCCCTGGCGCAAGGCCTGCTCAGACTCGCGTCCGAGGTTGCCCTCGAGATATACGGCGGCGCCCGCGCCGTCGTTAGGCAGGTGCGCCTGCGGCGGCTCCTTTGCACTGTCCGGCGCGCTGGGCCGGAGGGAGTGCGCCTCGACATATCAGGGCCGTTTTCGCTGTTTCGCCGCACGACGATGTACGGGCGCGCTCTCGCATCGATCCTTCCCCTGCTCCCCTGGTGTCAGCGGTTCGAACTCCTCGCGCGCTGCATGCTGCGCGGCCGAGCCGTGAGCGTGCGTATGCGTCCGGGCGATCCGATCGCCGTTGGCGAGCCGCCGCGAGCGTACGACAGCCGCCTTGAAGAGCGCTTCGCTCGCGAGTTCGCGCGCGCGAACCTGGATTGGGACCTCATTCGCGAGCCTGAGCCCGTCGAAGCCGGCGAAGCTCTCGTGTTCCCGGACTTTGCCGTCGTTCACCGCCGCGACACTGCGAAGCGGTTCCTGCTCGAAATCGTGGGTTTCTGGACACCCGACTACTTGCGCGAAAAGCTGGATCGTCTGCGTGCTATGCCCCAGGTCCCGATGGTGCTCTGCATCGATCGCGGGCTGAACTGCAGCGCGGGCGACTTGCCGGCGCATGCACGCATAGTATGGTTTCAAAAACGGATCGAACCATGCGCCGTGATGGCCGCAATCGAGGCGGCGGCGACCATCGCGACCCATGTGGAACGCCTGGGACTCGGCGACCTGTTCATCGACTGGGCCGGGCGCTGCCCGGCTGCGGCGCCGGTGCATCGCCGGCTGGCAGTGCTCAAGGTCGGCGACACGGTCGGATTTCGGAAAGACGGCTCGCGGATCGCGATCGTCGCTGAAGGTGAACCCATCGCGATGCTCTCGCGTCCAGGCTGCGCACGATGGATATCAAGGCTCGACCGTGTCGTCTCCGCGAAGCTGGTCGGGATGGTGGAGCGACACGGGGCTCAATCGGCTCGCCAGTGGCGCGATGGGCTGCAGTGTGAGCACTGGACCGTCCCCATCGTGGAAGTGGTTCTGGCAACCTCAACCGCGGATCTGCAGCCCGGTTCGACATGATGTCGACGATGCGCGTGCCCCGGCGGCAAATCGGTTCCCCGTCCGATAATTGCCGGATGCAGGGATCCGGACAGGCCGCTCTCGCTGAATGTCGGCGAATCCTCTGCGCGACCTCGTTTTCAGGGAGAGAAGAAAGCTCCTCCTAACCTTCGGTGAACGGCCAGCAGTTTGGCGCCAGAACCACAGCAAGGGATATCGCCGGCGCTCAGCTCTGGGGAGCGCGTGTCTTTGCCTGCTCGATGGCAATCTGGTTGACATGCGCCAAAGCATTTGCACCCGATGCTCCCTCGATGGCTTTCACTGCGATATCCTGGACTTGTTTCTTGGCTTCATCCAGCTTGCGATGCAATGCCTCGATCTCGGCCGTCTGGCGGGCGACGGTTTCCTGCAAGCTCTTGATTTGCATTTCCGCAAGCCGCTTCTCGGCTTCGGCGTCCTTCCTTGACAAAGCGAATAACTGCTCGAACCTCTGCTCCGCAGCCTGAACGGCTGCTTTGACGGCCGCTTCGATCTCGCGTTTGGTGCGCGCCGGATACTCCTCGACCTCTTTTTTCAAGCGGGCCCACTCTTCTTCTTTCTCTTTCAGCGTCGCCTCGCGCTGCTGCCAGCTTTTCTCAAGGGTTTCCTGTTTCTCCTTGTTTTTCTTCTCCAGCAGGCGCACGTCTTCATCGTATTTGTCCTGGGCCTTTTTTCGCTCCAGGTTCTTTTGGTATTCGTAGTTTTCGACTTCGCGCTGGCGTTGCTTTTTGAGGGCCTCCTCGGACTCCTTCTGTTCGCGTTCGCGATCCAGTTCCTCGTTGTCCCATGCGGCACGCCGTGACAAGATCTCGGCCTCGAGTTTCGCCTTTTCCGCGTGGTATTCCTCGACCATCTGGTCCAAGGCGGTGGCCGCGATATCGATTTTATGGAGCCGTTCGAGTTCTTTGGTCTCGAGAGCCACGGCATCGCGAACGTTGTTCAGGTTTTCGACTTCGGCGATCAGTTTTTGAGAGAGGTCCGTGAGCGCTTTGGAGATCTCCAGATTCATCGCGGTGATCTTTTGAACCACGCTCTCGACTGACAATCCTTCCACGGAGCGCCGAATATCGGCCTCGCGAACACGGGCGAGTTCAGCGGCCTTTGCGCTTGCTGCTCCTTTCGGTTCCGCCACTTCTTCGACAATCTTCGAATATTCTTTGTCCACTTCCTGTTTGGATCGCCTGGCACGAGGCGCGGTAATTTTTGGCATGGGCTGGCCCTCCCAGAAAAGGTTTTGTTGAGGCCCAACCATACTACTCCCTGGCTAATGCGATCAACCACGAATGCGAGCGGATCCTCCCAAATTGGGGACAGGCGCCACAACCTCGAAACTATTCCAGGCAGGTTGAAAAGGGATCTGAGGGAATTCCGAGGTTATGGCGCCTGTCACCAAACCCCCAAAACCTACGGGATGCGTTCAATCCCGGGCGGGGATGCCCCGGAGTATCGATCTGTCGCCACCATCGTCATTTAGCACGCCAATTGACGACAGCAATGTCAAGGACGCGGTTGGCCGTGGCATCGGGGATTGGGGAATGTGGGTGGTGATGCTGTACTACTTTTTATCGGGATATGGTTGTGGAAGGGAAGTAGCCGGTCTTCGAGGCTACCACCCGGTAGCCCGGCATGCGAGTTTCGATACGCACGGCGTGCCAGCGGGCGTCGCGCGCCTCCGGGGGGTAATAGGCAAGAGTGTACTGGTGGTGCATTCTTTCAGAGATTGCGCCGCAAACTTTGCCGAGTTCACTGGTCGTGCCCACGACAAAGGATTCCCCTCCTGCCGAATTGGTGAGCTGATCCAGAACGCTCTGTGTGATGGTCTTGTACTGCATTTCCTCGAGCAGGTCGGTCTCGAGACCGATGGCAAACAACTCCGTGGCGCTGCGGCGCAATTGCTCGATCGTGCCCTGCAACTCGGCATGGCCATAGGTATTGACCCCGTCACTCAACAGCAAGAGGACATGGCGGCGATTGTGGCCGTTGGCAGATTCCTTCAGACCTGTCAGGACGGCATCATAGAGCGCCGTGGAACCGTTCCCGTCCAGCCGCCGGATCGAACGCCGGATTCGATCGAGATCCCGGGTGAAACTCTGAACCACGCGCGGCCGGGAGTCGAACGTGATTAGCATCGCCTCGTCGCCGGGGTTGAGGCGATCCAGGAACTTACGGAGGGATTTCTTGGCGTTCTCCAGTTTCTTGCCGGACATACTGCCGCTGGTATCGAGGAGAATCACGATGCTGAGCGGCATGTACTCGCGGCTGAACTGGCTGATGGGCTGCCGGACATCGTTGTCATACACACTGAAGTCATCCTGGCTCAGGCCGGTGACGATTTTCCCCCGGCTGTCGTGAACGGTGGCAAACAGACTGACGAGCTCCACCTTCACCCCGATGCGAAAATTCTGGTCCTGAGCTTTGGCGTTCGCGCCTTGTGCTGGACCCGGTGCTTGCCGAAATGCGGCACCCGCGGCCGAAGCGAGGCAAAGCAACAGGACCATTAGCGGGCGTAGTGCGGCAGACCTTCTTTGCCTTTGCCACTTTCCAACAGTGGAGAATGTACGTGCTGAAGCCAATCCGGTTCTCATTTGCCCGTCAACTGCTGCCCCCTTCCCCATAGGATAGGCGGGCAAAGGAATCCGTTGAAGGCAAAAATGGTGCGGGATCCAGGCTGTGCAGAAGAACGAGCGCGACCCATTTCAGCAGGTCGGGTTCCGGACCCATGCGCCTG
The DNA here is from genome assembly GCA_963739235.1 of Terriglobia bacterium. GTDB lineage: Bacteria > Acidobacteriota > UBA6911 > UBA6911 > UBA6911 > JAFNAG01. The sequence continues at coordinate 168,932 of CAVTZY010000032.1, read as the reverse complement.
AGTATTTCCACAGAGTCGTTTAATCAGCTGTTGTGGGCAGGTCTCTGAAATCGAGATCGGAAAGCTCATTTGGAAAGCATGCGCCCCGCCCGGGAGGTGATTCGGCACGAATCCTGCCGCCGTTGTGGCTGACCAGCTGATAGGAGATGGCGAGGCCGAGACCCGTTCCTTCGCGCTTGGTCGTGAAGAAAGGATCGAAAACATGATCCAGATTCTCCTCCGAGATGCCGGGACCGAAATCCCGGACCGAGATTACGACATCATTCGAATCGCGATATATCCGAATCTCAATTTTGCCGCCGGAGGGTTGAACCTGGAGCGCGTTAATCAAAATATTCAGTAGCACCTGCTTGATTTGTTCGGGATCGACCAGGATGCGCGTTGCGGCGGCAGATTCAATGCTTATATCAACTCTCTGACGGCGGGCCTGGTCGGCGCAGAGACGGACACGCGGCCTCGATAATCTCGTGCGCATCGATCGGCAACTGCCTCGGCGGAGCGGGTTTTGAAAACTGCAGGATCTCACTGGTGAGCCTTTCGAGGGCCGCAATTTCCTTCCGCGCGATCTGCGCAAATTCCGATCTGGGATCCGAGGCCGAAAGGCCTTTACCCAGGATGTCGACCGCTCCTTGAATCGAACCGAGCGGATTACGAATCTCGTGAGCGACGGCCGCCGCCAGCTGGCCCAGGGATGCCAATCGGTCCGAGTGGCGAAGCTGATCGAAGGTTTCGTTGAGTTTTTGATAGGCGGCTGAAAGTTCCGCGCCTGCGGCCTCCAGCCTTTGCCGAGCCTTGCGCTGGGCACGCGACAGAGATCCGGCCAGGACGGCTACCGCCATGTACATGGCAATCTCGGTGTATTGTGAGAATTTGTAGGCCGGATAATGGCCCCAATCCCGGATGATGTGGACAAGATATACCGACGATAAGCCGACAGCCGTCGCCAGCCCTCCCAGGACCTCGAACCAAAAACTGGCGAGCACGATCGGGATGTAGTAGCTCCTTTGATAGATCATGTGCAGATCAATGTGATCTGTGCTGGTCAGGAAATGAAGAAGCGTGATGACGGAAACCAACAAAATGATGAGGATCGCTTTCCAAGGTACCTGGTTGTGATTCGGGGTCATGTCCTTACTCAATCCGAGAATCCAATTCGCTAGCGATCCGGCTTGTCCGAGGACAGGTCGTCGGTTATGGGAAGACTCGGCTCGTCCCCATCTTCCACGATAACGGGGGCATCCGGGGGCAAATCCTTGTAAGGTCCGAGTCGGTACTTCTGCATGCGATAAATGAGCACATTACGGGAGATCTGCAAGAAGTTCGCCGCTCGCGTCTGGTTCCACTGATTGCGCTCGAGCGCGGTCAGCACCAACTCCTTTTCCACCTGTGCCATCGATACCCCTTCGGGGGGAATGTGCAGCACGGCATTACCGACCATCAGCTGGGGATTCAAGATCTCCTCCGGTAGATCCTTCACGTCTATCAGGTCGTTCTGGGAAAACACCACCAGCCTCTCGATCGTATTTTCAAGCTCACGCACATTTCCGGGCCAGCTATACCATTCGAGTTTTTTCAGTACGCCTTTGCCAATGGCAATCTGCGGCCTGCCATAACGCCTGCAAATGCGTTCCACGAAGAAGCGGACGAGCAAGGGAATGTCTTCTCTCCTGTCTCGCAGCCCAGGGACATGCAGCGGTGCCACATTTAAACGATAGTAAAGGTCCTGGCGGAATTGCCCTTCTCCCGCCATTTGCCTGAGGTCACGGTTCGATGCTGCGAGGATCCGCACGTCGACTTTGCGGGGCTTGCTTTCACCCACTACATCGATCTCATTTTCCTGCACGACACGCAGGACCTTGACCTGAAGTGAAAGTGGAAGCTCGCCAATTTCATCCAGAAAAACCGTTCCCCCGTCCGCGGCCTCGAATTTCCCGAGTTTGCTGCCGACAGCGCCGGTAAACGCCCCTTTACGGTAGCCGAAGAGCTCCGATTCAAGGAGAGTCTCTGGGATCGCGCCACAGTTGATCACGACAAATGGCTTACCATTGCGCGCGCTGTTGAAGTGAATCGCTTTGGCTAATACTTCCTTTCCCGTGCCGCTCTCCCCCGAAATCAATACCGTAGTATCCACCCGGGTGAGCTGCGTGGCCTGTTCGATGAGCCGGCGCATCGCCGGTGCCGTGCCCACGATTCCATCGAACTTGAAAGCCGCTGATACGGCCTCGCGCAGGTTGCGGTTTTCGCTTACGAGCCCGGCGAACTCGAGCGCCTTCTTCAGCGTATGAAGCAGCGCATCACGATTCAGCGGCTTGGTCACATAATGGAATGCGCCGGACCTCATGGCATCCACGGCCGAGTCGATCGTGGCGAAGGCCGTAATCACGATGACTGGAGTATCCGGAGATTGTTTTTTGACCAGGCGGAGGAGCTCATTGCCGGATAGTTCCGGCATATCCAGATCGGTGAGCACGGCATGACATGGGCCTTCGGAAAACAGCTCGAGGGCCTTTTTGCCATCCCCGGCGCAGACCACGCTATAACCCGCCTCTTTCAGCTGATATTCCAGCACACGGCGAAAGCTGGGATCGTCATCGACAACGAGAATTTTAGGCGCGATCATAACTCAACCCTTCCTGAATCCTCGATACATTCCGATCACTCACATTCCACTCTGAGATACCTTTGGAGCGTCCTCTTAAACGCGCGACGGCAAAGACATTCCCGGGTATCTGCCTCGCGTTTCCCAAGTTGCGCAGGATCAGCAGAATCCCCAAATGGCAAACGCGAATTATACTCCAAAGGGGAGCTGTGGAATATTCAGCAGTCGATTTGAATATTCAACAAGATAGGCGATCTGAATGTGGCTCGCAGGTAGGTTCACTCCTATGGTCAGAACGGGAGCGAACTGCTTCTCCCGTATATTGTTGTATCTAAACCAGATCTTCACTCGATGCCATGCTAATGACATTTACGCTTCGTCCAGCCCCTTTTTTTAATTCGCGGGTTCATTGGCTCCCCAATTGCTATATTGAATTGCATGTTTGGAACCAAACCAAGTACGATCCCGCGACGATCGAACCGACAACTTTATTTGCGTTTTTTAAGGCTGGAGCTGGCGCCATGCATCCTCCCATAGTGCTGAGATTCGCGTTCTTGTTACCCTTGACCCTGGTTTTTTGCCCTGGTCCCTCCGGGGCAATTCCCGCTGTGCCACAGGAATCGAACCCTTCCATGCCGGCGGATCAGCCGAAAGAGGAATCAGTACGGCTCGACTTGTTGGTGGAAGAACTGCTCAAGTCGAATCCCGAATTGCAGGCGGCCCGGAAACGCTATGAAGCAGCCCTGACCCGTCCTGCGCAGGAAAGCGCGTTACCCGATCCTCGCATTACCGCAGGCTGGGTCAGCAATGGGTGGCCGTATCCCGGAGCAGGCCTTGGCGCGGAAGCTACAAGCAATATCGGCATTCAGGTCGCGCAGGAAATCCCCTTTCCCGGAAAAAGGGCTTTGAAAGGCGGCATCGCACATAAGGAAGCGGACAGCGAGGCCCAGGCGGTTCGCGCCGCGGAGCTGAGGCTTGTCGCTCAGCTCAAAGAAAAGTATTACGAACTCCTCTTTACCTATGAGGCTGTGGATCTGATTCACCGGAACCAGGAATTGCTTCAGCAATTGGCCAAGGTGGCCGAGGCCCGCTACTCCGCGGGGAAGGCAATGCAACAGGACATTATCAAAGCCGGCATAGAAGTCACAATCCTCGAGAACCGGCTGATTGTCCTCGAGCAGAAAAAGCTCAGCATCCATGCCGAGATTAATGCCCTCATGAACCGTCCGCCGGATGCAGGGCTCGGCCGTCCGGAAACGGTTTCGACCTTGCCTCCTCTGGAGTCTTTCGAATCCTTGCGCGCTCGCGCTCTGGAGGCGTCGCCATTGCTTCAGGGACAGCGCGCCGTCATCGACAGCCGGCAGCTGAACGTGCAATCTGCCCAGAAAGCCTACTACCCGGATTTTGATGTCATGACTGGGTATTACAACCAGGGCGCCATGAAGCCGATGTGGGAATTCAAGGTGCAACTCAAGATCCCGCTCTATTTCGCGAAAAAACAGCGCTATGGATTGGAGGAAGCCGGAGCCAATTTGGCTGAGGCGCAACGGACGTATCGCAACGAGCAGCAATGGCTGCTCTTTCGTTTGCGCGACCGTTATGTGGCTGCTGAAGCCGCTCTGAAGCTAATGAATCTTTATTCTCAGCAGGTGGTGCCGCAATCGGAACTTGCCCTTCAATCTTCGCTGGCCAGCTACGAGACCGGCAGCGTCGACTTCCTGACGGTACTTTCCAATTTCACCACCATCCGGGAATATCAAATCAGTTATTACGAACAGCGGGCGGAATACCTCAAGGCCCTGTCCGGCCTGGAAGAATTGACAGGCATTCCCGGCGGATCGGTGCCGAACCAGGGATTTCCCCAAGATGAGGTGCGGCGATGAGAAATTTCTTTATTGGATTTATCCTGGCCGGCTGTTCTGGTAAGCGGCGGCTACTGGATTATTTCACGGCAGAACGCCGCTCAGCGACCGGCAACTTCCGAAAAAACGCAGAAATACCATTGCCCCATGCATCCCGAATATGTTTCCGACAAGCCGGGCGATTGCCCCATCTGCGGCATGAAGCTGGTCCCGATGGAGAGCGATAGCATCTCCTGAAATGGCAGCCAAGGGAGAGCATGCCGGCCAGGAGAGCGCCGGTGCGCCCGCCAAAAAGGAGCGAAAAATCCTCTATTGGACCGACGCCATGAATCCCGGCAGCCGCTATGACAAGCCGGGCAAGGCTCCCGATGGCATGGACCTGGTCCCCGTCTATCAGGAAGAATCTCCTGGTGCGACCGGCCGGGGTGTGCCCGGCTACGCGCCGGTAAAGATCCCGCCGGAGCGGCTGCAGATGATGGGGGTCACCACGGAACAAGCCAGGGTGATGAGCCTGGACCAGAGCATCCGGACCGTGGGGATGATCACGGCGGATGAAACTCGCATCAGTCACATTCATACCAAGTTTGAGGGGTACATTGAGCAGATCTACGTCAATTTCGTCGGCCAGCAGGTGAGCGTGGGCCAGCCGCTCTTTTCGATCTATTCCCCGGAATTGCTGGCGACCCAGAAGGAGTACCTCCTGGCCTTGCAGGCGCGCGACCAATGGGAAAAATCAGGGACCGACGCACGACTGCCGGGAGTCAATCTGGTGGAAGCCGCCCGGCAGCGACTGGCGCTCTGGGATATCAGTCCGGACCAGATCGCTCAGATCGAGAAAACCCGCGAGCCGATCCGGGCTTTGATGGTCTACTCGCCGGTCAGCGGGATCGTCAGCGCCAAAACCGCCGTCCAGGGCAACAGGGTGATGCCTTCGGACACGCTCTATGACATTACGGATTTGTCCAGTGTGTGGGTTCTGGCGGACCTTTATGAAATCAATGTGCCGTTTGTGAAAATCGGAGACCCCGCCACGATCTCGCTGAGCTACGATCCGGGCCGGGTCTTCAAGGGACGAGTCAGCTATATCAATCCCAATGTCGATGAGAAGAGCCGGACGGTAAAAGTTCGCATCGTGCTCGAAAATCCTTCCGGAACGTTGAAGCCGGACATGTATGCGGATGTTGTCTTAGGCGGACAGCTGGGCTATGGAGTCGCTGTCCCCGACAGCGCCGTGATGGGAACCGGGGAGCGGGAGTTGGTGTTTATAGCCAAGGGCGACGGCCTGTTCGAGCCGCGCGAAGTGAAGACCGGGGTCAAGGTGCGCGGATATTACGAGATCAGGAAAGGTGTGGCGGCGGGAGAAAATGTCGTGACCGGGGCCAATTTCCTGCTCGATTCCGAGTCCAAACTGAAGGCCGCGAGTTCCGGCGCAGGGAAATAGGTCATTCGCATCCTGCCGGTCCGTTCATGAAGGAACCGTATGATTGAGAAGCTCATCGAGTTTTCCGCGCGTGAAAAGTACATCGTTCTTCTCTTTACCGCCGCGGTCGTGGCCCTCGGCATCTGGACGCTCTACAACCAGCCTGTGGATGCCATCCCCGATCTTTCGGACACGCAGGTCATCGTGTACTCCAAATGGGATCGCTCACCCGACATCATCGAAGATCAGGTCACTTATCCTATTACCACGGCGCTGCTCGGCGCGCCCAAGGTCAAAGCGATTCGCGGCTATTCGGATTTCGGCTTTTCCTACGTGTACATCATTTTCGAAGACGGGACCGACATCTATTGGGCCAGGAGCCGTGTGCTCGAATACCTGAGCAAAGTGCTTCCTTCCCTCCCCGCCGGAGTCAAGACGGAGATCGGCCCGGACGCCACCGGCGTGGGATGGGTTTTTCAATACGCCCTGGTAGACGAAAGCGGCACGCATACGCTGGCCGATCTGCGATCCTTCCAGGATTGGAACCTGCGCTATGCGCTGCAGGCCGTGCCGGGCGTGGCCGAGATCGCCACGATCGGCGGTTTCCAGAACCAGTACCAGATTACCGTGGATCGGGAAAGGCTGGCCGCCTACAACATCCCCCTCATGATGGTGTCGGAAGCGGTGCGCAATTCCAACGTCGAAGTGGGCGCCAGGATGATCGAGTTTTCCGGCGCGGAGTACATGGTCCGCGGCCACGGATACATCAAGAACGCGCAGGACATCGAGCAGATCGTCGTCAAGACCAACGACCGCGGCACACCGGTCCTCCTGCGCGACATTGCCAGGGTTGAGCGCGGGCCCGAGATGCGGCGCGGCGTCGCCGACCTGGATGGAAAAGGCGATACGGTGGGCGGCATCGTAGTGATGCGTCACGGTGAGAACGCCGACAAGGTCATCCGCCGGGTCAAGGAGCGGCTCCAGGAACTCCGACCTTCCTTGCCCAAAGGCGTCAAAGTCGTCACCACCTATGACCGCTCGGAACTGATCGAGGCCTCCATCAGCAATCTCAAGGAAGAGCTGATCCTCGAGATGATCATCGTCAGCGTTGTGATCCTGATCTTCCTCTGGCACATCCCGTCGGCGATCATCCCGATCGTTACGATACCGGTCTCTGTGCTGCTGTCCTTCATACCCATGCACTTGATGGGATTAAACTCGAACATCATGTCCCTGGCTGGCATCGCCATCTCCATCGGCGTGCTTGTGGACGGCGCCATCGTCGAGGTCGAGAACGCCTACAAGAAGCTGGAGCTCTGGATCGAGGGAGGACGCCAGGGAGATTTTCATGCGATCCGGCTGCAGGCGCTCAAGGAGGTCGGGCCGTCCGTGTTTTTTTCGCTGCTGGTGATCGCGGTCGCCTTTCTGCCCGTCTTCACGCTGGTGGATCAGGAGGGCCGCCTTTTCCGGCCGCTGGCTTTCACCAAGAACTTCGCCATGGCAATTGCCGCCATTCTCGCGGTCACGCTGGATCCGGCGATGCGGATGATTTTTGCCCGGATGGATTATTTTCGATTCCGGCCGCGCTTCCTGTCCTGGATGGTCAATCAGGTGGCGGTTGGAAAGTATTACAAAGAGGAGAGACACCCGATCAGCCGCTTGCTGTTCCGGATTTACGAGCCTCCCGCGCGGCTGGTGCTGCGGCACCCGAAGACGACCATTGCCATCGCCTTGCTTCTGGTCGCGACCACCGTGCCCGTGTACCTCCGGCTTGGCAGCGAATTCATGCCGCCGTTGAATGAAGGCACCATTCTTTACATGCCCACCACATTGCCTGGAATATCCGTCTCTGAAGCTCAGACGATCCTGCAACACCAGGACCAGATGATCCGGGCATTTCCCGAGGTGGAAAGGGTCTTCGGCAAAGCGGGACGGGCGGAGACTTCCACCGATCCGGCGCCGTTCTCCATGATGGAAACCACCGTGATGCTCAAGCCTCCGTCCGAATGGCGCTTCAAAAAGCAATGGTATTCCGACTGGGCGCCCGACTGGTTGAAGAAGCACGTCCTGAGCCGGGTCGCACCGGAGCACATCTCCTGGGATGAATTGATCGCAGAGCTTGATCAGAACGTGCGCATCCCCGGCGTGACCAACGCATGGACCATGCCGATCAAGGCGCGCATCGACATGCTGTCCACCGGCGTGCGCACTCCGATCGGCATCAAGGTCCTCGGTTCGGACCTCCGCGAAATCGAAAAGATCGGCGCCCGGCTCGAAACGCTGCTGAGGAATGTGCCGGGAACGCGTTCCGTTTTTGCTGAACGGGTGGCCGGGGGCTACTTCCTCGATTTTGACCTGAAACGGGACCAGCTGGCCCGGTATGGTCTGACGGTAGCGGACGCGCAGAACATTGTCATGTCGGCGATCGGAGGAGAGAATATCACCACCACAGTCGAGGGGCGCGCGCGTTACCCCGTCAACATCCGTTATCCGCGCGAATTGCGCGACAACATCGAACGGCTGCGCCAGGTGCTGGTGCCGACCCCCTCGGGAGCGCAGATCCCGATCGCGCAGATCGCGGATATCAAAAAAGTCACCGGCCCATCTATGCTCCGCGATGAAAACGGCATGCTCGCGGGTTACGTTTTTGTGGACCTTTCCTCCAGCGATATCGGCGGCTATGTGGATAAGGCCAAGGAAATCGTCAGGCAGGGGCTGCAGGTTCCCACGGGGTATTCCCTCGTCTGGAGCGGCCAGTATGAAAACATGCTGCGCGTGCGTGAGCGGCTGAAGATCGTCATCCCCGTCACGCTCGTGCTGATTTTCGCGCTCCTGTACATGAATACCAAGTCGGCCATGAAAGCATCCATTGTGATGCTCGCGGTACCGTTCTCGCTGATCGGGGCGGTATGGCTGATGTACGCGCTGGGATACAATATTTCCATCGCCGCCTGGGTAGGAATGATCGCCTTGATGGGGCTGGATGCGGAAACCGGTGTTTTCATGCTGCTGTTCCTGGATCTATCCTATGAAGAGGCGAGGCGCCAGGGGCGACTGCGGGATAAGGGCGAGCTGATCGAAGCCATCATTCACGGAGCGGTAAAGCGGGTCCGGCCGAAGGCGATGACGGTGATGGCCGCTTTTATGGGGCTGATGCCGATCATGTGGTCGGCCGCCGTCGGGGCCGACATGATGAAGCGTGTGGCCGCGCCCATGGTCGGCGGACTCGCAACTTCGTTCGCGCTGGAGCTGCTGGTCTACCCCAGCATCTATTACATGTGGAAATGGCGTGCCGAAGTCAAACATCAGACCTTCGGACCGCCGCGCGTGGTGTTGGGACACTGATATGGGCAACGAATCTCCTGGGATCATGAAGGAGGCCAAAATGGCGGAAGATACCTCATCGCGGCATTCGAAGACCGGAGCGTTCTTCGGAGTGGCCGTGATCTGCGTGGCGGCCCTGCTCGGTTACTTTGTCTGGGCGGGTAGGATTGCCGGTGGGAAACCGGTTTGTGAGGTGTGCAAACGGGTCATCCACACCGAGACCGCATTCAAGATCGCGCGGCCGGATGGCTCGGTGAATGCTACTTGTTGCCCGCGTTGCGGGCTGGCCGCGGTCATCCAAAACGGCGGGCGGGCTCTCGAGGCGGTCGATTTCACCTCCAAAAAACCGGTCCGGGCCGCCGATGCGATATATCTCGAAGGGTCGGACATCATGGAGTGCTGTTCCGATACTGGTTTCCGGTCCGATGAAGGTGCCTATCAGAAAATGGAGTACGACCGATGCATGCCGAGCCTGCTTGCGTTCGCCCGGCGCGAAGATGCTGAAATGGTGCGTCAAAAGCATGGCGGCCAGATCATCAGCTTTGAGGAAGCCAGGCAAAGCGTTGCGCGCCAGCTGAAGAATCAATAGGGAGTCAGGGCAGGGAGACAGATTAGGCAACCCGATCCGAATCGAATGCTGGGATACCAAAGAAAAGGAGCCCATTGCATCCGGTTCTTCTCCTGACTGGTTCATATCGAGGTGTTTTATGAAAAGAGTTGGTTTGAGTTTGTGGTTTGGAGGATTGCTGCTCGTTTGCTCTGCACTCCGGGCACAAGAAGTGCGGTTTCCTGTCCGGCACGATCGTCTGCTCCGGGACCGGACAGGAGAATTGATTTTCGGCGAAACTGGGATTGAGTACCGAGCCAAGGAAAAGAAGAACGCACGCACCTGGAAATATGAGGACATCCAGCAACTCGGCCTGCTCAGCCCCAAGGAACTTACGATCCTCACATATGAGGATAGTAAGTGGAAACTCGGTAAAGACCTGTTCTATCGCTTCGAAATCACCTCGGGCGAAATAACGCCAGCGCTCTGGACCCAACTTCAGGCAAAGCTCAAACGGCCGGTGGTTTCAGCGCTCATCCCGCCGGAGATCGCCCCGAAATTCACGATCCCGGTCAAACACCTGCGTGGATTCGGCGGCACGCAGGGAACGCTGGAGATTGCCGAGCAGTACGTCGTCTACAAAACAGATGCGCCGAAGGACTCGCGCATCTGGCGCTACCAGGACATCTCCTCGATCGGGACCACCGGGGCCGTACCAGCTGAGGCTTACTTCAATGGAGCGCGTCGAAGGCGAATTCGGCGGCGAGCGGAACTTCGTTTTTTCGCTGAAAGAGCGGCTCGCGCCCGAAGCCTACGATTTCATCTGGTGGAAGATCAACGGGGCACAAATATCTTCTTTCACAAGGAAATAGGTGCGCCCCTTGTTTTTTCGGCGTCAATTCCGGCGATGCAACGCATAGTCGGGATTAAGGCATGCCCGTATCTCCTCGGCCAGCCGGTCAGGCTCATACGGCTTGGCCAGGAAGGTGAATCCCCTCCCATCGGGCATTTCCTTACCCGCCAGATCTGCACTATAGCCGCTCGTGTAGATGACCTTCAAGTCGGGCCTGTCTTTGAGAAAACGTTCGGCCAGCTCTATGCCGGTCAATCCGTCCGGTATGACCACATCGGTGAACAGAAGCTGGATTTCATCTCTGTGCAGCTCCCACTGTTGCAGGGCGTCCGGACCCGAGCCGGCCTCGAGGATGCGATAACCGAACCGCGACAAAATCCTGCGCACCAGGACGCGGAGCGGCAGTTCGTCTTCCACCACCAGGATGGTTTCGTTATTGCCTCGCATGGAAGACAAGGCTGACGATTCGAATTTGGGCTTGGTTGTTGCCGCCAGCCGTGGGAGGTGGATCCGAAATATCGTCCCCAGCCCGACCTCACTCGTGACCCCGATCCAGCCATGATGCTGCTGGACAATGCCGAATACGGTCGCCAAACCGAGGCCCGTGCCCTTGCCGACCTCCTTGGTCGTGAAAAATGGTTCGAAGATCCTGGGGAGGAACTCCGGGGGAATTCCACTCCCGCTGTCGCTGACGGTCAGGCAGGCGTACGCCCCGGGCATGGCTTGACCTGATTCATGGGCGGCTGCCTCTTCGTCGATATCCACCTCGGCCGTTTCGAAAAGGAGCTGTCCTCCTTTCGGCATGGCGTCTCTGGAGTTGACTGCCAGGTTCAAGAGGATCTGATCCATCATGCCGGCATCCGCATGGAGGAGCAACGGCCTGGGAGCGAAACGGAGCTGGATCCGGATATCCTCGCCCAGGATGCGCTGCAGCATCTTGGCCGTGTGCGCCACCAGTTCATTCAGGTCCAGATCGCGCAGCTGCATGGTCTGGCGGCGGCTGAACATCAGCAACTGGCGGGTGAGATTGCCCGCTCGTTTGGCCGCATCGCTGATCTCCGCGGCGGACTCCTGGATCTCCTTAGCAACGGTGTCCGGCGAAGCCAGGATCTTTGCGTTGCCCTCAATCACGGTCAGAATGTTGTTAAAATCATGGGCTACGCCGCCTGACAACTGGCCGATGGCTTCCATTTTTTGTGCCTGGCGGTAGCGCTCCTCGCTGGCCTTCAACGCCTGTTCCGCTGCTTTGCTCTCGGTGACATCCTGGGTCGTGCCCACTTCCAGAATGGGAACTCGGGCCGCGCCTTCCCCCTCAAAGTGGACATGCGCCTGCATCGCCAGCCACCGGATGGCATCATCCGGATGCACTATGCGGATCTCTGTCGAGTAGCGTCCGGTGCTGGTTGCCGGGGCATGGGCGGCAGCAAGCACTGATTCCAGCTGACCGGCATCGTCAGGGTGCACGCGCGCCATCACTTGCTCAAAGGGCACCTCGTCATGTTCAAAGCCGAGATGGGCGCGACCGCGCGCGTCGAAATGGACTGTGCCGCCGGTAAAATTATGCTTCCAGGTGCCGAGATCGGCAGCCTCGAGGGCGATACGATGCTGCTCCTCGATCTCCCACAGGTTTTCCTGGCCCTGGCGGTGCGCGACGGCATGGGCCAGATTGTCTGCGAGGCGCTCCAGAATGGCGATGCGTTCCGGAGTGAACCGGCTTTTCCGGTGATCGTTGAACTGCAACAGCCCGTGCACGGCAGTGCCGGTGCGCAGTGCAATGAGGGCCACCGATTCGTAGCCCTCGCCGTTGCACCGGTTGCGCGTGCGCGCCTGCCGGTCGGCGTCGGTCGTGCTGGCGAGCAGGTCCGTGGTGCAATTCGACCAGAAGCTGCCGCGCGCAGTGAAGAAGGGCTTGCTGGGATCGAATCGTCCGCACAAGACATTGCCGCACATGCATTCCAGCACCGTATTGCCGCAGTCATCGCGAACCAGTCGGCCGCTCATATCGAGGAGGCAGAGCTGGTTTTCCATTCGGACGAATTTCGGAGGAAAGCCCCTGGTTTCAGTGTAGGGGAAGTCGTCGTCATCATGGAGCCGGATGCCCACGGCCTCACAGCCGGACCACTCCTGCAGCAGCAGCGTAACCTCGGGCATCAGTTCCTGGAGGGTGTTGGGAGTATTCAGGAGGCGGAGCAGCCGGACGGTGATCTCCCGTTCTGCCTCCATCTGCTTGCGCTCCGTGATGTCCTGCGACGCGCCGCGAAATCCAAGCAGTTCTCCTGCGGGGGCGACGATCGGAATTCCTGTGGCACTCAGCCAGATCGGGCGTCCGGATTTGGAGAGGATGCAGTGCTCAAAGTCGCGAAAACGGGCCCGGTCCTGGGTGATATCGGGTAGAAACGCCGTCTGCCTGCGGCGATCCTCCTTGTCCGAAAACTCAAACGACCGGCGTCCGAGGATTTCGTCGGGACGATATCCCAGCAGGGCCTCCACGCGCTCGCTGACGTAAGTGAAACGGCCATGCCTGTCGATTTCCCAAATGAACTCGCCGCTGGCATCACTGACGTCGCGAAACCGCTGCTCGCTGACCTGCAAAGCCTCCTCGGCCCGGCGCCGCTTTTCCTCCCGATCGAGATTGCTCAGGGCAAAAGAAATATCCACGGCGGCCTTTTCGAGCAAAGCTACTTCTTTATCCTGAAAAACGTTCGGCTCACCGGCGTACACCGTGAATGCGCCGCAAACCTCGCCGTTGAAGTGGATCGGCATCGCCGCTGCGGATCGAAGACCGTGAGCGGCGGCGACATCATGCCAGGGGAGTTCGAGCCTTTTGTTCAGAATATCATTGAAGATGCAGGTGCGGTCCTCCCGGATGCAGGTGCCTATGGCACCGCGGCCCTCTGGCCGTTCATCGGCGTAGACTTCGATTCCGTCCACATAGCCCGCGCTGTCCCCGGCCTGACCGACGGGAACGACTGCATGCGTCTCGCGGTCGAGCCAGCCGATCCAGACGACCTTGAAGCCGGAGTGCTCGGATGCAATCCGGCAAACCTTCTGGAACAATTCCTTGCGTGACTGGACCCGGACGATGCACTGGATGATCTGGCTGAGCGTGGCGTACAGCCCCGTCCAGCGCTCGATCTCGCGCTCGTGAGCCTTGCGCTGAGTGATGTCGCGGATGATGCTCAACCGCACACGCTCACCATTGATCTCGAGGGCGCTGGCGCTGATGTCCACGGGAAATGGGGAGCCGTCCTTGCGCCGGGCCAGAGTCTCGTACTCGGCATGCCCCTGTGACGCAAGCCACTTCATCTGCTGCGGAAACTCGGCGCGGGTTTCGGGTGCGCGCAATTGGGGCACTTTCAGGTCCCTCAGTTCATCCCGTGAATATCCATAGAGTTCGAGCATCCGATCATTGACTTCAAGGATCCGTTCCTTTTCGTCGGTCAGGATGATGGCATCGCGGGCACTCTTCATCAGGTGATTGACGCGCTCCGCCAGAGCCAGGCGCTGGCGTTCCACGGCCAGTTCCCGCTGCGCATAGCCGGATTCGCGCGCCTTCCACACCAGCCCCGCGACCAGACCTGATGCGCCTGTAAGGATGATCATGATCGCCAGTGCCAACCAGGCCAACCGATAAAGCGGTGCATAAATCTCATCCCGATTTATTTCAGCGACGAGGAACCATGGTGTCTCTGGCACGGGCCGAATTTCGGCGAGAACTCGCTGGCTGCGAGAGTCAATTCCTTCCACGGACCCGGAGAAGCCGAGCACCGCCATAACTGATGTTTTTCTATTTCGCCATGTACACCATTCTGACCCTCATGCTCACGTTCCCTATGGGAGTTTATGAGTCATACTTCCGCGAGCGGAAGTACTGGCTCATGAATCTGACCATTGCGGGGTGGTTCCGGGAATACCTGATCGGAAACACGGTGGGGCTGGTCCTGGGCGGGATCGCGGTGATAGTTCTCTTCGGGATCGTGCGCAAACTGCAACGGACCTGGTGGGTATGGAGTGCGATCTTTGCGGTCGTGTTTTTAATGTTCGTGATCTTGATTTCGCCGGTGTATATCGCGCCGCTGTTCAATAGCTACAAGAAGCTGGAGGATCCGCAGATCCGCATTCCCATTCTGAGCTTGGCGCATGCGAACGGAGTGCCTGCGAGCGATGTCTATTGGTTCGATGCCTCCAAGCAGTCGAAGCGGGTGAGCGCAAACGTCAGCGGGTTCCTGAATACGGAGCGGATATCATTGAACGACAATCTTCTGAACCGGTGCACGCTGCCCGAAGTGCTCGCCGTCCTGGGCCACGAAATCGGCCATTACGTGCTGAATCATGCGTATAAAGGGATCATGTTCCTCAGCATCGTCATCGTACTTTTCTTTGTCTATCTTCGTTGGGCGCTCGAAAAGACCCTGGCCCGATGGGGCATGCGGTGGGGCATACGGGGTGTCGGCGACATCGCGGTCATTCCCCTGGTGG
This sequence comes from Terriglobia bacterium, assembly GCA_963739235.1. Lineage (GTDB taxonomy): Bacteria > Acidobacteriota > UBA6911 > UBA6911 > UBA6911 > JAFNAG01. The sequence continues at coordinate 153,848 of CAVTZY010000032.1, read as the reverse complement.
TGCTGCTGGCATCGATTTTCTCCTTCCTGCTCACGCCGGTCACCAACAGTTATACCCGGATGGAGGAGATCGAGGCCGACATGTTCGGACTGAACGCCGCGCGCCAGCCCGATGCCGAAGCGCACGTGGATTTCATGTTGGGCGAATACCGCAAGCTCAGCCCGACGCGGCTCGAGGAGTTTCTGTTTTTCGATCACCCAAGCGGGCGCAACCGCATCTACATGGCAATGCGCTGGAAGGCGGAAAATCTCCACGATTGCGACTTCACCTCGAAACCCGGGGTTGAGGCCAAACTGGCAGTCGGCCGCGTCAAAGTAGCGCTGGTACCGAATCGGCTGCCGCCAATTCGGTCCCAAGCGAAAATTCGTCGGAGGTGGAGGTTTCTTGGTCTTGCGCAAGCGCCGATTCGAGACTTCAACTATGGAAGGTAAGGTAGAGGACGATGGGTGTTACCACCAGTATCGGGTAACTCGACGGCTCATCCCGTTTTAGCAGCCTGTCCCCGGAATCTGCCATCATCCGATGAGTGTCACCTCGTGATCCAGGAGTGATCTCACTACGAAACTCACGCGGCCGTTCTCCGTTGTCGATGCCAGCTTTCGACCGGTAACCAGCGAGAGAACACTTGCGCTTCGGACACCGTCAGGCAGTTTCACTTGCACTTGCAGGGGGCCGATCGGGATGAGTTCGTGCACCGGCGCGCGCCACGTGCCGGCGTTGGTCAGATTGACCATATGTAAAACCTGCCGGCCAGCCTGGCGATACAAGTGGCAATCAATGAAGCCAGGGCCCTCTACCGCCAGCGGCAGTTCATCTTTTGCGGCCCAGCGAACGGCTTGCGCCAGCAGGGTGCCGTGGTCGGGCAGGTTGTCCCGGGCAAAGCGGCGGTCGAGATCCGCGGGCATGTATACGATGCGCGCTTGTTCCAGGTTCGTGCGCACGATCAACGCCGGAATCTTCGTGCTCGGCTCAACCATCCAAGCTGTCTCCGGTGGATTAGTTGGGAATGCGGGGATGAACGTTGCCGGCACGACGCACCCGGCGTCGAGGTCGAGCATTTCCAGAGTGCCGCCAAAGGGCAGGATATCCGTCTCGTCGAAACCGCGCAGGATAGGGTGGCGTTCGCCGGTTATCGCCGGTTCGGCGCCGGTCTCAGGGCCGTAGACCCGCGCACGCAATTCCGGCGCAAGGCGCAGATAAGAGTGACTGGTTTCGGCTGCATGCCTGATCCTGGCGCTCCAGTCCACTCGCGGCCGCCCGGCAGGCAGGTGAGAGCCAAGGATGTCTGCAAGTCCGAAGTCCGGTCTCGCTTCGCCGATTTCCGTGAAAAGGCTGCTCTCGCCGGTGATGACGAGGCTACCTCCCCGTCGGGCGAAGCGCCGGACGCTCTCACACTGATTTTCAGACATCGCCGCCAGGTTGGGCAATACCAGCACCGTTAGTTTTGTCGCGTCGCGGCCGATGTGATCCGCATGCACCGGCAGCCATGGAATGCGCGCACGGACAAGGGCGTTCACGAAGCCGCGAAACGGCAGGTCCACGAGTTCCTGGGGATTGTCCCTCCCATAGAAATCGGTATTCTGTTGCGACCAGACGATGCCGGCCGTGGCCACCGGCACGCGGTTGATCAGCCGGGCTTCGTTATCCTTGTGCCAGCGATTCAGCGGCTCAATGGTGCGATACATACGCCGGTCTTCATGATATGCGCCGACATGATGCCACCAGGGCTGAATGCCGGCGGCGAATCCCTCCAGGACCCAAAGCCGCGCCTCCGGTTCCGGCTTGCTGGCGAGGCGAAACACAGGCCGGCCCTGCTGATACATCGCCATGCTTTCGGGAATGAGCTTCTCCCAACCGAGCAGCCCGTGAATGATCTTGCCCGCAACGCCGTTGTCCTGGAATCCGAGGGAGTCGGAGCGGGCCTGGTGATCGAGCATGATAATTTCGGCGCGCTCGCAAATCGCCTTGTAATCCCGGAACTCCTGGCTCTGGCTCGCCACCGACCCGCTGTTCATCCCCACCCACAGGCAGTCCGCTCCGCCGGCGGCCCTGGTGGTACGATTGTTCAAATCCCAGATTTCAAGGCGGCGCGCGTAGTTCCAATTGATCCATTCACGATACACCGGATCGTCCCAATTCTTCATACGAGGCAGGGCCTGGCCCGTCCGATCGTGGAATCTTTTTGCGCAATTTGCACAATAGCAGATGCTGCCGCGGCCGAGCCCGCTCCAACTGTTGTCTGTGAATCCTTCCGGGTGAGAGCGCTCGATGATCTCGCGGAGTACGTCCGGAAGGAACTCCTCGTAGTAAGGGCCATTGATGCAGGTGACGTAGAACTCACCAGCGCGGTAGGGCCGGCCCGCCGCATCCGCGGCGAACCAGTCGGGGTGAGCACGATAGAAATCCTCGTGGGTGCGGTTCGAATCCATGCGCGCGAGGACCGCCAGCCCGTCATCATGGGCCGCACGGGCCAGTTCGCCGTAGAGATCGCGGTCGCCGAGGTAGGCGGCGCGGTGATGCAGGGGAAACCGGCTGGGGTAATAGGCAAAGATGCCCCCCGCGTTGATGATTACCCCCTGAGTCTGCGTTCGCTTCCAGTGCCGGCGCCACCAGGCTAAGTCGTAGCGCGTCGGGTCGATCTCGGTAATATTCGTCTGCGCCCAGCGCAGCGTGCGTCGCCACCAGGGCAAGTCCACCGGTGTGCCCGGCGGACCGTCCGCCACGACATTGAGAGCCGGACCGCTTTCGACGGCGGCTATCGCCGCTGTGGCAGCCAAAGTCCGTTTAAAGAATTCCCGGCGTGTCTCGCCGCTGACAGGAGTTTTCGCATCGCGCATGGTCGTGTCCCCAATGAGGTTGAAAGACGGCTTGCCGTCATGCATCAACCCAAATTCGCACAACTCGGAGTTTTTTGCCAAGGGCAAAAACAGAATCTGCGATTCAGACCGAGGAAAAAACTTTGCCACGAATGGCACGAATGGGGAGAGGGGACGCCATGGCGGGTGATCGACCCGCTCTGCGATAAGGTCTCCAGGCTGCGGCAATGGCTATTCGCACCATTTGTGGCCGCTTTTGGCTTCTACAATCTGAATTGCAGAATCAGAATAGTCCTCATCGACATGAGCCGGCCGCAAACAGCCTACTTGATGGCAGGCGTTCAGCCTGCCTCTCAGACCGCCTGCGAATGCCCGCGCTTTACGCGCTCGTAAGGTATCAGGTTGTCCGCGCAGTTGTTCATTGGAACCACTGCGGGAGCGCGGTGGAGAAGAAGGGGACATATGTGATGAGCAGAACCACTCCCAGAAAGATGAGCAGGATCGGAATGATCGAACGGACCACCTCCGGCATGGGCCTGTTGAATCGATAGGATGCGAGGTAGAGGTTCATGCCCACGGGCGGCGTCAGATAGCCCAACTCCAAGTTGGCAAGGAAAATGATGCCCAAATGCACTGGGTCCACGCCGAAGGCTTTACCGATCGGCAGCATGATGGGGACCACCACAACGATCGCCGAGAAGATGTCCATTAAACAGCCGACGATCAGCAGGAAGAAATTGAGCGCCAGCAGAAATTCCCATTGCGATGAGACTGCACCGTGGACCCATGTGATCAGGAACTCGGGCACCTCCGCTTGGATCAGATAGCCCGTGAAACCCAAGGCGACCCCAAGGATCATGAGAATGGCGCCCACGAGCAGCCCGCATTCGGTCATCACCCGCGGCAGGTCCTTGGTGATCTTCAAGTCGCGGTAGACAAGCGTCTCGACTATGAACGCGTACAGCGCCGTGATTGCGGACGCCTGCACCGCGGTCGCATATCCGCTGAAGAGAGCCGCTATGGCGACCACCGGCAGCAGCAGTTCCCATTTTGCGTCCCACAGCGCGCTTCTGGCTTCCGCCCTGTTAAAGGTTGCGAGCGCGGATTTGTCCTTGGGGCTCTGCCAAACGCCCCAGGTGGAAGCGGCAATCACCAGCAGAATTCCGGGAAGGATCCCGCCCAGGAACATCTGGTTGATGTCAACCTTGGCAATGATGGCATACAGGATCACGGGCAGGCAGGGCGGAAAGAGCAGCCCGATCGAGCCCGATCCGGTAAGCAGGCCGAGCGCGTTTTTGTCCGAATAGCGAGCCGCCAGGAGAACCGGCATCAGCAGGCCGCCAAGCGCCAGGATGGTAATTCCCGAAGCGCCGGTAAAGGAAGTAAAGAAAGCGCATACCAGCACGGCCGCAATGGCGGGCCCACCGCGAAAATGGCCGACGAGCGCCTGAAAAACGCGCACCAGGCGCCGCGCGGCGCCCCCTTCGGCAAGGAGATATCCGGCCAGGGTGAATAGGGGAATTGCGGGAAAACTGGAGTTGACCACCTGCTGGTGATGGCTGATGGCCACATCGGTGATCGGAGTGCCATTTCCACATAACAGGATCAGGGCAGCGCCTCCCAGGGTGACATATATGGGGGCCCCCAGAATGGTCGCGGCCAGCAGCACGATCATCCCCGGGACGACCATGTGCGCAGGATCCACGGGCAGCCAGGCGACCGCTGCCAGCATCAGACCCGCCAGCAAGGCAGCCAGTGCCCGTCCCATCCATGTGTCGGACGCGTGCCGGATCAAACGCCACGCAACTGCGGCAAATCCCAGAGGAAGAATGACTATCGGGATCCAGAGCGGCACGCCGTAGGCCAGGATGTTCCCACTGGCCTGCGTATCCAGGACGAAACGCACGCCGGCGATCGTGAGCACTACCGTCACGGCCGCGGCAAATGCACCGCTGAAGAAACGGGCGCTTTCCTTGACGCGGCCTTTCAGCAGCGTCGTCACCGTTGAGAGCGCCAGGAGCCGCCCCTCGCGCGCGGCAATTGCCCCCCCGATCATGCAGATGAAAAGCGTCATGTAGGATTGCACCACGCTGGAGGCGGGAAGGACCACCGAGATCCAGCGCAGCACGATGTCCTGCAGTGGGAGAATGACCAGGGCCGCCAGCACGAGGGTGATCAACAGGTTTTCGCCCTTGTAGAGAAATCCTCTCCGGCCCAGCAATTCCGAGTCCTTCAGAACCGGTGCATCCGCCTCCAGAACTCCTCGTTCACTCATTTTCCCGCCCCTTTTTGATTGGCCCGATATTCACTGGATAGCCGCTGAACTTCGTCAAAGATGTCGGTCGGCACCATCTTGCCCCTGATCTGGGGATAGAGGATCTTGGTCAGATCTTGCCACTCCTTCTCAACCTGCGGTGTCGCCGGATTTACTTTCAGGCCCTTGGTCTGCATCGCCGCAATCGAGTCTTCATCTTCTTTGCGGCCGGCGGTGCGCATCTTGATCCCAGCGGCGGTTGCCACCACGCGCAGCTTAGATTGGGTCTCCGGTGCGATTTTATCCCACGTGTCCTTTTTGATTACGGCGGCCCCGGCGAACACGCTCCACTTCAAGTTCAGCATGTTGCCGGCCACGGTATAGATCTGACCCCCGAGTGCTTGCTGGGGTGCCATGGGGATGGCAGTTATCATTCCGGTGCGCAATCCGGGAAGGATGTCGGCCGTTTCCAAGGGTATCGGGTTATAGCCCAGAGATTTCATCATGTCTACCTGGTCGGCATTGCCCGCCCAGGTCCACATTTTCATCTTTTTGAAGTCGTCCGGGTGGGTGCCGGGGGTCTTGGAGAAGAAGCGTACAATGCCGGCATCGCCCCAGAATAAGACTACGAATCCTCTATCCAGCAGCATTTTTTCGAGCCGCGGCGTCAGCCTTCCGACGACATAGTCGTACTCATCCCAGGAATGAAAGGTCAGCGGCAGGTAGGAAAGGCCTCCGATCGACGGTTCAATATCATACAGCCCTACAACCGTGAGCAGGCCGGCATTCAGAACGCCCGCGCGCATCTTGCGCACCATATCGGCCTCGCCGCCTTGGACCCCGTCAGGATAAATGGTCAGCTTCACGTTCCCGCCCGTAGCCTCGGTCCATTTCTGGCGCATCTCGGCGAGAACGGTATAGTAAGAGCTGTCCCTTGAGGCCAGCGTGCCCAGCCTTATGGTGACTTCGTCGGCCGCCCGGGCCACGCCTGGGTTTCCAGTGGCTCCAGAGACCCCCAGGGTCAAAATACCGATCACTGCGATTTTGGCTGAAGTAATCTTCATATCAGTCCTCCGCCTTCCAGGAAGTCAAAAGCAAGAAGGAATGGTTCTGTTCTTGTTTCCCCGGGTCCAGAATCAGGTCGTCGATTCTGGACAACAGCCAGCGTGCACGACGCTGCATGATCAAGTTGACCAACCTGTACTCGGGCCTTGCATTCACATCGATGGCCAGCGCGCGTTCGAGCAAAGACTGAAATTCCGTGCGGTTCTGCTTGGCGACCGATACCGACTCTGCCAATGAAACCAGTGGGCCTGCCTGGAATCCGCCTGCAAGCGCTATGGCTCGATCGAATTGCTTACGCGAACGCTCGTAAGGATCGCCGGGCGCTCCCTGCCTGACGGTCTCGTAGGTGATCAAAAACGAGTGAATCGCCCCTTGATCGAAGGTCTCATCTAGTTCGAGAGCGCGATCAATGAGTGCCTCCACGATCGGCTGATCCGCCACCAGCATCATGTCATTCTTGGAGACGCTGATTGCCGACCCCCAGGAAGCCGCTGTCCAGTAAATCAAGGGAACATCCGCGCGCCGGGCGGATTTTACCGCCTTCACGGGATCCGCCCTGAGCGCGATTCCGAATTCGGGAAGCCTGGTCTCCAAGCCGCGCAATCCGTAATCGCGGGCGCGCAGGAAGAGGCGCTTCGCCCGGGCCTTCATTTCCATGGCCGCCTCGAGATTCACCGGCTCCATCTCGTCGGCTTCCTCGCGCACGAAGGCGTAAGCATACTGGGTAAAGGCGCTCGAGGTGGCAAATAGCAGCCCGCGGTGCGTCGGAGTTTCGGCCAGCAGGCTTTCCATGAGCTTCAGGCTGAAAGGGAGCGCCACTTTCACGAGTTCGGGATCGTCATCCGAGGAAAAGGTCGTGCCGCTGTTGGCCAGGGCATCGCCAATCATGTTAATGGCCATCTTGCGGACCGCACAGCCGGGAGTGACCACGAACAGCAGAACAATCCCGATCAGACAATGGGGCCTGCGGTGCTTGCGGCTGATTGTCACCAAGGATCTCAAGTTCCTCATAATCGTCACCCTCTGTTCAAAAACTGAACACGGGGAGCATCAACAGGGCGATGAATCCCCGATGTCTGTCTCCCATCTGGTGTAAAGACTGCAACAGCCGGACTGATTGGACATCGCCACATAAATTCTAGCGTTTTCCCAACATCAAAATTGCATCTCAGCCTGCAATCTCCAAACAACGGTGGTCCGCACGGAGCGACGGCTGTATGCTCAACGGCAATGCGCCCAATTGTTCAACTTTTGACGCCACTATGGACCAGGCGACTTCGCGCTTTCATTCGACTGATCGCATCAAAAACAGAGATCGGGAAGCGCTCTCCCTGCTTTTCGACCGCCATCGGCGGCAGTTTGCGGTGCTGGCCCACTATCGCTTGGGGCCCTTTTTGTGCGGGCTGGCGGGGATCGATGACATTTTCCGGGGGATTTTGCTTAAAGCCTACATGCAGGTCGATCAACTCACATAGCGCACGCTAGGCACAATGCTGTTCGCTTAAGCGAGATCCGGCCTGGGAAGGAGCGCGGGCGTCCCGCCCGCAAAGTGGCAAGGCGGGCGGGACGCCCGCGCTCCAAAGCAGGCGATCCCTCCAAGCGGACTGTTTTTCAAAAGGCAACGTCAGGATTTCCAATTTCGGGCTTAAGTGAACAGTATTGACGCTAGGCAGCCTTTTACTCTGGCTCGCGAGCATCATTGAAAAGGTTGTCGGAGACACGGTCCGATACCCCAGCAGACAGAAAAACCAGGCTGCCGAGATGGTGCCTTGGAAATCGGAAGGCATACCGGAGCGCGCTGAGCCGGTGGATTCCAAGACCCCCAGCCGAGAGAGGATGTCAGTGGTGAGAGCGCCGTCCCTAAATCTCGGGATTCCTGCAGATGATGTCTCGAGCCCCGACTATCCCATTCGTGTGCATCCTGGCCGCTAAAGTCAGACCTTAAGACGGGCAGAACCTGATTGCATCATGATTTGTGAGGTGAACCGTAGCCAGGATACTTAATCCAGCAGGTCGGCTTCCGTTCCCATGCGCTTGAGTTTTTCCACAAACGTGGTGCGCTTGAGCTGGAGAAGAGACGCGGCGCGTTTTTTGTTGCCGCCCGAGACCTGCAGGCTCTGCAGAATCAGGCGCCGCTCGAGTTCGGAAATCAGCGTGTTGAAGTTGATCCCCTCCTCCGGAATGTCGATGTTGCGGAACATTTCATCCTCGCCCTGCATATGCGCTACGACCGGGAAGTCGGTCGCCTCCAGAAGTTCGCGGTCACCGGAAAGCGCGACGGCCATTTCCAGTGCATTCTCTAGCTGGCGCACGTTTCCCGGCCATTCGAACGCTACGAGATGCTTAATGGCGTCGTGAGAGACCCGCTTGACGGTGACCTGCTGCTCCGAACAGAATTTCTTCAAGAAATGGGAAATCAAAGGCGGGATATCCTCCCGCCGCTGGCGCAGAGGCAGAATATGGATGGGAATCACATTCAAACGATAATAGAGATCTTCACGGAACTCCCCGGCGCGCACCTTCTCCGTCAGGTCATCGTTGGTGGCGGCGATGATGCGCACATCCACTTTGACAGAGGTCGTCCCCCCAAGCTTCTGGAACTCCTTTTCCTGCAGAACACGAAGCAGCTTGACCTGCAAGTCGAGGGGCATGCTGCCGATCTCGTCCAGGAAGAGCGTCCCACGGTTGGCCTGTTCGAATCGGCCGATTCGATGCTGATGCGCCCCGGTAAAAGCGCCCTTCACATGGCCGAAGAGTTCATCCTCAAGGAGATTTGCCGGGATAGCCGCGCAGTTGACGCAAACGAGAGGCTGATCCCTGCGTGGTCCATTGTAATGGATAGCACGAGCCACGACTTCTTTGCCGGTGCCAGTCTCGCCAGAGATCAGAATTGTGCTGGTTTTCTGGGCCACCATGGCCACCATGCGGTGCACCTGCTGCATAGGAGCGCTGTTGCCGATCAGATTGGTGAATTGGAACTTTTCCTGTAACTCGGAGCGCAACAAGGAGTTTTCAGATTTTAGGCGTCTTTCCTGCAGTCCTTTTTCAACCCGCATTACCATTTCATCCAACTGAAACGGCTTGGGTAGGTAGTCGTACGCACCCTGGCGAATGGCATCGACTGCCGTCTGGATATTTCCGTACCCTGTCATGATGATGACAATCGTTTCCGGGGAAATAGTCAGCGCTTCCTGAAGCAACTTCTCCCCCGGCACTTCCGGGAGCCTGAGATCAGTAATAACCACATCATAAGGATACTTACGCATCATCTCCAGGGCAATCCCACCGTTCGCGGCCTCTTCAACTGCATATCCCGATCCTTCGAGGGCCTGGCGCACAATTTCACGCATATAGTCTTCATCGTCAACAACCAGGATTTTGACATCTTCCAAGCCGGGTTTGCGCATTCCTGCCTCCATTATGAAAAACCATTAAAGAAATGACACTTAGGATGCGGAAAATTGCCACTTTACGGGGATCAATTTATTTGATCGTCAAAGTATAGACTATTTCACCAGCTACGAAAATATTTGTGACACGCGGCTCCAATATCTCACATTTTTCACATTTGTCAATATTTGATTATCACAAAAATTTGACATCCTTATAAATGGAGATGTGCCGAGTGCCGATAGATCGATGTATGGGCGAGATGAATATTCGGGTGCTGGTGGTTGATGATGATGAAGACATGCGGGCAACCTTGATGGACTTTATCTCGAAGCTTGGGGTCAAGGTCAGCACAGCGGGCAGCATCGTGGACGCAGAGCACGCCCTGCGCGCAGAAAGCCCTCCTTTCGACCTGGTGATGACCGACCTCAGGCTTCCGGGGGGCAGCGGCATGGATGTGCTCAAGGCAGCGCATGCCTGCAGTTCCGAGACTCTTGTCACGATCGTTACGGGCTATGCGTCGCTGGAAACTGCGATTGAAGCCATTCGCCTGGGTGCCTACGACTATATCACCAAGCCCTTCACGCTCGACGAGATCGGCGTTCAGGTGCGCAATATGATTGCGCGCGTTTCGCTGTCGAAGGAAAATGCCCGCCTTTCCATCCTCCTTCAGCAACTCTACGAGCAGGTCAACCGCCTGCAGACCGAGCGCGGGACGGCGTTGAGCCTGCAAGATAATGTTCTCCAGGAACTGCAAAAGCAGAATCGCAAACTCGACCTATCCTTAGCGCCTGCGCAAAAATAACTTCACATTCTGCTCGGCGTCAACGTGTAATTCCATGCCGGTAGCGTCTTGTGGCCGGCAAGCATGAGCCGCTTCATCTCTACGTTGGAGATCTCTTCGCCCTTTTCATAACGCTTCAGTGACAACCAGGCGTTGACCTTCAATCCGCCCGAGGTAGTAGTCGAGTGAATATACTTGATCACAGTCTCATAGCTTTCCAGCGGCTTGCCTGCCCAGTTCTTGCTAATCTGGGAAAACAGGCGGTGCTCGATCGGATTCCATTTTGATGCGCCAGGCGGATAATGACAGACGGTCACCTTCAGCCCGTAAGGATTGCAGAACCGGTGTTGCAGGTGATACTTCCATCCACGCGCACGGGCGCTGTTGCCGCCGCCACAGTCTGCCAAGATCAGGAGTTCATCTGCATCAGGATAGATACTGCCGCCCCGACTTTTCCACCAGGAAACGATTGCGTCCACTGCGAAGGCGGGCGTTTCGGTGCTGGTCCCGACCACCACGAAACCATGATTGGTCCGCGTATCGTAGATGCCATAGGGAATCGCCATCCCCTCGGCATCGCTGCGGAAGTCGTGGTCGTTGACGATCTGCGGTTCGCGTTGCCACGACACCCCGGGATTCTTGAAGGCCCCGACCATCTCCTTCTTTTTCGCGTCCACGCTGATGACAGGCTTTCCGTTGGAGGAGAACTCCTCCCTTTTCCGGCCGATGTATAAAAACTGCTGGTTTCGTACCCGGCGGGGCGGCGGATTCTTGTTCCCTGACTCCAGTCTCTTGTGGTTCACGCGCAAGGAGAACCCCATCCGCTTCAACAACCGGCGCACCGTGTTGGCACTAACACGGATCTGCAGCCGACGCAGTTCTCGAGCGATTTTCCTGGTTGTCCTTCGGGTCCACTTCAGACCCTTCATCGGATCGCCAGCCGTTTCGTGTTTGAGCAGGTCCGAAATGCATGCGATCACTTCCGGCGTTTTTTTTCCGCAGCCGGGCGCCCACCGCCCTGACGGCGAATCCTTTCCCGCTGGACACGGTCTCCAAAGAGCTCCCGGCGCCCACGCGACACTGTGTGCACGTCCAACCCCAGAAAGTCCGCAATCTTGATATCGCCGCCGTATCCGAGCTTCTGGGCCTCCAAGCCCGCATACACCCGCCTCTGTTTCTCATCCAGCAAGCTGAAAAACAGAATGATCGCGGCCTTCATTTCCGGCGCCAGCCCTTCGCCCGCCGCCGAGTCGCCCACCTCCAGCGCACCCGCCGGACTCTGGCGGCGCAGCCATTGCTCGCGCCGTACCCCAGGCTCAGTAGAAAAGTGCACAAGGACGCCGCCGATTTCCTCGCGGGCAATTTGCCCTCGACGGTACAGCACCAGAAGCGATTCCTTGACCTCGACATTCAGTAGCGCCTGCAATTCCCCGGCGGTAAGCCCAGCATCGGAATCGTTCACAAACCGCCGGGCGGTGGTGAGCAGGCTGCCGTCGCGCGAAAACCATACGGCGCGGCAAGTCCAGAGACCTCGCTCGTCGAACCGGGGAATGTTCACCAGCGTGTAGTATCTCCCGCGGTGCGAATAGCTCGTGCGGTAGCCTAACGCCTTGAGCTTTCGAAACACGGTCATGGTAGCCATGCTTCCCAAAGCTTGCTTCAGCTCCGGGAGCGTGGCAATCCTCTCTTGATGCAGGAAGGATCGAAGGACATTCGGATCAAATACCATGTGGTATAGTTCCTCCTGAAAAGAGTCTACCAGGACGAATTATACCACACCCATGATTCCCAACCATCTCATAAATTTATTGATAAATGGCCATTTGATGCCCATAGACGATCAAGATGCGTAAACGACCTTTGGGATAGTTGCTCCGCAGAATGTGAAGTTATTTTTGCGCAGGCGCTTACTGTTCTCAAGAGTGGAAATCAACTCCAACCTTAGGCGTCACCGGAGCGGAACCAGGCGGATTCCCATAAAGCCGAAGAGGTGGCGAATCCTCCAGATTATGACTTCGAAAACCCCGACCTGGCGCTTCGATCTCAGCCCCGCAGGCTAGATTATTCAGTGACTGTACGTCAACTGCTCGGCCTCTCAACCGTCAACAATTTGACTGGTTTCTCATAGATTTCGGCGCTCTTTGCCTCTTCCTGATTCACGGGCCCAGAGAAATATAAACAAATAAGTTATTCTATTTCAATTATTTAAATGATTTTCTTCATTCCTCTTGACTGGAATCAGGCTGCTGGCATGCGGCTTGCTCTAGATCGGTTGGGATATTCTGATGCAGAAGTGCCGGCGTGGCCAGTCGGCGATCGGCACTTTTGGGGAGCAGCACAGATGGGAACGAGCCCGAACACCACGATTTGCCAGTCGAATCCGCTGTCGATCAACCTCGAGTTGCTACAGCAAAACAAGGAATGCGGCGAAGCCGGGCTGCTGCTGGAAGCCTTTCATATGTTCACCCAGGCTTCAAGCTCGCTGGAAACGGCGTTTCAACAGCTCCAGGCACGGACGCGCCGGCTATCGGATGAGCTGGCCGCCAAGAATCGCGAACTGAAAAAAAGCCTGCGCGAAAAAGCGGAGGCGCAGAACTTCCTGACGAGAATTCTCGAAAGTCTGCCGTGTGGTGTTCTGGTTGTAGACGAAGCAGGGAAGGTAAGTCACTGCAACCCGGTCGCTGCCGAGATAATGGGCCAGTCTGCGACAGGCAAGGCAAAGGGGAAGAAATTCGAGGGTCGGGATTCTGCTGTGCAGAGATATCTTGCTGCTTTTGCCGATCGGGAGGACGGCAGCGGTGAGATTGAGATCCCTTTTGTACTGGGAGACAAGATGAGGGTTCTGGCCACGGCCAGCACGCCTCTGCGCAGCGCTTCCGGCGCGAAAGCCGGCACTCTTCACATCATTCGAGACATTACGGAAATCAAGGCCATGGAGGCGCGCAACAACCGGGGGGAGCGCCTCGCCGCCATGGGGGAGATGGCTGTGGAGCTGGCCCACGAGATCCGGAATCCGCTGGGGAGCATCGAGCTGTTTGCATCGCTTCTCGAAAAGGAACTCCCTCGCCCGAGCGATCCGGGCCGTTGGGCGGAGAACATCCGCATTGGCAGCCGGTCGCTCAATAACATCGTCTCCAACATGCTCCACTTCGCCAATCCGCTGGCACCGGAGTTTCAGGAGGTAAGTCTCCATGATCTGATCCGGGAGATTCTGAGCTTTGCCGAGCCCATCCTGAAACAGCGCGATGTATGGATTGAAACCAGGTTTGAGGCACGGGAGAGCAACGTCTCCGGGGATCGGGAACTCCTCAAGCAGATGATCCTGAACCTGGTCCTGAACTCGCTGCAGGCCATGCCAGCCAAGGGCTCCATCGTTATTGGAACCCGCGACGTCCATACCTTGCCGGGAGGAGCTGCCTGCAACGGAATTGAGCTGATAGTGAAGGATACGGGATTAGGCATTCCACCTGAAAATCTGGCGCGCATCTTCGATCCCTTCTTCACCACCAACAAAAATGGGACGGGCCTGGGGCTGTCCGTGGTTCATCAGATCATCGAGCAGCACTCCGGCTTTATTCATGTGGAGAGTGAAGTGAATGCAGGTACGACCTTTACCATAGTGCTTCCTGGAACCGGTCTGGTTTCAGGCGCCGCCTAGAGAGGGAATGCATGCCGGAAGAAGTTCTGGTGGTGGACGACGAGCCACAAATGCTGATCGCGATCAACGAGACGCTGCGCCGCGAAGGATATTCGATCACCACTGCGGGCAGTGCCCGCGAGGCTCTGTGCCGCCTGAGAGAGAAGTACTATCACCTGGTAATCACCGACATGCGCATGCCGGAAATGACCGGTTTTGACCTCTTGAGGAAGGTCAAGTCCTCTACCCCCCAGACACCCGTCGTGCTGTTGACGGCGTACGGCACAATCCAGAATGCGGTCGATGCTATGAAGCAGGGGGCGTTTGATTATTTGCTTAAGCCCTTTTCCTCCGAGTCTCTCGAAAACGTGGTTCGACGCGCCCTGAACAATTCGCCCGGGCGGGAGGCAAGCCCGAGTTATGAGATCGTCACGCAGGATCCGGCTTTCTCTCAGGTCCTGGCACGTGCCCGCCAGGCGGCCGCGAGCACCGCAACAGTCCTGATTGAAGCGGAGAGCGGGACCGGCAAGGAACTTCTGGCCCGCATGATTCACCAGCAGAGTCCGCGCTCATCAGGTCCCTTCGTCGCCGTTAACTGTGCGGCTTTGCCGGAAAACCTCCTGGAAAGCGAGCTCTTTGGTTTTGAAAAGGGGGCCTTCACGGGCGCATCCGTCTCCAAGCCCGGCAAGTTCGAAATGGCGCACCGCGGCACTCTCCTTTTGGATGAAATTGGGGAGATGGCCCCGATCCTGCAGGCCAAACTCCTGCGAGTTCTGCAGGAGCATGAGGTGGACCGCATCGGCGGGAAAGAGCCGGTTCGTATTGATGTAAGAGTGATTGCAACCACTAATCGAGACCTGGGCACCTTGGTGAGAGCCGGCGATTTTCGTGAGGACCTTTATTATCGTCTGAACGTGATCCGTCTGAATATCCCCCCGCTGAGACAACGGCATGGGGACATCCCGCTACTGGCCGACTTTTTCTGCAAGCGCTATGGGAAGGCATTTGCCAAGGCCGGAACGAGGTGCAGCCCGGCCGCGTTGGAGACCCTGGCTCAGCATCCGTGGCCCGGCAATGTGCGTGAACTCGAGAATGCCATCCAGCGCGCGGTGGCCCTCGCTGTCGGACCGGTGATCGAGCCTGCAGATCTGTTCGTTGTCGCTCCGGCAGCGATGACCGACGGGGCGCCGACGGTCGGCACGACCGTACGTGAAATGGAGCGGCAACTGATCCAGAAGACCCTGGAAAACACCGGCGGCAATCGCACGCATGCCGCTCGATTGCTGGGGATCAGCTTGCGGACGTTGCGTAACAAGTTGAACGAGTTCGGCCTGCAGGACAGGCAGGCAAAAGTTGCCCAGATCCGGGCATCGATTTGAGCTGCTCCGGCTCATCCGGAGCCGTACATAGTGGAAAATGACTGATTTCTGACAGTTTTCGTTCTGGCAATCGGATTGCTTGGAACGAGGAAGGGCCTCGGCGTTCGAGGCGGAAAGGATGGAGCGATTGAAGGTGCAACTACTTCAAGATCCTACCATCGACGCGATGTCGAACTATATGACCAGACTGTCGAGACGACAGCAGGTCGTTGCTTCGAACATTGCCAATATTGACACCCCAGGCTATAAGACCAAGGAAATCTCGTTTCACGCCACGATTGAAGAACTTCTCTCTGGGCCTCCGGGCATGAGAGCGACGCGCCCCGAACATCTCGGGGAGTGGAGCTTTACACCTGCAGAGCCTGTGGCTTACGAAGTTCCTGATCTTCCCAGCCGTCCCGATCGGAATAACGTGAACATCGACAGTGAACTGCTCAAATTGGGCGAAACGTCCTTTGGCTACACCATGATGACGCAACTGCTGCGCTCCAAGCTCCGTACCATCAGCAGCAGCATCAACGAAGGGAGGATCGGCTAATGAGTCTCATGACCGCTTTGGAAGTAGGTGCCTCTGGCCTCTCCGCACAGCGCAAGCGGCTTGAAGTATTAGTGAGCAACCTGGTGAACGCGAACACCACGGGGCCTGCCGGAACAGAACCGTATCGACGTAAAGATGTGGTTTTTGGCGCAACGCCTCCGGAACCGTCTTTTGGTGGAACGCTCAGCGATGCCATGGATGGGGTGAATAAAGTCGAGGTAACCGAGGTGATCACCGACCAGTCGGCTCCCATTCGCCGCTACGAGCCCGGCCATCCTCATGCGGACAAGGACGGATATGTTACCTATCCCAACATCAATCCGATGGAGGAGATGGTAAACATGATGTCCGCGACCCGCTCCTATGAAGCAAATCTCCAGGCGATCACCACCACCAAGGAAATGGCGGTGAAGACACTGGACATTCTCCGGTAAGAGGAAATTCATGGCAGAACCGTTGATCGGTCAAATCAGTTCCAATATGCAGCTGCCCGAGATCACCCGGGCGCGCGCCCCCGGCAAAACTGAGGAGGGTGGTAGTTTTGGCGACATGCTGAAAAGTGCGATTTCGACAACCAATGAGTTGCAGAAGCAGTCCGATGTCGAAATCCAGAAACTCATGACGGGAGAAACCCAGGATCTGCACACCACCATGCTCGCCGTGCAGAAAGCGGATCTCTCCTTTCAAATGATGATGCAGGTTCGTAACAAGATTGTGCAGGCCTACCAGGAAATCATGCGCATGCAGGTATAAAGCCTGAAGGCGCGGCTGGTGGGGAGATTCTGCGGATGAGAATTCATGCCCTTGCGGAGACGATGAAGTGGCAGGCACAAAACCGAGTTTCTTGAATCAACTGATCGTCATTTGGACTCGCCTCCAGCCGACCCAGCGCGCGACCATCGTGCTGTTCGCCGTGATCGCGCTTGCCGGCCTGGGTTCTGTGGTCTTTTACATGAACCGGGTTGATTATGTTGTGGCCTGGAGGGACCTGAATCCTGAAGACGCCCAGGCGATTGCGGCCAAGCTGAAAGAACTCAAGAAGGATTACCATACTTCCTCCGATGGAACCATGATCGAAGTAGCCGGTTCCACAGCCGATATCGACAACCTAAAGATGGAAATCGCCCAAGCCGGTCTCCAGCGCAGCGGCAAGATCGGCTACGAAATCTTCGATAAAAACCAGTTCGGCATGACGGATTTTACCGAGCAGGTGAACTACAAGCGCGCTTTGGAAGGCGAGCTGGGCCGTACCATTTCGAGCCTGTCAGAGATTGTTGAGGCCCGCGTCCATTTGGTTTTGCCGAAGGACTCGCTCTTCGAGGAAAAAAAGGAAGAAGCCAAGGCGAGCGTTTTTGTCCGGTTGAAGAAGGGCCAGGAACTGCCGAAGAGCAGCATTTCCGGCATCGTGAACCTGGTCGCAGGAGCGGTGCAAGGGCTGCCCACCCGCAATATTTCGGTGGTGGATGCGGAAGGGAGGGTGCTCTCGCGCCTGTCATCGGGTGACGGCATGCAATCGGACGTGGAGTCCGGCATTCAGGCTCAGATCGAGAAGGACATGGTCGCGAAAATCACCTCGATCCTCGAGCCTGTGGTCGGGAAAGGCAAGGTACACTCCAACGCATCCGTGGAACTTGATTTCAGGAGTTCCGAGCAGACCGAGGAGACTTACAATCCGACTCCGCCGCCGGTAGTCCTCAGTCAGCAGAAGAGTGATGAAAAAATGACCGGCGCCAAACCGGTCGGAGGAGTCCCCGGGACACGATCCGGCGATAACAACGCGTCGTCGTCGCTTGCAGTCACGGGCCCTGAACACACCCGGCAGAACGAAGTCACCAACTACGAAGTCAGCAAGCTCTTGCGCCATACTGTGCAACCCAAGGGTTCCATTCGACGGCGTGTCGATCGCCGTGCTTCTTGATTACAAGACGGCTTACACCAAGGGCGCGGATGGGAAGACGGTCACTTCCTATGTGCCGAGCGCCAAAGAGGAACTCGACGAATACCGGCAGCTGGTACTGGCGACGGTCGGATACGACGAGAAACGCGGCGACACGGTGACGCTCGAGAACATGCCATTTTTCAGCGAACCTGCCGTGGTAGAAGACAGCGCAGCCTGTGCCCTGGTATGTCAAGTACCAGACCTACTTGATGCCCGCCATGAAGTACACGGCATTCCTCTCTACTTTTCCTCCTCGCCTACCTGCTCCTGGTCCGGCCGTTGCGCAAACGGGTGTTCAGAGTATCGCTTCGGTCACACCTGCGCTGCCCAAAGGCTCAAGGCCAGGCGCGTCAGATCGCCGCAGGAGGTGCCAAGCCCAAACGAGGTACCACTGCTGCCCCGGAGCAAAAAGCAACTGCGGCCCTTCCCGCAGCACTGGGGCTGGCAACGCCGGCATTATCGAGCCAGCACACTTGAAGCCGACATCGAACAGGAACTTCTGCGAGAGGCCGAAGCCGCCGGGGCAGGATCCGCAAGTACGAAGTTCTGAAGAAAAAAGTCATTGAACATGCCAACAAAGATCCGGAACAGGTGTCGCAGTTGGTCCGCTCCTGGATCCATGAATAGCCGAGATGAAATATGGAAGAACAAATACCAGGGATCAGAAAAGCAGCCATCCTCATGGTGCTGCTCGGAGACGAAACCAGCGCGAACCTCTTCCGCTTCCTCCAGGAAGAGGAGGTCCAGGAGATCACCAAAGAAATCTCCAGGCTGGGGCGGATCGAACCCCAAGCCGCCGACAGCGTGCTGGATGACTACTACAAAATGACGCTGGCGCGATCCTACCTGATGCAGGGTGGGACCGACTATGCCAGGAAGCTGCTTATCAAGGCCTTGGACCTGATCTGTCCAAGAGGCTCTCGATCGCGTCACCCTGGCCCTGCAGAGCGGCACCGTCGGGTTTCGACAGTCTGCAGAAAGCCGATCCCAGCCCAGCTCTCGAAGTTCATCCAGAACGAGCACCCGCAGACAATTGCGCTGGTGCTTGCCCATCTGAACACCACCCAGGCGGCAGCCCTGCTTAACTCTCTCCCTGCTCAGTTACGGGGCGATGTCGTGATGCGCATGGCCAACCTCGAGCAAATATCGCCCGAGATCATCAGCAAGATCACCAGCAACCTCTCGCAGAAACTTCAGGCCCTCGGAGATGTCAGCCGCGAATCCTATGGCGGTATCCGGGCCGTGGCAGAGCTGATCAATCGTCTGGATACGAACGTATCGGTTGCCATCCTCGAGAAGATCGAGAACGATAACCCCAACCTTGCTTTGAGCATTCGCAACCTGATGTTTACCTTCGATGACATTCTGCTCATCGATGATGCCGGCATGCGCGAAATCATCCAGCGCGTGGACAAAAAGACTCTTACCGTTGCCCTCAAGGGCGTCAGCGAGGAGATGAAGAAGCAATTTTTCCGCTACATGTCCACACGCGCCGTGGAAATGCTGAAAGAGGATATGGATGTTCTTGGCCCCGTGAAAATCAAGGAAGTAGAAGCCACTCAACAGGAGATCGTTGCCGTTGTGCGCAAACTGGATCAGGAAGGCGTCATCAGCATCAAGGGTGGCGGATCGGACGAGTACGTGAGCTGAATCAGCATCGTGACCTCTGACATCTTGGGACCATTGCCGTGCGACTCATCAAAAAGCAAGATCAGGCTGAAACACAAATCCGAAAAATCACTTTTGCCGGGGAAACGGAATCCGCCTCGAAGCAGGAAGCACCTGCCTGGATGCAGGCGGCGGCAACGCTGAGGAGGCTGGAAGGGAAATCACCTTCCTCCGATCCTGCTCAGATCGAGAAGACCGCCTATGAAAACGGCTTCCGCCAAGGGGAAAAGGCAGGGCTGGAAATTGCCGAAAGAAAGATCGAGGCGATGATGAAGCGCTACTGCCGATACCATCCTA
Organism: Terriglobia bacterium; assembly: GCA_963739235.1. Taxonomy (GTDB): domain Bacteria; phylum Acidobacteriota; class UBA6911; order UBA6911; family UBA6911; genus JAFNAG01. Next base: position 134,081 of record CAVTZY010000032.1, on the reverse strand, counting down.
GAGGTCGGCAGGCTCAAACCTGCGCTTTACCTGCAAGCCGAGCGGGATGTAGTGAAACTTGCGCTGGAAGTGGCGAAGAAAGTCGTGCACCGTGAAGTGCAGGTCGACCGCGAGATCATCCAGACCCTGGTCAGAGTTGCCCTCAGCCACGTGGCCGTTAAGTCGGCGGTGACCATCCATCTTCATCCCGCAGACTATTCCTTCATGCTCGAGCAGCGCGCGGCCGCAATGCGGCCCGGAGAAAGCGAGCGGGAAATGGTTTTGCTCGCCGACAAATCCATTGAACGGGGCGGATGTCTCATCGAAGCCGAATGCGGCGATATCGACGCACGCATTGAAGAAGAGTTCCGCGAAGTCGAACGCGCCTTTTTGGGCAGCGGGGAATAGGCATCATGAACCCGGAAACTGTCAACTTGGCGCCGTACTTTCAAAAGCTCCGAAATTATGAATCCGATCAAAACTGTCGGCTCGGTGAAACGGGCAGTCGGTCTGGTTGTCGAGTCCCAGGGACCGCCGGCCTCTGTCGGCGAATTGTGCGAAATCATCGGGCAAGGGCGCACCGATCCGATTCCAGCCGAGGTCATAGGATTCCGCGACAATTTTGTGCTGTCGATGCCGCTGTTCAAAGTGCAAGGCGTCAAGCTCGGGGATAAAATCGTCTGCAGGAAGAAGCAGGGGAGCGTACCTGTCTCATCCCGCTCTTCTCGGGCGGGTCATCAACGGGATGGGGAAACCCATCGACGGTCTCGGCCCCATCCTGGCAGAATCTGAATATCCCCTGCAACCCGCCGGAACCAATCCGCTGGAACGCAGAAATATCGAGGACATCCTGGGCACGGGCATCCGCGCTATCGACGGGCTCCTCACCTGCGGGAAGGGCCAGCGCATTGGCATCTTCGGAGGCAGTGGTGTCGGCAAGAGCACGCTCCTGGGAATGATGGCCCGCTATACGTCTGCCGATGTCAATGTGATCAGCCTTGTGGGTGAACGCGGCAGGGAAGTTCGCGGGTTCATCGAGAAGGACTTGGGCCCGGAAGGCCTGCGGCGCTCCGTGGTTGTCGTCTCTACCTCGGATCAACCTCCGCTTCTTCGCATCCGCGCCGCGATGCTGGCTTCCAGTCTGGCGGAATTCTTCCGCGACCAGGGGAAAGACGTGTTGCTGATGATGGACTCGATCACGCGCTTTGCCATGGCCCAGCGGGAAGTAGGTCTCGCGGCAGGCGAGCCTCCATCCTCGAAGGGATATACCCCGTCGGTCTTTGCCCTCCTGCCCCGGCTGGTTGAGCGTGCCGGCAATTTCATTGTCCGGAGGGAGCATCACCGGTTTTTATACCGTGCTCGTGGAGGGCGATGACATGAACGAGCCCGTGGCCGATGCTGTCCGCTCCCTTCTCGATGGCCACGTGGTGCTGTCGCGGGAACTGGCCTGGCGCAATCATTATCCCTGCATTGATGTCCTTGCCAGCATCAGCCGATTGATGCCCGAACTTGTGCCCACCCCTTTTACCGAGAAAGCCGGCAAAGTACGCGAGCTGATCTCCACTTACCAGAAGGCTGAAGACATGATCAACATTGGCGCCTATGTAAAGGGGAGCAATCCCAAGATCGACATGGCGCTTGCCAAGATCGACTCCATCAACGCTTTTCTCAAGCAGCGCCAGGATGAGCACGTGAGCGCCGAGAACGCCATGTCCAGGGTGATCGAAATCACGCAGGATTGCTGAAATGAGAAAGTTCGTGTTCCGTCTTGAGACCCTTCTGCAGCACCGGATCCATCTCGAAGAGAAGGAGCGCAACAAGTTCTCGCTCATGCGTGCGGAATTGCTGGCGGAACTCAATCACAAGGATGCACTGCAAACCCAGCAGAGGAACGCACTGTCGGAGCTGACGTTGAAAAAATCGGGCGTTTATGATGCGCAGGAGATCAGTTGGTTTTACCTCTTTCTCGACCGCCTCGAGCAGGAGATCCAGCGATCGAACGAACGAGCCGCCCAGCTGGAGAAAAACCTCGAAACACAGAAGCAGATCATGATCGAGGCCTCTCGCAACAAGCAGATGATCGAAAACCTCAAGAAAAAAAGGCAGAAGGAATATTGTGTGGCGCTCGACCGGGAAGATCAGAAATCCATCGATGAGATCGTAGTAACCCGATTCGCGCGCATGCCATGACCTCTGCGGCATGCTCACACGGAGAAGATAAATGAGAATTGACATCCTCCCGCACAGCACCCCCTCCGCCCTGGACTTAGGCAGCGCCAGGCCGGAAAGCGAACAGGCTCCGGAGGGCGGCACCTTTTCTGCCGTCATCGGTCAAATGACCGCGCCCGCCGCAAGCCAAGGTCGGCAGGGTGCAGTGGACTCCGCTCCCGAGGTGGAGGAAAAGGATGATCATGCGAGCGAATGTATGGTTGCTCCCATCCTGCCTTTTAGCTTTGTGTCCACCGAAATCCAGCAGCATTCCATGCCAGGCGACACCCCAACGGCCTCTGAATTATCCACCGGACCGACGCCGGCTGTCCCGGAAGGACTCAAGGGAGCCAGCAACCGGGCATCCACTTCGGTGCCGGCAGATCCCAGTGCGACGGCCATTCTCCTCCTGCCTTTTGGCTTTGTGTCCGCCGAAATCCAGCAACATTCCATACCGGGTGGCACCCCAACGGCCTCTGAAACATCCGCTGGACTGACGTTGGCTGTCCCGGAGGGACTCAAGGGAGCCAGCAACCGCGCATCCACTTCGGTGCCGGCAGATCAAAGTGCAACGCCCATTCTCCGCTCCGCCAACCTGGCGGATAATGCACAAGCCAGCGCTGTCACGCCCGACTCGCAGATCCCTGCTATCGACGCTGAAATACCGGCGGAGGCAATTCCCCAGGCAGCCGCGGCTCGAACATCAGGTGCTACCTGCGATGCAGGACATCCGATTTCGATCATGCCTCCTGCGAATGCAGTTTTTTCTTCGGCACCCTCCACACCCCCTCCGGCTTCCGCAGCCGAAGATCTTGATACAAGTAACCCACAAGCCCAGCTGATAGGAGTCTCCACGTCTCCTGCGCCAATACCGCAAGCCAATGCCGACCTGTCACCTGAAGCTGTGCGTGTGGTGGACTCGACCGCTGTAGAGCCTGGAAATCGGGTGGAGGTCATACGGGCCTTCCGCAGCGACGCATCTGCTGCGGCTGTCCCGGCCATTACGACTGCCATTCCGGTGTCCCCCCCGGCTCTTTCTGAGGAGAGCAGCCCAGAGGCTCCCGCACAGAAGCGCTCAGCATCGGAGCCGGACTCGCCTGACGGATCCCCTGCTATTATCCCGATGAAATCAGAGACAGCGGATGCTGCAAGCGTATCGGCTGCGTTTTTCGGCCTGGAGGGTGTCGCCCAGAGCAAAGCCGCCGGTGCCCGGCGTACTCCGGATCTCCCCACTGTCCGAGGTAATGCCAAAGAAATCCAACCCGCGATGCGGTGCATGCCGACCGTTGACCAACCTGTAGTGGTGTTGGCCACGCCGCAGCCTGCCGCTGATATAGGCCAAGTTTCAAGCGGATCTGCATTTGCCGGCGACGTACCCGAGGGCGGACATCTGCTGGAAAATCTGAACCAGACAAATGCTGCAGCCAAGCCTGCCGAAGCGGAAACGGCAAGGGAGGTAGCCACCGAGCGGAGGGAACCAACTGCGGATTCGGGTGAGTCGGCGTGGGCAGACATGCAAATTGCTCAGCGAACGCTCTTTCATAATCAGTCTGCTCATAGCAGCACCTCTGACGTGCCAGCTTTGGCAGGATTCCGGCCTTTAGCACAGGCGGTATCCACAACCTCGGCTTCCTGGGAGGCTGGATTTCAGTTGCCGCATCAGGCAACCGGCACTGAAATGAAGTCGATTCTTGCTCTATTGGCGCCGAAGCAGAGCGCGCCGGCACAGGCGACGGATTTCCTGACGCAGCTGACCGGGCGCATCCAGATGCAGCTTCGCGATAACCAGAACATTCTCACCATCCAGCTGAAGCCAAGCTCCCTGGGTCGGATGGAGATCAAGGCGGAGACGTTGACCGCTGGAGTTCTGGCCACCATTCTTACTGAATCTGCCAGCGTCAAAAATTACCTCGAACGCAACCTGCCGCTGCTTCAGCAAAACTTCCAGGACCAGGGACTCAAAATTGACCGCATCAGCGTGGCGGTGCAGGAAGGTTCTTGGCCGCAGCAATCATCGCCCGGGCACCAGGAGTCTCGTTCCAGCTCCAGCCAGCAGGACGATTCAGGATTCCATTCCGGGATAAGCGATCATTTCGAGGAGCCGGGTGAGGAACTTGCCCTGGATCAGCAAACTCTCCTCGCATTGAGGCCGCACAGCACGTTCCACGCCATCGCCTAGGAGCCCGTCCGAGAATTAGGAGGGGTCGCGCGCATGGGGCTTGCGGGGCGAGCTCAAGGCGCGAGGAGGATGCGATGTCTCTGCACATCGTTGACGACGAGCAACGCGGAGATCGCCCCGCAAGCCCCATGCGCCCTTCGGGTTCCGGCGGCGCGGGGGCATCTGCGGCGTTGGCGCTCCTCGACGATGTGCAGCGACATCGCCTGCGTCGCGCCGCCTTGCATCTGCCCCCGCGGCGCTCGAAACGCGGCCCCTCCTAATTCTCGGACGGGCTCCTAGAATCATCGACTGCAGCCGCGGCCAGCCCCGTGCCCGCCCTTTGGTTTTCACGGCCTATCTGTCGCCATGGTTATCGTCCACAACAGTCGCCGCAATGCAGGAAGAAAAAATTGCCAACTCGGCCGCCGCTCCCATGTTCTCCGCAGGGGGTGCATCACTTTCCTACCAGGCAAAAAATGCTTGCCTAACCCGGAATGCAAAACCCCGGCCCTTGATGACTGTCTCCTTTATAAGCTATTGAAATATAATAACATGCGGTATTGCCAGGCCAGTTTTCAATTTCGCCTGAGAACTGGCACGCGAAGTGCAATGCAAATAAGTGCGGGCAGGGACCCGCACCCGGTAAGACCGGAAAAGGATCAACAATCCTCACTAGCTGAGGAGGAGAGATTAATGAGTTCGGGCGCCACCGTCAGCAATTTCAGCATATCCCCGCTCTTTCCAAGTGGGACGCCGTCGGTTAAGTCACGCGGAGAAAACCTGCTGTCAAATTCTGACTCCCGCTCAGCCCAGTCGCAGATAGGCTCATTGCCTTCTTTTTTTGCGGCGTTCGCGAATGTGCAGTTGTCAACTTCAGCCTCGCAGCCCGCTGTCGTGGTGAGTGTCTCACAGAAAAGCCCCACTCAATCCGTCAACACAACTCCCTCCAGTCAAACTGCAGTAACACACGGCGCTGAACTTACTTCCTCCTCAGCCAGGAATGTAGGCGCGCAGGGTGTTATCCAAACACCGTTCGGTCCATTGCCCGTAGCGAAGGTTTCATCCCTAATTGCTGCGAAGGACGGGCAAGAGAATCAGAACCGCAGCTACCTGTTTGCCGCAAGTGCCGGGGGAAATGCCGCGGATGCGCAAAATGTGGCCTGCAATTCCGGACTGTTCGGACTGGGAGCTGCCGAAATTTTCGCAGAATCAGGTACGGCTGGGTCCGCCCCAGCGAACACATTGCATTCAAGCTTCAGGAGGGCATAATGGACGTAGGATCCGTAAATACTCTTGGCCTGCCGATCTCATTAACAACGGCCGCGCAGACCCAAAGCAAGAGCACATCGACCGACTCTGTCGAGACCGCAACCAAAGATGAATTCCTGCAGCTCCTGGTCGCGCAACTAAAGAATCAGGACCCGATCGAGCCCGTCAAAAACGAGGCTTTTCTCGCCCAGCTGGCAACTTTCAGCTCACTTGAGCAATTAGTTGCCATTAAAGATGGGATCAACAAACTTGTCGGCATTACGACAGATGGAACAACTGACAGTTCCACCACCCAAACCCAACCTTAGGATAAAGGATAATCTCATATGCTAACCTCGTTCTTTACTGGAGTGAGCGGCATCGAAGCCAATTCCCAGGCCATCAACGTCATCGGCAACAACCTGGCCAATATCAACACCACCGGATTCAAGGCTGCCAGGTCCACCTTTGCCGAGTTGCTGGGCAGCGTTTCCTACTCGGCAGACGGGAATCCCATTCAAGTAGGTTTGGGGACCATCAGTGCGGGAGTTTCTCCGCTATTTACTCAGGGATCCATTCAGAACACGGGGCGTTCCACGGACGTTGCCCTCAGCGGCAGCGGGTTCTTCGTGGTCAGCAACGGATCTGGCGAGGCCTACAGCAGGGCCGGCAACTTCAGCTTCAACGGCACAGGCCAATTGGTCAACTCCGACGGCTACACCGTGCTGGGATATATGGCATCCGCCGGCATCATCAATGCAAATCAGCCCCTGTCCCCGATCACGATTCAGGGAAGCCGCAACCTGCCGCCAAAGGCGACCACCACTCTGGGAATCACGGCAAACCTGGACAGCCAAGCGGCCGTGAATTCAAGTTTCAGCACTGCGGTGCAGGTCTATGATTCCCTGGGTTTTGCGCACACGACAACTTTTACCTTCACCAAAACCGGAATAAGTGACTGGAACTGGTCAGCCTCCGTTCCATCTCAGGACACCCTCGGAGGGGCCGCAGGCAATCCACCCGTGTCCATCGGATCAGGCGTATTTACTTTCGACGGCGCTGGTGTTATGAGTGCCCCGGCTGCAAATCCCACACTCTCCATCACCAACCTTGCTGACGGAGCAACCGACCAAGACATTACCTTCGAGGTTCTTGACTCCAGCGGTTTCCCCCGTTTTACTGGCAATTCAGGTGCATCTGCCACATCCTCGGTCTCCCAGGATGGATACGCTTCCAGTACCCTGCGGGATGTGGCTATCGACAGCGCGGGTATCATCAGGGGTATCTACGATAACGGCCAGGTGAATCCATTGGCGCAGTTGGCAGTCGCCAATTTCAACAACCCTGAAGGGCTCTTAAAGTTTACCGGGGCGAGTTTCGTCAGTTCGGTATCTTCCGGTGAACCCTCCATAGGCACAGCACGCACAGGTGGTCGAGGGACCGTAGTGGGCAGCTCTCTCGAGCTGTCCAATGTGGATATCGCCGAACAGTTTACCAACCTGATTGTCGCCCAACGTGGATACCAGGCGAATTCGCGCGTAATCACCACAACGGACGAGCTTTATCAGGAAGCGATCAACTTGAAACGGTAATTGACTTGATCTGATCTGACGCCGGCGCTGATCCTGCAGGTCACAGGCACCTTGCCTGTGACCAGCCAGGTCAGCGCCGGCTTTATTTTAGCCAAGCCATCCCGGCCCCGAACGGGGTGGCGAAACTTCGGCCCTCCATTCCTGGCGCTGGTTTTGCCGAGGTACCACCAGATTCCCTGAACGTGGTGCTCCAAAATGACGGCAGCGACACCGCGTTTGCTGGGGACAAATGCGGGAAAGGGTCAAATAATTGTCATCCCGATGAATTCACCTTGACACCCTATATCTGCATTGCCTGATTGTGCGCTTCCTGTTTACCTCCACCCACACCGGCGGGTTGCGGATCCCATCAGCGAACTCATTTGTTTCCTAGTGCTTATTCCCTGCGCTTCCTCTCGTCCGTATCCCCGACTGCCGTCTCTCAGTTAACAAACCCCATTGGCATATCCTTTGCATTAGTGTTCCCGTCAGGCATGTCCTGTTTGCCAATGGGAGAATAGCAAAGATGGCTGAACCCGAAGAAGTTGAAGCTCCACAAGAAGCAGATGCCCCGAAAAAAGGGAAACTCAAATTGTGGATCATCATGGGTGGTGTGCTTCTGTTGCTCGGCAGCGTCGGCTTCCTCACGAGAAACTACCTGGTTGGTTCCAGAGGAAAAGTCGAGGCTACCAAGGAAGCCGAAAAGGTGAAGTCCACAATGAACCTGGATTCGTTCCTGGTCAATCTGGCGGATCCGGATGCAACCCGTTTCATCAAGGTTACCTTCCGATTGGGACTCAATGAGAACAAGCTGGGAGACGAGCTGAAGGACGACCCGGTGACACTGGCGGCTACACGAGACGTTATCATCTCTTGTCTGAGCACCAAGACCTCCGATGAACTGCTCTCCCCGGAGGGCAAAGACAAGCTCAAGAAGGACATCCGTGAGCTGGTAAGCAAGGTCCTTCCCAAGGGAAAGGTCATTGAAGTTTATATCATGGACTTTGTCGTTCAACTTTAAGGAGGTCTACGATGGCAGATGCTCCAAGCCACGCGGATGCTGACGCGATATCTGGCATCATGTCAGAGTATGCGGGATACCTCGACATTCCGATGCGAATTACCCTCGAGATCGGGCGCCGGAGCATGCAGGTGCGTGACATCCTGCTGCTGAAACCTGCATCGATTGTAGATATCCCAAAAGCAGCCGGCGAGAACATCGATGTTTATATCAATGGGAAACTCGTTGCATTCGGCGAGATTCTCGAGATAGAAAGCAAGGCTGGGATCCGGTTGACCGATTTTCATGTGCAAACTTAGGAGGAGAGAAGTCATGCAAGCAGGAGTCAGGGCCCATATTCCGAAGCGACTACAGATCCTGGTCATCCTCGCGCTGCTATTCAGCTTTCCTGTGATGGCACAAAACAGCCAGCCGCGAGCCATAGCAACGGTTGCGGCGGCAGATGAGCCGACGCAGGCGCCGGATGCGCAAGGTACGGCAGAGCAAAACACGAAGCGGCAACCGGAGCCCACAGTCACGCAGCCGGCCAAGAAGGGCGCTGCGAAGTCCGCTGGATCCGTTTGGGTCAAACCCTCTGTTTCTGCGCCAGCGAAGAACGTGGCACCCGCTCCAGCCGAGCCGGTGTTGCCCATCGTGCCTCCGCCACCGCCACCATCGCCGGAAACTTCTACCTTGGCGACCCCAGCCAGAACGGAGACCCGCAGTAATTCCGAGCACGTCACAGAGAAGACCGAAACAACCGCTCCGGTGCAGGGCTTGGGATGGGCCGAGATGGCTAAGACAGTCGGGAGCGTGGGGGTGATCATCTGCCTGATCCTGGGAGGGTATCTGCTGTTCAGGAAATTCGCCCCGCAATACATGACCAAGCGTCCCAACGAACGCGACATCCGGCTCATTGAAACCCTACCCATGGGCGAAAAGAGGAGCATTGTCATGGTTCAGGCCGGCGCACAAAGGTTCCTTCTGGCCTGCACGCCCGGTCAGATTACGCTGCTGACTGCACTCAATGCCGGGACCGGAAGTGCCGCAGCAGGTGCGACTAACATCCTGGAATCACAGGCTGCGACGGCTTATCCCAGCAATTTCAGAAGTTTCTATGAGCAGGAAAAAAAAGCGTCTCCTGCGCGCCCATCGGCAGTGAAGGCACTCCCCCCGGACATTCGCGGCAAGATGCTGGAATTGCGCAAGGCACTGGAAGGTTAGCGCTTCAGTCGAACCTATGGTCATGAAAATAACAACGGCAACGTTGCTGCTTTCGATCCTCCTTGGGCTTCCCATGGCGGCTCATGCCGCGCCTGCGGCTCAGGACAAAAACTTTTCGGGGATCGAGCTGCGGATTGGCGGCGGAGCCAACGGAAATGGCTTGACGGTGCCGCTGCAAATCCTTGTCCTACTCACCATTCTTTCCCTGGTTCCGGCGATTCTTGTTTCCGTTACCTGCTTTACGCGCATTGTCATCGTCTCGCACTTTCTGCGCCAGGCGCTCGGCACCCAGACCATGCCGCCCAACCAGATCATCATCGGGCTGTCGCTGTTTCTGACCTTCTTTATCATGCAGCCCGTCGGCGAAAAGATTAACCGTGATGCCGTCCAGCCGATGATCAAGGGCCAGCTGACGGAGATGCAGGCTCTTGACCAAGCCTGTGTGCCGTTGCGTGAATTCATGCTGCGATACACGCGCGAGAAAGATCTGCTTCTTTTCCTGAATATCGCCAAAGCACCCAGGCCGAAGAACAGCCAGGACCTTCCCATGAGCATCGTGATTCCCAGTTTCATGATTTCCGAGCTCAAGACCGCCTTCCAGATTGGTTTTGTTCTCTTTATTCCATTCCTGGTCATCGACATGGTTGTGGCTTCGGTCCTATTGTCGATGGGTATGATGCAGCTACCTCCGGCGATGATTTCTACTCCTTTCAAAATACTGCTATTTGTCATGGTGGATGGGTGGAACCTTGTCATCGGATCCTTGGTGAAGAGTTTTTACTAGTGGGGATTGAATATGTCTCAAGATCTGGTGATGAAATTGGCGAGGGATACGCTTCAGATTACGCTGATGGTGAGCGCACCTCTATTGCTGGTGTCGCTGGTTGTGGGCATTGCGGTGAGCATCATGCAGGTAATCACCTCGATTCAGGATATGACTCTGTCGCTCATTCCCAAAATGCTGGCTGTGTTTATTGTCTTTCTCCTGATGCTTCCGTGGGCTCTCCACCTCCTGGTCAGTTTTTCGACGCAATTATTCGGCCACCTGGAACGATTCGCGCTCTAAATGAGTGCTGAGTACTGAGTGGATCGGTAATGGGTGATGAACGATAAAAATAAGGTTGTTTCTTTGTTCCTCCGTACTCTGCACTTCTTCGGTCAGTACTGAACCTCAGGATTCTTGATGATTGCGACTTCGTTTTCCACCGCGCAGATCATGAGTTTTGCAGTGGTTCTGTTCCGGGTCGCGGGGATCATGGTCTTTGCCCCTTTTTACAATGGCACGACCTTTCCGGCTCAGATCAAGGTTATCCTGCCGCTAATTGTGGCGCTGACGCTTGGCTCCCATGGTGCCGCAAGCTCAGCTTCCTGTTGAACTCGGCCTGGCGCAGGGTGTCATCGCCATGCTGGGTGAGGTGCTGGTCGGCATGGTACTCGGGCTTACCGCCTCCTTCATCTTCGGCGGCCTTCAGCTCGCGGGCCAGATCATCGGATTTCAGCTCGGCTATTCGCTCGTCAATGTAATCGACCCGCAGAGTACGGTTGAAACTTCCGTCATTTCCATTATGAACAATTTCCTCGGCATGATGCTCTTTCTGCTGGTCAATGGGCACCATTGGTTTTTCCAGGCCGTCAGCGAAAGCCTGACATACCTGCCGGTGGGGGGAGTGCATCTGAGGGGCCCGTTGGTGCAGGAGGTGCTTGAGACTGAGCGGGCAGATCTTCGTGTCCGGCTTGCGCATCGCCGGGCCGGTCGTAGCCGTGACCGCAATTGCCGACGTTGTTGTGGGCATGATCGGGCGGGCGGCGCCTCAAATCAATATTCTCATTGTCGGCATGCCGGTAAAGACGCTGGTCGGCCTGGCCACCCTAAGTATCGCCTTCTACTTCCTGCCCGCCTTTCTGGGAGAATCGTTTTCCAACTCTCACGCGACCTGATCGGCCTCGTGCACAGCATGAGGTAACCACTCATGGCACAAGACGACAACCGGACAGAAAGACCCACAACACGCCGGTTGCAGAAGGCGCGGGAAAAGGGCCAGGTCGCGCGCAGCAAAGAAGTGCCGGCCGCTGTGATCCTGTTGGGCGGACTGCTCTTCCTTTCCTTTGCCGGGGCCGGCATGCTCAGCAGCCTGAAGGGACAATTGAGCGAGTTCCTGAGCCTCACGCCGCCGACGGATCTGTCCTTTTCCTTTGTTCGCGACCTTGCCCGAACTGCCCTGATTCAGATGACACTTTTGATCATGCCCATGATGGTAACGGTCTGCATTCTCGGCGTTGCCGCTAACGTGGTGCAGAGCGGCTTCACCATTTCCTGGCACCAACTTGGATTCCGCTTCGAAAAGCTGATGCCCACGAACGGACTATCAAGGATCTTCTCCAAGAACGGCGTCATGGAGCTTCTGAAAAGCCTGGTTTTGGTCTGCGGGGTCTCCTATCTCAGTTACCAGGTGGTGATGGAGTATCTCCCGCTTTATCCGAGGCTGGTCTTGATGGATGGAAAGCAGTTGCTCTATTGGACCGGCCTGATCTGCTACCAGGTCTGCCTGAGGGTGGGGATCTTCCTGCTAATCATTGCAGTTGCAGACTATGCCTTCCAACGCCACCGGTTCCTTGAGCAGTTGAAGATGACGAAGCAGGAGGTCAAAGACGAGTTCAAGGAGATGGAAGGAGACCCGCTGACACGCGGTCGCATCCGCCGCATTCAGAGGGAGATGGCTCACAAACGTATGATGTCCGCCATCCCGACTGCCGACGTGGTGATCACCAACCCCACCCATTATGCTGTGGCGCTTTCCTACAAAATGGATGAAATGGACGCCCCACAGGTTGTAGCGAAGGGTGTCGGATTTTTGGCACTGCGCATAAAAGAATTGGCACAAAAACATGACGTTCCCATGGTTGAGAACCGGGCTTTGGCTCAGATGCTGTACAAAACGGTTGAAGTCGGCGCCTATATTCCAGCGAATTTATTTAAGGCAGTCGCTGAGATCCTGGCCTATATCTATAAGACCCGCAACAAATGGCGGGGATAATCCATCCTTCTTAGTGCCTTCTCCCCTGGCCTAATCCCTTCTCCTTCCTCTCTAATCCCCTCAATCTGTAAATCCTGGCATGGAAGTTGCCTGATCCTGTGTCGGATCAGAAGAAGTTGAACCCAGGAGGACGGCTAGGTTGGCAAGCATTGCGCAGAGACAGGGTTTTCAACAACTCCTGGGTAAGGGGCATCTGGTCATCCCATTAGCGGTGATGGGCATCCTGTTGATGATGACCATGCCGGTACCGAGGATGCTTCTGGATGTTCTGATCAGTCTGAACATCACGATCTCGATCATCATCGTGATGGTTTCCATGTACATTCTTCAACCGGTGAACTTTTCGGTATTTCCCTCCCTGCTTCTCATCATCACTCTGTTCCGGCTTGCCCTGAATGTGGCGTCGACTCGCCTGATCCTGCTGCACGGCTCCGAAGGCGAAGATGCTGCCGGGCAGAGTGATTCAGGCCTTCGGCCAGTTCGTCGTAGGCGGCAATTACGTAGTCGGCATCGTAGTTTTCCTCGTTCTGATCGGTATTCAATACATCGTGATCAACCACGGCGCCGTCCGCATTTCCGAAGTTACCGCCCGTTTCACACTCGATGCCATGCCGGGCAAGCAGATGAGCATCGATGCGGATATGAATGCAGGGCTCATTGACGAGGCGGAAGCGCGAACGCGGCGCAAGCAGATTTCCGATGAGGCCGAGTTCTACGGAGCGATGGATGGCGCGATCCGTTTCACGAGCCGCGACGCGGTTGCCAGTAGCCTGATTCTCACCATCAATATCGTGGGCGGCCTGCTCATCGGGGTCTTCCAGTTCGACATGCCTCTGGCGGAGGCAGCCAAGCGCTTCACCATTCTCACCGTTGGAGACGGCCTGGTCACAGCCATTCCATCGCTGCTGATTTCGGTTGCGGGGGGAATTATCACCACGCGCGCTGCCGCCGAGTCAAACCTGGGCGAGGATGTGATCAGCCAGTTGTTCAAGAATCCGGTGCCCGTTGCTGTCAGCTCCGCCTTTTTGTTCTTCTTCGGGCTCATTCCGGGATTGCCGTCGATTCCATTCTTCCTTCTTTCGGGACTGGCGGGCATCATGGCCTTCCGGACCAAGAGACAGCGGGACACCGAACAAGTAGTCATCGCCAAGGAGCAGGCGGAGAAGGCGGAAGCGGACAAACCTAAGGAACGTCTCGAACGTCTGCTGAAGGTCGATCCCCTGGGATTGGAGGTCGGCTACAACTTGATCCGCTACGTCGACGCCAGCCAGGGTGGGGACTTCCTCAACCGCATTAAATCCATACGCAGGCAGATTGCTCTGGATCTTGGGGTCGTGGTACCACCCATTCACATCACTGACAATCTGCAGCTTGAGCCGCGCGGGTATTCCATCCTGCTCAAGGGGGTCGAAATCGCCCGCGGGGAACTGCTTCCCGAGCACTGCCTGGCGATCAATCCCGGCACCGCGCACGAGGACATTGGCGGTGCCGCTACACTCGAACCTGCATTTGGACCTCGAGGCGCGCTGGATCAAACCTGCGGAGCGCGAACGAGCGCAGCTTGCCGGCTACACGGTTGTCGACCCGACCACCGTCCTGGCCACCCATCTTTCCGAAATTATCAAGTCGCATGCCCATGAGCTCCTGGGCCGCCAGGAGACCAAGACTCTCCTCGATACGGTCGCCGAGACTCATCCGAAGGTTGTCGAAGAGCTTGTGCCCAAAGTGCTTTCGATCGGCGAGGTCCAGAAAGTAATGCAGAACCTGCTCAAGGAGCGCGTTTCGGTGCGTGATGCCGTGAGCATTTTCGAGACGCTGGCCGACTATGCCTCGATGACCAAGAACGTCAATATCCTGACGGAGTACTGCCGCCAGGCCCTGGGGCGCTCTATCTGCAAGCAGTATCAGAGTGAACAGAACGATCTGGTTGTCTTCACAATCAGTCCGGATATCGAAAAGAGCATCGGCGACGCGATCGTCCACACTGAGCAGGGGTCGTACCTGGCTCTGGAGCCGCGCCTGGCCAAAGATGTCATGCAGCGCATACGGCGCACGGTCGAGTCGGCTGCCGCCGGCAAGAGCCCGGTGCTGCTGTGCTCGGCAAATGTCCGGATGTATGTCCGACAGCTGATTGAGCGCTATCTCCCTAGTGCAGCGATCCTGTCTCACAACGAAATCCCGCCCAATGTCCGTGTCACTTCGGTAGGAATGGTGAGCTAGCATGAAGATAAAGACTTTCTATGCCAGCACGATGGCAGAGGCCCTGCGAAGCGTGAAGGAGGAGTTCGGCAGTGATGGGCTGATCCTGTCTACCAAGGAAATCCCCACCCGATCCTCATGGTTCCGCAGCAAGCCGGCGGTGGAAGTTGTGGCTGCCATCGACAATGGAATCGAATCGGAACAGGACCTGTTTACATCCTCCGGCCAGAAATCAGCCCCGGCAGGTGCCGGAAAGATGGAGGCTGGATTCCAGGTGCAGCTTCCGAAGGTCGACAAGGAATACAGCGAGATGCGGCGCGCTTTGTATTCGTTGACGCGCCCGGCCATCCCTTCCACATCCCTATTTTCGGATGCAGTCTCCTATGAGCTTTATCAGGACCTGGTCACCAACGAGGTCGACGAGTGGCTGGCCTACAAACTTCTTGACGAAGCCCAGACCAACCTTGCCCCCGAGGAACGCGGCAACCGCGCTGCCCTTGCCAAAGCGGTGACCGAGGTCGCCCGGGGGCTGATTCGCAGCGAAACGGCCGACCACGGGCTGCCTGCCAAGAAGGTCGTGGCATTCGTCGGCCCCACCGGCGTCGGCAAGACCACTGCCGCTGCCAAGCTGGCTGCGTACTTGGCGCTCGAGCAGAAGAAAGAGAGTCGTCTTATTGACCACGGACACCTACCGCATCGGCGCTGTCGAACAGCTGAAGACCTATGCAGGCCTTATGGGATTGCCCTTCCGTGTTGTCGATCAAGCCGAAGAGTTGGGTCAGGTCATTCATGAGAACCGCCAGCGTGACTACATCCTTATTGATACGGCAGGTCGCAGCCAGCGCGGTCTCGGTGCAGTGCAGGATCTGATGCAGGTCCTCCAGGGATCGTCGGAGATCGAGCGGCATCTGGTTGTGAGTGCTACGACCAAGCCGCTGGACATGCGCGAGATCGTGGACCGCTTTGGAGTCTGCAACCCTGACCATTTGCTTTTTACCAAGCTGGATGAAACTTCGACCTTCGGGCCGATTTTTAACGAACTGGTCCGGACCCAGAAGCCCCTGTCCTATATCGCGGACGGCCAGCGGGTGCCGGAAGATCTCCACGCTGTGCGGGGTGATCAAATTGTGGATATCGTACTCAACGCCCATTGAATTGGAGCATCACTTGAAAAGCATGCGCAAGCTGAGCAGTCCAGGTGCCACCTCAAACAGCCAGGCAGATCAAGCTGCCACTACATATGACCTGTCCAAGGGCAAGCCCATGGGCCGCATCCACCGCCCGGGCTCTCGCCTGAGAATCCTGGCCGTGACCAGCGGCAAGGGAGGGGTAGGAAAGACCAATGTCGTTGCAAACCTGGCGGCAGGTTTGGCGGAAATGGGGAAGAAGGTTGTCATTTTGGACGCCGATTTCGGGCTGGCCAACATTGACGTGCTGCTCGGTCTGAATCCGCGCTATCACCTGGGCCATGTGCTTTACGGCAAGAAGAAGCTGACTGACATCATGGTAGAAGGCCCGGCGGGAATCCGCATTATCCCCGCCAGCTCCGGGCTGCAATGTCTGGCCGAACTCACGCTTGAACAGAGAAACTGCCTCGTCCAGAGCTTTGCCGAACTGGAAGGAGAGGCGGACTACCTGCTCATTGATACGGCGGCCGGCATCTCGACCAACGTTCTGCACTTTCTGTTGTCGGCGCCCGAGATTGTGGTGGTGAGTGCCCCGGAACCTACCGCGATTGTCGATGCCTATGCGGTCATCAAGATTGTCCTTGCGGAGGAACCGGGCAAGACCATCCGAGTGCTCATCAATTCGGTCTCCGATGAAGAGGAATCGCGAGAAGTTTTTCGCCAGATCAACTCTGTGGTCAAGAGGTTTCTTAACCGCGAGGTGATCTACCTGGGACACATCGAGCGGGATCCGCACGTGTTGAAGGCGGTCCGCAACCAGGCGCTGGTCACACACTCTTACCCGGACGCCCCTGCCAGCCGGTGCTTCAGAAAGCTGGCGCATGCGGTGGCGCTGCAGGGTGAGAGTTCCGGAGTGGAACACACTTTCGTGTGGGAAAAGCTACTCAACAATTGGGTTAACTGAAGTCTTCTCGAATGCAGATATGCGTCTCATGCTTTTGAATAGCCTGCAAGGTTGTCGGCAATCCAGCGGCCTTGCCCATCCGAGGAAATGCCATGCAAGAAGCAGCTCGACAGGTCAAAGCTTATGAAGCGGTAATCCAACAGAATGCGAGTCGTGATGCGCTGATCCTCGAGCACCTGCCGCAGATCAAGTACATCGCGCACCGGATTTCGGCGAAGCTCCCGTCCCACGTCGAATTGAACGACCTGGTGAGCGCAGGCGTTCTAGGACTGCTCGACGCCGTTGAGAAATTCGATCCCGCCCGCGGCGTGAAGTTCAAAACCTACGCCGAATTGCGAGTCAAGGGGGCCATTCTCGACAGCTTGAGAAATCTAGACTGGGCGCCGCGGTCTTTGCGCAAACGCAGCAAGGACCTCGAGAAAGTTTACAAGGAGCTCGAGCAGCGCTTCGGACGCCCCGCCACCGACAAGGAGGTGTGTGATGAGTTGGGGATCACCCTGGAGGAGTTTTTCGAACTGGTGGACCAGATCAAAGGGCTCAACCTGGGGAGTTTTCACGAAATGGCCTCCCAGGAAGATGACCGCAACAGCGAGCCGCTGATCAAGTACATCCCCGACGCGCCTCAATTGGATCCCTTCTTCGTGTTTCACAAGTCAGAGATCCGCAACCTGCTCTCGGGCGCCATCGATGCCTTGCCGAAAAAAGAGCGACTCGTGGTTTCCCTCTATTACTATGACGAGCTCACGATGAAGGAAATCGGCAAGGTACTGGGTGTCAACGAGTCGCGTGTGTCACAGCTGCACACGAAGGCGATGCTCCGCCTGCGCAACAAGCTGCGCAAAATCAAACAGGACGACAACGACTAGGGAACCGCCATGGATAAGATTCTATCTCAAGATGAAATCAATGCGTTGTTTTCGACCATGGCTACGGATGGAGCCGTGATTGCGGAATCTGCCGATAACCCAAGTCTTCCGGAGACTAACGCCGTCAAGTACGACTTTATCCGCTCCGATCGTCTAGCCAAGGAACAGATCCGCAGCATCCACCAACTGCACACTCAATTCGCGCGTCACCTTACTTCCTCCCTTTCTGCGTACTTGCGGGCGCTGGTGGAAGTTTCGCTGATTTCAGTAGATCAGGTTTCTTATCTCGAGTTTCTGAAGCAGGTGTCGGACCCAACTCTGTTTTGCTCACTGTCGATGCTGCCTATGCATGGCAATGTCGCCATGGACATCAGCCCGCCTCTGGCGTTTCCGGTAATCGACATCCTGCTGGGTGGGCCGGGCAAGCCGCCTTCGGAGATTCGCAGCCTCACTGAGATCGAAATGCAGATCGTCGAAGGATTCATCAAGCTTGCTCTGCTCAGTTTGAAGGAAGCCTGGCGCCCACTGGTCGCCATCGAACCCAAGCTGGAGAATACCGAGACCAAACCTCAGATGCTGCAGCTTGTGGCGTCTGGGGAAGCGGTGGTAGCCATTGGTTTCGAGGTCAAGGTGGGTGAAAACTCAGGTATGCTGAATATCTGCATTCCTTCCATCATGCTGAAAATGAACCGGTCGCTCCTGGATCTGCAGCGCCGGCATCGTCAAGCCGAATCCAGGGGCAGCGAGATCGAAAAGATCAGCAGGATCCTGCGCAGTGCCCCGATCACGCTTAACGGTGAGGTCCGCGACGAGGCGGTTGTGGTGGAGGATCTGCTCAGCGTTATGGCAGGCGACACCATTCAGATCAATCATGCCGTAGGCGAGCCAATCCTGCTGAATGTCGGTGGGGTGCCCAAGTTCTATGGGCAGATCATTGAGCGGCGTGGAAAACGTGCTTTCGAAATTACTCATAAATACCCTTCGTGAGGTGGCTACGTTGAATAACTCCATCCCAAACAATCCAAGCGACCAAGAAAAAGTACTGCAGCCGCTGGCGCAAGCCTTCGCCACAGGATTATCCGAAGCGGCCCGGAAAGCGCTGCAAAGAACGGCTTCGGTGAGCTGCATCCGTGTAGAGCGAACATCGCTGCACACTCTTCTTCAGCCTGCCTCTGCCAAATTAGGCATGGAGATCCGATTTGACGCCGGCATCAGCGGCCAGGCGCTCCTCATCGTAGCAAAATCCGACCTTGCCCGGATCGCGGGAATGCTCGCGGGGCTCGTGTGCGACGAAAATACGGCGCTCGCCCCTGAGTTCATGGAGGCGAACCTGCAGTTTTTTGCGGATGGTGTGGAAGCCTCATGCCGGAGCTTCGCACAGTCCTGCGGCCTGCCGATCCATGCCTCTGCTCCCCAGGTGGTCAACCCTGAAGGAACCGACGCCGCGCTGCTGCGATCGGCGGACGCTTACTCGGATGTGGCCTGCCTTGATTTCCAGGTGAAGCTGGAGAACCTGCCGGATGACCATATCCTGCTTCTGGTGCATGGTGACCTGCTGGCATCGCTTAATGCGCAGCTACCCCACTATGCCTCGGCCGTGTTCGGCGAGTCGGCTGCACTGCCGAACGGCCCCTCGCACGGAGGCGAAGCCGGCGGCAAATCGCCGCAGCCGCGGTGGAACATCGATCTGATTCTCGATGTAGAACTTGAAGTCGCCGTCTGCTTTGGCGAGGCTCAGATGCCCTTGCGGGACGTTCCTGAAGCTCGGGGTTGGGTCTGTGATCGAGCTGGAGAAGGGAGTTAATGATCCGGTGACCATCCTCATCAATGACAAGCCGATCGTGAGAGGGGAAGTGGTGATGGCCAACGGCAATTATGGCGTGAAGGTGCTGGAAGTGGAAAGCACCGCGGATCGAATCCGCTCTATGGGTAGATAAGACTTTGTATCAGGAGTCAAGGATGTTGGCGAACAGCGACAACCCCACCGGCAACACAACGGTCCCGGATCTCCAGGCGATCGCCAACCGTGCAGGCGATCTTCCGGCATTCCCTTCTACGGCAATGGCCGCCATGCAGATGACCGACGATCCGAATGTTCGCATCAGGGAACTCCAGTCCGTCATTACCAAAGATCAGGCGCTGACGGCCCGCATCCTCAAGATCGTCAATTCGGCGATGTACTGTTTCGCAAGGGAAGTCTCCACCGTCTCTCACGCGATCACGATCCTCGGATTGGATACAGTTCGCTCCGTCATCGTGGCCGCTGCAGTGCAGCAGATCTTCCAGAAGGGATTCGCCCCGACCACTGACCTGACCAGCAAGCTTTTTTGGGAGCACTCCTTTGGAGCCGCAGTAGCCGCCAGGACCATTGCGGCGCGCATCAACTACCCCGTGCCGGAGGAGGCATTCAGCAGCGGGCTGCTCCACGATATGGGAAAGATGGTCATGCTGAGGAATCAGGGCCAGCTTTACCACGAAATCCTCAACGAGGTTTATTGTGGCGCGGCCACATTCTGCGAGGCCGAACTGACAGCCTTCGGATACACCCATGCCCAGCTGGGATCTCTGCTCGCTGCGAAATGGCGTTTTCCGGCGCAACTGGTCGAAAGCATCCTCCACCACCACGACTTTGCTGCGGCACCCACCCACCGGCGCCTGGCTGCCATCACTTCGATTTCGGACTCCATGATGGTGGCTCTCGAGGTCGGGTTTCGCAAAGACAAATCGCTGAAGCTCGAAGACGAACTGTCGGCGAAATACCTCAATCTGACGGCTCCGAGCCTGCAAAAAACGGCGGCAGAACTGCGGACCATGATTCCAACACTGCCCGGCAACGCACGCCCGCAACAGGTGCAGCGGGCAGCAGGAAGGTGAATATGAGCTCTCTAAGCGGTCTTTCTCTGGTTCTTGGGGCAGCAGCCCTGCTTGCGGTCGGGGGATGCTTCATTGTGCAACTGGTTTGGCGGCGCCGGTTTCTCGCACTTCAGGGGGAAGTGAGGCGGCTTTCCGAGGACCTGCTCCAGGTAGTCGAACTGCAATCGGAGGTATATCGCAGAGTGTGCCGCGGCCTGACGGACGTCGAGGAAAAAGTCCTCGAGCTTTCGGTGCCTTCCGGGGATGCGCCGCTTCCGTTGGAACGCCGGCATCAAGTGCTGACGCTTGCTCGCAAAGGAGTTGCCGTTGATGAAATCGCCCGCCGGCTCAACATGCCGAAAGGCGAGGCCGAGTTGATTCTGAGTCTGCGTAAATACGTGGATGTCAAGAATGAAGGATCTCGACCGCCGGTACCCAGCAGGCATGTGAAAAGCGGTGCCCTGGTAGGGTAACGTGCTGAGGCATGCAATGGTTGCCTAGTGGGATGGGTAAATCTTGCCAGCTCCTGTCAGAACTTTGACGCTTGATAGAGGTACACGGAGCTAAATGCTGCGAATACAAGGAATTTTTGGTGCCGGGCCGATGGCACAAAACTTGCTAACACTTTGGTGGCAACACCGATAAGACATGGCTCCCCAGAAGGAGCGCAGGAGAAAAGACGTGCATAGCAGCATACAAGTGGCCTATACGGGGCTTAAAGCACAGATGGATGCCCTGGACACGCTTGCGAACAACCTTGCCAATGCCAATGCAGCCGGGTTCAAGGAGCAAAAATCCTTTTTTACCACCTTCAATCGAATGATGGAATCACCCGGCGCCACTCCACTCGAAGCTGCAATCAATAACGAGGTGTCGGCCGGAAGCGCGCTGAATCTAGGTGACGGGTCCATGGTGGAAACTCGGCGGGACTTGGATGTGGCTCTTTCGGGAAATGGTTTTTTCACCGTGGAGACACCTGGCGGTGTGCGCTATACGCGCAACGGCAACTTTACCACCAATGCCAAATCGGTGCTCTGCACCGCAGATGGATTCCCGGTTCTCGGCGAACGCGGGCAGATTGCGCTGAACCCGGGGAAAGTCACGATTAACCAGGATGGAGAGATTCTGGTCGACGACGTGCGTGTTGAGCGACTTAAGCTGGCTGCTTTTGACGACCGCGCCTCGCTGCTCAGCGAGGGCAGTTTGCTTTTTGCACCGGCACCGGGCGGTCAGGCCGCCAAGCCTGCTTCGGGAGTGGTTGTCAGGCAAGGGTATCAAGAACAATCGAACGTAAACCCGATGCTGGCGACCGTGCGCATGGTGGAAATCCTGCGCCATTTTGAAGCGATTCAGAAAAGTATCAGCCTGATGTTTAACGACATTGATGCCAAGGCGATCGAAAGACTTGGACGTTAGGAGAACCTATGTTACGAGCCTTATATACGGCTGCGAGTGGCATGGAAGCGCAACAACTCAACATCGACACCATTGCGCACAACCTTGCCAACGTCAATACCGGCGGCTTCAAGCAGCGCCGGACTCAATTCCAGGACCTGTTGTACCAGGATGTCCGCAACGCGGGGACGTCGAACACCGCCAGCACTGAGATCCCGGTAGGCCTTCAGATCGGGCTCGGCACCAAACCGGTCGCCACAGAGATGATTTTCACCCAGGGGGACTTCGCGGCAACCGCCAGCCAAACCGATATGGTGATCGAAGGGCAGGGATTTTTCCAGGTGCGCATGGCCAATGGCACGTTGGCGTACACGCGCAACGGCAATTTCCACCAGAATCGCGAAGGAGCGCTCGTTACCTCCGACGGTGACCTGCTCGACCCTCAGATTTCTATTCCGCAGGATCAAGTCGGCATCACGATTGGGAAGGATGGCACGGTTTCCGTCAGCCAGGCCGGCCAGACGCAAGCGCAGCAGGTGGGCAAGATCGAGATTGCCATGTTCCAGAACCCTGCCGGGCTGCAGGCCATCGGCAAAAACCTGTTTACCCCGACCCAGGCATCCGGCGATCCCATCACGGGCACGCCGGGCGAGAATGGTTTGGGAACCCTGTTATCCGGCTTCCTTGAGCAATCCAACGTGAGTGTTGTGGAAGAAATGGTCAACATGATCGTAAGCCAGCGTGCCTACGAAGCGAATTCCAAGGTCATCCGTACGGCGGATGAGATGTTTTCTCAGGCCAACAATGTCGTCCGATAGAAACTAAAACCATGCAAGCTCCGAACTCTCTCCTCAGACCACGCACTGCCTGCCTTGCAACCCGACCGCAGGTCTGGACTGTGTCTGGCGAGAGCCTTGTCCGGACGGAGGGTCGCCTCCAAAATCTTATCCCATCGGGCCCGGAAGGCCTGTCGAGCGTAACTCGACGGTTTCCAGCCCGTCCCTTGCTGCCCAAAATGAGTTCCTGCCTTCAAGTGGCCGAGGGGAGAGTTCGAAGCTTGCAGGTTGCTGTGATCGCAATGTTGGCGGTCCTCATCTGCTTTCGCATGTCCGCGGCCGAGGTCGCCTCGGCCTCCTGCACGGTGCGCTTGCACCCGCAGGCTTCCGTAAAAAGCGCCACACTCATCCTGGCGGATATCGCCGATGTAAGCGGGGATGATGATGCACTCGTGGCGCAGTTGGCCCAAACTCCACTGGGCTCGATTACCGACGTGCTCCTGTTGAGCCGCGCAGAAGTCGCCGCCCTCATTCGGAATGCCAACGCGAATCCTGTGGAGATGGTTCTGACCGGAGCTGATTTCACACGAGTCAAGCTGGCTACCCGGACGCCGGCAGCCGCCGAGATTGCCGCCGTTTTAAAGGCGCACCTGGCCTCGGTTACTCAGTGGCGGGAAGATGAAATTGAAATCCGCTCGATTGAGAACCTGAAGGCCATCGAGCTCCCGGAGAGCGATGGTCAACTGCGTGTTGTCAGCCGTGGCGCCCCGGCGACATTCAGGAGCGCGCTGCTCTCCGTTGAGACGAGCCTTGCTGGGAAGCCACTGCGCACCTTCTGGGTGAAGGCTGACGTACATGTAAGAGCTCAAGTAGTCCAGGTCGCGACGCCGGTGACTTTTCACAGTGCGATCAAAGCCGATGATCTTCGAGAGAAGGTATGCGACATTGAGGATCCGCGCACTGATTACTTCCGCACTTCGGCTGAAGCCATCGGCAAGGTATCCAGGCGTGCATTGGTGCCGGGAGAACTTCTCAGCCGGAACAGTGTGGAGGATGCCGGCCTCGTCCGCAGTGGACAAACCGTTCGACTTACCGTGGAGAGTGGCAGTGTGCGCATGACCGTGCTCGCGCGCGCTCTTCAGAGCGGGAAGCTGGGAGATCCGATCAAGGTCAGAAACATGGATTCCGATCGCGTGATTACGGCGATAGTAACGGGCCGTGGGGAAGTACGGGTCGCAAATTAGGGGGTGGAGATGCGCCACGACAACACAAGACAGTGGTACGGACTCGCGCAGGTTTTGTTGCTGGGCATCCTGATGCCCGGGTGCGGGCCGAAGCATATGCCGGTAACGGCAGCCAACAGCCTGAGCAGCTACCTGGCGGATGCCAACGCCCAGGCCGCCGGCCAGCAGACGAGCGAGGGTTCCTTGTGGGCAGGGCAGGGGACGCACTCCAATCTGATTCGCGATTTCAAGGCGCGACAGTTGAACGATGTTGTTACCATCGTGGTCTCCGAAACGACGCAGGCCAACTCGGCAGCGGACACCACCAGCAGTAAGGACAGCGCCACCAAAGCAGCCGCGGCCAATCTGTTTGGCGCCGAAAAACTGATCAAAGAAATCCCCAGCGCCGTCGACCTCAAATCCAGCGGCTCCTACAAAGGCAGTGGGGCGACATCGCGTGCCACCACGCTCAGCACTACAGTCACCGCGCGGGTCAAGGCGGTTTTGCCCAATGGCTATCTCATGATCGAAGGTGTGCGCGAACTGCGCCTGAACAATGAGAATCAGACCATTTTTCTTACCGGGATTGTCCGGCCCGAAGACATCAGCGCCAAAAACCTTGTCCCGTCAGGGGCAATTGCCCAGATGGAAGTGCGCGTACTGGGCCGCGGAGTAGTCAGCCAGCCGCAGAAGCCGGGCCTGCTGTATCGAATATTGAACGGTATTTTGCCATTCTAGGACGAGGGAGCCATGAAGCGTTTCTGTCGGACCATTTTTCTTTTGATGTGCCTGTCGGTGCCGTCGATGCTCGCCTCTGCACAGACTGCCAGCCGCATCAAGGATGTCGCAGCGTTTGAAGGCATACGAGACAACCAGTTGTCGGGTCTTGGCCTGGTTGTCGGCCTCAACGGTACTGGAGACCGGCGCCAGACGGTTTTCTCCACCCAGATGCTGACGAACATGCTCGAGCGGAGCGGCATCACGGTTTCCCCCGACCAGATGCGCGTCAAGAATATTGCTGCCGTCATGGTGACGGCCCTTTTGCCTCCATTCGTGCGCATGGGAAGTCGCATCGATGTCACGGTCAGTTCCATCGGCGATGCTGAGAATATCCAGGGGGGTGTGTTGATCATGACGCCGCTCACCGCGGCCAACAGCGAGGTTTATGTTACGGCCCAGGGGCAGAT
The DNA here is from genome assembly GCA_963739235.1 of Terriglobia bacterium. GTDB lineage: Bacteria > Acidobacteriota > UBA6911 > UBA6911 > UBA6911 > JAFNAG01. The sequence goes on along the minus strand of CAVTZY010000032.1, from coordinate 109,068 downwards.
AGCCCTGGGCGGCTTCAGCGCCACTGGCGGGGCAAGCCGCGTGCAGAGCGGCCACCCCACGGTGGGGAGGATCCCCAGCGGCGGGCTTGTTGAAAAGGAGGTGCCGGTCGATCTCTCCGGCAAGACGCAGCTGACCCTCGTGCTGAATAATAGTGATCTCACCAGCGCCAGCCGCGCCGCCCATGCCGTCAATGACTGCGTCGGCAGGACGGTGGCGGCTGCCTTGGACGGCCGTTCCATCTCCATCAAGGTCCCCGAGGAGTACTCTGGCCGGGTCGTAGAGTACATGGCCCTGGTAGAAAATGCCAAAATGGATGTCGACGCCGCTGCCCGCGTGGAAATTAACGAGAAGACGGGCACAATCGTGCTCGGCAAAGATGTGAAGATCTCATCGGTCTCGATCATTCACGGCAATCTTTCGCTCCAGGTGGGCACCATCTTCAGACGTCTCTCAGCCCGCGCCGCTTTCGAGTGGAAAAACGGTAGTCACGCCCCAGACTACGGTCACGGCCCAGGAGGATAAGGGCAAGGCGGTGACGTTGCGCGATGGCGCGAGTGTCGAAGAAGTCGTGCATGCCTTGAATTCGATCGGCGCCACACCGCGGGACGTAATCGCGATCCTTCAGGCAATTAAGGCGGCGGGAGCACTGCACGCCGAGTTGGAGATCATCTGATGCAGGACGCACTGGCTGCCCGTTTGTTGAACCATTCCAGGATGGAGGCTCTCAACCGCCAGACCGTTCAAGCCCTGCAGAAGGGGAACGGAACCGCCGCCGGCGACAGTCCCGAAAGCTTGCGTGCCGTTGCTAAAGAATTCGAATCTCTGTTCTTGAACCATATGTTGAGTGTGATGCGCGAGACGATCGACGACTCAGGCCTGACGGAGAAAGGCCCGGGAGAGGGTATTTACACCGAATTGTTCGATCAGGAGGTGGCCAGAAGCCTGGCGGCGAGAGGCGCTTTGGGTATCTCGGATCTATTGATCCGAAAGCTTTCCGACCAGGTTGCACCGGCAGAGTCTGAGGCCGGCCAAGGGGTCGTTTCGAAACAACCTTCTCCGCACGAACCGGGGGCCCAGGCGGGAGAGGCGGAGGAAGTCCCTGATTTTCGCATGCCGGTTCAGGCGCATGTCTCTTCGGCTTATGGAGTACGAAAAGACCCTTTTACCCATGAGATGCGCATGCACCACGGAGTGGACATCGCGGCGCCTGAGGGGATGGAGGTGCACGCCGCCTGTGCGGGTGTGGTGGTCTCGTCCGGGTATGAAAAGGGGTATGGCAATACCGTGGTGGTGCAGCATCCGGGTGGATTCGAAACCAGGTATGCCCACCTTAATACCCTGAAAGTGAATGTGGGGGATCAGATCCAGGCGAGTGGGATTCTGGGCACAGTCGGGAGCACCGGCCATTCGACCGGCCCGCACCTGCATTTCGAGGTGATCCGCAACGGGAATCAGATGGATCCCGAAGCGCTGCTGCCCCATTGAGGGCCGCTGTTAATGCGGCCGGAGTTGTGGTTCGAGGGTGCAATCAGGAAGCCCTAAAGTGTTATATTCAAGAGGACGATATAGCGCTCGAGAAGAGTACACTCTTGAGGAAACTATGGAAATTAATGGCAAATCCCCTCTGATCGACCTGAGCACGAGAGCGATGAGACTCGAGGTTCAGGAACAGCAGGCGCAGCGCTTACAGAAAGCGGATCGCACCTCGGTCACTGCCGATCCGGACCGTGCCGAATTCTCGGTCCGCAGTCGCGAAATCCAGAACATTAATGATTTGATTCACTCTACCCCGGATGTACGGGAAGGTGTGGTTGAACGCGTTCGGCGCTCGATTGAAAACGGAACCTATAACGTCAGAGCCGAACAAATAGCCGAAAAAATCTTAGGCGGTAATCTCTTGGACCAGCTTTTCTGAATTGCCGCTCCTGGAGGCCATCATGGCCGACAACTTGGGACGAGTCAATCCGGTCTCGCGGCATTTTCTTCATCGCGGCGGGCGGGAAGAGCCGTACCAAGGTCGCCATTCCAAGAAGCACCCGGAGCATCGCGACGATAGTCCCAGTGCAGATCCGGACGATTTTGCGGAAGATGGAACAGGAGAAACTGCCGCCAAGAGTCACATCAACCTGAGGATTTGAGCGATGGACGAGCAGGTTGCCGCGTTGATGAACATAGTGCGGGAAGAGATCGCTCTTTACCGCGATCTCATTGAACATGCGCGGAAGAAGACCGCTCTGCTGGTACGCGGCCCCCTCGAAGCGATCCTGGAGAGCAACAAAATCGACGAAACCTTTAACGTCAAACTGCGCATGTTGGAGCAGGAGGTCGCGCGGCTTTGTCAGCAACTTTGCTCGGGTCTCCAAATCGCTCGTGAAGAGTTTACTCTTTTGAAACTAGCCGAAGGTGTTGAACAATCCGTTGCTAAGGAAATCAGGTCCCAGTCTCTGCTCTTCAGAAATATTGTGGAGCAGTTGAAGGGGGTCAACCAGCGGAACCGGAAACTGGTAGAAAGCTCCTTGCACTATTCTCGCGGCATGCTCGACTTTATCGCCAACGCCACCAGCTCCTATCAGAGCAACGGAATGTTCAGGCCCTATTCCGCCGCCCACAGCACCATTTCCAGCAAGGCGTAGCAGAAGGGTTTCAAGAGGGTGACAGGGTTCCTCTGCCGGTCAGAGGTTACGATCACCGTCGGGCGGGTCCATGCAGGGACCCCCAGAGATATTCAATATGTCCTCACTTTTTGCCAGCCTGAACGTGGCGCGCCAGGCACTCCAGGCCCAGCAATTCGGTCTCGACGTCACGCAGAACAACATCTCGAACGTCAACACGCCGGGCTATGCGCGCCAACGCGCCAATTTTGTACCCGGCGACTCCGTTTTTCAGAACAATTACGTTGTAGGCATGGGTGTTCGCCTCGGATCCGTTGAGTCCTTCCGATCAGGTATGATCGACCGTCGTGTCAACGACGAACTTCAGGCGAAAGGGGAGTTCGACGCGTCTTCCGCAGTTTTGCAGCAGGTGGAAGCGCTCTTCAACGAGAGCGGGGGGTTGGGCCTCCAGACAGCCGTGAATGACTTCTTCAACAGCTTCAGCGCACTGGCAGCGACGCCGGAAGACATCTCGCTGCGCGAGCAGGTGCTTGCGCGCGGAGAGGATTTGGGTGCGCGGTTTAAGCAAGCCTACGAGCAGCTTCAGGCCATTCAGACCCAGCAGAATGGCGCCGTTGCCGAGACCGTGGACGAGATCAACTCGACCGCCACCGCGATCGCCAAGCTCAATGTCGAGATCCAGGCGGCGAGAGGCGCCAACACCAACGAGGCGACCTTGCGCGATCAGAGGCAGGAAATGCTGGACAAGTTGGCGGGACTCACAGACATTTCCTATTTTGAAACAGAATCCGGCAATGTCACGGTCATGTCTCCTCAAGGGGCTCTGCTGGTGACTGGCGATGTTTCCTATCCCTGGAACGCCAGCAATGGATCTTCCGGAACAATGCTCCGCGTCTACGCGGGCGGAGAGGACATAACATCCAGGATCCAGTCCGGCAAACTAGGGGGTATGCTCAAAGCTCGGGATACCAATGTCAGCGGATACCTGTCTACGCTCGATGACATGGCGGCAGGGATCATTTCCCGCGTCAATACGCAGCATGCGGCGGGCTCTGACCTGAACGGGGCTGCCGGGGGCGACTTTTTCAATACGTTTGTTCCCCTCGTTCCGGGCACAACTACCGGGGCCGCGCGCGCCATTGGAGTGGCGATTTCGGATCCCCGCAAGATCGCCGCCGCGGCCGTCGGGAGCGGACAGGGGTCCAATGCCAACGCGCAAGCGCTGGCAAAACTCCAGGAAGATCCGTTTCTGCCCGGCGGCGCGACACCCAACCAGTTCTATGCCAACCTGGTCTTCAGGATCGGACTCGATACCAAGACGGCGGTCGACAGCCTCGGGGTGCAGGGACAGTTGCTGACCCAGCTGCAAAACCAGCGCGACTCCGTTTCCGGCGTAAGCCTGGACGACGAGGCCGTCAGCATGATGCAATATCAGAAAGCGTATGCGGCGAACGCCCGCTTCATCACTGTCATCAGTGAACTGACGGATGAGTTAGTCAAGATCCTCGGAGGATAATCATGCGTATTACCGATGCCATCAGCAGCCGGAACATCGTTCAAAATGTAGCCATGCTCAATGAAAGGCTGGAGCGCGCGAGCGAACAGGCGTCCTCCGGGAAAAAGCTTTTGCAGTTGCATGATTCGCCCTCTGCCAGCGCCGAAATGGTGCAGCTTGGCCAGCAGCTGGCCCAGATCGACCAGTACCAGAGCAACGCCGAGACCGGCGGATTTTTTCTCAATGTCACCGATTCGACCCTGAATTCGCTCTACAATCTGGTAACGTCGGTGTACACGCGGGGCAGTGCCGCCGCCAACAGCTCCAACGATGCGGGAACACTCGCAGCGCTCGCGGGCGAGATCCAATCCCAGAGAGACCAGATATTTTCGCTGGCCAACACCCAGGTCAGGGGCCGTTACATTTTTGCCGGCGCAAACGTCACTGCGCCTGCTTATACCATCGCCGGCGATACCGTAACGTACCAGGGCGATGCCGAAGTGAATCAGCTCGACATCGGCAGCGGTCTCCAGGTACAGGAAAATGTCCCGGGCTCCTCGGTCTTCGACCCGGTCTTCACCAGTGTCACGGCGCTGCTGACCGCGGTGCAAGGCGGCGACCAGGATGCGATCAAATCCGCTCTCGGCCAATTTTCGGGCGCCCTCAGCACATTGAATCAGGCTCGAGCCCGTCTGGGCGTGGATCTGGGGAAATTGCAGGATGCCGCCGCCACCCGTCAAGATCTGCAATCCAACATTAAGGCGCGCCAATCGACGATCAGCGACGCCGACATGGCTGAGGCGATCGCAGATATTAACCGGACTCAGACGGCGCTGCAGGCCACAATGAGCATCGGATCGCTGCTCGGTAAGAAAAACCTGATGGACTATCTCGGCTGATCATGCGGCGGCACTTGCCGACGCGGCCGGGTGAATCAAAGATTCGTGCGCACCATGCGCTGCTGCTTCCGCATGTATTGCGGCTTATCATCCGCTGCTGCGGATTATTCCGGAAGTGCGCACCCTACGAAAATGTTTGTCAATGAAGGCACGGAGGAATGAACTGCGGCTATTCTCCAGTTGCCAAAAACGCGTGGCTGTGGCTGCTGGGTGGCGTTTTCCGCTTAGCACAGCCATAATAAAATAGACAGAATCTTCAGACGGCATGTAGAATAAATCCGTTGGCGAGGTTGCGCATTGCGTTCTGCTCAGGTTTATCCATGAATGAAACCAGGTCCATGACCGTACGTACAGTCAACTTCGGCGAAATTGAAGTTCCCGAAGAAAAAATTCTCCGCTTTGACGAGGGGATTCCGGGGTTTCCCCATATTCGCCAGTTTGCGATGCTGGAATTTGAGAATCTCAGGCCGTTTAGCTATCTTCAATCGCTGGAAGATCCGCCGATCGCACTCCTGGTCGTCAATCCTTTTTTGTTTCACCCCTCGTATCAATTTGAGCTCGGGGAGACGGACGCCGGCAGCCTTCAGGCCCAAAAACTTGATGACGTATCCGTTTTTGTTGTGGCCACTATTCCTGAAAACCCATCGGCGGCCACCATAAATCTGATGGCTCCCGTTCTGATCAACGAGAAAAACCGATGCGGCAGGCAGGTTATTCTCCTGGACAGCCACTATTCCGTGCGTCATCCGTTGTTCGCCGCGAACACTAATGGCGTCGGATAAGCGCCTGGCATGAATGAGCGCGCGCCGGACGGGCGCAAGCATTTTTGAATCGGAGCGCAGTGTGCTCGTATTTACGCGGAAAAAGGGAGAAAGCCTGATCATTGGCAACGAGATCGAAGTCACGATCCTGAACATCGGTAGTGGCAGTGTCAAGATCGGTATTACCGCGCCGCGCCATATTTCCGTACACCGCCAGGAGGTGTACGAAGCGATCCAGCGTGAAAATATGGCAGCGTCCAAGTCACAGCTGCCGTCCCCGGATGTATTGAAGAAGCTTCGATCGTAGCCTCAGCGCATGAAGTGCCCCCACGATAAGTCCGGAGACCCTATCTTCGGCTGCAACAATCAATAAAGACCACAAGCGCGATTCCCGATAAGAATTGCGTTACTCGCAGAGAAGGCTCAGAGGGCTGCAAACGATACGTGGGAGAGCTCGAGGAATCCAGACCATGTCGCGCAGGATCAGACCTGCGGAGGTTGATTATGCATCCAGTCGAGATGTCATCTAAATGCTCGACCGAACTAATCCGCAAGATAGAGCTAGGCATTGAGGTAGCTCTGAGAGACATCTTCGCGACCATGTTCAACGACGAAGCGAAAGTTGTACAGCATACGGACATATTAGACTTGCCGAGCATATCATCCGTGGTCGGCTTCACAGGCCGCCTTTCAGGGATGCTGTCACTGCACTTCAGCTCTGGCATGGCCTGCAAAATGGCTTCGGCTCTCCTTGGCATGCCCGTGACGCAGGCGGATGAGAACGTACGCGATGCTGTCGGTGAATTGAGCAATATGTTGGCAGGGGGCCTGAAGAAGCAGCTGAGTGATACCGATAATATGTTTAAGATCTCCATTCCCACAGTGATTGTCGGCATGGAGTATTCGATGCATGCCCCGGCTAATTCGCATCAGGTGTGGATGGGGGTCGATACCGGGCGCTGCCGGTTTAAGGTTCAACTCGTTTTGGAACAGGAATAATTCATCGCTTTTGTAGTCAGGCTTCGGACTGGCGCTGAGGTAATTTATGGGGAAAAAAGTATTGACGGTAGATGACAGCAAAACCTTGCGCATGATCGTTGCCAGGAACCTACGGCCCTTTGGTGTTGAGATCGTTGAAGCGGAAAACGGCTCAGTAGGCTTTACCAAAGCACAGTCAGAAAAGCCTGACCTCATTCTCCTGGATTACAATATGCCGATTCTCGACGGGCATCAAACGCTGGAAGCGCTGAAAAAAGATGACGCCACCAAGAACATTCCCGTCGTGATGTTAACGACCGAAACCGTCAAGGAAACCGTGGTCAAACTCATAAAACTCGGTCTGAAGGACTTCATTGCCAAGCCCTTCTCGCGGGAAGCGCTGCTGCAGAAAGTCAATCCGATATTGGGGCTTTACGAAGGGGATGAGGTGCCGAGCGAGGCGAAATTGGAAGGGGCCCTGCATTTGCAGACGTCCGAGGACCGGGGAAAAAAGACAATTCTGGTTGTTGATGACAAAGAGAATGTGCTCAAGCTGCTGAAGGAGTTTTTGGAGGAACACTACAATATCCTGACGGCGGGAAGCGGGCAGTCGGCGATTGCCATGATACCGTCAACGCCTTTCGACATGCTATTCCTCGATATCGATATGCCCGACATCAACGGCATTGATGTGTATAAGCAGATGAAGAACTCGCTGGAAGCCAAGCGTGCCAAGGTATTAGGGATGATTCTGCGTACCGCCCAGGCGGAAATCGCCAGCGCGAAGCAAGCCGGCATCAAGGAGTTTTTATATAAGCCGTTCAGCAAAACAGATGCACTCAGCCTGTTTGCGAATCCTGGAGGCGACCTGATCTCGAGTGACGGGGATGGATCGCGCAAGAAGTTTCTTCAAAGTGAGGGCAATGTACGCATCCTGGCATTTCCGGAGGAGAATGACCCGGCGCTCAAGGGTTTTGCCAACGCCCTCGGAGGCGACATCCGAAAAGAACTAAGCGAGATGGCGGATGAAGGCGTGAATCGCCTGATTATCAAGCTGACACCCGCCGTTGTCGCGGATTTCGCGATCGTCAAAAAGTTTCTCGCCCTGCTCGAATTAATCAACGGGCTCACGCTATCCGTCAAATTGGTGGCCGAGAACGACCGGACCAGGGAGCGACTTCAGCAGTTCTCAGAGACTGCAGAAATGCAGACCTTCAGTTCGCTGGATCAGGCACATAAATCGTTCGCGTAATTGAGTCCAGAGCTCGGATGGAATGCTTACATCCTGAAGTCGAATCCATCCGGCACGGTTCCGGCATCAGGGAGAGAATGTTGCTGCGGACTTGGCTTTTTTGGCGGTCAACACGCTGACAATTGTGTGTGCCACACGATCGAGAGGAACCACGATCTCAACTGCGTCGAGCTTAACGGCTTCCTTTGGCATCCCGTAAACTACACAGCTAGCCTCATCCTGTGCGATGGTGTGCGCGCCTTGTTCCCTCATAGCCAGCAGGCCCCTGGCGCCATCGGCGCCCATGCCGGTGAGAATCACACCGACGGCATTGACCCCCGCGTTGCGTGCCACGGAATGGAAAAGGACATCCACGCTGGGGCGCTGATGATAGACGGGAGGTCCATCCTTAATCTGCACCTGGTAGACTGAACCGCTGCGCTGCAAAACCATGTGATGGTTGCCCGGGGCTATCAGGGCGACGCCCGGGGCCACGCTGTCGCGGTCGCGTGCTTCACGAACCTCCATAGCGCAGATCTTCGCCAGCCGGTCCGCAAATGCTTTCGTAAAATTCTCCGGCATGTGCTGCACAATGACGGTTCCGGGCGTGGTGGCGGGCAGTTCCCTCAACACGACCTCGATGGCCTGTGTCCCGCCGGTCGACGCACCGATGGCCAGCACTTTATGCGTGGTCTCAAGATCGGCTAAAGATGGCTTATCCGGCAGTCCGCAATGCTTGCTCGGGTTCGGACGTCGCGAGATCTGCGAGCAGGCGGCTGCGCGCACGGCTCGAGCCAGTTCCCCGGGATCCGCGGGCACCGAATATTGGGAACCTGGTTTGCTGATCACCTCGACGGCACCCAATTCAAACGCCTTGAGGGCGGCTGCACTGTTTTCAGGAGCGAGTGAACTAACCACCACCACCGGGATGGGGTAATATTTCATCAGCCGGGCCAAGAATGTCAGGCCATCCATCCGGGGCATTTCCAGGTCGAGGGTCAACACATCGGGGCGGGATGCGGCAATCTTTTCCCTGGCTATGTACGGATCGCCCGCAGTCCCCACTACTTCAATATCGTCGTGCTTGGAAAGCTCCTCCTGCAGAGTTCTCCGTACGAAAGCTGAGTCGTCGACGATCAGGACGCGAATCATACCGGTGGCTCCACGGGCGGATTGCGATACAGGAACAGTTGAACATCCGCCCTGCCCATATCCATGCCAACCTGAAGCTGGGCCGAGGGTTGAGCACCAGAGGTGCTTGGCCGGTCCATAATTTCGAGGACACAAGGGGCGTCAATCTTGTAGACAGCCTCCTCGCCGAGGAGCTGAGGCAGCATGTTGCCGCAGAGCACGTTGGTGAGTTCCTTCAGTGCATCTCTTTGCTGAAACTCGGTAGGGAAACCTGTTTCGCCGAGCATGTTGGCGGCCATGATTTGAACCAGATTTCCATAGATGGCCACCTCCAGTTTGCCGGAGATGGGTCCCCAAAATTCCACTGCTGCTGCCATTTGGAATGGCGCATTCTGTTGGGATTCGTTCAGGCCACGTGACGGCAACATGAAGGTGAGGTCCTCGAACACTCCCAATGCCGCTGATTGCAGGGCCAGTTTCAAATCATCATTCACAGGCGACTCCTGTCATTTCAACGATTGTGGCGCGCAGCTTTTCGGGCGCAAACGGCTTATGCACGAAGCGCGCCCCAACATTCTCGAGCATCGCGATGCGTGTGCTGCTGCTTTCGGTGGAGACCACAATCACCGGCAGATCTAGAAACTCGGGCATCTGCCTGATGCGAGAAATCAGTTCGTCACCATCCATTACGGGCATGTTGATGTCCACCAGTGCCAGATCGATCCACTGCCGAGCCAGGACCTCCAGAGCCTCCTGGCCGTTTGCCGCCTGGTGTATGTCTTGAACCGGCAATCCGGTGAGACCGAGGGCTTTGATGATCATGGTTCGCATGACCGAGCTGTCATCGACTACCAATACGTTCAGTGCCATGGGATTGGCTCCTTAGAAGGTGCTCACATCCATTTCTTGGTATTCCTCATGCCCCTCTTTTCTCCTTCATCGCCATGATGCCGTTGCGGGCTACAGGATCATCGTGGTTCCACTGATCCTCAGTTGGACTTCACCGTTGCCGAGTTCCATCGACATGGTCCTGGACACGCTGCCACCCACATCGTGCGCCCTCAGCAGCAAGCCTTTTTGCCACAGGATCTTCTTGAGCATGACAAAATTTCGTTTCCCAATTTGAAAGTAATCCTCATCCGGGTTTCCGTGCGCACATGCTCCGCCGGCGACCTTGAGGATCAAGCGCTCCTTGCGTGCCCCGGCCGCCAGGCACTCGTCGAACATTTTGGGGAATCCTGTATCGACGAACATCCAGGGATTCAGGAGTGCCCTGGCAGGGTCTATGGATGAATCCGGAAGCATGATGTGCAACAGGGCGCCGACGCGCACCACGGGATCGTAGAGCGCAATGCCCAGACAACTCCCCAGAGCGAATGTAATGAACGAATCTCCCGCATTCGCCGAGAGTTTCATATCCGCTATGCCTACCACATGCTTCACTGCCCGCTCCTTGCACTGCAACGTTGGACTCATTTTAGGTAAGTTGCCGGCTGCACATAGCGAAATTTGTATGCAGACGCCGTCAGGCTCTCGGAATGGCCCACAAGCAGATATCCGCCGGGTTCCAAAATGTGCCAGAAGCGCTGCACCAACCACTGTTGGGTCGGCCTCTCAAAATAGATCATGACATTTCGGCAAAAGATCAGATTAAACGACCCTCTCATGGGCCAGTCCCCCATCAGGTTGAGAGGAGCGAACCGCACCATTCTCTTCACATCCTCGTTGACGTGGTAGCTGCGCTCCGCCTTGGCGCCTGCACGGATGAAATATTTCTGCATCCGGTTAGCCGGAATGTTCCTGACCTCGTCCGGCCCATAGGTTGCTTCCTGGGCGGTCTTCAGGACTCTTGTCGATATATCCGTGGCCAGAATACGAACCTTGCGACGAGAAATGTCGGGAATCGCTTCCATAAGCTCCATGGCAATGGAATATGGTTCCTCCCCGGTGGAGCAACCGGCGCTCCAGATTTTGATTTCTTTTTTCTCGGCGATCAGACGCGGCAGGATCCGTTCGCGCAAGAACGTGAAGTGGGCATATTCACGAAAGAAGCTGGTCTTATTGGTGGTCAGCGCATCGATGAGGGCGATACGTTCCCGGTTGGCAGAGTCATTTTCCAGATGCCTGAGATACTCGTCAAAGCCACTCAAACCTAGCGCCCGAATGCGTTTCATGAGCCGGGACTTCACCAGGCTCTCTTTGCCTTCGGTGAGCTTGATGCCGCAGGTTTCATACAGCAGCGAGCGAATGGTATTGAATTGTGCGCTGGTCAAATCCATGGCGAGCAACTCGGGAACCATGCTTTGCTCCTGGCTACCTGTAAATCAAATAGATGGCGCGCATAAGGTTTCGGCTCGAAGAGTGTCCGCAGATGCGCGATGAATGCAATATCCAGCGGGAACCAGACAACCGGAAAATGCCATGGAAGGGCGCTAGAGCCGCCGGGAGGCATTTGCAGTGCTGTCCCCGTGCCTGGCCGGCTTCCAGCCTGATCCAGGCTCGCAAGCCAATCGAACGGACTGTCCTGTCCTGCATCCTCATGGAAGAAGATTGACCACTCAAGCCACGACTTCGCCGGCGGCTTTGTTCATGTTCGCAGCATCGCTTAGTCCATCAATTGCGGCGACCTGAGCTGCATGCATTTCCCGCTGCGAGAGCACCTTGTCAATGTCCAGGAGCAGCTTCACCTTGCCCTGCGATTTTCCGATGCCGAGAATGTACTCGGTATTTACATCGGCACCGAAGGTGGGCGCGTCCTCGATCTCCTCTGCTTTGATGTCGAGCACCTCGGACACCTTGTCGACCACGCAACCGATCTGAATGCCCGCGGTCTGGACGACAATGATGCAGGTTTCTTCGGTCTGCTCTTTGGATTCCATGTCGAACTTGAGACGAAGATCGACGACGGGGATGACTTTGCCGCGCAGGTTGATCACGCCGCGAATGAACCGCGGCGTGCGGGGGACCGGGGTAATGGCCATCATCCCAATGATTTCCTGCACCTTCAGAATCTCAATGCCGTATTCTTCGTTGGCGAGAAAAAAGGTGAGGAACTTGCCGTTCCTGCAATCAAAAGAGGCGGACCCTTTGTGAGGTGGGGAAGCGGCTCGTGCCTCGTCGTTGCCATTTGCTGTCGATGTCTGCTTTATGGTCATCGAACTCTCCTTTTCATAAATCCCTGCAATTGCAAGCACCGTGAGGCTGCGAATTTCCGTCGTTTCTCAAATCTTGTAGTATCGCAGGTGTGGCAGGCACCCAGTTCTGCTTCCAATGCGTTTTATGCTTCGGTCCGGCTCTTCATGCGGCCGTCTGTCTCTCACCGGCACCCGTGCCTGAACCCTGCCGAGCCAGAGCCACGATTTCAGAGGGATCGAGGATAAGCCCGACCCGGCCATCACCCAAGATGGCGCCGCCCGAGACACCTTGGATCCTGCCGAGACCAGCGCCCAGCGTCTTGGCCACGACCTGCTGCTGACTGAGAAGCTCATCGACCAGCAGCGCACAGCGCCTGTTGCCGTCCCCCACGACTACCAGCAATCCCCTGATCGGATCTTCCACTGCGTTCGCAATCTCGAAGAGGCGATGCAGGCGAAAGAGAGGCATGAGTTCTCCGCGCAGCATGACCATTTCGGCTCTCCCGGCCACGGTCGACAGAGACTGCGCATCCGGCCGGAAGCTGAGCTTGATATTCACTGTGGGGATGATATAACGCTCGGAGCCCACCTGGACCAGCATGCCGTCGGTAATAGCCAGCGTCAGCGGGAGCCGGACAATGAACTTGGTGCCCCTGCCTGCTTCCGAGGCTATCTCGACGCGGCCCCGGAGCGCCTCAATGCTCCGTTTGACGACATCCATGCCGACACCCCTGCCCGAGATGTCCGTGATTTTGTCGGCTGTAGAGAAGCCGGGGATAAAAATCAAATCGTAGACTTCGCTGTCAGAGAGAATCTTGTCGGCATCAATCAGCCCCTTATCCACGGCTTTTTCGAAGATTTTTGCGCGATCCAAGCCTTTGCCGTCGTCCTGAAGTTCCACCACGACATCGCCGCCGGAATGATACGCGGCCAGGCGCAGCATTCCCGCGGCCAGCTTGCCGTTGGCTTCACGGACCTCCGGCGGTTCGATGCCGTGGTCGATGGCATTGCGTACCATATGCACGAGCGGATCGCTGATGATGTCGACCATGTTCCGATCGATCTCGGTTTCTTCGCCTTCGGCGATGAAGTTCACCTGGCGTTGGTTTTTGTGCGCCAGGTCGCGGGCCAGCCGGGCCATTTTCTGAAAAGCACTCTTTAGCGGGACCATGCGCATGGACATCGTCAGATCCTGCAGTTCGCGTACGATCTTGCCTGCGTGGGTGACCTTCTTGAGGAGTTCATGATTGCCGATCTGGTGGATGGTAGTATCCTGTGCCACCATCGACTGGGCAATCACCAGCTCGCCGACCATATCGATCAAGCGATCCAAGCGCTCCGTCCGTACCCTGAGGGATGTATCATGGCTTGAGTCGGCCGCGGCCATGCGTTGCTGGGTACGCAACGCCTGGGCGACATCCTGAAGTGAAGCGACTCCTGATTTCACGATCGCGACACCGAGGAGGTCCTCCCCCTTATCGCCGATGACGGTCTCAATGTCTTCTCGGGCAGCTTTCCCTGAGGCGACCAGGAGGTCACCGAGCCGTGGTGGCGCTGCTTTTTTGCCGGCGGTGTGAACGGCTTCGGGATTTGCCAGGTCCTTTAGCAAACCATCATAGCTCGCAGGCCGGATCATCGGCTTTCCTGAGAGGGCATCCCGAACCGACTGCATTAATTCCTTGAGAACGTCAATCGACCTGAGGGTGAGATCGGCATAAATGCCGGTGCATTTGATTTCCCTGTCGCGCACGCGGCTCAAAAGTGATTCCGCACGATGCGCCAACTCGGCGACGCGCTTCAAGCCCATGAAGCCCGAGGTTCCTTTGATGGTGTGGAAAGCGCGGAACACGCTGTTCACCGCTTCATAGTTTTCGGGATCGGCTTCCAGTGAAAGCAATGCGGCCTCTGCCCCTTCGATGTAATCCTGCGCCTCCGTAATGAATTCGCACATCAAATCCCGGTCTGCATCGGCAGGCAGGGGATCGGGCTCCAGCTTGTTGCCGGACTCTTCAGGGGCAGACTCCGGCTCACTTGACGTTGCTTTCGGGGCAACCTCCAACAGGGGCGGCGCCGCGCCAAATTGGGACGTCGCGCTCGTTGATTCAGAGTCGGTCGTGGCAAGGTGACGATTACTCGGTTCAGCGGTTACCTCCTCATCAAGGACCAGATCTTCAATGAGAGTGACTTCTTCGCTGAGCGGGGCTGCCTTTTGCTCCGGCAGTGGTGAAACCTCAGAGATGCGGGCAGCGGAAGATTCCTCGCAGCGCCGGGCCAGTCCAATCAGCGTGCCGGCCTCACCCAAAGATGCGTTGGCATCGCCTGACTTCCCCTGAACAATTGCCTGGATCGACGCCGAGGCTCGCGCAATGAGTTCCATGGTTGATGCAGCATAGGGCTTCGTGGCAATGAAACGGTTCAGAGCAGAGTGCACTTGGGACAGCTCAGCGAAATCTCGGGATTCAAGCTGAAGAAGATGGGCAATTACATCATCCAGCGTATCAATGTGGGAAGTCGTATCCGGCGCAGTCTCCGGCGTGACTGTCGGACTGCTCGTCTCAACCACCGGCGACATCTGCACGTTCTTTCGGGGGGCGGTTCGGATCTTAGTTGCCCTTTTCGAAATCTTGGGTCCCGCTTTGCGCTCCGCTCCGGCGGTTTTTCTGCTCCCCTTGTTCATAAGTTCCAGCTTCCTGTTCCGATTGGAGATCTACTACAGGCAAAAGTAAGAGACGCAACCGATTCCGGCCCCTAGCAGGGAGAGATATCGATTGCGCCCCCGACCCATTGATTTTTCATCCTGCTCGCCGAGGCGACTCAGACTTTTCCGCGAGTCTCGTCACTCTCTTTTTCGTCCATATCCCTGAAAACTTCAGCTTTTTGCAGTGCCGGTACAGGATTTCCCAGCGTTTTGATGGCTCAAACTCAGGACGTGCCAAGCCTTGCCGGCAGGCCTCGGGCAAGGGCCAAACTTGGGCATCTTCGGGTTTGAGGAAGCCGCCAGATTATTCCTGATCGAGTTGGTTCATCCTGCCGCTGTGGCGTAGGGGTGTGTGGTGCAGGTTACATAGGATTAAGCCGGGACAATTCATCTTCGATTGTTGCTGATGCGGCAGAGATGGACTGGAAAAACTCGAGGTAACTTTCCTGGATCTCACGGCCAGAGACCTTTGCCCCGGATTGGGCAGCCTGGCGCCGGAGGAACGAAAAGGTGCCCATCTGGTTAAAGCAATCCAGCAACGGAGCCAGGTGGGTCAAGGAGTGGACCGACTGTTCCACCCGTTTGCAGCGTGCAGCCAATTCGCGCGCCGAAAGGCGGAGGTTCTCGGGACGGCACAGGTCAAATCCCTGCCTGATAAGTCCCTGCAGCTGGCCTGCCTCTTCCTTGATCCTGGTCAGGACAGACAAGTCCAGAGCCGGAATCTGCTCGATTGCTTTCGCATAGCTCGACCGAATTTCGGCCCTGAGGTCACGCTCCCCGCGGCAGAAGCGATATAGGGCTTCCCGGAGGCTCATGATCTGCACATGATCCCTGAGGATACCCCCTTCCGTGGCGTTGATGAAGTTCACCTCCCGGTGCTTTTCGATCTCAGCCGTGATCCAGTTCCAGTAGGACACGAGCTTGTCGGTGCTTGCCACCGGCCGGCCAAATAGATCCCGCGCCATGACGATCTTATTTGCGGCTCGGATCTCGGCCCATCTGCGCTGCCAATCCTCCGGTTCATGCACATCGTTGAACCACTCCTGCTCCCAATGGAGACCGGTGCAATAGGTTCGCCCTTCACTGAAGGCCAGATCCTGCCCCAGAAATATGATTGGGTTGCAGCCCAGCATCAATGCAAAATCCAGGCACATCGTGGCCACGGATCCCCAGGCGCGCAATGATCCCTTGGAGGCAAGCAGATTGGCCAGGGTCGGCAGCGATGAGTTCTCAAATGTGCAGAGAATCGTGCGGCCGTCAAAGGATGACAGGGAGTCGGGATAGGCAGTTGCTTCCCCGACCAGATAGGCGTCTTGGGTAATGGCGTCCTTCAGGTGTAGGTAGTTTTCGTGGCGCGGGTCGGCAGTCATTACAAAATGCGGTTCGACGCCCGCCGCAAGAAGCGGCTTCAATGCCGTATCCGCAGCCAGCACCAGGGCACGATTATGGACAGAGCGCAGCTCATGAATATTGAGGTCTAGAGAGGGTCCGGCCGAAACCAGCACGCAGGGGACTCCGGTGAACTGTTGCGCAAACGCCTTGACGCCGGGCAAGGAGGAGGCGCGCGGAAGGTTGGCCACGAAGTTCGCAAGAAATACCCGCGCCGATCCGACCATGGTGTTGATGTCGGTGAATATCTGGAGGGTCCGGCTATTGATGATCTCAGCTGCGGATTTATAGAGAGGGGGATCAAGGACGAGCGAAGGCGGATGGCTGACAAAGACGCTCATTTGCGCCTGCACAGGATTGAAAAACTCTTGCCATTGCTGGGCCAGCTGATTTCCTGCCGCGGGCCAGGCAAAGTGTATGGAAGGCAAGGATAGCAGCGCCGTCAGATCGCGGGCCGCGAAAGCGGCCCGCAAGATCTCCGGATCGGACTCGATCACAAAGACGTGAGCGCGCTCTGGCGCTGTACTCTCGATCAAGGCATCGAGGCCGTAGCCGAGCCCGAATCCGAGGAAGATAAAATAATCCGCCTCCTTCAGGTTGATTTCCTTCAGAGATTGGCGTGCCTCCTGCAGCGGGTCATAGCGGCTATGCAGCGGCACGGAGCCGCCTTCGGGACGGTGATAGAAGCCGGTCGGCAGGCCGTTGCGTGCCGAGGTCAACTGGACGTGGCGGAGGGGAGTTGCCCTCAGGATCCCGGCAAGTTCCGGCTGATGAAGGGCAAGGATAGCGAGATTGTGTCCCAGATGATCCAAGGAGCGACCCGTAAGATGAAAGATGCAATCAGCGCCAGCGGAACTGTGCCCGCCCGGGTAGCTACTGACAGGAATCCAGGAATTTGGGTTGGTTTTCTCGATATCCGCGCACGCTCTGCAGAAATAGTCCACCCCGCCGCAGTTCCCGGAGTCCAGCCTGGGCTGCACTCTGGAGCTGTACGCATTGTGCCGCATTTCGCCCAAGGAGTTCCAGCAAATGTTGAGCGCGCATTTTCAGGGAGGCGACACATGGGGCATTGGCGCTAAGTTCCGTTCGAGACGCCAGAGCATCCATGATGCCGATGGACGAGAGGCCGGCGAGATGTTTTTCCGCTGCCAGGATGCGGAGCTCCACGGCTGCCGCTTCACATTCCTCGTCGGAGTTCGGGAATCGGTGAGCCATCAGGTCCTGATACTGCTTCTCGAGGCGGGATTCCAGGGCGAGATACAGTTCTTCCAGGTCCTGCAGGTCCTTTGTAATGTCGTGCATATCTAGGCCGTGATGTTGAGACCTGCCAAGGGCGACGCGGTAGGCAAGCTTGATGCCGATGGGAGCGTTGCGGACACGGCGCCTGTTGCGTCCCGCATGGTTTTCCGCGCCTCGCTCCGAGCTACCTCCGCCCAGGCGGAGCGCAGATTGTTCAGCAATCCTGCAACTTCCCTGAGTGGCGCAGCATCCTGCTGCATGTTCGCTTCAATGATGCGGCCTTTCATGTAATGATATAGCCGGTCCAAGGATGCTGCAACCGGTCCGCCCGCTTCAAAATTGAGGTTCGCCTGCAACTCGGTAAGGATCGAGGATACCTTGTTCAGACACCGTGCACGATTGGCAATGTCGCGGCGGACGATGTGCTCCTGCGCCTTCTGGAGGCCTGCGACTGCCGCATCGTAAAGCAGTACCACGAGTTCGAGCGCCGTAGCGGTCTTAATCTCGACCTCCCGGTATCGATGAGCAGAGTGGTTGATCGGCATCGAAGGCTCCTATATCTGTGAGTTGTTGAGCGTAGTCATCTGGTTGGTCAACGATGTTTGCAGCACCGACAGCTGCGCGAGCGCCTCATTGGCCTTCGTGTATTCAGCGATATACATTGCCCGGCGTGCTTCCAACCTGAGGTTGATCGCGTCGATCTGCTGGTTGATCCGATCGATGCTTTTCTGGGCCGAATCCTCAGCCTGAAAGACGGGCCCCTCCACAGTATCGGTGAGGGCGTTGAGTTGTTGCTGCAACATCGGGACGATGCTGGCGGTATTTCCTTGCGAGTCCAATCCGTTTGCCAACATCAAATGAGCGGTCTCATTGTAATTGGATGACAGCATGTTCCTAAACGTGGACTCGTCCAGGCTCAACGATCCATTGTCCATCAGCTTGATCCCGATCTGGGACAGCACCTCCAAAGAGCTGCCGTCTGAGCTGACGCTCCGGGAGAGAGCGGAACTCATTTTGATCTGTGCGTCCCTCAAGGTAAAGTCGCCCGCAAGGACTCCTGAGGTTTTTGTGCTGCTGTCGTATGTGGACTGGGCGGATATGTAAGCGGCAAGATCGTTGTACTTCGCTACGAATTCCTTGACCCCGGCGAAAATGGAGTCGGCATCTCTTCCGATGCTGATGGTGGCCGTGCCCGATTCGGCTTTGAGATTGAGGGTCACGCCCTCAATGGCATTGGTGACGGAGTTGGAACTGCTGGCGATGTTGACTCCATTCACCTGGAGCGCTGCATCCTCTCCATGGCTGGTTTCCGCAAATGTCACATCGCTGCCCGTCGCCCCCGGATCCCAGCTAGTGGTGATGGTCAGATTGTTTGCTGCGCCCGAATCATTGGCTGTCACCACCAGCCGGTAGGGGGTGCCGCTGCCATCATTCAAAATGGAGGCGCTAAAACCCGCATTTTGGGAATTAATTGCACTCTTGATGCCCTGGAGCGTGTTGTTTTCGGATGTGATCGCGATCGAAACGGGTGTGTCCGCGCCTTTTTGGATGGTGATTGTGCCTGTCTTGGTGCTGGTGGCGGTGTCGGAGGCGAAGTTATTGGATGCGTAGGAATTGAATTTCGCGAGCTTGGTCACCTGGACCGTAAAATTTCCAATTGAGGTCCCCTTGCCGGCGGTTGCGGTGATGACGGATTCATTGGATGATGTTGCAGTTCTCAGGGCGAAAAGGCTGCTGCTGAGGCGATCTGCGAATGCATCGGGGATGTTCAACGGGACATCTTCCTGGTTGAACATGATGCCTTCCGCGCTGGTTTTGAGGGCAAGAAGCTTGGTGTTTAATGTCTGGTAAGCCGATATTTTGCTTTTGTAGGATTGAGTCTGGGTCTGCAGCCGCTGGACCGGCAACTGCTCGGCAGTCATCAGGTTATCAACGATGCTTTGAACATCCAGACCACCGTTTATGCCGCTGCTTACGTTACTGCTTAGAGAATTGATTGAAGACATGATGCTGCAATCTCCCGCTCAGATTCGGACATCCACCCGGTGGCCGGGCGCCGGTTGAGGGTCTGCCGTTTCCAATGCTTTCTTCGGGATGCAGAATTCTTCCTCTCCGGTGCGTTTATCCTTGATGTACAGGTACATCCTGCCGTCCTTGACATCACGTTCAAACATCAACGTGGTGCGGCTGCCCAGCCCGGCACTTCGTGCTCGCTCCAGGATGGCTGCGGGATATCTGCTGTCCTGGGCAGGCTTTTCCGGGATACCTTCCACAGGTTGCTTAGGTAAAGATCTGACGGAAGCGCTGCGGCTTTCAGCGCGTTGCGTCACGGAGCGGTTCGGAGAGGATCCCACAGGGGAAGGAAGGACCTCAGCGGCGGCTCCTGCCAGCATACTTATTGTGCCTGCCATTGCCGTTCTCCTTACGGAGCTTGTGTTTCCTGGCTACTGCATCGCATTCCTCCTGCGCTGCAGGCCATGCTGAACTCCCCGCGGTCATATCGGCCGAGCCCCAGCGCGGGATTAAGCTAAAGCATTGTGGAAAAGGGCGCGCCACCCCTGGGCAGCGCGCCCGTTGCTTCCTGCGAAGCCTGATAAGACGCCTACTGACGGAGCAGTGTGAGCACCGACTGGGCGGTCGTATTCGCCTGCGTCAGGGCGGCGATGCCGGACTGGTTGAGGATCTGGTATTTCGTCATGTTGGCGATTTCCTCAGCAATGTTGGCATCGCGAATGCCGGATTCGGCGGCCTGCGTGTTCTGATACTGGTTCTGGATTACCGCCATGGCCGACTGCAACCTGTTCATTCCTGCCCCCAGATCTGCGCGGGCACTTGCGATGCCGGAGATGGCTGTAGCCAAAGTCGTCAATGCAGTTTTGGCGTGGGCAGCAGTGTCGAGCGCGGCCGTTGAAAGATTGGCTCCGCCTACACTGGTGGTCGTAATGACTGCGAAGGTAACGGAAATTGAACTCTGCGCCGCGATGTCGCCAACGAAAACGCTGAGGTTTCCGTTGAGGCCGGCCGCTGTAAAGAGCGCCTGGCCATTGTATTTGGTATTGGTCGCAATACGATCGATTTCATTCTTGATGGAAGTCAGCTCGTTGTTGAGAGCCGTCCGGCCGGTGGAGTCGACAGTGTCGGTGGCCGATTGTGATGCAAGCTGAACCGCGCGATTCAGCAGGTTTCCGATCTCCTGCAGAGCGCCATCGGCGATCTGGGCAACGGATACGCCGTCATTGGCATTGCGTACGGCCTGGTCGAGAGCGCGAAGGCTCGCCTTCAAGCTGTCTGCGATGCCCAGTCCGGCTGCATCATCTGCGCCGGAATTGATGCGCTTTCCAGAGGAAAGACGCAGCAAGGTGCGGTTCAGATTGACGCTGTTGAGGGTTAACTGGTTCTGCGCGTTTGTGCCGGCAATGTTATTGAGAATACTGAATGCCATGGGTGAATTCCTCCTTGAATTCGCTGTCCTTAAATATCCCTATTTGTACCGGACCGGGCTCCTGCGGACCCAAACTTGCTCTAAGCCTGCCGGGCCCGAATCGATGTCCGACCGATTCTGTGCTTCTTATCGGATGAGCTTGGGAACGACATTAGGGCAAAAACAGATAAATCGACTTGCTGGGTTGCCAGGATTGCCACGAGCAGGGAATACCTGAATCGAATAATGGGGGCCACAGATAGGAAATCTCCCGCGAATGAGGGAAGGCGGGTTCGCTCCTGTCCGCGAACCCGCCTTGATTGCTGCCCTTGCCTGTTGCGTGCCGAGGACCGTATCGTCCGCCAAACCCGGCGGGATTAGCCCGAAGTGCATGTTCCGCGGTTTTATGGCCCTCGAATTGCTTTTACACAACTGGCAGGACCACATATCCGGAGCTGCCTGGAAAGGAAAGCTATGACGCGTCTGTACATTGACAAGCGGGAAATTGCGCCTCTCCCATCGGATCTGAATTCTCTGGATCAGGTCCTCAGGCTGGTCGAGTCGAACCACCTCCCACGCAATATGGTGATCCGCAAGGTCCAGGTTGATGGAGTCCCCTTGATCCAGGATGACCAGGAGGCCGACTTCCAAGAGGATATCTGCCATCGGGAAAGGATCGAGATTTTCACCTCGACCCTACGCGAGGTTGCGGTCGACTCGATCCGTGAAGCCGTGACCTATCTTGAGCGCGCAGAGGCTGCAATCCCTTCACTTTCATCGAGTTTACGGATTCAGGCCGAACCGGAAGCTTCCCCGAATCTGCGACAGTTCTATGAAGGAATCTATTTCATCAATCTGCTCCTGCAGAGGCTGGAACAGTCATTTCAAGTCCCATTTGCCGACCTCAAGATCCGCAGCGGTAGCGCCAAGGATTGCTGCATCAAATTGGCGGCCCTGCTCAAAGAGGTCGTTGAGGCCCACGAAAAAAAAGATCTCGGTTTGCTGGCAGATCTCTTGGAGTATGAAATTGGACCTCTCATCCCATCCTTCAAGGAGACTTTTGAGGCGATAAACTCCCGGATTCTCAGGGAACAATAAGCAAGTCAAAGGTACGTCAGATGAAGCCACCGAGTGCCAAAACGTTGACGCTTTTGCCGAGGCATAGTCCGCGCAAGAAGTTATTGGTGCGGACTGTGGCAGGGCCGGCCATCGGTTTTGGTCATCTGAGACGAACACTAATCCTGGCGGGAAAGTTGCGGCGATGGGCGCAGCCTTTGTTTTTGCTCGATGCCGACGATCTCTGGTCCCAGGAACAGGTGATGGCCGCCGGTTTTAGTTATCAGTATTTCGATGTGCCTAAACCCTGGCACGGTCTGAAAGCTGCAGCCGGGCTTCTCATCGACACACGGGAGAATGCGGGCCTGCACCGACTGGTTGCGGAAGCGCGGGTGCGCAGGATTCCCGTCGTCAGCATTCACGATCTTGGCCTCGCCCCACTTGCATCCGATGTAGCGATCGACGGCAGTATTTTGCCGTCGACGGATATCTTCCGAGAGCACGCCGATACCTGTCTTACCGGCACGGACTATTTCGTCCTGCCGGACAGTTGCGCGCTTCTTCACAGAGAATCCAAGACCATTCGTCGCCGGATCCGAAAGATCGTCATCAATCTCGGTGGAGGGGACGGAGGCAGATTCTTCCGAACCGTCCTCAAAGGCCTGCGCTCCGCCGCCACTCCACTGGAAGTTATAGGCCTTCCTGGATTTTGTGCATGGGGGCAGGAAACGGTCACGCGCACCTCATGGGAGCCGTTGCGTTTTCGCTGGCTTTCTCGCAAAGAAGATGTTGTCCAGCTAATGTTCACTGCGGATCTCGTCATCTCAGCCGGCGGTTGCGCCGCTTATGAAGCTTTATGCGTGGGTGCTCCCCTATGCGCCCTTTCTCTCGACCACTACCAGGCAGCCACGGTGGCGGCTTTAGCCGACGCCGGGGCGTGCATAGATCTGGGCTTGGGCGCTCAGCTGTGCAGTGGCGATGTGCGGCGCCGATTCGCCGAGTTGGACCTGAATCCCGATTTGAGGCGTCGATTGTCGTTGCGTGGGCGCAGGCTAGTCGACGGTGGGGGCGCGCAACGGGTGGCCCGGATTTTGCGCAGCATCCTATCCGCAAAAAGCCGGGACAATAACAATTAAGGAAGAACGGATGGTTAACGGAGAGTTTCTGATGGTGCCTGCGAACGGCTGGGATCGCAGACCGGTTTCGCAATCGCCATTTGTCCTTTGTGGACCGTCATTCTGAAAGAGCCCGATGATCCGAGCGCTGATTTTTGATTTGGACGACACCCTGTATCGCGAAAGGGATTTCCTTGCCAGTGGCTTTCGCGCCGTGGCGGAGCACGTCTGCGCCTCTTGCGAAAAGTCCTGCGATGAGATCCATGCCTTCATGATGACGACATTTGAAAACGAAGGGAGATACCGGGTGATGCCCGCATTGCTGGAGCGGCTTCCCGGTTCCCGATTGCAAGTTTCTGACCTCGTCGGCGTCTATCGTCGCCACACGCCCGCGATCCAGTTGTTCGCAGGATATGGACAACTCTTGCGCGAACTCCATGCGATCTACCGAATTGGCATTGTGACCGATGGTGTTCCGGCCGTGCAGAGAGCAAAGTGCGCGGCTCTCGGCCTGGAAGAGGCGGTGGACAGTATTCTCTACACTTGGGAAAACGGACAGGACAAGGAAAAGCCGCACCCGGCGCCCTTTCTCCAGATGTTGGACTTTCTCCAGGTGCAGGCCTCCGAGGCTCTTTTTATCGGGAACAACCTGGAAAAGGATGTGTACGGCGCTCACGGCGTGGGGATTAAATGTGTGCATGTACAAAGTGCGCCGATTCTAACCGGCACCCAAGGCGGAGAGACCGGGGATTTTGTTGTCGAATCGTTGGCCCAACTTCCACTCATCTTGAGACAATTCGAGGATCAAAATGGGGCAGCATGAACTCGTAGTGGGAGGAAAAACCGTCGGCGCTTCCTCCAGGGTGTTTGTGATTGCGGAAATCGGCATCAATCACGATGGCAGCGCGGAGCAGGCGATGCGGCTTATCGATGCTGCCGCCGATTGCGGCGCCGACGCCGTGAAGTTTCAGACTTTCCGAGCCGATCGTCTGATGGTGCGCTCCACCGACCGTCTGGCGCAGCAAGAGGAGGGCAGCGAGTCGGCATTTCAGATGTTTCGTCGCCTGGAGCTTTCATGGGAGGATCACAAGAGACTCAAGGCTCGGGCAGACAGCCGCGGGGTGCTTTTTCTTTCCACTCCCTTCGACGAAGAGAGCGCCGACTTTTTGGACTCCCTCGGTGTGGCAGCATTCAAAATTGCATCATCCGACTTGACCCATTTGCCGCTCCTGCGTCATCTGGCGCGCAAGGGGAAGCCTCTGCTGCTCTCGACTGGGATGTCCCATCTGGATGAGGTCGGAGAAGCGGTGACCACCTTGCGGGAGAGCGGTGCTTCCGACATCGTGCTGCTTCATTGCGTCTCGAGTTATCCCGCGTCACCGGACTCGTTAAATTTGAAGGCGATTCAGACGCTGCGAGAACGCTTCGATCTGCCCGTGGGTTTCTCCGATCACAGCGAAGGAATTTTTTTCAGCCTCATTGCCGCGGCTCTGGGTGCGAGAGTAATAGAAAAGCACTTCACGCTAGATCGACGCGCTCCCGGCCCTGACCACAAGGTCAGCATTGAGCCGAAAGATCTCCGCGAGTTGGTGTCCCAACTCTCGCAGGTAGACGCAAGCCTTGGTAACGGCTGTAAACGTCCTGCAAGCGTGGAGGAGCAGAGCCGGCTGTTGAGCCGGCGCAGCATTGTGGCTGCGGTCGACATCCCCATGCACGTGACCATCCAGCCCTCCATGCTTACCTGCAAGCGGCCAGCCGGTGGTATTGATCCGCGTGATGTAGACCGGGTAACGGGCGCGCAGGCCCGCAGACATATTGCGAAGGACAGCATCCTGCGCTGGGTGGATCTGCAGCAGGCGGGGGAGCGATAGAGTCTGGCGCAGCGTGCAGAGTGTGTCTGCCGGATGCGAAGCTATCGCAAAGCGGGAGGTGCAAGATCATCCGGCGTTGGGATGAAGTGGGCAGGAGCGGAATGGCGAAAACCATGAATTTGACGACAGGGGAGACAAGTTAATGCGCGAAGTCAACGTGCTTATTACCGCAGCCAGCCGGCGTGTGCCGCTCATCCAGGCTTTTGTGCAGGCACTGAAGCGTTTGGGCGTGCGTGGGAATGTGATCACGACGGACATGAATGTACTCAGCCCGGGCCTGTACTTCAGTGATCGCCACTACCTTGTTCCCCTTACCACCGATAGCCAGTACCTTCCTGTCATCAAATCGATCTGTTTCAAGGAGCGGATCCACCTGCTTATCCCTACGATTGACGATGAACTGCCGCTCTTTGGCTTCCATGCCGAGTCCTTTTTGGAGATGGGTGTGCGGGTTGCGGTCTCGGGGGCCGAGGCCGGGAATCATCTGCAACGACAAGCTTAAGACCGTGGAGTACCTGGCAGGAAAAGGCATTCCAGTGCCGCGCACCTGGCTCCCGCATGAGCTGGTCTTCGAAGAGCTCCAATACCCGCTGTTTCTGAAACCGCGCCGCGGACGCGGGAGCGTCGGCGCCTACCCGATTAACGACGAGAGGGAATTGCGCTTCTTCTTAAGTTATGTGGCTGCCCCGGTGGTTCAGGAATACCTGCCTGGACGTGAGTTCACGATCGATGTCCTGGCGGATTTCAACGGCAAGATTATCAGCGCCGTACCTCGAGAACGATTGGTTGTGCGCTCCGGCGTGACCGATCGCGGCCAAACGTGGAACAATCCAGCCTTGATAGATCTCGGCGTGCGTGTCGCGGAGGTCCTGCAGATTCGCGGCCCGGCCAATATCCAGCTCAAGTGGCATGAGGAAAAGGGCACGGTGTTTGAAGTCAATCCCCGTTTCTCCGGAGGAATCAACCTCACGATTGCCGCGGGTGCCGACTTCCCTGCCTGGCTGATCGAGATGCGCCTTGGATGCCCGGTTCGACCTGCCGTGGGCAAGTTCACAGACAAGTTGTTAATGACGTGCTTATGAATCCGCGATTTTCCTCACTCCCGACCTTGCTGCGAGCAGGCAGCATGAAGCAAGTTAACGCGGATGTTCTACCGACCGATGCTATGCCGGACCGTGCGCGGCAATATGGCGGCGAACCGGTCTCTTGCTGAGGCTTAGCGACATGGGATTCGGATTGGCACTGAGAGGAGGGCACGAATGAAGGCAGTGATCCTGGCCGGAGGGAAGGGCGCCCGGCTTGCTCCCTATACCACCATCTTTCCCAAACCGCTGGTGCCGATCGGCGATCGACCCATTCTGGAAATCATCATCCGGCAATTGGTTCGACAGGGCATTGGAGATATCATCCTCTCGGTCGGGCATCTGGGTGAATTGATTGAAGCCTACTTTCAAAATGGACATCGCAACATCCCCGGTCTGGACTTGAGCTACGTACGCGAGTCCCGGCCGCTCGGAACCGCCGGACCGCTTGCGCGCATATCCGGGCTGGATGATACCTTTATAGTAATGAACGGGGATGTGCTCACGAACCTGGATTATCAAGCGCTTTGTACGTTTCATCGGGCGTCAGGGGCGGCGCTGACGATTGCCATGCATCGCAAGGAGGTACGCATCGACCTGGGAGTGCTCGAAACTAACGATCATCACGAGCTGGTTGCGTATCGTGAAAAGCCTCTCTACTCCTTTGATGTAAGCATGGGGATCTACGTTTACGAGCCCAGAGTGCTCCGGTACATTGCCATAGAGGAATACCTCGATTTCCCTGATCTGGTGCTGCGACTCCTGAATAGCGGGGAAAAGGTGGTCGGATACCATTCCGACGATCTCTGGTTCGATATCGGCCGCCGGGAGGATTATGAGCTTGCCCAACAGGAATTTCAGGAACGAGCAGCTTCCTTCGCCCTTGCCTGAGTGGCGAGTGCCCCTCAGCGAGCCCAGCTTTGGCGAAGCTGAAGTCCAAGCGGCTGTGACCGTTCTGCGCTCAGGCTGGTGGACCCTACGGCCCGGTAACGCGCATGCTGGAATCGGAGTTTGCCGAGTATGTCGGAGTGCCGCACGCGATTGCGGTGTCCAGCGGTACCGCCGCTCTACATCTTGCCTTTGCAACCCTGGGACTTGCGCCAGGGGATGAAGTTCTTACGCCTTCATTGACCTTCGTAGCGGCTGCGAATTGCATCATCCATGCGGGCGGTGTGCCGCGCTTCGTCGACGTGAACTCGCTCGATCAACCGCTGACAGCGCCCGAAACTCTGGAGCGGGCCATCACTCCTCGCACCCGGGGCATCTGCGTGATGCACTATGGCGGCTATCCTTGCTCCATGGATGCTGTGATCGAGATCGCACGACGCCACGGGCTGTGGGTTGTAGAGGATTCGGCCCATGCACCGGGAGCCAAGTGGAAGGGGCGACGCTGCGGCGCATGGGGAGATGCAGGCTGCTTCAGCTTTTTTGGCAACAAGAATCTTACGTGCGGCGAGGGAGGCATGATCACGACTGCAAGTGACGAATTGGCGCAGAAGATCAAATACCTCCGCTCACACGGCATGAGTTCCCTGACATGGGATCGCTACCAGGGACACCAGTTTTCGTACGACGTGCTGCAGGCGGGCTTCAACTATCGGATGGATGATCTGCGCGCGGCGATTCTCAGGGTACAGCTGTCTGCGCTGGAGGAGTCCAATCGTCGCAGAGAGCAGCGCGTTGCGTGGTACCGAGAGCTGTTGGCGTCCGAATCTCGCTGGCTCCTGCCATTTACCCGACTATCCTGGTGAATCATCATTTCATCTGTTTCCCATCGTGCTCGCCGAAAATGTAGATCGCGCGCGCGTTATGGCGGGGCTCAAAGCCAGCGGAGTGCAATCGAGCGTTCATTATCCGCCGGTGCACCAATTCAGTTTTTATCGCCAACTCGGTTTGCCTCCCGCTGATTTGGCGGTTTCAGAGACTCTGGGACGCAGGCTCCTCACGCTGCCGCTATACCCGGATATGACCCGGGACCAGATTGAATGGGTTGTGAAAAGCCTGAACGACGCCACGACCTGAGTGATAGGACATGTAAAATTGCCAAGCAGGCCCCGGCCGCCGGCCGGGCCTTGGGATCGAATCATCCGGGATCTGAGCGCTGTGCGGCGCCCGGCGCCCACCTAGGCACAATTCACGGGAGACTGTGGGGAGAAGGGCAGCCCGAAATCCAGGATCCTCAGATTATCAAACGGATATGACACTGACTCTTGGCTTTCTGCAGGCCCGCATGGGCAGTACGCGCTTGCCTGGCAAGGCTTTATTGCGCATTCAGAGGTAAAAGCATTCTGGAACGCGCCGCCGAAAGGTTGCAAGCCGCTGCCGCCCTGCACGGGGTCGTGATTCTGACCACGACCCAGGATGAAGATGACCCGTTGGTGGCGGAGGCACGCCGCTTTGGGGCAGAGGTCTATCGTGGACCCGACCTGGACGTCCTGGCTCGTTTCCGCCTGGCAGCCGAAATCTATCACCCGGACATCATTGTCCGTGCAACTGGCGATAATCCCCTGATCGACGTCGGCTCCGTCAACCGTATTGTCCACATGCTCCAGGCTGGGCGGCTTGACTTTTGTATGGAACAAGACCTGCCCTACGGAGCCGCAACGGAGGCGGTCGCGTTCGAAGCTCTTGCGGCAGCGGACCGCCTGGGCCAGCTGCCCCACCATCGCGAGCATGTCACGATTTATATCAAGGAGCACTTGGAAGAATTTCGCACAGCATTTCCTGGATCCACCCGCGGCTCTGAGACGGCCCGAAGTTCGCCTGACTGTGGATACCCCTGCGGATTTTGCCTTTGTGCAAGGGATCATCGGCATGATCCCCGAAGATCGCCCTCCCGTTCCATTGGAGCGTTACCTGAGCCTGATCCAGCCGGGCTCGTCCGACGAAGGGTCATAGAGGACGATAACCACAATAACTGTAAGATATTCCACGACTCTTCCTTCACCTTTTCGACTGTTCTACTTTCCTCTCGATGGACGGGCCTGTTCAGGAGGGGTGCCGAATATGGGATTCTCTCCTCGTTAGCCGGCAGAATTCCGTCACTTCTGTTAAGGCTTCTGGCCTCCTGCGCCGATATATCCCACTGATTTAACAGACAAAGGAAGACTTCATGATCCAGTTGACCAAGATCAACGGCCATCAGATCGTCCTGAATTCGGATCTGATCGAGTACATCGAGGAGACACCGGATACGGTGATCACTTTGAATAACAACGACAAAGTGATCGTCAAGGACCGCATGACGGAGATCATCGAAAAGGTCGTTCGATATCGTCGGACTCTGGCAGGACTGATTGATGCGGAGCATGAACGCAGGCTGGTGAAGGTCTGACGCTGCGGCTGGCTAAGGGACAAAAATGGATTTAGGTACAATCATTGGGCTGTTGCTGGCTGTTGCTGCGATATTGGGTGGGCAGGCACTCGAGGGTGGAAAGATCGAGTCCATTCTCCAATTGACTGCCGCGATGATTGTCATTGGCGGGACATTCGGCGCCTGCATGACCCAGTTTCCGCATCCACGTGTTTATTGGCAGCTGGCGCTCAGCCCTGGGAGCTTTCCTTGCGCCCAAGGTCAACAATAAGGATGTAATCACGGAGATCATCGGATACGCCAACAAGGCGCGAAGGCAGGGGATCATCTCTTTGGAAACGGATGTGGAATCTGTGACAGATCCGTTCCTGAAAAAGGCGTTGAATATGGCTGTCGACGGCATAGAACCCAAAGCGCTGCGCGAAACCATGGAAGCCGAGATGGCCAACATGGAAGAAGAGGGCGAACTGCCGATCAAATTCTGGGAAGCGGCGGGGGGCTATTCGCCGACGATCGGGATCATTGGCGCCGTGCTGGGTCTGATCCATGTGATGGAGAACCTGACCGATCCCAGCAAGCTGGGCGGAGGGATCGCTGTCGCATTCGTAGCTACGGTTTACGGAGTCTCATTGGCCAATATCGTTTATTTCCCGATTGCCGGCAAACTCAAGCTCCGGCATCGCGCTCACATGGTATCGAAAGAGATCATCCTTGCCGGCGTGATTGCGATTCTCGAGGGTGAGAACCCGCGACTGATCGAGGACAAACTCAAGAGTTACCTCAACCAGAAAGACCAACAGGCACTGTCGAAAAAGGCACCGAGCGCACAAGCCAAGGCTGCCTGATCAGGAGTTTTAACCATTGCGCAAGAAAAAAGTCCCTGAACATGTAAACCACGAACGCTGGCTGGTATCCTATGCGGACTTCATCACGCTCCTGTTCGCCTTTTTCACCACTCTGTATGCGATCTCGACGGTCGACGCCCAGAAAATGGGGAAAATGGTTTTGTCCATGAGGGCGTCGTTTGATGGCTCGGTTTTTGATACCGGAAGCGATACTCTAAGCCTGAGCAAAGGCGAAGGTGCCGGATCGGCCTTGAGCCGCGACCTGGTGGAACATGTCACAGTGCCCAAGGAGAAGGCGCTCAAAGAATATACCATCTCCAGTATGAAGGACCTCAAGACCAACTTTGTGGAGAATTCGCTCCCCAAGGGTGAAGTCGTCGCCATGGGGCGGCTGAGGGATAATGTCGATAGTGTAGTGAAAAAACGGGGCGTGACAGGGAAGGTGAGAACCCGCATGGAAACGCGCGGGCTCGTGATCAGTCTCGATGGTACCTTTTTTGATTCGGGATCCGATCAGCTCAGACCTGAAGGGCGCGAAATGCTGGATGCTTTGGCTGATGACCTCACGTCCATGAAAAACCATGATCCGCATCGAGGGGCATACGGATAATGTCCCCATAAACACGGTACGGTTTCCTTCCAATTGGGAGCTTTCCACCGCCCGCGCCACTTCCATCGTTTCCTATCTCATCGGGAAGTTCGGCTTCAGTCCCGAAAAGCTCTCCGGTTCGGGTTTCGCCGAATTCTGCCCCATAGCCTCCAATGACACCCCGGAAGGACGGGCGCGCAACCGGCGCGTGGATATCGTAGTCCTCAATTCCAACTACGCCCGGGGGGGTACCCGCTAGGTTAATTCCCACTCGTAGTCCACATGACACATGACAGGAAGGACGACAGTCTTTGTATGATTGGGTTTTTCTGTGAGCGGGTGTGTTCGCTACTGGCGCTGCCATACATAGGCGTCGAAATTGCGGCGGACCTTGAATCCAAGCCGCAAGTACCACTCATAGGCGCGCCGATTCTGCTGGGTAACCGTCAGCCTGACAGCCCGAAAACCCGCTGACGCGAGCCGGTGCAAAGCCAGGTGAACCAGAGCTGATCCCAGGCCTTTCCCCTGATAATCCGGATGGATCGATATCTGTGGGATCATCGCTGAGTTGCGTGACAGGCGGGATGTCAGAATGAATCCGCACGGTGCGCCCTGAGGATTGAGGCCAATAAAAGAGGAATCCGGCAAGAAGATGCCGCAGCCCGGATTTTCCACCAGGCTGCGAAGATAGCCCTCGCAATTTGCTTCCGTGCCATAATCTTCGCAAACTACGGCGTCGATGCCGCCCTGGTAGCTCCGAAAGACCACTTCCGCCGCCGGCCGTAAATATCTTGCATGCCATGGCACAATCATTCCCGCGTAATCTATTCCAGGCCAGGATCCTATGGTCAGGTCCAGCTCGAGGTAGTGACGCAAATAGCCTTGAAAACCATGGCGCGAGAAAACCGTGGTTAAATCCAGGCCGCCGAGAGGAATGATCTGGGCTTCAATGCGGCGCAGGCTGTGGAGGTCCTTCAGACTCTCAATCGCGCGGGCCAGAATCCGATCGGCCGTGCCCTGCGCATCCGGCGGATTCACATATACCGTTCCGACCATCCCCTTGGCGCGCGAAATCAAAAAGTAGATGTATCCGAGTGCCTTCGTGTCGCTGAGGGCCAGAAAGCCCGGCAATATGCGCGCTTCAAGGAATGAGAAGAGAATCCTGCGGATGGGGGCATAGTCCCAGTCGAGTTCGCGCAGCCAGGCTTGCTCCTCATCGTTCATGAGCGGAACCATGAGGCGCAGGTCCGACTGGCTGAGCGGCATGAGCTCTATATCGGACATAAAACTTCGCTGGTTTCCTGCACGCGATGCCGGCAGTTTACCATGTCGTGAATGTTTTTCCACGTCTGAGGTTCGAGGCTGAGGAAAGCCTCAGCCACGCGCGGATCAAACTGACTGCCGCTGCAGTTGTGCACTTCCGTGCGTGCAGCTTCGAAGGAAAGGGCTTTGCGGTAGGGACGGTCGCTGGTCATGGCGTCGAGCGTGTCAACTACGGCAAATATTCTGGCTCCCAGTGGAATGTCGGTCCCGGCGAGGCGGTTCGGATAGCCGGCTCCGTCCCAGCGCTCCTGATGGGCCAGGACGATATCAGCTGCCGAGGACAGAAACTTGATGCTCCGCAGAATTTCATAACCGACCTGCGGATGGCGCTTCATCTGAATCCATTCCTCGGCTGTGAGTTTCGAGGGTTTCAGCAGGATGGAATCCGGCACTCCGATCTTTCCGACGTCGTGCAGCAATGCGCCCCGCCCGATATCAATGAGCACCTCAGCTCTTAATCCCAGGCTTTGCGCCAAGGTAACAGCGTATTCTCGCACCCTGTGCGAGTGCGCCTGGGTCTCGTGCTCGCGGGCATCCAGGGCTGCGGCCAGAGCTTCGAGCGTGAATCGATACCCCTCCTCGACCTCTTTGAGCGCTCCATTCAGCTCGAATGTGCGCTCCCGCACCAGCCGCTCCAATTCGCGCTGGTAATATCGGTTTTCCAGAGTGAGCCGTTGTCGCTCCAGGGCTTGGCCCACCGCACGCCGGACCTCGAGCAGGTTGAAGGGCTTGGTGATATAGTCACACGCTCCCATTTTGAGTGAGTCCACCGCCGTGGCCAAATCGAGCACGCCCGTGATCATGATGACCGACATATCCGGATCGTGCCGTTTGATGAAGCGCAGGAGCTCGATTCCGGACATCCCCGGCATGCACACATCGCTCATGACGAGGGAAAACCGGTCATTCTTGAGTTTATTCAGCGCGTCAAAAGCATTCGACGACTGGATGCATTCAAAGGAACCATCAGACAGGCCGCGCATGAGAAGTGAACGGATATCTGCCTCATCGTCGACAATGAGTATCTTGGTAGCAGCGATGAGATTGTCCATCATGAAACTCAGGCCAGCCCGGATTGATGCCTGGACTGCCGGCTCTCAATCTGGCGAATGACATTGAAATGTTGGGTTCTCATTAACTCGATCACCTGGTTATTCTGGTTTTGTTCCCGCATCGTCGAAGGGTACTCCGACTTCGCTGACAAAATGACACGACCACCGCAGAAGACCTGGGTCGTGATGCAGTTTGCTGCGGCACCCTGATCCTCCGTCTGAATGTGGAGGGCCCGGCCCATGAACGCCAGGTTATCGTTGAGTCCCATTGCCTGTGTGGGCGCCATGGGAACCGTTGATCCTGCTCGTTTGACCTCACTACCCGGCACATCGATCGCCGCCAGCTGCAGGGCGGTATGCTGGATCTGGAGGGCCAACGCATTGGCAGGATCGCTGCCATCCGGCAGGCTCATCCCTTGGTTCGATGTGCGCAAGGAGGCATTAAAATGGATTGGACCGCAAGATCGCAAGTCGACATTAAGGAACTTCCATGCGGCCGTATGAATGATCTCCGCACTGCGCAGTTCCTGCTCGGAGGCGGCCATGTTGACCAACAGAAACGGCCGCCAGTCGTTCAGCATGTCTGAAATGCCCAGTGCCACCTCTGGCGCTTTCGGCCGCAGCAAATCCAGAAACTTCGTCATGGTTGGCGGTTGCGCCGGACTGGCGAGCTCACGCAACCGGGCTAACGCCGCATTAACTTCCGCATGCGCGCCGAACCGCTCCTGCACCCTGCGATAAGTCGCATTTCTGATGAATCGGAAGGTGCACCTCATCGAGGCGGCTTCTGGAGAAGTGATCACAATCGCCTCGTGTGCCAGGTTGAAGAAATCCAGGACTACCCGCGATGTGCCGCTCCCGGCATCGATCAGCACAAACTCCGCATTCAGGGAAGCGAGGCAGTCCGCCATCTTTTGCCGTTCTTTTGGAGTACGATCCGCCATGCCGAGTTCGTCGCCGACACAGCTCAAAAATCGCATCCGTGGTTCATGAGTCGAAATCAGCACATCAGGCAATGCGGCGCGCCGCTCCAACACATCCAGAAGGGTCAAATCAGGATTCTGGATACCCAAATAGGCGTGCAGGTCAGGAGCGGCCAAGTTGGCATCTACCAGAATAACGGACTTGCCGGCGCGGGCGAGGGCGGTGCCCATGGAAGCGGCCAGGAAGCTCTTGCCGACCCCCCCTTCCCTCCTCCGATAGTCCACAACCTCTTGTCGCGCAGACTCATGGTGTCTCTCACTGGGATCTCGTCACTTATCGACAAGAGCCGACTTGAACTTTATGTGGGGCCTGATAAGGGGCGCTGAGCCTATCCATGCGCTCCAAGGGGGAAAGGTAGCCCTGCGGCGGTCAGGGCTCTTTTGAGTGTCGGCAGGCCTGGGAAACACGCAATGTGTTACTGCAGATTTGGGACCACAGGATGGAAGGCCACTTTTGTACCCGGCCGGGTGCATTCAATTTTCAAGTCGGCCGGCTGGTCGGAGGCCGATTCCCCCTGGAAGCCGATGGTATAAAGAGCGTTGATCTGGTTAGCGACCCGACGGCCGAGCCCTTCGATGCCCTCGGTCTTGGAGAAGTAGGCGCCGCCGGCAGTGACTCCCGCCAACTCTCGCAGGCAGGCCTCGCTTTGGGCCGGGAGCATTCCGCGGCCGGAACTGAACCTCGAGACTGCGAAATTTGCGACAAAAAGTTCCACATTGGATGCGGACAGCAGGTTTTTCATTGGCTTGAGCTTCACACCCGCTTCGATGTCGAGAACCTCGATGAACAAGATCAACACGCGCCGCTTCTCATTGCATGGGCTCATCTTCCTGACTGCGCTGAAAAGGGCGCGATAGAGGGAGGATTCATCCGCGGACCGCTCGCCGCGCAGCCGCTGGATCACATCTTTCACCCGGCCCGAATCCTGGGTGAAATCGAGCTCAATCTTCAGCTCCTTGTCATAGGCGCCCACCCACCCGATGTGGCGCCCGAGAGCCTGGTCGACCAATTGATACGCCGCATTGGTGGCTGCCATGGAGATGGGAATGACATTTGAATCCGGGCGCGGGTCCTCAAACGGCATCGGCAAAAACGAGCGGTCAAAGAGAATGCCGTAGGCGGTCGGGACTTCAGCCCCCGCAAAAAATTCAACCTCCCGCGGCTGGCCGTTTTCATAAATGCGGATCTCTTCCCGCTTCAGGTCCTCAAGATACATGTGGTTTTTCCCCAGAAAGCTGGCGGTCACAAAAACTGGCCGCTTCTGGGCAGGCAGGGCAAATGCGGTCCAGGTGAGCAGGGAAGCCAGAAGCACGGCGATCGCGGCCATAGGCCCTCCTTTCCAATCTCCTATGCTCCGGAGAGCTCCCGATCAGGGAATAGCAGCGGATGCAGAAGCGTCGATTGCATAAACCTCCAGACATACCGCAAGCGCAGATGGTAGGAAACGTAGGCGAACTCGCGCAGACGGTGCAGCTGCTCGGGCGGGATCGAGGGGTGCCTGAATACGCTGGTCCAGCCATTGAAGTGCTCCCAGTTCCGGTCGAAAATATGGCTCTGCATGTTGCGGAAGAATTCAGTGCCCGGGTAGGGAGTGGTTACCGTAAATTGAATTGCGAAGGTGTTGAGTTTCTTGGCGTAACGAATCGTATCCAGGATCCCGGCCACGGTATCATTGGGCAGACCCAACGTGTAGTTAGCGATGACCCGGATCCCGAGCTTGTGACAATGCTCGATCACGCCCTCCTGATGAATCTTGGGGATCGCCTTGCGGAGATTTGCGCGCAGGATCTTTTCATCAGTTGATTCGATGCCCACTTCCACGCTGCGCAACCCAGCCCGGTGCAGCAGTGTGATCAGCTCGGGATCGAGACGATCGGTGCGCGCCTCCATTCCCCAGCGCACGTTGAGCCCACGCGAGAGAATCAACTCAGCCAGCTCACGGGCCCGCTCTTTGCCGTAGGTGAGATTGGGATCGCGAAAGGTAATACCACGAGCGCCATATTTGCCTTTGAGGTATTCAATTTCGCGGACGATATTTTGCGGTGTCCGCACGCGGTATTTCGAGTTTACCAGGTAAGGGCAATAGTTGCAGGTGTAAGGGCATCCGCGGCTTCCCAACATAGGCAGCGTAATGCCGTGGCTTGTGATGATCTGATAGCGGTAACGCCGCAACTCGAACTGATCCCAGTTCGGATGGGGAAGGGCATTCAAATCCTCGACGAATCCTGCGGAGACGACGCCGCTCGGGATTTCCCCGCGCGCCAGCGCGGGTGCCAGATTCTCGATTTCCTCTTTGACTATGAAGTCGGCGGCCTCGCCATAATACTCCGGCACGGTTGCGGCAAACACTCCGAAAAAGCCGATCTTGCTGCCGAATCGACGCCGGGCCTCCAGGCCGATCTCGCGCTCGAACGCGCAGTCGACGATCGACGAGGCAATCAAATAGAGATCCGCCGGCTCAAGCTGATTCAAACGGCGGACTTCCAGGATCCTTACTTCCGCCCCGTGCATTTCAAGAATAGAGTTGAGGTAGGCAAGGGTGATGTTGGGGATGGAGGCGACTCTGCGCTTGGCGGTTTCCAGCAGCCGCGCAAAAGGAGACTCCCCCACAGTAAAGACGGTGCCGAACCCCCCCGCAACATCTTTGAGTGTGCAGTTCTTCTGACGACTACCGCTGAGTACGACAATTTTCATATCAGCCTTTGATCCCTGCTCCCGGCGATTCACGACTACGATCCGGAAGAAGGGCTTGCGTCCGCACGGCGATCTTCAACTCTCGTGCTACGGCAGGGAACCAGCTCGAAAAAACACGCTAAGACGCTCCCCGCTCCGGAAATGCCAACTCGATGTAGCCAGCGGCAAGATCCTCAGCCTAACCGATAGATCCCGATTATAACAACAACCCGAGCTATTGCAACCCTGTGGCGCTGCCCCGCGCAAGCGGTTTATCCGTCATCGGACATCTTCGCATCTTGCCACCGATCCATGGTCCGCATCTATCTACGAAGCTAAACTCGTCATGTTGCAGATGAATTGCTGCGGATTCTGTTTCATCGACGGGATTTTCACATTTATCGGAAACCTCTCGCGGGAAAAACCATCATTAGGATAGGGTATTGCGGTAGTGGCGGCCGAAAACCAGTTGAGTTTTGTAAGCGCCTCTGCTACTTTCATTTTTCACTGTAAGGAACCACCCCAGATTGATACTTAGATGGAACAACAGATCCCTACGCCGCCGGCAGCACCGAACCAACCAGAACAGTCAAATATTCCTCCTTCGGCGCCAGGTTTATATGCCGAAATGAAATCGTGGTTTCGTGACATCCTTTTCGCTGTGGCGACCGCGATATTCATCGTCATCTTTGTGATTCAACCTGTCAAGGTCGAAGGCACCAGCATGCAGCCGCGCCTGGTGGATCAGGAGAGGATCTTCGTCAACCGATTCATCTATCGCTTCGAAGATATTCACAGGGGCGATGTCGTAGTCTTCTGGTATCCCAGAGACACAAACAAGTCATTCATCAAGCGCGTTTTGGCCGTTCCCGGCGATATCATCGAGATCCGCGGTGGCGTGGTGATGGTCAATGGGAACGCGGTCGCAGAACCATACCTCAAACCTGAATTTCGGGACCATGAATCATTTTCCAGGACGGTAGTCCCGCCCGATCAGTATTTCGTACTCGGGGACCACAGGAACTCCAGCAACGACAGCCGTAACTGGGGTTTTGTGCCCGGAAACCTGATCTACGGCAAAGCGGTCTTTCGCTACTGGCCCGTTTCGCGCCTGGGTGTAGTAGAGTAGGTTGGTCAATCTCGAACAGGATAAATGAACGCAATACTGGCACTCGAAGATGGCCGCGTCTTCACGGGCCGCTCCTTTGGTGCCGAGGGGGAAGTCTGCGGAGAGGTGGTTTTCAATACCTCTCTTTCCGGGTATCAGGAAATCCTGACCGATCCTTCCTATGCCGGCCAGATCGTTGTCATGACTTATCCCCACATCGGCAACTATGGGATGAATCGAGAAGACGAGGAGTCGGGCGAACCCTTAGTCCAAGGATTTGTTGCCCGCGAATTCAGCGCCTTTACCTCGAACTGGCGGGCGCTGGAATCGCTGGAGGACTACCTGAAACATCATGGGATCGTGTCGATCTCGGAGGTGGACACGCGGGCGCTAGTCCGGCATATCCGGACACGCGGCGCCATGCGCGGCATCATCAGCTCGCTCGACCTGGACGGAGAGCGACTCGCGGAGCGCGCCCGGCAGGCGCCGCGGATGCTTGGCCGGGACCTGGCTTCCTCGGTCAGCTGCCGCGCGCCGTACACATGGCCGGATCCGCCAGGAACGCCGTCGGAGCGGTTTAAGGTTCTGGCCTATGACTTCGGCATCAAAAGGACGATCCTGGCCAGTCTGGCGCGATCCGGCTGCAGCGTCGTGGTCGTGCCTGCCACAACGAGTGTTGAGGACGTGTTATCCATGCGTCCGGATGGTGTTTTTCTCTCCAATGGTCCCGGCGATCCCGCCCCGCTTACCTATGCGATCGACAAGGTGCGCCGCCTCATGGGGAAAATGCCGCTTTTCGGCATCTGCCTAGGACACCAGATCATGGGCCTGGCCCTGGAGGGAAAGACCTACAAGCTCAAGTTCGGCCACCGTGGCGCCAATCAGCCCGTAAAGAATGTGATGACGGGGCGCGTCGAGATCACGGCTCAAAACCACGGTTTTGCCGTGGATGTGGACTCGCTGAACTTGAGGCGCGTGGCGCCGACTCATTTCAACCTCAACGATCAGACGCTCGAAGGGATCCGTCACCTTCAGGTGCCGGCCTTTTCTGTGCAATATCATCCCGAAGCTTCGCCGGGACCGCACGACTCGCACTACCTTTTTATCGAATTCAAACGCCTTATGGCGGAGTACCGCAAATAACCCATGCCCAAGCGTACCGACATCCACAGGATCCTTATCATCGGCTCGGGGCCGATCATCATCGGCCAGGCCTGTGAGTTCGATTATTCGGGAACCCAGGCCTGCAAGGCGTCTGCGCGCGGAAGGATTCGAAGTTGTTCTGGTGAACTCGAATCCTGCCACCATCATGACCGATCCCGATCTGGCCGACCGGACCTACATCGAGCCGCTCACTTGCGAATCGGTTAGCGCAATTATCGCACGCGAACGGCCTGATGCCTTGCTGCCGACGGTGGGCGGGCAGACTGCTTTGAACCTGGCGGTCGCACTGGCAAAGGCCGGGGTGCTGGCTGAGTATGGTGTCGAAATGATCGGCGCAAAACAACGCGCCGTCGAGATCGCCGAGGATCGCCAGCTGTTCAAAGATGCCATGGCCGAGATCGGATTGCAGTCGGCCTTGTCGCGGGTTGTGAGCAGCCTGGACGAGGCGCGCGATTTCGTTTCGCTTGATCAGCCTGCCCGCCATCATCCGACCTAGCTTCACGCTGGGTGGATTTGGCGGGGGCATCGCAGCCACCTGGGAGGAATTTGACCGGATCGTGAGCCGCGGCCTGGATGTATCGCCCGTCCATGAGGTTCTGGTGGAACAGTCGCTCATTGGGTGGAAAGAGTATGAGCTGGAAGTCATGAGGGATCTCAACGACAACGTGGTAATCATTTGCTCGATTGAGAATTTCGATCCCATGGGGATACACACCGGGGATTCGATTACCGTGGCTCCGGCCCAGACCCTTACCGACAAAGAGTATCAGCGCATGCGCGACGCCTCGATCCGCATCATCCGCAAGGTGGGAGTAGAGACCGGCGGATCCAACATCCAGTTTGCCGTCAACCCAAGGACCGGCGCGCTGATTGTCATCGAAATGAACCCGCGGGTATCGCGCAGTTCCGCCCTGGCATCCAAAGCCACCGGCTTTCCGATCGCCAAAATCGCCGCCAAACTCGCTGTCGGTTATCACGCTCGACGAAATCCCCAATGACATCACCAAAAAGACCCCGGCCTGCTTTGAGCCCAGCATCGACTACGTGGTGGTCAAGATCCCGAAATGGAACTTCGAGAAATTCGCCGGCGCCGATCCCACGCTTGGGACTCAGATGAAGTCCGTGGGAGAGGTGATGGCGATCGGACGCACTTTCAAGGAAGCGTTGCTCAAGGGCGTTCGTTCGCTCGAGAAGGGGAAGCTGCCCCAGGAGCTTGACCTGGAAAACCTGCAGCACAATCTGATGACGCCGGCCCCGGAACGGCTCGACTATCTGCTCTTCGCTCTCATGCAGGGCCATTCGATCGAAGAACTGCACACACTCACGCAGATCGATCCGTGGTTTCTGAACCAACTGAAAGAAATTGTGAAACTGCAGAAGCGAGTCCAGCAGCACACGCTCCAAACGCTCCCATTCGAATTATTCAAAGCCGCCAAGCGATCGGGCTTCTCGGATCGGATGATCGCCGGCCTCCTGAAAGCCGACGACGACGCTCCCGTATCGCCGGATCCGGTCCGAAAGCGCCGGCATGAATTGGGCCTCCGGCCCGTTTTCAAACGCGTGGATACATGCGCGGCCGAGTTCGAATCTTTCACCCCGTACCTCTATTCGACATATGAAGATGAATGTGAAGCTGCTCCGACTAGGAGAAAGAAGGTAGTGGTATTGGGCAGCGGGCCCAATCGGATCGGGCAGGGAATCGAGTTCGACTACTGTTGCTGCCATGCCTCGTTCGCCCTGAGGGAAATTGGCTACGAGACTATTATGATCAACTGTAATCCCGAGACGGTCTCGACTGATTATGATACTTCCGACCGGCTGTATTTTGAGCCGCTCACCTTCGAAGATGTCATGGAGATCATGGAGGTTGAAAAACCTGACGGGGTGATTGTTCAATACGGCGGTCAGACACCGCTTAATCTGGCTCTGAGGCTTCAGGCGGCTGGAGTGCCCATTCTGGGGACATCGCCTGACAGTATCGACCTGGCAGAGGACCGGGAACGCTTCGGACGACTCCTGAGGGAACTCGGCATGCCGCAGCCCCGCAACGGCACCGCCCGATCACCGCAAGAGGCTTGCCTGGTGGCAGCTGAAATCGGCTACCCCATCCTCGTGCGGCCTTCCTATGTCCTCGGCGGCCGGGCGATGCAGATCGTGTACAACGAGGAATCCCTCTCCCGTTATATGACGACTGCGGTGCGGGCTTCTCCGGAACATCCTGTGCTGATCGACGAATTTCTGGAAGATGCATTCGAGTACGATGTCGACGCATTATGCGACGGAGAGCGTGTGGTTATTGCCGGCGTGATGGAGCATGTCGAGGAGGCCGGGATCCACAGCGGGGACAGCACGTGCGTCTTGCCGCCCATCATGATCGAACCGGATCTTCTGGTGCGCATGAAAGACTTCACACGCCGGCTTGGGCTGACGCTGGGCGTGGTCGGTTTGATGAATATTCAGTTCGCGGTCAAAAACCGTGTGGTTTACGTGCTCGAAGTCAATCCGCGCGCCTCCCGGACAGTCCCCTATGTCAGCAAGTCCACCGGTGTCCCGCTCGCCAAGATTGCTGCGCGCCTGATGGTGGGAGAAAAACTGAAGGACCTGGCACTCGGGGACGAATTGCAGGTGCAACACTGTTTTGTAAAATCGCCCGTCTTCCCATTCAACAAGTTTCTCGGCGTCGACACGATCCTGGGTCCGGAGATGAAATCGACGGGAGAAGTGATGGGCGTAGCCGCAAGCTTTGGCGTTGCGTTCGCCAAGGCTCAGATCTCGGCCGGTTCGCCGCTGCCGCGCCGGGGCACGGTTTTTCTCAGTGTGAACGACAATGACAAGGAATCGCTGCTCCCCATCGTCCGGGAATTTGCGGCTCTCGGCTTCCGCCTGATTGCCACTGCCGGAACTCAGAAGTTCCTGCAGTCGCACGGCCTGGAAACCGGCTTCGTTTTCAAGGCCGGCGAGGGTACACCGAACGTGGTGGATGCCATCAGGAATCGCGAAGTCGATCTGGTCATCAATACGCCGCTCGGTTCCCAGTCGAGGTTCGATGAAAAGGCCATCCGGCGCACATCGATCCAATGTCTGGTTCCCTGCATTACCACCCTCTCCGGCGCCAGGGCGGCAGCAAGTGCCATCCGCGCCATACAGGGAGAAGCCCTTACCGTGCGCAGCCTCCAGGAATACCACGCATGAGATGAGGAGGAAGACTTGGATTCAGTGAACGGCCAATTCGAGAACTTTTCCCCGGCGGAACAGGAGGCGGCGGCCCGGCCGGGGATTACCCCGGCGATGATGCTCTATCTGAAGCAGACGAAACCCTGGGTGCGCTTCATCTCCGTCATGTTATTCATCGGGACAGTCCTGGTGTTTCTCCTTGGGCTGGTGCTGATATTGGGCGCCGGTTTGCTGTCCTCCCTTAGCAGGACTGTTTTTGGAGGCGCCCCGTTGGGGCTGCTCGGATTTATATATGCGGTGATGGCGTGCCTTTACTTTTTCCCTGCGTTGTACCTCTGCCGGTATGCGAGCGGAATCCGGAACGCTATTACCGAGGACCAGGTGGGGGGGGTGGAGAAAGCCCTCAAAAATCAGCGTTCCTTCTGGCGTTTTATAGGCATTTTTTTGCTGATTTTTCTCATCCTTCAAATAGCTGCAGTCCTGTTCTTCGTCTTCCTTGCCCTCAGGCCTGGGACACGCGCCGGGTTGTAATTGAACCCTCAACCTTTTGTTGGAAGGCCATGACTATCTTATTTGATATCCATGTCTCCGGCCGGGGGCGTTTCGATGTCCCCTTCTGCCGCTTCCTCGTGCGCCGAATCGGCTTCAGCGACAGACCGGGCCACGGGCTTTTTCTCGCCGGGCAAGCCGATGGAGGCAAAGAGGTCGAAGACCTGATCCTGATCGATGAGATGGGCTCCCTCTGAATAGAGACGGATAAAGTGGGTGCAGTATTTCCGCTGATCTCCGCCGATGCAGTGATCGACGCAAAATAAGTCCGTGTCGGTACAATTGACACATTCACCCAATGAAACGCAGACCTTGGGAACCGTAATGTGGCAGGTATTGCAGATGGTAAAGAGGTTTTCACTCTGGATGTAGTGCGGGCAACTCTCGAGAGTGGTGTTCTCAAGGAAGCCGTAGATGCGGCAGCCCATATAGAAGTGTGAGCCACCCGTCCTGTCGGCCTCGATTTGCTCCAGGTTTTCGTCGATCCAGTTGATGCAGTTGTGGCACTTGATCATCCGGACTGTTTGGACTCCTTCCGGCGTCGCACCCAATCTTCTTTAACGTTTTGTCGTGACCGCGCAATTCCCAGCGCTCCGGGCGGGACATCCTCAGTGATACAGCTTCCCGCCGCGACATAGGCTCCACGTCCAATCCGCACGGGCGCAACCAGCTGCGAATCAGTACCTATGAAAGCTTCGTCCTCAATGATGGTAGCATGTTTGTGGATGCCGTCATAATTGCAGGTGATCACTCCAGCGCCGACATTAACGTTGCGGCCAATCGTCGCATCCCCGAGGTAAGCCAGGTGGGCTGCCTTCGTGCCATCACCCAGGGTGCTCTTCTTGATTTCGACAAAGTTGCCAATCCGGCATTTCCGGCCAACCACGGCGTGCCTGCTCAGGTGGGCGCAGGGGCCAACCGCTGTTCCCGGGCCGATTTCGGAGTCGGTAATCAGGCAGGAATCCAGGATTTCGACTTCGGGTCCGACGATTGAATTGGCGATGCGTGTCCCCGAATGGATGATGCTTCCCTCGCCGATGTGCGTCGCCCCCTCCAGCGTTACCATGGGGTGAATGGTGACATCCTTCTGGATGGTCACGTCCAGGTCGATGTAAGTGTGCTCTGGATCGACGAGTGTAACTCCTGCGGCCATCAGTTCCTGATTCTTCTGTGCCCGCAGCGCCTTCCCGAGTTCAGCCAGCTCGTTGCGCGTGTTGATGCCCCGCAACTCCTCAAAGTCCGGGTGCAGGAGAGCCTCGACTCGCAGTCCGCTGCGCCGCTGGATATCCACCAGATCTGTGAGGTAGTACTCCCTTTGGGAGTTGCAGTTGGATATCTGTCCCAAAGCATCAAGCAGCGGCGTGATCTTGAAGCAGTAAAAGCCGGCGTTGATTTCCTTGATCGCTCTCTGCTCCGGCGAAG
The DNA here is from genome assembly GCA_963739235.1 of Terriglobia bacterium. Lineage (GTDB taxonomy): Bacteria > Acidobacteriota > UBA6911 > UBA6911 > UBA6911 > JAFNAG01. Next base: position 64,759 of record CAVTZY010000032.1, on the reverse strand, counting down.
CGTCCTTTTCTTCTACGATCGCCCGGATACTGCCGTCTGCGTTACGCAGAACGCGGCCGTACGCAAAAGGATCTTCGGCGGTGGCGGTGAGCAGGGTCGCGGACGCCCTACTCTGCCGGTGATGCTCGACCAGGCTGCGGAGCGTTTCCGGCTTGAGACGCGGCGTGTCTCCGGAAAGCACGAGAAGGTCCCCGTGCATTTTTTTGATTTCCGGTCGTGCCGTCATGAGCGCGTGCCCGGTGCCGAGCTGTTCCTGCTGCAGTACGAATCCTGCCGGCAGTCCTTCGAGCGCGCCACGGACTCGCTCCGCATCCTGGCCGATAACCACGATAATCGCCTCCGGATCGATGTTGGCCGAAGCGCGATAGATCATGCGCAATATGGGTAGGCCGCAAAGGGTGTGCAGAACTTTGGCGCGGTTACTGACCATACGGGTGCCTTTACCCGCGGCCATGATGAGAACAGAAAGATCTTTCATACTTTGGTTAGACCTCCTCCCCAGCGTTCGTGCCCGATGATTTCCAGCGGCAACCTGCTTTATAGACGGCATCCGCGAGCAGGTTTGGGTCGTGGCGCACGGCCCGGCCCCGCGCCAGCAGGGGCTCTTCGAGAATCGCAAGCCCCAGATTCGCGATACGCTCGTGATCAGCCGCCACAGGTTTAGAACCCTCCTTCCGGTATCGAGCCAGAACTGTACGAGATATCGGTTGGTTGTTCAGGATCATGAGGTCAAATAACTTGTCGCCTGTCTGTCGGTAGATGGCCTCGACATGGTCAGCCGCGGAGAATCCTATCGTCTCGCCGGGCTGGCTCATCAGGTTGCAGATGAAAATCTTCAAGGCCGGAGATTTCCTCAACGCGCGTGCGATTCCTGGTACCAGCAGGTTGGGCAGGAGGCTGGTAAAAAGCGATCCCGGGCCAATCGTGATCAAGTCCGCCTTCCGGATCGCCTCCAGCACCGCAGGGACGGGCCGGCAATCTGGCGGCAAAAGCGACAGAGATGAAATGCGCGCCCGGCTTTTGGAGATCAGAGACTCGCCGAACAGCACGCTGCCATCATCGAGAATGGCCTGCAGCCTGACGTCGCTGAGAGTGGCGGGGTAGATCCTGCCCCTGATTGCCAGAACGTCTGAACTGACGCGAATCGCTTCCAGGAAATCACCGGTGACAGCAGTCAGCGCAGTCAGGAAAAGGTTGCCGAAGCTGTGTCCATGCAGCTGGCCGGAACCCGAGAACCGATATTGAAACAGATGGGCGAGGAGTGACTCGTCGGTGCCGAGTGCGACCATGCAGTTGCGAATGTCGCCCGGCGGAAGCATCTGGAGCTCGTCTCTGAGGCGGCCGGAACTGCCGCCATCGTCGCTCACGGTTACGACGGCAGTCAAGCGCGCAATCCACGGCTTGATGCCCGGCGGGACGATTACCGGAGACTCAATTACCCTGTGCTTCAATCCCTTCAGCAGGCAGGAAAGCCCGGTTCCTCCCCCGATGGAGACTACGCTATGCAAGTTGTGCGCAGACATGTCATGGCTAACCGCCCACAGCGGGCTGGTTCCAACCGATCAGGTCGCTGAAATCTTTCTGACCATGAAGCGGTGCGAAGTCCACGTCATTTTTGGCATAGATGCGATTCTCTTCGTTGAGTTCGACGGCCTTTTGAAGATTCCGGACGGCCTCAGCGAAATCTCCCTTGAGCGCAAACGATGCGGCCAGGGAGTAGTAGACGTGGTCGGAGTTCGAGTTATTATCCAGGGATTGCCGGAAATAGTTAATGGCGTTATCGAAGTTCCCCCGGTTGTGCTCCATGACACCCAGCGTGTAAAGCTGGTCGTTGCCGATTACGGGCTTTTTGTGTGAGGCTTCCTCCCGATTGCAAATCTGAATGTAGATGCGCGCCCGCGCCAGAATCTCCTGTTCAGCCGGGTGGCTCTCAATCAGGGATTTCAATTCGATCCGGGCTTTCTTAAACTCCTTGTGATAAATCAGCTTGATCGCCTTCTCGAGCTGACCCAGAGCCGCCGTCGTACTTTTCGTGTCGCGCAGGAGCCGCGGTGATTCTTCTATCTTCTTGACGGGGCTCACCTTTTTCAATCCTGCTGCCGTGGTCCCCTGCACCCTGCCACGCCTCGCAGACTTCACTGATTTCACGTGTGTCTTGGCTTTTGGCTTGGCCGAGGGTTTTGCGCGCGAACGAACCGGCTTTTTATGTGCGGGCTTGGAACTGCCTTTCGTTTTTGTGCTCTTTCGTTTGCTTGCCATCGCTTCCTTGCCTTTGCCCCTCCAGGAACCCGACACGGGGCAGCCTGATTGTGAAATCCTATAAGCGCTTTAGAATCAGCTATCTGTGCGCAATAAAAAGTGCATCACAATTTGTCAGTTATTATTAGGAGAATTCGGTCGATAAGTCAAGGGTAAGGTCGGTAAGGTTCAATCATCCCTCCCTTTCCGATCTGGAGTCGGCTGAAAGGGTGCGCTAGTTGCGCGGATATCACTATATATTTCAATGGTTTATTCTGATATATGCCTTTGGGATGCCGGTCGTTGATGAATCCGAGTAACATTGTTCTCCACGAAGCTGAGTACCTGCGTCTGAAGTCCATTCTGGTTATGACGCAAAGGGACCTCCGGGCAGACCTGGTGCTGCTGATTGATCGGAGTGGGCAGCAGATTGCCTCCGAAGGTCCAGCCCACGGTATCGACATGACCTCCCTTTCCTCCCTGGCGGCTGCGAATATCGCCGCAACGGATGGACTGGCGCGTCTGGTAGGCGAACCCGAGTTCTCCATTCTCTATCACCAGGGGAAGCATCGCAGCATTCATATTTCGGATGTTGCCAAGAGGTTCTCCCTGGTGGTGGTGTTTGACGAAACTGTCGCGCTTGGCATGGTTCGGCTGAGAGTAAAACGGGCGACAGCGTATCTGGAGGAAATTCTCAAGGGCTTCCTGCGCAAAACGGAAGGAGCCAGTTCTGCCGCTAAAGCGGCGCCAGCGGCGTCGTCGCCTTTATATTTCACGGACGAAGATATTGACAAGATGTTCAGCTTCCTTAAACCGGGCAGCTGATTTCATGGGTGAGAGGTTTTAACGTTGACGTTCATAAACTACGTAGCACGGGAAATTAACTGCAAGATCGTCTACTACGGGCCCGGGCTTGGGGGGGAAGACCACCAATCTGCAATACCTGTACGACATCACGAATTCGGAGAACAAGGGCAAGCTTGTATCCCTGGCGACGGAGACCGAACGTACCCTGTTCTTCGATTTTCTTCCTATTGACCTGGGACAAATCCGCGGTTTGCGCACGCGTTTCCATCTTTACACGGTCCCCGGCCAGGTATTTTACGACGCCAGCCGGAAACTCATCCTGCGGGGAGTGGACGGCGTGGTCTTTGTGGCCGACTCACAGGAGGAGCGTCTGGACGCCAACCTGGAATCGCTCGCCAACCTGGAACAGAACCTGAAGGAACACGGATTCGATATCGGGAAGATCCCTTACGTGCTGCAGCTCAACAAGCGGGACTTGCCCAACGCGATGCCCGCGGAGCAACTTAAGAAACTGCTGCTGGTCAAGGGCGAGCCGGTCTTCGAAGCAGTGGCGACCAGGATGGCACAGGTGTCGTGGACACATTGAAGGGAGTGGCACGGCAAGTGCTGGTCGAATTGCGCAAGAGCGCCTGACCGGAACCGTAAAGACTCCAGGAAATCTTCATCCTCAAGGCTTTCCTGGAGTCTTCGTGTTTTTACCGCTACTTTGCAGCTCTCGCCGCGTTAGCATTGGCTATCCGCACCTTGCTATGGTACCGGCTATAGAGGAAATAAATCACCAGCCCAATGAGCAACCAGACGATGAGCCGCGCCCAGTTGATCCAGCCCAGCTTGTACATCATGTAACCGTTGAAGATAATCCCCAGGAAAGGCACCACCGGCACGAAGGGCGTGTGGAATGGCCGCGGGGCATTCGGATTTGTTTTCCTCAGAATCAGGATTGCGATGCACACGATGACAAAAGCCAACAGCGTCCCGATGTTCACCATCTTGCCGATATCGTCAATCGGCGTCAGACTGCCCACGACCGCCGCAAGGGCGCCGACGAGGATCGTGTTCTTGTAGGGCGTCCGGAATCTCGGGTGAATGGCCGCGAAGAACTTCTTCGGCAGCAGGCCGTCATTCGCCATTGAATACAGCACGCGTGTCTGACCGAGCAACATGACCAGCATCACACTGGTCAGCCCCGCCAGGGCACCGAGCACGATCACATGCGAAGCCGTGGTCAGACCGCGATCGAGGAACGCGCGCGCGATCGGTGCTTCCACGTTAACTTCCCGCCAGGGCACCATGCCCGTGAGCACTCCGGCTACCAGAATGTAGAGGACTGTGCACACGGCCAGGGATGCGATAATGCCGATCGGAAGATCGCGCCTCGGATTCTTGGCCTCCTGCGCCGTGGTCGAAACCGCATCAAATCCGATGTAGGCGAAGAAGATGTAGGCTGCACCCGCCCCGATGCCGGAGAACCCCATGGGAGCAAAGGTGGACCAGCTGTTTCCCCAATTCGAAAAGTTGATGTAGCGCAAACCAAGGAGGATCACGAACAGGACCACGGCAACCTTTATCGCTACGATCGTGGCGTTGAAGCGCGCGCTTTCTTTAATCCCGATGACCAGGATCATGGTGATGATACCGGCAATGACCATGGCGGGCAGATTGAAGCCAATCTCAATGCCAAACACATGCGGCGCATTGATCAGGTTATGTGCGCTCTGCACCAACTCGGCTGACTGGGCGCTCATGATTTCGCCGACTTTGTCGAGAAACGCCTTGGTACCCTCGACCAGGCTTGGGTCGGCGGCCTTGGCCATCTGCCGCGCAATGACATTTTCAGCCGTCTTCAGTGCGGTCCAATGGTCATAGGCGAGCCACAACGGCATGTCGATCTTGAAAATGTGCAGGAATTCAATGAAGTGGTTGGACCATCCCGAGGAAACCGTGCTGGCGCCCATGGCGTATTCGAGCGTTAGATCCCACCCGATGATCCACGCGAACAACTCCCCTAGGGTCGCGTACGCATAGGTATATGCGCTCCCCGCCAAAGGAATCATGGCTGCAAACTCAGCATAGCAGAGGCCGGCAAACGCACAGCCGAGGCCCGAGATCACAAACGAGAGCATCAGACCTGGACCCGCATATTGCGTCCCTAATCCGGTCAGCACGAAGATGCCGGCGCCGATGATGGCGCCAATGCCCAGGGCGGTCAGTGAGACTGGGCCAAGCGTACGCTTTAAAGTATTCTCACCCGTTTCCCCTGCTTCATTCAGAAGCATGCTCATTGGTTTGGTTGCGAACAACGGATTTCCCATGCGACTCTCCGCGGAAATTTTGAGTTAGGCGAGGTCTGGCCGGCTTGAATTCAGCCTGTCGATTCCGCCGGCCACCCTGCGATTTCGAAAGCACGAAGCCATGAACCTAGCATCGTTGGCACCCGTCCTGCAAGGGCAATTGCACACGGACTGCGCCAGACAGCAAAAGCCAAAAGCAGCCACGAATGACACGAATAGCCGTAGCGCAAAGAAAAAACCTTATCGAAGAGCACGCCGATAACCTGCGATTTTGCCGCTTACCCAGGGCAGCCTCCGGCCAACATTCTGGCGCCAATTTCCCGGGAAAGCGCTTTTGGATTGCCCATCTATCTCCGGCCCCGGATGCGCTTTCCCGGGAAATTAGCGCCAGAACGTTGCAGCGCGAAGCATTGCGCCCTGGGTAAGCGGCAAAATCGCACTCCCTTGATGGCTCCTCTCTCCTTCGGCTCCATTCGTGCCATTCGTGGCAAGGCTTTTTCCCACTGTCTGAATCGCAGGCACCGGGGATTCATTTGATTTGGCGTCGGCGAGTGACAGCTCAGGCTTCGAACAGAAACTTTTTCGTTTCTTCGATGAAAATGTCCGGCTGGTCATGGTGGACCCAATGGCCCGCATTGGGGATGTTGATCAGCCGATAGTTGGGGATGGCGTGGATACGCCCGTCTTTCTCCGGATCCACCGCCCAGCTGTCGAGCCCGCGAAACAAGAGGACCGGGCAGGCGATCTGGCGCCAGATCTCCTGTGCATCCTCCATGTTGAATCCATAGGGTGAGAAAGCCCGCACGTAGTTATCGAACTTCCAAACCAGCGTGCCGTCAGGGTTCCAGTTAGCGCCAAACAGCGTCAGGTTTCGGGCCAATTCATCGGAGAGGTGCGGATTCGCCTCCTTCATACGCGCCGCAGCAGCATCCAGGCCGGGATAGCGGTGCGGGGATCGTTTTTCGTATGCGCGCATGTTTTCGATCCATTCTCTCAGCCTTTCGTGGGCGGGGGTCGGTACCAGCCTGTCAGGAGCCGGTCCATAGCCTTCGATCGAGACGAGCTTGCGGACGCGTTCCGGATAGGCTCCGGCATACTGCATCACTACTGCTCCACCTAGAGAATGGCCGATCAGGTAGACCGGGTGCCGGCCAATGATGTCGATGAGGGCCGATACATCCAGGACATACTCGGGGATGCTGTACATGGCTCCCTGGGTCCAGCTGCTGTCGCCGTGCCCGCGTAGGTCCGGGGCGACGATGCGGAAGTCCAGGCAGAGCGCCCTGGCAATTCGATCCCAGCTGCGGGCATGATCGCGGCTGCCATGCACGAGGACCAGATTCGGCTTGTCCTCTCCACCCCAATCCCAAAAGTGCAGCTTCAGCCGGTGCGAGTAGTAGTACTCAGAGATCGGTTCCATAGGACTTGCCACATCCTGTATGTGAATTTGAAAGGCCTGCCGCCTATTGATTCATCGGGCAGGTGCCACCTTGCATTCCCTGGCAGCCGGCGCATGGGCCAGCCTGCGGCGCCGACTTGGTGGACTCGCTCCCGACAGCAAAGGTCGAAAGCAACTGGGCCACATCGCCACTGCCGCATTTGCGGCAAACGACCTCCGCGGTGCGGTCAAAGACCAGATGTTCAAACCGCGCTTTGCAGCTGCGGCATTCATATTCGTACATAGGCACAGCAATATTCCTCCCACAAAATTCATCGGATACAAATCCGGATCTTACCAGTGACCGGGCTCGAATTGAAGTGTCGCACAATGATTTTCAATGCTTCGGTGGTTTAATCAGAGAGAGAATGACCGAGCCTGTGAGAATCACGGCGACCACAAGCAGGGAGATTTCAATCCCCAACGGATAGACGTCGCTCAGCACCATCTTCACCCCGATGAATGACAGGACGATTCCCAATCCTGCGCCGAGATATACGAAGCGATCGACCACAGCGGCAAGCAGGAAGTACATGGAGCGCAACCCGAGAATGGCGCAGATGTTGGATGTAAAAACGATAAACCAATCCGTGGTGACTCCGAAGATGGCCGGAATCGAATCCAGCGCAAAGACCAGATCGGTGGTTTCCACGGTGACCAGGACCAAAGCAAGCGGTGTAGCTACCCATTTGCCGGCCTGCCTCATGAAGAAGACGCCCTCACCGTAGCCTGATGACATGGGCATGATGCGCTGGAACAGGCGGACCACCGGATTGCGCCCGGGCTCGACCTCGGATTCCCCCTTCTGAAGCAGGATCTTGATGCCGGTGAAAATAAGAAATGCGCCGAATATGTAAATGATCCAGTGAAAGGTCTGAATCAGCTTGGCGCCGGCAAAAATAAATCCGCCGCGCATGAAGAGTGCGCCCAGAATGCCCCAGAACAGGACGCGATGGTGCAGCTTGGGAGGGACGGCGAAGTAGGCAAAGATCAGGATGAAGACAAAGATGTTGTCGACACTCAAAGCGTACTCGACAAGGTAGCCCGTGAAAAACTCGAGCGCATGCTGCCGGCCGAATTCCCCGTAAACCCAGGCTCCGAAGAGTCCGGAGAGCACAACCCAGGCAATGCTCCAGGCCAGAGCCTCCTTTACTTTGACTGCGTGCACCTTGCGGTGAAAGATGCCGAGATCGATAGCCAGCAGCACAAACACGACCGCCAGAAAGACCGCGAAAAACCAGGGGCTTCCAATACTCTGTGTCATTGTCTCCTTTAGCTCGAGGCTCCCTTCGTTCGTGATCCTGGATCTGAGGGAAGAGTATTCAGGGGAAGAAACCTGCCGTCCCGTCCCCTGATTCTCTCAACTCAGGCAGACGGGCAAACCATGCCTTGATTGCCGGATCCTCTCGAAGTTGCCTCTACGCTCACTCATGGGATGCGCTCGAGAGGGCAATCTCGTAACTCTCGAGTATGTCGAGCGTAGGATTGCAGTTTCGCCGCGACGTCAAAAAGGCGTACGCTTCGGACGCCGAAATTCCACGTGATCTGATGAGATATGCTGCTGCCGCTGTGGCCGAGCGGATGGCTCCAGCCGTACAATGCAGGTAGAGCCTGATTCCGGGATCAGCCAAAGCAGTTTCGATCCGTGCAACAGCCTCCGGCAGGTTGCGTGACAGTGCCTCCCAGTCGAAATCCGGCGTGGGCTGCCTTTGGAACTCGATGCCAGCGCTCGAGTAAGCGCGGGCGAGCGCCTCGGGCGAGATGCCGTAGTGCCGCAGATCCTCATCCGTTTGCATGCTGAAGACGGTCGTGATTCCGATCTGCTTCAATTCGGGTACTTCATCTTTGCACACGTAAGCGCCGACCCAGAGCCGGCCGGGTATGATCTCGCTATAATTCAGCACGATCGCTTCCCCCTCCCTGCACTCCTGTTACTTTAACACGAGATCACGAATCGTAGGAATTGGCCACAGTGATCTTTTGAAATACTGTATTTTCGCCCGGCCGCTATCTGGCAGAGCATCGGCGCAGCCGATCCATGATGGCTACGCCCAGACCTTGTTCCGGTACGGCGAGTGCCACCAGACGGTCCAGATTCAGGCTGTCCAGCCGGTAGAGAGCCGCAAAAAGATTCGCAGCTGCTTCGCGCATGCTCCCGGACGGCGACAAAACCTCCACTGCCGCATACATTTCTGTGTTCTGTGGCACGACCAATGAAAGCAGTCCGACGCGCTCGCCGGGGGAAGGCGCGGTTCTCCGGTCGCCTTCATCGAGGATCTCCAATGGTGTGCGCGTGGCATAGTGGCGACTAAGCTGGCCGGGCGACTCAGGTAAGTTGTGCACGTCTGTGGACCATTCAACTTTTCCCAAAACTTCCTTGAGCGCTTCCAGGGTGATGCCTCCGGCCCTGAGGATGCGCGGACAGGGGCCGGCCAGCGACAGAACGGTCGATTCCACGCCCACCGCGCATTTGCCGCCGTCAAGGATCATCTCAATGCGGTCGGAGATTTGCCCGGCAAGATGGCGCACTTCCGTAGGGCTGACATAGCCGAAGACGTTGGCGCTCGGTGCGGCCAAGGCCCGGCCGGTGGCACGAATCAAGGCCAAAGCTGCGGGATGGGCCGGCATGCGGATGGCGACCGTATCCAGCCCGGCGGTTACGATGGGCGGAATCAGATCGGTCTTGCTAACCACCAGCGTCAGCGGACCCGGCCAGAATCGGCTCATGAGCGCCGCGGCCTCGTCCGGGAACCGGCCATAGAGCGGGGCCGTAGATACATCGGCCACATGGACGATAATGGGATCGATGCGTGGACGATTCTTGACCTCAAAGATGCGTGCCACTGCCAGGGGATTGCACGCATCGGCACCAAGACCATAAACGGTCTCGGTTGGAAATGCGACCAGCCCGCCCTGGCGGATGATGGCCGCAGCCTCATCGATGGCTGCTGGATCGGATGCGTCTCTTATCTTCTCTGGGGCCATGGTTCAACTTGTACCCTCTAAGGGCTTCTCACTTCCCAACGGAGTATGCCACGATTTGGGGAAGAATGACGAATGACGAATGACGCGCTGGAACATCTACCCTCTTTTAAGCCCCCACGCAATTCGTCATTCGTCAATCCTCAATCCCCTCCCTGGTCTTGACAGCGCCGAAGCGTGTCATCATAATCGCATACGGGTACGGGCCACGGGATGAAGTAATCCCGGAGATCCCAGGCTCAAGCTAACAAACATGGAAGCCGGCGGAATGGATGACAAGGAAGTAGCTGTACGTCAATCCCAGTCTATAGGTGAAGAACACGCCGAAGGGCAGCTCATCGAGATACCCAACGTCGAGTTGGAATTGCCTTTCGTCCTCCCTTCCACCGAAGGGGATTCGGCCTGGTACGCGCTTTACACGCGCAGCCGATTCGAAAAAAAACTGATGAGCGAGCTCGTGGACCGTTCGATCGAAGTATTCCTCCCCATGCGGGAAGTCCTCAGCCGTTGGAAGGACAGAAAGAAGAAGGTTTGGCTGCCGCTATTTCCGGGTTACCTTTTTGTGCGCCAGGTCGATTCTCCCGCCAATCGCTACCGGATCCTGAACATGCCCGGAGCGGTTCGTTTTGTCGGCTTTAATGGGCAAACCGTCCCCATCCCGCAAGAACAGATCGAAGGCGTCAGAAAGTTTCTGGAAGCGAAGCTCGCCGTTGACCCGTATCCTTACATGACGATTGGCCGGCGCGTGGAAGTAATCGCAGGTCCGCTCAAGGGGATCCAGGGGAAGCTGGCGCAGAAGAAAGGGCGGTTCCGCTTTGTCATCCAGGTCGATCTCATTCGCCAGGCGGTAGCAGTCGAGATTGACGCCTCCGACGTGCGTCCCCTCTAAAAACCAATCACTATTTACCGGGAGAACTCAGCCGTAAGGCACACAAACAGGTTGTGCATGTTTGTGCGCCTTATAGCCATGCCTTTCACGACCTGCACGCAGCAAGTTACCGCACAGCCCTGGCGGTTCAAAGCGACTTCGCCGGTTTCGCGGGAACGGCGGCTACTTTTTGGGCGGCGTGAGAGTGCGGAGGTATGCCACGATGTCGGCGGCCTCAGCTTCGCTGAGCTTGACCGGTTTCATCTTGCCGGTGGGCTGCAGCATGTTTTTTGCCAGCTCCGCGTCCGTCTTGCCCTGCACTTCCTTGGAGCCAAGGGGCCGCATGGTAACGCTAAACATCTTTTCTATTGCCGGTTTGGCCACGCCCGTTTCGGCATGGCATGAGACACAGCTCTTGGCGTAGAGTTCTTTGCCTTTCACCTTATCCGCCGGAGCGGAGGCATACAAGAACGAGAGGGAAAGTACTATGACCAAAATCAGTGCCAACTTGATCGCAGCTTTCATTTCTTCTCCTTACTCTGCAAATTTGTCGAGCACGATGCGGACCCATCTTAACATAACCGCTTTCAAATAGGCCAGTCCCGGGTGAATTCGGGTCTGCGATGCAGACGCGACGCCGGTTAGCTTGCGATCAATAACCAGCCACGAACGGCACAAATTCGTACTTTTTGTAACCAGAACTTCTTCGGCTCCGCGTGCCCGATTATGCCTGCTTGATCTAGATATACTCAGATGATATTATTTCCTAAATGATAATGAATACTGATAAGGTGATTCAGCAGGGGGTGAGGGCATCGCGGATGCCGCAAGCAGCGCGTCAATGGTGCGCTTGGTTTGAGGAAGAGTGCCGCCGCCGCCGGTTGCGGGTTACCGTCCAACGGCTGGCCGTCTATCGCGCTCTGGCAGGTGACCCCACTCACCCGAGCGTGGATTCGCTGTATGCCAACCTGCGCGTCGGCATGAGGGGATTATCGCGGGCGACGGTCTATAGAATTCTCGAATCCCTTGAGCGCGAAGGATTTGTTCGCCGGGTGAGCAGTCAGGACGGTGTCGGGCGATTCGACGCAAAGCTGACTCATCATCAGCACCTGGTTTGTCGAATTTGCGGCTGCATCACGGATCTGGAGGAGGAATCGCTCACACGGATGAAACTGCCGCGGGGCCTGGCGCAGTTTACTCCCGAAGCTTTCGACATTCGCGTGATCGGAATTTGTGCGCGTTGCCGCCGGACGACCGGTAGGCAAGCAAAAACAAAATAATTTCTGATTCAATCCTCGGCGTCTGGAGCCCGGGTTTGAATTCCAAGGAGAAAAAATGGCTCAGTTAAAAGGCTCGAGAACTCATGAGAATCTCAAGGGTGCGTTCGCCGGAGAGTCCCAGGCGAACCGTCGCTATCTCTATTTCGCCAAGGTCGCCGATGTGGAAGGTTACCCTGAGGTGGCCGGGAACTTTCGTGAGACCGCCGAGGGAGAAACCGGACATGCGCACGGGCATCTCGATTACTTGAAGAAAGTAGGCGATCCGGCCACAGGCCTGCCCATGGGACCTACCGAGGATAATCTCAAAGCAGCGATTGCAGGGGAAACCCACGAGTATACCGACATGTACCCGGGAATGGCTAAAACCGCTCGGGAAGAGGGATTCGCTGAAATCGCCGACTGGTTCGAGACCCTTGCCAAGGCCGAGAAATCCCATGCCGGCCGCTTCACTCAGATGCTGAAGTCGATCAGCTAGGGCGATCCTATGGGCGCAAGCGGGAAGAACATCTCCTATACACCGACCGGGGGATTATCGTACGACCCTCTCGAGGAGAAATACTGGGACCCGGAAGGTCTCTCCGGGGAAATTGCGCGCATTTTCGAGTTGTGCCACGGCTGCAGACTCTGTTTCAAATATTGCGACACTTTCCCGGATCTGTTCCGCCTGATCGACGGTCCCAAAAATGGCGACGTCGCCAAGATCACGAGCGCGGAAACCGAGAGGATCCTCGACACCTGCTTTCAGTGCAAGCTTTGTGAAGTGAACTGCCCGTACACGCCGCGCGACGGGCATGAATACCAGGTTGATTTCCCCAAGCTCGTCCATCGTTACCGGGCCGTGCGCGCAGGCCGGCGTGGTGTGCCGCTGCGCGACCGTCTGCTCGCCGATCCTGACAGCGCCGGCAAGATGGCGCGGGCCAGCTTCGGGCTGGCCAATCTGGCCAACCGGATGAAACCGCTCAGGTGGTTGATGGAGAAGGTGCTGGGCGTGCACCGGCACAAGCTTTTGCCGGCATTCGCGCGCCAAAACTTTGAGGCCTGGGCGGAGAAGACCGGCAGGATCGTGCGGCAGGCCTCCTGCGAAACCGTGCTTTTCCCGACATGTTTTGTGGAGCACAACGCGCCGGAGATCGGACGGGATACTCTCGAGGTTTTTGAGAAAAACCAGGTCGACATCAAGTGTGTCACCGGCTTTTGTTGTTGTGGCATGCCGGCGTGGGAAAAAGGCGATCTCAAGTCGGTACAGGTGCAGGCCAAACGCAATCTGCACATTCTCCTTCCATTCGTGGCCAGGGGTGCCAAGGTGATCGTAATCAATCCTACGTGCGCGATGATGTTCCGCCGTGAGTATCCGCAGTTGGTCGCAGCCGAGGATCGTGCGGCCGCGGTCGAAGTTGCGGCGGGCATTATGGACCCTAGTGAGTTTCTCTGGTCAATCCGCAACGAGGGCCGATTCAACGCCGACTTCAAGAGCACACCTGGCGGGCGTGTGGCCTGTCATGCCCCCTGCCATCTGCGTGCCCAAGCCATTGGTTTCCGCGGGCGGGATCTGTTAAAGAAGATCCCTGGAGTCCAACCCGTCTTGGTGCAGGAGTGCTGCGGGCACGACGGTACCTTCGCGATGACCGTCGAAGGATTCGAGCCATCGAAGCGCATCGGCCGCAAGGCGTTTGAGGCGATGAAAGAGGTTGGCGCCGCCCTCTGGTCCTCCGAGTGCCCGCTGGCAGCCCTGCAATTCCAGCAACATACCGGAGTCAAGCCGCTTCACCCTATGTCCATCCTGGCGCGCGCGTACCGTGAGGACGGGTTCGCCAACAAGATCGAATGAACGGAATCGGGGTCGTATCATGAAAACCATCCCGCGCAGCGCAATCGTCGACTATCAAACCTATGAGGATCTGCGGGCTGAACTCCGCGAGCGCGTGTTCGCCGCCAAAGCACGGCGCCGGATCCACGTGGGAGATTGCCTCACTTTTCTCTTCGAAAATGCGCTCACGGTCCGCTATCAGGTGCAGGAAATGATACGTGTGGAGAAAATTGTGCGGGAGAAAGATATCCTGCATGAGCTCGAAACTTACAACCAGCTGATCGGTGGCCCAGGCGAGCTTGGATGCACGCTGATGATCGAGATCGACGACCCGGTCCAGCGGGCGCAGAAGTTGCGGCAGTGGTTCGGGCTCACCGGGCACGTCTACGCCCTGCTCAGCGATGGCACGAAAATTCGACCTACCTATGACCCCGCCCAGGTTGGCCAGGAGCGCCTGTCTTCCGTCCAGTATCTCAAATTTCCCGTCCGCAGGGCCGTTCCTGTGGCCATCGGTACAGATCTACCGGGAATCGAAGCCGAAACCCGGCTCAGCGCAGATCAGAGAGCCGCCCTGGCCGAAGATCTGGCCTAGGGGCGGATCCCCAGGGCACGCAGAATCGATTCGGTGAGCTTCTGCCGGGCTTCGTTGATCTTTGTGTTCTCGCGGCTTGGGTGGACGCGATTGGTCAGCAGCACAATGAACAGCTGCCGTTGAGGATCGATCCAAATTGAGGTTCCGGTAAAACCGGTGTGGCCGAATGCCGCCGGTGAGAAAGCCCGGCCGATCCAGCTCGATGCTGAGGGCTTCTGCCAGCCGAGCGATTCACTGCCGGCAGTCGGCGCGCTGGTAAACCGCTCCAAAGTTTCGGGCCTGAAATAGCGGCGGTGATCGTACATCCCCCGGTTCAGCAGCATCTGTGCGAACACTGCCAGGTCATGCGACGTGCTGAATAGACCCGCGTGTCCGGCGACCCCACCCATGGCGTAGGCGTTTTCGTCGTGGACTTCACCGCGAACGACGCGCTGGCGCCAGGGGTCATTTTCTGTGGGTGCGATGCGCTCCAGCATTTCCTTCGGCGGCCGATAGAGAGTGGATTTCAAGCCCAACGGGCCAAACAATCGTTCGGAGAGAAATTGATCCAGCGGGTGGCCGCAGGCCGCACCACGATTTCGCCGAGCAGGATCATGCTGAAGTCGCTATAAAGTGTTCGTGTTCCAGGTGAGGCTTCCAGGGGCACCGCGTACACTCTTTTCATGAATTCCTCATACCCCCGGACTTCTTTGTAGATCGGCAGCCAGGCCGGCAGCCCTGCGGAGTGCTGCAACAGATGCATGACACGCGCCTTTTCCTTATTGGCTCCCTGAAACTCGGGAATGTAGTCCTGCACCGGCGCATCGAGCAGCAGCCGGCCCGATTCCACCAGCATCATGGCAGCGGAGGTTGTGCCAACCACCTTGGACACGGAGGCCAGATCATAAATCGTATCTCCCGTAATCCCGGCGGAAGAGGGACTGTAATCGAGTCTGCCGGCGGAGGCATCCAGGACCAACGCACCGCGATATCCCACGGCGAGCGCCGCCCCGGGAAAAGCGCCAGCGCTTACATAGGATGTGAGCAACTGCCTGGTTTCATCGAATGCACCCGGCGCCAGGTCGGAGTTTGCTGCAGGCGGCCTCAAGGTCATGTCGAGCTTCGGCACCTGGAGGCCATCGCCCACCTGGAAATAGCCGGGAATAGATACCGGCGACCTCCCGGCGATCGCGATCTCGCCGGCGAGAGCCTTTGCTGCAGCAATATAGGATACGTCCGCATAGCTGAAGGTGCACAGGTAGGCGGGGGTCTGGGGATAGAGCCGCAACAGATAGGGATTGCCAAATGCGATCCAGATGACCGGCTTGTGAGCGGCCATGATTTTGTCGAGGAGGGAATGCTCGCTCTCGGGCAGGGCAATATTCCCTTTGCCTGACGAGAGACGCACCAGCGTGGCGCACACGATTACATCGGCCTCGGCCGCGTTGCGCACGATTCTGTCGGCCAGATCCTCGGGAATTCTCGGATCAACCGCTTCCGTACGCGCCGTAAGGAAACGCCGACGCAGCTCAGATTGGAAGAGTGCTGCCGGACTGGAATCCGTGTCCGCGCTCAGCACCAGGCTGAATATCTTGGGCGGATTCAGCGGATTGATCGGAAACAGATGCGTTTCATCTTTGAGGAGCGTAATCGAACGGTCGGCCATCTCCTGGGCAAGTTTTTGACTCTCCGGAGCTGCAACCCGATCCTGGATGTGTTCGATGCGCGTAAGCCTTTCCCGGTGCAGTCCCAGCCTGGTCTTGAATGCCAGGATCCTGGCTACGGATTCATCGATCCGTCCGGTGGTGATGTCGCCTCTCTCCACGGCCCGCACCACCTCGTTGATCGCCACATCGGTATCCTGGGGCAGCAACAACATGTCTGCTCCAGCCTGTAACGCCCGGATGCAGGCCAATCCCGACCAATAGTGGTTGGTGATCCCTCCCATTTCGAGGGCATCGGTAACCACCAATCCTTGAAACTGCAGCCGGCCGCGCAGAAGGTCGGTCAGGATTTTGGGTGACAGCGTCGCGGGGATGTCCGGTTCCCCGGTCACCTGGGGAATGGCGATGTGTGCCGTCATAATGGCATCGACACCTGCGGCTACCGCACTGCGAAATGGCACCAGTTCGACGGATTCCAGGCGCGCCATATCCGATGGAATTACCGCAAGGCCGATGTGCGTGTCCGTGGCGGTATCCCCGTGGCCGGGAAAGTGCTTGGCTGTGGTCAGCACGCCGTTTTCGCGCGCACCGCGAATGAAGGCGGCGCCCAGTCGCGCGACCAGCTGCGGATCTTCGCCGTAAGACCTGATGTTGATGACCGGGTTGTCGGGATTGTTGTTGACATCCATGACCGGGGCAAAGATCCAATGCACTCCCAGGGCACGAGCCTCCCGGGCTGTAATAGCGCCTTCCTGGTATGCTAGCTCTTCGGAACCGGTGGCGCCGATGGCCATGCTCCATGGGAACGACGTGATGTCCGTGATGCGGAAAGAAGCTCCGCGTTCAAAATCGGCCGCCACAAAAAGCGGCAGGTTCGACATCTTCTGCAGATCGTTTAGCAGCAGCGCCGATTCGTAAACGTTGCCCGCAAACAAGGTGACACCGCCGACGTGGTTGCGGCGCACCGCATCTGCGAGTTCCTGGAATTGGGAACTCTCACGGTTGATGAATCTACCCGCAGCCCGAACCTGGATGAGTTGGGCGACCTTGTCATGCAGCGAGAGCCTGCCCAGTGTTTCCGCCACCCATGTCATATCGGGATCGATGAGCCGGTAGCCCGCCTCGGCACGGGAAGTATTCTGCGAGTCTGGCCGTTGCAGGGATACCGCCGGCAGGCATAGCGAAAGTATGAGAACCAAACCTGGAATACGCACAGTTTTCATGGCAACCCGACGTGAGGAAATAGAGAGCGTTAGCTGACTAATAGTTTGAGGAAGCATGTTACCACATTTTCACGCCGGGGTTCTCCCGCGCATGATCCCCAATTTGCATCCGCTGCCGTTCCATACAAATCAGGAAATTGGTGGCCTCCCATCCTGTTTCGTGGCAACCTACCTCTTACCCGGCACTCAACTAATCGCCTGCGGAGGAGTGAATGGTGCAGACAGTTCCGACGGTCCCCTTTCCGGGTCAGCGCCCCGGCACTTCGGGCCTGCGCAAGAAAACCCGGATTTTCATGCAACCGCACTATGTCGAAAATTTTGTCCAATCGGTCTTCGATGCCGTCCATGAAATCTCCATGGCCGATTTCAAAAACGAAACCCTGGTGGTGGGTGGGGACGGCCGCTATTTCAACCGGCCGGCGATTCAGAAAATCGTGCGCCTGGCTGCTGCAAACGGCTTCGGTCATGTGCTCGTCGGATGCGGAGGCATCCTGTCAACTCCTGCGATGTCCGCCGTCATCCGGCGGCGCGGCGCATTAGGCGGGCTTATCCTGTCTGCAAGCCACAATCCCGGAGGGGAAAATGCCGACTTCGGCATCAAATACAATGTGCGCAATGGGGGACCCGCACCGGAGGTGGTGACGGAAAAGATCTTTCAGCGCACTTTGGAGATCTCCAAGTACCTGACATTGCAGGCTCCCGACATCGCCCTCGATCATGAGGGCAGTACGACCGTCGGTGACACAAGAGTCACCGTTTTCGATCCTCTGACAGACTACACTGCCTTGATGGAGGCGATTTTTGATTTTGCCGGCCTGCGCGCACTATTTCGAGGCGGCTTTCGCATGGCTTTTGATGCCATGCACGGGGTGACGGGACCTTACGCACATCACATCTTGGAGCGGTGCCTGGAAGCTCCCGAGGGCACGGTCGCCCGCGGGACGCCTCTCGAAGATTTTGGCGGGCTTCACCCCGATCCTAACCAGGTCCATGCAGCCGATCTGGTGGCGCTCATGATGCAGCCCGAAGCTCCGGATCTGGGTGCCGCATGCGACGGCGACGGAGACCGGAACATGATTCTCGGGCCCGGATTTTACGTTAGCCCCGGCGACTCCCTTGCCGTGATTGCCGAACAGGCGCGCACATGCATTCCAGGTTATCGCGCCGGGTTGAGCGGCGTCGCGCGCTCGATGCCAACCAGCACGGCTGTCGACCGTGTGGCGCGCAACCTGGGGATCCACTGTTTCGAGACGCCAACAGGCTGGAAGTATTTTGGCAACTTGATGGATGCCGGATTGTGTACGCTGTGCGGTGAGGAAAGCTTTGGTACCGGTTCGAAGCATGTGCGGGAGAAAGACGGCCTTTGGGCGGTATTGTCATGGCTGTCCATTCTGGCATCGCACCGCCAACCGTTGAACGCCGTGGTCGAGGCGCACTGGCGCCGTTTCGGGCGCAGCTACTATCAACGTCACGATTTCGAAGACCTGGATCCAGCTGCTGCATCCGCCATGATGGAGGTTTTGAGAAATAGACTGCCTGAGCTTCCGGGCGCTGCGCTGGCCGGCAGTCAAATCACGCTGGCGGACGATTTCAGCTACATCGACCCGATCGACGGAGGCATCAGCGCACATCAAGGGATACGCATCCTGCTGGCGGACGGATCACGGATCGTCTGTCGCCTCTCAGGCACGGGCACCGAAGGAGCGACACTTCGCCTCTACCTCGAAGGCTACCGTGAAAACGCCGGCCTGGCCATCGGGGGGGTCCTGGATCCGCTGCGGCATGCTGCGCTCGATCTTCTGCAAATGCTGCGACGCACTGGCCGCTCTCAAGCCACCGTGATCACTTGAAGCACAAACTGCCCATAAGAAAAATGGCGAGTGCGAAGCTGCAACCCGTGTCGGCTGCTATCCGTATCTAGAGCGATCCCGTAAGGTGGTAGAAAAAAACAAATACGTCGAGTCCTGCCTTTGTCTTTGTCCACCATCCCAGCGGCTTCTCCCACGGGTGCGTATGGGTGAGGAAGGGACTCACCAAAAGATAAGATTTTGCCTGCACGATTTTTTGCTTCAGTCTGAGGCTCTCTTCCCAGGGAATCAGGTCATCATACGCTCCGTGAGCCAGAAATACCGGGCAACGGATCTCTGCGCCGGGTGGTTCCGTTGCAAGACCCGGGTAGAGCATCGTGGCCACACGGGTTTCGATCTGTCGCGCCAACTCGGGGTCGGCTTGATCTTCGCGCATGAGGGCGAGCTGATACCATCGCCTGCCTTGCTCCGTAATGCCGGCAGGAGGGGGCGGAACCGCCTTCTGCAGCAGCAGGCTGCGCAGCGAATCCTCAAGAAACTGGCGGTCCTCGGCGGCCGACAGCAAATCTAGAGCCGCGATCATGATGATCCACTTGGCATAGAAACGCGTTGGGTAATATCCCGGCCCGACCGTTATTGGGCCCGAATCAAACCAGAAATGGCTGCATCGGATGAGGTCATCGAAAGCGCCGATTCCGAGGACGTACGTGGCCAGATCGTGATTTTGAGGTTGGGCGGCGGCAATGAAGGCGAGCGTCGCAGAGAATGAAATGCCCGCCATGCCGACTTGACGGAGCTTCTGCCCACCTTGCACCTGCCGCACCTCGTGCAGCCAGAATGAAAGGTCATCCAGTGGCGGAGGATAGATCCGGAATTCGCGTAACATCTTGATATCGGGGGTCAAGACCAGAAAACCCATCCCAGCCAGGGAACGTGCGAGTGCCACAAGCCGGGGATGGTCACAGCCCAGTTCGCTGACGCCAGGGATTAATACAACGGCGCTGGTAGGGAGGGAACCTGAGGGGCGATATACAATCGCCTCTTGTTGTGACTCGCCCATGCGGCGTGCCACCCTGTCGACCCGGACGCCTGCGTCGGGGGGGCTGTCTCCGGAAGCCGCCCGCCGGACCACTGCGAGCAGGCGGACGGTTGTAATGGACCGGCGGATTGGCATATAGCAGAGCGCAAGCACCACTGCGCCCAGAATCAACCACGGCAACCATCTGCGTTTATCCCTGCCCGTTTGGTTTTGCACGCGCTTACCCTACAAGTGCTGCCCGCGGATGTCAACCCGCCGGCAATTACGAGCCGGCAGGTACACGGCCCGGAGCCCCAATCGAAATTTTCCTGTTCTCAGTGTTTTTCGAGGCATCTTTTGATAGATAATCACCTCATCGAACTCGCCCATTGGGGGTGAGGTACACCAAAGGAGGGCTGAAGGGAAGATGCGCGCAATCCGATTGTTCGAGCAGAAACAGCCGCTGAAAATGCAGGAGATAGAGGTTCCCCGAGTGGATACCAAGGACGTGCTGATCCGAGTCAAGGCCGCCGGGATCTGCCATTCGGATGCCCATTACCGGTCCGGTGTAACCAAAGTGGGGCCTATGCCGGTGACATTGGGACACGAGGTAGCCGGAGTGGTTGACCAGGTCGGCCCCGATGTGACCAGATTCAAGGCCGACGATCGCGTCTGCGTCCATTATCTGATTTCATGCGGGGAGTGCCACTACTGCAGCCGGGGCAGCGAGCAATTCTGCAAGACGGGCAAGATGATCGGCAAACACCGCGACGGTGGCTGGGCAGACTACATCAGCATGCCGGAGCGCAGCGTATTTCACCTGCCGCCTGAAATATCCATTGAGCAAGGGGCAGTCATGATGTGTTCTTCCTCCACCTCGCTCCATGCCCTGAAAAAGGCGCGCCTCAAAGGCGGGGAGACCGTCGCCGTTTTCGGCATAGGAGGCCTGGGTGCTTCGGCCCTGCAACTTGCCAGGGCCATGGGCGCGCTCCAGGTTTTTGCTGTGGACATCAATCCGGTGAAGCTGAAATTGGCTCAGAGTTTGGGAGCCGTCCCCATCAACGCGGCGCAGGGCGATCCGGTCGCGGAGATCCGGAAGCGTACGGACGGGAACGGGGTGGATGTCGCGGTGGAAGTGCTTGGTTTGCCGGTAACCATGAGGCAGGCGGTTCAGTCCCTGGCTATTCAGGGGAGGGCTGCCATCGCAGGATTGAGCGATCGCACGTTCGAGATCGCCTCCTATACCGAGCTCCTGAGTGCCGAAGCCGAAGTAATCGGTGTGGCGGATCATCTGGCTCAGGAGATGCCTCTGCTCCTGGAGTTTGGGCAGCAGGGCAAGCTGAACCTGAAGAACGTGATTACCCGCACGGTGCCCCTGGACGCCGACGCGATAAATGGCGTGTTGGATGAACTGGATCGATACGGCGACCATGTACGTACGGTGATCGTGCCTTGACGTGAATGGAAAAATCCGCTGCGGAGGTTTTGAGACTCGAACCCCAGATGCCGAGTGGAAGGCATAACAGATTAGGTTCCCCGGAGCTATCGAGCCTTAGGATTTTGTGAATCAGCTGTTTTTTTCAGGTCGAATGCCATGCTGAGTTTGAAGGAAGTGCGGCGTGCCGCGGACGGTCTTTCGGCGCGGCTATCGGGGACCCGGTTGCAGCGCATTGTGCAGGCCGATGACTTCAGGCTTATCATGGAGTTTAGCGGGCAGTCGAAGATCCAGGTCCTTCTTCTGTCATGCCGGCCCCAGTTCGCCCGCATCAGTTCTCTCCTTAAAATGCCCAAAGCTGCATCGTCACCGCCGGCTTTTGCCCAGTACCTGAACGCGCATTTCGATCGCGCTGCTTTTGAGCGTGTGACAATTTCGCCGCATGACAGGCGCCTCGGCATCCGCTTGAATGGGCACTCCGGCGCAGTCGAAATTGTACTGTCGATCCTTGGTCCCCGGAGCAACATTTACCTGCTCGACCAGCATGGCGTGCTTCTATATGCAATACGCCCACTTGCGCAGACCCGTCGTACTCTGGCCCTCGGACAGCCATGGGTAGATCCGGAAGGGAGCCCCAAATCCGAAGGCTCAGACCGATGGGAACACATGCCCGACCCGGAATATCTGGAAGCGATCGAGGAGACCTATGCCGATCTGGAACGCAAAGAGGAAGCTGAGGTTCTTGCGCGCCGGATTGAGCTTGTGCTCAAAAAAGAAGCGGAATTCCTCGAGCGCAAGGCGGTTAATCTGCTGCAGGACCTCGGAGAGGCTGTCCAGGCGGAAAATTATCGGCGCAAGGGCGAGATGTTGAAGCTGGTGCTGCATACGATCCGGCCCGGCGCCGACTCTGTGGCCGTCAGCGATTACGAGACCGGAGCGCAGGTCGTGATTCCGCTTGACCCCCGGCTGTCGCCGGCGGAAAACCTGACCGCCTATTTCAAGCGTTATCAGAAGGAGCTGCGCGGTGCTAAAGCCTTGCAGAAGCAACTGGAAATTCTGAGGAGTACTCAGGAAGAGATCACCGGATTGCAGCATCGCCTGGGAGCAGTGCTCACCCCGCCTGATCTTGCGGCAATCCAGGCGCTGGCTGCCGCACCTCGGGTGCGCAAGCTGCTATCTCGCCAGTACCCTGCTCGGAAGCCGCGACCCGCCAGGCACGCTCAGATCTTTTCGGGCAAGAAGGAAATTCCGAGCCGCCTGCTCCCTAAGAGATACAGAACGGAGCAAGGGCTGGAGATCTGGGTTGGACGCAGCGACGAGGGAAATGACTATCTTTCCACTCGGCTGGCGCGGGGGAACGACCTCTTTTTCCATCTGGAGGGGTATCCGGGAAGCCATGTCATACTGCGCACGGGCGGGAACGTCTCGCCTCCTTCCGAATCGGTCCTGTCCGCATGTGAGTTGGCTGTTCACTTTTCGAAAATGAAAGATGCCCATCAAGCCGACGTACACGTCGCCCCAATCAAAAGTGTCAAAAAGCCCAAAGGAGCGAAACCGGGACTGGTATATGTCACAGGAGGGAAGACCATTCACCTGCGGCGCGATCCCAAACGCCTGGAGAACATTCTGGCTGCCCGGCTTGATGAATGATGCTTGCGGCGGGAAGGAATCCGCGCCGCCTTGGGCGAGCCGGTTTCCACGCCGATGGGCGCGGGCATGATCAGAGGGAGTTTGAGAAACTTGCGGAGTCGGCGATCGATTCCGATTCGTTGGATGTGGCGCGCTGCTTCTTCGGCGCATAGAGCATGCATTCCAGGCCGGAGGCATCGAACACTTCCAATGCAGGCAGTTTCTTAGATTTAAAGGTGTGCGCCCGGCAGCCATGGGGAAATCGGGCATCCCAGGTGACCAGGTAGTAGCGGCATCCGTAGCAGGTAAATGAGGTTGCCTTGGCGTGGGCCTGATTCATCTCGATCCCCTAATCCTCCGGGATACTTATCGGGTACTTGGCCTCGAATGATTAGGTCCGGAGAATACAGTCTGGTAAGCCGGCTGGATCAGCCGCTTTGTCGGGCCATCTTCGCACGACGTTTTTTTTCGCGGGCCCGCGCGAGGTCGACGATTTTGGCCAAAGTCTGAGAAAAGGACATGCCGGCCAGTTCTGCGGATTGCATGAATGATACTCCCTCGGTGAGATCCGGATTGGGATTGACCTCCAGCACACAGGGGGTATCGGATTCAGTCAGACGCATGTCAATGCGTGCATAGTCGCGGCATTGAGTCGCCTGAAAGGCCTGCAGTGCCTGATCCCTGACCGTCTCCCCCACTTTGGGGGGAATCTCGGCAGGGCAGATTGCATGCACCTTGTGGTAGGCCTGGTCCAGCGGATTCCATTTTACATTGTAGGTGATGATGGCGGGGTGCTCTTCCGGCAGATCAGAGAAATCGTATTCGATGATTGGGAGTACCTGGGGCCGATCATTGCCCAGGATGCTCACGTGCAGTTCCTTTCCCGGGATGAACTCTTCCACCAGGATGGGCTGCTGAAATGACTCAAACACCAGATTGACACGGCTGACGAGCTGCCCGTAGTCGTAGACAACCGATCCCGGCCTCGACGCCAACACTCGCATCCTCACGGCCAGGCTTGACAATCAGGGGATAGCGGAGCCCATGGGCGCGGCCGATCCGGGGCGTTCGGAGCAGGCGGTATCCGGGTGTGGCGATCCCCTGCTTCATAAGAATTTGCTTTGTGATTGCCTTGTGCTGGCAGAGTTGAAGTCCGAAGGGCGCCGCACCGGTGTAAGGGATTTCGTGGAGGTCGAAGAGGCCGGCGACCGCCGATTCCAGGTGGGGATCGCTGTGGAACATCTCGACAAGATTGAAGATCACGTCGGGCGGATCCGCGAGGAGCTGCTGGAGCCGGTTGAGATCATCCTCGGTATTGAACAGGGTTACCTGATAACCTTCCTTCTTCAGGGCCTTGACGATGGCGTGGTATTCTTCGATGATCGTCTTCACCTTGAGGGGATACACCGGAGTGAAATCGAGAGTGGCGGGATCAACTTCACCCATCCGCTCGAAATGGTCCATGCCGGTGTTATTGTAAACGATGGCTACGGAAGTGGCTCGGCTTTGAGTGCGCTGGTTCATAGGATAAGTTCGCTCAAACTCCGGGTACGGCGTCGCACGGAAGTGAGCCTAAGATCTCCTGTTAAACAACCTGAACGATGATTACACCTTGATTCACGCATCGATTAAAACAGAATTCTACGTATTTGGAAAGGTCTGAAACTATTCAGGAGCTATTCCATGGGATTTTCGCAACAACCGAATCGATGGCAGTGCGGCCCATTTGCTTTGAAGCACGCCCTGATCATGCTGGGCATTCTCGCCGATGAAAAGGCGATCTCGAAGATTGCCGGATCCGATAAGAACACGGGCACGAATGAAGTGCAGCTTGCCCGCGCTGCACGCAAATACGAATGCGATCTGCTGCTGGAGCGCAGGGAAGAAGCGGCGGAGGCGCGGCGGGCGCTTGGGAGAACATTTGCGCCAGGGCCTGCCCTGTTTGGTCTGTATCAATGAATGGAGTCACTGGGTAACCATCGTGAAAGAAGAGAAGGGCCGCTTCATCGTGCTCGACAGCTACGACGAAGCGGTGCTGGTCATTCTTACTTGGAAGCAGCTCGAAAGCTGTTGGGTGTACCACCTGAATGACAACGGCCAGCAAAAGACGCTTTATGATTTCCATCCCGTCATCCCGCTTTTCCGCTCGCAGACACGTGCCCGGGTGTCGCTGGCGCGCGCCCGGTTTTTGCGGCGTCCCGAGAACCGCGATTTCGCCCGGCAATGGGACAAATATGTCGAAGACCTTCTTGCCATATGCCGGCCGCGCACGCCCTTGAGTTCGAATATCCTGTCCCTCGGCGAGTTTCTCCGGCGCTACGGGGAAATGGTCGTTCAGCAGGTGGCCTTCTGGCATGGGTGGATTGAGCGCCCGCGTGCGGCGAAGATCCTCGCGAACCTCCATTTTGTGGCGGATACCTACGGTTTGGTGATTCACGAAGAAGATGAGAAACGCGCGCTCGCCGGTATCACCTCACTCCTCACACTCTGGGCTGGGGGAAGGTACGGAGTGACCCCGATCTATCAGGAAGCGCCAAAGAAAACGCGCACCAGGAGCTGACTAGGAACCACGAAATACACGAAACAGATTCCGTGTGATTCGTGGTTTCGTGCCTGGCGTCAGGCGAGAGGCTCAGGCGGAGCCGCTGCGGCCGGGCCTTTAGCCGGACGCTTCAGCCAGGAAAAAAGCCGTGCGAAACGAAATTCGCGCAGATCATCGAAGTAGGAGTAAACCACCGGCGTGATCAGAGCGTCAGCAGCAGGCAGAGCACCTGCCCGCCGATGATCGTGACCGCCATCGAAGCGCGCGATCCCGAGCCGGCGCCGCGCCCGAACGCGATCGGAAGCATGCCCGCGATAATCGCGATGGTCGTCATCAGGATCGGCCGCAGCCGCACATGGTTGGCCTGGATGATGGCCTCATGCCGATCCATCCCCTGGGCGCGCAGCGTGTTGGTGTAGTCCACCTGCAGAATCGAGTTCTTCTTCACGATGCCGAACAACATCATCAGGCCGATCGCGCTGTAGACATTGATGGTCATGCCGAATGCCATCAGCGCCAGCAATCCTGCGGGCAGGCTGAGGGGCAACGCCGTCATGATGCTTAGCGGGTAGATGAAGCTGTTGAACTGCGACGCCAGCACCATGTAGATGAAGGCTATGGCCAGGATCACGGCGATGAGGAAGTCGTTGGAAGCCTCGGCGAGCGTCTTGGCGCTGCCGCCGAATATCGCCGCATAACCGGGCTTCAGATTAATCTCCGCCACCTTTTCGCGCGTGGCTTCGATTGCCTGCTGGAGCGGAACTTTGTCCAGGTTGGCGCTGACCGAAATCTGGCGCTGCCGGTTGTAGCGGTCGATCGACGCCGGCCCGTTCTCGAGCGTCAGCCGCGCCACGTCGCTCACTCTGACGATGCCTGTAGCCGAGGGAATCAGCAATTCGCCCATGAGCTTGCGGGTTATTGCGGAAACGTTCGTCGAGCCGCAATCGCACGGTGAATTGATCGTCGCCCTCCTTGTACTTGGAAACTTCGTTTCCCCCGACCAGGAGCCCAATACTCGATGCCAGGGAGTCAATGGCAACGCCAAGATCCGCCGCGCGCGTGCGATCGACATTGACGCGCAATTCCTGCTGCGTCGGCTCGAAGTTGGTGTCGACGTCCACAACTCCCGGGATGGTTCTGATTTTGGCCATCAGGTCGGTGACGTAAACCTGGAGCTGCTCGATATCGGGTCCCTGGATCAGTACGCTCAGCCGGTTGCTGCCGCCGCCGCCTCCGCCCCGCGCCGCCGGCGCTGGAGGCGCCGGAAATGTCCGTCCCGCCGGAGACACTGATGCGCGCGGCTTTGTATTTGCGCAACATCACGCGTGCCCGGCGCATCAGCTCCTGCTGCGACACCTTGCGGCTTTCGAGCGGTGTCAGCGCGACATAGAAATTTGCGCTGGAACACTGCCCATCGAACCGATACTGGTCAGGATCATTGAAACCTCTGGGCCCAGGTTGCGAATGTCCTGTTCGATGGGAGCCATGTACTCTTTCGTGCGCTCGAAACTGGTGCCCCTGGGCAGTCGCACGTTGACGCTGAACTCGCTTTGATCGTCATCCGGCACCAGTTCCTTGCCGACCTTGGGGAACAAGTACGCAGCCGAGGCCGTGACGGCCAGGGCGATGATAACCATGACGATGCGATAGCGCAACGACCACCCGAGCATATGCCCGTAGACGCGGTCCAGGAAGGCGTAGAAGCCGCGCGCTTTCGATTTGGTGCCGTGCCCGCCTGCGTCGACTGGAGCGCAGCAAGGTCGCGCAGAGCGCAGGGGTCAAGGTAAAGGAGATAAACATCGAGATCATGATCGCGCTGGCAGAAACGATGCCGAAACTGAAGAAGTAGCGGCCCACCTGTCCAGTCATGTATGCGACCGGCATGAAAATGACTACCAGCGAGAGGGTCGTTGCCATGACGGCGAGCCCGATCTCGGCCGTTGCTTTCGATGCCGCTTCCCGCGGCGGCACGCCGCGTTCCTCGACGTAACGGAATATGTTCTCCAGTACCACAATGGCATCATCGATCACGATTCCGGTGGCGAGCGAGAGCGCCAGCATGGTCATGTTGTTGAGGGTGAAGCCGAAAGCCTTCATGACCGAAAATGTGCCGATGATCGATGCCGGAATGGCCACTGCGGCGATCAACGTGCTGCGGATGTTGCGGATGAAGAAAAACACCACGATGCTGGCGAACAAGCCGCCCAAGATCAGGTGGTGCTGGATCTCCTCGAACGATTTCCGGATGAACCGTGATTGATCGCGAATGGGAACGATTCGAAAATCCGCGGGGAGTGCGGTCTCGATGCTCTTCAATTTTGCGAGAACCCGGTCCACTACTTCGACCGTGTTGGTGCCCGATTGCTTCCGGATCATGAGCGATACGCAAGGCACGCCATCGAGCGTGGCAAGGCTGCGGATCTCCTCGACCGTGTCGACCACGCGCCCGACATCGGCGAATCTAACCACGGACCCATTCTGGTACGCCAGGATGATGTGGTTGAAGTCATCGACGTTCTTGATCCGCCCCATGGTGCGCAGCGCGATTTCCGAAGGCCCGGCTATGAATGTGCCGCCGGGGATTTCGACGTTTTGCCTCGCAACACCGTCGCGGACCTGATCCACGGTCAGCCCATAGGCATTCATGCGGTCGGCGTTCAGAAGCAGCTGAATCTCGCGGTGCCGCTCGCCCATGAACGTGACCTCGCCGACATCCTGGACCGTTTCGAGAACCTGCTTGATCTTTTTGTCGGCGATCTCGGTGATCTCCTTCTGGGAGCGCTGGCCCGAAATGACCAGCGTAAGGATCGGCGCTGAATCCGGATCCATTTTCTGGATTACCGGGGCCAGCGTGTCACGCGGGAACTGGTTGACGATCGTCGCCACCTTGTCGCGCACATCCTGGGTGGCGGCCTCGATGTCTCTCTCCAGCACAAAAGTGATGGTCACGCGGGAGGATCCCTGATCGGAATTCGCGCGCAACTCGTCAATGCCGCTAATCGTATTTACGACCTCTTCAATCGGCTTGGTCAGCTGAGTCTCGATTTCCTCGGCGCTGGCCCCCGGCAATCGCGTTGACACGTTGACCGTTGGATAATCCGTCTTCGGCATCAGATCCAGACCGAGATTCCGGTAGGAAAACGCACCCAATACGACGAGTGCCATCGTCATCATGACGGCAAAAACCGGCCTCCGGATACTGACATCCGCCAACTTCATGACTGACCTCCCTTTTTACCTCTTCCCCGCCTGCCTTCGCCGCCCCCTTCCATAACAGGCGCAGCATCCCCTTTGCCGATCGCAACAGTAACGCCGTCAGCAAGCTCGCTCAGGCCGGTAGTCGCCAGAGTCTCTTCCCCTTTAAGGCCGGTCACGATCTCGACTACGTTGCCCACGCGTGCGCCCAAAGTGACAGGCTGCTTCTTAATCCTGTTTTTTGCCACGATGTATACGGAAGACTCTCCTGCGAGGGTCGAGATCGCGGCCTCGGGCACGGCCAACACGTTGTCGTCCTTCTGCGTGAGGATGTTGCCTTTGGCGAAAAAACCGGGCTTGAGATGGCGCGCACTGTTATCCACGAGAATCTCAACAGCAAATGTACGCGTCGCCTGATCGACTGCCGGGCTGACGTAGGCGAGTTTGCCGGGAAACAACTCTTCCAGCATCGACTCCACTCTGAATTGGGCTGCGAGTCCGGGCCGCATGAGCGAGGCGTACTTCTCCTGAATGGCAGTTCTCAGTTTGAGTGGATTCATCTGGACGATGGTGACGACGGGGGTGTTTTCACGAATAAACTCGCCGGGCTGCACCAGACGCTCGGCGACCGAGCCTGCGATCGGCGCTCGGATAACCGAATCACTCAGTTTTTTTTGTGCCAGCTCATAGGCCGCACGTCGCTGCTGCAAGGTTGCCTTTAAACTTCCAACTGTTTCCAATGCGGACTGAAAAGCCGCTTCAGTGACCTTGACCCTGGTTTGCGCGGTGTCAAAATCGGCCTGAGCGAGCAGGCCTTTCTTGATGAGCTGGGTGGCGCGGGCCAGCTGGGCGCGCGCGTCATCGCGATTCGCGATCGCAGTCCGGATCGTCGAGATTTCTTCGTCCGGGGGCGGCTCATTCATGTGCAATCCGTCCATGCCCAGCTGCGCTTCAGTCTGGCGAAGCTGGCCCTCGGCTTGCTGCAGAGCCAGGTCGAGCTCGCGCGGGTCCAGCTTGACCAGCGGCTGGCCAGATTCGACCTCCTGCCCCAACTCGACCACGAGTTCCTTCACCCTACCGGCGACTTCGCTGCTCACCTTGGCCTGATCTGGAGAGATCAAGGTGCCTGCTAATTCAACCTGGCGCTGAACCGAAATGCGCTGGACCGTAGTCACTTCGATCCGGACTGGCGGCGGGCCCTTCGGGGTCGGGCGCGGCTGCAATTCGCTTCTATTGCAGGCGATGACTGCGAGCGGCACTAAAAGCGCTGCAGCATACCAGATCAGGCGCTGGCTCGCCGTTGTCCTCGCTCTATCTGTCATGATCACAACCCATTGGTAGCCGTCTATGCGTGTGGCAGCATGCCGGGGCAGAAGACGTTACTAAATAGTACGCATGAAAGCGTGGTTTGTTTTTCGGGATCGATGGGTGAATGCTTCTTTCCTATTCCTGCAAAAGGCGCCCTGGCCGGTGGCAGCATGGTGGTTCCAATCCTGCCTCCAAACTAGCGGTACCCTTCGCAAAACCTCTTGATCCTGCAAGCTCTCTATTCTCTATGATCTGCCCTGCAGGTTCAAGCATTCTCTGAACGATTCTGACGGTAGGGGCTTGTCTCTCGGGGCCCAATGCCGTAAGATGAAGTCGCGGTAGAGATAATTTCGGGCCTCGGGCCCTGTGCAATATAACCCTCGAACCATGTCAGGTCCGGAAGGAAGCAGCATTAAGAGGCCAGTTATATGTGCCGCAGGTTCCCCGAGGCCCGGCCCTTTTTCCTATGCAATATCAAGTCTTAGCCCGCAAGTGGCGCCCACAGAACTTTCATGATCTGGTCGGGCAGGACCACGTGTCGCGCACACTGCTCAATGCGCTGCAAAGCGGCCGTGTCGCACACGCCTTCCTTTTTTCCGGCCCGCGCGGCAGCGGCAAAACCACCACGGCCCGCATCCTGGCCAAAGCATTGAATTGCCATGACGGAAAAGCCGGCGAGCCTTGCGGCAAGTGCGTCGCCTGCCTCGAGATCACTGCAGGCAATTGCATGGACGTTCTGGAAATCGATGCCGCGTCCAATACCGGTGTGGACAATGTTCGCGATCTGATCGAGGAACTGCAATACCGCCCGGCCCGCGATCGCAACAAGATCTACATCATCGATGAAGTTCACATGCTCAGCACCGCGGCTTTTAACGCTTTGCTGAAAACGCTCGAAGAGCCTCCGCCGCATGTGGTGTTTATCCTGGCCACGACCGAATACCACAAAATCCCGGCCACTATCCTTTCCCGCTGCCAGCAGTACAGCTTCAAGCTGATCCAGTTTCCCCTGATCCTGGAACGTCTGCGCACCATTGCACAGGCCGAGAATATCCAGATCAGCACGGCGGCCCTGGAACAGATTGTGTTTTCCAGCGGCGGCAGCATGCGCGATGCCATGTCGGCTCTTGATCAGGTGATCGCCTTCAGCGGCCAAATCGTGCGCGACGAAGATGTCGCCATGCTCCTCGGACTCATCGAGCCTGCTATTCTTGGGAACACAGTGCGCGCAATCGCCTCCGGTGCCGCCTCGGCCATTCTCAATATTGTCGGAGAACTTGCCGACTGCCGGTCAGGATCTGCAGAACTTCTGCCGTTGCCTCCTCAGCCAACTGCGTGACCTGATGGTGCTCAAAGCAGGTGTCTCGGATTCCGCAGTTCTGGGGGTGCCGGAGAGCATGCTTCCGGAATTGACCGAACAGGCCGGCCTCTTTTCCCGGGAAGACCTGCTGCGCCTGTTTGACGCTCTTCTCAAGGTGGAAGCAGATCTGCGGCACGCGACCCAGACTCGGTTCCAGCTGGAGATGGGGCTTATAGAACTGGCGCAGATTCCGAAAATGCGCTCCCTGGAAGAGTTGATCGCCGACTTCACCCGGATGGTGGAGGGGGGCCAGGCGCCGATGGCTTCCGGAGCCCGTCCGTCTGTGCCGGCTGCCGCACCTGGCCGCCAGGCAGGTCCGAAAAATGATGCCCTGCCGCCGGAAACTAACTCCTTCAGCTCGGCGGCGCCTTCTGCCCGCAATAATCCCTCGAATTTGACCCCTGCGGCACCTGCGATTCCCGCTGCACATGCCACCGTGCCGGCAGCGGGCGGCGGCAGCCGGCAATTACTCGAGCAAATGGCGACTGTCGTGCAAAAAGAATCTCTCGTGCCGATCCTGCACTCTCTTGCGGGAGCCAAACTCAATGGAGACTTCGTGATTCTCGATCTGGGGCAACCACCTAACGAGTTTTTACGCCGGCAGCTGAGGGACAATATAGCGCTCATCACCCAAGCGGCCTCGAAGGCACTGGGCCGTCAGGTTCAGATCTCGCTTGACGATGCGCAGGCCGAGGTTCCCATGGGGCAGGCGAGCCCGCCCAAAGCCGGTCCTGCGGCCGAAGAAGATGTTCTGGAGAGGGCAAAAAAGCAACCGGCGGTGAAATCCTTTCTTGACGCCTTTCCGGGGCCCGTCAAGGCCGAGAAAATCAAGCCATGAATGACTATGCAGAGCCCATTGCCCGTCTGATCGATGAATTGCGCAAACTCCCCGGCATCGGGCAAAAGACGGCGCAACGGCTTGCCTACAGCCTGCTGCGCCGTTCGCGTGAGGACTCCGAACGTCTGAGCCGGGCCATCCTGGATGTCAAGGAAAAGATCCGTTATTGCTCCCGTTGCAACAATTTTTCTGACCTGGATCCCTGCAGCTACTGCACCAACCCAAATCGTACCCAGGATATGATCTGCGTGGTTGAAGAACCCAACGATATTCTCTCGATCGAGAAGACGCGGGAATACCACGGCCAGTACCATGTCCTGCATGGGGTACTCTCGCCCATCAACGGCATCGGACCTGAAGAACTCAAGCTCAAAAACCTGCTCGAGAGGCTCCGGGAAGGAAATGTGCGGGAAATTATCCTGGCGACCAATCCCAATGTCGAAGGAGAAGCGACAGCCATCTACCTGGCCAAGCTGCTCAAGCCAATCGGAGTGCGCGTCAGCCGCATTGCCCTGGGCCTGCCCGTCGGAAGCGATCTTGAATTCGCCGACGAGGTCACCATGAGCAAGGCCCTCGAGCATAGACACCCAATCTGAGGATTGACGATTTACGATTGACGAATGAAAAACCGCGGGCGTTGTCTTGCCCTGAATTATACTGTCTGCTATACGCCCTATTCCTGGAATTCGTCAATCTTCATTCGCCACTTCCTTCGATCCAGACTTCGCCGTCTTCGTAGACTTCCTTTTTCCAGATCGGCACGACCTTCTTGATTTCGTCGATCGCGAAGCGGCACGCTGCAAAAGCTGCGCTCCGGTGAGCGGATGTGACGACGATGGCAACGCTGCATTCGGTGGGATTCATGTGCCCCAGGCGGTGGATGATGCCGATTTCGCGGATGGCGAATTCCCGCTTGGCACGCGCACCGATCTCCTCGAGCTTTTTCAGGGCCATTGCCTCGTAGGCGTCGTATTCCAGGTGGCGGACTTGCTTGCCGCGCGCGTGATTGCGCACGACTCCTTCGAAGATTGCGACGGCACCATCCTCGGGGCCAAGCAGCGCGGCGCGCAGTAAACCGGTATCAATCGGCTCACGAACCAATCGGAACATTTCAGCCACCGCTTACGGGAGGGAAGAATGCGACCTCGTCCCCGTCATGAATCTGTGTATCGAGGCGCGCGAATTCCGAATTCACGGAGCAGAGCAGGGAGGAGCGATGTAGGTCGAGATCAGGGAATTCGCGCGCAAATCGAGTGTAGATGGATGCCACGTCAGGGAATATTGATGCATCTACCTCAGCCTGACGCAATCCCGTGGCTTCGGCCAAAGTGGCAAAAAAAAGCACCCGGATACTCATCAGTAAGAGTTTACAAACAACGCGCAGATCTCATCAATAGTCTTTCGAACCCGTTCATAGGAGACGCGCACGTTATTGGCAAAGATACTGAAGACCAGGTTGCGTCCCGATTTCGTGGTCATATAACCCGACAGAGCTGCCACATCGGCGAGCGTCCCGGTTTTGGCGTGAATGACCCCCGGAGCGGAGGACAGGCGGTTCCGGAGGGTTCCGTCTGTGCCGCTTATGGCCAGTGTGTTGAGAAACAGATCGAAATCGGGACGAGTCGAGAGAAAAATCAAAAGCGACGTCTGGAACCTCGGGGTGACCAGGTTGTCGCGCGACAGACCGCAGCCGTCGCTGAGGCTGATCTTGTCATCATCCCGCACGCCGGCAGCTTCCAGGAAGTTTTTAACCACGCGTAATCCGGCATCATCCGTACCGGCGCCGCCGAACTCGGCACCCAGCACTCGGAGCAGCATTTCTGCGTGAAGATTCAGACTGCGCTTGTTGATGATCTCGAGCGCCCGGATCAGAGGCGGTGATTGGTGTTCCGCCAGCGGAACCCAGTTCCTGCGCGCTTCCGGAGATAGATCGCCCAGATGATAGACTCGGATCGAGCCGTCCACAGGGATCCCCTTCCGGCGCAACTCCTCTTTGAAGATCGTGGCCGTTGCTTCCGCGGGCCGCTCGAGCAACAGGTCCTGAGTATAGCTCTGCCCGGCAGGCAGGATCCCGGAGATCACCAGACGCGTCGTACCGGGCAGTACTTGCGCATAGGCCGTGCGCTGAGAACCGGCGCTGCCCGTGACCGCGAGATTCCTGATCTGGAAATAGGATGTGGGCGGTTCGATGCTGACTTGCGTCAACTGGTCGGGCTTGGTGGCCCGGAGGTGCACCCAGAAAACATTGTTATTGATGCTTAGCGCATTGATGGGTGCGCCGTACACCGATTTCAGATCCTGGGCAGTCCATCCCTTGCCGTGCGTAGTGAACTCGAAATAGCTGTCGTCCCCGATGACGTTGCCGTGAATTTTTTTGATCCCAAGCGCTTGAATTTTCTCCGACAGGTCCTGCAGAGCAGGCTTGTCGAGGAGTTCCTTGGATGGATCCATCAGATTGGGATCCCCTCGACCGACGAGTATCAGATCGCCAGAGAGGGTACCATCGGGGAGAACAGTCCCGTCTGTGTAGACCCCGGTGCGAAAACGGAAATCCGGCCCAAGCTTTTCCAGGGCCGTAGCGGTCGTGACGACCTTGAGAACCGACGCAGGTTGAAAGGTCTTGTCAGGGTTTACGGAAAGGACGATCTTGCTGGTGGTCGGATCATAAATCTCGATACCCCACTCCACCGATCGTATGCCCGGGCGCTTCAAAAACTGGGCAATCTTGGTCTGGATCGTCTCGAGCGCAGTCGGACCCGCTTCCGCAAAGACGGCCGGCATCAGGAGAGCTGTGAAAAGGAGAGGCGCGAGCGCCTTGCGTATAGGATTGGTCAATCTTCTCATTCTGATCCTGTCCTCCCGGGGGGCAATCGAACTTTGTTCCAAATCCGGCATTACCCCCATCCCCGGCACACGGGCCTGAAATTTGTTTAGCATAACACAATCAACAATTGATTCGACCCATACATTTGGAGGTCGGGGATGCCATATGGGATTTCGGCCAAAAACTCCCTATTCTGTAGGGATTTCTGCCAGAAGGGAATCGTTCAGAGAAGTGTCTCCGATTTTGGCCCCTACACCGATCAGGACAGAGCCCCGAAGCTTGCTCACCGGCTCCAGGCTCTGAGGATCGGCAACAAAGGCGTATTCGAGTTTGGCCATCGTTTCGCTGCCGATCATGCGCGTGATTTCATTGAGCAGTTTCTTGGCCTGCCTCTCCCCGCGAGCGATCATCCCTTGAGCTGCCTGAAGGCTCCGATAGATAACAGATGCAGCCGCCTTCTCAGATTCGTTCAGGAAAAAGTTGCGAGTGCCGTACGCCAGACCCGATGAATGACGCGCCACCGGTGCGACGACCACCTCCGTACCCAGGTTCAGATCCTTGATCATCTTGCGCAGAATCGCGCCCTGAAGTGCATCCTTCAGCCCCAGAAACAGAAAGGAAGGCCGGACAATGTGGATCATTTTCAGGACCGTCGTGGTCATGCCCTTGAAGTATGCCGGCTGCTGAATGCCAGGGAGCTTCTCGCCAAACTGCTCGACCTGCGCATAGGTGGAAAAATCAGGAGGAAACATCTCCTTCTCATCCGGGGAAAACACATAGTCCACATTCTGTTGACCGAGCAAGTCCACGTCTTTTGTGATGTCGCGGGGATACTTGAGATACTCTTCGTCGCTCAGAAACTGCAGACGATTGACGAAAATCGAGACCACGACAAGATCCGTCATCTCACGTGCAACTTCAATGAGGCTCATATGTCCGGGGTGAATGACGCCCATGGTCGTGACCAGCCCAATCTGGACATCGCTTGAAACAAGCTTGGAACTGATGGCCGACATGCGCGAAATGCGATGGATGATCTCCATAGCAGCGACATGATAATCGAAATCAGGTCTCTTTCAACTCAATTCATAAAAGCATCGGATATTTTGGGTATTGGGTTGCGGATTCTGGATTGGTTTTTGTGGCGGGGGGCGTGCTTTTCCTTTACATCACCATGGGCAAATCAGATTTCAGAGGGCTGTCAGTTCGGAATGGCGGACTACGCCTGAGGGGTCGGCACAGGTTGAGAGCAAGTACGACATTTTTTGTTTAAGCTCGGGATGAAGCAACTCAGGGGCAATTTGGGCGAGCGGCTCGAGAACAAACTTCCGCTGTGCCATTCTGGGGTGTGGGATCCGGAGCCCCGGCTGATCGATGATGAGTTCGTCGTAGAGCAGAATATCAAGATCCAAGGTGCGCGGGGCTCCCGTGAAAGAGCGGACGCGCCCAACCCTGCCTTCCACTTCCAGGCAGCAGGCCAGCAATTCCTTTGGTGAGAGATGCGTTTCGGTCCCAAGGGCAATGTTCAAAAACCATTGTTGGTCCAGGAATCCTACCGGCTCAGTCTCGTAGACGGATGAAATGCGCCGCACAACCAGCCCCGCTTCGATCAACCCCCTGATCCCGTTTTCAAGATTGCCTTTTCTGTCCCCAAGATTCGACCCGGCAGACAGGTATGCAATCCTAGTCTGAGCCATTGCGTGCTCCGCCACAAATCTCCCGTCCCCGCATCGCGCACTTCCCACAGTCCAAAATCCTCATTCCCAAATCCAAAATCAAAAGAGGTTTTCCGGCCGCCTGAGGTTGCCGAAGTGCCCGATGCCTTTCAGATTGAATGAAAAGGTGAAGCGACTTTCTCTGCGCAAGCCCAGGGAAAATTGCTGGTATTCGAGTGCGATCCCACAGCAGTTCCAGAGATAGTTCAGCCGCGCAGTGCTGTTGAGCAGCTTTTTGGTTTGGATGTTGTAGCTCATGGTCATGCTGCCGGAAAATCCGCGCTGCTCCGGCGTCTTATAGGCGAATTGCGCTTGTGCGTCGTGGGCTGCGAACATGGCCGGCTCGAGCGCATTGGATTTGACATAGGTACCGGCGATCAGGAGTTTGCCGTGCCGC
Source organism: Terriglobia bacterium (assembly GCA_963739235.1). Taxonomy (GTDB): domain Bacteria; phylum Acidobacteriota; class UBA6911; order UBA6911; family UBA6911; genus JAFNAG01. Next base: position 27,521 of record CAVTZY010000032.1, on the reverse strand, counting down.
CAGACGGCCCAGAGACTGGCATTGCGCAGACGGCCGAGCTTGGGATCATAGTCGGCCCGAAGGTCGTAAGAAATGCCGGGGAGGGGAGTGACCCGCAGGCTCGTGCTCAAAGGCGAAAGCGTGCGCTGAATGCCGGTCGCGGAAAATCCGGTCAAGGTGTCCAGAGGATAAAACTGGTTGGACTCACCGGGAAGGAAGGCCCCGCCGAAGGTGGGGTCGAAATAATATTTCTGCATCACCTCGAAGGCCAGGAATTCCACCTCCTGGCTCACTCCGGGCTTGACCTCCCTTTTACGCATGATCCGATTTACAATGCCGTATACCACTTCGTTGGTGTCTGCAATCGCATCCTGATCATCGAAACGAATGATTTCGGCTTCATCCCCGATGCCGTGGATGCGGCGATATCGGATCAAAGGTTCGACCAGGTGCTTGAAATCGCCGAATACCCCCGAATGGAATTCTCTTTCCAGGCCGGGAGTGCGCAGCTCAATATCAATATCAGTGTATTCGCGGCGCAGAGGAACGGGAACCGCAACGGGCGTGGCATCGTCCGTCAGACGCGCACTGTAATAGGTCTCCCGGATACCGACGGAAGGTATCAGAGAAAATCCCGCTATTGACGGGAGGCGCAGCGCCACCCGTGGAAAGAAATCGAGACGCTGCACAATGGTTGGGGTCTGGATGGTGCTGTCGGATCGGAACAGCCCTTCGGCCGCGGCGCGGAAGGAAAAGATCAACGGCAGACTGCCCAGAGATTTGCCGAAAGAAGAAACTCGATCGAAGGCGACTTCCGGAGCACCAGCGAACGGTCCGGAAAGAACACCTCGGTGCGCTCGAAAGAAAAGTTCGTGGAAAAGCTGTCAAAGGTCCGTGTCGCGAAAACCAGAGCCTGCTCTTCAGGAATCGTCGCGGACCTGAATCCTTCCGAAAAGACCTGCCGGAAGGCGAAGTTGGTTGTGATATTGACCTTCGCCGCGGCGCGGAAGCCGTTCTGGAACTCAGTGGTTCCGTCCACGACCAAATGGGCGCCGCCCTGATTCAGCCGGTCGTTGACGCCATATGCCTGGATCTTGAGGTCGGTCTGGGCATTGGGACGCGCCCAGAAAATACCACCGATGCCGAAACCGCGTTTGCTGAAGTAGTCCCCGTAGAGGGTGACCTCTGCGCTCTGGCCCAGGGTCTGGTAATAGCCAAGGTTGAACTGCCGCCCTTTGGTGCTTGAGTTTCCCATATGAAAGGGCATGAAACCGCTGCTGCGTTTTTTTCTTCCATGGGAATAACCAGGTAGGGGAAATAGAACAGGGGGACTCCCTTGAGCTTGAAGAGCACCCGATGGAGGCGCGCGGTCTTGTTGACGTGGATGCTGGCTGCCGCCACGCTAAATTCCCATTTGGGATGCTTCTCCTGGCACGATGTCAGCGTACCCTTCTCGAGGCTGTAGGTGGTGCGGCCGGTTTTGAGCACCGTTTGTCCCTGGACCAGGAACTCGTCGTCCGTGTAGCCCGATGCGTCGAAGAATTTGGCGGTTTGCTGACTGAAATCAAACTCGGCATGGGAACAGCTCAACCATGCTTTGTTCTGGATGAAGCGTGTGGGGCCGGACGTGGTTCCCTGGTGCGTGACTTCATCATACTCGACCCCCTCGCAGGTGATCACCATGTCCTGATAGGTGATGCGCACATGTCCGGTGGCTGTGTAGCGCGTGCCTTTTGTTTGAATGGAGTCTGCCGTCAGCACGATCGTGCCATCTTTATAGGGGATCTCCGCGCGGGGCAGATCTCGTGCCTGTTCCGGGATTTGCGTCTGGGCATACAAGCATATCGGTGCCGCAACGCCCGCAGCCACCAGCATTCGGAAACCGACATTTAGAGCCAGGCGGAGTTTCGACACGCAAATTCCTTGCCTCAATCGAGGCTCATGGGGAATGCAGGGTCACCGGAGAGCAAGCGCCACACAAGACTCTCGCAGGCGCGGACTCCGTGCCCCGCTTGGCCCCAGCCACCATAAACACATTAAGTTATCAGGAGAACAGTGTGCGCTTCAATTCGTTTTTCTGCGATCACTGCGATTCAGACAGTACAAGCCAAAAGCAGCCACGAATGGCACGAATAGCCATTGCCGCTATCTGAATCGCAGCTGCGCGCAGACGGAAAATCATGATAGACTAACGCTTTCCATAGAATCCAAAGGACCTTTTAGCCTGAGACTGATGAGCGATGATCATTGAAACTTCTGCACCTACGCGCGTCGACCTTGCAGGCGGGACCATCGATATCTGGCCTCTTTACCTGTTTCACGAACATGCCGTGACCGTAAACTTTGCGATCGACCTGCCGGCGCGCTGCCGGATCGTGCCGCGCAACGACGGGAAATTCCTGCTGCGATCGATCGATACAGCCGAATCGGCCGAATTCGACGGCTTGGCGCCACTGCGCACCACCTCGGCACTTCGATTGCTGGCACGGCTCATCTACTTTTTCAAACCTGAAACCGGCCTCGAGATGATTACCGAATGCACTGCTCCGCCGGGATCAGGACTTGCGGGATCCTCGGCGCTCAACATTGCCATCTGCGCCGCACTGAACCAATTCACGGGCATGAAATACACGCAGGAGGACCTGATTCGCGTTGCGCGCAACGTGGAGGCGCAGGTGATTGATGTGCCGACGGGCGAACAGGACTACTACCCGGCGGCGTATGGCGGCCTGCAGGCGATCCATTTCTCGCCGAACGGAGTGCAGCGGGAAGAAATTCACGTGGACCTCGATCGCCTTTCCCAACGGCTGATCCTGATCTATTCGGGGCGGCAGCGCAATTCCGGCATCAACAATTGGGATGTCATGAAACGCCATATTGATGGAGATGCGGTTATCTTCCAGGCATTCGAGGGGATCATTTCGGCGGCCAATCACGCTTTAACGGCCTTGCGCCATGGTGCTTTTGACGAAATCGATGAAGCGCTGTCTGAGGAATGGGCCAATCGGAGGCTGTTGGGCTCGGGCATTACCACACCCGAGATCGATGATATCGTCGCCCTGGCAACCTCTCTGGGCGCCCGCTCGGCTAAGGTGTGCGGCGCAGGCGGCGGCGGATGCCTCATTCTAAGCGTGCCCGAAGGGCGACGGCAGGAAATCCAGGACAAACTTCGCGCACATCGCGTTCAAATCATGGATTACAGGATCGCCCCCCGGGGTGTGGCGTTGCTCTCCTAGCACATTGCCGCCTGCGCAGCGATCAGCTAAAATTACCGGTTTGCTTCGTATTTGGAGCTCATAACCCAGGAGGAGTCATCATGCCCATCAAAGTTGCCATTAACGGTTTCGGCCGCATCGGCCGCAATCTTATCCGCTGCTCATACAAGAATCCCGAGATCGAATATGTGGGAGTGAACGATCTCACCAACCCCGAAACGCTTGCGCATTTGCTCAAATATGACAGCGTGCTGGGCCGATTTGGCGGCTCCGTCGAGGTCAAAGACGGAAACATCATCGTCCAGGGCAAGTCCATCAAGGTATTCAGCGAAAAGGATCCCGCCAAGCTCAATTGGAGCGATCTTGGAGCTCAGATTGTGGTGGAATCGACCGGACTGTTCACCGACGCCGAAAAGGCCAAAGCCCACCTCAAGGGGCCGGCCAAAAAGGTCATCATATCGGCTCCCGGCAAGAATGTGGATGGGACATTCTGCATCGGGGTGAATATCGACAACTACGATCCGGCCAAACATCACATCATTTCCAATGCTTCGTGCACCACCAACTGCCTCGCGCCGGTAGCCAAAGTCCTCGACGAGAAATTCGGGATCGAGTCAGGCTTCATGACCACCATTCACAGCTACACGAATGACCAGAACCTGCTCGACCTGCCGCACAAGGATCTGCGCCGCGCCCGCGCCGCTGCCATCAACATGGTGCCCAGCTCGACAGGAGCCGCGAAGGCGATCGGGCTGGTTCTTCCGAACCTTGCCGGCCGTCTGGATGGCATCGCCATTCGGGTGCCCACGCCAAACGTTTCTCTGGTCGACCTGGTGGTTCTATCCCGCGTTAAGGCATTGAAGGAAGAAGTGAACCTGGCCTTCAAAGCAGCATCCGAAGGCGCGCTGAAGGGGATTCTCGGCTATTCCGAAGAGCCGTTGGTCTCCTCGGATTACTTGCATAGCCCGTTTTCATCGGTCGTGGATGCGCTGGAAACCAAGGTCAACGGCAACCTGATTAAAACCCTCGCCTGGTACGACAACGAGTGGGGTTATTCGATGCGCCTCTTCGACCTCGTCTGTTACGTGGGCCGTCGCCTATAAAAAAGCGCTGAGTGGTATGCGATCGAACTCGAGATGAACGTCTAGTAGGGCGACTCCATCCGCCACTCAGTACTCAGGACTCGTTACGCTATTGATAATCATGAATTATAGTGACAGCAATAAAATTCCCAGCCCCGAAGGAGCGGAAAGAGAATAGCCCCGTGCGTGGGCCCGGGGTCGTGAGCAGGTGCGAAGGAGCCCTGAGGGGGCGAGACATCTATCCTTAGGAATAGCGTCACTATAATATCTGATCCACAATAGGTTCTGTTTCCAGCGCTGCTCTGGAGGAAATGCATCATGGCCAAAATGACGATCACTGATCTGGATGTCAGGGGCAAACGCGTCTTCATGCGTGTCGATTTCAACGTTCCCATCAAGAACTCGCAGGTCGGCGACGATCTGCGCATCCGCGCGTCGCTGCCTACGATTCAATATGCCGTCAAGCAGGGAGCGATCACGATCCTGGCTTCGCATCTGGGTCGGCCCAAGGGTGGACCCGATCCGGCGTACAGCCTCGCACCCGTTGCCAGGCGGCTCTCTGAATTGCTCGGCAAGGAAGTGAGATTCGTGCCGGATTGCGTAGGCCCGGCGGCAGAAGATGCCGCGGCAAGCGCACAGCCCGGGGACGTGCTTTTGCTCGAGAATGTGCGTTTCCATAAAGAAGAAGAAGCGAACGATCCCGGCTTCGCAAAACAACTGGCGCGGCTGGCTCCCATCTATGTGAACGACGCCTTTGGTAGCGCCCATCGCGCTCATGCCTCCACTGAAGGAATTACTCATTACGTCGAAAAATCCGCCGCCGGCTTTCTGATGGAAAAGGAGCTGCGTTACCTTGGGGGCGCGCTCGAGCATCCTGACCGCCCGTTTGTCGCCATCATGGGCGGAGCCAAAATCTCTGATAAGATCGAAGTGATCGAGAACCTGCTGGGAAAGATCGATTGTCTGCTGGTCGGCGGTGCCATGATGTTCACTTTCCTCAAGAGCCAGGGCAAGGCCATCGGCAAATCGCTCTGTGAGGAGGACAAGCTGGACCTGGCACGCGAGCTCATCACCCGTGCTACCGCCGGCGGAGCCTCGAAAATAGTTCTGCCCGTGGACGCGATCGCCAGCACCAGCCCGGAGGATGCCGCTTCGGCGCATTGCGTGCCTGCGGGCGCGATACCGAAAGGCGAAATCGGCCTGGATATTGGCCCCGAGACCGTAAAGCAGTATGCAGGAATCATCCGCTCCGCAAAGACGATTGTCTGGAATGGTCCGATGGGGGTATTCGAAAAAGATGCGTTTGCTGCCGGGACGCTTGCTATTGCCCAGGCTGTAGCCAATTCCAAGGCGGTATCTGTGATCGGCGGCGGCGACTCGGCGGCCGCGGTTGCGAAGGCCGGGGTGGAAGACCGCATCACTCATATCTCTACGGGCGGAGGTGCGTCCCTTGAATTTCTAGCCGGCCGGGTTCTGCCCGGTGTGGCGGCGCTCACGGATATGAATTGAATATCGATTTATTTACAGTAGAGCCGAAAGAATACAGAATTCAGAATACAGAATGAAGGAGTGCTGGATGATTTTATTCTGAATTCTGTACTCTCTATTCTGTAATCTGCATTCTGAATTCTTCATTTTGAGCGGAGTCCCTATGAGAGTCCCAGTCATCGCCGGCAACTGGAAAATGCACAAGACGATCGCCGAAGCGCGCGAGTTGAGCCGTGCTATCCGGGATGGAGCCGCTACGGCCACACACTGCCAGATCGTGCTGGCTCCGCCGTCCACGGCACTTACCGCTGTTGCCGAAGTGATTCTCGGCACACCGCTGATTCTGGGCGCACAGAACGTTTTTTGGGAGGCCTCGGGGGCCTATACGGGAGAGATCAGCATCCCGATGCTGGAAGACGCAGGTTGCGGCATGGTTATCGTCGGGCATTCGGAGCGCCGGCAATACTTTGGCGAAACTGATGCCACGGTCAACCGCCGGTTGCACGCAATTATGAAATCTTCGCTGACTCCGATTGTCTGTATCGGAGAAACGCTGGCGCAGCGGGAGGCGGGGAGCTATCACGAAGTAATCTATCAACAACTTGCAGGCGGACTCGATGGCTTGACACACCAGGACCTGTTGCGTATCATTCTCGCCTACGAGCCGGTCTGGGCAATCGGAACGGGTCGTACTGCCTCGCCCGAAATTGCCCAGGAGGTCCATCGCAGCATCCGGGGATGGCTTTCCAGGACATTCGGTGACGAAACGGCCAGGCAGATTCGCATTTTGTACGGCGGCAGCATCAAACCCGAGAATATTGCCGATTTGATGCGCCAGCCGGACATTGACGGGGGGCTGGTCGGTGGCGCTTGCCTTGAAGCGAAGAGCTTCTTGCGCATTATCCACTACTGATCCCAGCCGATCGGCGGAAGGTAGGTAATTACACCTAATGTTACTTTATTATGCAGTCGTAACGATTCACGTGCTGGTCTGCTTTATTCTGATACTCGTCGTACTGCTTCAGTCAGGTAAAGGAGCGGATCTCGCGGGAGCTTTCGGAGGCGGAGGCACGCAAACCGCCTTTGGCAGCCGGGGGCCGGCATCGTTTCTTTCCAAGGCGACTACCATTGCAGCCATCGTGTTTATGATTACCAGTATCGCACTCTCCGGTCTAGGCGGCGGCACCGGCACCACAGCCAAATCGATTCTGGATAACACCAAGGGTGCCGCGGCACCGGCGCCTAAAACGCCCGCAGCTCAGGTTCCCAGGGGCGACAGCAAGGTGCTGACTCCGGAAGAGATCAAGCAGAAGCAGGAGGAGGCAGAGGCCAAGCAGAAACAGGCACCTGTGAAGCTTCCCGAAACAACGCCGGCGCCGGCCGGCAAGGGAACCCCGGCTCCAGTCAAGAAGAAATAGATTCATAGTGGTTTTCCTCCTCCCAGTGGGGGTTGCCGCTCATTTCCGGTTCATGTGCCGAAGTGGTGGAACTGGCAGACACGCCATCTTGAGGGGGTGGTGGGGAAACCCGTGGGGGTTCGAGTCCCCCCTTCGGCACCATATGAGTCTGAGCGGCAGGTGCCCGATTGCCTGACAAACCCTCCAATATCTTCGCTTAACCTCCCGATTATCTATTCTCCGTCCCTACAATCCGAAAGTGTCCGTTTTTGCGACAAGGTCGTCCCATTACCGACCATCCTTCCACAGCAGACACTTGACTTGACAGGCCATATCCCATATAAAACACTGGTTTTAGGGAGGCTGCCCCCCGTGGCACGGCATTTGCACAAATGGATGTGGAGGCATTCATGGATATTCCGCGTAAATCTCAAGCACGCAAGCGACTTATTCTGCGCGTGATCTATGCAATCATATTTTTAGTGGCAGTCACCGGGATAACGCTGGCACTGCGAAACCTGAAACCCGCGCCGCCAAGCGTCGAACGGGCTGCCGTATGGGTTGGAACAGTGAAGCGCGGCGACATCAAGCGGGAGGTGCGCGGGCCGGGAACTCTGGTGCCGGAAGAAATCCGCTGGGTGGTTGCGCAGACAAGCGGACGCGTGGAGCGCAGGCTGGTGCAACCGGGTGCGTTCGTGAAGTCCGACACTCTTTTAATGGAGCTTAGCAACCCGCAACTCCAACATGAAGTTTTGACGGCACAATCAGACTGGAAATCTGCGGAGAGCAATTTCGCCGACTTCCGGGTTAAGCTCGAAGTCGATGAGCTGAATTTCGACGCCAATCTGGCCAGGTTCGAGTCTGATTACAGCACCGCCAAAATGAAATATGAAGCCCAGGAAAATCTCGCCGTGTATGGCCTGACCACGGATCTGGATGTGCGTCAGGCCAAGATTCTGGCGGACAACCTGCTCAGCCAGATTGAGTTGCAGAAGGCGCTGAAGGAAAAAAACAAGGAGTCGATTGCCGCCCAACTGGCCATCAAGCAACGAGAGGTCGATAAGCTGCAAGCAGTCTATGATCTGAGGCGCAGCGAACTCGATCAGCTCAAGGTAAGGGCGGGAGTCGCGGGCGTCCTTCAGGAAGTAAAGGTGGAGGAGGGCAAGCAAGTTGGCGTCGGCATTGAATTGGCCCGGGTCGCCAATCCTACCCGGCTCAAGGCTGAACTCAAGATCATGGAAACGCAGGCAAAGGATGTGCAGATCGGCCAGGTTGTTTCCATCGACACGCGCAACGGCATTATCCCCGGGCATGTCATCCGCAAGGACCCGACGGTGATTGGCAGCAATGTAACCGTCGACGTCGCCCTGGAGGGTGTCCTCCCCAAAGGGGCGATTCCCGATCTGAGTGTGGATGGAACAATCGAACTTGAGCTGTTAAAAAACGTAGTATATGTTGAGCGTCCGACACAGGGTCAGGAAGGGAGCACGATCGGCCTCTTCAAGCTGACACCTGACGGCAAGGAAGCGGTGCGGATCCAGGTCAAGATCGGCCGCGTTTCTGTGAGCACGGTCGAAGTTTTATCCGGGCTCAATCCGGGAGATCAGGTGATTCTCTCCGACATGTCGGCGCAGGATGCGTTTGACCGGATCCGATTGAACTGAGGGCCATGAGCATGCCATACTGCCGATGGACTCGCACCTCGCGCCAGGCCTCTGCTCCTAGCAACATACCTGAGCCAGTGCCGGCAGCGCGTGGATGAACATCCGCTGTTGGCGAAGGAGATACGATGACCGGAAATAATCAATCTCTTATTCACCTCGAAGGCGTCACTAAGGTTTTTTTCACTGAAGAAGTTGAGACTCATGCTCTGGCTGGAATTCATCTGGACATCAGGAAAGGCGAGTATGTCTGTATCTCGGGACCGTCAGGATGCGGGAAATCAACGCTCCTCTCGATCCTTGGCCTGCTGGATTCGCCCACCGATGGGAACTACCAGCTCGACGACCATCCGGTGGAGAAGCTCAATGCTTCTGAACGCGCCCGCATCCGCAACCGGCAAATCGGATTTGTCTTTCAGAGTTTCAATCTGATCGGCGATCTCACCGTTTTCGAAAACGTGGAATTGCCGCTGACCTATCGCGGCATGAAGGCCTCGGAAAGAAAAACCCGCGTCAGCGAAGCGCTCGAGAAGGTAGAAATGGCCCATCGTGCCAAGCACCTGCCCAGCCAGCTGTCCGGCGGCCAGCAGCAGCGTGTGGCCGTGGCCCGGGCGCTGGTCGGCAGCCCACTTATCCTGCTCGCCGACGAACCCACTGGAAACCTCGACTCCAAGAACGGGGAAGCCGTGATGGAGTTGATGAGCAATCTCCACAAAGAGGGCGCGACCATCTGCATGGTAACCCATGACCCGCGCTACGCCTTGCACGCGGAACGCACGATCCACCTCTTCGATGGCCGCGTGGTCGAAGAACAGGTAGTCGAAGCCAGTTAGGCCATGTACCGGCGAAAACAAAGGCAGCCACGAAGAACATGAAAATATTTCGTGTTCTTCGTGGCTGCCTTTGTTTTGCCCCAAAATCAAAAGGGCCCCGCGGTTCGCCGCGGGGCCCTCAGAAGAAATCCGCTTCCAAAACTAGAAGATGAACTTCAAGGCCAACTGAATGTTTCTCCGTTCGGAAAAGGAGCCCGTGGCGCCCCTGAGCGCGGGAACGTAGGTCGATGCCGAGATGTCGGTCGAAGCAGTATCGGCATAAAGGTTGGAGTGGTTGAACAAGTTGTAGAACTCGGCGCGGAACTGCAGGCTGTACCCTTCCTTCTTCAACTTGAAGTTTTTGTAGAGCCCCATAGTCATATTCCAGTTGCCTGGCTGCCGGAATATGTTACGTCCGCTCATATTCTTCGGATAGGGACCAAAATCCGCCGTCCCGGAGATGGGATTGGCATAGGCATTGTCCCCGGTTCCAGCCAGCTGTGATGCGAGATCGATGTAATTGAACTGGTTCAGAAGTCCGGCTACAGGTGCAGGATTACCCGAGCCCGTCAGAGTAAACGACGAAGCATTCGCAATAATCATGCGGTTGCACATGTAGTAACCATTCGTGCAATCGTATACGGTGAACGGGGTGCCGGTGCGTGCCGTGAAAATCGGCACAAGATTCCAGCCGTCAAGGATGGCATTAACGGCTCCCTTGGTATTCTTGGCATAGGGGGGATTCCAGATAGCGCTGATGGCGATCCGGTGCCGGATGTCGAAATCGGCGTTGCCTTTGTCCAGATTAGGATGGCTCGGATCGAGCAATCCCAGGTTGAAGGTGTTGTTGCCCTCACTGAAGGTTGTGCTGAGGTTATCGATCGCATGCGACCAGGTCCAGTTGAAGGTGAGCTGCAATCCCTGATGGAACAGGTCCTGGCTCCGGACTTCGGTCACCATCGCGTGGTAGTTGGAGAAGCCGTCCGCAGTACGGTAGTTGATGACCGCATACTGAGGATTTTCGTAACTGAAGCCCGTCATGCCGAAATTCACGTCCCCTGATCCGGGAAGGTTGGCACGATCGATCGAGTAGAGCCCTACCCCCTTCGACGCGGTGTATTCCAGGCTGACCACCGTGCCCCTGGCAATCTCATGTTCTAAAGCTGCGCTCCAGAAATGAGCATAGGCTGCTTTTATGTTCTCATTGACAGCCCGCAAGCTGACTCTCGGCAAAGTCTGGGATCCACTTGATCCTCCGAGGGGGCCTGCGTTGTTATTGTATATGGGCAGGGTCCCGCCAACATCAGCAGGGCCGAGTTGCAGCACAGCGTAGTTGGGCGGATTCTGGATGACATTAAAAGTTACGTTGCCGAAGTTTCTCTCATAGCTGAGCCCGTACCCTCCGCGGAGGCTCGTTTTGCCGCTTCCGGTAAGATCCCAGGCAAATCCGACGCGGGGAGCGAAGTTGTTCAGATCCTTGGCCCACATTCCCCCGATAGGACTGTCGGGAGCAAGCATCACATTCCCGTGCTTGATCTTTTCGTCGAACGTGGAGCCGCTGCCGAGGTAGAAGTTCGAGTCCTTGTAAGGATCCTTATTGTGCTGAACTCCGAAGTACTCCCAGCGCAGACCCAGGTTAGCGGTGACGTGCCGCCGGAGGCGCCAGGAGTCCTGGGTGTACAACGCGAAATCGTGGTATCGGTTACTGCGGGTGAAATCGGGCGGTCCTACCGGGAGTGTAACCGTCTCACCCGGGTATTTCCCTTGCGGATAGACCGCCGCCTGGAACGATGACAGCTGGCCAAGCAGGAGATTGTCCATTCCCTGTTTCAAGTTGCTGCCCAATTGCTCTACCGCTTCCTGATACGCTCCAAACGCTCGGTTGTCGCGAAGGTAGATGTAATTGCCGCCAAAGCGCAGCGTGTGAGTCCCCTTCACCCAGCTGACATCCTCGTAAAGCTGGCCCAGATTCTGAGGCCCGCCGAACGGAATGGCATTGCCGGGGCTGTAGGGGAGGTATCCCGGCAATGCGACATTTTTCGAGAGGATTTTTGAAACCGTATTGCTCGCGGACAAGTACATGGAAGGTGTTGCGGGATTGTCGCCTAACGGCTGGAGATCATTCAGCCGGTTAAACACGATCTTGGATTGTGCTACCAGCCGCGGAGAGAATGTGTGCGTAACCGATAACAACACATTGCTGTTGAAAATCGACTCGCCGGAATCAAATCCCTTGAAAGGGCTGTTCGCGTTGGTTCCGACAAAATAATTCAAACTCTGCACCGCGTAGCGGCCGTAAATCATGGTTTTGTCACTGAGGTTATAGTCGATACGCGAAACAGACTGGTATTGATTTTGCGGGTTCCCGCCCCCCGCATCTTCCGGCACCGGATAGTTCACGGTCGCCCAAACCGGTGTGTTGGCGGCGAGGTTGGCGCAAGGGCCCGTGGCATTGCAGAGATTTGGAATCATGCTCTTGGTATATATGATTCCGTTGGGCTGAATCTTCAGCGCACCGAAGGCCGAGAAAAAGCTCTTGGTCGCCGGCGCTGCCGCCGCGATCAGTTCAGGTGTGGGGACGAGCGCGATCCGCGTGGACATGCTGCGGACGCGGAACAATTCGGTGTTATTGAAGAAGAACAGTTTGTCCTTGACTACGGGTCCGCCAATCGAGAATCCGAACTGATTGCGCGTAAAAACTCCCCGCGGAATATCATTAGCATTGTTGTCGAAGCCATTGGAAGCCAACTTCGATACGCGGTTGAATTCGTATAGCGAGCCGTGGAACTCATTGGTCCCGGACTTCGTGGCCACGTTCACCACGCCGCCGCTCGCGCGTCCATACTCGGCAGTGAAGGCGCTGGAAACCACGCTGAACTCCTGAACGGAGTCCAAAGGTACGCTTTGTCCGACCGTAGCGGTAAATGTGTCGTTGTTATCCGAGCCGTCCAGCAAGATGTTGGTGCTGGCGGAGCGCTGACCGTTAAGGTTGTATCCGGCGCCGCGAGTGCTGTCTCTCGGATCTCCCGGAGACGCGTTGCCCGCAATGGCCACGAGATCGTAAGGATTGCGGGTCAAGGTCGGAAGTTCAAGCACCTGCTTGGTCGTGATGATGTTCGCCAGGGTCTGAGTCTCAGTGTTTACTATCACTGCTGCCTCACTGACTACTACTGTGGTTGCCGCAGCGCCCACCGTAAGGGGGAAGTCAAGTGTTACAGCCCCACCCACAGGTATCACAACCTGCTTCTTCGAGGCGTTGAAGCCCTTCATTTCCGCTGATATCTCGTACGTTCCGGGCTGCAAATTCGTCACGACGTAGCTCCCGTCACCGCCGGTGGTCGCCGTGCGTTGCGCGTTCGTAGCCATATTTCGTACGGCAATGGCTGCACCCGGAATCACCGCCCCGCTCTGATCCTTCACGGTTCCAATGACCCGGCCGGTTTCCTGCTGTGCCGCCAAACTTCCGGCCAGCAACATCACCACAAACAGTGCAACCAAACCGCGCTGCACGTTTGTGATGGCTTCACGATGGAAAAACACCATTTGCATACCCTCCTTAGCAGGATGCATTAAAACCTTTGATTCGAGGAGTAATCAGATCCATTCTGAGTCCACCTGTCGGACTCGATCTTTTGCACTTACACTTACTCTAACTCGGCTATGCCTGACCTCAGGCAAAAACTGCGCCAACCAATTGCTCAGGATGGAATGAAATCGTATCATTCCCTTAACCTATATAGCTGAAGGATTTGATAGCAATTTCGCGTGTTGAAAAACGCGATGTATCATAGTTCTCATTTCGCAGTAATTCAAGATCTTAGACTTACACATCCAAATATTTGAATGTCTCGACTGTAAGCCCGAGTTTATCTGGCCTACCCTCCGCACAATAGATAAACCAGCGAGTAAGCCCCGGCCGCCGAGACTGTCTCAAAACTCATGAGCTGGATGATATGCCTGCGATTCCAGCCCTGGAAGGGCTGAAGATAGTAGCCCCGGGTAAGCGAAGCGCAGCCCGGGATTAAGGGAAATTTGATCAAGAGCCCCGGCAGGGGCGACGGAATGCATCTGACGATGAAAGGCTTCCCTCGCCCCTGCCGGGGCTCTTGCACTGCGCTTGCCGTAACCGGGGGCAGCGCCGCTGCGCGGCTCGCCCCCGGCTACTTTCCAGGCGTCCCTCCGGGACGCATAATTTTGAGACAGTCTCGCCGGACGGGGCCTGGGATCTAGCGATCCTGGCATTTGTGCGCCGGGTGCCGCGCGGCGTCCACCGACAGGCCTTGCCGGTAAAATGCCTTGGAAGTTCAGGACCTCTGATGCTAACTTCCCCAAAGAGAGAGGTTCATCATGAGAAAATGCCTGCCCGTCCTGTTTCTGACTCTGTGTGCAGGAACCTCCATAGCATCGGCCGGACAGTCAGCAGTGGAACTTGCTTATCAGGATGCCCGGCCCATCCTGAAGGCGCTCGATGAGATCCTGCCGCAGGCGCTGAGAGGAAAGAGCGCCGAGAGTCAGGCTGCGCTCTGGCCCGGATGGCTGACCGGCGTTAACAGCGAGGTGCGGGCGCGCCTGCAGCGCGGCGATGAGGACACCCTCGTAAATTATCTCTTCTTTGGCACTTCGTTCACCAGCGAGCCGCGTTTGGCGGCCGCCGATTTCAAGCCCGCGGCCGATCCGTCGAAAATGGATCGGTCGTCGCCATTGTCTCTGTTTGAGCCACGAACACAGAAAATATTGCAAACCCGCATGACGGACCTCTCCCGGGCTCTTGCGGACCCCAAGAACAATGACCGTCTCTTGTTTTTTTGCTCACTCGTGGCACAGAAGGGCTTAAAACCCGGCGAGGCAGCCGCTGCAGGGCGTCTGCAGGAATATCTGCTCAGCAACCTGATCCGCGTTTTGAAGGAAGCGGCTTCCTTCGCCGCGATGCTCGAAGCCGCGAAAAAGCAGGGAGACGCCAGCGCGGAATTCGCCGAACGGTCTACGCTGTTCCGCGACCGTGGGCTTTCGGTGGACACATCGTTGCGACCCAACTTTGCCTTGGAAGAATCGCTCCGGGCGATGCGAGATCAGAAGCTCATATCGTCGAACAGCATTCTCCGCGTGGCAATCATAGGGCCAGGCCTCGATTTCACCGACAAGGATGCAGGTTACGATTATTATGCGCCCCAGACGATCCAGCCCTTTGCATTGATGGATACACTCATCAGGTTGGGATTGGCGCGCGCGGGGGACCTCGAGGTGACAACGCTGGATGTCAGTTCGAGAGTCAACGATCACCTGATCCGGGCGCGTCAGCAGGCGCTCAAGGGAGTTTCCTACGCCGTGCAGTTGCCGCGCGATGCGCGTGTGCCCTGGAAGGCAGAATACCTGCGCTATTGGGAGAGGTTCGGAGATCAACTGGGACGTGCAGCACAGGCCGCACCACTGCCGGCCGGCCTGACCGACACGGTGGCGCGTTCCGTGCTGATTCGTCCGGAGGTTGTGGGCCGCATCCATCCTGTGGATCTGAATATCGTGACCCAGCACCTGGTGCTGGCCGCGCCCCAGCAGTTTGACCTCATCATTGCCACGAATGTATTCGTATACTACAACGTCTTCCAGCAGAGTCTCGCCTTGGCCAACGTCGAATGCATGCTCAAACCAGGCGGTTTCCTGCTCTCCAACAACGCTTTGCTGGAGCTGCCGATCGTCAAAATCCACTCGGTTGGGTATCTCTCCACGGCTTATTCGGACCGGGCGTCAGACGGGGACAATATCGTCTGGTATCAACGCTTCTAGATTTTAGATTTTGGATTGCGGAGTTTGGAATGGCAGTATCCTGCCTTGTATCTTGAGGCCTCCGATTTGCGGGGGTGCTATTTCACGGGTACGAGAAGTAACGGGCGCCTGGTGTTGGCCTGAACCCTCGCTGCCACGCTGTTGGTCCAGAAAGCTGCGTTGCCGGCTTTGCCGTGGGTGGCTAGAACGATGATGCCGGCATCGATCCTTTCGGCCGCCTCCATGATCGCCGGACCTACGTCGCCGTGGCGGATTTCTGCGACGACCGGAATGCCCGTCTGCTGAAGTCGGGATGCATGTTGCATGAGGTAGGCTTTGAGTTCTTTTTCCTCCAGGTGAAGGAGGGCTTGCGTCGTGCCGGGCATAAACCTTACCAGGGTTGCGTCATGTCCCGCCAGGCTGCTCAGTGTCGGAACGACGGACAAAAGGTGCAGTCTCGCGCCGGCCGACCTCGCCAGTTCGAGAGCGACATCCAAACCCTGCTCGTGGGAGCGCTCTCCGTCCAGGGGGGCCAGTACGGTTTTGATGTCGAAGGCCGAATCACGAGCATGCCCATCCGGGCGAATCAGAAGTACCGGCGTGGGGCCGGCGGCCGCGACCTGCTGTGCGATACTGCCGATAAAAATTCTCCGGAGTCCGCCGCGGCCGTGTGTGCAGAGCACGATGAGGTCTGGGGCGAGCTCGTCCTTGTGCGCCACAATCGATTGCACCACATCGCTCGTGGCTGCGGCATGCACATGGCAGGCGACCGCCGAGCCCGGCGGCCCGGCCAGGGCGCTGACGGCCACCAGGTACGCTTCGGCTTCCTCAGGGGTTCTCAGATGTCTTTCCCCATGGATCGTGGACGGGGCATCCTGCTCGACGACATGAACCAGGGTCACCTTCGCCCCCAGTGCGCCGGCGAGGAATCTGGCTGCCGGCAAAGCGGCTTCCGCCAGCTCGGAACCATCCAGAGGAACAAGAATATGTTTGAGCATGCGTCAACTCCCGCGCAAAGTTAGATATAAAAGCAGGAGATTTAAGGCTACTACGAGTCCGGTCACAGTCCATCCCGCCAGTGTGGTTATTCTGCGGTTTACCAGGTCGCCCATTATGTCCCGCCGCTGCGAAAGAAGGATGAGAGGGATGAGGGCAAACGGCAGTCCGAAGCTCAACACAACCTGGCTGATCACCAGGGTATGGGTTGGATCGAGGCCGAGGCCGATCACGACCAGAGCCGGCAGCAGAGTTACGAGGCGACGCACCCATACCGGAATATGGCGTTTGATGAATCCCTGCATGATCACCTGTCCGGCCATCGTGCCAACCACTGTGGATGCCAGTCCGGATGCCAGCAGAGAGATCGCAAAGATCCAGCTTGCGGCACGCCCCAGCAAGGGCTGCAGGGTCAAGTAAGCGCCTTCGAGTGATGCTACCTGGCTGTGGCCTGAGCGATGGAATGTGCCGGCCGCCATCAGCAGCATGGCCGCGTTAATGAATCCCGCAACGCTCATGGCAATGGTGATATCGGCGATTTCGAATGCCAGCAGGCGCCGCCGATGCCCCGGGTCATTCACGCGGATGCGGCCCTGGGTAAGTGAGGAGTGCAGAAAAATCACATGGGGCATGATCGTTGCACCCAGTATTCCCACCGCGAGCAGCACGCTCTCTTTCCCTGCAAAATGCGGGACAAACGCGTTGATGGCGACCTCATGCCAATCGGGCTTGGAGAGGAAGGTCTCCAGCACGTAACAGACGGCAATCAACGCCAGAATGGCGCTGATCACTACCTCCAAAGGCCGGAATCCACGCGCCTGCAGGGCCAGAATGAGGAAGGTGACCAGGATGACTGGGATACATGCCAGCCAGAGCGGCATGCCGAAAAGAAGGCTGCATCCCAGCACCGCCCCGAGCAATTCAGCAAGGTCGGTCGCCATCGCCACCAGCTCCATCAATACCCACATCAACCACACCAGGGGGCGCGGAAAATGAAGACGGCACAATTCTCCCAGGTTGTGGCCGGTCGCGATGCCGAGCTTGGCCGAAAGAGTCTGCACCAGCATTGCCGTTATGCTGCTGGCCACCACCACCCACAGCAGCGTATAGCCGAATTTTGCGCCGCCTTCGATGTTGGTGGCGAAATTCCCCGGATCGACGTAAGCGATGCTGGCGATGAATGCAGGACCGAGGAACGGCCAAAGGCGGGCTAGTCCGCGCTTCCGGCTTTCCCCGGAAAGAACCTCAAAGGCTGTGGCGACGGTGACCCCGTCGCTGGTCTTGGCACGAGTTGCAGTAGACGAAATCTTCACGATATCATTCAGAAAATAAAGAGTTTTCCAGGTTGACTACCTCCCGATTACCCATCCTGACGGCCGATCCATCCTCATAGACCCCTGCTGGTAAACATAACTTACTACAAATGCGATCACAACAGGTGTGAAGTCTCTAATGCCTCGGCCGATATATAGGTAAAGCAGGCGAATAACAACCTATGCTCCTGGCTGCAGTTACCATGAGCCGCGCATCCAGTTCAGCTCCGGCCCCATGGATGCTGCGCAGGTAACCGGCAATCCGGGTTATAGACATGGAGGTCTAAGGAGGCTTTGGGCAGGATCCCCCTTGGATTGAAGCGGAGGCAAAAGTCATGCGCACCGAAGACGAAAAAACCGAAGCCCTCAAGACACAGCGCGACCCTTACGATGCGGCCGTTCTGCAGTTTCTTGATCAAGAGATCACTGCTTCATCCAAAACGGTGGATGATCGCAAGGCCCAGGTGGACGATGTAGATGCCCTGGTGGAAAATCTCCTCAAGGAGTCAATGAATGCTTCCGGCACGGTGGTAGCCAATCAGGACACTGGGGGCGAAGATCTCGACCGGCTCTTCTCCAGAATATTCAAGGAGAACAAACCAGCTCTTCAGACCGAAGCGAGTCGTGTTCGACCGGTCGTGGATACCCGACTGAATGAGACCCTGAAAGAAATCGGCCTCGTCGATCGACAGAGCGTGGATATACGCCGGGTAAATCCAAGCCCCAGGCAAGTAGTTGCGGCAGCAGTTCCAGTGGAGATGACGTCCCCTACTCCGGCGATCGCCATCGCGACCGCAACCACACCTGTGCCGTTGCCGCCCGTTCTGCCGGCGAGGGAAGGGCGCGGCATTCACGAGTGTGACGCAGTCTCATCTGAGCCCGGCGAATTGCAAAAGGACCTCCTTCTCGTTCCGCCCCCACCCAAGCAGGTTTGGAACTTGCAGATGGTGGTGATCGCTGCTGCGTTCCTCTGCCTGTTGGCGGGAGTCGGAATCATCTTGTTTACGAGTTCCAAGAACGCGCCGCCCGCCAAATCCAATCAACCTTCTGCCTCCACGGCCGCAACAGCCGCGCCCAAGGTCGAGGATCCAGTGGTAGCTCATCCGGCGTCGGCGCCGGCAACGGAAAGCAAACCTGCTCCGGTTCGGGCCGCCAGGAATGTCAATAATCCCACTCCTGCCGCAGCTGCCAATAATGTCACCGCCGTCAACAGTGGTGCGCCGCCCAAAGATGGCAAACCTGCAACGGCGGCACAGCCCGCGCCTCCGCCTGTCGCCAACGCTCCGATCACCGCGACGGTAACCGCTGACGCCACTGAGAAGCCCGCCTCCACCGTGGCAGCTATCGTTGAAAATCCTGTGGCCAATCCGCCGCAGCGCGCCGTCGAGGCTACGCCTCCGCCGCCCGTGCTTCAGACCCAGGCGGCTCCGGAGCCGGCCCTGGGGCCCCTCATTCCCAAAACCGCCGCAAACCTGGAGGACCCGGCCTCAATGAACAGGCCGGCGATTCAACCTCCAATCCAGCCCCCGGTTCTTCCTAAAAGGGCAACTCCCGCCGTTGTGATTTCGCGGGTTCTACCTTCGTACCCTGATCTGGCACGGAAGTCCCATACTACCGGGACCGTTGTGATCGATGTCCTGATCGACGAGAAGGGGAAAGTGACCAAGGCTACTGCGTTGAGCGGCCCGGCCATTCTTCGGACTGAAGCTGTGAATGCGGTGATGCGCTGGCAGTTCAGGCCGGCGAATCTTGATGGGGTTGTGGTTCCCAGCTCGAACCAGGTTTCCATTGTGTTTAAGTAATCGAAAACGAAAGGTGAAGTATCCATGTTGACAGAAATACAGAAGCAAAAATTTGATACGGCACGACAAATGGCCAAGGAGGAACTGGATCAGCTTGACCGGGAAATCAACACTGAACTAGCCCGGGTCAAAGATCGGCTGCTCGAATTGCAGCAGGCCAAGAAAGCGGTCAAGCAGATCTACGACGGCGCCTGCGCCAGGATGGGGATCAAGAGCGTGATCGAAATGAAGGATTTCAATTTCACGGATTTGGTGAAACCCGCTTAGGATGCCTGGGATTTGTGCTTCCAGTCTTCAATCCTGTTTTCGATGGCCGCCCGTCTTTCCGCAGTGGGCCATTTTGTAAGGTTGGCAAACGATTCGCAGAGCAGGTTGCAGCAGAAGACACCATCCTGTTCGATCTTATCTATAAGCAGGGAATCAGGGCATAGCTCCGGCTCACGGTCCGCTAATAGCACCAGCATGTCAAAAAGATCCTGCCAGGCGCCCTGGCTGACGTAGCAGATTCGGAGAATGAACGTCACCAGCGATGGGCGCAAGCTCGCATCCTCCAGAGCGCTCCGCAAAAACTGCCGCGTGAGAGTGCGGGCCGGGGAAGGAAGCCTGACCAGCTCTCGGGTGATCACATCCGCGTGCAGCAAACGGTTGAACAAAAACGCCTGCAAGAACTGGCCGGCGTACAAATATCCTTCCGCTTTCTTTTCCAGCCCCGCCATATCGTCGTCTGTGAGGTCCGTGGCTTTTAGGACCATCCCCGATTGGAGCAATGACTGGCGCAGCTTCTCCATGAAGAGCTGGAACTCCTTTTCAAAAATGGTGACCGTGTTTCCGGTATAGACCGTGAAAATGCGTGTCAGCTGGTTGATCAGGTTCAGGATGGGATCAAGATCCGCATCGGTGGCGATCCGCCCTGAGAAAGACAGGTCGAATGCGTTCGAGTGCTTCCAACTGCCCCAATTCTGCTACCGCGTCGAGCTTTGCCGTCAGCCGATCGCTGGAGAATTCGGTGCGATCGCGATGCTCATCCCGGACCAGTTCGGCGAAAAAAGCGGGATTTCCTACCAGCATCTCTACAACCTGATCCTGGCCGAGGATGTAGGGAATTTTGCAGGCGTCTTCGATGCAACGGCAAATCAAATTGCCGATGACTGTCACCAGCTTTTGTCGGACATCTTGCGAAGGTTGCATGGCCGATTAAAAATCCCACACTGAGTACTGAATGCGGAGTATGGGGCATCTCAGTACAGCGCACCCAGCACTCAGTGTTCTGCTTGAGTCAGTTTACGTTCTTGAGAATCGCCAGCAGATAATTCCAGAACTTATCGACAGTGTCGATGAATAGCTTTTCGTCGGGCGAATGCACTGCCTGCATGGTAGGCCCGAAGGAGACCATGTCCATGCCCGGGAACCTTTCGCCGATAATCCCGCACTCCAGGCCGGCATGGACGGCCTTGACCGCAGGGTCCTTACCGGTGAGAGACTTGTACGTCTCCCTGGCAATCTTGAGGATCTCGGAATCCAGGTTGGGTTTCCAGCCCGGATAGCCGTCGGATGCCTCGACCTCGGCGCCGCCCAACTCAAAAACATAACCCACCGTCTGGCAGATCTCAATGATCTCCGAAGCCACGGAACTGCGCTGGCTCGTTGCCAGCAGAATGCTCTTCTTGCCTGTCGAGATGATAGCCACATTCGTTGAAGTTTCCACCAGGCCTGGAATATCCGGACTCATCCGGATTACCCCGTGGGGAAGACCAGAAATGGTCTTGCAGATTTTTTTCTGAATCGCGCTTTTGATGACCTTGCCTTTTCTGGCGCCTGGGATCGCTGTGAGGCTGATGGCGAGGCCCGGATCTGTTGTGGCAAATTCGGCCTTGATGGTGGCGTTGAACTGGGCGACCAGACTCGCAGCCTGTTCCCAGGCTTTTTTGGGGATGAACAGTTTTGCTTCGGCTTCGCGTGGGATCGCATTCCGCTTGTTGCCGCCCTCGATGCTCGAGAGGCGTGCACTGACTTCAGACAATCCGAGAATGACCCGGTTGATGATCTTGAGGGCATTGCCTCGGCCTTTGTCGATCTCCAGCCCGGAGTGACCGCCACGCAGACCTGTCACCTTCAACAGCGCCGCGGCTGCCTGTGCCGGGGAAGGATCGAAGCTTGCCTTCCATGTGCCGACAGTGTCGCGACCGCCGGCGCAACCGACATAGAGTTCGCCTTCCTCCTCAGAATCCAGGTTCAGGAGGATCCTGCCTGCCAAAGCATCGCCTGCGATACTCTTGGCTCCTGTCAGCCCCCTCTCCTCATCCACGGTAAACAGGAATTCCAACGGTCCGTGCTCCACGAACTTGTCTTCCATAATTGCCAGGCTGGTGGCGACTGCGATCCCGTTATCCGCGCCCAATGTCGTACCGTTGGCCATGATCAGGTTGTCTTTGCGCACGAGTTCGATCGGGTCTTTGTTGAAATCGTGGATCTTCTCCTTGTTTTTCTCACCCACCATGTCTAGGTGACCCTGCAGCACCACGCCACGGGCTTTTTCACGCCCCGGCGACGCGGGTTTCTTGACCACCACGTTGCCGACCTGGTCCACCTTGGCGCTCAGCCCGAGGCGCCTGGCCGTGGCTGCAACGTATTTTGAAATTGCCGCCTCGTTGCCGGAGCAACGGGGGATGCGCGCGATCTCTTCGAAATATTTCCACACCAGTTCAGGCTTCAATCCCTCGGTAGCTTTGGTCATTAGTGCCTCCTTGCTCATAAAAAATGTGCGGCCGCCCGCGAGCGACCGCAGTTGAGAACGGAACTCGTCCTACATGATGGCGGTTGGCGGCGCCGGCTCGTCAGGGCGGCCGGCGTTAGCCAGCGGTACCCTGACCATGACCAGGATAAGGGCAATGGCCGCAATGATCATGCCGATCCAGTGCGGCGCAGCAAAAATCTGCGGTGTTTCGCCGCGCCAGATTGCGGCGATGACCAGGCCGCAGAGTGCCTCGCCCGCGATCAGCCCTGATGCCGTGAGAACCCCGGCGTTTTCCACGCGGGCCTTCTGGGCATCATTTAAACCGCGGCGGTCGCGCATCTTGTCGGTCGACCCAGCGGATGATGCCGCCGACAAAGATCGCGAACGTGGTCTCCACGGGCAGGTACATGCCGACGGAGAACAACATGGGGCTGCGGACCTGAACCATGATCAACGCGAAGCCCATCAGGATGCCGACCACGACCAGAGGCCACGCCATATTGCCGCCGACGATGCCCTGGCTGAGCATGGCCATCAAGCCTGCCTGCGGGGCCGGCAGGGCCGTGCTGCCGAAGTGATACGCATTATCGAGCACCATCAAGGGGAAGAATAACACCAGCGACGCGACAATGATGCCGAAGATGTCGCCGATCTGCATCTTGGCGGGAGTGCCGCCAAGGATGTGGCCCACCTTCAGATCCTGCAGCATCTCGCCGGCGACCGCCGACGAAACGCAAACTACCGCGGCCACCCCGAGCACGGCGGCCACGCCACCGACGCCGGCCACACCCAGCCCCACCATCAACAGCGCGGCAACGACCAGTGTGCAGAGCGTCAGGCCCGAAACCGGGTTGTTCGAAGAGCCGATCATCCCGACCAGGTTCCCGGACACTGCCGCGAAGAAAAATCCGAGAATCACCATGACGACAGCGGCGCCGATCGCGCCGGTGATGATCTGTGAGCTGGTCAGATTGCCGGCGCCCGCGATGAAGAAATAGTACAGGCCGATCATCGCAATAAACACCAACGCCGATGCCGACGAAGACCACTTTCATGTTCAGGTCGCGTTCCGGGCGGCTCGCGGCTTCGCGGACTTCGGCGGATTTCCTGAGATCGCTCATGGCGCGTGCCATGCCGATCCCCAGTTGCTTGCGCATGCGGAACAACGTGATAGCCGGCGCCCACCAACATGCCGCCGACCGCGATCGGGCGGACGATCGAGAAGTAGACCGCGCCCGCAAGCGTTCCCCACTGCATCGTGGCTTCGGCAGGCAGCGATGCCTGGATTTGCGGGCCGAGCACGTAGGTCAGCAGCGGGACCAGGAGCCCCCAGGCAAGCACGCCGCCGGCAAAATTCAGCGCTCGCCAGACGCGGGCCGATGATGTAGCCAACCCCGAGGTAGGCAGGGCTGATCGCGGGCGAATTGAAGGTGCTCATGCCGCCGGTCGTGATCATGGCCACATTGGGATTGGTGCTGGTGCGCAGGAGCAGGCTTTTGCCGAGCGCGCCGATGTTTATAGTGAACGTCTTGAAAGGCTCGAAAATGTTGAGCGCGCCCAGCGCGTTGATCACAGCGCCGAAGCCCATGTTGGCGAAGAGGATCTTCGCAGCCTTGGAGCCCTGCTGGCCGGCCTTGTGGATTTCCGAGGCTGCGACCGATTCGGGGAAGGGAAGCTCCGGATCCTCGACCATGACCCGGCGGAGCAAAGTGACGAAGAGGATGCCGAGCAGGCCGCCGATGACCATGAGCGCGACGGATTTCCAATACTGATCCATCCCCAGTCCCGGCCACAGGTCCTGCGAGCACGAATGCCGGGATGGTGAAAACCGCGCCGGCGGCTACGGACTCGCCGATCGAACCGATGGTTCGCGCCATGTTCTCTTCAAGCAACGATCCTTTCATCAAGCCGCAATATCGACATGCCAATGACGGCCGCCGGGTAAGTCGCTGCAATCGTCATGCCCGCCTTTAATCCCAGGTAAGCGTTGGCCGCTCCCAGGACGACGGTCATCAGAAGGCCAAGGATGATGGCCTTGAGGCTGAACTCCATCATTTTCATGTCGGCCGGAACATAAGGCCGGTATTCCGGCTTTCCTCCAGCCGGGGGCTTGGTGGTTTGCGTGCTCATGCAGGAGTCCTCCCGATGTGATGATGCAATCTGAGCCCAATTCTAGACGGAACGGCCTAACTTAACACACGATTTGCGGGAAAGAAAGCGTTAGCGCCAGAGAAGGCAGAAGATGCGATATCTAATCACGAAATATATGAATCGGTATAGCTGCAATCAAAAATCTCAACGCGGTCTCCCAGGCACATGGGTGCCCCCAGATGCATGAAAATGTTGTGCTCTCATCGCGCTTTCGCTGTGCCGCCCTTTCAGGGCTCCGTCAACTCGAATCCCTATTCCCAGGGCTCACGCCCTGGGTTGAGGTCCGGAGATCTCAAGCTCTGAAAGGGCGGCACAGAAATAGACGAGTTGATCGGCAGCGCAATCAGTTCTATTTTCGGAGTACCGGGCGCAGAGATCGCAGAGAGATTTTTCCAAATTAACGATCTTCCCCTGTGTTTGCTGCGCCCTCTGCGTTGATGTTTTGATTTTCTTTGCGCCCCTAATTTGAGCGGGCTATCGGCCTGCCTTGAGATCGTCCGAGGAGAGGTTCAGTAGGGATTTTATGCTATCGAGCCGGCGATCACCTTCATAATAGACGCGCTCCAGAAATAATCCGGAGGCGGGCGCCGCCAGCCGGGCGGGCTCGTCCGACTTCACCTGGAAGTAGCGTGCGACCTCGGCCTGCGAAATCTGTCCCTTGCCTGCTTCGACAATCACACCGACAATACGGCGCACCATTTTCCAGAGGAAATGCGATCCTTCCACACGAATCAGGATCAGATCGCCGGCTTCCTGCACTTGTACCCCTTCGATCAGCACTTTGGCCGACTTGTCCTCCGACTCGTCGGCAGAAAACGACTGGCAGTCTTTCATGCCGACGAAAAGCGCCGCCGCGTGCCGCATGCGCTCCACGTTCAGATCTTCCTTTACCCACCAGACCAGTTTTTTGCCGAAAGCCGACCTCCTGCGGCTGATCTGGTAAATATAGCTGCGCGCAACGGCGTGGTGGCGCGCATGAAAACGAGGGTGCGTGCGTTCGCAGGCCAGAATGTGAATGTCCGATGGAATCTCGTCGTTGAGCCGGAGCCTGAAAATCTCAGGGGATAGCGAGATGTTCAAGTCGAGATGCGCCACCTGGCGCAAGGCATGCACCCCGGCATCGGTTCTTCCGGAACCGTAAAGCTCGAATTCTGTGACTCCGGTAACCTTGGCGATCGCAGCGTGTATCTCGCCCTGGATCGTGCGCGCGTTTTTCTGAACCTGCCAGCCGCTATAGCGGGTTCCCTGATATTCGACAGCCGTTTCGGAACGCCGACAGTGGCGGTCACGCTGGAACCTAACTGGATTCGCTGATTTCGATCCCTCAAATTTGATCCGCTAATCCTTTCCTATCTTCGCATTCATTTTTGGGCTTTACTTTTTGTCTTGTCTAGATGTAATATTACATCCAGTATGAAAACTCAACCGAAAGGACCCGAGGCGGCTCGAATCCGTCAACGCAAGTACGACTTGATCCGCCAGTTTCAGATCCCCGACGAACTTCTCCCCGGTTCGCTATCCATTCGCCATTCGCGTTGTAGAAAGCCGAACTGCCACTGTGCCGAGGGGGAGGGACACCCGCTCTGGTCCCTAACCTTCATGGCCGATGGCAAGAAGCATGTTCAGCACATCCCGAAGCATTTGGTCGAGGATGTGCAGAGGCGCGTGGAGGCGGGGCGGAAGTACCAGGATGCCGTTCGTGAAGTTTTGGCGGCCAATGCCCAGCTTCTGGTTCTGGCGCGGAAGCAGCGGCTGATTTGACCCGCCTGGGGGTACGACAGTTCTTTAAGTATGCGGCCCGGTATGCGGAAGTGAGGTCGTATTTCCGTTCTCCGGGGGACGGAAGAGTGCGCCCTCAGATTCCTGCGGCAATCTTGCTGCGGGCTCTTCTTGCCGCACGGTTACTACGAGAGGTGAGTTTTTTGGGCGTGGAGGCTTTGGTCCGGTCGCCAGCGCGGCAGGTCATGGGTGTTCGTGTGTCGTTTGGAGACGATGTGCTGGCGTACCTCACCGAGCGCCTGGACGTTGACCGTTTGCGCGAGGCGACGGTGGGAGTGGTTAAGAAAGCGAAGCGGAACAAGGCGTTTCAGGACAGCCGATGGATTGGTCTGGCGTTCGACGGATCGGGAATGGGACGGAGTCAGGACCACAAGTGCGCAGGCTGTCGCCCGGTACGAAACAAAAAGAAGGAGATCGTAGGGTATCACCACAAGATCGTGATGGTCAGCGTAGTAGGGACCGGGTTGTCGCTTCCGTTGGATGTGGAACCCTATGGTCCAGGTGACAGCGAGTATGCGGGTGGACAGAGACTTCTGCGGCGGACCGTGAGTAATCTCGGTGTTCGGTTTGCAGATTACGCCGTCGCCGACGGAGAGTTTGCCACGGCGCCATTTCTGCATGCGGCGGGAGATGCGGGACTGAAAGTGGTTGCGCGGTTGAAGGGGAACCTGCCGGAGTTATACGAGGCGGCCCAGCGACGCTTCGCCTCCAAGCCGCGGGATCGGACATTTCGGGACGGTCGTGATTGGATCGAGATTTGGGATGCCGACGATTTTGATCCCTGGGACACCCTCCGCTGGGAAACGGTCCGCGTGATCCGCTACCGGCAACATAAGCCGGATGGTACCGTGGTTGAAGCCTACTGGCTGACCGACTGGTCAAAGTCAGAAGCTGGGAGCCAAGCTCTTTACCACATGGCGAAGAGTCGGTGGGAGATTGAAAACCAAGGCTTCAACGACGGCAAGAATCGATATGGCTTAGAACACATCTGTCACCATCATCCCAACAGTCTCTTAATCAACTGGCTGATCATCGTTTTGACGTTGACCCTGGAGCGACTCTATCGCAATCGCTACCTCCATCGCGGAAGCCACAAGGCAATGGAACCAGTAACTCTGGTTCGGCTGCTGTGGATAAGTCTGGGAAAGCCGACCGACAGCAGTTGAGCTACGACAGACTGCGTCAGGTCTCTCCACGAAGTAGGTCTTCCCGCCGGTGACGGGATTCGTGTCGATCCAGCCTGAAAAACACCTTCGAAAATACCCCTGCCTTCCAGACAAGCATACGATTCAGCGCGCATCGGCGATACTCATAGGCCTGGGGCGTACCATTTATCATGGAGTTCCGAAACG
>CAVTZY010000031.1:0-79462 GCA_963739235.1 Terriglobia bacterium | reverse complement strand
CTGTCCCGCCTTTTCAGGGCTCGAGATTTCCGAACCTCAACCCAGGGCTTGCGCCCTGGGAACAAGTGATCGAGCTGGCCAGAGCCCTGTAAGGGCGGCACAGAGAATGCGCGATGAGAGCACGACATTTTCATGCGCCCGGGTGCGCCTCTGGTGCATGGCGGACTGCCTTGAGGTTTTTCGCGGTGCCAATTTTGCTTGCTTGAGTCCAGGGCAAGATACAGAATGATGCGATATTGTCTGAACAAACTAAAGAACGGATCTCATGAAGAATCTTGCTTTTGATTTCACTGCCGCCCAGGCAGGCCCGCTGGTCCTCGATATAGAAACCCAGCGTCTCAGCAACGAAGTTCCCGGCGGCTGGAATGCGGTGCACAAGTTTTTAATCGCGCTGGTCGTCACCTGGGACCAACAGAACGGCCTGCGCGTGTGGTACGAAGAAGATGCCCGGCGGCTTCTTCAGGAATTGGAGAAATTCGAACCCATCGTCACCTTCAACGGCGAGGGATTCGACTTCAAGGTGCTGAGCGCCTATGGGCCTGTAGACGGGCTCTACCGCAAAAGCACGGATATGCTGGCTGTGCTCAGCAAGCAGCTCGGATTTCGTGTCAAGCTCGACTCTGTGGCTCTGGCCACGCTGGGGAAAGGCAAAACCGGTACGGGCACGGAGTGTGTCGATTGGTGGCGCTCGGGAGATCCGATCCAGCGGCAAAAGGTCGTGGATTACTGCAAGATGGATGTTGAGCTCACCAGGGACATCTATCTGTTTGCCAAGCAGCACGGCTACCTTTTGATCGAGGACTTGAAGCAGAACAAGCCTCGCCGCGTTGAAGTGTCCTGGTAAATTCGACGGGCCGGAATGACACCCATCCGCTTTATTCATACATCCGACATTCATCTCGACACCAGTTTTTCAGGCGCTGGTTTCCCGTCGCGTCTCGGCGATCGCAAGCGGGAAGCGATCCGGGGGACTCTGCGGCGCATCCTCGAAGATGCCCGGCGCGACGCCGTGGATCTGGTGCTGATGGCCGGCGATCTGTTCGAGCACGACCGAGTCACGCCGGACACGATCGAATTTCTGAAACAGCAATTTGAAAATCTGGCGCCTATCCCGGTTTTTATCGCGCCGGGCAACCATGATCCGTTCGTGTCCGACTCGCCGTACTGCGAGGAGGCGTGGCCCAGGAACGTCCACATCTTTCAGGAAGAAGAGTTTCGTTCCGTGGTCCTGGTGGAAAAAGGCGTAAGGGTGACGGGCTTCGGATTCAATCGCGCTCAGCTGCAGGAGCGGCTGTTCCAGAAGCTTCCTGTCCTGCCCGAAAATGCGTGGAACCTGGTGCTCGCGCATGGGTCCGATACCAGCGGTGTGCCCGCGGGAAAATCGGCGCACGGCCCGTTCACGATCGACGAGATCGCAGGCAAAAACGTGCTCTATTGCGCCCTCGGGCATTATCACCAGCAACGGGCGGTGGCGAACCCGTTCGACGCCACCCAGGTCTGGTATTGCGGCATCCCCGAGGGACGGGCCTGGGATGAAGAAGGGATGCGCGGCTACTTGTTGGGAGAGATCGATGACAACGGGGCGCTCACCGTTCTGTCGCAGCCCGCAAACCAGTACCCGTTTGCTACCATCACTGTCGACTGCGAGGGGTATGCCACCCGGGAACAGATCATCGATGCCATTCTCCAGCATCGAGATTCGGCGTTCGATGCCAAAACGATCCTGCGCGTCTGCCTGGAAGGTGCGCTCGATTCCCGGCTGGATCTGTCGACAGCCGAAATGGAAGAACGGCTGGCCGGCGAAGTGTTGCACATCGTCTGGGAAGACCAAACCACGCCCGCGCTCGATTTTGAAGCTCTGGCCAAAGACCGGACGCTCTGCGGATATTTTGTCCGCTCCATGAACCAGCAGATCGCCGCGGCGCAGGCCGCGGACCGACCGGTGCTCGAGCGGGCGCGCCTGCATGGCGCGCAGGCGCTGCTGGGGAGGGAGGTGCGCATCCGGTGAACCTCCTCCGCTGCAACATCCTCGGTTTCGGCAAGCTGTTGAACCTGGCGCTTTCCTTCTCGGACGGCCTGAACGTTGTGTGTGCGGCCAACGAAGGCGGGAAATCCACGCTGCAGCGTTTTCTCATGGCGCTGCTGTACGGACAGCTGCGGCCGGATGTGAAAGCGCAGCGCCGGCTCGAGCCCTGGGTGGAGCAGTATCGGCCGTGGCGCGGCTCCGATTATGGCGGCACGCTCTGGTGCTGCCTGGCCAGCGGCCGTGAACTCGAGATCCACCGCAGTTTCGGCCGGGACGAAAACCGTCTTGAAATCCACACCATCAGCGGCGAAGAGGTCACGCGCGAGTATGAAACCCAGCGGAACGGCGAGGTGATCTTTGCCGCCGCGCACCTGGCGTTGACAAAAGAACTGTTCGAATCGGTGGCTGTGATCCGGGAAAGCGAAACCGCCGAACTCAAGCATCGCGAATCCCTGCGCGACCGGATCGCCAACCTGGCGCAGTCCGGCGATGAAAAACTCTCCGTGCGCCTCAGCCTGGTCAAGCTGGAGGAAGCCCTGGAATGTATTGGCTCAGAGCGCGCCCCCACCAAGCCCTATAAACAGGCGCTCGACCGCCTGGCGGAGTTGCAGCAGGAACGGGATGAGCTGGAGGTTCAGCGCCGGCAATGCCAGGCCTGGATCCACGAGCGGCAGGAACTTGGCAATGAGATCAGGCGGATGGAACAGGAACTGCTTGTGGCCGGCCGAGGCGTGATCGACGCCCGTTGGCGGGAAGCGCGGCTGCGCGTGCACACGCTCGACGAAATAAACAGCGAGGTCTGCAAACTTCGAAGTGAAATGGCATCCTTGAACGCCAATCCGGACTTTCCCGTTCATCGCCTTGACGACCTGAACCGTCTGGTTGCGGATTCGGACAATGTCGCCCTGCGCCTCGAGGAACTGCGCCGGCAAAAGCGAGAAGCCGAAACGCGGCGGGATCAGACGGACTTGGAGCTTCGGAAGCTGGCGGCTTATGCGGCTTTGCACACAACCATCGAACCCGAAAAGATCACCGAGTGGTTTGTAAACTATTTAAGCCTGTCGCGCCAGAGGGATGAAGCTCAACGCACCATGAATCGCCTGCTTGAGGATGGAGACACACTCCAGAGCCGGCTCGAAACTCTGAGCCCTGCCTTGCAGGATATCAGGATCGATTGGGAGCGAAAAGCGCGCCAGGCTGCCGACGAGGAACGCGCGGCCTCTCAACAAAGCCTGGCGAGCGCGGAGAAAATCGCCAAGGGAAAGGCGGAACATGCCCGCATCGCAAGCACGGCAAGGAATCAGGGATTGATCACGGGCCTGACCTTGCTGGGCGCCATTGCAGCGGGTGCTCTTGGGCTTGCAGGCATATTGCCTTTCACTGTCGGGCTTGCTCTTGCCGGGGTCCTGGGCGTGGCCAGCATGGTTCTCTGGCTGGTCGCCTCCAAGTCCAGGAATGCCGCGCAGCAGGCGCAGCGTGAATTCGCAGCCATGCAAGCGGGCCTGGATCGCCTGGGTGAACAAGTGCAGGCCGCTCAAAGTGAAATGCGGGCGGCGGTGGCCGCTTCGGGGTTCGCAACCGTCGAGGAGTTCCTGGCTGCGGCTCGACAGGTGGTTATCGACCGCCAGAGGCTCGAAGATCTGGCACACCACGTCCGCGAAGCCGAGCGGCAGCGCAATCAGATTCAGGCTGAGGCGGATGAGATCTATGCACACCTCAAGGAGTGCCTGAGCCGGGCCGGCTTGAGCTGCGCCCCTGGGAATCTCAAGATTCCGGTCGATACGCTGAGGACGAATATGCGGCGCTACGCAGAACTTCAGGCCGCTCAGCGGCGTCTGGCGCAGCAGATCAGCGCGCTCCAGGCAGATGAGGACACCGTGGCTGCCCGCGCCCGCGATATCGATGCCCGCATCCTGGGGATCCTTGCGGAAGGCGCCGTGGAAACTCCGGAAGCATTCCGCCAGGCCTGCCAAAACAGCCGGCGTCTGCTTGAACTGCGCACCCGGGAAGCGTCGCGCGCACGCGAATTCGAGCGTCTGCGCGGCGCCTTGACTTTGGAACAGTGGAAAGCACGCCTCGAGGAGCTGGAGAAGTTGCGCGGGGAGACCGAGGAACACGGATCCGCCGGCAGCGAATCTTCCGGGCCGCGGCCCTATCTGCCTTATCTGCCGACGGTGGAGGAGGCGGAAGAGGAGGAGAAACGCACTGCTGCGATTCTGGCGGCCAGGCGGGAAACGCATGCGCGCCTGGTCGAGAGAGTACGGCAGGCATTCCACAATTATCGTTCTCCGGCGGAGATCGAAGAAGACCTCGCAGGCGCGGAGCATGCGGTCGCCGGACTCACTCTCGAACGCAAGGCTTTGACTCATGCCCTGGAAGGAATCCGCAGCCTCGCGCGGCTGCAGCAGGAAGTATGCGCGCCCCAGTTGAATCGGGTAGTTGATGAACGATTCCTGCAGATCTGCCCGGATCGATATGAAGAGGTGAAAATCGATCCCGACTTCCGCATCCAGGTACGCGAACAGGGAACCGCTGAATTGCGGTCTGCGGAGAGCCTGAGCCGGGGGACGCAGGATCAGATCTATTTTGCGGTGCGCTTCGGGATTCTGGATCTGCTGGGCAACGACCAGGAGCCCTGCCCCTGCCTGCTCGACGAACCATTCGTTGCCTATGATCACGACCGGATGTGCGCGGCTTTCCGCATCCTCGAACAGGAAGCGGCGCGGCGCCAGCTCATACTATTCACCTGCCGCGAAGACTTGCGCGCCCAGGCGCTTCTGCACGGCGCCCACCTGATATCCCTCTAAAGCCGGTGGGTCGTATCAAATAAGACCTCAACGCAGTCCCACATGCGCCGGGGCGCACCCAGGTGCAAGCAAAGCACAGCCGTCGCGCGAAGCGCCTTGGAGTGCGGCGGCATGACGCCGCTTTGAAGCCTAACAAAGCGGCGTCATGCCGCCGCACTCCAAAGGCTCCGCCTATTTTCGAAGCGGAGAGCGCAGCGCAACCTGACGGCTGCAACAACATTCGTCGTAACGGAGCCGCGCGCGTCAGCAAGTGGACATTTGAAAGCTTAACCGCTCGTGTTCAATACGGAGGAAGGATTTTCAAATATCCGCTTGCTGACGCGCGCGGCTCTGGTTGCTAGCCTTTAAAGAGGTTGCGGAATATGAAAATCAGGTTGGCGGGGCGCTCCGCCAGGCGGCGCATGAAATATGGATACCAGCGCGCCCCATACGGAATGTAGATCCGCATGCCGTATCCCTCCCGTGCGAGCTGCTGTTGCAGATCGCGGCGAATCCCGTAAAGCATTTGGAACTCGACGTGATCTTTGGGAATATTCTTTTCGGCGGCGAACTGCTTGGTGGCCGCGATCATGATTTCATCGTGGGTAGCGATGCCGTGGCGCAGGCCGGTCGGCAACATGAGCTTCATCAGTTTGATGAAGTTTTCATCGGTGTCCCGCTTCTTCTTGAAGGCTACGGTCGCGGGCTCCAGGTAGGCCCCTTTGCATAAACGAATCCCGACCCCATTCTCGATCAGCAGGCGCACATCCTTCTCACTCCGATACAGGTAGGCCTGGATGACGGTGCCCACGCCGGCAATTTCCCTGTGGACGCGGAGCACGATATCCAGGGTGCGCTGGGTGCAGCTGCTGTCCTCCATGTCGACACGGATGAAAATCCCGAGCGCGGCGGCGCGCTTAAGGATGGCCATCAGATTTTGACGGCAGATGTCCAACCCCAGATCCAGGCCGAGCTGCGTCAGCTTGATGGATACGTTGCCGTCGATCTTTTCGGCGTGGATCCGCTCGACCAGGGCGAGGATTTCCTCCGTGGTTCTCGAAGCGTCGTCTTGCGATAGCGTGTTTTCGCCGAGAAGATCCATGGTTACCTTGATTCCCTGGAGGTTCAACTCGCGCGCTGCCCGGATGGCGTCCTCGATTTTCTCGCCGGCGACGAAGCGCCATGCGGTCTCCCGGAAGATTTTTAGGTGCAGCATGAAATTCTTGAACGATTCGTTGCGGGACAGAAATAACAAGAAAGCGCGCATGCGACAGGATCCTCCATGAATAACGGGAAATTGCCGAGGAAAATATTACCGCAACCTTTGCATCCCTGCTAACATCTATCCGCTCATACCTCTGACGGGCAGACCGCCGTTTCGGAGTGCGCAGCATGAAAGGGAAGTATCCGGAATATCCGGTCGAAGCGATTGCGGACATCCGCGAGATGTTTCTGCGCAGCTGTGAGAGATGTGCCGATAAAACCGCGTTGCAGTACAAGAAAGCGGACAGATGGGTGCCGGTCTCCTACCACGAGCTGCGCAACGCCGTGGAGCAGGTGGCATGCGGGCTCGCAGGCATCGGACTTAAGCCGGCCGAGAGCAAGATCGCCATTCTGAGCGAGAATCGGTCCGAGTGGGCCACCACTTACCTGGCCGCTGCCTGCACCGGAATTGTGAGCGTGCCCATCGACAGGGATCTCAGAGAAACCGAGGTCTATCACATTCTCTATCTTTCCGGCGCCGATGCGGCGGTCGCGGATGCAAAGCACATCGACATGTTGCGCGACATTCGCGCCAAACTCCCCAACTTGAAGACTCTGATCAATATGGATGAGGATGCGCCCGGAGCGGAGAACGGCACCATGGGCTTCGGTCACCTGAAAATGCGCGGCCTCGCGCGCATCGCGGAAGGGAAAAACGATTTTCTGGACCGCGGCGTTTCGCCGGATCATTTGATTTCGATCCTGTTCACGTCGGGGACGATGGGGAACTCGAAGGGAGTGATGCTGACCCATGGCAACCTCGCGTCCAACATTTGCGACGCCGCGCGCTGGGTCGGACTGAGACATGATGATCGCATCCTGTCCGTCCTGCCGATGCACCATTGCTACGAATGCACGCACGGTTTCCTCCTGCCCCTGTACATCGGCGCAGTCATATCCTTTGCGGAGAACCTGCGCCGCATCGTGGAAAATATCGCAGAAACGAAGACTACCGGCGTGCTGGGGGTGCCCCTGCTCTGGCATGCCATCTACAAGAAGATCGAAGCCGCGATGGCGGAAAAGGGAATGTGGAAGGTGCGTGCTGCGAAAAAGGTCGCGGCCTTGTGCGAAGGGACTTTAGGGCTGGATATCCGGAGCAGGCTGTTTGCCGGCGTGCACAGGAGGTTCGGCGGAACGCTGCGCATTCTGATTTGCGGAGGCGCCGCCGTTGATCCCGCCGTTGCCAGGGGATTCCGTGAGTTGGGGATCGCCTTCCTGCAGGGATATGGCCTCACCGAAGCTTCGCCCCTCATTGCCGTAAACCGGGACCGGGCGTTCAAGGATGGGGCCGCCGGGCTGCCGCTGCCCAGTGTCGATGTGCGCATTGCAGAAGACGGCGAGATCCTGGCGCACGGCCCGAATATCATGAAGGGCTATTATAACAACCCGGAGGCGACGCAGGAGGCGCTTCGGGACGGCTGGCTGCACACGGGCGACCTCGGTTATCTGGATGAGGACGGCTTTCTCCATGTGCGTGGGCGCAAGAAAAGCGTGATCGTCACTCCCGGCGGCAAAAAAGTCTATCCGGAAGAGGTGGAAGCCGAGATCCTCAAGTCGCCCTTCATTCTCGAGTGTCTCGTTTGGTCGAGCGACAACAGCGATCCTGCGCATGACGTTG
This sequence comes from Terriglobia bacterium, assembly GCA_963739235.1. Taxonomy (GTDB): domain Bacteria; phylum Acidobacteriota; class UBA6911; order UBA6911; family UBA6911; genus JAFNAG01. The sequence goes on along the minus strand of CAVTZY010000031.1, from coordinate 71,769 downwards.
AGGTGCAAGCCATTGTGGTGCCGAATACCGATTACTTCGTCAGCCGGGGCGTGGAGCCGCAGGGTGGCATGGGCGTGGGAGAAGTCGAAGCCATTCTGCGCCGCGAAGTGAAGGCCCGCTGCCTGAATCTCGCGCCCTTCAAGCGCGTGACCCGGTTGACCGTGCGCTACGAGGAGTTCGAAAAAACCACGACGCGCAAAATCAAGCGCTACCTGTACACCGGAAAGCCAACTGAAATTCGGTAAATTCGTCCCCAGGCCGGAATCGCGCCTGAATTTGGTAATACGTAGGATGGTCAAGGCCATGCATAGACAAGCGATTCACATGATTTTCCTTCGCCCCTCCAGGGCTCTTCGTTTGTCATTCGTCGACCGGGGGCGGCGCCGCTGCGCGGCTTGCCCCCGGCTACTATCTGCCGCCCCTCCGGGGCGCGCACTTGACGGAGACCTGGTTTTTGACACCGAGATTTGGGGCGCGCACTCGACGTGGACCTGGTTTTTGACACCGAGATTTGGGGCGCGCACTTGACGGAGACCTGGTTTTTGACACCGAGATTTGGGGCGCGCACTTGACGGAGACCTGGTTTTTGACACCGAGATTTGGGGCGCGCACTCGACGTGGACCTGGTTTTTGACACCGAGATTTGGGGCGCGCACTCGACGAAGACCTGGTTTTTGACACCGAGATTTGGGGCGCGCACTTGACGGAGACCTGGTTTTTGACACCGAGATTTGGGGCGCGCACTTGACGGAGACCTGGTTTTTGACACCGAGATTTGGGGCGCGCACTCGACGTGGACCTGGTTTTTGACACCGAGATTTGGGGCGCGCACTCGACGAAGACCTGGTTTTTGAGGCGAACCCGCGCGCCGGAGGCGCGCAGGATAGTAGCCCCGGGCAAGCGCAGCGCAGCCCGGGGTTTGGTGGGATAGGAGCAAGAGCCCCGGAGGGGCGAAGGAAGAAACTCGCATATCATGGCAATTCGTTTCTGGCGTCATTTCTCGTTCGCTGAAATGCCTGGATGGCAATGGTCAACATGGGTTAAACCGGGAAACGGGTGCCGGTCAGAGAGAATCTAAGGGGATGCTGAGATGGAACAACGGGTCGCATTGATCACCGGAGGGGCGCGCGGAATCGGGCGCGCCGTGGCGGTTGCGCTGGCGGAGCGAGGCTGGGCGGTGGCCGCTTCCTATCATACCAGTGAAGAGCAGGCAAAATCCCTCGGAGCTGAGTTTGCGGCCATGGGCAGGCGCGCCGTGATCCTGCGCGCCGATGTCTCCAATCCGGCTTCGGCCGAAGACCTGGTGCGACGGACGGAGGCGGAGTTTGGCCGCATCGATGCGCTCATCAACTGCGCCGGCTCGTATCATCGCATCCCTTTGCTCGAGGAGAGCACGGATGGGTGGCACTCGATGTTCAACGACAACCTCCACACCGTGTTTTACCTCAGTCGCGCCGCGGCGCCGGGAATGATCGGACGCAAGTGGGGCCGCATCGTCAACTTCAGTATCGCCAAGGCCGATCAACTCGTTGGCCAGCCCTTCATCACCGGACACTACATCGCTAAAGTGGGAGTGCTGATCCTGACCCGATCCCTCGCCAAGATTCTGGCGCCTCACAGCATCACCGTAAATTCGATCTCACCCGGTTTCATTGAAACCGATGGAAACCCGCAACAGGAATTTGCCCAGCTGACCAAAAACATTCCAGCCGGCTATGTCGGCAGCCCGCAGGACGCGGTCTCCATCATCCGTTACCTGCTTTCAGAGGAAGCCCGCTACGTGAATGGGGCCAATATCCATTTGAGTGGGGGGTGGGGAATCTAGCGAATTTGGATTTTGGATTTGGGCCTCATGGTTGGGTTGAGGTTGATGCTCGAGGCCGGCTATTACGGGCGACGCAGCAGAGCTACCAGATCGGAGAATAGAGCGAAGGCGGTCTGTTCGACAGTAGGATTGTTCTCCACGATGGCCAGCTCACGCATGGTGTCGGTGTTCAGGATGAGGATATTGCTGAGTCCGCGAATCGCCGCCAGCGGATCGAAAATCTCCAACTCTTCCGGCGAAACCTTGCCGACGATTTTCCCGCCCTTCCGATACGCTCGGGCAACCAGGCGGATCCGGCGATCCCTGCGCACGGCGGCCCGAACGAGCCTGCCGGTGCTTTCCGAAATTCCCTCCCTGTGGATATCCGCCGGCTTGGTCGACCCGCCCATCAGGGCCTGGATGAGAATCGACAGTTTGGCCGCTGCATCCCAGCCCTCAATGTCCAGGGTTGGGTCGGCTTCGGCGATCCCCTGCTTCTGGACATAGCTCAGTGCTGATTCGAACGATGCGCCCTGCTCCATCTGCGTGAGGATATAGTTGGTCGTGCTGTTCAGGATGCCGTGAAGCGAGCGGATACGAGTCGACGGCAGCGTCTGCCGGACCAGATTAAACACCGGCGCCCCATCCATCACGGTCCCTTCGTAGAGGAAGCGAACGCCGCGCTGACGGGCCAGGCGCGTCAGGGGGCGAAAGTGCGTCGCCACCGGACCCTTGTTCGCCGTCACGACATGCAGACCGGCTTGCAGTGCTTCGCGGATATACGTCGCGGCGGGCTCGCCGCTGAGGTCAAACACGCTGGTCTCGAAAAGCACATCCGCTCCGCACTGGCGGACGAAATCCGTGTTGGATGAGCAGGCGGGGCCCTCGTGATAGCGATCGAGACTGAAATCGCGCTTCCAGGAGCGCAGGATCTTCTGCACGGCCAGCCCGCTGTGATCGATGGCCATCCCGTGGCTCTGAGTGGCGATGCCGGTGACCTTCCATTCCAGGCCGAACTCCCTGTGCAGCCAGGCACGACGATGAAGCAGCAGGCGCATGAACGCGCGCCCCACCGAGCCAAAGCCGAGAAACGCGAGGTTGATCTGCAGCAATTCCCCAGTCATTTCACTATCCCATCCTCGTGGCAATTTTGGGGACAGTCACGAATGGCGCTTAGTTAAGCATGCCCCCAATCACCTGTTAGCCCGGCCAAATCAAGTGATTAAGCCCCGAAGGGGCGGTGCAGCAAAGCCCAGGGCGTGAGCCCTGGGATCATGAACATCAGGGAAACCAGCCCTTAAGGGGCGGTGCAGCCTGCGCCGCCCTTTCAGGGCTGAATCCTGCTCTACGTCAGTTCCCAGGGCTTGCGCCCTGGGCTTTGCTGCTGGACCCTTTCAGGGTCCCAATTGAAATCCTTAACTAAGTGCCATTCGGGACAGTCACCATAATTAAAAACTACCGCTACGCTTATAGTCAGCGATGACCTGTTGCATGAGCTCGAGCCCTTGCTGGAGGTATTCGGGTGGGGGCCCGTACCCGATGCGCAAATATTGATCCATGCCGAAATGGTCGCCCGGCACCACGAGCACGCTTTTTTCCTTGAGCAGGCGTTCGATGAGCACGGTGGAGTTGACCGGGAGATCGTAGCGCACGTAGGCGATGGCGCCCGCCTTGGGCTCAACCATGCGAAACAGGGATCCGTGGCTTTGCATCCAGGAGCGGAACAAGGGAAAGTTCTTGCGGCAGATGTCCCTTGTGCGCTCCAGGCAGCGCATGCGGCCTTCGGGCGCGAGCGCGATCCGGGCCAGGCAGTCGCTGAGTGTGCCCGGTGCGATCGTTGTGTAATCGTGATAGGACCACATCTTCGCGATCAGGTCATGCGGGGCGACAATCCAGCCGATGCGCAATCCCGGCAGCCCGTACGCCTTCGACAGGCCGTTCGTGATGATGACCCGATCGTACCTTCCCCAGAATGTCGGCGTCATCCGCCCATCCCTTTCGGAGCCCTGGTAAATTTCATCGCAGAGGATCCAGGCGCCGCAGCGGGCCGCGATGCGCACGATCGCGTCCATTTCCGCCGCCGTCAGAATTGCGCCTGTGGGATTGTTCGGGTTGCACACGATGATCATGCGCGTGCGCGGCGACACCGCCGCCTCGAGCTCGGCGAGGTCCGGCGCCCAGTTGAGCTCTTCGCGCAGCCGGACTTCCTTGACCGCCATGCCGAAGCTGCGAATCAGGCCCCAGATCTGCTGGTAGTTGGGGAGGATGATGACAGCTTCGTCGCCGGGTTCGAGTATGGAATAAATTGAAATGAAATTCGCTTCGCTGCCGCCGTTGGTGACCTCAACATGATTTAAAGTGGCGCCGGGATAGTGAGCCGCGATCGTCGAGCGCAGCTCGTCGGTGCCGTTGCTCTGATTGTAGATCAGCGGCATGTCCATGAGCTGCTCCAGGTACGCCCGGTCGGGGATCAGCTCCCGCGCCGACATGGGGTGAACGCTGCTTTCCGAGAGGTTGTATTTCACCCGGTTCTCCCATGTGGACTGCAGGCGCTCCATCTCGAACTTATCCAATCTCATCAGCCTTCTCCTCCACTGAACAAAATTGTGCTGATCTTATATCATGCCGCCCCCGGAGACAGAATACAGAATTCAGAATACAGAATAAAAACCTGATTCCTGCCGGGAGCCTCGCCTTCTGAATTCTGTATTCTGTATTCCTGTCTCTTAAAATTCCTCCCCGTTGACAAGGTCTCCAACCAATAATTCGATGCGGGCGGCGAGGTCGAAATCCTTCCGGGTGATGCCGCCGGCATCGTGGGTGATCAGCGTGAACGTAACCTGGTCGTATTGGATCAGAATATCCGGGTGGTGGTTGGCTGCCTCCGCGGCGTCGGCAACGCGATGGACCAAATCGATCGCGGACATGAAACTGTCCAGCTTATAGCGCTTCTGGATCCCTCCGTCGGTGAGTTCCCAGCCGCGCAATGCACCCAATTTTTGCCTGATTTCATCCTGCGACAAGACTTTCATACCTTCTCCTTACGTGCCTCTGTAGAGAATACAGAATACAGAATTCAGAATGAATATCGCCTCTAGCCCAAGATGCCCGGATTCTGAATTCTGTATTCTTTTTTTATTGATTTTCACCAAATCTTCACCTATTTTGAAGGTATGATCCTGGTGGGAACAAGCGGGTTTCAGCATCGCGATTGGGAGCGGGTGTTTTATCCTGCAGGCCTCGACCCTGCCCTATGGCTGGAGCATTACCGCCGTCATTTCGGTTGCTGCGAGCTGACCTTCACGTACTACCGCATACCTGAAGCTAATTCAATACAACAACTTATAGACGATTCTGGTTCGCTTCAGTTCGTTTTCCGCGTCCCGCACCGTTTGGTGGAAGAGGGGGTTGAAACGGGGGATCTGGCGCACCGCTTCGTTGCCGCGCTCTGGCCTTTGAAGGAGTGCGCCCAGTTAGCCGGCATAGTTGCCCAGTTCGGGCCCGATTTTGGTTTCAACCGCGACAACTTCCAACGCCTGTGCCGGCTCCGGGATGCTCTTGCCGGCTTGCCGCTGATTGCGGATTTCGGCTGTCCCGACTGGTTGACTCCGCGTGCGGCGCGACACCTGGCGGCCGAACGTATCGCTCTGGCGTGCGTCGACGGCGGCACCAGCCTGACGGATAAGACCTTTTATTGCGCGACTGCAGGAGTGGCGTACGTACGTTTTCAAGGGCGGAACCAGTCGCGCTGGATTCAAGGGGACGGTTCGGCCCGGCACAACTACCTGTACAGCCGGGCGGAGCTGGCCGCGGCGGTGCCGGAGATCCGGCGCCTGGAGCGGGAGAGCGACCGCGTGCTAGTACTAATGAACAATATTTGGCGCGGCCAAGCCGTGATCAATGCTAAGGAACTAGGCTGTAGACTGTTAGGCTGTAGGCTATAGGAGGCTGTAGGCTGTTAGGCTGTAGCCTCCCTACAGCCTACAGCCTAACAGCCTACAGCCTAATGGAGGTGACATGCGGGACCACACGAAGCTCAGGGCATTTGAGTTGGCCGACGACGTAGCCATGCTGACATATCGTGTAACCAGAGGATTTCCCAAGGAGGAAATCTATGGATTGACTTCCCAGATGAGAAGGGCGGCGATTTCGGTTCCGTCCAACATTGTCGAAGGGTGTGCACGGGAGAGTCAGGGCGAATACCTTCGCTTCCTTGAAATGGCCTTCGGTTCCTTAAGGGAACTGCATTACCAATTCGGCCTGGTAAAGCGCTTGGGTTACACGGATAACCCTGGCGTTTGTGACTGCGACTCAAAAATGGCGGAGACCGAGAAAGTTCTGGGCGCCTTACTCCGATCAATGCGCAACGGTAGCCTGTAGCTTGTTAGGCTGTAGGCTATAGCCTCCTACAGCCTACAGCCTGACAGCCTACAGCCTGAGTTATTATGTCGGAAATTATTCACATCGATATTGCCGCTTTTGCGGTCGCGGTGGAGCGGGTGATCCATCCGGAGTTGCGCCGCCGCCCCGTCGTGGTAGCGCCGGTCGGCCCGTCCCGGTCGGTGGTGACGGCGCTGTCGCCGGAGGCGCAGGACGCGGGCATTCGCAAAGGGATGATTCTGGCCCGTGCGTTGCGGCGCTGCCGGGACCTGGTGGTGCTGCCTCCCAACGAACCGCTCTACGCCCGGGCGTCGCGCGCTCTCTGCCAGGTGCTGGCAAACTTTTCTCCGGTACTGGAGCCCGTGGGCTACGGCCAGGCCTATCTCGACATGACGGGGACGGGGCGCCTGTTCGGCCCGCCGCGGGATGCGGCGTGGCGCGCGCAGAAGGAGATCCGGCAGCGGCTGCGCCTGGAATCCGCCCTCGGTGTGGCCACCAACAAGATGGTCAGCAGGATCGCGGCCGTAGTAACCGAGCCGGTGGGGCTTCAAGATGTTCCGGCGGGAGACGAATCCGCATTTCTGGCGCCATTGCCGACACAGCTGCTCCCCGGCGTAGGTCCGAAGACGCAGGAGCAGCTCCTGGAGCTCAACATCCGGCTCATCCGGGAGTTGGCGGTCATGAGGCTGGAGCATCTGGTGCTGGCCTTCGGGCGGCTTGGCTTCGTGCTCCACCAGCGCGCGCTCGGCATCGACGATACGCCGGTCTACCCGCCCCGCGCGGTTCCCGCCGTGGAGGCAGACACCGTGCTGGCCGAGGACAGCAACGATTGGGATCTGTTGCAGGGCGCACTCCGCGGGCTGTGCGAGAGCGCGGGGGAACAGCTGCGGGAGCGGAAGCAACGCGCCGCACGGATGGAAGTGCGCGTCAGGTACTCGGATTATCGAGAGGCAACGGCCAAGGCAAAACTGACGCCGCCGCTGCAGTCGACAGCGGGGCTGACGGCGCGGGCAGGGCGCCTGTTCGAGCAGACGCTGACCCGGCGCACCCGTGTGCGCAGCCTGCATCTCCGCCTGACCGAGCTGGGCAGTGGCCCGGCTCAGCTGGATCTGTTCGCCGACCCGAAGCCGCTGCGCCAGGCCCGGCTGGAATCCGCCCTCGACGAGCTCCGCCGGCGCGGCATAAAACTTCTCAACGCAGTCTCCAGTGCACCGGGGGTGCACCCAGGTGAATGAAAATGCGGAAGCGAAGTGGGCGCCGGGCGCCGCACGGCGCTCGGATCCCAAAATTATTTGGTTCCAAGCCCCTCCGGCGAGACTGTCTCAAAACTTGTGCGACGGATGATATGCCAATGATTTCAGCCCTGGAAGGGCTGGAGACAGTAGCCCCGGGCAAGCGAAGCGCCGCCCGGGGTAAAGGACGAACGAGAAACAGAGCCCTGGAAGGGCGATGGAAAACATCACCAAGTAAATGACTTCCATCGCCCCTCCAGGGCTCTTACCCGGTGCTTGCCGTAACCGGGGGCAGCGCCGCTGCGCGGCTCGCCCCCAGCTACTTTCCCGGCGTCCCTCTGGGACGCCCCTGGAGTTTGGCTATTTTAGTTCGGCCACATTGCGCCCAGGGTCTCCCTCCGGGACGCCCAGTTTTGAGGGAGCCTCGGCGAGGCTGTCTCAAAACTTATGTGTTGGATAACATGCCATCGTTTTCAGCCCTGGAAGGGCTGGAGATAGTAGCCCCGGGCAAGCGAAGCGCCGCCCGGGGTAAAGGACGAACGAGAAACAGAGCCCTGGAAGGGCGATGGAAAACATCACCAAGTAAATGACTTCCATCGCCCCTCCAGGGCTCTTACCCGGTGCTTGCCGTAACCGGGGGCAGCACCGTTGCGCGGCTCGCCCCCGGCTACTTTCCCGGCGTCCCTCTGGGACGCCCCTGGAGTTTGGCTATTTTAGTTCGGCCACATTGCGCCCAGGGTCTCCCTCCGGGACGCCCAGTTTTGAGGGAGCCTCGGCGAGGCTGTCTCAAAACTTATGTGTTGGATAACATGCCATCGTTTTCAGCCCTGGAAGGGCTGGAGATAGTAGCCCCGGGCAAGCGAAGCCCAGCCCGGGGTTTAGTGGAATCTGAGCAAGAGCCCTGGAAGGGCGATGGAATGGATCTCAGAATGAAAGACTTCCGTCGCCCCTCCGGGACGCCCGATCTTGAGACACCCTCTGCGGCCTATGCGTTGAGCTTTTAAATACCATGTTTATTCATCTGCACGTGCATTCGAATTACTCGTTCTGCCGGGGCGCGAGCAGGATCGAAGCTCTGGTCGATGCGGCACTGGCGCGCGGCATGGGCGCGATGGCCCTGACCGACACCAACGGCCTCTATGGGCTGGTCTGGTTCCTGCAGTACGCCGCCGAGCGCGGCCTGCGCCCGATCGTGGGCGCCGAGTTGCGCACGGATGGCGAGCGCGCGGTCCTCCTGGCGCGCAACCGCGAAGGGTATGCGACGCTGTGCCGGATCATCTCGCGCCGCCATCTCGAGCCGGGCTTCAGCCTGAGCCGGGCGCTGCAGGCGGATCGGGAACACCTCTTTGTGCTCAGCGATCAGATCCCGCTGCTGGAGGCGCTCGGCCGGCAGAACGGCACGGAGCAGCTTTACGTGGAGCTGAACGATCCCGCGGCGGAACCGGCGCTGCTCGAGTTTTCGCGCGCGCAGCGGCATCCCGGTGGTGGCGACGAACGATGTCCATTTTGTCGATCCGTCCGACTTCCCGCTGCACCGGCTGCTGCGCGCGATCGACTTGAACACCATCCCTGTCGCGCATCCCGACGGAAGAGCTGGCGAGCGAAGACCGCTGGCTGAAGCCGCCGGAGGCCATGGCGCGCCGGTATCCGCATCTGAGCCAGGCGCTGGAGAACACCCTGCGCATCGCGGAGCGAGTGCTCCGCGGACCTCGACATCGGCAAGCCGGCTTTTCCAGCTTTCGAGACTCCCGGACGGGTCGGATGCCTTCGAGTACCTGCGGGAGGAGTGTTATCGCGGCGCCGAGCGGCGCTACGGCGAGCTTTCGGATTCGGTGGTGAAGCGGCTGGAGCACGAGCTGGAGATCATCCGCGACAAGGGTTTCGCCCCGTATTTCCTGGTCGTGCGGGACATCGTCCGGCAGTCGGCGCGCACCTGCGGCCGCGGATCGGCGGCGGCGAGCCTGGTCTCCTACTGCCTGGGGATCACGCACGTGGAGCCGATCACGCACAATCTCTTTTTCGAGCGCTTCCTCAACGAAGGGCGCACGGATCCGCCCGACATCGACGTCGATTTCCCCTGGGATGAGCGCGACGGCATTCTCGATTACGTCTTCCGCAAGTACGGCGCCGAGCGGACCGCGATGATTTCCAACCACGTCGGGTTTCGCGCCGCGCGCGGCCGTGCGGGAAGTCGCCAAGGTGTACGGCTTGCCCGAAGCAGGAGATCAAGAGCGTCACCCAGCGCATGGGCTACTACTGGTCGATCCGGCACCTGCAGGACCTCGTGAAGCACGATCCCGTTTACAAGGACATGGAACTGAAAGATCCGTGGCCGGAGATCGTCCGCCTGGCGGTGAAGCTGGACGGCTATCCGCGCAACATGTCGGTGCATTGCGGCGGCGTGGTGATCGTGCCCGGACCGGATCGACCGATACGTGCCGGTCGAGCGCGCGCCCAAGGGCGTGCCGATCATTCAGTGGGAGAAGGACCAGGCCGAGGATGCGGGGCTGGTGAAGATCGATCTGCTCGGGAATCCGCTCGCTGGCCGTGATCCGCGACGCTCTGGCGGCGATCAAGGAAAACTACGGGGTCGTGATCGACTACGACGCCTGGGATCCGACGACCGATGCCAGGACGCAGGATCTGATCCGCAGAGGGCGACACGGTCGGAGTGTTCTACGTCGAGTCGCCCGCGATGCGGCAGCTGCAGCAGAAATGCCGGCGCGGGGATTTCGACCATCTCGTGATCCACAGCTCGATCATCCGTCCCGCGGCCAACAAGTACATCCGCGAGTATGTGCGGCGCCTGCGCGGCGGTGCGTACCAGCCGCTGCACCCGATCATGGATGAAGTGCTGGGCGAGACCTACGGCATCATGGTGTACCAGGAGGATGTCTCGCGCATCGCCATGGCGATGGCGGGATTCAACGCCGTCGGATGCCGATCTGCTGCGCAAGATCCTGTCGAAAAAGCGCGCGGGCAAGAAGCTCGAGGACTACAAGGAAATGTTCTACCGGGGCGCCGCCGCGCGCGGCGTGTTCCGCGCGAGGTCGTCGACGAAGTCTGGGAGATGATCCTGAGCTTCTCGGGATACTCGTTCTGCAAACCTCATTCGGCCTCGTATGCGCTGGTTTCCTACAAGTCCTGCTATCTGCGGGCGCACTACCCGGCCGAGTTCATCGCGGCGGTGCTCACGAATCAGGGCGGATACTACTCGCCCTTCGCCTATGTCTCGGAGGCGCGCCGGATGGGGTTGCAGGTGCTGCTGCCGGACGTGAATGAGAGCCGGAAGGAGTACTGGGGCAAGGAGCAGGACGTTGCGCGTGGGGCTGATGCAGCTGAAGGGATTGCGCGAAGCGGCGCTGGAGGCGCTCCTGGAGGAGCGGAAGAAGCGGCCGTTTGCGTCGCTGGAGGATTTTCTCTGCCGCGTGGACATCGATCCGTCCGACGTGAAGATCCTGATCAAGGCCGGCGCCATGGACAGCATCGCGGGCGGCGCGACGCGGCCGGAGATGATCTGGAAGGCGCTGGCGTGGCACGAAACCAAGGCGGCGCGGCGCGCGGTGGCGCGCTCGCTGTTCCAGGACATGCCGGCGGTCGAGCCCCCGCGCGTGCCGCAGTACAGCGCGCGCACGGTCCTGGAGCACGAGCTGGAGACGCTGGATTTCCTGATCAGCCGGCATCCGCTGGAGCTCTACCGCGAGCCGCTGGCGCGGCTCAAGCATGTGCGCGGCGCGGATCTTCACAAGCACGTGGGCAGGCGCGTGACCACGATCGGCTGGTGGGTGACGGGCAAGGTCGTGACGACGCAAGGAGGACGAGCCGATGGAGTTCATCAGCTTCGAAGACACGAGCGCGCTCTACGAGACCACGTTCTTCCCGCAAACCTACGCGCGCTTCTGCCACATGCTGAACCGCTCGCGCCCGTACGTGCTGACCGGCCTGGTCGAGGAGGACTTCGGCGCCGTCACGCTCACGGTCGACTCGGTGCGATTTCTGTGACTAGCGGATATTCCTCGCGCGTCAAACACCCCAGAAAGAATACAGAATTCAGAATTCAGAATACAGAATGAAAAGCGTCCAGGTTGACGTCGAGTTTCATTCTGTATTCTGAATTCTGTATTCTTCGTCTGTAAGTTTAGCGTTCCGTGGCAAATATTGGAGCGAGCGACAGGTTCAACTCCGGCAGTAGCGGCGAGGAGAGGCGATCGGCCTTGGCAAAAACGCCGGCGGTAACGTATCCGAATTCGCTCCAGACCAGGACTTCAACGGTATCAGCCTCGGGGTCAGCAAGCCAATATTCCTGCACCCCGAAGCGCGCATAAGCTTTCCTTTTGAGTTCGAGGTCTTTGCTTCTGGTCCCCGGCGAGAGTATCTCGACGACAAGGTCCGGTGCGCCCTGCAGGTTGGCCTCTTTGATGATGCCGGCGTGTTCCTTTCGGACGAAGAGAATGTCAGGCTGAACGACATTTTCATCGGAGAGAATCACGTCAGAGGGGGCGTGGAGGATCTCACCAAGACCCTTTTGTTCAATGTGCTGAAGGAGAGCAGCCTCAAGCCTTATGGAGACGCGCTGGTGTCTTATGTTTGGCGCAGCGACCATGTAAAGCTCCCCGTCGAGGATTTCGTACCGTTTGTCCTCGGGGAGCAGCAGGTAATCGCTGTAGGTGTACCGAACCTTTGCCTGTTTCATGGCTATATTCAACGTTATCACCATCCCCGCGGCGATTCAATCCGGCCATTCATATTGTTTCGCACACCGCGGCTCTATTTCACAAAAGAAGCGAGCAGCTGGGATTTTGAAGCAATTAAGAGACTGCTCTTGGAGGTCTCAAACGTGTTCGCCGTTCAGGTTTTCAGGCGAATACTGAGGAAAGCAGCAGGTTCAACTCGGGCAAGAGAGGTGACGAGAGTCGTTCCGATTTTGTGTAGATTCCTGCGGTTACAAATCCAAGCTCGCTCCAGACCAGGATTTCGACTGTATCGGTCTCAGGATTGACAATCCAATATTCCTGAATTCCAAATCGCGCGTAAGCTTTCCTTTTGAGCTCAAGATCCTTGTTTTTTGTTGCCGTCGAAAGTATCTCGACTACGAGGTCCGGGGGGCCCTGCAGGTTGGCCTCGCCGATTATGCCTGCATGTTCCTTGCGCACGAAGAGAATGTCAGGCTGCACGACATCCTCGTCGGACAGAACCACGTCGCAAGGTGCCTCGAAAACTTGGCCCAGGCTACGATCCTTCACATGCTGAAACAACGCTACCGCCAGGCTTAGTGATACTCGCTGATGCTTCGTACTTGGCGCAGCGACCATGTAAAGCTCCCCATCGAGGATTTCGTAGCGTTTGTCCTCGGGGAGCAGCAGGTAGTCGTTGTAGGTGAATCGGACTTTCGCCTGTTTCATGGCTGACTTCGACATTATCACTATCCCCGTGGTGATTCAATCCCGCCGCCTGTATCGTTTCGCGCGCCACGATCATATTTCACCATTTTCGGCAGCGAACAGACCTGGGTCAGAACTTGCTCTCAGCAGAGACAGGCGGGGTGCCGACATCCAGCTAGTTTCTGTCGCGAAACTCACAATATGGCGTAGGGGCGACCGGCAGAGACTGTTGCAAAACCAGGCGTCCCGGAGGGACGCCGGGAAAGTAGCCGGGGGCGAGCCGCGCAGCGGCGCTGCCCCCGGCCACGGCAGACGTAGGGTAAGAGCCCTGGAAGGGCGATGGAAGTCATCTGCTTGCCTATGTTTTCCATCGCCCCTCCAGGGCTCTGTTTCGCTTTTCTTCTTTTACCCCGGGCGGCGCTTCGCTTGCCCGGGGCTACTGGCTCCAGCCCTTCCAGGGCTGGAATCATTGGCATTTCATCAGGCGCATGAGTTTTGCAACAGTCTCGGCAGGTCGCCCGCTGAGCGACGAACGAAATTTCCGGTAGTTGAAATAGATAGGACTCCAATGAATTGACAATGCTTCGTTTACATCGCACTTGCCGCAATGTAGGCGGATCTTCGGGCGAACCTGCCGGTCGCTCCTACATGCCTTACATTGTCATCGGAGCACGAGTTTCGCGACAGAAACTAGCTGGCGCCGGAGATGATGATATCCGCAATGCGTTGCCCGGCTTTCCCATCCCAAAGTGGGGGCACGGTTCCGGTTTTGCCTTTTCCGGACAGGATGGCTGCCACTTCCTTCTTCAACCGATCCATGTCCCGGCCGACCAGGATGTTGCTGCCGAGCTGGACGGTTATCGGGCGTTCGGTGTTCTCGCGCACCGTCAGGCATGGGATGCCGAGGTAGGTGGTCTCTTCCTGAATGCCGCCGGAGTCGGTAATGACGAGGGTGGCCTTGCGCTGCAGCCCGAGGAACTCGAGGTAACCGACAGGGTCAACAAGATGCAGGCGGGGCGAGAGGTTGGCGAGTTCCAGTGCGCGCATGACCTGCCTCGTTCGAGGGTGCACAGGGAAGAGGACCGGGATTTCTCCGGCGATTTCGTTGAGCGTCAGCAGGATCCGGCGGAGTCCGGCGGGATCATCGACATTGGATGGGCGGTGCAGGGTGACAAGTGCGTAGGGAAATCCGGCCAGCGACAGCTCTTCCAGCAGCTTGGGAGTCCCGGCGTGGGGCAGGAGGCGGATCAGCGTGTCGATCATGACATTCCCGACGAGATGGATCTTCTCCGGGGGGACACCCTCGTGGATCAGGTTTTCATTGCCGTCCATGGAGGGGGTGAAAAGGTAATCTGCCAGGCGATCCGTGAGGATGCGGTTGATCTCCTCGGGCATGGTGCGATCGAAGGAGCGCAGCCCCGCTTCGACGTGGCCAATCGGGATCAACAGCTTGGCGCACACCAGGGCTGCGGCGACGGTCGAGTTTACATCGCCATAGACGAGCAATAGGTCAGGCTTGCCTTTGAGAATGATGGGCTCCAGGCGCAGCATGATTTCGGCGGCCTGTTGAGCATGGCTCGCCGATCCCACGCCCAGGTTGTGGTCGGGTTCCGGAATCTGCAGTTGCTGGAAGAAGACATCGGACATGGAGACATCGTAATGCTGCCCGGTATGGACAATGGTTTGGTGTACCTTGTCGTGGGCGGCCAACGCTGCCCTGACGGGAGCCAATTTCATGAAATTAGGCCTTGCCCCTACCACATGAAGAATCTGCATATGCTCCGCAACCTCCTGCATCCGCTTGATCGAACGAACCGTTCTTTAGTGTCAATTTTCAACGGCTACTATACCCCAGATCGGCGCTGGCGAAAAATCCTCCGCGGACTCTATTGCGAACATAACTCGCTGCAAAACTGCAAAAGCAGCCGCGAATGACGCGAACTTCTTGCCCATTGGTGTCATTCGTGGCTGCCTTATAAAGGCAATTAATTTTTGTGCACCTGTGGTGATGCGCCGATGCGAGTCAGCGTCGCCGGATCACCTATATCCCGCCATGGCACAACGCCGATGTCGGAACGTGCCTGCCTGATTTTCCCTCCATAGATAAGCCATGGCTGCCCGGCAGTCCTGCCGGAGAGTTTCAACCAGTTCCGCAATCCGATGAAAAAGTCACCTGTCACGGTTTGCCCGGACTTGATCTCGATCGGGATAAGTGCCTGCCCCTGGTCAATGAGAAGGTCCACTTCATTCCCGGTCCGATCTCTCCAGAAATGGAGATTCGAGATTAGCGCATTATTGTACCGGGCTTTTAAAAACTCACTGATCACCCAGCTTTCGAATAGCGCGCCTCTCTGCGGGTGCATGGCGAGTTGTTGCGGATTCTGGATTCCCAGAAGCCAAGCTGCCAATCCTGAGTCGTAAAAGTAGAGCTTTGGGGTCTTGACGAGACGCTTGTTGAAGTTGCGATGATGGGGTCGGAGCAGGTGGATGATATAGCTCGCTTCCAACACGGACATCCAGGCCTTGGCGGTATTGTGCGTGATGCCGCAATCGTTTGCCAAAGCTGAAAGATTCACCAGTTGGCCGTTGCGGGCGGCGCACATTCTGACGAAGCGTTGGAAAGCGCTCAGGTTGCGCACATTGATCATCTGGCGCACGTCCCGTTCGATATAGGTGCCCATATAGTTGCCATGCCAGATGGCTGGATTCAGATGTCTGTCATAAACAGGAGGATAGAGGCCTTGATAGAGAAGTTCTTCCAGTGTTTTGGGCGCCTGCTTTGCTGTTTGCAGTTCCCCCAGAGTGAAAGGGAGCAGAGGGACGAGAGCCACTCGACCGGCCAGGCTTTGGGTGATGCCGGCGAGCAAATTGAACTGCTGGGAGCCGGTGAGGATGAACAGTCCCATGCGTTCGTCTTGATCCACCCGGGTTTGGAGATAAGAAAACAGGGCCGGGCATCGTTGCGCTTCATCAAGCACGGCGCCATCCGGGTATTGAGCCAGGAAGCCGCGGGGATCCTGGGTCGCGAACTCGCGCTGCTCCAGATCCTCGAGCGAAACGTAGGGCTTGTCTGCAAAGGCCTTTCTTGCGAGCGTTGTCTTGCCTGACTGCCGCGGCCCGGTGATGGCGACGATAGGATACCCGCGGGCGAGATGCCACACGGTGTTTTCAGCAATGCGCGGAATCAGCATGCGCTAGTATTATCGCGTCTTTGACAAATTGTCAATTTAATTCTCAATTAGCACAAATGAAAGTGCATGGCGAGTTGTTGCGGATTCTGGATTCCCAGAAGCCATGCTGCCAATCCTGAATCGTAAAAGTAGAGCTTTGGGGTCTTGACGAGACGCTTGTTGAAGTTGCGATGATGGGGTCGGAGCATGTGGATGATATAGCTCGCTTCCAACACCGACACCCAGGCCTTAGCGGTATTGTGCGTGATGCCGCAATAGTCTGCCAAAGCCGAAAGATTCACCATTTGGCCGTTGCGGGCGGCGCACATTCTGACGAAGCGTTGGAAAGCGCTCAGGTCGCGTACATCGATTTAACTAACCGACCCGTGGTGGCCGGCACTTGCTGTCATGGTCCTTATCTTATGGAACAGATGCTCGATTCCCATGAGAGAGATGGCGAGGAAGAAGCTCAGGACAACAAGCCCGATCAGGAGTGTAGCTGATGAATAGCCCTCCTCTCGAGTAACAACAGGCGCTTGCTTGATCGTTACGAGACTTGTGATGGTAGCAGTGAGGTATTCATCCAGCAGACCGTTATAGTTTTGAGCGATAGCCTTGAGTTCTGAGGAGAGTGTGTCAATCAACGCCCTATACCCAGGGGGCAGCTGTTGGAGGGCCACATTGCTGGCCTTGGGAAGCACCACCAATTGCTTTTGCAGTCGCGCCCTGTCGGCTTCCAGGGTTTGAGTCTCGGCTTGGAGCTTCGAGATTCGTGAGACCACGGGACCGACGTAATCACTCTTGATCAGCTTATCCAAAGCGCTTGCATCGACGATAGGCATGCCGTCTTTGTTATTGAACTGGCCGGCAAGCAAGGCGTTGGGTTTGCTGATGATCCCGAGCAATCGCTCGGCTTCACTGGCTTCCTGAGTTTTCTGTTTGATCTGGATTTCGATGTCCCCGAGCCGGTACTGAATTCTCTGCATCATGATGTCCCGGTTTTTCACGAGGTGCCCTTCATAGGTTAGGGCTTCCAAAGGCTGAAGTCTTGTGGTCTGCCAAGTACGGAGTTCGTCGGCGATTTTTCGGAAAGACATTTGGTACTTGGCATCCGAGTACTGCAGCGATTCGGCTATAAGCGTGCTAAGTTGGTTGTCCAACAAACGATAGGAGTTCTGAAAAAGCTCGGGGATATCCCAAAAGTCATAGCTTGATGCCAGCCTGTCATAGGAAAAATCGGTATCGCTGACGAACTTCAAGGCTGCTGCCTGCTCGTATTTTACCCGCTCCCGGTAGTTTTCTGCCAGGGCGTCAAACAAGCGGATAAGCTGCCCATTGGTCAGGCTCGCGATCTGAAAGCCAATATTGAATTCATTGGGATAGTAGTCTTCTTTTTTCGTGCCTTCCTTGTCCGCCTTTTTCCAGCGTGACTGAATATCAGGCGGTATCACGGGAGTAATGAGTATTTGAGCGGCAAGATTCTTTAGATCCCCTTTTTCCCGCGCCATACCTGCATCGACCAGTGCTTTGGAAAGCAGGCCCGGGCTGCGAAGATCCTCGACGCTGAATTTCTTGCCTGAAGGATATTCAAATCGCTCCATACCCCGGAAAGCAAGGCTTAGTGTTCCTTGAACGACAATCGGCGCAGAGAGGCGATTATGTACAATGGCGACGATTCCCAAGCCGAAAAATACCAGAAACCGCATAGCCAAGCCAAGCCGGTGCAGGTAAAGGAAACGAATTCCGTCCAACAACCCCGCTTCCCCATATTCCTCGTCTTCAAGGGAATCGGCAACAAACGTTCTCCGGTTCTCGCCGGTCGTCTGTTCAGTCAAGGCTCTCCTCCAATCGATCAATCAATCGATGGGAATGATGCTTCGTCGAGCTGCAAAGATATTTCCTCACCGTCTATCCTGTCAATCTCTAATTGACACACAACTTATTGTGGATCGAGATCCTCCGAAGCCTCAATCGGTCAATCCGTTTCTCCGCGCCATCCGCGTCCGACAAAATACGAAATAAATCCCCTTGCTCTGAAACTACTACAGTATGGAATTCCTTCATGCTAATGCCGAAAGCCTTATGACCCAAACCTTATTCCAAGTCCACAATGATCTTGGCTGAGATTTTCTCCCCTGCGACATTGCATTAATCTGTGATCTCTTGTGATGCCGGATGCAATCACATTGGCGCTTGGTAGCACTTTTTGACAATCGTTACTGGCGCTATCAGCGGGGCCATGAGGTGCATTTCGTGCTTGCGCGATCGGTAATGTTACCCTTGGCGATTAAGGCCAAACCGTCGGCTTCCGATTTCGATGTCGGCAACCTTCGATCTTTCAGAGTGGATTTCCCGAATGGTGAGAACTATGTTCTGGCCCACGACGTAAAACGTCCATTTCAAAGGACCTACGATCAAGTCCGGGTGGAATTCGTCCAACTGTCCACTTTGACAGATAGGATTCTCGCCCCAAGGAGTAATCCCCGGCTTCCGCACTGCCCGAGAAGTGGGGCCGGGATCATAGAGTTCCCCTGCCCCAATATAGTTACGGTCTCTGTGCCTGTCAGGCCGGCAGGATTTTTGGTTGACATAGGAAGCGCGGATGTCTAGACTGAATTGTTTTGGGTGATCCCTCCATTTAATTCCTGCATTATCTAGCGCTTACGGCTATTCTCCACTGTAAGTGAAGGGGCGAGGCTACCGGTGTCCCGCAAGCTCCGCCTCTGTTCGATATTACTCTAACGGGGAGGTGATTTAAATACTCTGTGAGGACTTCCAATCAGGGTGTTTACCCAGCCGCTGCTGACACTTTAAATGGATTCCGGAACTGTGGCAGGCGGATTTCGGAGGAAGAAGGGGCTAAACCGCGACATTTCTCTTCAGGAACAGATCTTTCAGTCGGCGTCAACAAGAGGTTTCAGGTAACGAGGGATCTCTGGAGGAGAAATCTGATCGCACCAATTAAGCTGCGGCTTGTCGTGGTTGGGATAATTACAGTTGGAGTTTTTAGATCACCTCATCGCGGATTCAGCAAGTTGGCACATTCGACTGACATTTATCACCGGAGGCATTCGGCAATGAGATCTTCGCGGTTTTCTGCCGTGTCTCCCAACTCGCTCCACCGCACGTGGTGCTTCCGTTTGGCGATGATGGCGTTTGTAGCCTCGTCAACGAAGTTCATTGACGTCATGATGCATGATCTTATAGGCATGTTTGCACTTTGGGCGCTCGCGGTCATTGCCGCTGTCTATGAGGGCTCACTGGATACCATCGTACGGAACATTCGACGTAACGGTACGCAAAATCAGTGGATGATCGTGCTTGTCGTTTGGTACTTGATTGGGGTCATTGGCAAGATGTACTTCTCAGGCGCGACCGATACGGACTGGCGTCTCGTGATGGCACCAGTTGAGATTATCATAGGCTTGCTGATTACCTTCGGGTTCCTTTGTGAGAGCCGGTGTGTTCGAACATTCCAGATTGCCTTTATTGTGATGGTAGGGGTGCAGTCTTTGTTTACTGCTTTGGTTATCACTAAGGATCCCACCATTGCGCGCAGTGCAGTCGAAGCCGAAGTGACAGGCGGCGGCTGGATCTATGGCGATCAGGGTGGTTTTGCCATGCAGGCGATGCTGCTGCCCATTTTGGCCTGGAGGGCGTTCGCGGAAAGGGGCATGTTACGCATTACTCTCCTGGTTTGTTGCGCCACTATCGGATGGGCTGTCGCTATTAGCCAATTTGCAACTGCGTTCGGCCTGCTCCTGTTGTCTTTTCCTATGGCCCTGCTTCTCGCTGTCCGTTACCTGAAGTACCGGGCATCTCCCGCGCGTGTTTTGTCGATAATCTGCATCGCGGGAATGGTTTTCCTTCTCTTGGTACTGATAATCCAGAGTCCTTTGACGGTGGATGTTCAGTCGCGCATAGCAAGGGCATGGCAAGATCCGACATCGGGGGGGTATGGTGAAAAATACGCTGATCAGTCGCGTTGGTACTTAGCACAAGAATCGTTCAATACCTTCCGGACGCACCCATTTTTCGGCGAAGGGGAAGGCAGCATTCGCAAGTCTAAATTTGTGGGCGGCCACTCATCTTTCTTCGACATGTTGGGATTTTACGGTCTGCTGGGGGGAGCTGGTGCTTTTGGGGCTGTGTTGTTCCTAATGTTGACACGCGCATGGCGGCGCCTAAAGCGAAAAGGGGATTGGGAAGCGGTCGCTGCAGCAACCAGCGTGGTATTACTACTGATAGGCGGCGTCGTGAATCCGTACTGGGAAGGGAGGATCACTGTCATAGTGCTGATGCTGGGGAGGTTGTTCCGACTCAGACAGAAGCCCGCGGAGGCCAGTGTTCCTTTCTAAAAGCACTGGCAAGGCTCAGAAGTACATCAGCCAACTGCTTTCTTCGCCGACGCTGGGGGTGGTTTCTCGGGTGTCGGGCGGGAATCTGATGGCTGCGGCCATCGGGATCGTGGGCACGTTCATTCAGGCGCGTTATGTTGGACCCGAAGATCTCGGTTATCTTCGCCAGTTCGGCATCATTACGAGTTATGCATTTTTTCTCCATTTGGGACTATGGCACGCGCTTCAGCGTCGCTATCCTCTACACATTGGCCAGGGGCGCCGGGATCAGGCGCTGGCAGTGGTCGAGATTTGTCAGTCATGGAATGTATCTGTGGCGTTACTTGCATCGGGCATCTTCACTGCCCTGGCAGCAGTTGCGCTGTCGGTCGGCAACTGGCGCGCGGCGCTGGCCTGGCTGGTGCAGGCTGTGGCGATGGCGAGTAACTTCTACGGCGGATATTTGGGAGCAACTTACCGATCTGGACATGATTTCGAAACGGCGACAAAAAGTTCTGTTATCTCAAGTATCACGGGGCTTGTATGCCTGCCCATGTTCCCTTTCTGGGCCTACCTGGCATTGGTTCTGCGCAGCAGCCTTGGAAGCCTGACGAGTCTATTCTATTTACATGTCCGTAGGCCGCTACGTCTGCCTTGGCGGTTCAACTGGCGTGAATGGTACCACCTGCTTAAGGAAGGGCTTCCACTATTTACGGCCAGTTACGGAGCTGGCGTGGGATGGTCCGCGGTAGAGGCTTCTCTGGTTCTGCGATATATCGGGGCGCGTTCCTTGGGGCTATGGAGTGCCTGTATTATGATGCTCGAATTAGCCAAAACTATTCCTCAGGCGATAGTGGCTATCTATGTGCCGCGATTGACTGAGCAGTACGGACGCAGTGCGAGCATCCGTGAATGCCTGGGCGTTTGCTGGAAGCCAATGCTGGTTGGGGGCTCAGGCGTAACGGCGGTTGCGGCAGTGCTGTGGGCGGGGATACCGTTCGCGGTCACATGGTTAACACCGAAATATATCGAGGCTATTCCCACCATGTGCTTGATGATGCTTTATCTGCCGGCTCTAATACTCGAATTGCCCCTGGCCCTGCTGATCGCTATGGGCCATTTAGTCCAACAAAATGTGGCAACATATGGAGGATTGGCCTGTTTTTTGACACTTGCCATCGCAAGTATACACTTGGGGTGGGGTCTCAATGGTGTGGTTGTGGCCTCCCTCCTGGGCCGTCTGTTTAGAACTGCGTTATCGTATGGTTTCATCTTTGCAGCGATTGGTACAAACAGGAGGCAGGGCTGTTCTGCTGCATGACCGACTGTCCGAGCACGGTGTGCATTCAAGTGAGTCGCGTTGCCTGCGCGATCAATTCTAAACTGCGTTCCACTGAATCACTGGCAAGCGACACTCAATGATCAAGCATCATGTCTCCATGGAACCACAGGGCGGAAGGGGCTCGATCTCGGTGTTCTCGACTCAAATGCCCTAACGTACACAGTGTTGCGATCGGACACGCCAGTTCTTGCTCTCTGCGTGTCGGCAGTAGTGCCTACGTGCTGAGAGCGAGGATGATGGACTGCCTCCTGCTTGTAAGGCAAAGAATTTATGAATGAGATTTATCAACATCCATCGTTCCTGCAACGATTGGCTAACCTCAATGCTGAAAAAGTACTTCGGCGTAGCCGTGAGGCTTGGACCGCATTCCGCTGGGGGGGCGAACGGCGCCTCGGAAGCTCATACCCGCGCTGGGTCGATTCCATCAGCACTTCCATGACCCCCAACGAAAAGCAGGTACTTTTCCATTTTGCGAGGCAGTTGCCCCCTGGCGCCGCCGCAGCTGAGATCGGCAGCTACCAAGGCGCCAGTTCCTGCTGCCTTGCCGCCGGCATCCGCTGCCGCGGAGGTAGGGTTTGGTGCATAGACACTTGGATGAACGACGCCGTATCGGAAGCCTGCATGGATGTGTTCTCACTATGGCAACGGCACACTTTGCCGGTGGCTGACTTTATCCAAGCCGTGCGCGGTTACTCGCACGAGGTAGTTGACCGGATTCCGGTCGGGCTGGCCCTGCTTTTTGTGGACGGCGACCATTCGTATGAAGGCGTCAAGAAGGATCTACTGCTGTACCTGCCAAAACTTTGCAGGGATGGCATCCTGATAATGCACGACTGGAACCATGACGCCATCCGGCGAGCGGTGACAGAACTGGTTCAACCCCACGAGTCTGCTCGGTTGGTGCTGCTCCCCAACCTTTACTGCTGTCGGCTCTCCTATCGATCCTAGCCCATGGAACCGTACAATTCATTTTTTCTAGCAAGATGGGCGCGTGTGGTCTTTGCCACTCCGCCGGAGCATAGCCATTTCTTCGGCTACTACTACCAGTCGCCCCTCAGTGCTGACGGTCGCCATCTCTTGGCACATCGCGCGAGTTTCGACGGTCGCAACATCGAGCCATCGGACCAGGTCGAGGTCGGCTACTTTGACATGGAGGACGGTTCCTGGCATACGTTGGGAGTAACGCAGGCGTTTAACTGGCAGCAAGGCGCCATGCTGCAATGGCTGGGGCCGGACTTCCAGTCGCGTGTGATCTACAATGACCAGGAAGGAAATCAGTTTGTTGCTCGCGTGGCCGACCTCGCTTCGGGATTCCGGCGGACGTTGCCGCATGCGGTCTATGCCGTTCACCCGTCCGGCCGGTGCGCACTTGGTGTGCGATTCGAGCGGCACTACTTCTGCCGTGCTTACCATTACGAGGGCGTTCGGGATGACAGGTGGAACATGCCTGTCCACCCGGAAGACGGTATCCTCGACATCGATTTGCATGAAGGTAAAGCACGTCTGCTATTGCGCACGGCTGACATCGCAAGTTTTGATCCAACTTCTGCGATGACAGGTGTTTCGCACTGGCTGGAACATCTGATTTGGAATCCGTCTGGCACACGGTTCTACTTCCTCCATCGGTTTGGGAATCACAACTCTTTTGCTACGCGCGTCTTTACAGCCGATCCCGACGGCACCCATCTGTTCTGTCTGCCTGGGCACACTGAATACTCGTTTACACACATGGGGTGGCGTGACGACAGCACGTTCGTTAATTACGTAGTAAAATCCAAGCCTCTGGCCGATGCCTATGCCTCTATGGTGGGCAGTACGAGTCCGCTGAAAGCCATGGTGGTGCGAACCATCCGGGGCATGAAACGGATCGTCCCACGCGATTTCGTGGACCGGCGAAGGGAGGAAAGCGGGTATGCCCTTGTTCGTGACCGGGATAAGGTGGAGAGACTTTTGTCAAAGGGTTGGTTGCGCAGGGATGGGCACCCTAGCTGGACACGGGACGGGCGTTATATGCTCACCGACACATATGCCGATGAAGGGGGCTATCGGCATTTATTACTCTACGACATTATCAGGGATCGTGTGCACTCTTTAGGGCGTTTCTTCTCGCCCTTCAACGGTGGCAGCTATCGCTGCGACCTGCACCCGCGTTTCAGCCGCGACGAACGCCGGATTATCATCGACACGGCGCATACCGGCCGGCATCAGATGTTGGTGCTGGAGGTCGCATGGGACCGGATGGGGAGATAACAGAGGTTGAATGAAATGGATCAGAAGACGCAACGAATGGCAGGCGAATGTAACAACCGGCAGCCGATTAGGCTTGTCGTCATCTGTGCAGCCTTGGTACGCGAACATGCACACGCTCGTTGGCGCATGCTAAGCGAGCGCTATCCTATGGACGTTACTCTTCTTGTTCCGAATTACTGGGAGCAAAACGAGTGGAATACGAAATTACAATGGCAACCAGAGGAAACGCACGACGGCAGGTTCCATGTACTACCCCTGCGAACAAAAGCTTTCTTGGGAGACTGGGTGTTCCCATCCCTCGGCCCTGTATTGAAGCGACTCAGACCGGACCTGATTTATGTGATCCAGGGCGAAATGGCGCGCCAGCTAAGTCATACAATATTGTGTCGAGATATTTGGTGTCGTAAGGCAAAGATCTTATTTTTTACCATGAATGCCCTGAAGTCTGATCGCACGAGGTGGAGGTTCTACCACAAACTTCGATGGGCTCACATCCGACACGGCGTGGAGGCCGGCATCTGTCATTACCCCGGCTGTTTGGAAGCCCTTCGTGATATGGATTTTAAAAAGCCGATATTCTTGCAAACCCAGGTTGGTGTCGATGACTGCGTTTTTCATCCAGATGATGAGATCCGACGCAAGTATCGGGAAGAGTTGGGGGTGCATGATCAAACATTTGTGCTCGGCTGCGTCATCAGATTGACAGAGGAGAAGGGAATTCTCGACTTGCTATCGGCACTCCCTGTTCCGAATATTGACTGGAAGCTTCTCCTGGTCGGTGAGGGCACGTTGCGAGTCAAGGTGCAAGAGGTAGTGACGGCGCGGGGGATTTCTGACCGAGTGATCATGACAGGACTAGTTCAACCCAACGAAGTAGCTAACTATATGCAAGCAATGGACTGTCTAATTCATATTCCGCACGGTACGCATTTTTGGATTGAAACATTTTCTCTGGCTGTAGCGCAAGCCATGGCTGTGGGTTTACCGGTGATTGGATCCAATACGGGCAGCGTTCCCTGGCAGGTGCGGGAAGGCGGGATTATCGTCCGTGAACGCGATCCCCAAGCCGTTCAGAATGCAATCATCGAGCTAGCCTCTCATACAGAGAACCGGAGGCGTCTTGGAGCATTGGCGTACGAACAGGCACGAGCACGTTTCAGTATCGGAAGTCTAACTGACAGTTTTCATTCCATTATCGGGCAAGTGCTGTCAGGAAACTACAAAGCATTTGGCAATCTTGAAGCGCATGACTACGCTCATATGATAGATCCCAAATCCACGTAGGGCTAAGCATGAAAATGGGCAGTCGAAGAATCTGCTGGTGTTATCAGCACGAATTCACAGGCAATCCAATCGCACTGCAGGTGATTCAATCTTTGGCGCGCACGGGTTGGGCGGGGCGCTTGGTGGACGGAGGGAATGGAACGCGTCCAACTAACTGGTTGCCTGAAGGATTTATCCTCAGAAACATTTCGTTAAGAATCTCCCGGCTCTGGATTTTCGAGTCGGCGCTCAAATTCTTCTATGTCTGCCTCATCTCACGAGCCGATGTTTTCATGGCTAGCCAACCCCTCGTATGCTTGTCCGCCTGGTGTGCTGCGAGGATCAAACGTAAGCCATTGGTCTACTACACCTACGAGCTCTTTGGTGAGGAAGACGATTCAGCGGCACACTGGGCGACACGGCTACTTGTTCACGTGGAACGCTTCTTACTTAGACGCGTCGAAGCTGTAGTATGCGCATCGGAGGAAAGGCGTGACATCTATATTAGGGAACGCGGATGTCGGCCTGACAGAATATGGGTAGTCCACGATATTATATCCGCTAAATGCGTTTCCAAAGGGAACCTCCTGAGAGAGAAACTGCAACTTCCGGCCCGTTTTCGAAAAATCATGCTCTACACTGGTGCGTTACAGAGCCGCAGGTGCATACCAGAATCGATAGAAGCATTTTCCATGATAGATGCACCAGATACTTGTTTTATATTTGTTGGCAGGGATACAGAAGAAAATTTCTGGTCGTGCTACGCACAGCCTGTGGTAGACAGATTTCGGCTGTCAGACAGGGTTTATTGTGCAGGTTGGTTTCCTCCCGAGCAGATGCAAGCGGTTGTCGCCGAGGGGGACGTGGGCATCATCCTCTATTCAGCAGAATTTCGAGGGTCATACCACTGTACTTCTAGCAGAATTGGGTTTTATATTTCTCAAGGTGTGCCAGTAGTCGTGCCCCCCTATCCCTATATTAGTCGCCTTGTTCGTGAAAGCGGGATCGGAGTTGTTGCGGATGATTGTTCGCAGCATGCCATAGCGCGCGCGATGGAACTTGCCTTGCATTTGTCCAAAAGGGATTTGGAGGTAGCCTTCACAAAAGCTAGAGAGAAACACAATTGGGACAGAGAAGGTAAGGTGTTGATGAATGTGCTGGATTCGGTGTTTTACGGTGCCATCGTGTCTTCCAAAATGGAAAGCTGAGTTGTTCGCATTAATTCTTGAATCTTCAGGATCATCGAGTAAGAGACGGAAAGAGTTCAATGAAAGATTTATACTCCGGCAAAGGCTCAGATTATTTGCAAAAGACCTCTACATGGCATTCCGAAGATTCACCTTGGAAGGCTGGTCAAATCCACAGAATGATCATGAGGAATGGATTGACCCCGGGTAGAATAGTTGAAGTCGGTTGTGGCGTTGGTGAAATTTTATACTGCCTAAATGATATCACCGGAAAATCTATCTCGCAGATTGATGGGTTCGATATAGCTATTGATGCGATTGAAATAGCAAAACGGAAAGGCAGTACAAATCTTCATTTTTACTGTGAGGATTTTCTATTTAGCGATAGATCTGATTATGATCTGCTTTTGATGATCGATGTATTTGAACACATTCCCGATTACCTGGGATTTTTAGAAAAATGTAAGTCAAGAGCTGAGTACAAAATATACCATATTCCGCTCGACGTACATGTTAGTTCAATTCTAAGAAATAAACTGGTCGATGCTAGAGAAAAGGTGGGTCATTTGCACTACTTTACCAAGGAGACTGCTTTGGCAACGTTGAAGGATACCGGGCATGAGATCATTGATTTCTTCTATACCGATCAGAGTACAGGGTCACCCAATAAAGGCTGGAAAACCCGAATTGCGAATATTCCCCGATTGATCCTTCACCCCTTATTTCCCAACTTTACCGTCAAACTATTGGGTGGTTACTCCCTTATGGTACTAGCAAAATAAATCGACTGCTCCTGACAAACGAAGACGTCGAAGCCAAGCAGTACTCTCAGGTAAGATGATTAAGCACGATTGAGCTGCTTTATCGGCGAATTAACAATTCAAAATACTAATCCCTCATGACACTCAAAAATCGTATCAAGAAAAATGCGTTTTTATACGGCTTGGTCTTTCCTGCGGTCTTCATAAAGAGAATGTTCAGCCGCTATAGAGGCATGATCCCACGGGAAGAGTGTTATACGTTTCTGTTCGAATCTGTGATCGAAGGAAATCTTGTGGTACGGTTTCCAATATTTGGAGGAAATTTCGAGATTGATGCCCGATCGCATATACTAAGCCGAATTCTTACGACTAAGGAATATGAACCAAAAAAGAGAGAAATCATCAAAACCTACGCGAATCCCAAGAAGGACGCGATTGATGTAGGTGCCAACATCGGGCTTTTCACTGTACTGTTGTCGAGCATCCTTTCCAAAGAAAACAAAGTGTTGGCGTTAGAGCCGAATCCTCATGCTCTGCATCTTCTGCATAAGAATATTGCGAGGAACGGTTGCTCGGATAAAGTGACGGTGTTTGAAGGCGTCGCCGCAAAGGAAAACGGAAGTGCAACTTTGAACATGATAGCGGGTATGCCTGAGTACTCCTGCATTGAGAGCATCGCTCATCCTGCCATGAGGGCAAAATCGAGTCAGACTCAAGCGGTCGAAGGAACATCTTTGGACTCCCTGGTTGCTAGATACAAACTCAAGCCGGGCATCATCAAGATCGATGTTGAAGGATCAGAATATCTTGTGTTGAGTGGCGCTATGGATACGCTGAAACAATACAAACCGGCAGTCATTTGTGAAATTCGAGACGACCTTCTTTCAAGCACAGAGCATAATAGTAAGGATATTCACTCCTTACTACAGGATATCGGATACAAGATCTTTGACATTGAAACGATGGCGTTACCCATGAAATCTCCGTTCATTGGTGACATAGTGGCTTTACCCATAGAGCCGGAATCTGAAACAACGCCCTGATCCTTGGACGCGTGAGCTCTTGTGCCGGTGGTGTGTGACCTCGGAATGGTAGCTTAGGATTATCGAGAACGGGTCGCTTCTGTGTGTGGTATCGCAGGATTACTGGATGACCAAGGCATAGATCAGGCTTGTGTGGAGCGTATGGTGTGTGCTCTGAGACCGCGTGGGCCGGACGATCATGGAGTTTGGTCCGACCCCTCTCGTCTGGTGGCTTTCGGCCATACTCGGTTGTCCATTATTGATTTGTCTCCTGCTGGGCGCCAGCCAATGATGCACGGAGATGGGCGGTTCTGGATAACCCTGAATGGCGAGATTTACAATTATCAGGAACTCCGCCGGCAATTGGAGAATGAGGGTGCCGTTTTTGCCACACATACAGACACCGAGGTGATCCTAGCCGCCTGGGCTCGATGGGGAATTGATGCCGTACATCGCTTTCGCGGTATGTTTGCCTTTGGTTTATGGGATCGGCAGGAGCGTCGGCTTGTACTGGTGAGGGACCGTTTGGGTATCAAACCTCTGCTTTGGGCGGAAGTGCCGCACGGTCTTGTCTTCGCTTCTGAACTCAAAGCCTTGTTGGCATCGGGCCTTGTGGATCCCGTCCTCGAGCCGCGCGGAATTCTCGATCTCCTAGCGACAGGATCGGTCTGCCAGCCTGGGACGATGATCCGTGGAGTGCGGAATCTTGAACCTGGTACCTGCCTTGTGGTGGAGCCAGACAGTCGCCGGGAAAGTATCCGTTATTGGGATGCCGTGGCCTCCGTGACAGCCTTGCGGCCAGAACTCGCCAAATTCTCCTATGCGGATGCGGTATGCATGGTTCGAGACCGTCTAGAGGAAGCCTGCCGATATCACCTTGTTGCCGATGTGCGCGTGGGGAGTTTCTTGAGCGGAGGCGTTGACTCTACAGCCATCACCGCGCTGATGACACGCCAAATGACCGAGCCTGTGAAAAGTTTCTCCGTTGGATTCGAAAACATTGGTGAATTCCGACACGAGCTCGACGCGGCGCGACTGGCAGCCGACCACATGGGCTGCGATCACACTGAGGTGATCATCTCCGGTCGGGATGTGGAGGACACCTTTAACGATCTGATCCACACCATCGATCAGCCCAGTCACGACGGCGCCAATACCTATTTTGTGAGTCGTGCGGCGCACGGCAATGTCAAAGTGGTTCTTTCGGGGCTGGGCGGGGACGAGCTCTTTGCCGGATATCCTCACTTCGCTCTCCTGCAATCGGCCTCCCGCTCGATGCCATCGTGGATCGACGGTTTGTTAGGTCTGATCCATCGCCTGCGGCCCAATCGCTGGACACATCCTGCCGCACTGAGGCCAATGTCTGTCCTTCGGCGTTATGCCCAACTGCGGCGGGGTCTTTCTGACGACGAACTTGCGACCGCGCTGATCATACCGCTGCAGGCTTACTTCAGGCCCGGCTTTGTGGAGGAGCACTTGAGACCCCTTGTGGAGGAATCCTTTGAGCTGCTAAGCCAGGTCAGTTTGCTGGAATGCCGGCACTACCTGCTCGATACGTTACTGCGCGATGCTGATGCCATGAGCATGGGGCACGGTCTGGAAGTGCGCCCAATCATGCTCGATCACGTGCTAGTGGAACATGCGCTTGCGCTTCCGCCGGGATTCAAGATTCGTAATGGACGCCACAAGGCGGTCCTTAAGGACGCGGTGATGGATCTGCTTCCCCCCGGGCTCCTGACACGCCCGAAGACAGGCTTCGAGCTGCCATTGGGATACTGGGTACGAAGTGTTCTAGGCAAACGTCTACGGACAATGCTGGAGAGTCCCACCGCGCATGCTCTTTTCCGACCGGCTTTTCTCGAACGTTGCCTTTGCCGATTGGACGAACCCGCTGTCACAGACCTGCTATGGACGTTGTTGGTGTTGTTGTCCTGGATGGACACGAATAAGATCAAAATACCCGTTCAGTTTTCGAGGCCGAATGCACTTAACTGATCAAGGGAAAGATAGATCCGTCATCCGATGAAAGTGCTCTGGTTATGTAATTTGGAGATGAGTGAGGCTGATCCGAGCGGCTCGGGCACATGGTTAGCCGCTATGGCACGCGGGCTCGTGGATGCTGGTGATCTCCAGTTAGGCGTGGTCTCTGAGGCTCCGGTTGGACCAATTACTCGGCGGGACTGTCGGGGTGTGAGTCAATGGCTGGTGCCTGGAGATCGACCGGTCAAGCGCAAGGGTTTGCCTTCCGCATCGGTAGTTCGGGATATCTTGGCTGCAATTAGCGCGTTTGTCCCAGACCTGATTCACGTCTGGGGAACGGAAGGTTATTGGGGATTGTTGACGGCTCGCCGCCTATTGCAGACTCCTGCTCTTCTGGAAATGCAGGGCCTCAAAATGACCATTGCTGACGTATTTTATGGCGGACTTTCTCTGCGTGATCGTCTGCACAGCATAGGGATCAAGGAAATATTGAAGCGCCGCACCATGTATCATGACCGGCGTGACTTCAAGCGATGGGGGGCACTGGAACGAGAAATGATTCTGGGCCATGATTTTATTGGCGTCCAGTCCCCATGGATGATGAGTCAGGTGCAGGCGGTGAATCCAAACGCCCGCCTATTCAAGTCGGACCGTGCGCTGCGGGAAGAGTTTGAGTGCGCCGTCTCTTGGCAATCGATAGGCCAACCGGTGGTTTTCACAACCGCTGCCTATCCGTCGCCATTCAAGGGATTGCACGTTGCTGTTCGGGCCGTAGCTGCGCTTCGACAACGTTGCCCTAATGCACGCCTTAGGATTGCCGGCCCACACCAACGAGTCGGCGTTCGTCAGGAAGGATACATCCGCTGGATTAATGAGCTAGTTCGAGAACTAAAACTGGAAGGGAATGTGGAGTGGCTGGGAACTCTCTCCGCGAATCGGATCGTGCAAGAACTGCAGACGGCAGGAGCCGCTTTGATACCAACCTTTGTGGAGAGTTATTGTGTGGCTATGGCCGAAGCAATGCAAGTAGGAACGCCGACAGTCGCTGCCTTCACCGGAGGAACCTCTCATCTTGGACGCGACGAGGAAACCTGCCTCTTTTTCCCACCTGGCGATGCTGCCATGTGTGCCGCTCAACTTGAACGCGTGTTTAAGGATGTGGAGTTGGCCGAGCGCTTGTCTCAGCAGGCGCGGGAGACGGCCGCACGTAGACAAGACCGACGATCTCTTGTCCGGCGACAGATCGAGACCTATCAGCGGGTTTTGGGTGAATCGTCAAAGACAACATAACGGTTTCCGGCGAAGGTTTTCTTGATGAAAAGGTACCTGGCGGGAAGATTGAGCCGGCATGCTGCCCGCCATATCAACGTCGAAAAGGACGATTAATGCTGAAGATCAGTGGAAACAGGGCAGGCCAAGATTAGAAAGATCGCCAAATGGATGGGTTGAAAGGCAATTTGAAGTCGCCGGAACTTTCTGAAAAGATGTTAGACGGAGTTTTTAAATCACCTCATGGATTGGTCGCCGAGGGAATGCCGATCCTGGTACCTCGGCTGCTTCTCGTGGGGCTGGCCAGGATCAATGCAACCGATTTTTCCGGGAACGGTCTTCTCATGCGTGGGCTTCTGGCTGGTTGGCCACGGCAGGCTCTGGCTCAGGTATACAGCTCCGGTAACAACGGCGACAACGGAATCGCGGACTGCGAATTCAAACTCGGCGCGCAGGAGCGAGTGTGCGGTCGGCTCTTCATAGCTGCGAAACGGGAGGTCGAGAAGCGTGTGCTCGGGATGGAGGATTTTCGTGGGAGGGGGCGAACGCTAAAGAACTTACGGAACCGCCTCGTGGCGTTGGGCCATAGATGCCTCGTGGAAACGGGGCTATACGAACTGTTGTTCCCGGTCAGGTTGTCGCGTGGTCTTCAGACGTGGATTGGTCGCTACCGGCCCGACGTGATCCTGGCGCAGGGTTACTCACTTGGCATGATCCGACTGGCCATGCTGATCAGGGAGTACTCCGGTGCGAGGCTAGCGTGCTTCTGGTCCGACGATTGGCCTACGTCGACCTACGCCGGTCTGCTGGGCGAGCCGCGTTTCGCGCGGTGGTTGATGCAACCAATCTTAGCGCGCTATACGGATCGTCTGGTGGCGGAAGCCGACGCCCCCTTTGCATTTGGCCCGCTTATGGCTCGTGAGTACGAGCGGCGGTACCGCCGACCGTTCATCGTCATCAATCACTCGGACGACCCGGCCCGGTTTCGCGCATGTTGTGTGACTCGCAATCTACGCGAAGGCATAGCGTCGCTTCTGGTTACGGGCTACATCGACCGGTTTCGCGCGCCTTCAATTCTCGACCTTAACTCGTGTTGCGGCTTGCTCGAAGAAGGCGGTGTCCGGGCCCGTGTTTGCCTCATAGCGTCGGCGATTGAGCCGGAAGTCGAGCAAAGCATCCGGCTTGCCGAATACGTGGAGATCTTTCATGACCCCGGGCATGCCGACCTGCCAGGTCACCTAAAGGGTGCGGATATTTTAGTAATCGCGGAACCTTTTAATCAGGAAGTTGCAGACGCGTACGGCCTGTCCATTTCTTCCAAAGCTCATCTCTTCATGTTCAGCGAACGCCCAATCATCGTCTATGCTCCAGCAGCTACAGGACTCGCGCGTTACGCAACGGAAGCAGGCTGGGCGGAGGTTGTTTGCTTGCGTGATCCGGCGAGACTGGCCTCTGTAATAAAAGGGATCCTCTCATCACCGGAGCGCCAGCAGGCTTTGATACAGGGTGCGAGGCGTATCGGGGAAGCCAACCACGATGCAGTCGCGAACCGCGCTCTGTTTGTTGCGAGCCTGTCGGGCAAACGATCGGAAGCCGACGGTGTCAACGCCCGCGTCCGGAGAAAATGAAGTACCGCCGGCCGCACCTGCTATGAAGAACAGCGCCCTGAGCGTCGCTATTCTCACTAACATGGTGCGCAGCTATCGCACGGGGTTCTGCGATCGTCTTTTCTCACGAGACGATTTGTCCGTTAGGGTCTATTGTCAAGCCCGGATACCAGGGATGACCATCACCTGCTGAATGATCAAAGTCCCCGTTAGGCGGGGTGAACGAGCCAATCTATGTGCGGCATATGCGGGGTAGTCAGCAAAGACATTCTCCGTGACCGGGATTTCGATGCAGTCAGACGCATGAATAGCAGGATGTGTCATCGCGGGCCGGACGGGGCGGGAGAGTTCGTTGATGCCGACTCGAACCGCCTGTTCCTAGCCATGCGCCGGCTAAGCATCATTGACCTTAAAGGTGGTTGGCAGCCGCTACACAACGAAACCAGGACAGTCTCCCTCGTAGCCAACGGTGAGATCTACAACTTCGTCGAGATCCGAGCGGCGCTGGAGAAAGCGGGACACCGTTTTCGCACCGGCAGCGACTGCGAGACAATAGTTCACCTATACGAAGAGGAGGGGGCGAATTGCGTCCAGCGGTTGCGTGGCATGTTTTGCTTCGCTCTATGGGATGCGCGAGGACGACGCCTTATCATCGGTCGCGACCGTCTCGGAGAAAAGCCGGTTTACCTTTATGAGCGCGAGGGCAAAATTGTCTTCGCATCCGAGATGAAGGCGCTGTTGGCGAGCGGTGAAGTTCCCTTCGAACTCGACCCTGTCAGCGTGAATCAGTATCTTCACTATGGCTGGGTACCGGAACCGCGGACCGTGCTGCAAGGGGTCAGGAAGCTTCCGCCTGCGCACCTGCTCGTTGTTGAACTGGATCCGTGGAAAGTGGAAAGTCGCGAATACTGGCGTTTCGGAGACGCGCCTCCGGTTGATGGAGACCCAGCCTCCCTGATCCGCGCCGAACTCGAGAACATTGCCGGATTGATTGTTCGCTCCGAAGTCCCGGTGGGAGTAGCCCTGAGCGGAGGCCTGGATTCCAGCGCGGTCGCGGCGTTGGCGGCAAAGCGATACCCTGGCGTTCTGGCGGCGTTCTCGGTCGGCTACAAAGGCTATCCTCTGCAGGACGAACGCAAGATGGCCAGGCAATTCGCTGTCCACATAGGCATGCCCTTCCATGAAGTTGAAATCTCCGTCGACGAGATGGTCGCGTTCTTTCCGGATCTGAACTACTGGCGCGACGATCCCATCGCCGACATCGCGGGCCTCGGCTACTACGCGGTGAATCGTGCTGCCCGCGAAAACGGCTATCCGGTGCTGCTTCAGGGACATGGCGGCGACGAGTTATTCTGGGGATATTCTTGGGTGGTTCGCGCAGTGAAAGCAACGAGGCTCAAAGGAACTGGCCGCCGACCCAACTGGCTGTGCAGCCTCCTTGAGCATCTACCGAAAGGTCTATCGAAATCTGAGTTGGTGGAGGCCCTCTACCTGTTCGGCGGGCTCATACATGGCTGGAAAGCGATTCAACCTGCCAGGAACGCTCCCGCGGATCAGGTGGTCTTCTACGACCTCTGTGACACTTATCAAATCGCGGTGCGCGCAGCCTACTCCACCTATCACAAGTTGTTTGCGGCGCGCCTTGGAGACAGCGTGGCAGCCGACTGGTTTTGTGTGAAGCAACCGTGGCCCCCGGCGGATCTTCTGATCATGCGCATGTTGTTCGGAAGTTACTTATTGCAGAACGGCATCGCCCAGAGTGATCGATTATCAATGGCATCATCTGTCGAATTGCGTCTGCCGCTGCTGGATTACAAGTTGGTCGAGCTTATCGTTGGACTGCAAAAGCGTGTGCCCAGCTACCTGCTGCCTGCCAAATCATGGTTGCGAGATGCGGTCGTCGGTATTGTCCCGCAGTGGGTAATAGACCGTCCCAAGCGCGGATTCAACCCGCCCGTCACGCTATGGATCAACGCTCTGAAGGCTCGTTATGGCGACGATCTGTGTTCGGGTTATCTCACACAGACTTGTGTGCTCGACCGACAGGCCGCGAGATGTTTGATCGAGCCGGGCTCTCGTTTTGGAGTGCGGAACGACCTTGCTTTCAAGTACATGGTGCTCGAGAGTTGGTGTCGGGCGATGACCGGAGTGCAGGCATCTGTCGGACATTGAAGGAAATGAACTCGTTCCAGCTTACGACTCTATAGAAATAGCAGTCAATGATCGTTGAGAGGGATCGAAGCGACTACCCGGGATGGTTCATGCAACGATTCCGGGAGTCGCGCGTGGTTCTCAAGCGGGCTCTTGGCGTTGAGCCGCGGATTTGCGTGACAGCCCGCGCTCCTTTGGAGTTCCACGGGAAGGGCTCTGGCGGATGGAAGATAGTTGCAAGGTCCCTTCAGTCCGGGTCTGTCGTCGTCGACATCGGTCTGGGTGAAGACGCGTCCTTTTCTGAGTCGATCATCCGGCAGTACGGGTGTGTGGTCAACGGGTTCGATCCGACGCCGCGGGCGATCGAGTATGTGAAGCGACTCAGGAACGATCACCTGCGCTTATTTGAGTACGGCATCGGCATCACCGGGGGGCGCGCGCAGTTCTATCTCCCGACCAACGAGTTACATGTCTCCGGTGCGCTGCACCCGGAACGTCACCTGGGCGGCGGTTCCATCGAGATTGATCTGGTGACAATTGGGCAAATGTTCGAACTGCTACAGTGCGAGAGGATTGATCTCCTCAAGCTCGACGTTGAAGGCGCGGAGTACGATCTGATTAAATCATCAGAGTTTCGGGCGTGTGCGGGCGAGATTGACCAACTCTGCATCGAGTTTCACCATCGATGGAGGAGTCACGGTAGGAAGAGCACCGAGGATGCCGTGTCCGCCTTACATAACCTTGGTTTTGAATGCGCCTGGCGATCCAGGTCCACGAACGAGGAGTTTCTCTTTGTCAGGCTGGAGGCGTTGGCGCGTTTGGTACGCTAGGCCCTAAACCAGCATGATTTTTTAGCGAAAAAAGATGAAACAACCTGGAATGTGCGTCGTTATTGGTTATAATAGGAATTAGCAAATAACCACTACAACCAAAAGGAGCACATTCCAGGTGAACAAAAGAAACCACAAAATCTACCTCAGAGACAAGCAAAATCTTGAAACCCGATTGGAACGGAAGCAGTATCCGGACCAGCCCGATCCCATGTTCAAAGACTCGAACATCCATTACGAGATTTCCGAGAGAACACGTGCCGTTGGCTGCGGAGGCGTCGGGGCTATGCACAAGCTGGTATGCAAGCTGGGATTGGATCAGGCGATTAACCAGAATGTGGCTCTGCTCAAGATCCACGTGCCGT
This sequence comes from Terriglobia bacterium, assembly GCA_963739235.1. Taxonomy (GTDB): domain Bacteria; phylum Acidobacteriota; class UBA6911; order UBA6911; family UBA6911; genus JAFNAG01. Next base: position 35,438 of record CAVTZY010000031.1, on the reverse strand, counting down.
ATTGGGAATCGGATCACGTGTTGAACATCGCCTACAACGTGCTCACTGGCGGAACGTGCCTGGAAGATATCGAGCGCCTGCGCAATGATGAGGCTTATATGAACGCCCTCGGAGCTGACAGGATTCCGGATCCCACGACGGCGGGAGATTTCCTGCGGCGATTCGACGAGGATTGGATATTCGGACTCCAGGAAACGTTTAACGAAACCAGGCGCAAGGTCTGGAGTTTGCAGGACGCCTCCTTCCGGAAGGAAGGCATCATCGACGTGGACGGAACCGTTGCCGAAACTACGGGCCAGTGCAAAGAAGGAATGGACATCGCCTATAACGGGATTTGGGGCTACGCTCCGTTGCTTGTGACTCTGGCCAATACGAGCGAGACGCTCTACCTGGTCAATCGACCCGGCAACCGGCCGTCTTCTGACGGAGCAGCTGTATGGATGGACCGTGCGATTGATCTCACGATTCCGGTATTCCAGAAGGTCTGGCTGCGGGGCGACACGGATTTCTCCTTGACCAGCAACTTTGATCGATGGGACGAGAAGGTTAGTTTTGTTTTTGGCTACGACGCCAAAAAGAACCTCGTCGATATGGCGGATGCCCTGCCGGCGAGCCATTGGAAGGTGCTCCAACGGCCTCCGCGCTATGAGATCAAGACCGAAGAGCGGCAACGCCCCGATAACGTAAAAGAACAGGTGGTCAAGCAGAGGGAGTTCGAGAACATCCGCCTGGAGAGTGAGCAAGTTGCCGAGTTCGACTATCGTCCGGGGCAGTGCAAGAAGACCTATCGGATGGTTGTCGTGCGGAAAAACCTGACCATTCAAAAAGGAGAACGCCGGTTGTTCGATGATGTCAGGTGCTTTTTCTATATCACCAACGATCGCGCCATGAGCATGCAGGAAGTCGTCTTTTTCGCCAACGACCGCTGCAACCAGGAAAACGTCATTGGTCAACTGAAAAGCGGGATCAATGCGTTGCGAATGCCATCGGACGGTTTGGAGTCCAACTGGGCTTACATGGTCATCGCGGCGCTGGCATGGAATCTGAAAGCCTGGTATGGCTTGGTGACCCTGGCGCCCGTGGCACGCCGGGACATCTTGCGAATGGAATTCAAGAGGTTCCTGATGAGCTTCATCCAGATACCATGTCAAATCGTGCAGACCGGCCGACGGCTGATATTTCGTATTCTCAGTTACAGCAAGCATCTGGAAACATTCTTCTCCACGTTCGACCACATACGGGAGCTCAAGTTTTCATGACCCAGAGCGTCGGCAATATCCCGGTTCGCCGGCGCAAATGAGAAAAAGGGAGAAAGGGGCGCATCGAAGGCAGATAAGGAAAGCGAAAAGGTAGAAAACAGGAGGCGGAAGTCTGCCTTGAATGTGCATTGTCGTGTCAATGGGCAACAATCAGCGTGGGGAAAATGGCCACCAACTGAGAAAAACTACGACGACCACGGTCATGTTCAAACCTCGCTTGTTTTGGGGCTAGGTGCCCGTGCTCCGCTGCTGTCCCGGCCTGACGCAAATGCGCTCCTTGGCGTGTCTGGAAGAATGGAGTGCAAAAACTTTACTGGTTCGTGCGATTTGGGAAAATTGAAAGTGGAGAACAGGTATTTACACAAGGCCGCGGGGGTCCGGAGATTCGGCAGTTTTCGGAATCCGCAGAGGCGGATTGTCGCACCTTCTCGATACCATTCCAACGAACCACCACAGATTTTGGTGCGGATGCTTCATTTGGTGGGGGCAATCGCGAAGCCAAAAAAGTATTACCGCTTAAACAACGAACTGAAATCCCCTACGGCGTCAAAAGTCGGTTGGATTTGCACATCTCACGCGACCATCCTCGCCCGTGAGCCCTTCTGAGCGGCTTCGATGATGCGCTGGGTCATTTCCTCCGTGCGTACAAGCTTCCGATCAGCACTCGGCAGCGAAGCACTCTCCGGATCTGAACTCGCCGCCAGCAAGGTGACCGATGATTTAGGCTTGGGGCCAGCTTTGTCATCGAGTTTTGCGAAAGACTCGGGCAGTCGGTCGAGTGACCCGCAGACTAGCGAAACGTAATCGGGGTGGGTCAGGTTTGTCACGAGAGCCGCGGCCGGCGGGAGGTTCTCGAAATCGTGCGTGAGGACCTTTCGGCCGCTACGGCGACGTTCACCATGCTTCAGTGTGTGAAAAAGCGACTCGATCAGGTTGTTGGTCCTCTCCACCAGGTGAACAAGGCCGTTGAGTTTCCCGGGCAGGTGGATGGCATGACCCCAAAGATAACGGCCATGCGTCTTGAGATGGGACAGGACGATATCGATCGCCTGACGGTGGTCTTGAGCCGGCCCACGCTTCGGACGGCGCGTGCGCAGAGAACGGGTCAGGCGGCGCACCGCCAGACGGATGTCTTTCAACTCTCGCGTTGCGCTCTGCGGCTGCGACGATGTGTGATTTCTTCGATTCGACTCTGGCTGGAGCCGAAGCGCTTTTCGCAACTCGGCGAAAAGTGCGGCGCGGCGCGCCAACGTGCTGGCAACGGCACCGAAGCCTGGATCGTTGTCTTGAATGGGCCCCAAGATACGCCGAAGGCGCCGGAGGGACTTGCGGACTGCGCAATTCCGGGGCGGGTCGGACAGGAAGTGCTCGACCGCGCCGGCAGCCTGCAGGCAACGATCGTAGAGAGCCAACCATGGAAGATCGAAGGGAAATCCGTCCCCGTGGGTGTCCGCCGGATAGTCGAGGATCCATTGGGCGAGCGCACGGGCCGTGGCGATTCCAGCCGAGCCCTCAGGGAACTGACGCTCCCGGTCGGCGGCCTCGGCCTGCCAGAGGCGCAAGCCGGCACGCGCACCGTCGATGTCGCGGCCAAGACTGCGACCCAGGTCCCGCGCCAGAGCGCGCAACTGACTGCGGAGTTTCGCCCGCCGGAACAAGGCACGCAGCCGGTCGTGGGATGCTTCGAGCAAGCCCTTGCCAACGTCAGCCAGGAAGTGGAGATGACAGGCCAGCACGGGAATGGAGAGCTTGAGTTCACGGACGAGCTGATCGGAGGCCTCTGCCATGGCCCGGCCCAGGTCGCGCACGATCGCGCAGGGCGGCCCGAAACGAAACGTCACCTCGTGCAGACGGGGGAGGATGGCCTCTGCGCGCTCCGTGGGAATCCTCCAGGCGCCCAGCACCCACTGGCGCCATCCGGCAAAGGCCACCAACAACGTCCCCCGGCCGTCTTCCCCGGTCGCGTCGATGTGCAACGGCCAGCCGCCGTCTGCCGCCAACGCGGCCCGAAGCCGAGGGGCCGCGGCATGATGCAGCCGCTCCAGATACGCCAGGAACCGGCGGGCCAGCATGCTGATCTCGCCGCTGGAAAGCCAGATCCCATGATCGGCCGCAAGAGACGCCCGTATTTCCTCCCGTTGCCGGTGGTGCAGAAAGCGCTCCAGCCCGACGTAGACCATAACGTCGTAGCCGACGACGCCGCGCGGCGGCACGAGGCTGGCGAGCGCGCCGGTCCGTTTGCTCCCAGGGCAGCCGGAGACACAGATGCATACCTTCTGCCGCAGGCGGAAAGTGCCGTGGTGCAATGTCACGCCCGTGCGTACCCACGTCTTCCTCACCCGCGTCGGACCGCCACAGGATGAACATTGTTGCCTGATCTCATCCGCCTCGACCAGCACACCGGCGATGCTCTGCGAGCGTTGCCGGCAGTCGTCCTGCAACTGCCGGATTGCCTGCCTCAGGCTTGCGACCTGAGCGAGGGTGACCGGACCGCCGTTTTTTTTACGCCGTAAGCATGAAGGATTCCCTCGACTTGAGCGGGCGTCACAGAACGCCCGGCCGACTGCAATTGCGCAGCGATCGTCGCGGCATCGTCCCGCGGGTGATGAATGACACGTACCAGCACGTCGATCACCAGCAACGGGTCTGCTGGCCGGGCGACAACGGCGGCATGAAGTTCCCGCCGCGCCGCCATCTGAACGGCGGCCTTCTTCGGATCCGCGCTCAAGTAGAGGTAAACATCCTCGAAGCGTTCGCGGCTGATTGCCCCATCCGCGACCAGGCTCCGCACCGTGTCGTAGATGCGCAGTCCGAGCCGTTGCTGCAGTTCTTCGTGTGTTTGCCCGACCGCCGACTCCTCGACCAGAAACACCGCCGTGGCACGCAGCGTGCCGCGGGAAGAGAACCCGATACCGCGCCAGGCCCACAGGCCCCACCGGTCGAACTTCGGGATGCGGCGCAAGGTATAGTAGCGTCCGGCGTGGCTGTAGCTGGTGAAGTATCCGACGGCCTTCAATATCCGGAAAATGCTCGTGCGCGACCTGGTGCCCAGCGCCTGGCGCAGGTCGTCGAGCAGCGCGGCCCGCTTGCGCCGGAAGAGCTGATTGAGCCGGGAAAGGGGCTGGATCTTTGAAGTCATAGCGCCTCCTGGAACAATTACGATCGATTATATAACATGACTCGTAATTGTTCCACATTCTGGAGACACTAATGACTGCCCAGCCTGTGGTCACGCGGCCAAGCCGGGACATGTCGAAACGGCCAGACCACTCGAAGGCCCAGTATTCATGCGGGTTGTCGCGAGAAGGATGATGCTGCAAATCAATCACGAAGGAGAACGGGGAGAACACCAGCGCGAAGCTGCGATGGAACAGTTACGACTCACCGGGTGTTTTGATGCGCCGCCAAATGTCCTTGAATCAACTAGTTACAGAGGCACAACCAACTTTTGACGCTGTAGGAAATCCCGGTTTGAAGTCTGGAAGAGCTGAGGGGGCGGGAGGTCGAAATCTCTGGAGCTTACAATTACCGGCGATAGGTGAGATGTGAACAAAATTAGATTGTTGCTTACCGATGTTTTTTGCACTGAATATAGGAAGCATTACTATGAAGAACTGGCAATGCTTTATGATTTCTTTTTGTCTTCAGCGAAGGATGATATCAGCCAAGGGTTCGATACAGTTTATATTGATGTGAAGCGTGTAATATTGGATGAAAAATCGTTATGGGATGGGAAAATCAAATTCCAAAAGGGAATGATTTCTTTAATAAAAGAGCTACATCCCAAGGTGATCATTTGCGCGTTGGGTAACAGATATTTGAATCAATGGATTTTGCTTTTTTACTGCAAATGGAAGGGAATCGATTTATACCTTCACGACCAAGGTCTTTACAAAAAAAAGAAGAACCTTGCTTTTTATCGCCTTATGTATGCATTTATCTTATTATGGTGCAAAGGCATTATCTGTTACACGTCGCTCAGCAGAGAATCTTTTCTAAAAATAGGAATCCGGTCAAAAAAACTTTTCGTGGCTGAAAATACTATCTATAACGATTATGACGTCCCGCCCAGACAAAAAACCTATAAGGAAAAAGGAATTCTCTTCATAGGAAGAATACGGGAGGGCTCCCGATTGGAAATATTAATTGATGCTATTAAAACCCTCAGAACGATTGGTTATGACGTTTATTTGCACATTATTGGAGATGGAGAGTTGAGGGAAAGGTATCTGAATAAATATGGGAACTTAGAATTTATCACATGGCATGGGAAAATTTATGATCAACGTGAAATTGCGAGAATTTCGAAGGAATGCTCTCTGGCTTGTTATCCGGGAAATGCCGGGTTGAGTATTGTCCATTACATGTCACTGAGCTTGCCGATTCTTACTCATGATGACATATCAGCTCATGGGCCAGAATCTAGTTATATTCAAGATAATTATAACGGATGGTTGTTTGATTCCAAAAATCCAGAAAGTTCCCTATTAGAGAGATTAAAGGAGATATTGAATCATAGTGAGGATTTAGGAAGGATGGGGAATAATGCTTACAAAACGTATCACGAATTAAGCCACCCTTCCTATGCGAGGAGAGTTCATCATATTATTGAAAAGGGGTTATCCACTTGACTCCCGTAGTCCCTGTATGTTGTGGCTGCCAGTGGTAAGTGTTTTGTGTGGCGCAGGCTCAACAGCCACCGCTTGCTGAGCGAGGCGATGAACCAGCTGTTCTTTGTGCCGGGATGTAAAGGAACAAACTCCATGAACGTTTTATTCATTGGTCCGTTGCCAGAACCGATAACCGGCATGTCGAAGGCTTGCGAGGTGTTCCTTGCCGAATTGCGGAGACACCATGCGGTTGAAGTGATCAACCTTAGCAAGGATGATTTTAAACAGGGCGTGAGCTCTCTTTCCAGAATAGTCGCAGTCCTTAAGATTTTACGTGATACATGGCGTAAAAAGACATTTGCTCACGCCATCTATCTTACCATCTCAGAATCGTTCGCGGGAAATCTGAAGGATTTACTCATATACCTTGTTTGTCTCAGGCACCTTAACCGCATGATTGTGCATCTCCATGGTGGAAACGGCATGAGATCGATCATGGTTAACAAGTGGCATCCACTGCACCGCCTGAACAGATACTTTTTGAAGCGTGTCGGCGGGGTGATTGTTCTCGGACCTAGCCATCTTGACATCTTTCGGAATATACTCGCAAACGATAGAATCCACATGGTGCCGAACTTTGCGGAGGACTTTCTCTTCATTCAAACAGAAGATGTCTACCGAAAGTTCAAAAACGTGGAATCGCTTAAACTCCTGTTCCTCAGCAATTTGCTCCCAGGGAAAGGACACGAGGAGCTTTTGGAGGCGTATTTGAGTTTGCCAGAGTCGGTGCAAGCATCAATTGAGATCGACATCGCGGGCGATTTCGAATCGAAACAAAAGAGGGATGCCTATCTGGCAAAATTGAACGGGATAAAGCAGATTCGCTATCACGGCGTTGTTCGAGGAGAACGCAAAAAAGAATTGTTTCATCAGGCGCACGTGTTTTGTCTTCCCACATACTACGCGTACGAAGGCCAACCAATCAGCATTCTGGAGGCGTATGCATCAGGTTGCGTTGTAATCACGACTAATCACAGCGGAATACGTGATATCTTCATGGCCGGTGTAAATGGCTATGAAGTGCCCAAAAGATCGCCATCGGGCTTGGCCGCTGCTATCAAAGATGCCGTTTCCAAGGGAGAAAGTCTCTCGGATATTGCGGCGGCGAATCTACGCACAGCGCAGGTCCATTATCGCACTGCTACCTACACTGGAAGATTAATGAAGCTACTCGATTCGAGGCTGAAGGAAACATGCGGTTTACAGTAAAGAGACTTTTCTTAAGTTCTCTGCAAAATCCTCTAACCCGTGTGGAATCAGTATTTGTGCGGCAGCAGCCCATCTGAAACGGGCATATTCACTGCGCGGTTCCAACTGGCTATGTATTGCTGAATGTAGTCCAGGAAATATCGCCGCTTTGCTGGAGCGACTCATCAATGACTCCGTGCTCAGCCAGCAGGTTGAACAGGGCGCCAAGCTGTTCTCCGCGTGATGCTAGTGGTCCCGTTGCGCCGAAGAACCCTGGCTGTTTTTGGCTGAGACAGACAAGAGAGCCATAAAATGACGAACAGGCCCTACCGCATTTGTGTCAGCTGTGTCATGGACACGTCGGATTCAAAGATCGTGTTTGATGAAAAAGGTGTCTGCGACCATTGCAGCACTTTTTACAGATATATCCTTCCGAACTGGCATACGGATGAACGAGGACAGGAGGCGTTGCTAGCTTTAGTGCAAAAGATAAAACGCGGGGGTGAGGGCAAGGAGTTTGACTGCATCATGGGCGTGAGCGGTGGGGTCGATAGCTCCTATCTTACTTACATGGCAAAAGTGAAATGGAATCTGCGGCCCCTTGTTTTTCATGTGGATGCAGGATGGAACTCGCAGGCTGCTGTCAATAATATTGAAAGGTTGGTCGACAAGCTGGGTCTCGACTTGTACACGGAAGTGATCGACTGGGCGGAGATGCGAGACCTGCAGCTCGCCTTCTTCAAAGCTGGAGTGCCCCATATCGATAGCCCACAGGATCACGCCTTCTTTGCCACGATGTACAAGTTTTCGGAGAAACATAATGTCAAGTATATCTTGACGGGTGCAAATTTCGCTACGGAGTGCGTCGACTATCCCCTCGAATGGATGTACTACCAGTCTGATTTCGTCCAACTGCGAGCTATTCATAAGCGCTTTGGAACTCGCCCTCTAGTCAGCTTTCCCACGACGTTCTATCCTGCGCCACAAGTTTTTCATGCCTTATATCAAAGGCATTCGGCTGGTTCGCCCCCTAGATTACATTCCTTATGTAAAGAAGGATGCTGTCCGATTCCTTGTAGACAAATTCGGTTGGCAGCCTTATGCCGAAAAGCATTATGAATCGCGATTCACGAAATTTTATGAAGGGCACTGGCTGCTGAAAAAATTTGGGTTCGATACGAGAAGGGTCGCCTATTCCAGCATGATTCTTACTAAACAGATGACACGAGAGGAGGCGCTGGAGAAAGTCAAACGGCCGCCTCTTGATGAGGCAACTATAACGCAGGAATTCGAGTATGTGGCAACCAAGCTTGACATTTCGGTCGAAGAACTGAAAGGATATTTTGACGCGCCAAACACGACCTACAAAGACTACGAATCGCAAGAATACCTCTATGCAATAGGTGCAAGAGTAATGAGATTGCTTAGAATAGATTTCGGCGGTAGAAGATGATTGCTATTGTTAACTACGGCCTTGGCAATATTCATGCGTTTGTAAATATTTACAAGCGACTCGGTGTTCCATTCACCGTTGTGACTAAGGAGGATGAGTTGGCCCAGGCCGCGAAAATCATACTCCCAGGCGTTGGTGCATTCGATTGGGCCATGACACTCCTTATCGAGTCGGGGATGCGCGATTGCCTGGATGATCTGGTGTTGCGGCAGAAACGTCCGGTGCTGGGGATATGCGTGGGAATGCAGCTGATGGCGCGGAGAAGCGAGGAGGGGGTCTTGGCAGGCCTGGGCTGGATCGATGCGGAAGTCAAGAAATTCGACGAAACCTCTTTCACTCAGAAGACTCATCTGCCTCACATGGGCTGGAACGATGTTCGCCCCAGAAAGACAGAATGCTTGTTCCGGGGGCTGGAGACGGGGCCCCGATTCTATTTCCTGCACTCATACTATTTTCAGCCGCGGCAGGCCGATGACGTGCTGGCCGAAACAGACTATTGCGGCACGTTTGCGTCTGCTGTGCGTTTTGGGAATGTATATGGCGTTCAATTCCACCCCGAAAAGAGCCACCATTGGGGTGTCCAACTCCTGAAAAACTTCGCAGAGCAATAACCATGCTTCGATCACGCATTATTCCCTGCCTGCTGGTCAAGAACGGCGGGCTGGTCAAGACGGTTCAATTCGACAGTCCGAAATATGTTGGCGATCCGATCAATGCGGTGAGGATCTTCAATGAAAAAGAAGTAGACGAACTCGCCGTGCTCGATATTGATGCGACCGTGCAAAGACGGGAACCTGATTACACCCTGATCAAGAACCTTGCGGCCGAGTGCCGCATGCCGTTGTGCTACGGTGGCGGCGTCAAGAGGGCCGAGCAGATACAGAAGATCATCAGCCTGGGGGTGGAGAAAGTTGCCATTAGCTCGGCTGCCATCGAAACGCCAGGGTTGATTTCCGATGCTGCAGGACGAGTGGGAAGCCAAACCATCGTGGTGGTCATGGATGTCAAGAAAACGGGTCCACGGCTTCAATATGAGTTGTTTACCCACAACGGCACCAAAGGGACCGGTATCGATCCCGTGGAATATGCGAAAAGGATTGAAGCGCATGGTGCCGGTGAAGTCGTTGTCAACTCGATTGACAATGATGGTGTAATGAAGGGGTATGATTTGGCGCTCATCAAGGCAATAAGGGATAGTATTGCGTTGCCCATGACAGTGCTCGGAGGTGCCGGCACCCTGGAAGACATCTCCAGGCTGATCCAGCAGTTCGGCATCATCGGTGCTGCGGCGGGAAGCCTGTTTGTTTTTAAAGGCAAGTATCGGGCCGTGTTGATCAACTACCCCAACCGTGCCGAGAAAGATGCGCTGCTCGGGGCTGCCGCAACGTCAACTGTGCAGATGGGCAAAAAGAAGTAAAGGCTGTGAAAAGCAACCCGGACAACCCCCTCCCGGCACTCTTGTGGAATAAGAAATGAAAGCACTGATAACCGGAGGAGCGGGATTTATCGGTTCGAATCTGGCTGAGAATCTGGTGGGCACCGGGCACAAAGTAACTGTATTGGACAATCTGTTGTCTGGATTCCGTGACAATCTGAATGGACTCGATTCATTAGATTTCATTGAAGGGGATGTGCGTGACCCGAAGAGCGTTGAGCTGGCCACGCGAGGTGCAGAGGTTGTGTTTCATCTGGCCGCTTCGGTCGGGAACAAGCGCTCCATCGACAATCCGCTGGAAGACGCCCGGGTCAATGTGATCGGGACGCTGCAAGTGCTTGAGGCCGCGAGGGCCGCCAAAGTGCGCAAGATTGTAGTGTCGTCGTCAGCAGGAATATTCGGCGAGCTCAAGATGCTGCCTATCAGTGAGGACCACCCGATAGAGCCCGACTCCCCCTATGGTTGCTCAAAACTCTGCGAGGAAAAGGAAAGCCTCGTTTATTCCAAGCTGTTCGGGCTTGAGGCGGTCTGCCTGCGCTACTTCAACGTGTATGGTCCCAACCAGCGTTACGACGCCTACGGCAATGTGATCCCTATCTTCGCTTTTCAGATGTTGCGGGGAGAGACCTTGACGATCTTCGGGGATGGCGAGCAAACCCGGGATTTTATCAATGTTCATGACGTGGTCCAAGCCAACATCAAGGCTGCCCAAGCCAGGGGCGTCAGTGGCGCATTCAACCTCGGCAGCGGGACACGGATCACCATTAGTCACTTGGTGGACCTGATGCAGGAGGCGGCTGGCATCAAGGCCAAGGTTGTCCATGGCCCACCACGGCCCGGGGATGTCAGGCACAGCCTCGCTGACATCTCGGCCGCAAGAACGGCGTTTGGATTCGAGCCGGCAGTCCCCCTGGCAGAAGGGCTGCGAGAATATATGGACTGGGCCAAGGCGGAGGTCAAACGGTCATGAAAGCACTGGTCTTGGGCGGGGAGGGGATGCTCGGCCACAAGATGTTTCAGATTCTGCGGACCCGTTATTCGGATACCGGTTGCACGATCTTCGGTTCCCTGGCCGAACCGTTCTACCGCCGAATTGACCTATTGCAGACGGGGAGCGTCCTGGAACGGGTGAATGCCATGGACCTACCAGCGCTGGGGCAAACACTGGCAAACTTACAACCGGAGTTCATTGTCAATTGCATCGGGATCGTCAAACAACGGGACGAGGCCACGTCTGCCATTCCAAGTATCATGTTGAACTCGTTGCTGCCACACAAGCTGGCCGAATACGCCCGCGTCTGGGGTGGTCGAGTGATTCACTTCAGCACGGATTGCGTTTTCAGCGGCAAAAAAGGCCGGTATACCGAAGAGGATCCTTCTGATGCCGGGGACTTGTATGGCAAGAGCAAATACCTGGGTGAAGTTTCAGTCGATAACGCATTGACTTTGCGAACCTCTATCATCGGGCGGGAACTCTCTCAATTCAGATCCCTCTTGGAGTGGTTCCTGGCGCAACGCAGCAAGACGATCAGGGGATTCAGCAAGGTGATCTACTCGGGGGTCACCACGAACTACATCTCCGAGCTGGTCGGCAGAGTGATCTCCGACCATCCAACGCTTCACGGCCTTTATCAGGTCACCAGCCCGCCCATTACCAAACATGAGTTGCTTTGCCAATTGCGTGATGCTTATCATCTTGACGTGGAAATCCAGCCGTATGACGGCGAGGTCTGCGATCGTAGCATGATCGGGGGGAAGTTCATTCATGCCACGGGGTATCGTTACCCAACCTGGCACGAGTTGATCGCTCAAGTCGTCAACGATCCAACCCCTTACGAAAAGTGGAGGAGCTGACTTGGCGCCAAAGACCAGTAGCAAATCCAAGCCTGCCAAAGTATCCATCTTCAAAGGCAAGATCCTATTCATTACCGGTGGTACCGGAACCTTCGGAAACGCGGTCATGCGTCGCTTCCTCCACACCGACATCAAGGAGATCCGCATCTTCAGCCGGGATGAGAAGAAGCAGGAGGACATGCGGATAGCCTACAGCAACCCCAAGCTGAAGTTTTTCATAGGGGATGTTCGGACCTATGACAGCATCGTTTCCGCAATCGCCGGCTCAGACTATGTCTTCCATGCGGCGGCGCTCAAGCAGGTTCCCTCTTGCGAGTTCTATCCGCTCGAAGCCCTCCGAACGAATGCCCTGGGGGCCGAGAACGTGCTTAATGCTGCCATGGAGACCGGCGTGAAGCGAGTCATTACCCTGAGCACGGACAAGGCGGTCTACCCGATCAACGCCATGGGCATCTCCAAGGCCATGATGGAGAAGCTCATGGTGGCCAAGTCGCGGGTGGCAATCACCCGAGGCACCATCATGTGCGGCACCCGCTATGGCAATGTGATGGCTTCGCGCGGCTCCGTGATTCCACTGTTCGTCAGTCAACTCAAAGCCGGCAAGCCCCTGACGGTAACGGATCCCCACATGACCCGGTTCATGATGTCGATCGAGGATGCCGTAGATCTGGTTCTCTATGCATATCAACATGGGCGTGCGGGAGACATCTTCATCCAGAAAGCACCGGCAGCCACCATCGAGACCCTGGCCCTGGCGATCAGGAAAGTATTCAAAGCTCCCAATCCTGTACGGGTCATTGGCACCAGACATGGTGAGAAACTGTACGAGACCTTGCTAACCAGGGAAGAGATGGCCAAGGCTGATGATCTCGGCGACTACTATCGGGTGGTTGCCGACAACCGGGATCTCAATTACGCCGCCTACTTCACCGAGGGGCAGGAGGAGATCTCTCAACTGGAAGACTACAATTCCCACAACACGCGGCGCCTCACGGTCGATGACATGGCCGAACTTCTGCTGAAGCTCGACTACGTTCGTGACGAGTTGAAGGACTGGAAAAGTTGAGGATTCAAGGGGAGCCCGATGAGCAAGATGAAGATTATGACGGTACTGGGGACTCGGCCGGAGATCATCCGGCTCAGCAGAATCATCCCCATTCTGGATGAGCATTCAGACCACATCCTGGTTCACACCGGACAGAACTACGACGATCGCCTGAACAAAATCTTCTTCGAGGAATTGGGGGTGCGCACCCCGAATGTGAGCCTGGGTGTCCGCTCGGAAACCTTCGGAAGCCAGATCGGACAGATCCTCGAACGGTGTGAGAAGCTGTTCCTGCAATACCGTCCAGACCGATTGCTCATCCTGGGGGACACCAATAGTGGGCTCTGCGCCCTTGTCGCCCGCCGGTTAGGCATGCCGGTTTACCACATGGAAGCGGGGAACAGGTGTTACGATGACCGGGTCCCCGAAGAGGTCAACCGGAGAGTCATCGACCATGCCAGCACCGTGCTGATGCCTTACACCCATCGCAGCAAGGAAAACCTTCTCCGAGAAGGCATCCCAGGTAAGCGGATCTTCGTCACCGGGAATCCCATCAAAGAAGTCATCGATCATTACCAGCCGCAGATCGATCGATCCATGGCGCTCGAAACACTGGGGGTTGAGCCAGGCAAGTACTTCCTGGTGACCATGCACCGCGCCGAAAACGTCGATATCGAAGAGCGCCTGCGAAATCTGGTCGATGCGCTGGCGATGCTGCACAAGGACTTTGGCCACCCGGTCATCTGCTCATTTCACCCGAGATCCCGAGCCAGGGTGCAGGCTTTTGAGGTTGATATTCAGCGTGCCGGGCTTCGGTTCGTTGAGCCGCTGGGGTTCTTTGATTTCATCCGGCTCGAGCGGGCGGCGTTCTGCCTGCTCTCGGACAGCGGGACGGTTCAAGAGGAAGCCTGCATTTTCCATGTTCCGAATGTGACCATCCGTGACGTAACGGAACGGCCGGAGACCGTCGAGTGCGGAAGCAACATCCTTTCCGGTGTCGATCCCGAGAAGATCCTGCAGCTGGTGCATCTGGTCAGCGACAATCGCCAACGGTGGGCCCCTCCTCAAGAATACCTGCAGCCCAATGTTGCAAGCACAGTCTGCCGGATCGTATTGAGCTATAAGATTCCCGATCCTGCGGGAGTGTCTTGGGCTCAGATCCAGGGTCGGCAAAAGGTTTAGTCGCCGAAGGCAAGAATCAAGCTGTTTTTGCAGTCCAGTTTGTTATAAAGATCACTCATGGCCAGAGTACTGATCCATTCACTTATTTTTTCGCCAGATGGTGTTTCAACGGCGTATCTCTACACGGACCTTGCTATCGAATTGAAAAAGCTTGGCCATGAAGTGGCGGTATTGACGACGACGCCGCATTTCAATGTCGATCCTGAGCAACAGAAGCGGCAGCCGCTGATCCGGAAGAAGGGCCACTGGCTGTTTTACAGCGAAACTGGTGGGATTCCTGTCTGGCACATTGGGATGCCACAGAAGTCGGCGGATTTTGGCGCCCGGATGAGACACATGTTCTTCTTCCATGTGGGCGCCCTGCGGTTTGCCCTGCAACACGTTGGGAAGTTCGACATTGTTCTGTCCCCGTCGCCGCCGCTGACCATTGGTGCAATTTCCTGGCTGATGGCGAAATGGTACAAGGCCAAGTCCATTTACAACGTCCAGGAACTGTACCCGGACTTTGCGATCAACCAAGGTGTGATCAAGAACCTGTTCCTGATCTGGGGCCTCAGGAAGTTGGAGGCGTTCGTGTACGCGAGAAGCGAACGGGTTGTCACGATCGGGGAGAAGTTCCGAGAGGTGGTTGTGTCTCGTGGGGTCTCCAGGGGCAAGGTGCTCACGATCCCGAACTTCGTGGATGTTGACCTGTATCGACCCATGCCACGGGACAATCCATTCGCCCGACAGCACGGGCTGGTAGGCCGGTTCGTGGTCATGTACGCCGGGAACATCGGGCTGGCGCAGTACTGGGATCCGATGCTTGAGGCGGCCGAGCGTACCAGAACAGAAGTCCTTTTCGTGGTGATTGGCAACGGGTCCAGGAAGGATTGGCTGGCGAAGGAGGTCAGGAGGCGCGGATTGAGCAACATGCTTCTTCTCGACTACCAGCCGAGGGAGAGGATGGCAGAGATAAACGCCGGCAGCGATGTTGCCACGATTATCATGGATGCTCGGGTCGAAGATGATGGTTTCCCATCAAAGATCTACACGACAATGGCCTGTGCGCGGCCCTCCGTTGTGTGCTGCTCCGAGGGCTCTGAGCTGGTGAGAATAGTCAGAGAATCGAAATGCGGTATGTGGGCCAGGCCGGGACCGACCGGGGATTACATCGACGCACTTATGGCGTACCGGAAAGACCCAAATCGGATCACCACAGAGGGCGCGGCCGGCCGTGTCTTCGTTGAAGCCCGATACTCGCGGCAGGTCGTAGCCCGCTTATATCATGAGATGATACAGGACGTGATCGGCTCAATGGGGCGCCAGGTCCGACCTCATCGCGGCGAATGAAGTCCTGATGACGATTGCCAGGCTCCAAAGGTAATTTTGACGTGAAGGTTCTCATCACAGGCATGGATGGATTCATCGGAAGTGGGATCAGCAGACGCTTGCGTGGCTCAGGATGGGACGTTGTAGGCTTCTCGAATGGACCAGCGGCGGGGAAGAGGCCATCCCTATACAAGGGCTCTGTCACGGACCTCAGTGGGCTAAGGGCCGTCTTCAACCAGGAGCGACCAAACGCATGTGTTCACCTGGCAGGTCTTGCGCATGCAAGTGTGGGCCGCGATGAACTGGAGACGGTGCGACGGGTCAATGTCTCGGGCACATTGAATGCCGCCAGAGCAGCCGCGGAAGCGGGCGTGTCGCAATTCGTGTTCTTTAGCAGCGCCAAGGTGTATGGAGAAAAAACAACCGAAACAGGACTCGACGAAGACGATGAGCCCAGGCCGATTGGAATCTATGCGGAACTAAAATACGAGGCGGAGCAGGCGCTGGCGAAGATGGCCGGGAAAGGCGAACTTGGCGTCGTTGTTGTCCGACCGGTTGCCGTGTTCGGACGGGGTGACAGCGAGGGGAACTATGCTCGCCTGATTCGGGCAGTCCGGAGAGGTGTGTTTCCGGTCATCGGCGGAGGGCGGGCGCGCAGGAGCATTGCCTACCTGGCGCGAGTGGCCGAGCGGGTCGATCGAATCCTCGGGCCGGCGTTTGTTTCCGGCCAAACGTATGTCTTCAGTGATGGGGCGTTTGAACTGAGGGAGATCCTGGAGTCGGTGCGGCGGGCAACAGGGACTGCTTTCTTCCCTTCTGTACCTGGTTGGTTTGCCAAAGCCGGTGGAGAGTTCGTCGATTGGATTTGGGAAAACACCACAGGAAAAGAAGGTCACGCAAAAGAAGCATTGGCCAGGCTGACCGACAACTTTGTCGTCCGAGCTCATCATTATGATTCTGATTTTGGGCGACTTGAGCCGTTTGATCTGGATCTGGCCATGGCAGAGACCTGCGCCTCCGAAAGCCAGGGTGAATGAAAGAACTGGTTCTCCTAGTTGCATGTCGATTGTGAACTCGGCCATTTTGGTACCCTTCGCTCCAAAACTAGCCCTGCGGAAGGGGGGACCCTTGATAATCCCAACGAGCGTTCCTTCCATCGAGTGCCCACACCTCGCATCGGCGGCGTTGGGCTCCTGTTGGGCACAGCCGGTGGGTTGATGCTTTCGCTCTGGAGTTCTTATTTGCCGTTTGGGTTATTACATGAATTTGGGAAATTCGGAATTTTCCAACATCCGCCCCCTCAAACTCGCGGAATGCAGGTAATAAGATCCGCGAGCGTTCGGTGCGATACTTATCGAATGATCGAAAATGCCACAGACTAAGCCGTAGCGCGCCCCATGAGACTGCGGGCGCGGAAATCAAAAAGCCCTCGGGTAATTGTGACCGAGGGCTTTTTTTTATGGCAGCGCTGGCAAGAAGTGCTTTCCCGCAGCTTCCGTTGTGCATTCATGCGCGCGGTGTGTTGGCGAACTATTCGAGTTTTTTCGCTGCCGGGGCCGGCCTCGCGGTGCCGTCGCCCAGCCTTACGATCTTGCGTGTCTTCATGTTATACACATCGCCGGGTGACAGAATGTAGTAAGGTTTTTCCCAAGGCTGATACAGCCTCGTGTCGTCGTGGATCGCTACTTTCCAGGTGCCCATGACCTCAAACGTGTCACCTTTGACCACGATGGCGGTATCCTCGGAAAGCCCTATGCCAAGCAGGTCCGGGAACTTTTTGATCACCGGGATGATATCATCCCAGCGATTGCGCGCATTGATATGCTGGTCGATCGCCGACCGCCGCAGAAAAGCAAATCCCGCCTGATGCTCCGGCTCGGGAGCCATCACCACATCCGGGCCGGAGATGGCACCCCTCACCAGATACGCGCCCTGTATCGTCGCGCCCGCGGAAGACCCGCCAATCACTCCCCCGCGTTCCAATACCTTGTGAAATTCTTTGTAAGTCAGAGTGTTCGCATAAGAATCAACGATGTTCCATTGCCGGCCGCCATCGAACCAGACGGCATTCGCCTTCCTCAAATTCTGTACGAACGCCTCCGTATCTGCGACCTTGGGATCGTGCGTATGCAGCATGGTAACGTTCCTGAGTCCGCGCTTTTTCCAGGGAGCGATTACGTCTTCTTCCTTGTACACCCGGATGGTCCCGTCGTTGTTTTTGTTCCCGCCCGCTGTGGGCACGATCACGAAATTGGCATCCGGCCCTCCTGCTAGCTGGATGAAGCGGTCGTAGATTGCCTGAGTCTTCAAATTGCCCCCGACGATTACCAACGTGCCGTTCGGCGGACCATATTCAGGGACTTCCTGGCTGAATGCGACTGCTGCCGCCAGCAAAGAAAAAATAAGGGCAGCTTTCAGATAAAGGTTGCGGTTTGTGATCATCGATCCTCTCCTGATTCGTGGGTCAGCAAAACATCGACGCGGAGGGTACAGAGAGCGCGGGAAATGGTTCGATGCGCAAGAACAGAAACTATCAAAAAAGAGGGTCTTGCTCTGCGGCCTCTGCGTTGAGGTTTTTGGGGTCATGTCATGGTTCACTCGCGGTTGAGATTGCCACGAGCCTGTTGGTAGGTCACAAAACGATCATGCCGATCCACCTTGGCCTGGGCTAGAATCTCCGGACTTGGGGTGTACTCGGGCACAATCTCCTGCAGTTTAGTCACCAGCCCATGAACGTTCTTGGCGGCGACGACCCCGGAAAGCTCGTCGAGCCAGGCGTTGACCTGATCGGTATCGGTAGCGCCTCCGTCGAGCACACGGATCTTCTCATGCGCGGTCGGCTTCAATCCCTCTGCGTCAAACTTCAGTTCTTCAAACAACTTGTCTCCCGGGCGCAGGCCAGTAAATATGATCGGAATATCGCGTCCGGGTTCCAGCCCCGAGAGCTTGATCAAGTCACGCGCCAGGTCAACGATCTTGACCGGTTCGCCCATGTCGAGCACAAAAATCTCCCCGCCTTTTCCCATGGTCGAGGCCTGAAGCACCAGCTGAACTGCCTCCGGAATGGTCATGAAATAACGCCGGACTTCCGGATGGGTGACCGTTATCGGCTTTCGATTGGCAATCTGCTGCTCGAATAACGGGACTACGCTGCCATTGCTCCCGAGTACATTTCCGAAACGCACGGAAACAAACCGGGTCGATTGCTCTTGCTGCCCCAGGATCAGGATTTCGGCGATCCGCTTGGTTACACCCATAATGTTGCAGGGGTGGACGGCCTTGTCTGAGGAGATCATGACGAAATCCTCGACTTCAAACTTGCGCGCGGCCAAGGCCACATTGTAAGTGCCGAAAATGTTGTTGGTCACCGCCTGGAAGCAGTTCTTCTCCATCATCGGAACATGCTTGTAAGCTGCTGCGTGGAATACCGATGTCGGCCTGTGAGTTGCGATCGCTTCCTGCAGCCGGTTCACATCCAGGATGTCTCCCACGATTGGAACGCGCGCCAGTTTGGGAAATTTTTCGGCAAACTCGATGTCGAGCTTGTGCAGGTCATTTTCCGAGCGCTCAAAAAGCACCAGCTTCTGGGGATCGAACCGCGACACTTGCCGAGCCAGCTCAGAACCGATCGAGCCTCCGGCTCCCGTGATCATAACCACCCTCTGCTGGAACTTTCTCTGGATTTTCGCCAGATCCAGTTGCACCGGAGCACGCACTAGGAGATCCTCGACCTTGACTTTCCGCATTGATCCTACCGAAACCGAGCCCGTGATAATGTCACCCAGCGCCGGCAGAGTCTTGAAATCGACTTTGCATTCGAGGCACAGGTTTATGATTCGCTGCATCTGCCTGCCGTTAGCCGATGGAATGGCGATTAGTATCTGGGAGACATCATGCTCACTGATGATGCGCGGAAGATCGTCAGTCTTTCCCAACACCTTGATGCCGTTGATTCTTTCCCCTTTTTTGGCAGGATCATCATCGACGAAACCGACCAGGTTGTAGCCCAACGCCTCGTTGTTTTTGAGTTCACGAGCGATCGCGCTGCCGGCGCGCCCCGCTCCGACGATCAGGGCGTTCGCTTGCGCCATCTGCAGCCGCGCCGACTCTGTATATGCGCGCACGGCGAACCGCATCCCGCCGATGACCATTACAGTAAGTAGAGAGTCAATAATAAAAACCGAACGCGGATAGCCGATCAGGCCGCGCGTCGAATAGATCACCCCGTAAAGCAGGACGGAACTTGCAAGCGCGGCCTTGATGATATCCAGCAAATCGCTCATGCCGACATAACGCCACCAGCCACGAAACAACCGGAAATAGAAAAAGGTCAGAAGCTTGATTCCCAGAGCGATCGGCAGTGTCTGAAGGAAAACCGCTTGGTAGGATCCGCCCAATTGGAAATCGAAGCGCAACAGGAAGCTGAAATAATAGGCGAGAGTCAGAAGGGCGATTTGGGAGAGAACGATGACGACCTTACGATACTTCAATATTCGCGAACGCATTTACTCAATCCCCTCGTTGACCCATATCGAGCATGTAACACTTTCCCTGTTGCCTTCCGGGCACCTGATCTGAATCTGTGGCACTGCGTTGTTATTACTTCTGGGTCTGCCCGCATGCCTTGAGCCCCGGTTTTGTATCATCCCTTTGCCGGCGCTCATCGATCACAACGAAGGTCCATAATCCCAGAAATAGTACCGGCAGGGCAAGTAAACAAGTCACCTCGCCATTCAACACGCGCGCAGACCAGACCTGCGCCAGAATGGCCCCCACCAAGGCCAAGCCGGAATAAAGCAGCGCAACACGGGCGTGGCCCGAGTGCGCTGTACTGATGCGCTGATAAAGGTGTGACCTGTGCGCAGCAAAGACATTTTCCCGCTGAAACAGGCGCCGGATGAATGTAAACGTGGTGTCGAACACGAAAGGCCACACCAGCATCAGCCCTGCCACTGGCGCCCCCGGACTTTCCGTGGCATTGGAAACGAACATCACAGGCAAAACTGCCAACGTGTAGCCCAAAAACGCACTGCCCACGTCCCCCATGAAGATACGCGCGGGCGGCCAGTTGTGGAACAGGAATCCCAGGCTGCTGCCGGCCGTAGCCAGACCAAGGCCGCTTACTATCGCTTGATCCGTTTTCCAGCCCAAGAGCGCCCATCCAAGCCCGCCCACCAGTGCCTGCGCGCCTGCGATTCCATCGGTGCCATCCATGAAATTGTAGGCATTGGTGAGCCCCAAGATCCAGATGGCCGTCAAGAGAGCCCCCCACCATCCCAGCGTGATCGACCCGACAAGAGGCAAAGCCAGCGTGCGCCAGTAGCCAAGACCCCCAATCACAATGACCGCCGCGCCCAAATGAACGCCCAGCCGAATCGAGCTGGGGAGCGGGCGCAAATCGTCGAGCCAGCTGATCACCGCCACCAGAAGCGCCCCTGTCGCATACGACAGGTACGGCACCCACAAAGGACGGAGATCGGAGGCGGAGGCGAGTACCCAACCGCCCAGCAGGGTGACGACCACAATGACCAGACCGCCGCCCCTTGGCGTCGGCCGGGTGTGAGAGCTGCGTTCATTCGGGAAGTCGAGGATCTGCCGCCTTACCGCCCAAGACCGGAAAAATGCGACACCACAATAAGTTGCGGCAACGGTAATGCACGCGAGAATTACTGGCATCGATATCGGCAACATCTTCTGCCGGCTGCCTCCAGAAACTGGCTGGGGACCCACATGCCCTGACGGCGGCGGGAAAAAGCGTCCGCCCGGGATTGCGGCTCAAAAGGTGGCATGATCGACCTCCCCATTGTGCATCGCCTTCACGATGCAGAACCACAAGCATAGCGAAGTCAGAGTAATGAAGGAAATCCCGCCGATTGAATTCGAACAGTCATGATAGGAATGACCCAGGCCGGTGTCAACCAAATTACTTAAAGCCGGCAGCCTGAACCTGCGGCCGCTATCCGGGATCCGTGAAAACTGCCAGCGGCAGTTTTTCCCAGCCAGGGTTTACGATCATGGATCAGTTGTGCACGGCTCTAAGGCTGTAAGATATTGCACTGCAATGATATATGACGTAGCCGATGCATCAAGCCGTAGAAAACCACAAGGATCTCACAAAATTTCCACAGGTTTTCCACAGCAATCTCATAAGGCTGCCATAGAAGCAGAGGCCGCATCCTTCTTGCCATCAATTCCAAAAAGGGTTAGCGTGCTAGGGACGAAGTGAACCCTATGCTACCCGGCCGCGTAGAGGAAGATGCGGGCTAAGAAATTCCAGTTCCTGAGGGGCACGGAGATACGATGGCTGCCAACCATTAATCCCTGTCCCATGCGCCTGACCGCGTGGGCTGATCCGGCCGGCAAGACCGTGTGTTTTTCGATATTCTATTTGTGGTGGGCCGACCCACCGGACCGGCATAACCTCTGAACTCCATGGCCCAAGAAGGAATTCCCGACGAACCCGCCTCTTGCGAGACCGACGACCTGATGAAGCAGGTCCAGCGAGGCGACATGTATGCGTATCAGGAACTCATCCGGCGCTACCAGAAAAAGGTCTTTCGGGTCATCAGCACCTATGTGCGCAATCCCGAAGACGCCATGGAAGTGCTCCAAGACACTTTTCTCAAGGTCTATACCGCCCGCCACACCTGGGAAAGCCGCTTCTCGTTTTCAGGTTGGCTTTACCGAATCGCCATCAATGCCAGCATCGATCGTTATCGCAGATCCGATCGAGGACGGACTTCGTCGCTGGAGGAAATAATGGAGAAGCCGTCGCAGCAATCTGTAACCGTGAGCACGGCAGCAGGCCCGATCGACCAAATGCACGAGCGTGATCGACGGCGACTGCTCGAGGCAGCCGTGCACCGCTTGCCGCCGCGCCAGCGCGAGGTCGTCTCCTTGAGGTTTTTCGGCGACATGAGGCTGGAGGAAATCGCCGCCCTGCTCGACTGCCCCCTGGGCACGGTCAAGTCCAACCTTCACAAGGCGATCATGGGGCTCAAAGGCATGCTCCTCGCACAGAAGGGAGCGTTCATTTATGACTGGCTGTGAAATGATCCGTGAAATGCTCGTCCTTTATGTCGATGGAGCGCTCGAGCCGGAAGAGAATAGCCAGGTGGATGAGCATCTGGCAGCCTGTGCCGGTTGCAGCGCAGAGGCTGTTGAGATCGGCCGGATCCGGGCATGGCTGGCTGATCCTGAAGTGTTCGCGCCGGAGCAGGATCTGACATGGCAGCTCCTCCCCGAAAAGCTCGCCGGCCGCGCCGGTCTGCTCCAGGACGGAAAGCATGGCTGGACCGGCCTGAGCCTGGCCAAATGGGCCTGTGTTGCCCTCGCGATCCTCCCGCTCGCCATCGGACTGATCTGGATGCGGCGCTACCCGGCGATCGCGCCGCCGGCACCCGCGCCGGTCCTGGCGGCCGCGGGCAACGCAGCGTTTCTGGCCCGCATGCATACCGCCTATGCACGTGAAGCCACGGCACAATACCTCTCCGGATGCCACGACCTCCTGCTGGATTTCATCAGCGCCGACAAAACGTGCCTGGGCGACCAATATGACGTTTCGTTGGAAGTCACGCGCGCGCGCCAGCTCTTGCAGGAGAAGCAGATGCTCGATGCCGAACTGCGTGTCCCCGACGTGGCGCGTGCCAAGTCCTTGTGCGATGAACTGGAGAGCTTCCTGATCAGCCTGTCGATGGCGCAGAAATGTGAAACCGGCGATGCGGTCCACGGCATGGAGCAATTCATCCAAAACAAACAGTTGTTGCTGCGTATTAATTTGATGCAATCTGGAATTTCGTAGATTGAGGAATTTCGGTAGAGGAGTCGGGATTGACGATCGAAAAGCAAATTCTAATTCGTTGAAGGTAAGCCACCGCCTCTAGTGGCGAAACTTGAAAAAGCCATACTGCCCGGGCGAGTGAGAGAGTTTAACATGGCACTGTGTCGAGGGAGTGATCGGATGGTACGAGAAGAAGCCCTGAAGGGGCGCAACAGCAAAGCCCAGGGCGTGAGCCCTGGGAGCAACGGGAGTGTTCGATAGAGCCCTGAAAGGGCGAAGCACCCTGCGCCGCCCCTTCAGGGCTGTTTCAGAGGGACGAGTGCCCCCAGGGCTTACGCCCTGGGCTGATCTGCGACGCCCTTTCAGGGCTGGCAACGCCGTTGCCTCCCGCTCTGCGGGTGGAAACTCACCGGACGGGCAATCGTAGAGTTAGTTGTGAGAGTGACAGACATGGGGAGATGTATGAAAGAAGAATTACGATTGACCGTTGAAAAACCCGTCCCCATATCTTTGGCATTCGTTAATCGTCAGTCTTTAATCGTTAATCATCCCTCCCTCCAGGGGGTTGCTAATGAATAGTGCGGGATTGAGGATGTTGGTTCTGCTCACGGTGGTTGTGCTGGGCGCGGGCGCGCTTCAGGCCTCCGTTGCGACGAAAGACCAGGAGATGCTCAACCAGGCGAAGGTCAAGATGATGGAGCAAAAGTGGGAAGAAGCACGCCAGGTTTTCCAGCGCCTGATCCGCGAGTTTCCGCAAAGCGGCCTTTTGCCTCAGGCCTACTTCCATTCCGCCTATTGCCTGCGGCTGCAGAATAAATCTGAGGAAGCGCTGCCGGCCTACGAACTGTTCCTGCAGAAGTTTCCCAAGGAACCCTTCCTTGCCGCGGAAGCTGGGAAAGCCGTCGTGGATCTGGCGGTCTCTCTTATCGAGCAGGGGAAAACTGCCTATCGCAACCGGTTGATTACGGCATTGGCAAACCCGACCAAAGAAGTGCGCTATTTTGCCGCCATCCGTTGCAGTTACTTGAAGGATCGCGAGCTGAACGCCAAGTGCATCCCCATTCTCAAAGAGATCCGGGCAAAAGAAAAGCAGCCGGATCTGGTGAATCCCGCTTCGATCGCCCTGCTGCGGATCGATCCCGTAGCCCTGGCTCAGCCGGAAGCGCCGAAACAGACAAAAGGGGTGCCCAAGCAGCCAGATGCGACCGTCAAAATGTTCTATATTCAGATCTTCGAAAACGGCGAGGACAAGAAGCCAACCGTTGAAATGAACTTCCCGATGAGCTTTGCTCAGCTGGCCATTCTGGCGCTTGACGAACCCACGAAAGCGGAACTCCGCAAGAAGGGTTTCGACATCGAAAACATCTGGGAGAGCTTGAAAAGACTGAATTCCACCAATATTCTCACCATTCGCAACGGTCCCAAAGTGGTCAAGCTCTGGATTCGATAAATCTTCGGCTAAACTGAAAAAGTTGTTGCAATCCAATTTCATATAAATATGCTAGGGGCATCCAGGGCATCCCTGCCTGGACACTGTTTACCCCAACCATTGCTCGACAGTGCCTCACCCAGGAATGTGCCTGGATTCAATGAGTCAACCTGCATAGTTCTGCTGCCAGATTGTCAGTGAAGCCTTGCGCTGACTCGCCGGAGGTGTAATTCATTGATGAAACGTTCCTTATCTTTGCGCATCGTGGTGGGGGCGATCCTTGTCATCATAACCATTGTATTCCCGGGGGGCACCCAATCCGCGTCGGCCCGGCAAGAGGAGCGGTCGGCTTCAGCGGTTGAGCTGACCTGCAAGATTGTGGGCATGCAGGAAGATCATCCGCGCTCTGTCTGGCTGATCGAGCTATGCAATGCGGCGGGCGCGCCTTTGCGACGGGTCTTGCGCATGGTTGGGGACACTGTTCATTTCAAGAACCTGTTGCCCGGCGTCTATCGAATCTATGTGTCCGGGAAGGGGGGACGCCGGAGTGTCGAATCGATCGATCTGAGGCCGGGCCCTGATGCGCAGAACATGCATTTCGCCAAGGAAGTGAAGGTACCCAGGGCAGCCGCCCAAAGCACGGGCCTGCACCAGGTCAACGTGCGCGCGCTGGCTGTTCCCAAAGAGGCCCGCCAGCAGATGCAGAAGTCGGAAAAGGATCAGCTCGATGGTAACGAGGCTGCGATGGTCAAGCACCTGAAGGAGGCGATCAAGATCTACTCTGATTATGCCGATGCGTGGAACAATCTGGGCGCCTATTACCATCGCGCCGGGGATTATGAGCAGTCGATCCTGAGCTTTACCAAGGTTACGGAGCTGGATCCGGACTTCTACGTGGGATGGATGAATCTAGGCGGCAGCCTCCTGGCGATCGGGAGGTACCAGGAGGCGCTGGAGGCAAGCAAAAAGGCCTTCAAGCTGGGGCCTGACGATGCCATAGCCAATGCGCAGCTCGGCTTGAGCTACTACTACCTGCACGATTACGCCCAGGCCCGGGAGCGCTTTAAGCGTGTGCTGGCGCTTGATCCGGTCTTTCCGGATGGGCCCCAGTTGTTTCTCGCTCAGATTGCGATAAGGCAAGGGGCCTTTGCCGAGGCCATGGAGTACCTGCGCGATTACCTCGAATTGCATCCAAATGCGCCGGACGCGGGCCAGGCGAGGCGCACGCTGGCCGCCCTCTCGGATGGGACGATCATCGCGCTGGATGCGATCCGCAAGTGACATGACGCGGTGCGGAATATCCGCGACCTAAAAAGCCTCAACGCAGAGCGTGCAGAGTTTGAAAATTTGAGGACTCTGCGCCCTCTGTTCCGAAAATGACTCAGTGGGGTGCCAATTGATTCGATCGTTTCTGCTCCGCCCTCTCAGGGCTTACAATCTCCGACCCCCAAACCCAGGGCTTACGCCCATAAGCGCTAAGTTAAGATCGATTTGGGCAGGATATGGAGATTTCGGGGAGCGTACTGAACCAGAAAATCCAAGGAAAATAGGATCCATGCAACATATATTCGGCCGCAAAAAGATTATCTTAGCGCTTATGGGCTTACGCCCTGGGCTGTGCTGCTCCGCCCTTTCAGAGCTATGCGCTGCACGGCCATGAAAACCGCAAGGATTACGGCTGCAAAATCCCGAAGGGCTGAGCCTTGCACGGCCGTGAAAATCCCAAGGATCACGGCTGCAAAACCCCGAAGACATCTGAGGTAGTCTGTCAAGTTTTTTTGAGCTCATGATTCTCTACGCCGCCTTGTCAATGAAGTCGAGAACCTCGGATCCTTTATTTCGAAGTGATTGGATATGAATCCCTTCGTCGTACATGACACGATCTTTCCAACAACGGTAGATTATCCGTATCCATTTGTACGCCAGGGATCGAACCGCCGCATGATGCTCCTTCCCCCTGTCCCTCTGCATCTCGTAGTGACCACGAGCCCAGGTGGACCAATGGCGCGACTGCCCGGCAAATTCGTGGAAGGTCTGCCTTACGAACTTGGGGCAGGCGAAGCGCCGGTGTATCCACAGATGTTTTCCGCTGCGCTCCGTGACCGGAGCAATGCCAGAATACTGTTGCACCTCGCTCGCCGACTCAAAGCGGCTTCGGTCCGAGCCCATCGCTGCCAGGAGGCGGGGAGCCAGAGCGGCACCCGCACCGGGAAAACTATCAAAGATTGCCATGTCCGGATGCGCCTCGAAGCGCGCCTTGATCTCCACGTCGAGGCGATCAATGTTCTCCATCGTGGGGCGCAAGACACGGAGGATGGTCTGCACCATCGTCACCGAAGTCTCTATGACAGTAGCATCCTCCGTAAGCGCTTGGGCCGTGCAGATCGCCTTCAGGCGCGCTTCGATGAGTTCGCGGCTCCGACTGCCATGCTGCCGGTAAAAGGTCCGGAGGGTGTCCAGCCTGGCTTTCTTCACCCTCTCCAAGGTCGGCCACTTCGACAAAAAGTCGCAGGCCATCACGCTGTCGATTTCTCCCGCCCAGTCCAGGGCCTGGGGAAAGTAATCTTTCAGAAGCTGGGTGAGCTGGTTGGTGAGCGCCCCGCGTTGATTCACAACCTCCCGGCGGTACTCCACCAGTCTCTCCAGAGCACGGGTCTGCGGGTCATCCGGCACCCAGGGCTTGATGCGATCGCGGTGCAGCGTCACCCACTCGAGCAGGTACTCGGCATCGGTAGGATCATCCTTGCCGCCCCCCGGAGAGAAAGCCTTTCGGTAGTCGGCCATCGACTTGGGATTGATCCGGAAAACATGCACAAAGTCATAGCTCATCAATGCATGAATCACAGCTCCCTTCGTTTGCTCGATGGCGACTGCCACGGGACGTCCACCAAACTTGCCTCGAAGTTTGAGAACCCATCCGTGCAGGTCTTCCGGATTCTGCTTGAGCTCATAGCGCTCGATCTCCTTGGTACCAGCAGCCTGAAGGGCAATGGAGTGCTTTTCGCTGCCCCAGTCCAGACCGATAAAAGCCGCGTAATCAACTGTGCTTGTGTCAAGATCCATCTGCATATCCTCCATGGGTTAGAGAGAACACGCTGGCTTCGGTCCGGCGCAACCCTTATAGTAGAGTCCTCTGTGGGGACGACATCTGAGTATGCGTTGTCGGACCAAAGCGCATCGTCCCACTCGAAAGTCTTCGGGCAGCCATTCAGGGGCTGGGGTGACGAATTCGTAGTGGGACGATGCGTGTTCAAACATTCGTTTGAGCCTAATCGCGGTTGGCCTGCCATTCAAGATCGGAACAACAAGAAATGTCGTAAAATGACCCTCCCGGGTCTGGACAAGGCTGGGGAATGCTCTGCACCCAAAATCGGGTGCAGACCAACTATAAGGGGTGGCGCAGCAAAGCCCAGGGCGTGAGCCCTGGGGACAGGGAATGGAGCGAAAAGAGCCCTGAAAGGGCGGCGCAGGAAACCTGCGGCGAGAGCGCAACATTTTCATGCGTCACCGGGTGCGCGCCGGCGCATGAGGGACTGCTTCGAAAATAGGCGAAGCCTTTGCGGCGGCATGACGCCGCTTTGAAGCCTAACAAAGCGGCGTCATGCCGCCGCACTCCAAGGCGCTTCGCGCAACGGCTGTGCTTTTCATGCGTCATTGGGTGCGCCCCGGCGCATGGTGAACTGCTTCGAAAATCAAACCCATTGCGGCGCCGAACCACTTGTGTGTTTCTGTTCCGTCCGTTCAGGGCTTGAGATCTCGGTTCTCTACTCAGGGCTCACGCCCTGGGAAGCGGGAATCGAGCGATAAGAGCCCTGAAAGGGCGGCGCAGGAAACCTGCGGCGAGAGCGCAACATTTTCATGCGTCATGGGTGCGCCCCGGCGCATGGGAGACTGCTCCCTCTGCGGCCTCTGCATTGAGCTTTGGCTTTTCCTGCCTGTAATTGCCCACTGAACTTTATTTAAATGCCGGGCAACCCTTCGAGTGCGAGCACGTTGCGCAGCGCGGAGAGCAGCAGCAGGACGATGTTCTCGGTGCTGTTCGTCCCCATCAGACCCACGCGCCAGATTTGCCCCTTGAGAGAGCCGAGACCGCTGCCGATCTCGATGTTATGCTGATTGAGCAGGCGGGAGCGGACGCGCGCATCATCGACTCCGGGCGGGATCCTGACGGTATTCAGTGACCAGAGCCGGTGCTCGGGCGCAACCAGCATTTCCAGCCCCAAGGTTTCGATGCCGGCAACGAAGGCCTTGCTGTTGCTCTCATGCCGCCGCCAGCGTGCCTCCAACCCTTCCTCCAGAATGATGGCAAGCGCTTCACGCAGGGCGTAGGTCATCAGAGCAGGCGCGGTGTGATGGTACACCCGCTCCGAGTTCCAATACTTGTCGAGAAGCTGCACGTCGAGATACCAGGTTTTGGGCGGCTTTTTGCGCGTGCGCATCTTCTCCAGGGCGCGATCGGAGAAGGTAACAGGTGCCAGTCCCGGGGGTGCACCGATGCCTTTTTGGCTGCAGGAATAGCCGGCGTCGATGCCGTTGCGGTCGATGCCGACCGGGTGCGCGCCCAGTGAAGTCACAGAGTCCACGATCAGAATCGCATCGCGCACATCCCGCAACGTTTTCAGCTCCTCAATGGGATTGCGCATGCCCGTGGAAGTCTCGGCATGAACCATGGCAAGGATGCGGGCGCTCGAGCGTTTATACACGTCGCGAACGCGCTGCATGTCGAACGGCTTGCCCCACTCTGCGTCGACCCGCACAACCTTGCCGCCCCAGCGTGCCGCCAGGTCGGCCATGCGCTGTCCGAAGAAGCCATTGACACAGACGACGACCTCTTCGTCCTCTTCGATCAGATTGGCGAGACAGGCTTCCATGCCTGCGCCTCCAGTGCCTGGGACCGCGAAGGTCACGCGGTTTGCAGTTTCGAACACTGCGCGCAGCAGGGATTGAACTTCGTTCATGCACTCGAAATATACGGGATCCATATGGCCGAGAAGGGGCGCCAGCATGGCTTGCAGGACACGGGGTTCAACATTGCTCGGACCCGGTCCCAGCAGGATTCTCTGTGGTGGATGGAATGATTGCGTCATCGTCTGTATACCTCCGCGCGGATCATAACACATACTCAGTACTGACTACTGAGTACTGTTGATAACCACGAAATATAGGGACAGAAACAAGACTCCCAGCCCCGAAGGAGCAGAAAGAGAATAGCCCCGGGCGTGAGCCCGGGGTTGTGAGCAGGTGAAGAAAGAGCCCTGAAGGAGCGACACATCCATCCTTGGAATAGTGTTGCTTTAATATCTGATCCTCAATGGTACTCAATCTCCGTGGTTGGGATATGCCGGCTCGCCTTGCGTACCGAGTGACGTTTTTTTTCTTCGAGGCGGCGCTCGCGGCTCACCGGTCTGGGTTGTGTGGGGACGCGCTTTTTCGGTTTGATCAATGCCTGGGCGATCCAATCGTGGACTTTGTGCCGGGCATCTTCCAGATTACGCAGCTGATCACGTGTCCGTTGGCTGGTTACCAGGAGCCTGCCGCTGCTGTCCAGTCGTTTTGCCACGAGGTGCAGCAATCGCTGCCGGCTTTCGGCTCCCATTCCCTGAATGCGGTCGAGATCGACATGAATTTCGACCTTGGTGGAGACTTTGTTGACATTCTGTCCCCCCGGGCCGGAGGCGCGCACAGCCCGCACCTCGAGGGCATCACCCGGCACCAGTACTCCCCCTTCCACAAAGATCGAATCTGGCATAGCTCCCCCAGGAAACTTTCGATTGACGATCGACGATAGAAAAACCCTTCACCTGTCAATGGTAAATCGTTAATCGTCATTCGTAAATCGTCAATCTTTTCATAATGCGGCAACCTAGTATTGCCGATACATAGGATGCCCACTGAAGCGCCTGCCCCTCGGCTCCGGCCGGCCAGAATTCTGGCTGATTGAGATTTGTCTGGTCGAACCCGAAGGATATATGTCAGTAAACATCACGGATGCGATAAACGCAACCCCTTCACAGGCAATATCGCGCTCGCCTGCGAATTCCGCGCAACCCGTCAAACGTGCCGCCGGCCAAACGGCTGACGGCTCGGATTCCATCGCCAAACCGAGAAGCTTGCCGGATGAGCCGGATCGCCCGGCCATTCGAGCGCACCCGACGGTCTCAACGGAGGACTCTCTCCGGCGTTTGCCGGAAACGATTGACTGGGTCCGGCACAAAAGCCGCGTGCGAAAAACGGCGCCCGAGGACTCCGCTCCCGGAAATGCGCAGAATGCCGGAGCGACGCAGAGAACGCGCTCTCCTTATGATCCTCCGCCCACCAGGCAGCGCGACCTCGATTTAATCGCCTGATCATACAAAAGCAACCACGAAAAGCAAAAGCGGCATCGCCGCACTTTAATTCTCACAGCAGAGAGGGTCGCAGCAAGGCCTCGTCCGGCAAGCCTGGTCAGTGAATCCGCGTTCATCTGCGTTCATCTGCGGTTGATATCCGCGGCTCGTGAGTGATAGATCCCTGACTGCCCACGTCGTATTTGCGCATTGGCGGTACAGATTTATGATTTTCGTGGCCGCCGTTTCAGGATCGGCAGTTTATGATCACAGCAGATCGAAGATGGAAGATGCTTTCGAGCCGCGCAAAAGAGCGTGCAGGCGCAGCGCATCCATGTCGGTCAATAGCGCCAGGAAGTTGCACACGCCGCGCGCGGCTTCGACCTCCCCTTTGCCCATCGATTCCTCGATAATCGGCCGATAGTAGCGCGGGAAGAGCGCGTCGCTCTTTTTCTCCACCAGTTCTCCAACCAGCAGGTAGAACAAGTCGTGGAGGATCTCTTTCCCTTTGGTGGTCATCGCCGCGACGCGCGGATCGGTAATCACCGCTTCCCAAATGACGGATTTGCACAGAGCCGATAGAATTCTGGATTCAACCGGCACGATCAGAGACCAGGCATAGTCGGATCGCTGCACGCCGGACCGCGGCCGTACCGTGACCTCGGTGACCAGCTCGTTGAGAATGTTCCGGAGCGCCTCCTTGAGATGGGCCCGCTCGTCTCCGCTTCCCGGGGGGCGTATGCGCCGCTTCAGCGCGCGCAACCGCTCGCGGATTTCGTTCAGGGCCAGCCGCGGAACTGATTCGCTCTCCCGGGTTTCCTCATAATGCTGCAGCACGCGCTGACCGAAGCGGGCATCCGTGAGATCCCCGGGCCGTAGAAATTGGGCTTGCAGCGCGTCTTCGATGTCGTGAATGGAGTAAGCGCAATCGTCGGCCCAATCCAGAATCTGGCAGACAATGGACGTCTGCGGTTGCAATCCTTTATCCATCTGGTCCGCCGTGACCAGATATCCGCCATCGCGAAGGGCCCACCGGGCATTTTCCGCATCGAAAGTGAAAATGAACTTGTCGTTTCCTGTGTCCTGCTCATAGGGATACTTCATGACGCCCGCCAGGGTCGCGCGCGTCAGATTCAATCCAGGAAAAGCCGGCGATTTCGGCTCGGCCGCCACCAGCACATGGAACGTTTGCGCGTTGCCCTCGAAGCGCAGCGCTCCTTGGCCCTTCAGACGGGCGCGCGCGCTGACATCCCTCATGCAAGCATCCAGGGTTTTTTCCCCTCCATGACCGAAGGGCGGATGTCCGAGATCATGCGCCAGGGCTACCGCTTCTGCGAGCTCGGAAGTCAGGCAGCTTTCCAGCGCCGGCTCTTCCACCAGCATGTTGTTGGCAATGGCACGGGCGAGCTGAGCGGCTTCAATGCTGTGCGTTAGCCGAGTGCGATAGAAATCCGCCTGGCCGATGCCAAAGACCTGGGTCTTGCCCTGGAGCCTGCGAAATGCAGAGCTGTGCAGGATGCGGTCGCGATCCCGCTCCGCGGGATGTCGATGGTCCTTCGGCGAAGGCGGCGGTTCGGGATATTGGCGCTCGAGTAGAAAGCTGTTCATAATTGGAAAGAATCAAGAATCGAGAATACAGAATTCAGAATCTAGAATACAGAAGGCATGAGTCAAAGGATCGAGCAACTCCCAGGGATAAATCTCTCCTTTGCCGCAACCTGCTTTTGCTGTTCACCTGCCTGCTCTTATTCTGAATTCTGTATTCTAAATTCTGTATTCTCCTCTTACAGATTCCAAATCCTGCACAATTCAGTCTTCAAGTATGCAAAGGCTTCCTCAGGATCGTCGGAGCGATGAATCAGGGACAGATCCTCGTGCGCGATGGTTCCCCAACGAACCATGGCATCAAAATTCAGGACTTCGTTCCAGTACTCGGAGCCGTACATAAGAACCGGCATTCTCTTGCGGGTTTTCTGGGTCTGCACCAGCGTCAATACCTCGAAAGCCTCGTCCAGCGTCCCGAATCCTCCTGGGAAGATCACCAGGGCCTTGGCAAGGTAAACGAACCAGAATTTCCTCATGAAAAAGTAGTGGAACTGAAAGGCCAGCTCGGGTGGAACAAAAGGATTAACGCGCTGTTCCAAAGGCAGGCTGATCGAAAAGCCGATCGACTGCTCCCCGCACTGGCTGGCGCCGCGATTTGCAGCTTCCATGATTCCCGGGCCCGCGCCGGAGCAGACCATGAGGCGCTTCGGGCCGGTGCTCAAGCTCCTGGACCACTGGGTTACCAGCCGCGCGAGCACGACGGCATCTTCATAATAGCGCGACAATTTGACCTGCTGTTCGGCGCGGAAAATGTCGTCACGTAAAGACGAGCCTGGATCCTTACCCGAGTCGAGCTGTTTCTTAAGAAGGTCCAGACGACCCTGCGATTCTTCGAGAGGGCCGGAGCGGGCAGAACCAAAAAACACGATGGTATCTTCCACCTGCTGCCATTTTAGTCGCGCGGCAGGTTCGAGATACTCGCTCAGGATCCTGATGAGTCGTGCATCCTTGCTCTTGAGGAAGCGCAGGTTCTGATACGCTTTATGAGGCGCGAGGTCTTTCGGCGGATAGTTGGCATCGTCCATGATGAACTCCTGATTTATCCTTGATCCATAAAATACATAAGAATACCAGATCTCACCCGGGAATTTCGGGACAGTCGCACTGAAGGATTGACGATATACGATTGACGATTGACGCGGATTGGAAGGCACTTCATGCGTTAATCGTCAATCGTAAATCGTCAATCTTCAATCCCATTCCCCTGCTCGAAATAGGCCAATACTACCGAATTTCGATGAAATGGTTGACGGGGCCGCATCCGTGACCGAGACCTGGGTGCGACTGGATTGCCAGGAAAATGAACTTTTTGGCTCTTTCGATGGCTTGGGGCAAAGGCAGACCCTGCGCAAGTCCGGCGGTGATTGCGGCGGAATAGGTGCACCCGGTCCCATGGGTGTGCCGGGTCTCGATGCGGGGGGATGAAAAACGCTGCATCCCGTCCTTCGAGAAGAGCACATCAATAGCGTCGCCCGCGAGGTGTCCTCCTTTCACCAGAGCGGCTGCAGCACCGAGCTTGACGATGCGGCGTGCGGCCTCTTCCATGTCTGATATATCCCTTATCGGCATGCCCGCGAGCACCGAGGCTTCATGCAGATTGGGAGTGACCAGAAATGCATGGGGGAGAAGCTCTGCCGCCAGGATTGCGCGCGCGCGCTCGGTCATCAAAGGCAGTCCGTGCTTGCTGATCATGACGGGATCTACGACGAGGGGAAAGGTGAAAGCGGAGGCACGGCGCGCGATTTCAGAGATGATGCGATCATCGCCAAGAGCTCCGGTTTTTGCGGCCTGCGGAGGAATATCTTCAATCACCGCCTCGAGCTGCGCGACCACCAGCTCTGCGGACAACACCTCCACGGCTTTGACGCTCTGCGTGTTTTGCACGGTCACCAACGTCAGGACGCTGGTGGCGTAAACGCCCAGCTGATGAAATGTCTTGATGTCGGCCTGAATCCCGGCGCCCCCCGATGGGTCAGACCCAGCAATCGTCAATGCAACCGGAATCATGTCCGTAAATATATCAGATCTCTCCGGTGTGTTCTGTACCACCCACGTATCCATCTTTGCCAATTAGGCAAGAAAAGCAAAAGATCAACGCAGTCTCTCATGCGCCGGGGGTGCACCCAAGCGCATGAAAAGCACAGCCGTTGCGCGAAGCGCCTTGGAGTGCGGCGGCATGACGCCGCTTTCCATTGCTCCCCGCACTTTTCATGAAATATCCGTCCGCCAACAGAAACGATAACAGTGGAGGTAATCCATGACCACCTTTAGCGTATCGGGTTTCGATACGCCTTTAAACGCCAACCTGACTTCCTGGGATTGGCCTCATGCACCCGCCCACCGTCTCGGTGAAAAGGGCGCCTATATGGTAACCGCCGGAACCTATGAGAAACGCCACTTCTTGAACTCCCCTGTCCGGTTCGATCTGGTTCTCAGCCTTCTATTTGGATGCGCGACCGAGTTTGAGTGGCAACTGCAGGCGTGGGCGGTGATGTCCAACCATTATCACTTTGTGGCGCTTTCGCCTGATAATCCGAAAAACCTGGAGCTTATGCTGGGCAAGCTGCATGGAGCAATAGCCATGAAGTTCAATGCTGAGGATGGGACCGTGGGAAGGAAGGTGTTCTACCAGTATTGGGATACTCATATAACATTCCAGCGGTCGTACTTGGCCCGGCTGAATTATGTGCATCAGAATCCTGTTCATCACGGGATTGCGCGCAAGGCTTCGGAGTATCGTTGGTGCTCGGCCGCATGGTTTGAGCGCAGTGCGCGACCGGCGTTCGTCAAGTCGGTGAATAGGTTTAAGACAGATCGGATCAATGTGAAGGATGACTTTTAGGGAGGAGGTGTGATGGCTCGCAAAGCGGCGGCATGACGCCGCTTTGTTAGGCTTCAAAG
>CAVTZY010000030.1:0-67883 GCA_963739235.1 Terriglobia bacterium | reverse complement strand
CACTGGCAGTGCTGAAGATGCCGGAGAAATGTCTTGCAGGCCGCCTCATCAAACTCATGAATAGAAACACAACGCTCAGTTGCCCAGTGACCTAAATGACCAGCAAAACGGAGATGGAAGCGGATGGTCTGGCGCGAATATCCTGCTTCTTCGAGAGTCAGCGCAAAACCACTAATAAACGGCCCCGTCACTCCAGAACGAAGGCGTCTGAGGGTGTGGGGTGCATCAAAATATCGATGTATCACGGTATCCTCCTTGGTAAAGTTTTGGGAGTACCATACATCAGGAGGACGCCAATATTATGCGGAGTCCTTTAGCTCAAACGAACCACTCTCTTTCTTCTAGGCACGTGGAGGAATCGATTTAAACGACCGCCAACTCTGCATAATCATGGACTCCGCATAATGCCGATTATGCTGAGCTGAGCATAACCGGCACAAGCTCGTCAAGGCGCTGCTCAGGCGGGAAAAGATCACGCCGCATCTGGTCGAGATCATGGGGAACTGGAGGCATCCGGGCTTCTCCGTCTTCCAGGGCGAGCGGATCGATCCTGACGACCATGAGGCGCGCCAGCGCCTGGCCGGCTACATGGTCCATCCGCCGATTGCTCTCGAGCGGTTGCGCTATCGCCCGGAAACCGGCCAGGTTATCTACTACGGCCGGCAGCGCGGTCGCTGCGGCGATGGCGAGGCCTCCCTGGCCCGCATCTTTCCGGCGCTCGATTTCCTGGCCGCCTTGTGCGCGCATATTCCGGATGCCGGACAGCAGTTGGTGCGGTACAGCGGCGCGTTCTCCAACGTGCGCCGGGCCCGGGTGCGCGCGGCCGCGGGCGCCGGAGGTGAGCCCGCCCGGATGCAAGCGCAGAACGATGACGATTCCGGCTGCGCCGATGAGTTCGCTGGCCGGCGCAGGAGCTCGTGGGCGCGCCTGATCAAGAAAGTGTACGAAGCGGCCCCGCTGGTCTGCCCCCGCTGCTGCGGAAAGCTCGAGATCGTCAGCCTGATCGGCGACCACGCGGTAATCGAAAAAATCCTGCGCCACCTGAAGCTGTGGGACCGCCCCGAACGCCCGCCGCCAGCCCCGCCGGACAGATCCAACCATTACGATCCCGACATTGCCGGCTGGGAGCAGGCCGACCCTGCGTAACTGGCTGGAGGCGCTATGCTCTTCCGCCGGAAAGAGCGGCGCCGCCTCAAAGGTAGAAGTGTGCCTGCGACCAGGGCGCCGGCCGCGGGGAGAGGGAACGGGGCGCGACGTCGCGCCCCGTTCCCTCTCCCCGTGATTCCCATGACTGCGTTGATCGGGCGTCTTACCAAGGTTGCGGCCGCATCCGCCCCGAAATCGGGGGGAATTCAGCAGCTACCCCGCCAACCCACGAGTCCACTGCTCAGCGCCTCGAAAGCAATTACCTATCATTCATTTACCGGATTCTTATGCTTCGCCGCCTCTTCGATTTCCTTGTACGCGGCATCGGCGAGTTCGCGGGTGGGCTGAAACCCTCCCTTGATCTCACGCGAAGCAATCTGGAAGATCCTTGATTCGGTTTTCTCCAGGATCTCGGCAGGACGTTCCTCCC
Source organism: Terriglobia bacterium (assembly GCA_963739235.1). GTDB lineage: Bacteria > Acidobacteriota > UBA6911 > UBA6911 > UBA6911 > JAFNAG01. Next base: position 66,307 of record CAVTZY010000030.1, on the reverse strand, counting down.
CTTCATAGCACCGGCACATCAGCTCGTTCGAGAGCTGGATCAGCTGCCTCGCCGTGGCCTTCTCCCGGACGGTTTTCGCGTAATGCCCGACGTTGACTCCTCGCGGCAGACCTTCCGTCAAAGCAGCAAGGTAGGCAGGACCGCCGGCAGTTTCTTCCTGGTTTCGGCGCCGCAGTTCCTCCCGGAGCGTGAAAAGGTCGATGGAGGATTCCTCCTCGATGAGCGCGAGCATCGCCCGGAAGATCTCGCGATGTGCCTGCAGGTAGAAATCCTCGACCGTCAGGACCTCCGTCGCCGGGAAGATCGCCTTGTCGTCCAGGATGATCGCCCCGAGGACGGCACGCTCCGACTCGACGCTGCTTGGCAGGGTACGTTCGAGAGTGACGTCAGCGGCAGCCATCGGACTTCTCCCTTCTCGCCCCGTTCGCCATCCTGATGGTATGCATAGAACTCCGCGGGGCCCGGAGTCCAGGCCAGGGAATGAAGCGATCGCACTTGCCGATTGCTTGCCGGTTTGTTTGCTGATTCAGGAGGAAAACGGCGGAAAAATGCGGAAAACTTATATTAGAAGCGCGTATCTTATTGATTCTAAAGGGCCGGAAGGCAGTTCGTAATCAGTAGGTCCCCGGTTCAAGTCCGGGCGCTGGCTCCATTAGAATCAACGGTTTACGGCTGTCCGATTTTTCCATCCCTCTCCAAAACAGCCTGCATTTGCCGAACATTTGCCGATGCCGTGTCGAGAACCTTTTAGAGACAATGAAGGCCGTGCTAGGTAAGTTTCCACGAACGCGACTTATGGACAATCAAACATGATCCGATAAGAGAAAGAATGAGTGCTGCTGAAAAAAAGCAGTGAGCATGCACATGAGGATATCGCAATGACGCAGGTCGGCACATTCGTTTTATAGAAGAAGGACACCCCGATCGTGACCACCCTCCCCGAAAACAGCAACGACTCCCTGGCTGTCCTCTTCGATGCCGACAATGCCAATCCCGCAATTATCGAAGGACTGTTGGCAGAGATCGCGAAACTTGGCATCGCGAGCGTCAAAAGAATCTACGGCGACTGGACATCAAATCAGCTTTCTTCCTGGAAAGACGCGCTGCTTGAGTATTCAATTCAGCCGGTTCAGCAGTTCAGTTACACCAGCGGGAAAAACGCTACCGACAGCGCCATGATCATTGACGCGATGGATCTCCTGTACACCGGGCATTTTCACGGATTCTGCCTGGTATCAAGCGACAGCGATTTCACCCGGCTGGCGGTGCGCATCAGGGAATCCGGCCTGCGCGCCTACGGATTCGGTGAACGGAAAACACCCCGAGCCTTCGTTTCAGCGTGCGACCGGTTCATCTATACGGAGGTTTTCGGCAAAAGGGTGGACACAGAAGAATCGACAGTACCCAAACCCAGGACGGCCACCGAGTTGCGGCATGACACGGCGCTGATGAAGATGATCCGTGATGCCATCGAGGCAAATTGCGAATCTGAGGAATCCGAGTGGGCGCAGCTCAGCCCCGTGGGCAGCTACATGAATAAAACAGCCAACGATTTCGATCCGCGCAATTACGGATTTTCAAAACTGAGCGGTTTGATTTCTGCCATCGGGCTTTTCGAGGTCGAGCGGAGGGATAACCGGGTGTACGTGAGAGATAAGCGTAGAAGAGAATCAAGAGCGCCCTTAGCCTGACATTTCCTTCACCAGTATCGCCGGTTAGCGATATCACTTCATCCCGGCGGTCTTTTTCCCCTATCGATGGCTTCCCGCGCGGGCACCTCTGCATGCGAGGTGCTGTCTGCGCTTGCTACACGCAGCTCAGTCTTACTGTTGGCAGCTAATCTGAGTTGCACAATAAGTCTATTTATAATCTCTATCCAGCTTGTTAAGAATTTTATAGCTAAGCAGTTGCACAAAGTCGTAGTAAATCCTCAGATACGGCGTTCAGGGAAACTACTCCTGTAATGCGTCCATCAATCTCAATTGCTGGGTGCGGCATACATGCCCTCGAACGTGAGCAAGGCCACAGGACGGGTTTCGAATCAAGATCCGATGCGGTGGGAATCCGTCTCAGGCATGCTTGCCGGTATTGTGTCGAGGACCGCGGTCGAAACCCGCCGTGTCCCCGGCACCCAGTGCGCGTAAATCCGAAGGGTCGTCGCTGGATTGGCGTGTCCCAGCTGCGACGACACGTACGCCAGGTCCGCTCCGGCCGCGAGCATATGTGAGGCCCACGAGTGACGGAGGTCATGCGGGGTCCGCCGGCGGACCTTCGCGGCGTCCTGTACCTTGTACCAGATCCGCCGCAGGAAGTTCGTGTAGAAGATCGGCGTACCCTCGTCGTTCGGGAACGCCCACTGCTCCATGTCGAACGGCTTGCCTGCGGCGAGGGCCTGTTTCGGCCTATAAAGAGTTGTCAAAAAATCCCGCATCCCAACGGCCCTTTTGGGATTACAATCCTCGCGGGGACGTGATTCCGACTGGATTTCGGGATCGACTTGCCCGGAAGTTGACATAAGACCCCCATATCGGAAGTAGCGAGCGAGGCAAAACACCTTACCCGCGTGTCACAATGCAGCTCGTTTTTCCTATTCGTCAGTTTGTATCAGGATCAGATGTAACGGTGTCCACGTCGACCGGTGTCGTGTTTCAGCACTCTTTTGGTCATCAGGTGTGGTTTTGCACTGGCGGCAATCTCGAGGTCGAGGTCCCTTTCGCATGGCTGTTCCCTGGCAAAAGCACGGCGAGCGGCCTGAAAGAGCCGAGCCGCATCCTGACTTTTTTCCTTACGCCAGGGATACGATTCAAGGTCCCGGTTGCATCTCGAGTTTCACTCTATGGTGTTCTGGGCGGTGGGTACGGTGCCTTTCGTCGCTTCGAATTAGATGTGAACTCCCCGAACCAGTTGAGAGCCCGACCGACATTGCGCGGCGTGTACGATTTTGGTGGAGGCATAGATGTTCGATTGAGCCGTCTATGGAGTCTCCGAGCTGAAACGCGCGACTTCGTGGGTGGCAAAGGTCTGGATGGGGCAACCGGTCGGCACCATGTTTATGTGCTCGGTGGGATTGCCCTCCACTTTTAAGCAGTAGCCAAAACGAGATCCGGCATGAAATCGGGCAGAGGAGGAAAATGAGACTCCGACAATACGTTGCTTTTGCTCTGATCTCAACTTTTGTAAGTCTGCAATCTGGTTTGGCCACCACTGCCTTGAGAAGCCTATGGGCAAGACAAGATACAAATCCTCGTCCACAAATGACCATACGCGTCCCGGTACGACTGATTGCCGTGGATGTGATCGTCACTGATGAACAGGGCAAATCTCTAATTGACTTGAGAAAGGATGATTTTCAAGTCTTCGATAATGGCCGGCGCCAGGAGATTCGACACTTCAGGGTGACAAGGATCAATGCCCCCGTTTCACAGATCCCTCTGCCTCCACCTCCGAGAATGCCAACGTTCTCGGGCCAAGGCGCAATGCCGGAAATGGCCCCTAGAGGTACGATGGATGCAAGCTCAGGCGCGGATATCTGTTCTCCAAATTCTCCTGCAGCGGTTGCAATGAGAGCAAGCTTGTTAGCTGCGATCGAGGAGAAGATGGCAAAGACTAGCGATATGTTTACGCGCGCCAGCCTCACAGCCCAAACCCGCTACCAGTTGGGTTATTACCCTGAGGGCGAAATTTTGGATGGGCAGTACCGCCACATTGAAGTGAGGGTGAACCGGCCCGGCATGAAGGTGGTGTCCCGCGAAGGATATTTTGCTGGTGACACTCTGCCAGCTCCGGAAATTGAGGAACCCATCGTTCGTGATCGGATTGCAGCTGCTGTTGCCAAAGAAACCGATTCGGATGAACTTCCGTTTAAGGTCACTGCCGGAAAGACAACGAGCGGAACAGGACAATCGCAAATAAAGATCGATCTGCAGATCGATCCTGCAAAGGTGGGATTCAAAACCGTCGAAAACAAACATTTGGGCAGGATTCGCATCGCGATTTTTTATGCAGACGACAAAGGGACATATCTTGGAGAAAGCTGGCAGACGATGAATTTACAGCTGCAAGAGGAAGCCTACCGGCTTATCATGCGGTCCAGAATTCCCTTTTCCGCTCTAATTCCTGCGAAATCTCCAAAACAGATGCTTAGGCGGCGTAAATAAATAAGGGTGTCATCTGAGCGATTTATCTGATATGCTTTCTGAGCATGGACACTCTTACAAAGGTCACTCAGAAACTCCGGTCGGTATGGCCTCTTTTGGACGAACGGACGAGGCGCATTATGGCGGCCAACGAAGCGATAGCGTTGGGCTATGGAGGAGTTAGTCTGGTACGCCGCGCGTGTGGATTGTCGCGCAAGGCGATCTCCAAAGGGATTCATGAGATTGAGGAGGGTTTCGCGCCGTTGCCGGGGCGCATTCGACGCCCGGGAGCCGGCCGCAAGCCGATCACTGCTTCTGACCCACTACTCGTGGAAACATTGGAAGAGATGATCGATTGTCAAACGCGGGGCGATCCGGAATCTCCCCTGCGATGGATCTGCAAAAGCACGCGTACAATTGCAAGTGAACTGGGCCAACAAAACCACCCGGTCAGCCATATGAAGGTCGCTCAGATCCTTCACGATCTCGATTACAGTCTCCAGAGCAATCGCAAAACCGAGGAAGGGCAGGACCATCCGGACCGCGACGCCCAATTTCGCCACATCAACGCCGCGGTGAAGAGATGCCTCACGCGAGGGCTTCCCGTTATTTCGGTAGATACCAAGAAGAAGGAACTTATCGGCAACTACGATAATCCAGGCCGGCAGTGGCTCTCAGCGAAACAGCCAATGAAAGTCCTCGGTCACGACTTTCCTACTCCTGACGTTCCGCGTGCCTATCCCTATGGCATTTACGACATCGCCCGCAACAGGGGTTTTGTCAATGTGGGAACGGATCACGACACAGGGGAATTTGCCGTGGCTTCCATTCGTGGATGGTGGCGCTATGAAGGAAAGCGACTCTATCCGGGTGCGACAACGATACTGATCACTGCCGACGCAGGGGGAAGCAATGGCTGGCGGTTGCGGCTCTGGAAACTCGAGCTGCAGAAATTCGCGGATGCAACCGGACTTACCCTTTCGGTATGTCATTTTCCACCTGGCACAAGCAAATGGAACAAGGTCGAACACCGTCTCTTTTCCTTTATCTCCTCGAATTGGCGAGGAGAACCGTTGCGTGACTACGAGACTATAGTCAAGCTCATTGCAAACACAACCACGGCAAAGGGACTGAAAGTGACATGCAGACTGGATCGAACTACATATCCAACCGGCCGCAAAGTAAGTAATGAGGAAATGAAACGCGTCAATCTTCAACCCGATAAGTTCCACGGCGAGTGGAACTATATAATCAGCCCGAAATTTGCCAAGAATAAATGAGTTGATACCCTTATTTATTTACGAAGCCTTAGAGTAGTCATCTATGACGTCGGCAGCGACCGACTTGGTAGCAAACTTTTGACGACGAAGTAATGCTCACGGCTGCAAATAAGATGACTGTTCTCCCGTCTGAGGGAATGTAGGAGATTGTAGAAGAATCAAACCAATTATTGTTTCAACAGAATCAGTGACGCTGTTGCAGTAATCGTTGCAGAATGGTTCTCAAATGTTCCATGTTCCCAGGACTACCTCCTGTGGCTTGCCATACAATGCGACCCTTCTGATCAATCACATAATGAGTAGGATAGCCTGTAACCTCATAGGTTGCGTTCGGTTTCCAACCGGATGCCGGCACGATCTCATATCTGAAAGTGCTTTGTTTTCTGCGCCACCTGAAGCTGTGGGACCGCCCCGAACGCCCGCCGCCACCCCCGCCGGACAGATCCAACCATTACGATCCCGACATTGCCGGCTGGGAGCAGGCCGACCCCGCGTAACTGGCTGGAGGCGCTATGCTCTTCCGCCGGAAAGAGCGGCGCCGCCTCAAAGGGAGAAGTGTGCCTGCGACCAGGGCGCCGGCCGCGGGGAGAGGGAACGGGGCGCGACGTCGCGCCCCGTTCCCTCTCCCCGTGATTCCCATGACTGCGTTGATCGGGCGTCTTACCAAGGTTGCGGCCGCATCCGCCCCGAGAGGTATAGGGATCTCGATCACGGTTTCTTCTCTGTGAGTTAAAGGTAGACAAACCATTCCTGAATTGCTTGTGCCCCCGCGGAATCGTACAATCTAGCCAACGAGAATGCAGGAGGCATGATTGATGGCGAGCGAAGTCATTTTTCTGATTGAGGAAGCTCCCGAAGGCGGGTTCACCGCAAAGGCCCTGGGACATTCAATCTTCACGGAAGCAGACACGTGGGACGAGTTACGCGAGGCTATCCGTGATGCAGTCACCTGCCACTTTGAGCCCGCAGAGATGCCTCCGTTGATCCGGTTGCATTATGTTCATGAAGAGGTACTGGCACGATGAGGATTCCCCGCGACATCGGTGCTGAGGATCTCATCCTGTTGTTACAACAATTCGGATACCAATCGACAAGGCAGACCGGAAGCCATATTCGGCTCATGACCGACATGAATGGTGAGCATCACGTCACGATTCCCCGTCATAAGCCGCTGCGCGTAGGTACCTTGCAGTCAATCCTGAAAGATATTGCAGCCCATCTAAGCATGGATTGGCGGGATTTTGCCAAACAACTGTTCGATCGATAGCATACTGCACCAAGACTTGCGGACATCGTGACCCTGCAAATGCGAATCCGCGTCCTATGCAACCTTTGTTCGGGATCGCTCCCCGCCCAGCTCGGGCGATTATTGTCCGGGATATCCGTTTACTCGCCCGCGTTCAACGAAATTGCTCCTGAAAGCCGATGCCGAACTGTTGGAGACGGTCCCGCGCCGGATCCTTCTACTGAGATTCCCGCAAAGTGATTCCGTAGGCCAATCTTTAAATCCACACCTCTAGCGCTGTAGCTGAGAAGCGTTATTCTTCTCCAGGTGTTAGGATTTTTCTTCAGGAGGAGGGACTCCGCTTCCGAGGTTCTCGCGCCTGTCACCGAAATTACGGCATTTTTGACTGAACCTTTTGGGATAACCTGTTGGGATAAGGATTGAATCGCACTTCTGATTGCACCCGACGGTCGGAGACCGACGGCCTCCACGATATTGGTATGGTAGAATAATGATATTGCGTTGGCATTCGCTGGCTGAGCCTGCCGCCGTCCGATCCAGGGCATGGGGATCCCAGGTCCGGATAGCGACAACGATGGCTGTTCGCCTGACTTCAGTCAGGGCAGCGGCATACTGGGATTAATGAGCCATAAAACAGAAAACCATCAGGCTTTGCGCGGACACTTCTGTTTTCGGCGGGCCATTCGACGAGGAATTTGCCGAATCGAGCCGGTTGTTTTTCGATCAAGTCCGCCGAGGGCGGTTCTTGCTTATCGTGTCGGCCATCGTGCAGGCCGAGATCGATCCAGCCCCTCACAATGCCCGTGAGCTTTTTGAGGAGATGTTGGCTTATGCGGAAATTGTCGAGCCGGCAGATGAAGCGCTGGTGCTGCGTCAAGCATATATTGATGCGGGGATCCTGCCGCCTGCATCGGCCGATGACGCACTGCACGTGGCCCTGGCGACTGTGTCGGAATGCTTTGCCATCGTCAGTTGGAATTTCAAGCATATCGTTCATTTCCGCAAGATCCCCCTCTATAATGCGGTTAACGCCTTGCACAGCTACCACGCGATAGGGATTTTTTCGCCTCGGGAGGTGATAGACTATGAAGGTCAAGACATTTGATTGCGTGGAGATGAAAAGGCGTGGCGCCGAGCAGGTGCGACAACAGATTGCCGGCATGAGTCACCTGCAAGAGCTGGAATTCTGGCGCAATCAGACAGAGGAGATCCGTCGCCGCCAGCAAGATATCCGTCAAAAGCTCAGTTTAAAATCCCGCCAGCCTGCCTGAGCAGACCGAACGCGAAAGATCAGGGGACATAATACTCATCTCCCAGATCCGCAGCAAGGCACGGCAAAAGGTAAATTTTCCAGACCTGACCCCTTCACTAATTCTCACCTTCAGAATCCAGCTCTGAGCTGCTATCCTCTTAATACTTGGGGGATTTCATGTTTCGCAGATTTCCAACCGGAGTGGCTCTACTGCTACTTGTGATGACTGTAAACGAAAACGCATCCAATTCTCAATCGCCGATCCAATCGAATCCCATCGAACGGGCGCGCGCGCTGCACAAACGATTGCCGCTCATCGACGGGCATAACGATCTGCCATGGGCGCTGCGCGAAAAGTTCGGGCGCGACCTGTCCAAGATCGATCTCAACAAGCCCCAGTCTCAGCTTATGACCGACATTCCGCGCTTGCGCGCGGGCGGCGTGGGCGGCCAGTTCTGGTCCGTATATGTTCCCGTCGACATGCAGGGCAAAGAGGCCGTGCGAGCTACGATGGAGGAGATCGATACCGTTTTCAGGCTGGCTCGGCGCTACCCTGAGGTCTTCGAGATGGCTTACTCCGCGCAGGATGTCGAGCGCATTCACGCGGCAGGCAGAATCGCATCGCTGATCGGGATCGAAGGGGGGCATGCGATCGACAACTCCCTCGCCGCGCTGCGCATGTTCTACCGGCTCGGGGCTCGCTACATGACCCTGACTCATTCGGCGAACCTTGCCTGGGCGGATTCGGCTACCGACACTCCCAAGGTAAACGGCCTTTCGGAGTTCGGGAAGGAAGTCGTCCGCGAGATGAACTGGCTCGGGATGCTGGTCGACCTCTCCCATGTTTCTCCGGAGGCAATGAATGCCGCCCTGGATGTGAGCCGCGCTCCCGTGATTTTCAGCCACTCTTCGGCCCGCGCTCTCTGCGACCACCCTCGGAATGTGCCCGATGAAGTGCTCAAACGCCTGCCCCAAAATGGCGGCATCGTGATGGTGAGCTTCGTCCAGGGATTTACATCCACGGCTGTCCTGCAGTACGAACAGCGGCGCGACCAGGAAACCAAGCGCCTGGCAGGGCTGTCGGGCAGCAGCGACAAATCTGTGCAAGAAGGTATGGCTCACTGGGACCCGGAGAATCCGGCACCGCGGGCCACGATCGGGCAGGTGGCCGACCACATCGAACATGTGCGCAAGATTGCCGGAATTGATCATGTGGGCATCGGGTCCGACTTCGACGGCATCACCAGCACCCCGGTGGGCCTTGAAGATGTGTCCTGTTATCCTGCGCTGACAGCTGAATTGATGCGGCGCGGCTATAGCGACACGGATCTCGGCAAGATTCTCGGAGGAAATCTCCTCCGGGCCATGAAGCAGGCTGAAGCCGTCTCCGCCCGGATGCAAAAAGAACGCGGCCCAAGCGAAGCGCGCATCGAAGTCATGGACAAGCGCTGACCATCCCCAATCCAACAGGGGCCAGGACTCTGAAATCAAGCGATTTTCAAAGGCAGCCACGAAAAACACGAAAATGCTTCTATGGATTTGGTGGTTTGCTTCCTCGCGAGCCGGATCGGCTAAGGGTACCATCGAGCTGTCTGTTTAGCAGCCGATGCGCATCAAGCGCGCGGCAGGCATCACAACTTCCACGCAAGGGGGCTTCGCATGACTCGTCATACTGGCATCTGGGCAGGCATTGTGGCCTGTCTGGCAGTTTCCTGCCTTTTCGTTTTTGCGGCGCAGATCCAACAAAAGGGCCAACCCTCGCCGGGAGGAAATGGCGCGCCGCGCTTCGAAGCGGTTCAATCGGATCTGTTCGGGGTTTCCGGCGGCCAGCCGAATTGCTGGGCCGACTTCGACAACAATGGCGATCTGGATCTGTTCGTCGGCATGAAGGGAAACTCGCCGAACAAGCTGTACCGCAATGACAATGGGACCTTCAGGGAAATCGCTGCGGAGGCCGGCATCGCCGACACCATCGACACACGCGGCGCCGCCTGGGGGGATTTTGACGGCGACGGCAAACTGGACCTCTATGTCGGTTTCTCAAAACGCTCGGGAGCGACCAACAAGCTGTATCGCAATGAGGGCAACGGCAGGCATTTTACCGAGGTCGGCCGCGCAATGGGGGTCGACGTGTCCGGTTTTGAGACCCGCCAGATCGTCTGGGTCGACTATGACAACGATGGCAAGGTCGATCTCTTTCTTGCCTTCAGAGATGGACCCAACATGCTTTTCCACAACGAGGGCGGCCGCTTCCGCAATGTGGCCGGGGGAATGGGCGTCGATGACGCGCGCAGGACGGTCGGAGCGGTCTGGTTCGACTACAATCAGGACGGCCGCCTGGACCTGTTTGTCGCCAATCAGGATGGGGATAAGAACGGCCTCTGGCGCAACGACGGCTCCCGGTTTACCGATGTCGCCGCCGAGCTGGGAATGGAGGGAACCGACCCCGGCCGGATAGGCAGCAATGGGCCAAGCGTGATCGATTTCGACAATGACGGCTATTTCGACCTGTTTGTGGCAGGCTACGGACGCAATTTCCTATATAAGAACGACGGCCACGGGAAGTTCATCGACGTTGCCGCGCGCATGGGCGTAATGGGCGGCGAGCGGGCCACGCCGTCTGCTTGGGGCGACTTTGACAACGACGGGCGCCCCGACCTCTATGTATCCTCCTACATTGACAAGGCGGTAAATGAAAAAGACTACCTGTATCACAATGAAGGAGATCATTTCGTGGATGTCACCCCCGACCTGTTCCGAAAGCATGGCGCCACGCACGGCCTGCAATGGGTGGACTACAATCGGGACGGCGCCATCGACCTCGCGGTCGCCAACAATAATCCGGATGGGAGAAATGCACTATTCTGCAATCTGCTGCCGGCGGAAACGGCGCGCCGTTCGCTGCAAGTGCTGGTTCTCGATCGCAAGGGCCGCTGCACACGTGCGGGTTCGGAGGTTCGGCTGTATGCCGCGGGAACGCGCCTGGTAGTTGGCGGCCGGATCATGGATAGTGGCAGCGGATACACATCGCAAAGTCAGGCGCCGGTTCATTTCGGACTGGGAGACGTGAAGCGAGTCGATGTCGAGGTGACCTACTTTACTGCGCAAGGCCGGAAAAAGCTGGTTCAGCGCAACGTCGACCCGTCAAAGATACCGAACCGGATCTTGATCATCGAAGTGCCTTGGCCTTGAAACCAGAGCCTCCGTGAATTCCGTCTTGCGTTCCATCAGGAATCTATTGAGAACCGGTCTCACGATCCGCGAAAACTTCCGGATAAAGCTCCCGGCTGCACCGAGGGCAGAGACCGTGGGTGAATTCCGCATCGGTACGTTCTTCGATATAACTTTCGATGGCAACCCATGAATCCTGCTTGTGATGGCCGCCCCCGGGCGTCCGGATTTTCTTGCACTTTGCGCATATGGGCAGGAATCCCTCGAGCCGCTTGATGGTCAGCAGAGAAGCCTGGAGAGCTCCGATGCTATGGATCAGCCTTGTCCCCACCAGCACGATCACTCCAAGCCCAAGGCCGAGAAACATGCCGTGTAAAATCAAGATCCGTCTTCGCTCCCCTGCGATGGCGCGCTCAAATGGGGCGTAAGCAAAAGTAACGCTTATTCCGCCGCGAACCTGATGGGTTATTTCTTCCGGTCTGCTATGACAAGGCAGGCAGGCATCATTTGTTCGCAAGGGGGCGATGTAGCGAAAAACACTGGTGCCTGCCTCGGGTGCAATGACGTGCTCCTCGTTGCTTCCCTGCTCAAAATGGATCAGCGCGTGCTGCTCCCAGGCGTCCGGTTTGTTCTCGGGACGGACAGGAGTCAGGCTCATGATATGCAAATGGATGCCGTTCTGGCGCGTGAGCAATTCGGAAAGCAGCCGTGTCATCTGGGCATGGTTGATCATGGTCAACTTTAATCCCTCGGTCGTAACCACTTCCCGCAGGGGGTCGATCAGATATGGATTAGGAAGTGTACGATCGGTCAACCTGACATAGATTCCGCCCTGGTCAAAATTCCACTGCCGCATGACGTTGATTGCCTGATAAAAAGAACGGCCGACCTCGGTCGCAAGCTGGCTGTACTGCTCGTCGATTTCCCGGAAGTCGAAAACTGTTGATGCGAGAGTGAACACCAGCAGAATCAGGCACAGAACCAGAAGGAATCTACGAGCGTGTTCCGCGGTTGCGATCTTTCGTTCCCCTGTCTTTTGTGCCATAGCGCATGCCTCAGTCAACGCCGGTCGATCTCACCTATCTTAGATAATCTCACGCAAAGGATAGATGCAAACGCCGGACCTATCAGGTCAAGATAAACGCAATCAGGCCGAATCCAGCCCTAAGGAAAATAATGATAAATCATGTGAAAAACTCAGGTGACAAAACTACGTTTGCCGATGTGTTTCTCGTAAGCGCGCGTGTCGAGGATTTGCCGCATTTCTCGAATCACCGCTGCCAGCTCGTCGTCGGTGGTGTAGAAATGGGGCGACACGCGGATGCCGGCGCCCGGCCGATAGTCGATGATGAAATCCCTCCGCAGGAGCTCGCGCGAGACTTCGTAGGCGTGCGGCGTGTTGATCGCGACCGTTCCTCCCCGCTCTTCCGCCCGTTCCGGGATGGTGAGCGGGAATCCTTGCTCCCGTGCCAGCTCAATCAGGCAGGCAACCTGGCGCATTGAGTTTTTGCGGATTCGTTTTATGCCGATCTCTCCCAGGATTTCCAGGCCGGGTCGCGCCGCGTAGAGGCACGGAATGTGCGGCGTGCCGTTGAGAAAACGGAAGGCATCTTCCCGATACCGCATATCGCCGGTTTCGAAGGCGAACGAGTTCGGATGGGCCATCCACCCAGTCAACGTCGGCTCGAAGCGGGGAAGCAGATCGGGACGCACATAGAGGAAAGCGGCTCCCGGCCCGCCGCACAACCATTTCAGGCAGCCGCCGATCACGAAATCGACCTCCAGCTCCTTCACGTCAATGGGTATGATTCCCGCAGATTGATAAACATCCAGGATGACTGTCGCCCCGACCTCGTGCGCTTTCCGAATGATCGCCTTCGCGTCCATGATATAGGCGCTCTTGAACAGTACGTGGCTGATCGGGACCAGCAAGGTCCGTTCGTCGATTGCTGCCAGCAATCGGTCCAGCTCCACGGTGATCCCATCCGCCGAATCCACAACACAGATCTCCGCCCCGCGAGCCTTTTGGGCCTGATAAAGGTACATCACCGATGGAAACTCCATGTTCGTGTACACAATTTTGCGCCGGGAACCGCTGAAGTCGAAGCATGACAGCACGATGGCTTCCGCGAGGGTGACATTCTGATGGAAGGAGACCTCGCCGGGACCGCACCTCAGGATCGGGCAGAGCAGGTCGCCTAGCTTCACCGGCATCTCCCACCAGGATTCACCCCAGGCGCGCACGCCCCTCGTCGCCCATGTGCCGGCGTACTCCTGGAGCGCGTCACTCACGCCGCGCGGCATGGCCCCAAGCGAGTTGCTGATGAGATAGACTGTTTTCTCGAGAATAGGGAAATCACTGCGCCAGCCGAGCAGATCGGAGCTCTTGGAGACCATGCATTTACCTCAAAGAAGAAACTGCGAGAGCCTCGACGGCCGCACATGAAGCGAACGAGCCGATTGGAGGTTTTTGTGACCTTCACATTTGCGGTGATCGGTTTGAATACTCTTTCCTAAAGACTCCATTATAGCCCATACTTTAGCAACAGAAGTTCTGCTTTCAACGGGAGGTGGAACATGGGCGAAAATCGAAAAAAAAGAAACGCCATCCTGAAAATCGTGGGGATCGCAGTTGTGCTGATTGTGGTTGTCGTCATTGCCTTGCCCTTCGTCATCGATGCAAACCAATTCCGACCCGTGCTCGAATCCAAACTCTCGGGCGCTCTCGGCCGCGCCGTTAAGGTTGGCAACCTGAAGATTTCTCTCTTGTCCGGCAGTATCGACGCGGATGACATTGCGATCGCCGACAACCCGACGTTCAGCCCCGCGCCCTTTGTGCGTGCGCGGTCATTGCACGTGGGCGTCGAGATGAAACCGTTGATTTTTTCCAGGGTGGTGAATGTCACTTCAATATCGCTGGTGAATCCGGAGGTCACCCTCGTGCGCACCCCGTCCGGCGAGTGGAATTTCGCCAATCTGGGCGCAGGTTCAGGCGCAGCACCGACCGAGAATCACGCTGGAACGGGAATGCAGACTTCCGGCATGAACGTATCGATCGACTCCTTAAATATCACGAACGGCCGGGTCACAATCGTTCGCGGAGATCGACGCCTCAAGCCCTACCTGTTTGAGAAGGTCAACATCACGGCGCACAACCTCTCCTTCACCTCGATCTTCCCTTTTGCTCTGGCTGCGGCGTTGCCCGGCGGCGGCAGTGCGAAACTCGATGGCAAAGCGGGTCCCATGAACAGCGCCGACCTGTCATTGACCCCCCTGGAAGCCTCCTTCACTTTGACCCATTTCGATCTCGTCGGTTCGGGATTTGTCGGCTCTTCTTCAGGACTCGGCGGTCTCCTGGATTTTGATTGCAGCTTTGCTTCCGACGGTCGCCAGGTGCGGACCAAAGGGCACGCTGGTGTAGACAGGCTGCAACTTGTCAAAACCGGCTCTCCTGCCGGCCGGCCCGTAGCGCTGGATTACGCGCTCCGCCACGATTTGAAGAATCAGTCTGGAATCCTTGAAGACACCAAGGTGACCTTCAACAAAGCTGTTGCGCATCTCGATGGGCACTACGATTTGCGCGGGGATGTCCCGGTCTTGAAAATGAGACTCCGCGGCGAAGGCATGCCGGTGCAGGATCTGGAGGCATTACTGCCGGCAGCAGGAGTCGTTCTGCCTCGAGGATCTTCCCTCCAGGGAGGAACTCTGAGTATGAATATGGACACGGAAGGCCCGATCGAAAACATGGTGACCACGGGAACGTTGGATCTCTCCGGAACACGCTTGACGGGATACGATCTGGGCGCGCAGATGGCAACCGTAGCCTCGCTGGTCGGGATCAAAACCGGCTCCAGCACAGACATCGAAAAACTGGCTTCCGAAGTGCGGCTGACCCCGACGGAGATCAAACTGAGCGGATTCACATTGATTGCCCCGACTCTGGGCCGGTTAACCGGCGACGGCATCGTAGGTGCAAACCGATCTCTGGATTTCAAAATGGTGGCTAAACTGAATGCCTCCCAGGGAATCGCAGGTGGATTAGCTCGGCTTGCAGGGAGCGACACTCTCAGGGTGCCATTTTTCATCCGCGGCACCACCGAAGATCCCAAGTTTGTCCCCGATGTTAAAGGCGCTGCAGGAAGCCTCCTGGGTTCGGTTCCCGCAAAGGAGGGGAATGCGGCGGAAAACACGGTCGGCGGTATATTGAAGAACCTGCTCGGCAAGAAGAAGAAGTGATCACGAACCGTCAGGCATCCGGCCGCGGCGCTCACTTCGCCGTTTTGGCGCGGTCCACGTAGCGCAATGTTTCGATCTCGATCCGGATCATATCGCCGTTCTTGATGAAGTGCGGAACCAGGAGTTCGACGCCGTTTTCCAGGCGCGCTTTTTTCCAGGTGTTGTCCTGCTGCTGATGCATAGCCGGCGCGGTATCTGCTACCCGCATTTCGGTGATGTCAGGAAAAATGATGCTGATGGGCTGTCCCTCGACAAACTCCACCGGCAGCTGCATGCCCGCCTGCAGGAAGCGGCTGCCAGGCCCGATAATGGCGCTGTCGATCCCGATCTGATCGAAACTGATCGGATCCATGAAATAACTGCGCTCGGCATCCGCATATAGAAACTCCATGGATCGTTTCTCCACCGGGACGAGCTCGAGTTTAAGTTCGGAACGGAAGCTGTGCTCCCAGAAAGAGCCTGTCGAAAGATTCTTGAGCCGCGCGTGAACCACGCCACCCATTTTCCCCTGGCCCGGATGATGCTCGCAGCTGATGATCTTTAAATTATTGCCTTCGAAACGAATGACCATTCCTGGGCGAAGTTGCGAAGCGATCAGCATATCGACCCCTCCGTATTTGGCGCCTACTATAACTCCAAACGTGCATCCCCACCAGCCTTATGAAGTTTACGCTGTGATTCAGATAGTAAGAGCTAAAAACAGCCACGAAGAACACGAAGCCGAAGGACTTTGTGGCCTTCGTGGCTAGAGCTTTCCTGCTACTTCTTAACCTCTAACAGACCGCGCCGTTTCAGCAGCGGCTCAATCTTCGGCTCGGCGCCGCGGAACGCCTTGTACTCGGTCATGAGGTCGAGGGCGCCGTATTTCTCGAGCACGTTTTTCCTGAATGACTGGGCTGTTGCCTTATCAAACAGGCCCTTTTCCTTGAAGGCCTCGAAGGCATCGGCATCGAGCTGTGCGGCCCAGATGTAAACGTAGTAACCGGCCGAATAGCCACTGTTGAAGATGTGGTTAAAGTAGGTGGTCCGATAACGGGGTGTGATCTCCGGGATCAGGCCGATGCCGGTCATTGCCTGGGTTTCGAACTTGTTGACGTCCAAGGTGGGTTGAGGTGCCGTGATCTCATGCCACTTCATGTCGAGAATTGAAGCTGCCAGGTATTCGACGGTTTCGAAACCCTGGTTGAACAGGCTGCTGTTCTCGAGCTTCTTGACGAGATCGGCCGGAATGACGGCGCCGGTCTGGTAATGCCTGGCATAGATGTTGAGCAATTCGGGCTCCAGCATCCAGTTTTCCATGATCTGTGAGGGGAGTTCGACCCCATCCCGCGGCGTCGAGCGGCTGCGGAAGGTGCCGTTCGAGAGCAGCGTCGCCAGCGTGTGCCCGAATTCATGAGCGAAAGTCTTCGCCTCGTCAATGCTGAGGAGGGAGGGGGCGTCGGCCGTAGCGCGCGTGAAATTGCAGGTAATCGTGGCGAGGGGCGCAATCCGCTTTCCCTTATCGTAATACTGGCGCCGGAATGAACCTGACCAGGCGCCGCCGCGCTTGCCGGGCCGGGGATGAAAATCCAGATATACGACTCCCACATAGCTTCCGCTCGCCTCACGTACCTCGAACACCTGGACTTCAGGATTGTAGACCGGGATATCGCGCCGCTCGCTGAACTTCAGCCCATAGAGTTTCTCGCACAACGTGAAGATTCCCTGGCGGACATTTTCGAGTTTGAAGTAGGGGCGCAGCGCCGCATCATCGAGCGCGTACTTTTGCTGGCGTACCTTTTCGGCGTAATACCACCAGTCCCATGGCGCGAGTTTGAATTTGCCTCTTTCGCGGTCGATGATCGCCTGCATGTCGGCTACTTCACTCTTGGCGCGAGCGATCGCTGGGACCCACAACCTCATGAGAAAGTCATCGACGGCTTTGGGGGTCTTGGACATGTTGATTTCTTCGACAAAGGCGGCGTGGCTGGCGTAGCCCAGCAACTGCGCCTTCTCCGTGCGCAGATTGATAATCTGGCGCACGGTGTCCTTGTTGTCGTGCTCATTGCTGCGGTCGCCGCGCATGATATAGCCGCGGTAGAGTGTTTCGCGCAGGTCCCGCCTGGTCGAATATTGCAGGAACGGGATCATGCTCGGCACCTGGACGGTAAAAACCCACTTGCCGGGCATCTTGAGCTGCTTTGCCGTCTCTTCAGCCATGGCCGAAACCGACGGCGGCAGGCCGGCCAGGTCACCGCGGTTCTCGAGGACCAGCTTGAAATCATTGGTTTCGGCCAGCAGGTTATCGCCGAACTTGAGGGAGGCCATTGCCAGCTGCTGGTTCAGATCGCGGAGCCGAGCCTTATGTTTTTCATTCAAAAGCGCACCGCCGCGGACGAAATCGCGGTAGGTGTTTTCGAGCAGGAACTGTTCCTCGGGTGTAAGTTTCAGCTTGGCGCGTTGGTCGTACACCGCCTTCACCCGGGAGAAGAGCTTTTCGTTCAGGCGGATGTTGTCGGTATGCGCGGCCGTGAGCGGAGCTAATTCCTTGGCAATGGCTTGAATGGCAGGTGTGGTGTCGGCGCCCTGTAACGCGCCGAAAACCGAGTTTACCTCGGCAAGGAGCTGCCCGCTGGCATCGAAGGCTGCCAGGGTGTTGGCAAATGTGGGAGCAGCCGGGTTGTTGACGATGGCATCGATCTCCGCCTGATGCTGCCGGATGCCTTCCTTGATGGCCGGAACGAAATGCTCATTCTTGATCAGATTGAACGGTGGCGTGTTAAGCGGTGTCGTGTACGGCGAGAAAAACGGATTCGTTTTGTCGAGGGCCGCGTTTTGATTATCCGCAGCCGATGACATGCATGTCATGATGATCAGCACAAGAAAAACACCTCGAATAAGATACATGGATGGCTCCCTCCCATTAATCATGGATGCGCGCGGATTTATTCACCGCAGATGCACGCAGATTAACGCAGATGCGGGAACCGATCAACCGCAGATGCACGCAGAAAGGACTTATCAACCGCAGATGAACGCAGATGAACGCAGATCCATTGAACAGCTGGCAGGACGAGGCATTGCTGCGACCCTCTCCAGCGCCAACGCTTTGCGTTGCACGGTCATGGTTCGGGTGCCGTGCGCAAGAGCTCAGACGGGGCGCACTCCGTCGATGTGCATTTGCCAGTGCTCTTGCGCACGGCACCCGAACTATGACCGTGGCCGGAGGCTGCGCTGGAGAGGGTCGCAGCAATGCCTCGTCTCACATCTGCGGTTTCATTCTATCTGCGTTCATCTGCGGTTAAAGGTGGTGCACCAGGCGCTTGATCTGGACTTTCGGGGTGCCGAAGTTTATCAGCAAACAGATTTTGAGCCCCGTGGCCTTCAAGTAGTTCAGACATTGCGCCATATGGATCTCGTCGAGCTCTCCGGCGGTTTTGAGTTCGACCATGACGGCTCCCTGCACCAGGAGGTCGGCATAGTAATCGCCGACGCAGGCGCCGTCATAGAGAACGCGCACCGGCCTTTTCTGTTCCACAATGAGGCCGCATTTCCGCAATTAATGGGCGAGGGCGTTTTCATAAACCTTTTCCAAGAAACCCGCACCCAGCACGTTTGCCACCTTATAAACGCAGCTGATAATTTCTTCCGTGACCTTGTTCAATTCCATAGGCGTATATAAATGTTTCGGCGAACTTTCGTTTATTTCAAATGCGCGCGCAATTAAGTTAGATTTACTGTCACAAAAAGCACCCTTCGAGTCATATCCGGATAACAGGAGGATGGATATGACAAATACGAGCGTTATGACCGGCACCTATTCAGCCTGTCCCGCGGGATTAGTTTCCGTGGATGGACGCAACTACCCCTTGAAATCGGCGTGTATCACAGGCCGTGCCGAGGGGGGCATTGCGGCCACAACCCTGACTCAGACTTATGGCAATCCGTATGAGGAGCCGCTGGAGGTGCTTTACACCCTGCCGCTGCCCGCGAGCGGCGCCGTGATCGGCTATGCCATTCGCCTGGGCCAGCGGGTCGTCCGGGGCGAAGTGCGCCGGCGCGAGGAGGCCAAGGAGCAGTATCGCAAAGCCCTGTTCGAGGGGCGCACGGCCGCGCTGCTCGAGCAGGATCGAGCCGATACTTTCACTCAACAACTCGGTTGCCTGCCCCCGGGAGAAACGGTGGCGATAGAGATCGAGGTGCTGCAGCCTTTGATGTTCCTGCCGGCCGAGGGCAAGGAGGCAGCGCGCTGGGAATACCGGTTCCCGACGGTTGCCGGGGTCCGCTACCAGGGCGGATCGGGCCGGGTGCCGGATGCCGGGAAACTTGATGTCGACCGGGCCGCCGGTGCAGGCACGCCGGTGCGACTGGAGGCAAGCCTGCTGGTGGCCGATGGCCTGGCAGACGCGATCCACCCTTACGCGCCGGGTCAGGAGATCGGCGTGGAAGATGTGAATGGCGGCGTTCGTGTCGTGCTGCGCGACCAGATGAAACTTGATCGCGACCTTGTGGTGCGCTGGTCTGCCACGCAGAGGGAGGTTGGTGTCCGCCTCGTCGAAGGAGGAGGACTGCCGTGTGACAGCGGCCGTTACGCGCTCCTCACGCTTACGCCTCCTACCGCTGTGCAGAAGGGCATGGCCCGCGACTTGACCATCCTCCTCGATGCCAGCGGCTCGATGTCGGGAAAGCCGCTCGAGCGCGCCAAGATCGTGGCGGAAGAGTTGCTCCGCAGCCTCGACCCGGGGGACCGGTTCGAGATTCTGGCCTTTGCCAACACCGTGCAACACGTGGTTCCGCGCCCGATGGAAGCGAGCGAGAAGAATGTCGATGCGGCGCTGAAGGCGCTGAGCCGGATCGATGCGGACGGCTCGACCGAGATGACCCAGGCCATGGTGGCAGCGCTCGCCCCGCTGCGACGCGATTCGCAGCGTCAGGTTATCCTGATCTCCGATGGTTACATCGGCTTCGAGCACGAAGTCATCGGCGAGGTCATGCGCCGTTTGGTTCCCGGCGCACGGCTCCACGCGGTGGGCATTGGCGCCGCTCCCAACCGGACCTTGACCCGCGGCGTTGCGCGCGCGGGGCGGGGTGTAGAAATTCTGGTGGGAGATGATGACGATGCGCGCGCTGCATCCGGGCGTCTCCTGCAGGCTTCCGTGCGGCCAGTCCTGACCGATGTAGAAGTGAAGGGAACGGCTTTGGTGTCACTGGCTCCGGCGCGACCGCAGGATGTCCTGGAGGGACACCCGCTCGTGCTTTTCGCGGAGATTGCGCCGGTCGGCGGAACCCTGGAAATTCGCGGCAGACATGCCGGCGCATCCGGAGCGTGGGTGCGACAGCTCGAGATTCCAAGAGCGCGGTCGGAAGCGATCACGACCCCAGGATCAACTACGCTTCCCCTCGGGGCGCTCTTCGGCCGCGAGGCGATCGCTGACGTAGAACTGCGCCTGGCTGCTGCCGGCAAGGGCGGAGAGGCCGGCGCATTCGAAGCCGACATCGAGCGCCTTGGGTTGAGGCACGGGATTGCCAGCCGGAAAACCAGCCTGGTTGCGATCTCCGAAGACCCAACGGTCGACCCGAGAGATCCGCGCCGGCGGGAACGGCTGGCGGTCGAACTTCCTGCAGAGGTTTCGGCGGAAGGGACCGGGTTGACTGCGCCGTCGATCAGCCGCTCCGGGATAATGACGACTTTGCTGGGGGAGCTCCTCGCATGGCTGCCCGCCACGTTTTCATGGAAGAGTTGATGCCGTTGAAGGGGGAAGATCGCGCGGATGTTGATGAAGAGAGGGATGAATATTTTGCAGAGCAAATGGATGTGAGTGGGCCATCGGTTGGCCCCACGGAAAGCGGCAGCGAAGGCGGCGAACTGGAGATTTTCGGCGCGCGCGTTTTATGGCTGGATGGCCCCAGACTCACCTTTGAATTTGAGGTGCCCGCAGCCGGATTTATGTTGCCGTACGATGGGGCCGTTGTACAGGTGTGCTTCAGCGATGGAACGGTACGCAATGCGATCGTGCTGGGCGAGGAGAGCAGCCCGCAGGGGCCGCATCAACCAGGACTCACGATCCGCATGGTGCTGGAGCTCGAGGATCGTTACAGCTGGCAGCATCAGGAAGTGCAGATCAGCTGGCACACCCTTGGATTCGGCACCGTCAATCTGCACCTCGCGATTGGATAAAGATCGGAAGGGAAATCATTGATGACGGATGACCGCGCGGACCTGGCGTTTGGGCGCGCCCGCCTGGGAGACCGGGAGGCGTTTGCGGCGTGGATGGGGATGGTGGAACTCCCGCTGCGCCGGAGCCTGCAGCGCTACGCCCGCGCGGTGGATGTCGAAGTCGTGGTTCAGGAGACGTTTTTGCGCATGTGGCTTCTGGCACTCGATCGGAGCCGGCCGTTGGCAGGAGACCATGGCGCACTCAAGTTTGCCCACCGGGTGGCACGAAACGTAGCCCTCGAGGAGCTGCGCCGCTACCGTCAGGATCGTTTCGTCGATCTCGGCATATTGGATGACCTTCCTGAAGGCCAAGTCGAACCTGATAGGTCCGATCCAGCTCTAGGCCGCGCGATCGAGGACTGCTTGAATCGCCTGCCATCACGGCCCCGAGCTGCGCTGTCTGCCCGTCTGCGCGATGGCTTGCAGCCCGATCGAGAACTTGCGGCGCGTGTGCGCATGAAGGGGAACACTTTCCTCCAGAACATCGTTCGGGCCCGTCGGCTTCTGCGGGCTTGCCTGGAAAAGCGGGGTGTGCGCCTTGCGGAGATTTTGTTATGACCGACGATGTGAGAGATTTGCTGATCGAAAAGGCCTCCTCCGCATTCCGGGAGCGGAATGCAGCCGGCCGCATCCTGCCCCCACCGTCCTGGTTCGACCTTGCGCCTGCGGACCGTGAAGCCCTGTTTGATCTTCAACTGGAGAGCCGTCTCATCGAGCGCGCCCTCCACGGCAACGGCCTGAGCACCACGGTTCAAGCGGTCCTCAGTCGCTTGCCTGACCGGAACGAATGATGAATCGTGGATGACAAACCGCCCACCCCTCACTCAGGGTTCGTCTCTTAGCGTCGGCGGCCGGGGCCTTTTTCCACGCGCACATACACGCTGTCCCAGGCGGCGATTTTTATTTCACCGCTGATTTTGGCTCCGGCATGTCCCGAGCTGGCACTCGAGCTGATGGTTACTGCCGAAGTCGGATTCCAATCCAGAGCAGCGATTTGATCGGTGCCGGTCGGATTGTACAGGCAGATCAGCCATGCATTGCCGCCGGGCAGCGGCTTGAGCGAGGAAACCAGAACTTCCGCAGGCCGGATACGGAACAACGAACCTGGCGGTAGAGCAACCTGATCATCGGGCACGACGACCAGTGGTTCCCTGCATTCCCTGCCGAACCGAACTGCCTGTTCGGATCTGAAACCGGCATGAGGCAAAATCGAGAAGCGGAAGGTTGCAGGCCCTTCCTGGTCTGCCTTGTAGTTCGTGTGCCAGTAGTTGTTCATCACATAGGAATAGAACATGGCGAAGATTGCGTTGTCTGCGCCCAAGGCTGCTCGGCGGTGATCGCGCCGATCTCGATCAAGGGAGCGTCGGCAGAAGCCCAGGTGACGCCACGCTCGCTGTTCGAAACGTCCACCCAGCTCTGAATCGAGAAGAAATTCTTGCATGAGCCCGGCCAGCTGGTCCGACTCGGGGCGCACGATGCCGTCGGCCACATCGTAGCGCAGCTGCCCGCCGGGAAGCAGGAAGGGAAAGGCGAGGTGGATCGCTTCCTTTTCCGCGCACCGCTAGCTTTGTCGATCCGGTTGATGATGTCCACGCGGGCAATGCCATCCACGACACGATACTCTGCTGCATACCTCCTGCATCCGGGCGCGTTGGCCTCGACGAGCAGGGAAGCCACGAGATTGCCGTTTTCCTTTACCCGCACCTTGACGCCGGCCAGCTCACGCGCATCGCGCGCGTCCTTCCCCGGCACATAAAGGTACTGATTGAGGCCCGGTCCCTTGGTTCGATCCACCAGCTCGATTTTCTTCTCTCCCCAGGTGAGGCTCTCCACGGCACCGCGCTTCGGATCGATCGACAGAGCAGAGATAGGAATTTGCCAATGTTCCCGCCGGACACTTTGCAGGTTGCCCGATCGTTCGCCTTTCCCGGCCTGACGGTCAGCTGCCTGGCCCGAAAACGGAGGCACGTTTTCAACCAGCACCGCCAGCTCGCCGGTCGAGAGGCGCTGGGATGGAAGCGCGGTTCCCATTCTCATCCACCACCATGTCCCCTGCGGTACTCTGCTGGCGTGTCAGCAGGACGAGATCGGTGCGCGGCCAGGAATTCGTGTTGTACACCGCGACGGTGTTTTCTGCTTTCCTCGGCCCGGCGGGCGGGCGCCAGCGGTCCATCAGCGCCCGGGACATGGCGTCGGCATCGAGCGCAAACTGGCGCTTGATCCGCCACTGCTCCTTTACTTCGGGCAGGTCCGGTTCAGAAATGCTGTTATGCGCTCCCCAGGTGTGCTCATCCCAGAGGACGACGTTTCTCCATGCCGCCTCGAATTTCTCCGCTGGAAAGGATGCAGGCGCGCGCATGGCGAAGAGGGCCTCGCCCTGGATAAGCCGGTCGACCGCATGGCGATTCAACGCGGTCTCGGCGGCGGTGGAGGCCGCGCCGTCCTCCCAGTAGGGAGTGAAGTCGCCTTTCAGGGTCGGCAGGCTCGCGCCGTGGCGCTTCTCAAATTCCTCGAACATCTGGGCGTGGGTCGCGATGATGAGCCGAGGCGAAGCATAGCGCTCGTTCCACTTCTTGACGAATTCGGAAAGATTGGGATCGGGCGGCCCGTTGTCGCCGCCGACCGTGTATGGGAGTTGGAGGATCTCGTACGGATAGCCGCTGTCATCCAGCTTCCTCATGAGTCGCAATAGCTTTTCATCGCCGAGCCGGCTCAGGTCCCCTTCGTGAAAGCTCGCGTAGCTTGCACCCGCCACCCACATCAGCACCTTCTCCTTGCCGGATTGCGACGTCCAGTAGAAGGGCTTGTCCCCCCACTGTTCGAGGACGTGGCCGATGCGATCCCCGGAGTTCGGGGCGCTGGCAAAATACTTCACCCCGCTGTGCGCCAAGGCCGGAACGATGCCCCAGGTGAAACCGGGAATGTCGGAGACCAGCGCAGTCGTGATCGGCGCGCGATATTGTTCGGAGAATCGGCGCGCGTAATCGGTGAAGTGGGTCATCTCGGGAGCATTCGCCAGCCCCGTCAGCACATTGGCATAGAGCGCATTCAGCCCGAGGCTGCCGTCGCGCACCGCTTGAATCACTTCCTGTCGTTTCTGTTCGGAAGCCTGCGCTAGGTAGCCTTCGAGCGGCCACATGACCTCCATATTCCATTTGTAGCGCGCTTCCCAGGGGTACGCTTGAGTCAGCTTGATCAGGCGCAGGGCCTCGTCGAGATTTTGCCATTGTTTTTTTTCGATGTTCGGCTGGATATCCGTATAGCCGATGTCGTTATGGGAATAGGAGAGGAGGTAAAGCTCACGTCGGTTCACCGGCTTCAGCCACAAGGCCGTTCTGTGAGCCAACTCGCCATTGATGCTGATTACTACCGGGATTTCATGAGCCAGTTCGATTGCGGGGATGGAGACATACACAATGTTGGCTCCGACCTTGAGAGCCTGCTTGACCGTCTCCATGCCTTCGGCGCTGACCTCCACCGCTCTGCCTTCCTGCAGATTATCGAAGCTCAAACGCAGGAGCTGATTGCCCTGCGCCGTGAGGGCGGGCTCGGCGCGCAAATTGGGAGTGAATTGGAACGAGTATTGCAACGCCATGTACCAGTCGAGGCTGTTTTCATCCCTGCCTTGTACACGCAGCGTCAACGGCAAGCCGGGCTTGGCCTCACTCCTGGGGACCTTCAGGAACATATAGCCGAAGAGGTCTCCCGCCCTGTCCACCATCGTCGCTTCAAACGAAAGCTGTGCGCCCTGTTTGCCTGTGACCTTCCATTTTTTGGCGTTGTCGTCCTTCAGGTTTTTAAAGGTGAACCAGAGTTGGTCGTTGACGAAAAAATCAAAGGTGTGAACCTCATTGCCCGGCCAGCCTGCGCGCTCGAGCCCTGCCAGCCAGACCAGCTGATAACTATCTCCCTCGCCCGCAGGGGGAAGAGCATCCGTCTCCCATGAGATCGAGGACACTTCCTTGTTGGCTCGCACCAGCAGCGCCGCATCTGCGTCAGGATGGGAAGAGTGATACGCCAGCACCTGTCCGCTCACCGTTTTGCGGTAGCCGTTGACATAGGTGGCTGCGGTCTTGTCCTGGATGATATTGATTTGAATGCGGCTTGTCTCGATCTTACCAACGCACGCGCTGGCCCCCAAAACCGTCCCGAGCAGGATCAGCATCCAAACGTGAAATGCGCGGATTTTCATCAGGATCCTCCTCTTCAACAGGCGATGCTTGCGGCTGAAAGGTATACCACATCCGGCCCGGGGTCAGGCATGGCTGCTTAGAAAATAACTTGGCTTCAAACTTCAAAAGCAGCCACGAATGACACGAATAGTACGAATTTCTGCTGGCCCGGAAGGGGGGTGCTTCGCACCCATTCGTGCCATTCGTGGCTGCCTTAAAAAGGCCAATAATTTAATGAGGTAAACCCCCGGCTCTGCCGGGGGACTCACAGAGTTTGACAATTCCGGGAGTAAGTAACAGAGTCTCCCGACCGTGAACCGCTCAAAGTCACACGGCAAGGAGACTCAAATGAACGATGTGGAAAGCCTAAAACATACGAGATGGGAATGCAAATACCATATTGTCTTCATCCCCAAGCGCCGGAAGAAGCTGATCTACGTTCAGCTTCGCAAGGAACTGGGTGCGATTTTCAGGGAACTGGTCCAGCATCGGGAGGGCAAAGTTGAGGAAGGCCATCTCATGGGGGATCACGTTCACATGTTGGTTTCGATTCCGCCAAAATACTCGGTTTCGCAGGTGGTGGGATACATCAAAGGAAAGAGCGCAATTCATATTGCGAGAACCTACATGGGGAGACGGCAGAACTTCGTCGGGCAGCACTTTTGGGCACGCGGCTACTACGTTTCAACGGTTGGCCGAGACGAAGAGACGATCCGAGCTTACATCCGCAAGCAAGAAGAGGCAGACGAACGCGCGGATCAAATGGAGATGTTTAAATAGCGTGCCGCTTTGAGCGGCTCACAATAACCGCTTTGAGCGGTTCCCAATTCAAGCCTCCGGCTTTGCCGGAGGTCACTGACTTTCATGTGTGTGGGTGCTCCCGGCCTTGCTGGAGCATTCATACTGCATGGCTGTGCTTTTGGTTTGACCACTTCACGTTGGATTGGATGTCTGTTGGACATGCGAAGAGTCGAGTTTCAATCCAGTAAAGATTGTTTTCATAAACATCTAGAGAATATTTGTCGTTCAGATCTATAGGTTGGTTTGGGTCGGAATTGAGTGGGGGCGCGATATACAGTTGACTGAAGTTTTTACAAGTGGTATGACCTTTGATGGTGTTTTTTCAGGGACATTCAAGGATCGCCGGGGAGTATGCTGTTTGGAGGGAGAGGTGCACTATGAATCTTGATCCGGGGGCAGAAGTGCCTGTGGCAGATCGAACTTATCCCGGCGTCTTGGGGATGGGATCCGTTGGCCGTTACCTCACGCCTGCGGATGTCCGCAGCGTGATATGCAAGGGGCTGGGATCGTTGGCACTCGACGGCAAGCGCCTGCTCGTGATCATTCCGGACGGCACCCGAACGATGCCGTTGCCAACGATGTGGGATGCCCTGGAAGCCGAAGCCGGCCCACGCGTGGCTGCGCTCGACTATCTCGTCGCCCTTGGGACACATCAGCCGATGTCCGATTCGCAGCTGGGCCGGTTGATCGGGAGGCCAGTGGTCAACGGACAGGCAGGGCGCAGCCGAATCTTCAATCACCATTGGGAAAACCCGGATACCTTCGCAACCCTCGGTACCATTTCGGCAGCCGAAATCAGAGAACTCAGTGGGGGCCTGCTCGAGCGCGATGTCGTAGTTTCACTCAACGGGCTGATCTTCGATTACGATCAGATCCTGATTTGCGGGCCCGTGTTCCCCCACGAGGTCGTCGGCTTCTCCGGTGGCAACAAGTACCTTTTCCCGGGGATTGCCGGCTCCGAGATTATTAATTTCACGCACTGGCTCGGCGCCATCATCACCAACTATCACGTGATCGGCGCGGGGTATACTCCGGTGCGCGCCGTCATCGATCGCGCGGCTTCCATGATCGATCGCCCCGTGGCCTGTCTCGCACTGGTCGTCACGCATGCAGGGCTGGCAGGGCTCTATTTTGGCACGCCACAGGATGCGTGGCGTGCGGCAGCGGATCTTTCTGCTCGGACGCACATCATTTATGTCGACCGGCCGTTCCGTGGTGTGCTAACGATCATGCCTGAAATGTATGACGATCTGTGGACGGCGGCGAAAGGGATGTACAAGCTGGAGCCTGCCGTCGCGGATGGCGGCGAAGTCATTATCTATGCACCGCACATCACCGAGGTCAGCTTTACGCATGGGAGAATCATCGACGAAGTGGGTTACCACTGCCGCGACTATTTCCTGGCCCAGTGGTCGCGTTTTGCGCATTATCCAGGCGGCGTTCTCGCCCACTCGACACACGTCAAGGGGTTGGGGAAATACGACTCGGCCAAAGGCATCGAGACTTCGCGCATCCGGGTGACGCTGGCTACGGGGATTCCCGAAGAGCGGTGCCGACGCATCAATCTGGGTTACATGGATCCTGCGGGGATCAGGATCGAAGAGTGGCAGGGGCGCGAAAACGAAGGGATCCTGGTGGTGCCGCGCGCGGGAGAGATGCTCTACCGCCTCAGGAAAACAGAAAAGTGAAAGGACATAACCATGGTTGAACAGAAAGCGGACATCGGGTTAGTCGGACTCGCCGTGATGGGGGAGAATCTCGTGCTGAATATGGCAAGCCGGGGTTTTACCGTCGCAGTCTACAACCGCACGCTCGACAAGGTGGATAACTTCATTCAGGGACGAGCGCAGGGAAAAAAGATCGTTGGGACCCATTCCATCGCAGAACTTGTGGGCTCACTGAAGACGCCGCGCAAGGTGATGATGATGGTGAAAGCGGGGAAGCCGGTGGATGATTTCATTGAGCAGATCATTCCTCACCTCAGCCAGGGGGACATCGTTATTGATGGCGGCAACTCGCACTTTCCGGACACGATTCGCAGAACCAAATACCTCGAATCCAAGGGGCTGCAATTCATCGGCACAGGTGTTTCGGGCGGGGAAGAGGGAGCGTTGCGAGGACCGTCGATCATGCCGGGAGGGTTGCCCGCGGCCTGGCCGCATGTAAAGCCGATTTTCCAGGCAATTGCCGCGAAGGTCGAGGATGGCACGCCCTGCTGCGACTGGGTTGGCAGCGATGGCGCCGGGCATTTTGTGAAGATGGTGCACAACGGGATCGAGTATGGCGACATGCAGCTGATCTGCGAAGCCTACCAGATCATGAAGGATCTGCTGGGCATGTCCGCTCCGGAAATGCACGAAGTCTTCGGGAAATGGAATCAGGGAAATCTCAACAGCTATCTGATCGAAATCACGGGGGACATTCTCGCCTTCAAGGATGAAGATGGCGCGCCGCTCGTCGATAAAATCCTGGATACGGCGGGTCAAAAGGGCACGGGCAAATGGACGAGCGTGGTATCTTTGGATCTCGGCATCCCCTTGACGTTGATCAGCGAAGCAGTTTTTGCCCGTTGCCTTTCGGCCGCGAAAGAAGAGCGGGTCGCCGCCGCGCAGGTACTGCGCGGTCCGGCGCCGAAGTTTACCGGCGATAAACAGCAGCTCCTGAACGATCTCGAAAAGGCGCTCTACGCGGCGAAGATTGTCTCTTACACTCAAGGGTATGTGCTGTTGAAGGCGGCGGCGGCAGAATTCAAATGGAATCTGAACTACGGCGGCATTGCGCTGCTGTGGCGTGGTGGCTGCATCATCCGCTCGGTTTTCCTGGGCAGGATCAAGGAAGCGTTCGAGCGGAATCCCCAGCTCGCCAACCTGCTGCTCGATCCCTTCTTCAAAGAGACGATAGAAAAGTCTCAGGAAGCGTGGCGGCGCGTCATTTCCGCTGCCGTGCTCAACGGCATTTGGGTGCCGGCGATGGCCACCTCGTTGACCTACTTTGATGGCTACTGCAATGCGCGCCTGCCTGCCAACCTTCTGCAGGCGCAGCGCGACTACTTCGGCGCGCACACGTATGAGCGTATCGACAAGCCCCGCGGCCAGTTCTTCCACACTAACTGGACGGGGCGTGGCGGTGAGACATCTTCTTCAACATATACCGTCTGAGCTTATCAGGGAGAGCGGAATGAACTACGGTCTCGATATCCGTGCAGCGGGCGCCCTGGACTTTGTTTCTCTTGGCGCCCTCGTTCATCGCCTCGATCCGGGAATCATCCCATTTCAGAAGGCAACGGAGTGCCAGATTCATGTCAGCGGCGGTGAATACAACGTCGCGGCCAATCTGGCCGACTGCTTCCGCCTGAATGCCGGCATTGCGACGGCGATGGTCGATTACCCGATCGGTGACCTGATCGCCGCGCGCGTCAAGGCGGCAGGGGTCAGGCCGTTTTATCGGCGCTTCCAGCACAATGGCGTCAATGGCCCCAACATGGCCACTGTCTACAGCGACCGCGGCCACGGTGTGCGCGCGCCGGTCGTCTTCTACAACCGGGCCAATGAGGCGGCGGCCCTGCTCAAACCGGGCGATTTCGATTGGAAGTCTATCTTCGCCGGCGGGGTCCGCTGGTTTCACAGCGGCGGCATTTTCGCGGCGCTTTCCGAAACCACCGGTGAGGTCATCATCGAGGGCATGAAGGCTGCCAAGGCTGCCGGGGCCGTAATTTCCTTTGACCTCAACTTCAGGGAGAAGCTCTGGAACATCTGGGGCGGCCAGGAGCGAGCTGCGGAAGTCATAGGGCGGATTGTCCGGAATGTGGATGTCCTGGTGGGCAATGAAGAAGATCTGCAGAAAGGACTGGGAATTTCCGGACCCGAGGTGGCCGCAAAGTCCAAGCTTGATCCCGGAATTTTCCTTGAGATGATGGACCACGTGGCTAAAAAGCACCCGCAGGTCAGGATCGTCGCCACCACGCTGCGCGAGGTTCAGTCCACCAACCGGCATGGTTGGGGTGCGGTTGCCTGGATCAGCGGCCGGACTTTTGTCTCACCGACCTGCGAATTGGATGTGCTCGATCGCGTGGGGGGTGGGGATGGATTTGCTGCCGGATTCTTTTACGGTCTGCTCACGGGCGAGCCGCCGGAGGAAGCCGTCAAGCTGGGATGGGCGCACGGCGCGCTGCTTACTACCTTTCCGGGCGATACAACCATGGCAACGGTCGAGCAGGTCCGGGCCTTTGCCAAAGGCGGTTCCGCACGCATCCAGCGTTAATGCTCTTCTTGTTCCAGATGAGCGCTCGCCGATTGCAGGTGCTCGTTCATTAGCGCGCGCGCGCGATCGGGCTTGTGCGCCCGAATGGCTTTATAAATCAGCCGGTGCCGTTCGACCGCCTCCTGGTGATTCTGGTCCGTGGCGCGCGCTGCGGTTTTGCTGCGTTCATCATAGAAAAGGGCAGACACCATTTCGACAAGCGACGCCACGATCGGATTTCCGGATGCCGCAGCAACCGCGCGATGAAACCGGATGTCGTGGACGAGAAAAGCCTGCGGATCCGCCATCGAGGCATACTGGTCCGTAACCTCATCGGATATTGCTGCCAGCTGTTCTGCTGTCGCCCGTTCGGCCGCCAGGCCGGCGGCGCCTACCTCGAGGATCCGGCGGGCTTCAAACATCTCTGCGCGCGTGAACCCGTGGAGCGCGGCAAGGAAACTGAGGGGCTCGCTTTCGAGCATCGGGGTTTCCGAAATAAAGGTGCCCGCCCCGTGTCGCGTCTTTACGATGCCCATAGCCGACAATGCGCGCAGTCCGGCGCGCACCGTCGGCCTGCTCACGCCAATCTGCACCGCCAGATCGCGCTCGGCGGGGAGCCGGCTGCCCGGCCGCAGCGCCCGCTTGCCGATTAAGCCGCGCACAAACTCAACCACGTGATCGGTGCTGCCCTCGCCGCGCATAGATCGGTCGTTCACTCGGTCCTCACAGGTGGACTCACCACTCACATTGAGTCCATTGCAAATCCAACCAGTCCTTAACCATCATAAACACCGGTTACCGCGGGAGTCAAGATAGGAGAGTCCTGCATTTTCAATAAAAAAGCAGATAACATACTCTGCCGCTGCTTAGATTTTTTCTGAGGGAAAGAGATAAATCCTGGTCAAGTGGTCCGTAAGATATTCAAAGACTCAAAAATTGGCATAGCCACCGCCATATCGGACGGACATTTTGGGGTCAGGCCTGGACAATTTACGTTTTGGCATATCCACGGGCCGCTCAGCGTGCAAACATCAAGAAAAGTAAATTGTCCAGACCTTACCCCGATTACCGATTATGTTTGCTTTATTACTTTGCTACTTTGCGCTCAAGTTTCTAGGCGACTTTTTGTTGAGCAGGCTGACGAGAGCCTGACCGGCGGCTGTGGTTTTCACGGCGCCGTCAAGGACAATTTGACGAGCAGTTAGTTCCTTACCGTATAGGTTCTTATTGGCATCGCCGTCGGATCGCAATGTCGAACCTTCAAGAGAGATGCCGGCGAAAAGGCCACGGGCTCGCGAGTAGGAGAGAATCTCGGCTCTCATTACTATGTCCGTGGCTGCGGCAGCCGTCCGGCCTTTGGGACCCGCGGCGGCGGATGCGTCAGCGCCCAATTTCACCTTGCTGGTCATGATCGATTCAGCGCCCCGAGGATTCATAATCAGCAGGAGATAATCGGTAGCCTGCCCGCCGAGCTGGAGTCCGAAACTGCCTCCTTCCAGGGCAAACATGGCGGGGGCACTCCAGGGGCCGGTGAAATCCTTCCCGGTACGGCAGACAAGAGCGCCGCGTCCGTAACTGCCGCCGATACCGATAGCCACTTTCTTGACGGAAGGAATAACGATGACGCATTCGGCACGGTCCAGCAGATCCTGCGGCACATTGTCCGGCATGCCGAGAATCTCTTTGACCACGGTTGCACTTTCCTTAAGCCGCTCTTGCTCCCTCTTTTGGGCATGGGCCGGCAACACGACAAGGAAAAACAGAATCGATAATATCCATAGTTTTCTCATAGGTTCTCCTCACGCTTGCTCGCTGCTTGAGCGCACCATGGCAGTATAATCGCGGCGCACGACGTGTTCAACTGCCGCCGGCCAAGGGCTGCGATTCAGACAGCAAAAGCCAAAAGCAGCCACGAATGACACGAATGGCCATGGCCGCAAAGAAAAGACCTTATCGTACTCCCTTGGGGGCCCCTCTCTCTTTTGGTTCTATTCGTGCCATTCGTGGCGAGGTTTTTCCCCATGATTGCAAATCGAATTCCGGAGCCGAGGCGGTTCAACAATCAGCGGTTCGTTCTGCTGAGCAGAGAGCCTATATCGAATCCTGCTGAGAAGAAGATGGTGTTCAGAGCATAGGAAATGCTGTGACTATAACCCAACTCCAGTTTGATGCGCGAAGTGGGGTGGAAATCAATCCAGCCCGAGTATCCGTGGTCCTGGACAATGGTCGCACCGCCGGTAGTGATGCTGCTGGTTTCAAACACACGACCCTTGCCGTTGGCTTTACCGGGACCTGTGGAACCGCCGGGGCTCGACGCAGTGGCAGCGTGCTTCAGAAGCTTGCTGTACACCTTCTGTTGGCCTGACGGGGTGATGGCATACGCGGAGCCAGCGAGATCGAAGTGACGGAAGAGCTCATAATAGGCGCCGCCTTCCAAGTGGCCGACGATCCCGAGGGAAGTGAATGGCCGGTTAAAGAAGTGCGTATCGGAAATGGTATTGGCAATGCCGATGTTGCCAAAAGGAGTAAACCCGCCGAGGTCTTTTTCGAGGTAGTTACTCCAGTCGAAGGTTGCGCGTCCCGTGCTGAAGCCGTCAGACGTGTTTCCTGTTGGGGCTGTTCCTCTGACTGTGCTGCTGAAATAAAGGCCCGGGTGGCTGACATAGAATCGCAGGTCAAGATACGCATTGCCGATTCCGTTCTTGGAGCTGAAGCCTTCCGCGATGCCCGTGTCGGTGGGGCGAACGATGTAAATGGGTAATCCCGCATCGATTTCAAAATGACTGTTAAACCTGAAACCGGCGGAAGGATCGAGCTTGAAAACCTTGCCCGGCTGATTGGCACTACCGGAAAAATCGAGAGAGAACAACGGACGTCTTTGATTGTTGCCCGCCAAAGCAAAGCTGCTCGGCAAAGCAAGGATTACGGCGGAGGTGAGGACGAAACGAAACAACCTGGCTATGCTCCTGCTTTGCATGGATCACTCCCATTCCAAGAGTCTATGGCAGGCTTTCCGGTGACACGGCTTCTCAGGGGCCGCCTGCTTGTGTTCTCCTCTGATCGCTCGAGAGTCGCGCGCGGAATTTGCCGCGCGCGACATGAGACATATTAAACACGGCCTCGTCCCGTACCGCGCCCGGTGGTTGGCGGTCCGCTCTTTCCCTTGGCGGGCGCGCCCTGCGGACCGTGACCCTGGCTGTTCAGCTGGTGATCCATGGCTTTGTTGGAACTCTTGATCTGACTCACAACAGAACCCAGCTTGACTCCATTCTGGTCGGCGATCTTGCCCCATCCCTGGCCCTGGCGAAACTCCTGGGCAATCTGATCGAACGTCTTTCCGGAGGATTTGGCGAGCGCGTTGGCGATGAACAGCTGGCCGAACCCGAAATTGGTGCTTTGCTTCTCGCTCTGAAGAGTCGTCACCGAAACACCAAGCTGCTTGGAAAGGAGCGTGAAAGTCTTGTCATTCGGCTCTTTTGCTGCCTGATCGTCAAGCAGGCGAGCCTGCTTTTCCAATTCGCCGATGTCCGAAGAGCGAGTCTTTTCTGCGCTCGTTTGGGTTTGACCTGCCCCGGAAGCCGGGACGAACGCCCCCGCTAAAGCCATGGTGCAGAGCAGGAGTATGCCTTTTTTGAACATATTGCCTCCATTGGTTTTTTTATCTCCTGCAGCCTCCAGTCGAGGCTACAGGAGAGGTGCCTGATCGCTCTGGGTCGTACCCCAGGGACAGTCGTGAACCGATTCTTGATGCCGGCTCACAGGCGGGACCGGCGCAGCAAACATTGCACCTATCCACCTGCTGTCTCAAGATGCGCAAAGACCGTGCCAAAGTAGGTGCGGACCGGAAGTTGTGTCCCCGCCAGGCATAGCGGCTGTTACGCCTGGTCCAATCCTTGAACAAGCAGGCAGTTCAGGGAAACTTTACCTGTTATCTGGCGCGCGGGGGCAGAGCGGACGATAAAGGGGCTGCACCGAAGCGGATACAGTTTTATGAGGAAGAATATGTGCGAACTATTTCTCCCGGAAAAACTTCTCGATCTGCCGCCAATACTTGGGAACGGTATGCGCGGTGCTGAGATGGCCGCCTCGAGCAAACATTTTCAACCTGGCGCCCGTTCTCTGCGCGAATCTGTTCACGGATTGCCAGGGCACATAGGGATCATCCTTGGCGTGAAAAAGCAGGAGTTTGCTTGGATCAATCTCCCTGGCATGATGCATGGGGCTGTAAAAGGTTCCGGTCTTGAGCTTCCGCCACTCACGAGGCGTAAATCGGTATGCATTTCCGAATGCCTGATGAACGTAGTCTGCATAACTCCTGTTCGAGGTTTCCGCTTTTTCGGCACGCGCCAATATAGACCAGTCTACAACCGGGCAATTGGCAATTGCCTTGTTCACCCTTGGATCGAGCGTTGACAAGATCGCCGCTGCTCCGCCGAAACTCCCCCCAATCACGAATATCTCCCGGGGGGACAGCTTGAATTTTTTGCCGAAGGTGAGATCGGTAAGGCCTTTGGGCAATTCGTCGATCACGTCAAGGATGTCCAGGTGCGGCGATTTCCGTAAAAAGACGCCGTCACTCTCCCAGGTGCCACGATAGCGGGGATAAATCACCCAATATCCCTTCTTCGATAAAAATTCCGCGAGTGCCTGCTTGCGTGGGATACTCGGCATGCCGTCGCACAGGATAATCACGCGATCCTGTTTTGTTCTGCGGCTCGGCGGTAAGAACTCTGCGACGATTTCCTTTTTGAACCGGGCCCGCAAAGTGTATGGCATATCACTCTTGTCCAAAACAGCTTTCGGGAATTCGTACCCCGAAGGTTTCAACCGAATCTTCAGGGCGCAGATTTCCCCCTAAATGCCTCGAAACCGACTTTCAGAGCCAATTCGCCGGCCTTCCCTCTGTTCGCGGGGTGCCGCGCAAGGCTGTTCGGGTTTTGGACAGCATCTGAATCGAAATGGGAACCTCAACCGCGAGGTCAGATTACGCTCCTTTGTTTCCAACAAGTTAGCACGATAAAATTACGGTTTCTGGCGCGTCTTGGACAGCAGTGATGGCATATAGGTATGATAGGCAGGAACACGAAGTTTGGGAACGGCTAAATGACCCGGCCAAATTCAACACTCTTTCTACGTGCATTCGCCCCGGCAACTGCACTCCATCCCTTTAGCCTTTTCAAAAGACTCCCTTCCTTCACTGACCGAAAAACAGATGAGCCCCAGGGCGCCGAGCGAGTCGATGAAACCGATGCCGGTGAGCCCATAGATCAGACTTGCCGCCAGCAGCACCAGCGACATGTAGATGCAAACCAGCGTGCAGTTGGCGTCGGCAAGGATCGGGGCAGAGTCGAGCGCCCGCCCGACCCGTCGTTTGGCGGTGGTAAGCGCCCACATGATCAGGATCGAGATGACCGAGATGATCAGGCCCGGCAGCGTGCTCTCGGGCCGATGTCCAGTGGCCAGGTTATAGGAGGCTGTGACCAGCAGGCCCGCAGCCAGCACGTAGAAACCTGTACCGGTGATGCGCAACGCTGTGCGCTCGAACTGCGAACGGAGCGTTTCCGGGTTGCGGCCGATGCGCAGCACCATGGCGACAATGCCGAGGCCTGAGATCACTTCGATGAAGGAGTCGATCCCGAAACCAAAGAGGGTCAGGGACTCGCATTGCAGGCCGAAAAAAACGGATACCCCTCCTTCGAGGAGGTTGAAGAGTATCGTGAAATAGCCGAGCCAGAGGGCGTGACGGAAATATTGTGCGGCTTTCTCCGGCGTGGGTTCTGCAATTAACATAAACATCTTCATAGTCCCGTTCTTTCTGAGAGGGCTTCGCTGCAAAGCTACTAATCCTGGCTCGGCAAATTGGGCGAGCCCCATGGGACAAAAAATGACTTATGCACAGGTAATCGGATTGGCATTCTTATGTCAAGTTGATTGGAGTTTGCCGTATTGATGGATCTCAATACACGCAGAATTCCTATGTTAAGTTATAATGCGTCCAGCGCGCATTGGGTCGGGTTATAGAGTTTCCACGCGAAGCTAACAAGCCCGGATGTCCGGGTCGACAACTTCTATTCTTTGCTGGGAGAGTGGCTTTCCATTCTCCAAGTAGGATAAATGATATGCGTATCTCTTGCCTCACCATCCTGCTTGCACTCTGCATGGCATTCACCCCTGCCGCAGCGGACCTCGTCTGCGGTCAGGAACAGAAACCGGTTTCTCAAGCCGGCGCCGGCCTCGGGATTCTGGAAGCGGTTCGGACCACGTTGGAGCTGCATCCTCTGCTTCTGTTCCAGCAGAAGCAGATAGACATCAGCCGAGCGCTGAAGCAACAGCGTAGCGCGGATTTTGATCCGCTGCTGCAATGGTCGGCCGGCCAAAACCGCACCAATACCCCGCTGACAGAGTCGGAAAGCCTCTCTTTCCTGCAGTCCGGCTTCGCCGCGACCAATCAGGCGACAAATCTTACGACGGTGAGCGGTAACATGCAGAGGCTGCTTCGTTCTGGAGTTGTGATTGGTCCTCGCATCGAGATGAACCGGACGACCGACAACCTCCAGAGCGCAGAGGGCGCCAGCCGTGCCCGCCTCAGCTTCGAGGTGAACGTGCCGCTTCGGCGCGGGAAGGGGCGCGAGGTCGTGACGGCGTTCGAGACCTCCGCGGAGATCGGCGTGGCAGCCAGTACGTATGACCTGAATCAGACCATTGCGGAGCGGATTCTTGCGACTGCCATCAGCTATTGGGAATACGTTGCTTCGTTGAAGCAGCTGGAGATCATCACCGGCTCTGAAGAGCGCGGGAAAGAGTATATCGAGAGCATCCAGACGCTCATCGCTGCGGACAAGCTGCCACAGAATGAAATCAATCAGGCCCTGGCGAATTTCGCCAGCCGATCCGCAAGCCGAATATCCTACGAAGGCAAGGCTGCGGAAGCCCGGAACAACCTGGCACTATCCATGGGATTTCCACTGGACCGTTTAACCGATCTGCCCGAGCCGTCCGATTCCTTTCCCGATGGAGAAAACCAGGTGGCACCCTCGATCTTTTCGGCAAGCATCAGGGATCTGGTTGTGCGGGCTCTCCCGCGTCGGGCGGACTTTCTGGCGGCTGAGAAGAGAAAAGAGGCTGCGGATGTGTTGCGGAAACCCGCCAGAAGCGGGCTGCTGCCGAAACTGGATCTGTTCCTGAGCGGCGGGTATTCAGGGTTGCAGGAAGGTCGCCGCCCCGATGAATTCCTTATCTCGCCATTCACGCGCCTCCACGGTCCGGATGTTGCCTTTGGCCTTCGTTACACGTTTCCGGCGGGCAACAACCTCGCCCTGGGCCAGATCGCCGAGGCGGAAGCCTCCTATGAACAGACGGTGCTGCTGAGCTCGGAGAAGGCGCGCGTGATCGCAAGCGGCGTGGCCAATGCTGCGGTGGCCGTGTACAGCAGCATTCATCAATTAAAAAAAGCTCGCGAAGCGGTGACCGGATATCAGGCAGCTCTGGAAGGAGAGAAGGACAAACTGCGATTGGGGGTCGGTTCCCTGACGAATATGCTCCAGGTTGAGAGCCGGCTGACTGAGGTATTGCTCGCTCTGATTGATGCTCAACAGGCCTTTGCGGTCGCTCTGGTTCAATACCGCTTTGCGGGCGGCACTCTGATCGCTCCCGACAAGACTGTCCAGTCCATCGAGCGAGAATGTTTCTTCATTCTGCCGCGTGAAGATGTCTCGCGCGAATAATGTGATAATCATGCTTGCCTCACTGCAATCGGGGAGGTTGAGGAACAATCCAGCTGCCGTGGCGGCTGAAGGATGGCCTTATGGATCCCAGCAGGATATTTAGAAAAGTGGCGCTCGAGCGCATGTCGTCACCGGAACAGCTTGACCAGCTGTTGCATGTCACAACTGCCAAAAGCTGGCTTGCATTGATGGCGCTTATCGCCCTCCTGGGCGCCGGCGCGGCGTGGGGGTATATGGGACAGCTCACGACGAAAGTGTCCGGTGAAGGAGTGCTGATCCGCTCCGGCGGCGTCCAGAGCGTAGTCCCTCTGGGAGCCGGGCAGATTTTGGACATTCGGGTGCATGTGGGGGACCAGATTTCGGTCGGCCAGGTGATCGGTACCCTGGCCCAGCCTGCCTTTGTGGAAAAGATCAAGATTGCCAAAGGCCAGCTCAGCGACGCCATCAAGCAGAAGGAAGAAGTGTTCAAGGTTCGTTCCGACCGCACCCAGCTTCAATTGACATTTTTGAAACGGCAGCGTGCCAACCTGGATGTTGAGATCGAAGAGCTGCAGCGTCAGGCAAAAATGGTCGAAGAGCAGATCCCGGTGGACGAAGAACTTCTCTCTAAAGGGCTCGTCACCAAGCAGCAGGTATATCAGACCCGACAGAAACTGGTGGAGATCCAGGGGACGATATCCTCCAAGCGGACCCAGATCGCGCAGCTCGATTCACTGCAATTTCAGACCGAAAATGAAAGCCTGGAAGCCAACCTCGCACACCAGAATAAAATCACCGACTTGAAGCGTGACTTGGATGCGCTGCAGAAGGACTTTGAAATGCAAGCCATGGTGGTCAGCCCTTATGCGGGGCAGGTGCTCGAAGTCAAGGTTTCCCCGGGAAGTTTTGTTCAAGTCGGGATGCCTCTCATCAGCCTCCAACCCAATGTCGAGAAATTGGAGGCGATTTTTTATGTGTCGGCCGACAAGGCAAAGGATGTCCGCAGCGGGATGGAGGTCGAAATCTCTCCCTCCACGGTGAAACGCGAAGAATATGGATTTATCCGAGGCAAGGTAGTTTCTGTCTCCGATTATCCAGCCACAGAAGCGGCGCTGATGAGGATTTTCGAAAACGAGCCCCTGGTGAGGGCTCTGAGTGGAGGCGGTCCGGTGACCGAGATAGGCGTTGAAATGGATCTGGATCCCTCGACGCCTTCCGGCTATCGTTGGTCCTCAAAGCAGGGCGTACCCATCAAATTGAGTGCGGGGACAATGTGCATGGGGGAAATCGTGACCCTGAAACAAAAGCCGATCCGCATGGTGTTTCCGTACATCAAAGAGAAGCTGGGCATGAGGTAATGAATCATGGGTTGGATGACAGACTCGCTATCTGCCCTGGTGGACTCACTCCGTGCAGCCGGGGCATCTCTGTTTAAGCGCAAACGGGTCAAAACTCCTACCATCATCCAGATGGAGGCGCTGGAGTGTGGTGCAGCCTCGCTGGCCATGATTCTCGGCTATTATGGCCGCTACGTCCCGCTGGAGGAACTGCGTGTTGCGTGCGGCGTCTCGCGCGATGGCAGCAAGGCGCTCAATGTTATTCTCGCGGCACGCTCCTTCGGATTGCGAGCCAAGGGTTATAAGAAAGAGCCCGAACAGCTCCCAGACACTCCACTGCCGATGATCGTTTTCTGGAATTTCAATCACTTCGTCGTGGTGGAGGGCTTCAAGAGAGGGCGGGTTTATCTCAACGATCCGGGGACCGGTCCGCGTACCGTTTCGAGCAAGGAATTCGATGAATCATTCACCGGCGTGGTCCTGGCATTTGAGAAAGGCCCGGATTTCAAAAAAGAAGGCCGGAAGCCTTCCATCATCCGGGCTCTCAAGAAGCGCCTGCCGGGAAGCAGAATGGCCCTTGCCTACGTGGTTCTGGCAACACTTGCCCTCATGGTGCCTGGGATTGTGATTCCGGTCTTCTCCAAGATCTTTGTGGACAACATCCTTATTCAGGGCGCGCCTTTCTGGCTGAAACCGCTGCTCCTGGCCATGGCCGCCACCGCCATCGTGCGTGCCTTGTTGACTTACATTCAGCAGCAAGGGCTCTTACGCCTGGAGATGAAACTGTCCCTGGGAGCTTCAAGCCGCTTCTTCTGGCATGTATTGCATCTCCCCATGGAGTTTTTCGCACAACGTTTCCCCGGAGAAATAGGCTCTCGTGTCGAGATCAACGACAATGTTGCGGTCCTGCTCTCCGGGGAACTGGCGACTAATCTGGTCAACATTTTGATGGTCGGCTTCTTTGCCGCCCTCATGTTCCAGTACGACGCGATTCTCACTCTGCTGGGCATCGGGGTCGCTCTCATCAATCTCCTCGTCTTGAAGCTCCTCGCGCGCAAAAGAAAAGACAACAACCTCAGGCTGCTTCAGGAACACGGCAAGTTGGTGGGGACATCCATGGCCGGCCTGCAGGGGATCGAGACATTAAAAGCCACGGGCACCGAGTCGGAATTCTTCCACACCTGGGCGGGACACCAGGCAAAACTGGTGGGCGCAGAGCAAGCGTTGGGAGTCGGGACGCAATATCTGTCTGCCATCGTGCCATTGCTGACATCCTTGAATGCCGTGGCAGTCATCACCCTGGGCGGGCTGCGAGTCATGGACGGTTTTCTGACCATGGGGATGCTGATCGCATTTCAGAGCTTGATGTCCAGTTTCATTGATCCCGTGAATAAACTGGTCGGTCTCGGCGGCAGACTGCAGGAAGCAGAAGGCGACATGAACCGCCTGGATGATGTTCTTCATTATCCGTATGACCCGCTGCTGAAAGCTCCGATGCGGGCATCTTCCGTCGATGCCAAGCAGAGACTGGATGGCTTCCTGGAGCTGCGCGATGTGACGTTCGGATACAGCCGCCTCGAGGATCCCTTGATCACCACATTTAACCTGAAGCTGAAGCCCGGGCAGCGGACGGCGCTGGTCGGCGGGTCAGGCAGCGGCAAGTCCACGATCGCCAAGCTGGTGAGTGGTCTGTACCAGCCTTGGGAGGGCGAAGTGCTTTTCGACGGTATCAAGCGCCAGGACCTGCCGCGTTCTGTGGTCATCAATTCCGTTGCCTTGGTGGACCAGGAAATATTGCTTTTCGAAGGATCGATTCGGAAAAATCTGACTTTGTGGGATGACTCCATTGAAGAGCCGGTCATCCTGCAAGCCGCGGAGGATGCCTGCATCCACGATGATATTACCGACCGGGCGAACGGCTACGATTACGAGGTGGAAGAGCAGGGGAGGAACTTCAGCGGCGGCCAGCGGCAGCGTCTCGAAATCGCGCGGGCGCTGGTTGGCAATCCCCGGATTCTGGTGCTTGATGAGGCCACCAGTGCGCTGGATCCGGTCACCGAAAAGAAGATTGATGATGCTCTTCGACGCCGAGGTTGCACCTGCCTTATTGTGGCTCACCGGCTCAGCACGATCCGGGATTGCGACGAAATCATCGTTCTGGAAAGAGGCAGGGTGGTAGAGCGGGGAACTCATGAGGACCTGATAAGGGAAAACGGTACGTATGCGCGTCTTATCCGGGCCACGTGAGACGCCGCACCGCAAAGCCTCAAAGCAGAGGACGCAGAAGATGCAGATCACACAGAGCACTTTTGGATTTGGATGGCTCTTTCCTGCGTCCTCTGCTCGCTTTGCTCCGAAAATTGGACCCATGATGGCGCCGATCAACTCGTCAATTTCTGTGCCGCCCTTTCAGGGCTTGAGATTTCCGGCCCTTTACCCAGGGCTTGCGCCCTGGGCTGTACTGTCCCGCCCTTTCAGGGCTAAACATTTCACGACTGCAAAAATCCCGAAGGACTATGCATTTCACGACTGCGAAAACCCCGAAGGGGTGGCGCAGCAAAGCCCAGGGCGTGAGCCCTGGGACAAGGTGACCGAGCGGATAATAGCCCTGAAAGGGCGGCGCAGCACAGCCCAGGGCATGGACCCTGGGAACAGGGGATCGAGCAGAATAGAGCCCTGAAAGGGCGGTACAGAGAAAGCACAACATCTTCATGCATCTGGATGCACTACCGGTGCATG
Source organism: Terriglobia bacterium (assembly GCA_963739235.1). GTDB lineage: Bacteria > Acidobacteriota > UBA6911 > UBA6911 > UBA6911 > JAFNAG01. Next base: position 23,799 of record CAVTZY010000030.1, on the reverse strand, counting down.
GAAGGCTGCTCTGAGCTTTTGTTTTTCGCCTGAATGGCGATGACTTGGATGTAAGTAGTATGGAAGAAGATCTGACAGACAACCGGTCGGGCCGGAATGATATGCAGAAGACCGCCGCAAAAGCTCCTTTCCAGATCCATGATCCGCAGAAAGTATGGCTCGTGGAATCGGGGAAGGTTGACCTGTTCCTGATCCAGACGAGGGATGGTGAGGCTACCGGCGCCCGCCATCACGTTCTGCGCGTGGAAAAGGGCGAGGCCATCTTCGGCGCCGAATTCCCGCCCTCTTCGCCCCTGCGGATCCTGGCCGCAGCGACTCCCGAAAGCCGTGTGGTGGAAATACCGCTGTCGCGGGTAAAGGAACTTCTGACTTCTCCGGGTGAAAAAGACCACGCTGTCAGGCTGCTCGAGAATTGGATTTCCGCTCTTTCCAGAGTTGCAGCCGGGAATGCTCTGCCCAAGGCTTATGAGTTCCTGGAACCGGACCGCACTTTGGCTCTCAAGGAATCCAGAACTGTCCTGCCTCGTGAGGGGGTGGTATGGGTAGAAATCCTGCAAGGGAACGCCCGGTTTCTCGGCAAGAGCGAGGTCTCATCCCGAGCCGGCGGCGCACTATTTCCGGTGTCTGCCTGTGCCTGGCTGGAAGCGGATGATCGCAGCACAATTTCCGCAATTGGGACAGCGAAACTTGTCGAGAGAGATTCGATATGGGAAGGACTACAGGCGTTCCATGCCGCGGCATTGGAGCGTCTGATCGATAATTTTCACCAGGGAATTGAAAGGGAGCGGACACGGCTCGAACGCCGGGAAAGATCGGATGATACCCGGCTCAACTTCACCATGCGGCTGTTGGCTTCGCCCCTGGGAAAGGGCGAAGATGTGCCGATTCCGGAAGAGGCCGAGGACGACCCCTGGCTGCTGGCCTGCCTCGCCCTGGGAAAAGCGTTGCACATTGAGTTCAAACCCCACCCTGACCGGCGGAAGGGATCGCCGCAAAGAGATCCGGTAAACGCAATCGCACGTGCTTCGGGAGTGCGGGTGCGCACCGTCGCTCTCCGGGGAAAGTGGTGGAAGCAGGATAATGGCCCGATCCTGGGCCGGCGCGAAAATGATCAGATGCCCGTCGCCTTGCTGCCGACCTCTTCTTCAGGCAGCTACCAACTCTGGGATCCCGCGACCCGCACCAGCAGGGCAGTCCACGAGGATCTGGCGGCGACCCTCGAACCCTTTGCTTATTATTTCTACCGGCCCTTCCCCCGGAGACGGTTAACGGCGCTGGACCTGATCCGGCATGGCCTGGATGGCTGCGGACAGGAATTATTCACCATCGCACTCATGGGAATTGCGGCCGGCTTGCTGGGCATGGCCATCCCGGTCATCACGGGAATCATTTTTGATTCGGTGATCCCCGGGGCCAACCGACCTCAGTTGCTGCAGATCTTTCTCCTCATGGCGGTAGTGTCCTTCTGTACTACTTCCTTTCAAATTGTGCAGAGTTTCGCCATGCTGCGGCTGGAGGGAAAGATGGATTCCTCCATCCAGGCAGCGGTCTGGGATCGACTGCTGAGTTTGCCGGTGCCGTTTTTCAGAGATTTCACGGCAGGCGATCTCGCCATGCGAAGTTTGAGCATCAGCTCGATACGGCAGATTCTGACCGGATCGGCTCTGTCGTCTCTTTTCTCCGGGATCTTTTCCATTTTCAGCTTTGTCCTGCTTTTCTATTACAGCTGGAAGTTGGCGCTGCTCGCGACCGGATTGACCCTGATCAGTCTCGTCGCGACAACTCTGACCGGGTACCTGGAGGTGCGCTGCCAGCGAGAAATGATGACTATCAGGGGCAAGATCTCGGGAGTACTGCTTCAGTTTATCAGCGGGATCTCCAAACTGCGCGTGTCCGGAACCGAGAACCGCGCCTTCTCTGTCTGGGCAAAGGAGTTCGCGCGACAGAAGAAGATCTCCATCCAAGCGCGGAAAATCACTCTGTCCTTCGCGGTTTTCTCTTCGGCTTTCCCCGTCTTAAGCTCTCTCGTCATTTTCTACGCATTGTCTCTGGTCACAAGACAACAGGCAGGCACTCAGCTCTCGACCGGCGAATTCCTTGCATTCAATGCCGCCTTCACGCAATTTCAATTCGCTTTGCTGACACTGGGCTCGGCACTTGTTTCCATACTGTCTGTGATCCCGCTTTATGAGCGCGCCCAACCGATTCTGGAGGCGCTTCCCGAGGTGGATCAGGCAAAAAGCCACCCCGGTGAATTGTCGGGCACGATCGAGGTAAAGCACGTGAGTTTTCGCTATCGCCCCGATACGCCCCTGGTGCTGCGCGATGTTTCCTTGAAAGTTCCGGCCGGCCAGTTTGTGGCCATCGTGGGGCCTTCCGGCAGCGGCAAATCGACGCTTTTCCGATTGCTGCTCGGATTTGAGGCCCCGGAATCCGGATCGATTTATTTCGATCACCAGGATCTGTCGCACCTGGACATCCAGGCGGTGCGCCAGCAAGTCGGGGTTGTGCTGCAAAGCGGGCGATTGCTCGGCGCCTCACTCTACCAGAACATCATTGGCTCCGCGCCGCTCACGATTGATGATGCCTGGGCCGCGGCACGAATGGCGGGGCTCGAAGAGGACATCAAAGCCATGCCGATGGGCATGCACACCGTGATTGCGGAGGGCGGGGTGGGATTATCCGGCGGCCAGCGCCAGCGCCTGATGATCGCCCGTGCCCTCGTGAAGAAACCGCACATCCTGTTTTTTGACGAAGCCACCAGCGCGCTCGACAACGAAACCCAGGCCATTGTGAGCCGCAGCCTGGAGAGCTTGCAGGCCAGCCGGATCGTCATTGCCCATCGTCTGAGCACCATTGCCAACGCGGATTATATCTACCTGCTGGACAAGGGAATCGTGGCTGAGGAAGGCACGTATGGTGAGTTGATTCAGCGGGACGGACATTTTGCCACTCTGGCCCGGCGTCAGATGCTGTGACGCCGAAGGCTTTGGAGTGCGGCGGCATGACGCCGCTTTCCTAGGTTTCAAAGCGGCGTCATGCCGCCGCACTCCAAGGCGCTTCGCGCGACCGCTGCGCTTTTCATGCGCTTAGGCACGCACCGGCGCAAGGGGGACTGCTCTGTAGGGCGGCACAGTATCTCTGGTATCACGGCACATTGGCGACCGAATTTGGAATAGTGAAGGTTATGAGATACAGCCGCTAAACTGCTGACAGAAAAATGCTCGAAGCCTGCGAGGAAAGCGATGAGAAAAGCACTCTATTTTCTCGGCATTCTGGATGACTCGGATATGGAATGGATGATCCGCCACGGCAAGAAGATGCCGCTTGCCCCCGGGACCGTGCTGATTGAGCAAGGAAAGCCGACGGACTGGCTCTATTTCGTTTTGAACGGCACCCTCGAGGTCTACACCCGGGGCACTCCCCGCATTGCCCTGCTCAAGGTCGGGGATGTGGTGGGCGAGATATCCTTCGTGGATTCCCGGCCCCCGACCGCGAGCGTACGCGCCGAAGTCGAATCCAAGGTCGGAGCAATCCCCCGCGACCTGATCCTGGAGAGAATCCACGAAAACATCGGCTTTGCGGCGCGCTTCTATCAGGCACTGGCGATTTTTCTTGCGGACCGATTGCGTACGTACATGGTCAAGGTCGAAACCCAAAAACCGACACTCGACGAAAACATCGAAGACCAGGACGAACTGGCCGCGCACCTGCTCAACAACGTCTCCATGGCCGGCAGCCGCTTCGCCGAAATGCAGAGGAGGGAATGGGGGACTTGATTTAGACAGTTCCGCTGACAGCGTTTCACCTCTTACCTCAGAAGTCAGCCTCAATCCCACGATGACGCGGACCGCGCGTGGGGTGTCGGGATTCCTTACAGTTGTCGTTTCTTTTGCAGCCGCTTGATTCTCGATCAAGGGAGATAAGAGAGGGTGTAGTCAAGGCGAATTCGTGCGGATTCCATCACAGGTGAATGCCCAGTGTTAAGAGTAACCTGCACAGATTTTGAAAGACTTGATCAGTATGATCCAAAACCATCAGTGGTGCCACCCGCGCGCCCGGCGCACAGGCCACAGGAACATGTTCTATAATAAAAAAATCGAGGAAGGTGCTCTATGGCGGCTGCACCTGGTTCAGGAGTAAGCCTTGTCGAATTGCTGACCAGGGTGATCGAACTTGGCGGTGATGGCTCAGAGGTCGAGTACAAGGATGGCTACGAGGAAATCACAGCTATGAAGGCAAATCTTGGCTTTGGGCTTGGCGACATCAAGTCTGATAGCCCGGAAGCTTCTGCTCTACGCGATGAGCTCTAGTCCCTGGCGTACCCGAACCAAGCAAGTTGAACTCCCGGGGAGGGTATGCAAAGCCTCGAGTGACTACTTTTGAGAGCTTTGGAGAAACTGCCTATCGCATAAAGATCTTCTGAGGCGAAGCGTCCCCCCTGGATTACAGTACGATCGCGGTCTTGCCGAACCACGTCCCCCTGAATACATTGGGTATGGGCAGATACAGACATAGACACGGATGAGAATCATACAAGCATGCCGAAGAGCCACGGTTGACCGGACGAATACGCCTATCTTGAAAATCAGGGTGCACGGGCAGCCTCCCAACGCGCACCGCCGGGGAATGGCGCTTACGGGATACGGATAACCTTATGCCTTCTTCTTGCGCCGCGCAGCCAATACGATCCCGCCCAAACCAGTGCCAAGGAGGAGAAGTGTTGAAGGCTCCGGGACTTGACTTGTACTGGGTCGTGGCGTCGGAGCGGGATCGCCTGCCTCCTTAAAATCAAGTCCATAAATGGATTCGATCAGCGGGTTGCCGTAATAGCCTTGCAGAATCCTGGTTGTTGCGTTATAGGAATACGTTGCAAGGGCGTTGGTACTGTCATTCGAATCCGTGAGGAAAATTTGGTCGGTTGCCGTATCGATGCCCCACAGAGTAAAAAAATCACCGTTAATTCTATGCCCCTGGGCGTCATACCACCCAACCAAAACTGCAATAGCCACATCTCCAAGGGCAGTAGCGCCACTGACATAATTCGACATTGTGGTTTCGAACGAGGCGCCCAGATTTTGCCACTCGAAATTGCTGTTAAATGAAGCTGTATCATAGAACCCTGGATGAGTAGTATCGGTAAGCTGAGCCCAGCCGGCTACTCCTTGTTGCTCATTGACGCCGTTGAACCACCATTCGACACCGTAATACGAATTCCCCGGCGAATCATTCCAATATGCTTTGAAATCATCGAATATCTGGGCTTCTGTGCTGAGACCCGGCGCTCCAGTCCACCCCGTGAATGCAAGCATATTTGCGGAAGAAGCAGCCCAACACAACTGCGTATCATCAGAATAGGTTTTGTTGACATCGAGCCAGCCGGTTCCCGCGCTAACGCCATTTACATAAATTGGGGATGCGCTTGCAGCGCCAGCCATGCTAAGTACCAAAAACACTGCAAATGATAAACCCATTAACTTTCTCACTGTGTGTTCCCCCCTTTTGATTTCGATGCTCCCGGTGTAACGGATTCATGGGATCTGGCAATACATGTAACTTACTGACCGCGCACCCTTCCGCTGCCCGCTTGCCAGGTTTTTAAACCATGCGCCTATCTTGCAAAAATTAGATATCTCCCATTAAGAAAGCATTAAGCGTGCCAGAAGAGAGAGGTGTCCTTGTGAAAGCCAGCAAGCTATTGTAAACAAATTTGTTGCTGTCGGCATTCCTTTCTGATCAAGGTAACGTATACTCCCTCAGATCAGCGAGTTCGTAAAGAGATCCGACAGCTATTGTGAAAACGAGATTCACCATTCAGATAAAATACGATGACGATTGATGTAGACAGCCAATCCAGAGTTGTAAAAAGTTTTTACAGAATGATCTAATCCTCAATCGATTTCCTTCATCTGGGCTTGAGGGAGGCTGTTAGCCTTCTTGAGGAGCGGAAGGTCAGGGTCTTCTCCATTCCAGATTCCCAGCAGGGAGCCAAGAGTTTCTGGGCGAAGTTGGTTGGATTCATGTCCAGCTGTTCTTGGCTTCGATGAAAATAGGCAGCAAGTCGGTGAACCGCAGCTAAATACCTGTCTTTGGTTCTTGTCCTAGTTGTTAGTCGGGTGGTTTTGGCGTTGCAACCCCTCCTGGCATTGGATTATTCTTAGCAACGACCACCATCTTCCCGCGGGGCATAGCCATGACCGATTTCGCCTTACCTAACTATAAGATTTTGGAGAAACTCGGCCAGGGGGGCATGGGCGAAGTCTTCCTTGCCCTGGATACCCGGCTGAATCGCAAGGTAGCGCTGAAGTTCCTGTCGCAGGAATTTCGCGATGATCCGCAGGCCCGGAAGCGCCTGCTGCGCGAGGCCAGGTCGGCCGCGACCCTCGACCACCCCTTCATATGCAAAGTTTATGAAGCTGTGGATGAAGACGACAAAGCTTTCATTGCCATGGAGTACGTGGAAGGCCACACGCTGGCGGAAAAGGTGGCGGGAGGCCCTCTGCCGCTGAAGGACACCCTGGGTGTGGCGATGGAAATCGCCGAAGCGCTCGAAGTGGCGCATGACCATGGCATCGTCCACCGCGATCTGAAACCGGCGAACATCATGTTGGGGCGCGGCGGGCACATCAAGGTGATGGATTTCGGATTGGCGAAGCAGGCGCGCCCCCTCGCAGGCATGGACCTCGAAAATGCAACCACCACGGCCCTGACCGAGGTCGGCACGGTCGTCGGCACGCTTGACTATATGGCTCCCGAACAGTTGCGGGGAGAGGAAGTGGATGCGCGCGCGGACATTTTTTCTTTCGGCGTCATCCTCTGCGAGATGCTTACGGGCCGGAACCCTCTGCACAAGCCTTCAAAAATGGAGACGGCCAGCGGCATCCTCAGCAACCTGCCGGTAGCTCTGCAGCAATCGGACGTATCCCATCCGTTTTTGAATCATATCGTCCAGAAGACGCTGGAGAAGAAACCGGACAACCGCTACCAGTCGATCAAGGAGCTGCTTGCAGACCTCCGCATGGTACGCACAGAAAGCATCAGCGGATCGGGGCGGCGGCTGGCTGCCATCATGTTCACGGATATCGTTTCCTACAGCGCTACGACGGGGCAGGACGAGGCCCTGGCGATGGAGTTGCTGCGCGAGCATTGGCGGCTGTTGCGTCCCGTCTTCGCCAAGCACAACGGCCAGGAAATCAAAACCATCGGCGACGCCTTCCTGGTGGAATTTCCGAGCGCAGTGCAAGGGACGCAATGTGCCATTGAGATCCAGCGCATGCTGTTTGAACGCAACTCCAAAGCCGAGCCGAACCGGCGCATCGTGCTGCGCATCGGGCTTCATCTGGGGGATGTCATTCACCAGCAAAACGACGTTTCGGCGATGGGGTCAACATCGCCGCGCGTATCCAGCCCCATGCGGATCCCGGGGGTATCTGCATCTCCGAGGATATCGCCAACCAGATCCGCAACAAGGTGGAATTTCCCATTGTCGGATTTGCGGAGACACCGCAACTCAAGAACATCGATCGTCCCATCCAGATCTTCAGGGTTGCTCTCCCCTGGCTGGATACGGCCGAAACGCCAGCCGGAAAGCCAGCCCCGTCAGGATCGGAGCGCCAGCCATTCCTCCGGAGGTTTCTATCCAGTCGCCGCAAATGGGCATTCGGCTCAGTATCGGTACTTACCGTCATTACGGTTGTCGTCATTTTTATTTGGATTAGCGGCAGCAAGCCTGTCCTCTCCTTCTCACCCCGTGAATGGATCCTGATCGGCGATTTTGAGAACCAGACCGGGGAAGCCATCTTCGATCAGTCGCTGAACACGGCACTGAACGTCTCCATGCAACAGTCGCAATACGCGAACGTTCTTTCGCGGTCCCGCATTACCGGGGCTCTGAAAAGAATGAAGAAGCCATCAGATCAAAAAATTGATGAGGCGGTCGGATGCGAAGTATGCCAGCGCGAGCACGTCCGTGGATTGATCATCCCTGGTATCAGCAAGGTTGGACAGAAGTACACGCTCGCCGCCCGCATCGTCGATCCCTATACCGGAGAAACGGTAAAATCGTATTTAAAGCCGGCTGCGGATCAAGATCAGATCCTGTCGAGATTGGATGCCCTGGCGGCTGAGATTCGACATGATCTGGGGGAGTCCTTGTCCTCGGTTCTTCAGAACAACCGGGAGCTTTATAAGGTGACGACATCTTCTTTCGAGGCTCTTAAGCTGTATACCGACGGCACATCCCTCTGGGCTAAAGGCCAGTATGATGCAGGGGTTCAGGCCTTCGAGAATGCGGCGAAGCTCGATCCCGAATTCGCCAGGGCGCATGCGGCCTTGGGCGGATGCTATTGCAGCTTTGTTTTCAATGATAGAGACAAGTGCAAGGCGTATCTGACAAAAGCCCTGAGTTTGACCGAGCGGATTACCGAGCGCGAGCGTCAGCAAACCCAGATTCAGTATGAAGACAACCTGGGCAACAAGCAGAAGGCCCTGAATCTCTACCGGATTTATCTCCAATCATACCCAGACGATACATTGCGCCGCTACAATTACGCCAACTCGATCAGAGACGACGGCCAAACGAAAGAAGCCATCGCTCAATACCAGGAGGTCCTGCGGGTGGATCCAAATAGTGCTACCTCATGGATCAACCTCTCAGGGTGCTATCGCACTCTCCTGAACTACTCGGAAGCCCTCAAGTGCTCTGCCAAAGCTTTCGACCTGGAGCCGAGCTGGGTGACCAGCGGCAATCTGAATCATGAGTACGGCTACTTGCTGGTATTGGCTGGAAAAGCCGCGGAGGCGAGAGAGGTCTTTAACAAGGCGCTCCCGACGTCCCAGCAGCTGGCAAGGAGATCGCTGGCTCTTCTTGACCTGTACCAGGGGAAGTACAGCAGTGCTCAGAAACAACTCGAGGAAGCCCTGCTTCTGAACATTGCCGCCAAGGCCGGGCAAAGTGAAGCCCGCAACCACCTCTTCCTGTCTATGGTGTTCGACGGGCGGCGCAAAGCTGCGGCGCGCCTGCTTGAATTGGACAAAGCCGTCAAGAACCTGGCGGCGCTCGGGCCGCAGGTTTGGCTCACGGCCAGAGTAGCAATCAGCTATCTGCGGGCTGGCGCCTTGGCGAAGGCGAGTCCGCTCCTGGAAAAAATCCGCAAGGAAGCGGAAATGCAGATTGCCCAGCAGAGCGGCGAGGTCCATCGTCTGGAGGGAGAACTGCAGCTGGCGCAGGGAGACCGAACCAAAGCCATCGAGAGCCTGCTCCTGGCCGATCGGGAAAATCCGTCGGCCGAAGCCATCGAAAGCCTGGCCCACGCATACAGGGTTGCAGGAGACACCGCTGCGGCAATTGCTCACTATGAGAAGTTTGTCTCCAAGGGGGAAGCAAGCCTTGGATATGAACCGCAGCAGGACTGGCTGGGCGCGCATTACATTCTGGCAAAGCTGTATCAGAGTCAGGGGCAAAAAGACAAGGCCGTGAAACTGGTGGACAACCTTCTTCAGCTGTGGAAGGAAGCGGACCCCGACCTGCCCCTCCTGAACGATCTGAAGAAGCTGAAAGCCGAGCTTGCCGGTTAAGGGATCCAGCAAGCCTGCCCCGCCGCGCGCATCGGGAATCGTCCCGGCAATCCGGGAAAATGCGCCAACGCGGGCAACTGGCTTTCCTGGATCTGCCACGAATGGTTCTAAATTAAGAAAAGACCCTTCTTTCGCCCTTCCAGGGCTCTGATTCTTTTTCTTTCCTTACCCCGGGCGGCGCGTCGCTTGCCCGGGGCTACTATCTTGCGCGCCTCCGGCGCGGATGTTCCTTTCAACCTCAATTCTGATATTGGTACGATCGAAATGAGTTGATCCCTTTCAAAATCAATGGATTGACCTGAGACCATCTAAGTTCGCCGAAGTTAAAATGTCTGCGTGCGATCCTTTGATGTAAAAGGAGCAGGACCTATTTTGACGTTGTTAACTTCAGAATCGGGGTTCAAAGACATGCTCGCCGGGTTGAGGCGATGCGTCATGCCTTCGCTCTTGTACGCCTTCGGCGCGGATATTCCCTTCAAAGACATGCTCGCCGGGTTGAGGCGATGCGTCATGCTATCGCTCTTGCATGCCTCCGACGCGAGAATCTGCCGCAGACTAGCTGCCCCGGAGGGGCAGCCAGAAAGTAGCCCCGGGCAAGCGAAGCGCCGCCCGGGGTTAGGCAAGCGCTAAATGAAGAGCCCCGGCAGGGGCGAAGGAAATTCACTTTGTTGAAGGCATATGACCGGATTAAGCGACCTGCCTTAGAGCGGAAGGAACATCATTACCTATGAGCCTCACCTGAGGACCAGGCTTCCTCGTAGTTGCCGATCCAATTCCGCGGCTGCGCTATAACGCGCCGGCGTCGCGGAGTTGCTTTTTCATGGCTGTCCAGCACTGGCGGGAGGAGGCTTCGGGCGTCCCTGCACCGCGCCAGTGTGTTTCCAGGGTGACCGTGCCGCGATAACCGTCGCGCTTCAGGGCGCGGAATTGTCCGATCCAATCAATCAATCCCTGGCCCATGGCTGCCCACTCGAAACTCCCATCCGGCTTGCGGGCGGCGTCCTTGCAGTGCACGTGACCGATGCGGCCCTTGGGCAGCAGGGCGTAACCGTCCGGATAAGGTTTCTCACCGCGGAACGCCGCATTTCCCGGGTCCCATGTGAGCTTCAAGTAGGGCGAACGGACTGCTTCCAGTGTTCTCGCGCCTTCCGCGCCGGTTGCGGTGTTGCAGGCATACTCATTTTCGAGCACCAGCGTGATATTCTTCTTGCCGGCCTTTGCCGCCGCCTCACGCAATTTGTCGTCGATGGCAGCGCGGTAGGGGGCCTGCTTTTCGAGCCGCCAGAAATCAAAGCAACGCACCCGATCAGTCTTGAATACCCGGGCCAATTCGAGGACGCGTTCCAGCACGACATCCTGCTGCTTGAAGGTGAAATCGGCGCTGAACTGGTCCCGTTGCGAGCTGTACTGAGAGATGGGCGCTCCCGGCCAGTCCACTTTGAACAGCGGGGACGCAATGGCGCTGACTCGGAGCTTGTACCGCTCGATCAGACGGTGTGCCTCCTCGATCTGCTTGGCATCCAGGGCCGTGATGTTTTTGTTCCACAGCTCGCGCAACTCGACCCAGCCGAGGCCGAATTCATTCGCGGCCACTTCAAGGGCATGACCGAAATCCTGGCTGATTTCGTCGGTCAGGATTGAGAGCTTGAATGGCCCGGATGCCGCCCACGCGCGGATCGGCAGCGCCAAACCTGTGCCTACGATGCCAAGAGCAGTGAAAAAGTCGCGACGGGAGAGTTCATGAGACATGGAGGCCTCCAGAGGGAATAGCGATTGACGATTGACGAACGACTTGTGGGAGCTGACCTTGGGGAAGGCATAATTTGTCGCATTGGCCTGTGCCACTCATAATCTTGGGTTGCCTGTTTTTAGGGTTCACTCATCCGTGCTCATTCCTTTTTGAGCATGCGGAAGATGGGTTTGTCAAATACAAATTACGTCGACCTATTGCAGCTCGCTATTATAGTCGCTATAATAGCAACTATCAGAGGAAGGTGTTGAGCCATGAAAACAATGAGTACGTTGGAGGTCCGTAAGAAATTCGGCAGCGTACTGGACCTGGTGGCATCTAAGGGAACGCCAGTAACCATATGCCGCGCGGGCAAGCCTCTGGCTGTCCTGGTTCCGGCAGCCGAGTACGCAGCAACGAGGCATGGGAGGGAATCGCGCCTGCGGTTTGCCGCGGAACGGCTTCAGCAGTGGAAACAGGAGCATAAACGGGAATTTGCGGGCGCCAATGCGGTCAAATTGGTCCGTGAGAGCCGGGATCAGCGATGAAGGTCGTCGATGCTTCTGTGGTATTGCAGTGGCTTCTCGAAGATCCTGCGGCCAAGTCGCAGCGAGTGCTGGAAGCGCACCTGGCGGGGATCGATGGGCTCGTGGCGCCGGATCTGCTGGATTACGAGGTGGCCAACGTGCTCGGAACCAAGACACGCCTGAAAATGGCCGATGCCGTTCAGGCTTTCGAGCATTACCTCGCTCTTGACATCACGACCTACAGCCTTGGCGGCGAAGAACTGCAGCACGCTCTCCAGCTGGCCTATGAACACAAGCTCACAGTGTACGATGCGAGTTACCTGGCGCTCGCGTTCGCACTGAAAACACGCTTCGTAACCGCAGATCATAGACTTGCGGCGCGCGGCGCGGGACTTGGGATCTTCGAGGTCGTGTGAGGTATTTCGTGGGCATCCTGGATCTTATTCATGAGGGAGGAGAATCTTTTATGCGACACAGACTTCATGTGATCAGCGCTGTGCTGGTGATCTTCCTTTTCTCGAGCCTGGCGTCACAAGGCGCGGCAGCAGACGCTCGAAGCTGGGCCGAAAAACTGGCTGCTTCCGAAATGAAACGGCGGGGCGATTCGCTGTTTCTCGAGAAGAATCCCAACGCCAAATGGGCTTACGAGACCGGTGTGTTCCTGAAAGGCCTCGAGGCAATCTGGGCCAGGACCGGGGATGCAAAATACTATGACTACCTTAAGGCCGTGATCGATTCCTATCTGGAACCTGACGGCACCATCAAGACTTACAAGTTGGAGGATTACAATCTCGACAACATTAATTGCGGCAAGCTGGTTCTCACTCTTTACCAAAAGACCGGCGAGGAGAAATACCTCAAGGCTGCCCTATTGCTGAGGAAGCAGCTCGAGGACCAGCCGCGGACCCAAGAAGGCGGATTCTGGCACAAAAAAATCTACCCTTATCAGATGTGGCTCGACGGGATTTACATGGCTTCCCCGTTTCTCGCGCAATATTCGCGCTTGTTCGACAAACCGGCGGGTTTCGATGAGGTCGCCAACCAGATCGCCTGGATCGAGAGCCATACCCGCGACAGCCGGACCGGCCTCCTCTATCACGGCTGGGACGAAAGCAGGCAGCAGGAGTGGGCGGATCCGAAGACCGGTTGCTCAAAAAGCTTCTGGGGCCGCGCCATGGGATGGTACGCGATGGCCATTGTGGACGTCCTTGATTCCATGCCGGAAAAACACCCTCGGAGATCGGCGATCATCGACATCTTGAAGCGCCTGTCCAAAGCCGTGGCGAGCTACCAGGATAGCCAGAGCGGGCTTTGGTACCAGGTTGTAGACCAGGGGAAGAGAGACAAAAACTATCTTGAGGCTTCCGCATCTTCCATGTTTGTGTACGCACTGGCTAAAGGTGTCCGAAAGGGGTATCTGGACAAAGAGTATGCCGGTGTGGCGGCGAAAGGATACGAGGGGCTCACCAAGAATCTGATCAAGGTCGACCCGGACGGAACCGTCAGCCTGACCCAGATCTGCAGTGTGGGCGGACTCGGAGGGCCGCAGAAGCGGGATGGGACCTTTGCCTATTATATGAGCGAGCCTGTGGTTGCGAACGACCTTAAGGGTATCGGCGCGTTCCTCATGGCCAGCATCGAAATCGATCAGCTCCCCGCCTCCAGCGACAGCTACAAAAAACACCCATGGCAGGATACCTTCCCACTATGGGTGCTACTTACGCACAACTCTTTGCTGTAAAGCAAAAGCTCAGCGCAGCCACCGTATCATTACCTCAAACTTCGGTTGCGGCCTTCAGGCTGCGCTCTGGCCTCTGGGGTGAAATCTCTTTCGGCTATCTTAAAACTCGAGCAAATATCGCTTGAAAACGAGGCTGGTCGTTGAGGCCCTGCAGGTCGGTATGGACTTTCATCCAGATGTAGTTCCGGAAGCCGTGCTTGATGGCGAGTTCAAGTTGGTCAAGCGATTCATCGCTGTATCCCGCGGCTGCGAAGACCAGGGCAGAGGTAAAATAGTCGGTCGGATTCAACGCTATTGCCTTTTGGCGGGACGCAAGCGCAGCTTCGGTCTGACCCAAGCGGGCAAGCACAAGTGCTCGCTCCATCAAGGAGTCTGCATCTTGAGGGTTTTTGCGCAGGTTCTGGCCGACAACGTCGCGATAGAGTCGAATTGCCGCCTGGCTGCATCCTCTTCTCCCATGAGCCGAAGGATGATCCCCTTTTCATAATGCACGCTCGGATCTTCGCTTGCGTTGACGCGATCCAGGGGCTGGAGTGCTTCCCGATATCGTTTCAGGAGCCGGTATGTGTAGCTCAACTGATACAGGGTCCGCTGGCCCGGATTGATTTCGATTGATTTTTGAAAGGATATGAGCGCTTTCTCGTACTCGCTTTTCCCCAGGTAGGCCCATCCCAGATTATTGTAAGCCTGAGCGTTGCGGCCATCCTGGGCGATCTGGGTCTGACAGAGTGCTATGGCATCGTTGACCCGTCCCAGTTCGTAAAGATAGATCCCGTTCAGGGAATCATAAGACAGCATGAAGCTGGGATCGAGCCGCAGCACCTGTTTATATTCGCTCACCGCTTCATCGAAGCGGCCCATCGAGCGATAAAACCAGCCAAGGTTATTGTGCGTCACGCTGTCGTCAGGATACAGCCCCAGCAGTGTCTTAAGCTCTTGTATTGCCTTGGGCGTGTCATTCTCCACGGCCCGTGCCTCAAAGGCGAGAATGCCATACTTTTCGCGGTCGGTCAGGTGATCCACGTTTTTTGCAGCCTCCGCCAGCAACCTCTTCCCCAGTTCGATATCGATCCCTTCAAACTCGACAATGCCCCAGAGCGCTCGAGCCTGATATGCATCGCAGTGGATCATTCCCAGGGAAGCCTTGGCGGCCGTAAACTCGGGATCGACTGCCAGCGCATTCTCATAATAGGTGCGCGCCTCCCGGAAATTGCCCCGCGAGTGATTCTCGATGGCCAGCGAGTATTGCTTGAGCGCTTCCAGTGATGCGGTGGTGACCTGCGATAATTTCTTGCTCTGGCCTGAAATAAAATTCACCGATTCGCCCAGTGTCCGGCGTGTATCCTGGGATAATTCATCAAGGGCATTGAGCACCTCCGCCTTGTTTTTGACTGCCACAGTCGCAGACTTCAGAGCTGCGCCGCTCGCGGGATCTTCCAGGGTACAGGAAATTGCGTAGGTGCCTGCGACTCCGGTGATGCTCGGAACGAGCAGGATCTTGAGCCCTTCACGCTGCGCAATTTCGCGTCCTATCGGCTCATCGACGGGGGTGGATGGGTCCTTGGTCATGCGGCGGAGGACCTGCTCGATGCGCGATTTAGGAACAACGTTCACATATCGGGACTGGGTGATGCTGACCCTCAAGGCGGTATCGAGCGATTTGTCAAAAACCGGATCCCCCGTCAGGTTCTCGAAGTTGCAAATAACGATCCAGTCTCTCTCCTGAAATCCAAAAGCAACGATTCTTGGGCGAACCATCCACCAGGTCAGGAACGCAAGCACCAAAATCGCGATCATGCTAATTCCTGCGACGGCCTTTCGTCCTGCACGAAAGGGGCGTTCCCCCGCCGTCGGCACGATCTGCCGGCGGAACGATTCCCGGGCAATCGATCCTTCCGTGGCCGGTACGGCGGCATCATCATGGCTCTCCCAGGGAAGGTTTATGACAAAGACGCGCATTGGCCGTTTGATCTTTGTAAGCGCCTGCGCGCGCGGGATTTCGCTCAGCGTCCACTCAATCTTGTTGGCGACCTGGTTTGCCACGTCCTCCGAAATACAAACGCCCCCTGGAGCGGCGAGCGGTTGCAGGCAGGAGGCGATGTTGACGCCGTCGCCGAGAATGTCGCTCTCCTGCTGAATCACATCCCCAAGATGAAGGCCGATTCGGAGCAGGATCTGCCGCTCCGCGGAAACCTTGGCATTGCGCTCGGACAGCGATCTCTGAATCTCAACAGCACACCGCACGGCTTCAAGGGCGCTCCTGAATTCCACGACGCAGGTATCCGCGACGGCTCGGATCTCCTGCCCGGCATGTTTTGAGAGGGTCGTCCGCAGGATTTGCCAATGCTCCGCGAGGAGCTGCATCGCCAGCGTTTCGTTCCGTTGCGCGAGTGCGGTAAAACCGGCCATGTTGGTGAACATGATGGCCGCGAGGTGGCGCTCCCCATCGCTATGGCTTGCCGCCCGCACCATCCGCAAATCCGCGGCGAGGTCGCGCATGCTCTGATATCGGTCGTGCGGATTGCGCGCAAGCGCTCTCCTGATGATGTGGTCCAACAGTGGAGGAGTGTTTACCGCGTGCCGCAAGGAGATGTGAGCGTCGCTCAGGATCGTATGCGCAGTTTGCGCAGCGGATGATTTGCGAAACGGATGAGTGCCGGTAAGCAATTCGTAAAGGATGATTCCGAAGGCGAAAATGTCGGATCTGGCATCCGCATCTTCTCCCAGCAATTGCTCGGGCGCCATGTAATCGATGGTTCCGACAATGGCGCCGTGCCCAGTGAGCGCGGTGGTGACGGTGTCCTCAGCCGCCACGTTCGTCAGCAGCACCTGTTTGGCGAGGCCGAAGTCCATTATTTTGATGTGGCCGCTCCGATCGATCATGATGTTGGATGGCTTGAGATCTCGATGCACAATGCCGTGTTCGTGAGCCACCCCCAACGCATCGGCTATTTCGGTCGCCTTGTGAACCAGATCCTCTAGAGATAGGTGCTCCTCACTCAGCCGGTCCTTCAGTGTCTTCCCTTCGATATACTCCATCGCGATGTAATCGTGATCATCGCTCTCGGCAGCTTCATAAATCTTACAAATGAAGGGGTGGTCCAGAGTTGCGGCAGACTCGGCCTCCCTCAACAGCCGTTTTCTTGCTGTGGGATCGTCACGCATTTCCTCGGGCAGGAATTTGAGTGCCACCTTGCGCTTCAACCGGGTGTCGAAGGCAAGGAATACTTCTCCCATCCCCCCTCGCCCAAGCCGTTCGACGATCCGGTAGTGCGCGACGGTCATGCCGATCATGGAGAATCGCCCCCTAATCAGTCAACTGGCGACTAGCATCACCAGGCATTTCACTAATTGTTTCTATTATATTGCGCTTTATTCTTCTTGGACAGCAGTTTGCGAATCCGATATCTTTAAAAACAGTTCAGCGTAGGCCGGAGAGAATGGAGAGGTCGATTATCTTTGCGGCTGCTTTTTTACGGCTTCCTTTTTGACGTTTTCACCCAGCACCACCGCTCGTTTTGCCGCGGAGAGGTTGACGCCGGACAATTGGATGGCATCGGAATCTGCACCGTCGACCTGCAAGAATGGATCGGCATTGTCCGGAACGGCCACATCGGTGAGGGTGATGTTTCTGCTGTGACGAATGGCCACGATAGGGCTTGCAGGGGTAATGATCCTGGCCTTGGTCAGAGCAATGCCGTCGGCGTCCAGCAGCAGTGCGCCTTTGGCAGCTTCGATTACGAGGTTCGTCATCTTGATATTCTGAACGGTGAGTTCGGGCAGTCCCATCACGAGGATGGCCCGTGCGGCGCCGCTGCAGACGATGTTCTGGATTTGAAAATCGCGGAAGCGCGGGGTTTGATCGGTGATCGTTTCCTTTTTTCGGCGCTCGGGCGTGAGGCTCTGGGCGTTCGATTCAGGGCTGCCGCTTTCGTAAAAGGTGTCAAAAAGAATCGCCTCGTTGGCAATGTCCTTCATTCGAATATTATCGATGAAAATCCTCTCGATCAAACCACCACGCCCGCGCGCCGATTTGAAGCGCAGACCCACATCGGTGCCGCTGAAGAAGCAATTCTTCACGCAGACGTTGCGGGCGCCGCCATAGGTTTCGCTGCCGATCACAAAGCCCCCGTGGCCGTGATAGACCGTGCAATCAGCGATGACGATGTTCTCACAGGCTGCCTCACGGATCGCGCCCTTCTCCACGTTCCCCGGTTTCAGGCAGATGGCATCATCGCCGGCGTCGACGGTGGCGCGATAGACCAGGACGTTGCGGCATGACCCGATATCGATCCCGTCTGCATTCTGGCCGTACCATGGATTCCGGACGTTGATCTCGCGCACGACCAGGTCCTCGCATTGCACCGGATGGACCGTGAACTTGGGTGAGTTTTGAAAGGTCGGGCCGTCCAGCAGGATTCTCTTGCAGCGCACAAGGAGCAGCATGTCGGGTCGCAGATACTCACGCGCCCCGGCGTAATCTGCCGGTGTGAGTTTTCTCTTCGAGGCTGCCAGAGCCGCAAGATAGGCCTCGCCGTTCATCGCTTTTTTGGATGGCCACCAGATCTTTCCGTCCGAAGTGACTACGCCGCCTGTAGAGGTCAAAGTCTTCCATTGTGCTGCCGTCAGTTTCTCGATTTTCACCGGCCGCCACGCTTCACCCCAACCATCGAGGATCCCTTTCCCGGTGATCGCGATGTTCTCCAAGTTGAAACCGTAAATGGGGGAGGCGCATGAATACTGGCTCGAATCGGGGCGCTGGATCAGCGCATAATCCTCGAACCGGTTGCTGAACAGCACAACCGCACCCTGCATGACATGCAGATTGATATTGCTTTCCATCTTGACGGGGCCGGTCCGCCAGATGCCCGGCGGCACCAGAACTGTCCCACCCCCGGCCGCGGCGCATGCGTGGATGGCTTCCGCAAAAGCCCGGGTGTTAAGCGTCTGGCCGTCGGCGATGGCGCCGTGATCGGCTATGCTTACGGTGCGATCCGGAAATCCGGGAAGTTTGATCTCCGGCATGGCAAATGGCAACCCGGAGGTATAGGCCTTCACTTCATCGGCAAGCCTCATGCCCTGCTGGGCCGGCGCTTCGGGGATATACGAAGCCATAAAGGCCAACCATGCGGCTAACAGATATTTGTTCCTGGGGCAGTTCACGATGTTCGTCCTCCCTCTGGAGTGGATCTCCACGCGCAACGATTCGCATGGGATTCGGGTTTTGAGGGTATCCCTGCGGGCGGATCGAAGTCAAACAATCTCATCGCAAAGCGAAACATGATGTTGTAGAATGCGAAACAATGAAAGAAATGAAACAACGCCAAGGCATACTTGTTTTACATAAAACACTGGACATCCTGGAGACCATCCGCGACAGCCGGTCCGGGCTGGCACTTGCCGATTTGGCACGTGCCCTGAGCCTGCCGAAACCGACTGCCTATCGCATCGTGGCGACACTGGAAAGCCGCGGATGCCTCACACGGACGCCGGCAGGTCATTTCCTGATCTCCCGCAAGCTCTTCGATCTACCGAAGGACGAATCGGAGGAACAGGCGCTTTTGCGGGCGGCGCAGCCAGCCATGGCGCGGCTGGTTGATTCGTGCCGTGAAACGATGAATCTCGGGGTCCTCGACGCGGGAGAGGTAGTGGTGATCAGCACCGTCGAAAGTCCCCAGTCGATTCGTATGACTTCCAAGGTCGGCAACCGGCGATATCTCCACTCTACCGCGCTGGGAAAGGTGTTGCTGAGCGGTCTTCCTGAGAAGGAGGTTCAGCGGCTCGTACGCATCCAGGGATTGCCGCGGCTGACACCGCGAACCATCGTGACGCGTCAAGCACTCGCGAGCGAGCTGGATCTGGTGCGCCGGCAAGGCTATGCCATGGATAACGAGGAGAACGAGCCGGATGGGCGCTGCATCAGCGCGCCGATCATCGGTGTTGGCGGCCGGATCGTCGCGGCGCTGAGCATCTCCGCGCCGATCTTTCGCATGGACATGTCGAGAGCCCGGGCTCTCGCGGGCGAATTGATCGAAACCTGCCGTGGGATCTCCCGCGACATGACCTCGAAGATCTGATACGAATCGCGCGCATTAACCTTAGTACGGGAGCTCGCTGCCTGGGCATCAATCCCAGTGATGTCCTGATAAGCAGGGCAGAGCCCTCGATCCTTAACACGATATCCGTTCCGCAACTGACAACGAAAGAGAGATGAGTCATGAAAAAAATGGCTGGATTTCTCATAGTCCTATTTGTCTTTGGATTGCAGATTCAGAGCAGCCTTTCACAAGGCAATTTACTGACGATCAAGGCGCAAAACGAACTGGATATGGCGCGATCGAGCGAGACGATCGTGGTCACAGCGCAAGACCTCCTGAAATTCGTGAAGGTATCCGATTGGAAAACGATCCACGTCACCGAATCGGGAACGGGGAAAGAACTGGTCCGCCAGAACATCGACATGAATGGGGATGGCACGATGGACCTGCTTTTGTTCCAGTCGGATTTCAAAGCGGGAGAAACCAAATCCTTCGTTGTGAAAACAGGCGATCTGCAGATCCCGACCAAAGATCAATTCAAGGCATACGGTCGCTTTGTGCGCGAGCGATATGATGATTTTGCCTGGGAAAACGACCGTATCGCCCATCGGATGTACGGCAAAGCTTTGGAAACCTGGCAAGCGGAGCCGCTGACCAGCAGCACCGTGGATGTCTGGACCAAGCGCGTCCGCCGGCTGGTGATCAACGATTGGTACATGGTGGATGATTACCATGATGACCATGGGGAGGGCGCAGATTTCTACTCCGCCGGCACCAGCCGCGGTTGCGGCGGCAGCGGCATTTGGGAGAACGGCAAGCTGATTGTGGCGCGCAACTTCATCGACACCAAAATGATAGCCAACGGACCCCTCCGGGTAGTGTTCGAGCTGACCTATGCACCCTGGGACGTAAACGGGCGCAAGATTTCCGAAGTCAAACGCGTGACGTTGGATGCGGGCCAGAACTTTGATCGCTTCGAAAGCTATTATAAGTCTGTGCCGGACGGCCAGATTACCTATGGGATCGGGATTAAAAACTTCGGCGCGGCGTCCGTACAATCGAATCGGCAGGAAGGGTGGCTGCGCACGTGGGAACCGCTGCAGAAGGGCAAATCCGGGAATTTGGGTTGTGCGATCATCTTAGATCCAGGCGCGCTCGTGGATTTCACCGAGGCTGACGGCAATTGCCTGGTGATCGCAAAAGTTCCCGCCGGCCGGCCGGCCAGCTATTATGCGGGCTTTGGCTGGGACAGGAGTGGAGATTTTGCCAATGTGAATGATTGGGATGCTTATCTCCGCCAATTCACGAAGAGACTGCGTTCGCCTTTGAAGATCTCCATATCGCCCCAGTAAAACCTGGCGTATGAAAGTGAGCGCCGGTCGCCGCCCGAGGAGGGTTCCAGGGATATGATTACTGACGACTTTAAACTGGTCGGGAAAGCAGCCATCGTAACGGGCGCGTCGCGCGGCCTGGGGCAAGCCATGGCGATAGCACTGGCGGAAGCGGGCGCCGATGTGATCGCGGCTGACATCGGGAATAGCGCAGAGACGCGCGAGCGCATCCGGGCGTTTGGCAGGCGGTGCGAAATTGTGGAAGTCGATGTGGCTGCAGCGGGAGCGGCACAGATGCTGGTCGATAAGACCCTGGCGGCTTTCGGCCGACTCGACATCCTGGTGAACAATGCCGGCATCATCCGCCGCGCCCCGATTCTCGAGTTCACGGAACAGGACTGGGACGATGTCATGAATGTGAACATCCGGGGCCTGTTTCTGCTCAGCCAGGCTGCGGCTCGCGTGATGGTCGCGCAAGGCCGCGGCAAGATCATCAACATCGCATCGATGTTGTCGTTCCAGGGCGGGATCCGTGTTCCTTCCTACACGGCCTCGAAGAGCGCCGTGATGGGGCTGACGCGGCTCCTGGCCTGCGAACTGGGTCCGCAGGGGCATCAACACCAACGCGATCGCACCCGGGTATATGGCCACCGATAACACTAAGGCCTTGCGTGAGGATCCGGAGCGCAACAAAGCGATCCTGGATCGCATTCCCATGGGGCGCTGGGGTACGCCGGAAGACCTCCGCGGCATCGTGGTGTTTCTGGCTTCCGCTGCATCCGACTACATCAATGGATACACAATCGCCGTTGACGGCGGCTGGCTGGCACGGTGAGGTAACATGAGCGTCTTGGAACGAATAGGCAATGTGCGCATCGTCCCGGTGGTTGTGCTCGAACGGGAAGAGCTGGCGGAACCATTGGCAGAATCCCTGCTCTGCGCGGGGCTGGACGTGATGGAAATTACTTTTCGCACTGCGGTTGCGGCAGTGGCCATTCGCAGAATCGCCGTACGGTTCCCGCAGATACTGCTGGGCGCCGGTACATTGCTCGAGCCCGATCAGGTCAGGCAAGCCGTCGAATCAGGCGCCCGTTTTGCTGTGGCTCCGGGATTGAACGAACGTGTGGTTGCTGCCGCACATCAAGCCGGCATTGAAATGGTGCCGGGAGTGATGACCCCGTCCGAGGTGGAAAAGGCCATGAGCCTGTCATGCCGCACGCTCAAGTTTTTCCCGGCCGAGCAGGCCGGAGGGGTGGACATGCTCAAGGCGCTTGCGGGACCATATGGCCATACGGGCGTGCGTTTTATCCCGACGGGCGGTGTCAACGCTTCCAACATGCTTTCTTACCTCGAACTGCCATTTGTGGCCGCAGTCGGCGGATCATGGATGGTTGAGAAGAAGCTGATCGCCTCAAAGACTGGAACCAGATCGAGCACCTGACGCGTGCCGCCCTGACCGCGGCAAGAAAATCCCAAGCCAATACGGATCAAAGATAACCTCTCTCCGGTCACAACCTCTTAACGACTGCCGATTCCGAGGCTCCGCCGACGAAAGCAACTTCCTTTGCCGCACGCGTGAGCCGGTTGGTGATCAAGCTGATATCACGAACCTCTGCACCTTTGATTTCGAGGAATGTGCCGGTATTTTCGCCGGCAGCGCAGGACTGGATCAATCCGTCACTCACCCGTTCGAAGCCTTATGGATGGCTGGTCTTTCTTGGGATTTCGATCCGCGAATCGGTGGATCTCGAGTCCGTGCACATCGGCCGCCTCCAGTGCGGTATCCTTGCGCCGCATTGATCGCGATGTTGTCGAAGATCATGCCGGACACGTTGGAGCACGAGATCCCTGTCACCGGCGCCGTTCAGCGACGAAGTTGCTGATGCTGAGCCCCTGGACCGGCATTTCGGGCAGCCCTTCGATGAGAGCCGCGCGCTTGATGTCCGTCGCGGTGATGTCGCTCAGATGGATATTTCGGAACCTGGGCGTTCCTTCGTCGACCGGCTGCGGAGTTCGGGGATCGCCGGCCTTGTAGAGCATCGAGACTGAAAGGGCATCGCCGACGCCGCGCATGACGAGGTTTTGGGCGCGGAAGTTCTCCACGACATTGCCGCGGCCCCTGGCCGTCTTGAACCGCAGCCCGCGATCCGTGCCTTCACAAACGCAATTGCTGACGGTCACGTTGCGCACGCCTCCGGAGGTCTCGCTGCCGATGCCTACGCCTCCGTGCCCGCGCGCGAACACGCAATTGGTCACGGCGATGTTCTCGCTGGGCATGTTCTTGCCGATCTTCTGGTATTTGTATCCGGACTTGATCGTGATGCAGTCGTCTCCGACGCTGATGTAACAGTTCGAGATGCGCATGTTCCTGCAGGAATCCGGGTCGATGCCGTCGGTGTTGGGCGCGTCCGCAGGGGAAATGATGGTCACCTGGTCGATGCCGACGTTGTCGCACAGCACCGGATGGATGTTCCAGGCCGGCGAATTCAAGCACCGTCAGGCCGGTGATCAGGACATTTTTGCAGCGATACAGATTGATCATGCGCGCTCGTGGCCACTTGAGGGGCGACCCGGGAGGATTTTCCGGTTCCCGATCCGTGAGCCCGAGCTTTTTGCGCATCTCGGTTACGACCCGGAAGGCCTTCCACCAGGCCTCGCCCTGGCCATCGAGCGTGCCGCGGCCCGTTATGGAAATGTTTTCCAGGTCGAGGCCCGTGAACATGGAGGCGTAAACCGTCCGATCGATCCCTTCGAAGCGCCCGGGAATGGCGGCACCCTGTCGAATTCGGTGATGCCGAGCAACACTGCGCCGGACGGCACCTCCACATGGACATCGCTCTTCAGAAAAATCGGCCCG
>CAVTZY010000029.1:0-50683 GCA_963739235.1 Terriglobia bacterium | reverse complement strand
GCCTTAGTGCCGATGCGTTGGCGCAAGTTCCAACGGAGCCGTGGTGTTCAAAACAAGGCAAAAATGGGGGAATGTGACGCAAACTATTCTACAACAAAGACTCGTGGTAAATACAGATAAAAAAGAGGTTTGGCTAGCGTTGTCAACCGCTTGCCAAGCCCGTCGCGGCCGAATCAGCGCCCATTACCAGAGACCCTTATCAATGATCCTCGGTATTCCAGTTGTCCCTGGAGATGGATCAACGGCCAGAAATGCCTGCAAACCCGGATTTCCATTGGCCACTTGCCACAACTCGTAGATGTGTTGATTGAGGCCGACTGCAGCCATGAACTGATGCCACTGCCATGCAGTTCTTCCTGCGCCACGTGGACTTGGATTTGGTACTCCAGGAATCGGCGTGCCTATCCATCCTGCCCAGTTACCAAGGCCAAGCGGTGGGCGGTATGTTGCCCTCACTATGTTGCAGTAGGAGATTCCGGTGTGTCTCCCATCGATCATTGGGGCTAGTTCTGGGAACAGAGCATGCATCGTCTTACTGGCTGCGACAAAACCGCCACTAACCGTAACTGAGCCCGGTGCCGCAAGTGCGTGGTAGATAACTTGCAATTCAGCAGATAATGTTGCGCCTGTAACAGAATTCACAAGTTGCGGAGGCAGCGCAGCAAGCAGCAAAGCGATACCGGCGATCCAATTAATGGAGGCAGGATTGATGGCTAATAGGGCCATTTGGAGCGCAGGAAGGAGAACAAGGACGGATTTTTGGGCTTGGGAGGGGCGAACTCTTTCCATTCATCGACGCTGGTAATAATTTTGCCATTCTTCTCGATTCGCATTTTCTTTTTCCGAATGTAAAGAGTCGGTTGCTATCGCCGACGCCCATTGAGGAATAGCAACTGTTTTAGCTCGCGCTGCCTCCGCCGGTTTTCTTGCTCGGCGCGCGTGGAGAAGTCCTCCCGCTCACGACCTCATCTGCATTTCAGGATTATCGCGACGACAGTTGGCGACAGCCACAAGACCCATATCAAATCGCAATCATCCTTTTCCCCGGCCGTGGTGCTTTGGGGCACCCAGAAGCGTGACGATGCCGGAACGAGTTACCTTGGCAATGAACGGCGGTTTCAGACTCCTCAATAACTTCTGCATCCTGGGCATTGCGGTAATGAAGGCTGTAGCCATTTCATCTCCGGTCAGGTTGCCTGAAGTCAATACGAAAACCGCAACCCCTGCGTTCATGAGGGCTTGCCTTTCAGCCGCGCGATAGCGGATATGGCGATCCTTGGTGAGGACGACCCAACCTCTCTTCCCGACCTCCAAGAGCCAATCCTCGTCTCTCGCGTCGCTTGGGAAGTGATCTTCATGGACCTCTACCACGGCGCCTATTGCGCGGAGAGCATCCGCAACCTTTCTCTTTCCGAGTGCCCGGTCGAGAAAGAATGTTGGTGGGTTAAGCAGCTTCGAGCTGGAGCTCCGATCGGATAGCGTCTTCGATTTCGAGCCGGTTTCGGCCATAGTCGTCCGCTAGTGATTCGATGGATTCACCCGCTTTATACCTGTCTGCAATTACGGCCGTAGGAACACCGGTGCCTACTAAAACAGGCCTGCCAAACGAAACATAGGGATCGATGACAACAACCCGGGGCTCATCCGGCGTCCCCTTTCTGGTAAACGGATAAAGCCGGCAGGGAAAACCCAATGGATCGCGCTCGATCCTTCGAAGGTAGGCCTCCAAGATCGCACGCATCGCCAGCTGCCCCGATTGTGAGATGTTGATCAGTTGCCCAAACTTCTCGATGAAGAGGTTCAGGCCATCGCTTTCGAACTCCTGAATGGCGAGCGGATGCTCCGACGGGAAGCGCCGAGAAAGGTAATCGAGAGCAATGCGAATCTTGGGCAAGGGGATTCCATGCTCGCGCCGGATGGCGTCCAAAACGTGAGCCTCAATCAGATTGAAAAAAGACAGCAAAGGGGGAGTCTTGGAACTGGGAGTCATGACAGGTCGAAAGAACTGCGAGCCTCCCTGCGTTCGATATCGCTGGCCCGACACCCACGACCGCAGGGTTGACGCCGGAATATTCAAATATCGCGCAGCCTCCACAATCCTATAGGCAGGCAGGTTACGCGGATCGTCACTCTGAATAGCAGTCCTGAATGGTTTTCTCCTCATTTGTGCGCAGTATAGCATCATCTCCCACCATAATGGAACATACGGTCCGAGCCTACACGCGGTCAAGCATGGGCTCGCAACAATTTTTAGAAATTCAATTCGGGCTGCGCACTCCTTACCGCAAATTACAAGCTAAGCCTCAACTCGAGCGCGAGAGAATTCGGGAGTTGAATAGCCCCCCGATCTCTCACCTCGTTCTTCTACTTGATCGGGCTGCCTTTCTTGACCTGCGGCAGCCCATCCACCATCCACTGCGGCGCCGGCTTGCCCATAAGGTAGTGGTCGAAGAACTGCTTCATGCGAATTGTAAAGTCCTTCTGGTTGTCGCGGTTCGTGAGGTTGTGCGCCTCGCCGGGATAGGAAAGCAGGATCACCTGCTTCCCGTTGAGCCGGGCGGCGTTGAAGAACTGGAGTCCTTCGACGTAGTCCACGGCGCCGTCTTCCATTCCCTGAAGGATCATGAACGGCGTCTTGATCTTCGTTACGTTGAAGATCGGCGACTGCTCCTCGTAGAGCTTGGTCGAGTTCCACGGCGTGACGTCGGCGCCCATGCGCACCTGCCCGACTGTCGTGATGCCTTGCTGCACCGTGCCGCTGCTCTTGTACAGCTCGTTATAGAAGCTGAGGAGATTGGTGGGCGGCGCGCCGGTGACGACGGCGGCGAAAATATCGGTCTGCGTGACGATATACGACGACTGGTATCCGCTCCAGCTATGGCCGTGCAGCCCGATGTGCTTCGGGTCGGCGTAGCCAAGCTCGATCACCTTCTTCACTGCGCTCGTCATGCAGTCCACGGCCGACGTGCCGGGTTTGCCGATCTCGTACACCATGTCGGGCTGGAACACGAGGTAGCCGTTGCTCGCGTAGGTCGAGAGTTGCGGGCTGTTGCTGTATCCCGGCGTTGAGAAGTTGTGATGCGTGTTCGACATGATCTCGTAGAACTCGACGAGCATCGGATACTTTTTGCCCGGCTCGTAACCCGCGGGGAGCATCAGAGTCCCTTGGAGCTTTTGTCCCTTCGAATTCGTGTAGTCGATCAGGACTTTTCCGGCCGACCATGCATATTCCTTGAGGAACGGATTCGCGTCGGTCATTTTCTTTGGCGATGTGAACGACGGGGTGCTCACCCAGTAATCGGGGAATTCGTTGTAGTCCTGCTCTGTGAAGAGGACGCGATCGGCGTCCGTTGCCTTCACGACGCCGCCGATGCCTTTGTCGGCCCAGATGATCGGCTTCGGCGCCTGGCCGGCCGTCACTTGCCAGTATCCGGACTTCTTGGTGCGATCGCCGTACGCCGAGAGCGTGACGGGCTTCGAGAGGTCGATGCCGCTGTCTTCCTCGGCGGCTCCGCCGCCTCCGCCCCCGCGCCCACCTCGCCCGCCGCCGGGAGCGCCGAAGCGCACGACGCGGAACTGGATCTGCTGCGTGCTGCCGACGCCGTTCGTCAGGTTCACTGCTTTCCCGCCGTCGAGCGGCACCTGCCACACGTCGAACTTGTCATATAGCAGCACGGACTTTCCGTCTTTCGACCAGCCGCCGAGGCCCCAGATTGGCTTCTCGTATGCGTGATCATCGTCCTCGTTCACGTAGCTCTTGCCGGGAACCGCCGTCGCATCCATCAGCACGGAGTTGCCGGTTTCGAGGTTGAACGCGCGCACCTGCTTGTTCTTGAGATACAGGAACCACTTCGAGTCGGGCGACGTGCCGTATGTGCGCGAGAGCGCCTTCTCGATCAGCACGCGCGCGCCGGTGTCGACGTCAACCTTATAGAGGTCGGCGCGGCTTCCGCCCCACGCGACTTCGCCACGATACGTCGCATCGTTGCGGCCGACGCCGACGTTCGAGTTGGCGGCCATCGTGACGGTGCGCATTTCGTCGTCGCCGAGCTTGACGAACTTGCCCGTGCTCAGGGACACGACCGCCGGCAGCGTCGCTTCGCGCAACTGCTGGATCTGCACAATCTGCACCGATTGCGGCGTCTGATCCTTCCAGTGCCAAATGTCCACGTTCGCTTTAATGGCATCTGCCTCGGGAATCTCCGGCTCCTGTTCCTTGATCCCGATGAATACGCGGGAGCCGTCCTTGCTCCAGCGCGGTGCGGTGTATTCGCTGAGGACCATTGTCTTTGGGAAGGACGCATCCCTCGACGGATCGAAGACGAACGGCGTGGCGCCGGCCGCGCCGAGCGCGCTCCAGGCGAGCAGCACGTTCTCCTTCTGCTTCATGTCCTTCACCTTGTCGCCGCGCAGGACGGCGAGATTTGTGCCTTCGCCGCTCCATGCGAGCTGCGCGTAGTCCGCGGCGGCCGTGTTCAGCGCGCGCGTCTCACCTGTGGCGGGGTCGAGGAGGTAGATGCCGTTGCCGAGCCGGTCGGCGGCGTCGACGGTGTAGGCGAACAACTTGCCTTCGTGGTCGAAGTCGTACTGGTTGACGTTGCCGATATTGCGGTCGAGCCCTGATGACAGGTCGTGCAAAATGAGATCGGCGCCGTTGAACTTCGCGTCCGCCTGCGCCTTGTTGAGGCGCACGGCGAGCCATTTGGAGCTCGCGGAGAACTTCCAGGATGCGGCGTTCGAAAAGGAGATCTTTTCGCCGGTTGCGAGGTTGAGCAGTTCGAGATGTCCCGGTGTCGGTGGGGTCTGCGCAGCCGGAGCGGCAGCGCGTCCCCCTGGAGTGGGAGAAGGGCCGCCGCGGCCCCTGCGGCCGCCGCCCCGCTCGCCGGGGGGATTTACGATATGCGCGCTCCAGCGTGAGTCGTCAGAGAACTGCGGCGCGTTGGCGCCGCCACCGCCGCCACGCCCTCCGCCGCCGCCTCGTCCCGCGCCGCCAGGCGCCGCTCCAAGCGGGACCGTGTACGTCTTGTCACCGTCGAGCGCCTTCACGTACAGGGTTGGGTCGCCTTCATTCGGCGTGAGCGTGTACAACATCCAGCGGCCGTCGTTTGAGATTGCGGTCGCGCCGATGCGATTCCATCGCACGTAATCCTCGAGGTTAAGCACTTTGCTTCCGTCGGCGGCTGCAGCGGCAGGTGTTGCCTGCTGGGCGGCGGCGGGCGGCTTGCCGGCGCCTCCTTGCGCGCCGAGGCCGAGGAAGGGTGAAGCAAGGAGCGCAGCGGCGAGCAGACTCCCAAGCAGGATGCGAGACGTGCGCGGTGAAAATTTCCAGACAGGTAGGGCTGCCATAATGTTCTCCTAAGAAGTACTCCGAAACAGATCACCAACAAAAGTACCCACCACATCGAGCGGTTTCTGAATTAGTGCACTTTTCTGTCTTAGTTAAGAAGTTTCCTGCATTATTGGGAAATTTCAAAGAATAGGCAAATGCTTTTTTCATGTTGGGGAGAGTTATCCCCCGAATTTCTTCCTGCTATCCACCGTTTCCCCTTGTGCTCCCGGGTAGAAATGCTTATAAGCAAGACATATCTGGAGTAGATTAGCCCAACCTGTCAAAGCGGAGGATTTATGAAAATGCTCGCGCGTTTTCCAGCTGTGCTTCTTCTGATGGTCGCGACCATGTTCGCCGCGGCCGGAACGAAGCACATGACAATCGAGGAGAGTCTCACGATCAAGTCCATCGGATCGCCACAGTGGTCGCCCGATGGCAAGTGGGTAGCGTACACTCTTTCCGAGTGGGACAAGGAAAACGACAAGCGCGTTTCCCACATCTATCTTGCGCCGGCATCGGGCGGCCCGTCGGTGAAACTGACCAACGGCGAGAAAGGGGAGACGGCGCCGCAATGGTCTCCCGACGGCAAATGGATTTCTTTTCTGGCCGATCGCGACAAGGGAAACCAGATCTGGCTGATTTCCCCGACGGGTGGTGAAGCCGACAAGCTTACGAAAGAAGATGAAGGAGTGGGCGCCTATCGCTGGTCGCCCGATTCCAAACGCATCGCCTTCGCCACGCGAGACGCATGGAAGGATAAGGTGGAGCGCGAGAAGAAGAAAGACAAGTTTGACGCGATCGTGGTCGACACCGATTTCCGTTACACGCACCTCTGGACGATCGCGCTCGAAGGCAGGGAGAAGAAGCGCATCACGGAGGGCGCCTTCGTGGTTTCGGCGCCGCAATGGTCTCCCGACGACAGGTGGATCGCTTACGTGAGCTCGCGCAACGGCGCCCAGGAGAGCTCTTACACCGACATCTCCGAAGATAGCCTCACCGACATTTTCGTCATTTCGGCCGAAGGCGGCAAGCCCCGGCAGCTCACCACCAATCCTGCGTCGGACGGCAATCCGCAGTGGTCTCCGGACGGCAAATGGATCGCGTATGTCGCGAACACGGAGCCGAAATCCTGGGCCGCGAAGTCCGATGTTCTGGTGGTTTCCGCGGAGGGAGGAACTCCGCGCAATCTAACAAAGGATCTGGAGGAATCAGCAGGCACGGGCCTCACTTTTTCGCCGGACGGGAAAAGCCTCTACTTCTCGCGCTCGACCGGCGTTTACTCGCACCTTTTCAGCGTTCCCGCCGCCGGTGGCGCGATTTCGCAAGTGACGAAAGAGAATCGGCAGCACGGCCAGTGGGATCTTTCGAACGACGGCACGAAGGTCGCATTCGTGATGAATGATCCGCGCACGCCGCCCGATATCTGGGTGGTCGTTCTCGCCACGATGAAAGAGCAGAAGATCACGGATGCCAACCCGCAGCTAAAGGACTTCGCGATCTCAGAAACGGAGGTCGTTCGCTGGAAAGGAGCCGACGGCTGGGACATTGAGGGAGTTTTGACAAAGCCGCTCGACTATGACGCAGGCAAGCGATACCCGTTGATTCTTCAGATTCACGGCGGCCCGTACGGCGCCTTCAGCGCGAATTACAACGCGCGCAATCAAATTTTCGCGGCGAACGGGTATGCCATTCTGGAACCCAATCCGCGGGGTTCGACGGGCTATGGCCACAAGTTCACGATCGCGAATGTCACGGACTGGGGCGGGAAGGATTTTCAGGACGATCTGGCCGGCGTCGACGCCATGGTATCGAGAGGCATCGCGGACCCCAAGAAGCTCGTCGTCATGGGAGGCAGCTACGGCGGCTTTTCCACCTTTTGGGCGATCACGCAGACGGATCGCTTCAAAGCGGCGATCGGGCACGCGGGGATCAGCGACTGGTACAGTTTCCACGGACAGAGCGACATTCCCGGGCTCATGGAGTACGGCTTTGCCGGCTATCCTTGGACCTCGGCCGAGATCTACCGCAAGTACTCGCCGATGACTTATGTCGATCGCGTCAAGACGCCGATCATGATCACGCATGGGGAGCAGGACCGGCGCGTTCCGATCACTCAGGCCGAGGAGTACTACCGCGCGCTCCAACGCCGCGGTCTGGAGGTCGTGTTCGTCCGTTATCCGCGCGAGGGGCACGGAATCCAGGAACCAAACCACCAGATCGATCTCGTCCACCGGCAGCTCGAGTGGTTCGACAAGCACCTCGGCATCACGCGGGCCAAGCCGACGACGCAAAACTAGACACGGATTGCCAAGGAACATGGATTGCACGGCGCGGCAGGGGGCCACAACCAATAAACAGTAAAGTGATCGCCGCCGCGCCGGGCTCTCAGCTTCCCGGCTTGCGGAAAATTCTGGCAGCGCAAGCTGCCGATATTCTACAATTATCCCGATCCACCGTGGACCCACCAAAGGCCACGAGCAGTGGGCAGGGTTTCGCTCGGGTAGAAGTGTAATTGCAGTTACATTGGGAACAGCGATGGAGGCGCCACTTACGGGTTGCCGTTGTCCGGATGTGTGTTGGCCGCCGTCAGCCGATAGCCGGCGGCAAATTGCCGGGCTGCCGTCCTTTGCCTGTCGTTTCTCCGAGAGAGGTCTCAGCCTAATAAGGAGATGGGAATGCGTCCCTTGAAAATGCTTGTTTTAGGCTGCCTGCTGCTGGCGAGCGCGTTTGGGTCGGCGGCGTGCACCTCCGCCAAGTCCGATACCAGCCCTGCAACCTACGTCGGTTCGAAAAGCTGTAACACGTGCGGTCACGAAAATGCATACCGGAAGTGGTCGAGTTCGCTGCACAGTCACATGATCCGGGAGGTCAGCCCTGAAACGGTGCTGGCAGATTTTAACGATCAGTCCCTCATGCACGAGCGCTGGAACTTCCGGATGTACCGCGAAAAGGACGACTTTTATGTGTACGAAGAGTCCCCGGCCGGCAACAAGACCCTGTACAAGGTCTCCCACACGCTCGGGAGCAAGCGCATCCAGCACTACATCAGCCTCCGGCCGGACGGCAGCATGAGAATTCTTTTCCCAACCTGGGACGTGCTTTCCCGGAAATGGATTCATAGTTCGGACATCATCCGCGGTGCGCACCATAGCGATGACGGCCTGCTGCAGTCGGTGCAGATCTGGAACAAATACTGCTGGAACTGCCACACCAGCCAGGAAGACGAAGGATTCGACATGGAAACGAACACCTTCCGGACGCGCTTAACCGAGACGGGCATCAACTGCGAAATGTGTCATGGGCCCGGCAGCAGGCACATCGACGTCATGAAAAAGGCAGGCCTGTTCGGCCGCCTGTTCGCCAGCAGGGGGAGCTTGGCAATCGTCAGTGCGGGCTGGCGGTCCGGCGAAGACAGAATGATCGACTGCCTCCAGTGCCACGCGAGGAGGATGGTGGTCAAAAGAGGATTTCAGACAGGTGAAAACTATTACGATTACTACATGCTGAAATTTGTCGAGCTCACAACCCGCAGCGCCGGCGAACCGGAGATCTGGTACGAGCGCCACCGCCGGTTTGCCAACGAATGCCTGGTAATCCAAGAGAGTGGCTGCTACGTCAAAGGCAACGTGACCTGCTTCACCTGCCACGATCCCCACGTTGTAAACATGTCCGCAGATGCGCGCTATCGGACAACGGACGAGCTCTGCCTCCAGTGCCACAAGAAGTTTCGCGGCAGCAAGGAGGCTGCCGAGCACACGCGCCACGATCTGAAGAAGGAAGGGGGTCGTTGCGTTGAGTGTCATATGATGTTGATCACCAGCAAAAACATCAAACTGCTGCAGGGCGTTGCCGTTCGCGATCACGGCATCAGCGTTCCCATTCCGGAGAACACACAAAAGCAC
This sequence comes from Terriglobia bacterium, assembly GCA_963739235.1. Classification (GTDB taxonomy): domain Bacteria; phylum Acidobacteriota; class UBA6911; order UBA6911; family UBA6911; genus JAFNAG01. The sequence goes on along the minus strand of CAVTZY010000029.1, from coordinate 41,452 downwards.
TCCATTCCCAACGCCTGCAACAATGCCTGTCACGAGGACAAGAGCCTCGATTGGGTGATCTCCTGGATGGACAAGTGGTACCCGAAGAGAACGCGCGGGGATAACTTCATCGATGCGATTTCACTCGCGCGCGGGCAGGATCCCGCCGCGGTCCCCAGGCTTGCAGCCTACGCTGCGGATGCGTCTCAGTCGAAGCGCGTGCGGGCGGGCGCGACCGCATTTCTCGGCGAGTTCCGCGGCGAGCAGGCCGCGACCGCCCTGATCCAAAACCTGAATGATCCCGACCCGCTGATTCGCGCGGAAGCGGCCCGCTCGCTTTCCGAGGTGAGATCGCCTTCCGCGGTAGAACCGTTGAAGCAAAGACTTTCGGATCCGATCCGCATCGTGCGCCTGAACGCTATCTTTGCGCTCCTCAAGATGGGATTTCTGTCGGATGACAGCAGTTTCTCCGGTTCTTTCAAGAGTGCCAAAACGGAATACCTCACGTTTCTGCAGGAATTCCCTACGGTATACGAAACGCGCGTGGATCTCGGAACCTATCACGCGCTTCATGGAGAATACCTTCTTGCGTTGAAGGAGTACCAGAACGCCGTGAAGCTCCGGCCTGAACGGCCTGCGGCTTTTTACTATCTCGGCGTCACCTATGCCCGGCTCGGGATGCCGGATGAGTCAGTGGCGAGCTTCCGCCAGACATTGGAGATCGATCCCCATTTCCGAAACACCCAGCAGTTGCTGAACCAGGTCCTTGCAGCGCTCGGCAAGCGGTAATAGTAATCAGCTCATCGGTAGGAGGATATCCGTTCCTGACCACGAAATACACGAAGCAGCAAAGCCGCAACCAAAACCACGATTCAGCTTAGAGCTGCCGGAAAAGGAGCCTCGAAGAGGCGGCAGTGAATAGGCCCGGCCGTCAGGCCGGGACAGGGATGGAGCAGAATAGAGCGCCGAAGGTGCGGCACAAGACGTCTGTGCCGGTCCTTCGGACCTCGAATTCCTTGCGCTCACCCCCACGCCCTCACGGGCGTGGCTACTCACTGCTGGCGCTTCGCGCCTTCCTGCTCTACATCTGGTGGCAAAAATATCCTTTCCTTCCTGAAAAGAAATTGCGGATAAGTATTATGAAAGGCACGAAAGCGGGTTCGTGTATTTCGTGGTTTGGGGCGTGTTCGCGTCGGGTCAACGAACCTCGAAGGGAGCGCGGGCGACGGCGCTGTGACCGCTCAGGAGGTCGGTGATCGACAGCACGAGGTCGTGCTTGCCCGGGGAGACAGTATTCAACTGAACGATCCGGGCCACGGAAACCCGGTCGCCGGCCAGCGTGACGCCGTTGGTGATGGGGCGATAGGACGCGGGGAGTTTTCCCGGTTCCGCAAATCCGTACTTGATCTCGAGCACAGGCTTCTGGGACATCTGATCGAATTGGAAGTTGTAGGCTTCCAGATAAAAGGCCAGATCGTCCGCGCGCGTGAAGGTTCTGTCCACCTGGGGCGTCAGCTTGTAGGGTCCGAAAACGTAAGGGAGCACCGGATTCGGCCTCGTGACTTCGAGACCGTGCGCCAGCATGATGGAACTGGTCGCGAGCTGATCCGGATCGCCGGCAGGTATCTCGATCCCGAAGGCCAAACTTCCCATATTATTGCTGACGGTGTCTTTCACGAGAAGCTCGACTTTGAAACGCCCCGGCCGCAGCGGAAGCTTGCGCTGGTAAGTGTGCTCGGCCATTGGCTGATTCACGGCGTAGTCGATCACGATCTCGTCATCGAATTCGAAGACGCGCTGGTTGGCCAGCGAGGTCACAAGGCCGTAAACCTGCAGCCGGCTGTGGCGCAGCCCTTCCAGAACGCTAAACGAAATCAGGCCGGGATCAAAGCTCAACGTGACCGGGACAATGAAATTCTGCGAGTTGAGCCGGATGAAGTCGTAGGATGCCTGGAAAGGGAGAGTGTTGTAAATTACTCTGGAGGAGACCTTTTCCTTCAGGTCGGTGAAACGGATGGGCGGAGGCGTGCTTATCTTCATCAGGAGTTCGGATTTCTCGAGCGGCATGTCCTTGACGCGCTCGAAATCGATCCCCTGGTTGTGAGCCAGACCGTCCTCCCGGATCCGGTGCACACGATCGAAGTTTTTTTCCCCGTTGATCAGTTCGGAGTCTGTGAACCCCATCCCAGGGACATGCAGGAATTCGTCTTTGGCCTGCGCATCCATCGTGAGCCGATAGAGGTTGCCCCCGGCATCGTTGACGAACTCGAGTTCGATATCGTCCCCCACACCTTCGATGTAGCGGTAGTGCCAGACCTCGAAGGGATACACAGAGGTCCAGCCGCCCCCTTCGTGCGGCTTGCGCTGGTAGGATCCACCCGCAGGATGACTTTCGATTTCGTCCGGTTTGCCGAAGACGATGTAGACCCTGCCCCGGTCTGTTTTCCACCCTGGTATTCCCGCCGCATACTGGTCGTTGGCATACTGGACGCGGCGATAATGTTCTTCGCGAAACTCATTCTCCGGCGTGCGCGGGTCCGTGTTGCGCCGCTCCCAGAACTGCTCGATGAAACGATCGCGCTCCTCATCGACGGTCAGCGAGAGGAACACCGCGCGTTCTTCCGCCGTGATGATATAGACGACATCCTGCTCCAGCCATTTGCGGTAATAGTCTTTCGACTCTGCCTTTTTCTGCGGCGCCGGAGCCAGGAGGCAAAGCAAAAACAGGAACCGCGAAAGGCCCATCATAAAAACACTTTCATTAACTGCAGGAACGGCAAAAATGAACAAAGTCCAGGAGGGGGAGCCGTGCGGTCCACAGAGGCCGCCCGGCTCCACACATCCTGGTTAGAACAGAACTTTCAGCGCCGCCTGAATGATGCGCGCGTTTCCCGTCGGCGGGCTTATGACCCCGAAACTCCCCGAAGTGATGTTCGAGGTCGGGTTGCCGAAGCGGGTGTGGTTGAATGCGTTGAAAAATTCGAACCGCCACTGGAGTTCGCCCTGTTCCCCCAGCAGACGGTTCAAACGGAACGACTTGAAGATGCTTCCATCTAATACCCAGGTTCTGGTCCCGCGGAAGTAGTTCTGTGCCAACTGCCCCGCGCTGCCAGCCACCGGATCGGTAAAGAGTTTGATCTCGTCCGGAGTCAGCGCGAGGAGGTTGCCTCCACTCCGGATGACCTTGGCGGTCATGCCGGGATCGCATCCCGTGCAGTCGGCAGTGCTTTGGTCACCGAGGGTCAGCTTGTTGAGCCCGCTGGTGATGGAGAAGGGAGATCCGGTCGCCAACGCCAATATGCCGTTCGACTGCCAACCCCCGAGAATGCCATCCAGAATGGGGTTGAGGGTCTTCATCCAGTGCCTGCCGTTGCCGACCGGCAGATCCCAGATGAAATTAGCGTTGATCACATGAGTGGCGTCAATGCCGGCGAGTCTCTTATCCAGTCTGCGGTTCTGATTGTCGCGATAGGCATCTCTCTGGGACTGCCCTCCCTCATAGTCGGTGAGACACTTCGAGAAGGTGTAGTTGAAATCAAACTGAAGTCCGGATTGGAAACGCCTGGTGACCTCCACCTTCATCCCATGGTAGGTGGAGTAGGAGTTGTTCCCGATCAGATAGGAAGTATTGAATTGAGGGTTCGCCCGGAAGAAGTTCAGGGGAAGGCCCGCCTTTTCCAGGTATAGGGAACTGGCTCGCGACTGGTCGATGAAATTGGCAACCGTGGCGACGCTCCCGTTTTTCACGTTCGCGCTTATGGAGTTTCTGTCGGCTGTCGACATGACGGCGTAGATCTGCCCGAAAACACCTGTAGCCTCCCCTTTTGTCGGATCGTTGTTGGCTGCGAGGTTTCGCTGAGCAGCCAGAAAGCCGTCCAGGAAACCGTTGGCGCGCAGCTGGAGCTGGTTTATGTCGATGGCGCGCGGCATGCCGGTGGCTTTGTTCCCCACGTAGGATACGGCCAGGGCGGTGCCCCTGAGGATTTCACGCTGTAACCGCATGGACCAACTGGTCATGTAGGGCGTGTACAAACCCGGATCATATATGTTCATGTTGCCCTGCCGGTCGAAGGCCTTGGGGCCGAAGGGCACGCCAGGGTCGAAGTAGCCGGTGCTGCTGTTGAACAGGCTGGGAAGGGCAGCCAGCCGGGTTCCGGATTGAGCATTCAAAGTGCGGTTTGTGGACATCCCTTCCTGGTCAAAATCCACGAAGAGCGTCGTGGCGAGCCAGGTTCTGTCATAGGACATGCGGAAATTGCCGCTGATGCTCCACTTGCCCGTGCTGAATGGATCCCAGTTGAAACCGATATTGGGTGCGAAATTGTTCCAGTCCGTTTTGGTAACTGATTTGCCGCCATCGGGAGCCAGGCCGAGCTGCACTGTGCCACTCGGACCTGAGATGCCCCAATTGGCAGTCGCGGGATTGGCTGGGTAGCTGTAAACGCCGCCGGCCTCGAAATGGGGCGGCATGAGCTCATATCGCATCCCAAGGTTCAGAGTGAGATTCGGGCGGAATTTCCAGGTGTCCTGGAAGAAGAAACTGTATTCACGGGATCTCCACCGGCGGTATTTCGTCTCGAACGGGGTGTAGGCATTAGTCGTGTTCGCGTGAAAACTCTGTTGGATGTACCCGAGCGTCCCCGTCAAGTCATTGGTGAGCTGCGCCGCCCGCGTCCGGTCGCCACTGGCGAGACCCGCGAGCGCCGGGATGGTCGCCGGGTTGTTGGCATTCGTCGTAGTTGCGACCGGGAAATAGTAGTCGTCCCCATATTTGACGTTGGAGCGGTTGATGCGGACGTCGACCCCGCCCTTGAAGCTATGGGCCGACTTGACATAGGTTGTATTGTCCGTGATGGTAATCACTGGAGACGGGAAAATCTGCGGCAGGAAAATGTCTTTTGGATGGCCGCGCACCGGGCCGCCCAAACCGGCGAAAATAACGATCCCCTGCTTCTGGAACCGATCCGGGTCGGTATTCAGAAAGTAGGAACCGCGTTTTGTCCCCCCGACACGGAATTCATTCAACCACCTGGGAGTCAGCGTGGCATCCCATGCAATGATACCGGTCGGGTACGGTTCCGTGTTCGGTTCCCGGGAGCCAGTCAGCGCAACTATTGCGCCCGGGTTGTCATATTTCAGGTAGGTATAGGTCGCGGAAACTCGCTGGCTCCGGGTTACCAAGAGATCCCCTTTGAATACGTACTGGTTCTGGGTGTACGGATTTTTGGAAAGCAGGCGATATCCCGCCGTGTTGAATCCGTCGCCGGTGTCGTAGTTGTTGGGATTCGGAAAACTGCCGACCAGCTTGTCGAACAATCCCGACGGATCTTTGCCCAACCGCGTGGAATCCACTGTCAGGAGATTGATGGTGGCAATGTCGGTGTCGGGTACCTTCGGCGCACCCGTCAATGAATCCACGAGAGTGGTGGAGTTTGCACCCTTCGTGTAATACCGGAAAATGCCGGTGTTTTTGAGGGTGGGTGTATAAACCAGGAAGTTCGGAGTCGATGACTGTTTTTGCCGGATACCCTCATAGGTGAAGTGGAAAAAGGCCCGGTCTTTGATGACAGGCCCCCCGATAGAGCCGCCAAACTGGTTCCGGATATAGATTGGTTTCCCCAAGCCCTGCTTGTTGTTGGCAAAGGTGTTGGCGTTCAAGGCGTTGTTGCGGAGGAAATCGAAAGCGCTGCCGTGAAAACTATTCGTTCCCGATCGGTAGACAAGCTGGATTTGAGCCCCACCTCCCCTGCCGTACTCGGCGGATGCACTCGAAGTCACCACCCGGTATTCGCCCACGGCTTCGATGGGCACCGCAGCCGTTGTAGAGGTCGCTCCGGATCCCAGAATGGGTTCGGTGGCTCCGACTCCTTCCACGGTCACATTCGCCGCCGTTCCGCGCGTGCCGTCAACCCTGCCGCCGCCGGTGAACCGATTCGTGCCGGGTTGCAGATAAAAAAGCTGCATGGGATCCCGGGCTACCAGAGGTAAATCCTCAATCTGCTTGGTGCTTACTACCTTGCCGACAGAAGCGGAGATGGTGTCGATAACGGCAACCTGGGCCGTAACCGTGACTGTCTCGTTCGCTCCCCCGGCCTGCAGTTTGATGTTCAATGTCGAAGTATCACCGACCTGAAGGTGAATCCCCTGGTTGATGGATTTTTTAAAGCCCGTCAATTCCGCGGTGACCGTGTAGTCGCCGGGCGGCAGCCTCGGAAACAGGTAAAAACCAATCTCATTGCTGATTGCTTCGAACGTGATGTTGGTTCCCATTTGAGTCGCGACAACCGTCACGCTAGGAACAACCGCGTCCGTCTGGTCCTTGATCACTCCCTCGAGCCGCGCCGTAGTCACCTGGGCAATAGCTGCCTGGCAGAGCAACGCGAGTACCAAGATGAGCGCGAGGCCAGCAATACGAATATTTCCGGATAGGCAACTCTTCATGGAGTCTCCCTTGTAAGGCACCGCGCAGAACGTCCTCTCCGGTTGCATGTGCACACCGGCCTGGGCGGAATGGCTTACGCCCCGCAGCGCGGCCAGCCAGCGAAACAGTTTTTCAATTCCCGAGCGTTAGAGATACTTAATATGGGGACTACTCTTATGTCATGGCGGATTTGTTTGTCAAGGAAAATCCTGCAATCAGACAACAGGAAATCCTATTCTGTGCGGAAGCGGCAAACCAGATTCTCCTGCGGACCCCGTAAGGCCTGGACAGGACGATGCGCCAGAATCCTCGGCAGGCAAAGCATTATTCGGAAAGACTGACTGCCCGTCTCATAAGAAAGTGCTAAGCCATTTCGGCTTTGACCTTGCCGGTTTAGAAGGACATCATCCTCTCATTTCATTATCGAGCATTGTCTTTGCTAATAAAGCTGTCTGCGCCAAAATGGACGGAGGCGGGGCAAACTGTTTCAGACTGTTGGAAGCCCTGGATTTGATGAAAACCGACCTATGGCACGCAACCGGAGAGCGGCCTCAAAACCCCGGTGGGTGCCTGGGCGCATCGGTATTCAAATGCGGATTTGCCCGGCTCTTGACGGGAAATGCGGATCAGGCTGCGCGTCGCCCATAGCGATGATGAAGTTCACCGACCTTTGGAATCTCAACGATCCTGCCCAATGCATCCGACAAGGGGATGCGCCCGATTCTCTCGAGATTCTGTGCCGGCGAAACTCCGGCCGCACACCTTCGTGATTTATGGTAGCACTCAGAATTGAGGTAAGTCAGGATCTGCAGGGATGGACTCTTCTTCATCCTGACCTCCACGCAATCTCTGGGCTGCTGCTTCCAGAGTGCGTGTCAGGTCTTCTGCGTTGACGCACGTTGCATAGCCCAGGCTCAAGCGCAGGTCTTTCCCTTTTCCACCCTGTGTGTTTTTCCAGTCCTCGAAGACGGAGCGCAGCCTGGACGCCCGGTCAAACAGCATTTCTTCGGGTGTACCCGGCAACAGGATAAGAAGTCCGGTGACGTCGTAATGCAAAAGGGATTCCCTCGCTTCCAAATTTTGTGACAGCGAGTTCTGCAGATTTCGAATCAAGTCTATACCTGCAGGCACCCTGCGCACCGATTCGTCGCACTCGAGGTTGAGAAGGACGATGGAGATGGCTTCGCTCTCTGTTGCCGGGCTTTTTGGTCGAGCTTCTCGCGACGATTCTGCCTGCGGGCGGCACCGGTCTGTCAACAGCAGGAGATGAGCGACAGTACCGGCCAGGATCTTCAGCACGCGCGCATGATTTTGAGTGAAGAAACGCGGAAGGGAGTGGCTCAGGACGAGTGCGCCCAACGGCTTCTGATGCACGACGATCGGGAGGCAGATCAGGGAACGCACGACGCTGGGGAAGTCGATACTGTTGAAGCGAGGATCGCGATAAACGTCTCCGATATTCTGACAGTCAGTCTCTTCCTCGATGAGCTTCTCGACGACCTGAGCGAATTCCCTGCTGCCGAGAAGAGTAGGATGTGAGTGACTGAAAAGGAGCTTTTGCTGCTCCCGGACCCCCTCCAGGAACAAGGGATTGCCTGCGCACTTTTCATTGGCATGAAACACCAGACCGCAAAACTCGGCTCCCAGATCCTGGAGGACGCAGTCGATGATCTGCAGGCAAGTCTCCTGGAAATCATCCTTGTCCTTGATGGATTCGACGATGCGGCAAAGCCCCGAGATATAAGCCAGGTTTTCTTCGAGCAGACTGTTGACTTCGCCCATGGCATTCCGGTAGTTGTTGATGATTCGCTGATAGAGGTTTCTTTCTTCCGCGAAAGGATCGATCTCCAGCGGGTCTTCCTCACTGGACATCGTTCTTATCTCATCGTAGTTTCTGGCGTCATTAATGAGGATGGCTTCGATTCTCGAGCGAATCTTCCCCTCAATATCTTTATCCATGATCGCCTTTTTCCTTACCCGGCCTGTTACATCAATTGAAAGAACTCTTCCACGTCGGCGCGCTTGTTTGCCACAAGAACGGAAAGAGACTCAAATTCCTCCGGATCCATTTTCAACAAACCCTGTAGGCTGGAGACATCCGCAATCATTTTGCAGTCTCCGTCGTTACCAATGCCCGCCTGCTTGACCAGCATATCGGCTATGGAGATGGCGGCTACGAGCGGGAACCCGCCGGCGCCCGGGTCGTGATGGTATTTCACCGCAGTCGCAAGTTCCTGGGGAAGATGCCATTGGCTGACGAGAAGTGCCCCGAGAGTCGGATGATCCACTCCGTAGTCCTGCAATTCGCGGGCACAGAGATCAGGATCGTCCGGACCCTTCTTCATGGCAAACAGACGGCTGTACCCGGCGGCATCCTTCTTGAAATAGACTACCTTGCCCAGATCATGAAGCAGGCCGCACAGCAGCGCAAACTCCCCCTGAGCCTGAGTACTGCGCCGGTTCCAGATATCCTGGGAGACGAGACCTACCCCTACGGAGTGCATCCAAAGCTGGTTGATCAACGTGGCTTGCTCGCGCATCCCTTTTGTGAACGATTCAAAAATGCTCACACCGATCGCCAGGCTTCTCACCAGATTGAGGCCGAGGAGTGCGATGGCGTGCGCGATCGTTCTGACCTCGCTCCGAAACGAATAAAATGCCGAGTTGGCTAGCCTCAGGATACGAACCGACAGTGATGGATCGTGCTGGATCAAATCCTCAAAACGCCGGGCGGACGCCCTGTCCTCGTCCACCAACTGCAGGATCTTGGAGAGGACTACGGGGACGCTGGGCATCTCCAGATTGCGGTCCAATCGAAGGTGTACGGATTCTTTAGATGCTTGCATCGACGTCTTCTTGCTCGGAATAGGAAGGATCCGACCCTCCTGCGTTCTCCGTGCCCAAAGCTGGAATATAAGATTTCTACTTCCTACTCTTCGAGTCGCAGGTATAAAAGCTTTAATCATTCAGTGGCCGGACACGATTGAGAAAGTTTCCCGGACACGAGTCGACCTGCGATCTCTCCCGCAATTATTGAGCGTCGGAGTGCTGCTGGATGGAGGCTATTCGGCAGCCGGCAGGGCTGTCAGTATGCCGTCCGCGATCAGGCGCAGGAAATCACCGGCGGTCACGATGCCAACCAGGCGGTTTTCGGCATCGACTACCGGGAGGCAGCCAACATGATTGTCAAGCATATGACGGGCAGCTTGGGTAACGGTCATTTCCGGTCTGCCGGTAATCAACCGGCGAACCATAATGACATGCAGATGGTGGTGCAGGGTCTCCCGATCCGAGTTGTTCTCCATGATGGTGCCGATACGATGACTGACATAAAAGCGCATGTCCCGATCCGTCACCAGGCCAACCAGTTTTCCGTCACTGTTCAGTACAGGCAAGTGCCGGATGCGGTGTTGGAAGCAGATAGTCATAGCCTCGCCCAAGGTAGCGTCCATGTCCGTCCGAATGACGTTTTGCAGCATGACGTTCTTAAGCCGGAGCGACTCCGCGGAGTCAGCCGGGGTGGAACTGGACGGGACGTGTTCGCTAGCTTCCATGTTCAGCCTCGTAGAGTTTTCGTGCAACGGCCGTTGTTATGTTCATGATGATATCATGCGTATGAAGCCGCAGCATTATGATCCATTGACCCACACCTCGGAAATCGGCATAAACCAGCAAAGACCTTACCAACATTTCATCTCATTGCAGAATCGCTGCATATGGGTGCATCCAAAAATCGGCTCTTGATTCGTCCGGGGACACCGTGGCATGATGGCAGCCAATCCACGCAAATCTCCTCGGCTCCTCGAGTGTGCCAGTGGAGGATGTCCATGCCAGAGCCAAAACTCAAAGATACTGTGTTGGAACACAAAAAAAAGGCAGATGTGCGCAGCGCCAAAGTCGCTGTGATTACCCTTTCGAATTCCCGCTCTGTGAGGGAGGACGAGTCGGGTGACATCATTCAGAAGCTGCTGGAAGAAAAAGGTCACACCGTTTGCATCCGCAAGCTGATCGCGGACAATCGCACGGTTTTGCGCGCGACGTTGCGGGAGCTGTCGAGACAAAAGGACGTACATGCCATCATTACCACCGGCGGCACCGGGATATCCGCTACCGACATTACGATCGAGACCGTCAAAGGTATGATCGAGAAAGAACTGCCGGGATTCAACTCATTGTTTATGCTGCTCAGCTATCCGCAGGCCAAAAGCGCCTCCATGCTCTCGCGGTCTTTGGCGGGCACCCTCAAAGGAAAGGTGGTCTTTTGCCTGCCGGGCAGCCCGCGAGCCTGCAAGCTGGCGACTGAGACACTCATCCTTCCCGAACTCGGGCATATGATCATGCTTTTGGGGAGCTAGAAGCCTTTGTCTCGTCCATGCCGGCTTTTCCTCTTTGATCTCGACGGCACGCTTGTTGACTCCAGAGAGGATATCGTGCGCGCGGTCAACGCCGCCATGATATCGATGGCCCTGCCAGCACCCGCGCCGGCCGAAGTGATTCGCTTTGTCGGCGATGGCATGGAGCCCTTGATCCAGCGCGTCCTGCTCAAGGTAACAGGTGTCGAGCCTGGCCCGTTGCAGGTGAGCACGGGTGTGCAGCTGATGCTAGAGGAGTACCGGAGGCATCTCATCGGTACAACCTCACTTTATCCGGGCGTGCGCGAAACTCTCAACGCTATCCACGGGGCGGAGTTGGGATTGATTTCCAACAAGCAGGAAGAGCTCTGCAGGCGCATACTTGCGGCCTTTGGCCTGGCCGACCGCTTTTGCGTGGTATTGGGAGGTGACAGTTTGCCACGGCGCAAACCCGACCCTGCGCCTCTCTTGAATGCCATGTCTCGTTGCGGCATCACACCTGCCGAGACAGTTATGGTAGGAGACAGCCCTGCGGACATTCTGGCCGGAAAAGCCGCAGGCGTCGCCACATGCGGAGTGTCCTATGGCTTCCGGAGCCGGGAAGAACTTCAAGCTGCCGGCAGTGACGTGATTATTGACAGTTTCGAAGAACTGCCGCAGCACTTCACCGGCCCCGAGACTGACGGATCCGCACCAAGTTGAGCCGGGGAACATCCGGCTCAAAAAGCGCAGCCGTAATTTCAACGCAGTCTCCCATGCGCCGGGGGGCGCACCCAGGTGCATGAAAATGAATAGTCTTTTTAAGGCAGTTACGAATGGCACGAAGCGGCATAGCCGGAACCAGAAAATTCTCACCGCAGAGAGAGCAGAGGCCGCAGAGAGCGCTTTTGTTTTTCAATAATTTGTCTCTGTGATCTCTGCGGTGAGCAGTTGCTTTTCTCGCCTAAACGGCAGGGATTTGTACGTAGGTAGTACGAAGCGCTGCCCCTCCAGGCCAGCAAAGGTTCGTGCCATTTGTGGCTGCTTTTGCAGTTTTGCAGCGAGTAATTTTCGGAACAGTCCTTCATGCGCCTAGGGCACACCCCTGACGCATGAAGATGTTGCGCTCTTGCCGCAGGTTTCCTGTGCCGCCCTTTCAGGGCTCTTACCGCTCGATGCCGGCTTCCCAGGGCGTGAGCCCTGGGTAGAGAACCGGAGATCTCAAGCCCTGAAAGGGCGACACAGAAACACACAAGTGGTTCGGCGCCGCAATCGGTTCTATATTCGAAGCAGAGGCCGCGGCGTATCCTGACGGTCACACTCAAAAACAGGAGAACTACTTTTTTACCGGCTTGACGTTGACGCTGGTTGTGAAGCGCTTGAAGCCTTCGTAAGTAATGGTCTCTTCCACGCGCACGCTTTGAGCTACCGGCTTCGTATACTCAAGCACGCTGTCCGCATGGCTCCAGACCGGGAACCAGTATTTCTTGTCCACAAGCTGGCGGATCGTTTCGAATTCCGGAAATTGAGGAGTGAGTTGTGAGGCATCTTTTTGGATGAATACCCTGCCGACGGTGCGCACAATCTGGTGGTCACTAGCGTCTATCCAGATCTTACCCTTGAAATGGAGCTTGCCGATCTCGACGGACTTGGGACTGACCGAAAAAACATAGGTATCCAGCTCATCCACCTTTTCCTTGCCTTCGTACGCCAGGTTGTAGGACGGGAGATCTTTGGCGGTCAGCGTGAAAGGTGAATAGTTCGTAATGACGTCCTGGTCCTCAGGCGTCCATAACAGGCTGCGCAGGCGCCCGGTTCGTTCGATCAACTTGACCTCCCGTGTGCCGTTATCAAGAAACACGACCTCGAATTTCAAAGTCATGGCTTCGTTCACGGGGTTTCCGTCGACTGAGATGATTTTTATGCTGGCAACCTGACGGTAGTAATACTGGGTCCAAACATCGAAAAGCTGGGTTTCATTGGCTGTAAATGCTTTGATGATTTCCTCGGGCGTAAGATCTCTCTTAGCGGGTTTTTGATCCTGTCTCCCCGCCGCCGACAGCCCTGCGAAAAACAGTACAAGGAGCGCCGCTACCCATCGTGCCCTAACCATTTTCCCTCCCAAAAACCAATGCCAAGCCGCTAAGATTGGCTTTGAGCAATCCCACGTTTCCTATTGGGGATTTTTTGCTTGAGCCGTCATAATATTAGCGATCTTACCACGGGGATGTCCATGCTGAACAATGTCGAGATCGTACTTGTCGGAACAAAATATGCCGGCAATGTGGGTTCAGTTGCACGAGCCATGCACAACATGGGGCTTAGCAGTCTGCGGCTTGTGGCCCCCAAATGCCGCATCGATGAGGAAGCCCACAGAATGGCGCGCGCTCGGAATCCTGTGCTCGCTTCGGCAAAATCCTTTCGCTCTCTGAGTTCCGCCCTGCGGGGCATCAGGCTGGTCGTGGGTACGACCGGAAAGAGCGGCGGCAACCGCGAGCAAACCTTTAGTGCCCGCGCCCTTGTCCCCCTGATTTTGGCGCACGCCTCGAAAAGGAAAGTAGGCGTTGTATTCGGCCCCGAAGACACGGGCCTGATTGATGACGACCTCTTGCGCTGCCAGATGCTCCTGCGCATTCCCACCCAACCGCAAGCTCACAGCATCAATTTGGCTCAGGCCGTAATGATCGTAAGCTATGAACTTTACCTGGGTCAGCTGGAGTGCCAGCCAGAACGGGTTCCGGTGCTGGTCAACCTCGAACAGATCGAGGCGATGTACGAGCAACTGGAGGCTGCGCTCCGCACCATCGATTTCCTGCATGACGAAAACGCACGCCATATGATGTTCCGCATGCGCCGTCTCCTGGGCCGGACCGGGCTGGAACGATCGGATGTGGGGATCCTGCGCGGCATCGCCCGCCAGATTGCCTGGCTCGGCAAGAAATTCGAGAAGCTGGACAAATAAGGAATCCCCGGCAGCTGCGTTCGGTGCAAGAATAGGGCGCCCAACCCACGAACAGCACGGCGCGAAAGATACGCAACCTTAAAACCAAAACAGGACGCAGAGCACTTTTCGTTTTAAATGACCTTTTTTCTGCGCCCTCTGAGTTGTGCTGTTGTTTTTCTTGCCTGAATTGCAGGAATGCTTGGGGTGAACCTGGGGTGTGGTTTCGATTTGTGCTAAAATGACACCTCTTCTTGGAAGCGTGAAAGTGGGTTTCGACGGTCTCGGTTGAAGCTCTGACCGCTTCCGCTTCACGGGTGATTTGGTTTCGGCGCCGGGCGCGGACGGACATTTCCCACAGATGCTTGAATCCATCACGAACTATTTCACATCACTCGATCCCGGCTGGTTGTATGTGGCGCTTTTCATCTGCGCCTACGTCGAGAATATTTTCCCGCCGATCCCGGGCGACACCGTCACGGTATTTGCCGCCTATCTGGTTGGCCGGTCCAGTCAAAATATCGTAGGCATAATGTTGGCTACCACTGCCGGGAGTTCAGCCGGTTTCATGACCTACTACGCGTTGGGGCGATTGATCCACCCGGAGTATTTCACACGCAAGAATTTCCGCTTTCTCCCCGCATCGAACATCGAGCGAGCCGGAAAATGGTTTAGACGATTTGGATACTGGGTGATATTGCTGAACCGATTTTTTTCAAGCTTCCGCTCGGTGATTTCGGTTGTGGCGGGCATGTATCGACTGCCCTGGCCGCAGGTATTCATTCTTTCGGGAATCAGCTGTGTCATTTGGAACGGCTTGCTGATCTGGACAGGTTACCTGCTGGGATCCAATTGGCTGTTGATCGAGCGCATCATGACGCAATACAGCAGGGCGCTCCTGCTGGTGGCAGTTTTGCTCGTGGCAATCTGGTTCGTGCACAAGAAAACTAGACAGGATCGAAAAAAATCAGCAGGTCTTCCCGCCGACAAATGAATAATCGATCGATGTTGAAACCTACCCCTTTTCATCCGTCGGTGCAGGAGGGTTCACGAAGCGCTGTAAGATCACGGCGCACGTGGATGCCTTCCCGCATGGATCTGCTCCTGCTCAGTGTCATTTTGATCTGGGGCATGAACTTTGCGGTCATGAAAAGCATGTACGCCTATTTCGATCCCTATGCTTTTACCGGCGCCCGTTTCATTATCGCCACGGCCACCTTGCTGCTCATTTTGAAGTTCCTCGAATTGCCTCTGCGCGTCGAGCTCGCCGATATTCCAGCGATCACGGGCCTGGGGATGCTGGCCAACACCATCTACCAGATGCTTTTCAACGCCGGGCTCGCCCATACGAAGGCCGGCAACGCTGCGCTGCTCGGGGCTGCGGCCCCCATTTTTGCCTACCTGATCGGCATCCTGCTCAAGAGAGAGGGATACAGCCATCGCGTGCTTGTCGGCATCATGCTTTCCTTTGCCGGTGCGGGGATCATTGTGCTGTTCGGCGCGGATGAGGTCACGTTGGGAGCAAACTGGCGGGGCGATCTTATGATCATCATTTCGGCTCTCTGTTGGGGCTGGTATACAGGCTCGGCAGCTCGCCTGGCCATCAAATATGGCGCATTGCGCCTGACGGCATGGATGATGCTGACCGGAACCCTGTTGATGATTCCGTTGTTCTTGCACTCCATGCTGCGGCAGGATTGGCTGTCTGTGCCTCTTCTCGGTTGGGCAGGCTATGCCTACTCGACATTCCTCTCCATCGTATACAGCTATCTGATCTGGTCCTTCTCGCTGAAGCGGATCGGGGTGTCCGGCACGGCCGTCTATTCAAATCTGACCCCCATGGTCGCCCTGGTGGGGGGATGGCTGCTTTTGGGAGAAAAACCGGCGATTGCCCAGTTTGCCGGAATTGTGCTGATCCTCGGCGGCGTCTTCATTGTCAGGCTGAAAAAACCGGTGGTTTCCCTGGCCGACGCAAGTTTGCGCATGGCCCGCATGGTCCGACCTGGTCCCAGATAATCCTCACAATTTTGGATTTTGGATTGGATTCCGAGAAAAAAAGTAAGGCGAGCAAGCCCCGGCCGAGAGCGCTTGGGAGCGAATGATCCCGGGCAGGAAGCGCTGTGTGGCGCACGGCGCCAAATCGATTTGCGGGAAAAAAGACTTACTTACGGCCGATGCCCGGCAACATATCGACGGGAAAACGGAATCCCGGCAAAGCCTCAATCTTGTCCCACAAAACGCCGTAAGAATCGAGGAGGAGTCTGTCCGCAGGAGTCTGCATCTTGCCCTGTGCGTCGATATATTGGAACAGGGCAAGTTTATAGCTATTCCCGGTGACAAGGGCTCCTGCATGTTCATAGAAGAATACGCCGGCAAAGGCGCCGATCGGTTGCCTGCCCTTCTGGGGGAAAACCGGCTGATCCATGAGAACTTTCTCGGGGGCATATTTGAGGATGGAGTTTGTCAACGGAAGCAACGCCTCTGCGTTCTTGACCCGAAACACCTTGTTGTAGTGCAGGGCCTGCCGGGAGAGCGAATCCTCTACGGCTGACGCAAAATCCCCCTCAGAAATGTTTGCCGGGCGAAGTTGTTTGAGCTGGTTGGCAAGCCCATCCCAGTCGACTCGTTGCCGCGCCTGCGCCATGCATTTGTCGATGCCCTTCCAGTCCAGCATGTGCGATCTGCCGGACGTGGAGACCTTGCAGGGCAACTTCGCAGACGCCACCTGATAAGCCAAAGCGACGGTGTTGTCAATCTTGTCGGCAGTTTCTTTGGGTATTTGGCTCACTGCCGTGGCGGTAAGACTGGGCAGTAAAAAAATGGCAAAACAGACTCTAGATAATGAGGACATAAAATCTCCTGAACTGCGCGTGCCGGCAATCCATTTTATGGGCGTCGGGTGGAGAGTTTTTGAATTGCCACATCAGCCGCTGCTACCACGCTGCCGTCGGGGTCTTTCAAAAGCGGCCTGAGGTCTTTGACATTCTTGGCGTCTCCGAGCAGTCCCACGGCGACGACGGCGCTCTGGCGGACGCCGGGGTGAGCATCCTTCAGCGCCGGCAAAATCTGTGGAAGTGCATCGTGCACGCCTAGACTTGCGAGGCTGTCAATGGCTGCAACCTTGATCTCTACTGCCGGATCGGTCAACGCCATTTTCAGGGCCTGGATCGCCGGTGCGGTCTTGGTGGCTGCCAAAACTTCAATGGCTTTTTGCCGCGCCGCCAGGTTGCTGCTTCCGGCAAGCACGGCAAGTGCCTGCTCCGGGCTGTCGACAATATCGTCACTGCGCTTGGTAATGGCGCCGGATCCGATGTAATGCAGAGTGGGCGGGTTCGGGCGCGGCGTGCGCGTGAGGATACGCACAAAATTTATGCGGGCCTGCCCTGCTTCATCGCGGTCGTAGAAGGCAATCGAGTTGTTATTTCCGGTCAGACGCCGGATCGCCTCCGGCAAAGAGACGCGAGCGTCTAAGAAGAAAGTGATCGTTACCGGCGGGTTCTCCTGAGAATCAATCTCGAACACGACGCCGCTCCACGCTGCCAGCTCTGCCAGAACGTCCTGGAGCGGGGTGTTGCGGATCTGCGCAACGATATCCTGCCCTTCCAATCGCATTTTCATGGATGCCGGCTCATCCGACCGGTTGGGTTGCATTATCGGTGACACACGTGTGGGCGGTCTCCCAACAACCTGCCCGAAAGACGGCAACGCAAATACCATCATTCCCCAGAAAAGGGAAAACCACAGGCGCCACGGGCGCCCGCAGATGCGCCTCGAGATCATTCTTCTCCGGCCTCCACGCTATCGCGGATTTTCATAAACTTCTCGAAACGATACATAGTGAACAGGTTACGCAGCTTTTGGTTAGGATTGATCAGCACAACTTCACCCTGATGGTCCCTCACCAGCTTGTACAAGCGCAGGATCTCACCAATCCCGGAGCTGTCCATAAATGGCACGTCCCGGAAGTCAATCAGGACTTCGCGCACACCCTTCTCGACAACCCCGTCGAGACGGCTCTGGAGCAGCAGGCAGTGCTCGAAGGTTATTTTGTCTTTGATCCGTACAATGCGGCGATCCCCGCGTGATTCGACTTGGATATCCATCGGTTTCCCGCCAGAATACTTGCATATTTTTCGCAAAGGGGCAAGCGCAGCGGATATCTGCCCGCCCCTGATTCGGCATCTTTACGACTTCGGTATTGCGCAGAATATTGTAAAGATGCCGGCGTCTCAAGCGAACCACATAATTAAAGACGCTGCCGCTTGAGAAATTGTCTAAAAAAGGCAAAACTCTGGATGCTAGAGGTAAAGCCATGATGAGGTTCCTGGTGCATTGCCATACGGCAGGAAGGCGGCATTTCGATCTTCGTCTGACCCAGGACGATCGCGTGCGCTCATGGTCGATGTTGAAAGAACCGCCGGTGCGCACAAAAGAGAAGAGGCTGGCCATCGAGAGGGAGGAATTGTCGATCGCAGAGGTCGGCCGGCCCAGAATCGCAGAAGAGGCTTTTGGTGCTGGACGGGCAAGTGTCTGGGACGGAGGAGAGGTCACCATGATAGCCGCTGAGCCCAGACGACTTGTACTGGCATTTGCCGGCGAGAAACTGAAGGGCCGGTATGAACTCCGCAGGATGCGCTGGTACCCGGGGAATCGCTGGCTGCTCGAAAAATCTGGTCCGTCTGACGCCAATTTGACTTGACAGAATGTCCCAATTCATTAGAACCTAATTCTTAAATCGCAGCGTGGGGAGTGACCTGTTTCCCGGGTCGGTGCGTATTGGCAGCTGGCGACCGAGAGATCCATCTACTTTCATGCGGTCTATTGTTTGCAGGAGTGATGTTTATGACCAGTTTTCGAAAGAGTAAGACACTGTTGATTCTTTTGGCGATTTGCCTTGGCGTGTGTGCGTGGCAGGTCCCATTCGCCGGCGCGGAAACGCAGGCAAAAAAGGAGGCAGCCGCTCCTCCACCTCAGAAAGAAGAGATCCCTCCGGATTCGGATTATATGTTCCGCAAGTATTCGGCTCTGATCGATGACATCAAGGCCAAGGAAACCGATCCACAGAGACGTGCAGATGCTTTGCTGACCTGGGTCAAGGCTAATCCGAGAGCCACCCGAGCCATAGCCTACGCCGCCGCTTTTTATGGCGAAATGGTGTCGAGCGCGATCAAGTCCGATCCGCAGAAAGCCCTTGCGATGATCCAGACTTTCCAGGCGGCCGCTCCGGCGGATAAGACCTTGACTTCCCTGGAAATGTCGGCCTATTACCAATCCAAGAATTATGCCAAGGCGGCGGAAATCGGCGAAAAGTTGTACGCGGAGAAGCCGTCCCTCGAAATGGCCAACACCCTGTACGCCTTGTATGCCCAGGCGAACAACCAGGACAAGGTTCTGTTTTACGGCGAAAAACTGCTGGCCGAGGTGCCGATCGACAAGTCCTTCGGCATCGCTTTGCAGCTGGCAGGCGTTTATGCCCAGAGAAAAAACACGGAGAAAGCGTTGAGCTTGTACTCCCAGCTGATGACGGCCTACGGCGACAAGGTGCCCGCCGGCGTCCAGGAAGGGCCTTGGAACACCGTTCGCGCAGGCGCTTACGCGATGATGGCAGCGGACAGTTATTCGAAGAAGGACTTCCCCAAAGCTATCGACCTTTATGAAAAGGTCACGAAATTCGCGCCGAAGGGGGAAGAGGGTTGCCAGGCATGGTACTACATCGGCATGGCAAAATGGCAGGCCAAGGATCAGAAAGGCGCCATCGAGCCTTTCGCCAAGGCTTTTGTACTGGGTAAGACCCTTTCCGCCAAAGCCAAAGAAAACCTGGACAATCTCTGGAAAGCCGAGCACAACGGCAACCTGGATGGCCTCGATGCCGTGATAGCCAAGGCCAAGAGCGATCTGGGAATCGGCTAGAGAGAGGAGAAATCCGTAATTGGGGAGAATCATCCGGGCCGGCTGGTGGTTCTCCCTGAACAAGGGTTAAACCGCGCTGGATCTGGACTCTCACGGATCTTTTGGTTAATATTTTGTTCTACCGCGCCGGCGTAATCCTGCTACTTCCGCAATCTTTACTGCACTCATTACGCATCGGCTTTCATTCCCGACAGGAGCCTTATGGCTGAGAAAGATCCCAAGCCGACCAACACATCAGACGAAAAAAAGATCTCCATACAGGAGGCCCTGGACAAGGAAGGCGAACAGCTGCATATCAGCGAGTTGCAGGCCCTCAATATCAAGGACCTCACTAAAATCGCGCGCAAGTACAAGATTGCCGACTCCGGCAAGATGACCAAGCAGGATCTCATCTTCGGGATCTTGCAGGCGCAGGCGGAAAAGCACGGCCTGATTTTTTCCGAGGGCGTCCTCGAGGTGTTGCCCGAAGGGTATGGTTTTCTGCGATCCCCAGATTACAGCTACCTGCCCGGCCCGGATGATATCTACATCTCACCCTCCCAAATCAGGAAGTTTGATTTGCGGACCGGAGACATCGTTTCGGGCCAGATCCGCATGCCTAATGAAGGGGAGCGCTACCTCGCCCTCGTCAAGGTAGATGCCGTTAATTTTGAGCCTCCTGAGGAGGCGCGCCATCGAATCTTCTACGACAACCTGACGCCGCTTTATCCGCACGAGCGGATTCAGCTCGAAACCACGCGGGAAAATCTCTCCGCCCGGGTGATGGATATCTTCACCCCCATCGGCAAGGGCCAACGCGGCCTGATCGTGTCGCCACCCCGCGCGGGGAAAACGATGATTCTCCAGAACCTCGCCAATTCCATCAGCACCAATCACCCGGAGATTTTCCTCATTGTGCTGCTGATCGATGAACGGCCGGAAGAAGTCACCGACATGGAGCGTTCGGTCAAGGGCGAGGTGATCAGTTCTACTTTCGATGAGCCGGCATCGCGCCATGTCCAGGTGGCCGAAATCGTGATGGAAAAGGCCAAGCGCCTGGTGGAGCATAAAAAGGACGTGGTGATCCTGCTGGACAGCATCACGCGGCTCGCGCGCGCCTACAACACGATCGTTCCTTCGAGCGGCAAGGTTCTGTCAGGGGGCGTGGACGCCAATGCGCTGGAAAAGCCGAAGCGCTTTTTCGGTGCGGCGCGCAAAATCGAAGAGGGCGGCAGCATGACTATTATGGCCACGGCGTTGGTCGACACCGGAAGCCGCATGGACGACGTCATCTTCGAGGAATTCAAGGGTACCGGCAATATGGAAATCATTCTCGACCGCAAACTGGTCGACAAGCGCATTTTTCCGGCCATTGACATCAACCGATCCGGCACACGCAAGGAAGAGCTGCTGGTCGAGAACACGCTGATTTGAACAAAATCTGGATCCTGCGCAAGGTGCTCAACCCGCTCTCGATCGATGAGGCGATGGACCTGCTTCTGGACAAGCTGCGCAAATCCGAAAGCAACTCCGATTTCCTCAACTCTCTTAATAAGGGTTGATCGTCGTCTCTGCCTCGAAAATAGGTGATCCGGAAAGCAGGCCCCGGCCGGGCCGGCGAGACTGTCTCAAAACTATGATTCTGTTCGAAGTGAGAGCCCCGAAGGAGCGATCAGACAATAGCCCCGGGCTCACGCCCGGGGCTATTGTCTTCCGCGCTTTCAGCGCTGCAGGTTTGAGACAGTCCCGACGGACGCGGTGTGGAATCTCGATAAGTTCGATCTTGAGTGCCGTGCGGCGCACGGCGCTCACTTTGCATGAAGTACTCCGATAGGATCGTTAGCGGTCCTATCCCAGGGAAGAGCGCATGGAACTAGCGGCACATATCGAAGAAATCAATCAGAAAGTCAGGGGCGAAAGCAAGTTCGTTCAGGTACTTATCGGTGAGGTTCACCGGGTGATCGTAGGGCAGAAATACATGGTCGAGCGCCTCCTGATCGGGCTCTTGACGCGCGGTCATATTCTGCTCGAAGGCGTGCCGGGCCTTGCCAAGACTCTGGCCGTTAAAACGATGTCCGCAGCCATCGACACGCGGTTCCAGCGCATTCAATTCACGCCCGATCTGCTGCCGGCCGATTTGATCGGCACGATGATCTTCAACCCCAAAGACGGCACGTTCTATCCCAGGAAGGGGCCGATCTTCTCGAATATCGTACTGGCGGACGAAATCAACCGCGCTCCAGCCAAGGTTCAGAGCGCCCTTCTCGAAGCCATGCAGGAACGGCAAGTCACCATCGGCGACACCACCTACCCGCTTGAAGAGCCGTTCCTGGTCCTGGCAACGCAAAATCCAATCGAGCAGGAGGGCACCTATCCGCTCCCCGAGGCACAGATCGATCGATTCATGCTCAAGCTGAAGATCGACTATCCGGATGCCAAGGAAGAGCGCCAGATTCTGGACCTGATGGTCCGGGACGAGGCAATTGATGTCGCCAAGGTGGTGCAGACTGCCGACATCCTGCGCGTGCGCCAGGTGGTTAAGGACGTCTATATGGACGATCGGATCAAGGATTACATCGTCCATTTGGTGTCCGCCTCGCGCAGGCCACAGGATTTCAAGGCCGATCTCAAGGATCTGATCCGGTTCGGGGCCTCGCCCCGGGCAACGATTTTCCTGGCGCAGGCTGCGCGCGCCCACGCCTTCTTAAAAGGTCGCGGTTATGTGACGCCCGAGGACATCAAAGCCATTGGCATGGACGTGCTCCGGCACCGTATTATCCTTACTTATGAAGCCGAAGCCGAAGAAGTAACGACCGAGTCGATTGTCAGCAGGATCTTTGATGCAGTACAGGTTCCGTGATTTTGGAATTTGGATTGCGGATTTGAGATTTGGGATCAACCCTGGCCACCGGCAAGTCTTACAATCCAAAATTGAACTATGTTGCCAAAAGAGATTGTTCGCAAGATTCGACGCATCCAGATTACGACCAACCGGCTGGTAAATGAATCTCTGGCGGGCGAATACCATTCCGTATTCAAGGGTCGCGGGATGGAATTCGACGAGGTCAGGGAATATCAGCACGGGGACGACATCCGCACCATTGATTGGAACGTCACCTCCCGCACCGGTCATCCATTTGTGAAACGCTTCGTCGAGGAGCGCGAACTGACCGTGATGCTGCTCGTGGATGTCAGCGCATCGGGAGCTTTCGGGTCCTCTGAAAAGACCAAAGCGGAAGTGGCCGCAGAAATCTCCGCCTTGCTTGCCTTCTCAGCTATCAAAAACCATGATCGCGTCGGAGCCATTCTCTTCACGGACCGAGTGGAGAAATTCATCCCGCCGCGACGCGGCAGCACTCACGTGCTGCGGGTCATCCGTGAATTGCTCTTTTACCGGCCGGAACGCCAGGGCACCAGCATTCAGCAGGCACTGCAGCACCTGAACCTGGTGGTGCGCAAACGCGCGGTGGTGTTCCTGATCTCCGATCTGCTCGATCAGGGCTTCGAACCCCCGCTCAAGGTGGCAAACCGCAGGCATGACGTGGTAATCATCCAAATCGTCGACCCTCGCGAGCGCGAGTTGCCCGACGTAGGCATTTTGGAGGTCCGCGACGCAGAAACGGGCGAGGTTGTGCGCATAGACACCTCGTTGGCCAAAGTGCGCGCCGCCTATCGCGAAAACTGGGAGCGGAACCACGAGGATCAGAAGAAGTTGTTCCAATCTCATCATATGGACCATGTGTTGATCAACGCGGCGGAGTCTTACGATATTCCCTTGGTGCGCTTCTTCCAAGAGCGCGCCCGGCAATGTCATTGATGATTTCTCATCCGCAGAAACTAAGCTTTGTGGGTGCGGAACCACGGCAGGAACTTAGATATCGATGAATAAGTGTGACAAGAAAAATTCCGGAGAACGGTTGCCGCGCCTCTTCACCTTGGTTGCGCTTGCGTCCGTGCTGGCTCTTCCACCGGCGGCGCTCCAGGCGTGGCAGGCCACGGCCCCCCAGCAGCCTCCACCTGGAGTAGATATCAAGATTCAGGCGCAGCCGCTCAAAGCGACCGTTGGTGATCCGATCTGGATAGACATAGACTTTACCTTGCCCCAGGGATATCAACTCCAGTTCCCGGCATTGCCGGAGCAATTGGGCGAGTTCACGGTCCTGGAGACTTTTCCCGGGCCGACCATCCCATCACAGCAGGCGGGCGCAAAGCCTGTTCCGGCACCACAGGCTCCCGGGTCGCAGAATCCAGGCTCCATTCATCATCTGGCGCGTATTGTCGCCGCCCTTTACAGGACGGGAGAATTTGAGTTCCCTGCCCTTCCCGTCACACTTAAAGGCAAAGATGGAAAACTGGTGGAGATGCTTACGCCTTCCGTAAAGATCCAGATCGAAAGCGTCCTAGATGAAAAAGATCTGAATCTGAAGGACCTGAAAAAGCAAGCCGAGATCGCAGAACCAAATCGCTGGCTCCTTTGGCTCACGCTCGGTGCAGTAGCGATCATCCTGTTGCTGATTGCCTGGTGGTGGATGAAACGCCGTCGTCGCCCGGCTTTCCTGCCAGCGGTTCAGCCCGAAGTGGATCCGCTGGATCAGGCTGAAGCCGACTTGCGGGAGCTGCTGGGTCAAGGCCACCTGGACAAAGGCATGGTCAAGCAATTCTATGTCCGCATGTCCGAGATCATGAAGAGGGCGCTGGAGGCCAGTTACGAAATACAGACGATCGAAAAGACCACTTCGGAAATCATGGCTGCACTGACGCATCCGCCTGAAGACGGAGGGGCGCATCCGGAGCCGGCATGCCTGGAACTTGTGGAGACCCTGCTGCTTTCCTGCGACATGGTCAAATTTGCCCGCTACATTCCTTCCCGGGCTGAGAGCGATGAGGCGGCAGCAATGGCCATCCAGATTCTGGTCGACTGTAAAGAAAGACGGCAGCCGGCGGCCTCCGGGGAAGTATCGGTCGCGGGAGTGCCCTGATGTTCCATTTTGCGAATCCGTGGTTCCTTCTCCTGCTCGCGCTCATTCCAATACTGATCTGGCGATATATCAGGCGCATGCGCGCAGGGGAAGGGAGCCTGAAGTTTGCTTCCACCGTAGCCCTGGAGGGAGTGCATCCTCCCTGGACCGTGCGGTTTCGTCATCTCTTATTCGGCATCAACATGTTCGCTCTGGCGCTGGGGATCACAGCCATGGCGCGCCCTCAGATGGGGATCGAAGAGGAAGAGGTCCTCACCGAAGGGGTCGACATCATCCTGGCATTGGATGCTTCCGGGAGCATGGCAGCCGAGGATTTTGCGCCGCGAAACCGCCTTTACGTCGCCAAGCTGATTCTGAGGAAATTCGTCGAGGGGCTCAAATACGACCCTACCGGCTTGGTGGTATTTGCCGGGAAAGCATTCACGAGTTGCCCTCTGACCCTGGATTACGGCGTTCTGCTCCAAGTGGTCGACAATATCGAGTTGGGCGCAACCGAAGACGGGACCGCCATCGGCAATGCGCTGGCGACCTGCATGAACCGCCTGCGCGAGAGCAAAGCCAAAAGCAAGGTGATCATTCTGGTGACCGATGGCATCAACAATCGCGGGGAGATCCAGCCGCTCGACGCCGCCGAGATCGCCCGAACCCTGGGAGTGAAAATCTATACTGTAGGTATCGGCAGCCACGGCACCACGCGCGTCCCGGTCATGGATCCCAATTACGGCAAGGTGTATGTGGATATGCAGGTCGAAATCGACGAAGCATCCTTGACCCGGATCGCAGAGATGACGGGAGGCCTCTATTATCGCGCCACCGACAAGCCGTCCCTGGAGAAGATCTTCCAGGACATCGGGCGTTTGGAAAAAACCCAGATCCAGGTAAAGTCTTACACCCACTATGACGAGCGGTTTGTAGAATTTTTAGTTCCCGCTCTGGCTTTGACCCTGTTCGCTACCTTGGCCGGCTTTTCGAGATTCGCCAAACTTCCATAGGGATATCCATGCATTTTGCGCGACCGGAATATCTTAATCTGTTGCTGATCCTGCCGGTTTTAGGAGTTTTCTTTTATTGGGCGTTCTATCGCAGGCGCAGACGATTGGAGAAGCTAATCTCGCAGAAGCTCATCGGGCGGTTGACAGGCGAATTCAGTCGCCGGAAGGCTGTCTTGCGCGCATGGCTGCTAGCTGGATTCTTCTTCTTCGGAATTCTGGCGCTGGCTCGTCCGCAGTGGGGGATGAGCCTGAACACGGTACGGCGGCAGGGGGTCGATGTCATCGCGGCTCTGGACACGTCCTACAGCATGAGCGCCGAGGATATCGCACCCGACCGATTGGCAAAGGCCAAGAGCGAGATTCGCGGGCTAATCGAGCGGCTCAAAGGAGATCGGATCGGTTTGGTTGCTTTCGCCGGCACGGCTATCGTGCAGTGCCCGCTCACCCTGGATTATGGAGCGGCTCTCTTGTTCCTCGATGTCGCGAATACCGAAATCATTCCTGAGCCAGGGACATCGCTGGCATCCGCCATCCAGACTGCCAATTCGGCCTTCATCGCCAGAGAGAAAAAGTACAAGGTTCTCGTCATTTTCACCGATGGCGAGGATCTCGAGGGGCAGGTTGAGGACGCAATCAGGAAAGCCCATGATGCCGGTGTCGTCATTTACACGGTGGGGGTGGGATCGCTGGAGGGAAGGCCCATACCCATACGCGACGAGAAGGGCGTTATAATAGACTATCGAAAGGACCAGAATGGCCAAATCGTCGTCAGCAGGCTGGATGAACGGTCGTTGAATGAGATAGCTTCGGAAACCGGAGGCAAATGTTTCCGCGCCACCACTTCGGAGAGCGAACTGGACAACATTTACGATGAAGTGTCGCGCATGGAGAAGAAACAGCTGGACTCAAGGCTCTATCAGACATTCGAGGATCAGTTCCAGTATCCTCTGGCGCTCGCCGTCTTCTGTCTTCTAGCCGAGGCGTGGCTCAGCGAACGACGCCGGCTCGGACAAGGCTGGTTCGCGCGCGTTTATTCGCGGACCCGTACGGTTAGCGGTGACGTATAAGAAGGTGGACTGTCTGCTGCCATCGCGGCAACTCGAGGACTTTGAGGGTCAGAGAACTTGAAATCTTCAAGCCTTGAAGTCGTGGCGTTGATTTCATTGATGCTATGAAAAAATACACACTCGTAACCATTTTGCTTTTGGCGCTCCCCCCGACATCGCGTGCGGAATCGGTCGCTTCCAAGAACAAGACAGGTAATCGTCTGTTTGAGCAAGGAAAATATCAAGACGCCGAGAAGGCTTACCTTGATGCGCAAGCGAGCATGCCGGGCCGGCCGGAACTTTCCTATAATCTGGGTAATTCACTGATCAAACAACAAAAGTATGATCAGGCACTGCAAGCGCTGGCTCAGGCCGTCAGCAAAGGAGACAAAGGGCTGCAGGCGCGCGGATATTACAATGTCGGGAACGCCCTGTTTGACATGGGCAACTTGAGGGAATCCGCCCAATCCTACATCCGGGCGCTGCGCTTGAACCCCACAGACATGGACGCGAAGCACAACCTGGAGATCGCGCTCAAAAAGATGCAGGAGCAGAAGCAGGAACAACCGCAAAAGGGGCAAGGCCAGGCGCCGAACCAGGAACCGGACAAGCAGAAGCCCGAGGGCGGCCAGAAGGAAGAAAAGGGGAAGAACGAGCCCAAGCCTCCAGACCAGCAGGGTCAGCCGCCGAAATTACAAGCGGACCGGAAGCCGGCGGATCCACAGTCCAGCAGGACGGCAAGTCGGGAAAGTGTCTTCAGCAAGGAACGCGCTTTACAGATCCTGGACGCGCTGCAAAACCAGGAACTCGCCGAGCAGCGCAAGCTCCTCGAGCATCAGGCGCGCAAAAAGGGCACAGGCAGGGATTGGTGACATTGGACCAGGATCTGATGAAGAGAATGTTTCCGGCTCTGGCAATCCTGCTATGGCTTGCGTGTCCCTTGCCCGGCGCACTGGCTCAAGATGTCCAGGTGACGGCCGCCACAAGCACCGATACGGTCGGTGTCATGGACCAGTTTCAGCTCACCATTACGATCACCGGTAACGACAGCGAACAGGCGCAAACACCCCGCCTGTCGCGTCTTCAAAACTTCCGGATCGTGGCCGGTCCCAATCTAAGCACTCAGTTCCAATGGATCAACGGGCGCTCGACAAGTTTAAAAAGCTTCATTTATGTGTTGCTGCCGGAGAAGGAAGGCCAATTTACTATCGATCCCATCGAAGTGGGGGTGGGCAGCAAAATCTATAAGACCCAGCCGGTCACCATACGGGTCACTTCGGCCTCTAGAGCTCCTGCCCCGGCATCCCGATCTGTTCCCACAGATCCCTTCAGCCTGGATGATTCCGGACGCCGTACTCAGATCGCCGGAGATGACGTCTACATGACAGCGGAGCTTGACCGTTCAGCCGTCTATCCGGGCCAGCAGGTGACGCTGAGCTACCATTTGTACACGCAAGTCAACGTAACCGGTTTGCAGCTGCAGGAGAGCCCGCCTCTGACAGGATTTTGGGTCGAAAACCTTGAAGTTGCCACCAGGCCGACAGGCACGCGCAAGGTAGTCAACGGTCGAGAGTACCTGGATTATCTTGTCAAAAAACAGGCACTGTTTCCCAACGCGGCCGGCAAGTTGAAAATTCCTCCATCAACCTTCGCAGTCTCCGTCAAATCGACTGGCGATTTCTTCGGCTTATTCGGACAAACGGATACGATCTATCGAAAAACGAAGGAGGTCGGGCTGGATGTAAAACCCTTGCCGGCGCAGGATCGTCCCGAGGGATTCAAGAATGCGGTTGGATCGTTCACCCTTGCCGCCGAGCTGAACAAATCCGATGTCGCTGCAGGGGATGCCTTGTCCCTGCGGGTAAAGCTGTCCGGCAAAGGCAATCTCAAAGAAATTCCGGACATTCCTCTGCCCGTGATGCCGGATCTGACGGTCTACTCCTCAAAGCGCGAAGAAAACGTTCATCCGGTCGATGGAGATCAAATTGGCGGGGAGAAAGTCTGGGAGTACGTCATCGTGCCCAAGGTTCCGGGAGACCACACGATTCCATCCCTTGCTTTCTCCTATTTTGATGCGGAACGCGACAGGTATGAAACCGTTTCCACTGCGCCTATCTCTTTGAAGGTCACACGCGGATCCGAAGCGGAGAACGCAATTACCGGTTTGTCGGGCGGCAATAAGCAGAACCTGACACGCCAGGGCACGGACATCAACTTCATCAAGCTTTCGGCAGTAGACCTGCGACCCCGGCGAGCGCCCATCTACCGCTCACCCTGGTTCTATGCGCTGGTATTGCTCCCGCTTTTGTTCAACGTCGGAGCCTTTCTCTACCAGAGGGAGCGCGCGCGGCAGTCCGTGGACGTGGTTCTGGCGCGCAGCCGCAGGGCGAGACGGCTTGCTCTGTATCGTCTGCGCAGAGCGGAAAAAGCAGGCCGGCTGGAGCAGAGGCGTTTTTATGATGAGGCGGCTCAGGCTTTTGAAGGCTATCTTGGCGACCGGTTCAATCTCCCGGAGATTGCCGTCACAGCCGACAGCCTCGAACGCACCATGAACGAGAGGGCCATTGCTGCCGAGACCGTCAAGGAAGCGGTTGCGATTCTTCAGGAGTGCGATTTTGGCCGGTTTGTCAGCGCTTCGCCCGAAGCCGGCCGGAAGAGTGCGCTATCCGGCCACATCCGTAAACTTATTGAGACGCTGGAGCGCATGGGCAAATGAGATTCCCATCTTCGCCTGCCAACTTGCTCCTTCCTGTGCTGCTTCTGGCCGGCGCCTGCCCAGCAGCCTCGGCAGAATCGCCGGGCGCCGCCTTCCAGGAGGGAAATGCGCATTATCAGAACGGAGATTACGCCGCGGCAGAGCGCTGTTACCGGCAAATCCCCGAGCAAGGCATCGACAGCAGCACCGTCTATTACAATCTCGGTAATGCCTGCTTCAAACAGAAAAGACTGGGTGAAGCGATCTATTATTGGGAAAAGGCACGCCGGATACTCCCGGGAGATCCCGAAGTTCGCCAAAATCTCAATGTGGCCAATGGCCTGATCGTCGACCGCATCGAGGTTCCGGAAGACGCCCTGTCCGTCCGACTGGCCACGAGCGCAGTGCATCTCTTAACGATCGCTCAGGAGAGCAGGATCGTGTTGGTCCTCTACCTTCTGATCAACATCTTTGTGGGCATCTATCTTCTGGCGCGCGTGCCCCGCCTCGCCTTCTGGGCTTTAATGGCATGCTTGACCGCTGCTTTGCTCATGCTTCTGTTTGGGGCCTCGCTGACATGGAAGGTTTATCAGGAACGCCATAACCGGGACGGTGTGATCGTGGAGCAGAAGGTTGACGTTCGCAGCGGCCCCGGCATGGAAAACATTACCCTGGTGACTGTTCATGAGGGAGTCATCGTGCATATCCGGGGCGAAAGCAACGGATGGCTCCAGATAAGCCTGCCCAACGGCTGGAATGGATGGCTCCCCAGTTCTTCCATCCGCATCCTTTAAATCCAGGGCGTGGAATATCCGCATCCTGAAAACCTCAACGCAGAGGATTTTTGCGTGTGAGTGACTTTTCTCTGTGACCTCTGTGTTGATCTTTTGCTTTTCGTTGCATTAGGCGAAAAATTGTATATAAGTCGTACAAATCGTTGTCTTATTTCTGATGCGACGCATCGCTCCTTGATGTATATTGGGCTCATTCGACGATTCCCCTGCGTTCTTTTGCATGTGCGCAATAGTGCGCTCGCGAGAATGCTTGAACGCAAGGCGCGCTCCCGGCTGGAAAGCATGACCGGTAGCTCCTTTTGGCTTCAGACTAGATCGCGAAGGTCAGGAATGCTCTTGCTTCTGCCTGATTCAGAGGAGGTTGGATGCACAGGGGCCAATACAGCATCGTATCTGCTGCTCTGTTGTGTTTTCTTGCCGTGGGACTATGTCCGCGCCTGTTTGGCCAGGAAGAAAGAATCGTCACGCCCGAGGAAGTAAAAAAAGCCACGCAGCCTGCCTGGCTCCTGCCGTTGCGCATAATCTCTTATCCTCATCATGTTATTTCCTCCGGCATGGAACACGGCCTCATCACTGTAGAAAAAAAATATCTTCGCGAACGGTGGCAGAGGTATCTCGACACACTGCGCAGACATGGGATCGTGCCCGTCTTCGGAGGCACGGGAGAAGGGACCGGGCTTGGGGGCGGGCTGACTTTCCTGGCTGGGAGGGAAAAATCCAGTCAGTTCCACATGGATCTCAACATCACGACCTCAAACTATGAGGAGTGCTCTCTCTCTTTTGGACAGGCTCTGGGGCCAACCAAGTTCTTTCTGGAGGGTTCCTACCAGTGGCGGCCCCAGGAGAATTTCTACGGTTTGGGACACAGCACGCAGGAAGGCCAGCGCACCAATTTCGCTTTGCGCCAGACCTGGAGCGGCGTGCGCTACGAAGTTGCCCCGGCAGGATGGTTTCAGATCGGCGCCGAATACAAGTGGGCCTGGCTGGAGGCGCTTCCGGGCACCAATCCCGTGATCTCTACCCCCGATGTTTACTTTCCGAATCTAGCTGGTTACGGGACGCAGACAAGGTTGCAGAGCGTCGGTGCCTACATGTCATTAAATGGGATTCGAGGGGAATATCGTCTGGGAGGGGCACTTCATCTTGGGGCTTCCTACCAGGAAGGACAGGGAAAAAATAAACTCCTCAAGTATTACAGTTATGAGATCCAAATGGAGGGGCACCTGCCCATCGCTTCGGGGCGCAGCGCATTTGTCGGACAGGCAAACCTGGAGTTCAACCGCAGGAGCGGCGGCAGCGATCCGATTCCATTCTATCTACTGCCGCACATCGGCGGATCCTCGACACTGCGCGGTTTCCGATTGGACCGTTTCTATGGCACCAACCTCTTCCTTCTTTCTCTGGAATACCGCTACCGCTTGCACCCCAACATCCAGGCAATTCCCTTCTTCGATGAAGGTCAGATCTTCGATCAAACCTCTGAATTGACCTGGCTGAACTGGCACAGAAACTATGGCTTGGCATTCCGATACCGTGCTGGAGCTGCAAAAAGCACGGTAGTGCGCCTCGAGTTTGGCCACAGCAGCGAAGGCTTTCTGTTTCACCTCAGTTTCGGCGATCGGCCACAACCGCCTCTGCGTGGCCCGATTCGCTGGGGAGCGTACAAGCGATGAAGGCGCGCAGGCTGTTCATCCTGATCCTGGCGGTGTCATTGCCCGCAACCCTGTCCGCGGGGCGCAAGCTCAGGCTGCGTCCCCCGCTGCAAATCGACCGCGATCAGGCGCCGATCGCTCAGCCCAAGAAAAGAAATGTCTCGGAAATCTATGCCATCGTATACAACTCCTGGCTGCGCCACCTGAGTCCGGCATACAAGGCGGCTCATGCGGCCGATCCCGGCGCGCTCAACGTTAATGCCTGGGACGAAATCCCAGATTCCAGTTGGTTCACCAATCGAATCGGATTGAAATCACTATCCTTCGCTGAAATAGAGGCTGGCCTCGAGGCCGAGGGTAGGGACCCCGAGCCGGGAACCTGGACGGTAACCGGGATCGGCGATGAGGGGTATACGCCGAAGGTCTATATCATCGATCCGACCGGCCAAAAGTACATGTTGAAATTTGATCTGCCCACAGCTCTCGAACGCAACTCGGCCGCGGAACGGATTTGCACCCTGATCATGCACGCGGCAGGCTACTATGTCCCGCACAATAGCATCGCCTATTTCCGTCGCGAGGACCTGAAGCTGGGGGTGGACCCAAAGTACACCAACGCGATCGGAAAAGAGCAGCCGCTTACGCTCCCGATCTTCGAGTCGCTGGTTCAAAAACTCAAACCTATACCCGACGGCAGATATCGAGGGTTAGCCAGCTTCTATCTTTCCGGCAAGTCGGTTGGTCGCTTTGTCTACGTGGGCAAGAGGAAGGACGATGCCAACGACCTGATTCCTCACGAACTGAGACGTGAATTGCGCGGATTCAGGGTTATTGCATCCTGGATCAACCACGTGGACGTCGGCGACAAAAACGCCCAGGACCAGTTTCTCGCCGGCGAGGACAAGCGCGGGTATGTGCGACACTACCTGCTCGACTTCGGATCGACGATGGGCAGCGGGGATTTTATCACCGGCCCCTACCGGGTCGGGCACGAATATATCTTTGATGGCCCAGCCATCGGCAAATCGTTCGTTACCCTCGGCGCCTGGCGCAGGCCGTGGGATGTGCAAGGCCGGATTCTTTACCCGGAGGTAGGGTATTTCCAGGCAGAGCTTTTCGACCCGGCTACATGGAAACCTAATTATCCGAATCTCGCTTTCGAGCAGATGGACGACGCCGACGGATATTGGGGAGCCAAGATCGTTACTGCCTTCACGGATGATACGATTTTGCGTCTTGTGCAGTCCGGGGATTACAGCCGTGCCGAGGTTACGCAATATGTCACCGAGGTACTCAAGAAGCGCCGCGATGCAATCGGCAGCTATTGGTTCGGCAGGGTCACTCCGCTCGAAGAGTTTGCCTTGTCGCAGGCTGGATCCGGCTACCGTTTGTCATTCCGGGATCTTGCCCTGGAGCGCGGCTACGCACGCACGGAAAACCGCAGCTACCGCTTCTGCCTGGAAAACACCGATGGGAAAAAACTCACTGCAGAACAAGATACTCAGCCGGGCTTAAGGTCTCTGGAGTTCCCGGAAGAAGTGCTGTCGAAAGCCCGCCAGCCCAACATGAAGCCCGACCGCTTCGGGCGTGTCCCGGCCGTGCGTTTGCTCATCCAGGCCCATGGTCCTGGCAGCGCGCGGGCTCTGCCGGTGGAAGTGATTCTCGGTCACAGAGGCGATCGCACGCAACTGGAAGTGCTTGGCTGGTATCACTCACCACGGTAATAGTTAAAGATCCTACAAATCAAACGCTGTTACGCAGCATGAGTTCAGCAGGGTAGGGATTCAAATAGGTCTGCTCCTGCAACCAGGGGACTGTGTGACGGCGGAGATGGTGCACAAGGAGGGTAATGGGAACGATCAACGGGACAAGTCCCTGGCGATAGCTTTCAATACTCGCTATTAGTTCGGCCTTGTCACCCCCGTCAATCTCTTTTTTCAGGTAGCCGAGGATATGAAAAAGGACATTGGCGTGCTTCCGCGCCGTGGCCCGGACGCGCAATGTTTCCATGAAGAGCCGGCCGTAATCGTCAAGCACTTCGCTCATCTTCCGTTTGCCGAGGTCGGCAACCATCCGGCCCAATCTCCGGTAGTGCCCGTCGCTGTGCGAAGAAAGCGTCAGCTTATGCCTGGTGTGGAAGTCTACAAGATCGCCGCGCTGCGGCTTGGTGCTTAAAAATTCTTGCCATCGATGCGAAGAAAAAACACGCTCGACAAAATTTTCGCGGATGCTCAGGTCGTGAAGCCTCCCCTCCTCCTCTACCGGAAGCATTGCGAATCTCTGCCGCAGCAGCCCAGCGAAAATTCCACTCCCTGTGCGCCGAGCCATCCCCTTCCGATCGTAGACGCGCACGCGCTCCATGCCGCATGACGGTGAGTCTTTTTTGAGGATATAGCCGTGCAGGTTCAGCTGCGCGAGCTCCTCGAGCCGCTTGCCGGCCCAATCTGTCATCGCATGAGTATGGTCTGTTCCGGATTTTGTCGCAATCAGACGGGCACTTTCAGCGTCTTGCACCAGACGAAGGGATTCCCTTGGGGCACCGAGGCCGATCTCCATCTCGGGGCAGACGGGTACCCACTCAAAGTATTGCCCGAGTGTCTCGGTAATCAGAGTGTCGAGCTTATGCCCGCCGTCAAACCGGACGTTCTGGCCCAGAAGGCAACTGCTGATCCCCACTCGAATCGGCGTTTTATCCATGCACTCATAATATCAGAGCTCCCACGCTTTTCGGGTATTTCGTCCTTTATGAAAAGTGGTATCTTGGCATCCGTGCTGCTGATGATGATGTGCCTTCCTATTGTTGCGTGGCTATACTTCGTTTTCTTCAGGGGTTTCTTTTGGAAATCCAACCTGCATCACTCCACAATTGCTAGGGAGCTTGCGCGGTGGCCTGTGGTCGTCGCGCTGGTTCCGGCGCGAAATGAAGCTCCCCTGATCGAACGGACGCTAACTTCCTTGCGGCGCCAGGATTATCCAGGGGAGTTTTCAATTATCCTGGTTGATGACAGCAGCGAGGACGAAACCGCCGGCCTGGCGCGACGAGCTGCCGATGGAGACGGGCATTCGATCCATGTCATTACCGGCGAAGCGCTGTCGCCCGGGTGGACCGGCAAGCTGTGGGCAATGTCCCAAGGAGTTCGGCAGGCCGATCTGATTCTGCCCCGCGCCGCCTATCTTTGGTTTACCGATGCAGATCTCGAACATGATCGGCAAGCTCTGCGCAACCTTGTGTGGCAGGCTGAAAGCCTGCACTTGGATCTTGCATCGAACATGGCACTGCTTCATTGCGCAGGTTTCTGGGAACGATTGCTGATCCCGGCCTTCGTGTTCTTTTTCTGCAAGCTCTACCCATTTAGATACGTAAATATGCCCGATCATCCGGTCGCTGCGGCCGCCGGCGGCAGCATGCTGGTGCGCCGTGAGGCACTCCGGCAGTCAGGTGGCCTCGAGGTTATCCGCGGAGAGCTGATTGATGATTGCGCGTTAGCCCGGCTGATTAAAGCGCGCGGGCCGATCCGGCTCGAGCTTACTCGCAACTCGGTTAGCATTCGCCCGTATAACCTCGCGGACATCTGGCAGATGGTGGCGCGCTCTGCTTATACTCAATTGAATCATTCACCGCTCCGGCTACTGCTCACTATTGCGGGCATGCTGTTGATCTATCTGGCGCCGTTGATTGGACTCGTAGCTGGTAGCTTATCCGGACAATTTCTGATGGCAGAGGTTGGGCTGATATCTTGGGCGTTCATGACTGTGGCTTACTGGCCCACGATTCGCCTTTACGTGCAAAATGGACTTATGTCTTTGCTGCTTCCCATTGCCGCACTCTTCTATACCTTTATGACCATAGATTCGGCGCGTCGTCACTGGCAGGGAAAAGGCGGCCAATGGAAAGGCCGAATCGAGGCCTGACCTGCATTGTCTCGGCAAACATCACGGTCTTGCGATGCTCAGGGCCTTTTATCGACGGCCAAGACCGTTCGGTAGAGGACTTCACAGCCATTGGCGGCGTCGTCCCAGCGGGTGAATTCCTTGGGCGAGTGGCTAATGCCGCCCACAGAAGGGACAAAGATCATGCCCATGGGGGCAATGCGGGCGAGCATCTGAGCGTCGTGTCCCGCTCCGGACGGCAGGCTGAGCGTCTTTAGCCCGGTCGCTGTCGCCTCGCGCGCAATGATGTCTTTCACCCAAGGAGTGGCCAGAGCCGACGTGTGCGTACTTGTCGGCTGAATGACGATTCTGGTGCCGCTCGATGCTGCGATTTCGGCAGCACGCGTTTGGATTCGTTTAAATATGCCGGTGACCTTTTCCATCAACAGGTCACGCAGCTCGATGACGAGTTCGATCTGTCCCGGAATGATGTTGGGCACGTTGGGATGGACGGTCAGTTTCCCTACCGTCCCGACCTGGCGACCCGGTTCACGCTGAGTCTCTTCCTTCACGGCCAGAATAAGCCGCGCCGCTGCGATCAGGGCATCCCGCCGATCCGGCATCGGCGTAGTCCCGGCGTGATTGGCTTCTCCGGTGATCGTTGCCTGGTAGCGCACGACACCCACGATGCCTTCTACGATCCCAATGGAGACTCCCGCACGGTCGAGGACTCCGCCTTGCTCGATGTGCAGTTCGATGTAGGCTGCAATCTCGCCCTGTTTGCGTACTGCGGTTCCAATGCGCGCCAGATCGCCGCCAATGCCGGCAACCGCATCCCGGATGTGCACCCCCTGTTCGTCCTTTTCATCAAGCTCTCCCGGCTCGAACTCTCCTACGACAGCACGCGAACCGAACAGGCCGCGCCCGTAATGGGTCCCTTCCTCATTCGACCAGACCACGCACTCGAGGGGATGTCGGGTTTCGATCTTTCCATCGGCAAGGGTCCGCATGACCTCGATCGCGGATAGCGAACCGAGAGCCCCATCGAAAATGCCGCCTTCGGGCACGGTGTCGATGTGCGACCCGAAGAGGATCACAGGCAGGTTTTCTTTCCCTTCCCGTCTGCCGAAAATCGACCCGGCAGAATCCACGCGCACTTTGAGGCCGGCGCCAGACATCAGCTTATCCATCACGAAGCGTCTGGCATCGATATCCGCCTTCGTCCATGCGACGCGGGTCACCCCGCCTTGCGGATTGCGGCCGAATTGCGCCAGCGCCTCAAGACTCGAACGCAAGCGGTCCCCATGAATGGTGAGAGCTGCTGCATAAGCAGCCGGCATTTCATCCCATCTGAGTGCGTAGGCCGCTCCTATGGCTGAAGTCAGCAACCGATGTGTGAATTCCCTTCTCTTCATCTGGGGTGCTCCTGCAAGAGATTAAAAGCAAACGCAGCCACAATGGATACAAAGCGTGGGACCCAAAACTCCTGATCCAGAGCGAAGTGCTCAGCCCGGCGCCTGCATTGTGCTAGACACCAGAAAGCGCCGCAAAGATCTTGCGGCCGAACGCGGAATCATGACAACAACTCTTGCGCCATCATTCTCATAGATCTCTTTGAGAATCCTGCCCTGCTGGTGAAGCCGGGCAAGTACGCCCGCATTGGCATACGGAATCTTGAGTTCCACTTCCATGGCGAAAGATTCGAGTTCCTCCATGATTTCTTTGATCAAGGCCGGCAAACCGGTGCCGGTTTTGGCCGACACCCGGACCCACCGATGCCCCGACAGAGGCTGCGCATGCTCGGCCGACACTGCTGGTGCCACGTCGATTTTGTTATACACGGCGATGGTAGGGGTCTTCGTCACCTCAAGCTGCGCCAGGACATCCTCCACGGCGGCTGCCTGCTCGCGCCAGTTCGAGCTACTAATATCGATAATGTGCAACAACAGGTTGGCTTCACGAACTTCTTCGAGAGTGGCGCGGAAAGCGGCAACAATGTCGTGGGGAAGCTTGCGCACGAATCCCACGGTGTCGGAAAGGACGATTTCGAGCCGGTTAGGCAATACCACCCGGCGCAAGAGCGGATCCAGTGTGGCAAAAAGCCGGCTGCTCTGTTCGGTACCAGCCTGAGTCAAGGCGTTAAACAGAGTCGATTTACCCGCATTGGTATAGCCCACCAGGGCTACGATCGGCACGGGGATGCCCTGACGGCGGGCGCGCTGAAGTTTCCGGCTGGTGCGCACTTGCTCCAAGGCAGCGCGCATGCGCGCGATGCGGCTGCGAATGCGCCGCCGGTCCATCTCCAGTTTCGTTTCACCAGGGCCGCGGGTACCAATGCCGCCGCCCAGCCTTGACAATAATGTGCCCTTTCCCGACAGCCGGGGCAGGAGGTAATTCAGCTGGGCCAGTTCGACCTGCAATTGTCCTTCACGAGTGCGCGCCCTGCGCGCGAAAATGTCCAGGATCAGTTGCGTGCGGTCGAGGATCTTGCAGCCGATCTTGTTTTCGAGGTTGCGGAGCTGCCCCGGGGTCAATTCCTCGTCGAATATGTATAGGTCGAGATTTCCGGCCTCGGCGCGTAGCCGCAGCTCTTCCGCTTTTCCGCGCCCGATAAAAAATGCCGGATCTGGTGTGGGCCGTTCCTGGAGCACGCGCTCGCAGACCTGCGCGCCCGCAGCTTCCGCAAGCGCTACCAGCTCCTGGAGCGATTCTTCGGCTTGCGTCCTCATGCGGCTGGATGGGTAGCAACCCACCACTCCGGCCTTCTCAGCCTGCCGGGCTGTGTCGATTGATTTGCGTCGACTCTGTGTAATACCGATACCTCCTTGTATACTGCCAGTTGACAATCGGGCGGTAATTTCTCATGATCGTCGCCGGGAGGATTCCCCGTGTCAATCATGTTTCGTGAAATCGCCGAGCAACCGGAAGCTCTCGAGCGCACGCTGCGCACCGAGCTGCCGAAGATGTTCCGCCTCGCCTCTTTCCTCCGCAAGCGCGATCTGCGCCTGATCGTGTTCGTCGCACGAGGGACATCCGACAACGCCGCCCTCTTTGGACGCTACCTGCTCGAAATCAGCACGGGCATTCCAGTTTCTTTGTCCGCCCCTTCCGTGCACACTTTATATCGCCGGAAGCTGAATCTCCGCGATGCCCTGGTCGTCGGCATCAGTCAATCCGGCGAGGGAGCCGACATCAACATCGTCCTGGAAAGCTGCAAAAAGAGCGGCGCTCACGTCATCGCCATGACCAATCACAGCCGCTCCAGCATGGCCGCGGTCGCGCACGAAACCTTCGTCACGCGTGCCGGCCAGGAGAGAAGCGTGGCAGCCACCAAGACCTATACCTGCCAGCTCATGCTCCTGCACATGCTTGCCGATACCCTGGGCGGCGGCAACTGCGATCCCCTCTATCCCATCCCCGAGTATGCCCGGGCTGCGCTGGGGCTCGCGCCGCGGATCGAAACGATCATCGAGAGATACCGGTTCATGGACCGGTGCGCCGTGGTCGGGCGCGGCTTGAACTATGCCAACGCTTACGAACTTGCCATCAAACTCATGGAAACCTGCTACATCATGGCCGAACGCTTTTCGGCCGCGGATTTCCTGCACGGACCCATTGCCATGGTGCAGCGCGATTTCCCGGTGCTGCTGCTCGCGCCGCCTGGGAAGGTCTTTCGGGATATGCATGCGATGCTATCGAGATTGAAAGAGCTCCAGGCGGATACGCTCGTCATTTCGAGCGAGCGCAGCGCTTTAAGGGACGCCTCCTGTGCGATCGAGATGCCGATGCGGATTCCGGATCTTTACTCCGCCATCCCCTATATCATTCCCGGCCAGATCTTCGCGGAAAAACTGTCGCTCCTCAAGGGCCTCAGTCCCGACCGTCCGCGCAGCCTCACCAAGGTAACCAAAACCTACTGAGAATTTTAGATTTTGGATTGCGGATTTTGGATTTGAAAACTCTGCGGCATTACAAAAATCCAAAATCCCCAATCCAAAATCCAAAATCATTCCTTGGGCGCGGCGGGGTGGCCGGCCCGATCCAAGGCTCCCAGGCCCCGACAATTCTGGCACTTGCCGCTTCCGTGCGGGAAGCAGGAAGTGCATTGCTTTCCCTTTTGGAGGGCTAACCTGCCTGTTCCATGGCACACATGGCAGATACCGGTACCTTTGCAGTGTGAGCATTTTTTGAAGTCTTCTGTCACGGAGTCAACCCTTCTTTCCTTTGCTCCTCGGACTGCCGGCCTGGCAGCGAGGGCAAAAGTAGGTGCTACGATTTCCCTGCCTCATGCGAACGATTGTCGCACGACAATCGCGGCATTTCTCCCCTTCTCTTTGAAAAACACACAGGAAGTGCTGATGCGCGCCAAGTTCGCCGTCCGAATCCATGAAGTCGGAAAAGCTCGTGCCACGATTGCGAATACCAGCTTTGAGAACCTCGCGGATGGCGTGGGTCAAAACCACTGTCTCGCGCCGTGTCAGAGTGTCGCAGCGCCGGGCCGGGTGCACGTGGGCACGGAACATCGCCTCACAAACATAGATGTTCCCCAATCCCGCAATCTTGCGCTGGTCGAGGAGGAACGATTTCAGGTCTCTCCGGGTCTGCTTGAGCTCCGGCCATAGCCAGTCGGCATCGAAGCTTGAACCCATAGGATCCTTTCCCAACCGCTGTACCTCGGGAAGAGCTTCCAGGCTGGCGGTCTGGTAGAAGTCCATAAGCCCAAATCGCCTGGGGTCGCAAAATTGCAGTTCTCCACCATCGGTGAACTGGACCGAGGCGTGAGTGTGCCCGGGGCGTCCCGCAGGATCAGGCGCGTAGAAAAGCCTCCCCGACATCCCCAAGTGGATCAGCCAGAAGCCGTGCGGCTCCATTTCGAGAATCAGGTATTTGCCCCTGCGATGAATCGAACGAATGGTCCGTCCCTTGAGGCGGGCGGCAAAATCGCACGGCATGGGCCGGCGGAGCGCCTTCCCCGAAAGGAACACGCCGGCGATCTGTTTGCCGGCGATGGTGCGGCGCGTGCATATAAATATAATTCTTTTTCATAAATAAAATAAAATTCATTCTGACCTGCTACAAATAAGTAAGGTGAATCAGCACCATAATTATTTGTTAAATCCTTTGTTCAATTCCTAAAGGTTCAATTCCCATAAATGTATCTATAGATTTTTTATTTAAAACAAAAATTCTGTCCATACGTTTTAACATACCTTGAGGTATATTGCCAATACTTCCTACCATTGTAGAATAAAGTATGTCAAAATTAAATTTACCATTTATATCAACGCCAATGTCTGACCACCGAAGTAATCTATTATAATTACCTGTTCCAAGTGCAAACATCATATTTTTATATTCCATAATAAAATCTGAATGAGGAAATTCTGTTTCATTAAATATTTGTATATTTAAACCAATTTCAATTAATGAACCTTTAGAACCACAACCAAAATAATTTATATAATTATTATAACTAATTCCGCAATAAATATCAGATTCACCATAAATTGTTAAATCTTTTTCATCCACAAATATTTTATTTATTAAATCATAAGAATACAAATGTCCATTATTTGCACCTAATAAAAGAAAATCTTCTTTATAATTAATTAAAAAATTTATTCTGGTTGTTCCTGCACCAATTAAACCTAAATCCTCAAAATCATCTTCAACAATTTTATATTTGTATAAATGAGAATCTGTAACAAAATCTGTTACACCTAAATATAAATCATTATTATAATAACAAATAGAATTTAAAGAAGAAATATTTAAAAAAGGAATTTTTTCTGTAAAAGTATTATTTATTATATCATAAATAACCAATTTTCTAGTTGATCCAGTTCCTATATATAATAATTGA
>CAVTZY010000028.1:0-244827 GCA_963739235.1 Terriglobia bacterium | reverse complement strand
AAAGCCAGCGTGATTTTTTAAGCGAAAGGATGAAATAGACCTGGAATGTGCATCATTATTGGTTATAATAGGAAGTTGCACATTGCCAATACAACCAAAAGGAGTACATTCCAGGTGAACAAAAGAAACCACAAAATCTACCTCAAAGACAAGCAAAATCTCGAAGCCCGATTGGAACGGAAGCAGTTTCCAGACCAGCCAGATCCCATGTTCAAAGACTCGAACATCCATTACGAGATTTCCGAGAGAACCCGTGCCGTCGGCTGCGGCGGCATCGGGGCTATGCACAAGCTGGTATGCAAGCTGGGATTGGATGGGGCGATCAACCAGAACGTCATATTGCTCCAGGTCCACGTTCCGTATTGGGAATCGGATCACGTGTTGAACATCGCCTACAACGTGCTCACCGGCGGCACCTGTCTGGAAGATATCGAGCGGCTGCGCAATGATGAGACTTATATGAACGCCCTCGGAGCCGACAGAATTCCGGATCCCACCACGGCGGGAGATTTCCTGCGACGATTCGACGAAGAGTGGATAT
The DNA here is from genome assembly GCA_963739235.1 of Terriglobia bacterium. Classification (GTDB taxonomy): domain Bacteria; phylum Acidobacteriota; class UBA6911; order UBA6911; family UBA6911; genus JAFNAG01. Next base: position 244,286 of record CAVTZY010000028.1, on the reverse strand, counting down.
TCGGGCTCCAGGAGACGTTCAACGAAACGCGGCGCAAGGTTTGGAGTTTGCAGGATGGTTCCTTCCGGAAGGAAGCCATCATCGATGTGGACGGCACGGTTGCCGAAACTACAGGCCAATGCAAAGAAGGAATGAACATTGCCTATAACGGGATCTGGGGCTACTCTCCGTTGATCGTGACTCTGGCCAACACAAGCGAGGTTCTCTATCTGGTAAACCGGCCCGGCAACCGCCCCTCTTCCGACGGAGCTGCTGAATGGATGGACCGCGCGATTGATCTCGTGGATCCGGTGTTCCAGAAGGTCTGGCTGCGGGGCGACACGGATTTCTCCTTGACCAGCAACTTTGATCGATGGGACGAGAAGGCTGGTTTTGTCTTCGGCTACGACGCCAAAAAGAATCTCGTCGACATGGCGGATGCCCTGCCGGCGGGCCATTGGCAGGTGCTCCAACGGCCTCCGCGCTATGAGGTCAGGACCGAAGAGAGGCGCCGTCCTGAGAACGTGAAGGAACAGGTGGTCAAGCAAAGGGAGTTCGAGAACATCCGCCTGGAGAGTGAGCAAGTTGCCGAGTTCGACTATCGACCGGGGCACTGCAAAAAGACCTATCGGATGGTTGTCGTGCGGAAAAACCTGACGATTGAAAAGGGAGAACGCCGACTGTTCGACGATGTGCGATATTTTTTCTATATCACCAACGATCGCGCAATGGGCATGCAGGAAGTCGTCTTTTTCGCCAACGACCGCTGCAACCAGGAAAACGTTATTGGCCAACTCAAGAACGGCGTCAATGCATTGCGCATGCCCTCGGACGGTTTGGTGTCGAATTGGGCTTACATGGTCATCGCCGCACTGGCATGGAATCTGAAAGCTTGGTATGGCCTGGTGACCCTGTCGCCCGTGACACGCCGGGACATCTTGCGCATGGAATTCAAGCGATTCCTGGCGAGCTTCATCCAAATACCATGTCAAATTGTGCAGACTGGCCGGCGCCTGATATTTCGTATTCTCAGTTACAGCAAGCATCTGGAAGCGTTCTTCTCCACGTTCGACCGAATACGGGAGCTCAAGTTTTCATGATCCAGGGCGTCGGCAATATCCCGGTTTGCCGGCGCAAATGATAAAAAGGGAGAAAGGGGCGCATCGAAGACAGACAAGCCAAATAAAAAGGTAGAGAACAGGAGGCGGAAGTCTGTCTTCAATGTGTGTTGTTGTGTCAATGGGCAAAAATCAGGGCGGGGAAAATGGCCAGCGATTACGAAGAACTACGACCCCCGCGATCATGTTCAAACCTCGCTTGTTTTGGGTCTAGTGGAGACCGCAGGGATTACAGCGAATCAGCATCCTGCTTGAAGTGGCGCGATTCCTATAATCTGCGCCCGGTGGAATAACGGATAGCTGGAGTCCTCGGCCTGCGGAATCGTCCTACGCCGGATGGCGAATGTTTCTGATATCGGCCTTTGCCGTGACCATCTGAACGATCTGACCGAGCATTCCCTCGCGGTTGGAGATTTCGTCAAATCGATTTTTAGACATACGGGCCCATTGGCGGCGATGGTCCGGATGGGTCAGGGTATGTTCAACAAAAGCCTGGATCTCGCGGAATGATTCAAAAACAAACCGGGCCCCCACAATGTTTGCAACGTCTCCGCAGTTGCGCGTAAACACGGGTAGTCCCGCCGCCAGGGCAAACGCGGCTGACGATCCTCCGCCATAGCGCGGCGGATTCAAATACGCATCACAGCACTCATACACTGCGGATATGTCCTTTTGATGGCCCAGAAAAACGGAGCGCTTTCCGAGGACAGGGCAATGCTGGATCAAAGGGTCGTAAGTGTGAAACGTTCCCATGAACGCAATAAACGCCTGCGGCACCGCTTGCAGAAAATCCGCAAGCCCGGCGGTAAACTCATCATTGATTTCCTCATCGAGGCGGTTCCCTACGACGGCAATGACGTAGGCATCCTGCGGCAATCCCAGTTCTGAGCGCGTCAGCGCCGCGGATCGTTCGGGCAGCCTGAATGTATATTGAGTCTCGACGATCTGCTCCTCCGTGATATGCCATTTCTGCATGAAATCGGCGTCATCGGGTTGGCGTTTCCGGGGCAGAATAAATATATTGCCCGCGGCCCGGGGCAAATCGGTGCCAAACGGCATTGTGGCAACCGTCAGGAATTCCGAGCACAGATCCGGAGTCACGTTGGAATGTCCCAGACTCAGGATAAAAGAAGGTCTGAGGACAAGGACGGTATTGAGGATGAATTCTATTTCCTCCAGATTGGGCATCGGCTTGCGGCACTGATAGAAATCGAACACCTCACCCCTGAAAGGTAACTTGCCGGCGGAAGAATACTCCTGGGCATGTTCGAACAGGATGGGATCGTAGTAAGGCAGCGGCAGTGTCCAGGGCATATCCCCGGTGTTGATCAGGATAACGCGTTTCTTCAGCCGGTTCTGCAGGACGTGGCAATAGTCGAGGCAATCGGCGGTAGGGGCGTGACGAAGGCCCAGCAGCTGGTTGGTCATCACGACGATGGTGCCGGCATCGCGGTCTTTGGCTTCAATCCACGGCGTAGTGGCGCGAAGTGCCTTGCGGCAGGATTTAAGCAAAGAAAAATACAGGGCTGCGGGATCCACTGTCGGCAACCCGTGCACGGTTGAGTGCCGGGTGATGAGCTGCCAGTAAAAAAAATGCCGCTGCTCGAGCGTGAAATCCGGCTTCGACAGTGTTCGGTGGAGATCCCGCAGATGCCTTGCTTCCTGGCTGGCGGCCACGAGAAATGACTGGAACATGACCCGGCCGTTTCCCGCGCGCGGCACAAGCCGCTCGATGTCGGTCAGATATTTTAGTTTCCGCGAATTGTCACATTCCTGATTCAAAACGCTGTGGGCTGCCTGGAAGCAGGAGTGGTACTGCATCATCGCGCCAACGTCCTTGAGTTCGGCAAGTGGGGCCGCTATCGACGCCAGTTTTTCGATTTCAGGGGGAACGGCTTTAGGCATGTTGTTGCGTGTCCGGACCTTTAGATCTATCGCCGGCCGGCCCAGAACCTGCGCGGCGGGGCACACTCCCGTTTCAGGCGGGCGAGGTGTACGAACTGGGTGTCGAAAGTGTAGGAGAAGTTGTTGATCATCACGAAATCGCCGGCGAAGATCTCCAATACATCCTGAACGGTGAGATCCCAATAATGATACTTGTTGTAGTGAGTGGTTTTCTTCGCAGGGAAACTGACCATAACCTCCTGCACGTTGCACCGTTGCGAGAACTCATTAAGGCAGCGCGGGTCCGGCAGGTGTTCGATGGTTTCGATGGAGACCAGAAAATCGATATCGGGGAGCGTGATGCTGCCGATGTCGCCGTGAATGAACTCGATCCTGTCCCCGCCGAATTCCTTCCGGGCGTGGGCAATGCAGCTGCTGTCGCTGTCGATCCCATAGATTTTTGAGATATCCGAATTTTTGGCCAGCAAGTGGGTCCCGTAGCCCACGCCGCAGGCGCAGTCGACGGTGCGGCCGTAGGCAAACTGCCGGATGATGGCATATCTTTCTATGTGGCGGCGGATCAGGATGTCCTGTTCGATGGCTTCCGCCTCCTGCCTGGACATTCTGATTCTCTCGACCACAGATCCCGCGGGAGTGGGGGCACTGCTCGTTTTCGGGGCTTCTTCGGACATGGGCTTCTTTATTCTCCTGAAAAGTCGGCGGTTCGCGGCCTGCCCTTGGCATCACAGGAAAAAGGGTACGCGGCTGCGCAGGGCGAGAATAACACGGCGCGGCATATCCGCATCCTAAAAACCTCAACGCAGGCCCACATGCGCCGGGGCGCACCCAAGCGCATGAAAAGCACAACCGTTGCGCGAAGCGCCTTGGAGCGCCGGCTGTCACCGGCGTAGCAGAAGCGATCGGTGGGGGTCTGGAAGGGAGACGAAATGTTTTATCTCGCCTGCGCGGGCCCGTTTGCCCAAAACCGCGCTGCGCTATACAATCGAAACGTCAACATCCGCTTGAATTTCCGCGCGATTGGTCCGTTTTTCTGTTAACATGGCCCGCCTGTGACGCTCACGCGGAGACCTTCCCAAATCTCCGGATTGCAGGAGAACACAATTCATAATGAGTATGCTCACCGAAGCCGACACCTGTCGTAAATACGTGCTCCCCAAGCTCTACGCCGCCGGCTGGACCGACGAGCAGATCAGCGAGCAGAAGAGCTTCACCGACGGCCGCATCGTGGTCGCCGGAGAAAAACCGACCCGCCGCCCTCAGAAGCGGGCCGACTACCTCCTGAAGTATCGCCGCGACTTTACCCTGGCGGTCGTGGAGGCAAAGTCCATCTATAAGAAACCCGGCGACGGCCTCCAGCAAGCCAAGGAGTACGCCCAAATCCTCGGACTCAAATTCGCCTACGCCACCAACGGCCACGGGATCGTCGAGCACGACTTCTTCACCGGCAAGGACAACGACCTCGAAACCTTCCCCACGCCCGACGAACTCTGGGCATCGCCTGCAAGCCGCCGAGAACATCACGCCCGAAATTTCCGATCGGGTGCTTGCGCCTTACTACCATCTCTCGGGAAAGACCCCGCGCTACTATCAGGAGATCGCGATCAACCGGGCGGTGCAGGCGATACTCCAGGGGAAAAAGCGCGTGCTCCTGACCCTCGCCACCGGCACCGGCAAGACCGTGGTCGCTTTTCAAATCTGCTGGAAGCTTTGGAACTCGCGTTGGAACCGCACCGGGGAATACCGCCGCCCAAGAATTCTCTACCTGGCCGACCGCAATATCCTGGTGGACGACCCGAAGGACAAGGACTTCACCCCCTTCGGAGACGCCCGTCACAAAATCGAAGGCGAGGCGATCAAAAGCCGGGAGATGTACTTTGCCACCTACCAGGCCATCGCCAAGGATGAGCGCCGGCCCGGGCTTTACCGGGAATACGCCCGCGACTTTTTTGACCTCATCATCGTGGACGAGTGCCACCGCGGCAGCGCCCGCGACGAATCGAACTGGCGCGAGATCCTGGAGTACTTTGAACCGGCCTTTCAGCTGGGCATGACCGCAACCCCACTGCGCCAGGACAACCGCGACACCTACCGTTATTTCGGCAATCCTCTCTATACCTACAGTCTCCGACAGGGGATTGACGACGGCTTTCTGGCCCCGTACAAGGTCCACCGGATTGTAACGACCGCGGATGCGGCAGGCTGGAGGCCGAGCAAGGGAGAACTCGACCGCTATGGCAGGGAAATTCCCGACGGAGAATACACGCACAAAAGACTTTGAACGAGTCGTCGCCCTCAAGGCCCGCACGGAGGCCATCGCCCGAAATCTGACCGACTTTCTCAAGAAAACCGACCGCTACGGAAAGACGATCGTCTTCTGCGTGGATCAGGAGCATGCCGAGGAGATGCGCAAAGCCCTCAACAACCTCAACGCGGACCTGGTCAAACAGAATCCCGACTACACCGCCCGCATCGTCTCCGATGAAGGCAAGATCGGCAAGGGACACCTTGCCGCTTCATGGAACTGGAAACGCTGGTTCCCGCCATCGTCACCACCTCCCAGATGCTCACGACCGGCGTGGACGTGCAAACCTGCAAGAATGTCGTGCTCGCCCGCGTGATCAACTCCATGACCGACTTCAAGCAGATCATCGGCAGAGGCACGCGCGTCCGGGACGACTACGGCAAGCTCTATTTCAACATCCTCGACTACACCGGGAGCGCCACGCGGATGTTTGCCGACCCGGACTTCGACGGCGAGCCGGCGCTTGTAACCGAAGAGGAGATGAACGAACAGGGCGAGACCAGTGGGGGAACCGGAGGTCATCAGCGACAGCGGCGAGATCCGAAATTGCCGAAGAAGGTCGACACGTGGGAGCATGCCTCCCGGAGGAGGCCCGGAAGGTACGCCGCGCAAATACTACGTGGACAGCGGCTCCGTCGAAATCGCGGCGCATCTGGTCTATGAGCTTGACCCGGACGGCAAGCAATTGCGCGTCATCAAATTTACCGACTACACCGCGGAAAAAGTGAGGAGCATGTATGCCTCCGCCGCCGTTCTCCGCTCCAAGTGGAGCAATGCCGAGGAACGGGCCGCGATCATCCAATCGCTTGAAGAGCGCGGGATCTCCTTTGCGGAACTCGCCGAGCCGCCAAGCAGCCCGAGGCCGATCCCTTCGACCTCCTCTGCCACGTCGCATTCAATGCGCCGCTCCGTACCCGGAGGGAACGCGCGGAAATGCTGCGCAAAGAGAAGAAGGACTTTTTTGACAAGTATTCGCCCGATGCGCGCGCGGTCTTGAACGAGATGCTCGACAAATACATCGAGTACGGCACGGCCCAGTTCCAGATTCCCGATATTCTGTACGTTCCGCCCATTTCCGAGCGCGGTCACGATACGCGAGATTGCTTAACGCTCTGTTCGGCGGCGCCGAAAAGCTCCGCGCGGCCGTCTCCGCAACTTCGCAAACGCTTCTTTACGCGTGCACTAAGGCTTCGCACTGTTCTATGGCCAGAAAAAGAATCGAAAACCGAAATTCCGCAATCAACCGCCCAGCAGTTGGGGAGCGTCATCAAGTCCTGCCGCGACATCATGCGCAAGGATAAAGGTCTTAACGGCGACCTCGACCGGCTTCCCATGCTCACCTGGGTCATGTTCCTGAAATTCCTCGACGACATGGAAGAAATCCGGAAGGAGGAGGCAACGCTCGCCGGGAAACGTTTCAAGCCCGCCATCGATCCTCCCTACCGCTGGCGCGATTGGGCCGCGAAGCCCGACGGCATCACCGGGCCCGAACTCATCGCCTTCATCAACCAGGACGAGGCGGTGCGCCCGGACGGCAAGCGCGGCCCCGGCCTGTTTGCCTACTTGCGCTCGCTCGAGAGCGCAAACGGAGATCGCCGGGACGTGATCGCGCGTGTTTTCCACGGCACCGTAAACCGGATGGTGAACGGCTATCTCCTGCGCGACATTCTCAACAAGGTCAACGACATTCACTTCACTTCCAAAGACGAGATCCATACGCTCGGAGCTCTGTACGAGACGATGCTCCGGGAAATGCGCGACGCGGCGGGAGATTCCGGGGAGTTCTACACGCCGCGCGCCGTCGTCAAGTTCATCGTCGCGGTCATTGATCCCAAGCTCGGGAGAGACCGTGCTTGATCCTGCCGCGGGCACCGGCGGATTCCTCGTCGAAGCCTTCGAGCATCTCTGAAGAAACAATGCAAGAAGGCGGAGGACTATTCCCGGCTGCAGCGGGGAACGCTCCACGGGATCGAAGCCAAATCCCTTCCCTACCTCCTCTGCCAAATGAACCTGCTCCTGCACGGCCTCGAATATCCCGAAATAGATCCCGGGAACGCCTTGCGCTTCCCGCTCCGGGAAATAGGCGACAAGGACCGGGTGGACGTGATCATGACGAATCCTCCGTTCGGCGGCGAGGAGGAACGGGGCATTCTCTCGAACTTCCCGGAAGACAAGCAGACCGCGGAAACCGCCCTTCTCTTCCTGCAGCTCATCATGCGGAAACTCCGCCGCCCCGTCGGCGGCTCCAAAGGCGGCCGCTGCGGCATGGTCGTTCCGAACGGCGTCCTTTTCGGCGATGGCGTCTGCGCCCGGATCAAGGAGGAACTCCTCAAGGACTTCAACCTCCACACGATCGTCCGGCTCCCGAACGGCGTCTTCGCCCCATACACTTCGATTCCGACGAATCTCCTTTTCTTCGACCGCTCCGGCCCGACCAAGGATATCTGGTACTACGAGCAGCCGCTGCCCGAAGGCCGGAAGAACTACACCAAGACCCAGCCCATGCAGTTTGAGGAATTCGCCCCGTGCCTTGAGTGGTGGAAGAAGCGCAAGGAGAACGGGGTCGCCTGGAAGGTCAAAGCCCAGGACGTTTTGAAGTACGACGAAAAGAGAAATCTCGTCTCGGTGAATCTCGACATCAAGAACCCTAACGCCAAACAGGACCTTGAGCACCTGCCGCCCGAGCAGCTCGTCGAATCTATTCTCCAGAAGGAGAAGCGGATCGCGGAGCTGATGGGGGAGATAATGCAGGCGCTTACGGAAAACCGACAATGAACAGCCTACCCAACATCACCACTTGCCGAGATCCTAAGCCGATCCCAAGATCCGGCCCAAATCAATCCCGAAGAAACGTACAAACAGGTCACCGTGCGTCTGTTTCACAAGGGAGTGATCCTGAGAAGGCTTCAGCAAGGCGGGGCAATCACATCAAGACAGTGGCGCGTTCGTGCCGGTCAAGTCTTGCTCTCACGAATAGACGCACGCAATGGCGCGATAGGATTAATCCCCGCCGAACTTGACGGAGCTATCGTCACGAATGATTTCTGGGCATTCGATGTCGATCCAAAGATTGCCGAGCCGCAATTCCTTGATCTGTATTTTGGCACCCCTCAGTTTGTTGAAGCCTGCAAGCGAGCAAGCGAAGGCACAACAAACCGAGTCCGGCTGCAGCCGAATCGTTTTCTTGAGATACAAGTTCCACTCCCTCCGATTTCCGAGCAGCGCCGCCTCGTCGCCCGCATTGAAGAGTTTTCTGCGAAAATCGAAGAAGCCCACACAATGCGGCATCAAAGCATTCGTGAACTTGAGAACCTATTGATAACGATGGCCCACCGCGATGATCTCGACGAAACTTCCAAGCGTCACAAGGGATGGCAGGCTGTTGTTTTGGGAGAAGTGATCCATCAGAGAGCCGACATTCATACGGTAAAACCTGAAGCGAAGTATCCTAATATCAGAACTCCTGACATGGTCTGAAAAACCCAAGGAAATGTGGCATTTCCGGACATGGGTGCGGACATTAAATTGTCCCCTTTTTCGAATGAACGATGGAAATCCCTTCACTCGCAGTGGCAAAGAACTATGACTGAAGAGCGCCTGATAACACAAATGGCTGGGTCGTTGGCGAAAAATGGTGCGGACATTAAATTGTCCTCTTTTCTATTAAGTAGGTTCTCGTACATGCTGGGCGACCATGAAACCAAGCCCGCAGCAGAGAGAACTCTTACCCCGGCCTACTCCAACGCCCGGCACTGTCTTTGTAAACGATCGTGTTTGTTTTCATGCCGAGGGTGACCAGCGTGTAATCTCCGTCCAAGGTATTGCATTTTCGCACTACTCCATCAGAGATCGTGCGGCCGAAGCGTATGCCATGGTCACGCTCTTTGAATCGGGGTACGCCGATCAGAATGATATTGCACGATGCTTTGGTTACTCCATTCGAACCCTGCGCCGCTACCAAAAGAACCTCCAGCTTGGTGGATTGGCCACACTCGCGCGTCCAAAGGGACGGCCTTCAGGCAGCGCTTCCACGAACAAGGAAGCACATGAGCGGGATCGGATCATCCTCCGCCTCAAGGCCAAGGGAATGAGTAATCGTTGGATTGGCGGTCGGCTTGGCCTTGACGAGAAGGAGGTTCGTAGGAGTCTGCGTCGGCTTGGTTGGAGACCATCGCCTGAGCCCCATCTCCCCTTCCTGCCAGAAGCCGATTTGGTGACAGAGACTACCACAGTATTCGATGACGAACCGATGGAGACTTCTTGCCCAGTTGCGGATTCGTCCGCACGTAAGGGCATGCGACCTCAGACCAGCACGGCTGACAAGAGCCTCGACGCTGGCCCGGTTGATCGGTCGACGGATCGCCTCCTGGCTGCAATGGGACTTCTCGATGATGCGCTGCCGGTGTTTGCTTCCGCTTCGAGTTTGCCGAGAGCGGGTGTTCTGTTGGCAATTCCGCCACTCGTTGCCAGTGGCTTGCTTTCTGTCGCGGAGAAAATCTACGGCAGCATAGGCCCCGCTTTCTACGGATTGCGAACGACTCTGGTGGCATACGTGCTGCTGTCGCTCCTGAGAATCCCTCGCCCCGAAGCCCTCAAGGAGCATGCGCCCGGGGAACTGGGGCGCATTGTCGGACTGGATCGTATCCTTGAGGTCAAAACATTGCGCCGCAAACTCACGCGTCTCGCTTCCCTGAAGGGTAGCTATCAGCTTGGTCGCGAACTCGCCCGGCTGCGTGTCGCCGAGCGCGGCAGGATGCTCGGCTTTCTCTATATCGATGGTCACGTCCGCGCCTATCACGGAAAATGGACGATTCCGAAGGCATACGTCACAAGGGTCCGGTTGGCCGCTCCCGGAACCACCGACTATTGGGTCAACGATCAACGAAGTGATCCGCTCTTTGTTGTCACGGCCGAGGCCAACGCCGCCATGACCCGCATGTTGGTCCCGGTGCTAACGGAAGTTCGCGAGATGCTTGGACCTCGCCGGCGGGCCACGATTGTCTTTGACCGCGGCGGCTGGAGCCCCAAGCTCTTTGTGACCCTGCTCGCCATGGGCTTCGATATTCTGACTTATCGGAAGGGTCGTACTCGTCGCATCGCCGAGAAGAGGTTCATGCCTCGCAAAGCCAAGCTGGACGGGCGGCAAGTGGAATACCTTTTACACGAGCAACCCGTACGCTTCCTGAAGGGGAAGCTCCGGCTGCGTCAGGTGACCCGCCTGACCGAAACGGGACACCAGACCCCGATCCTGACGAGCCGCTGGGACCTGCGCGACATCGTCGTCGCCTATCGCATGTTTGAGCGCTGGCGCCAGGAGAACTTCTTCAAGTACATGCGCGAGGAGTTCCTCATCGACGCACTCACCGATTACCAGGTCGAGCCTGATGATCCGACTCGTTCTGTGCCCAATCCCGCACGGAAAGCGGTAGAGAAGGAACTCCGCGCCGCGCGCGCCAAACTCACCAAGCTTCAGGAAACTTATGGCGCAACCGCGATCGATTTTATCGAGGAGCCGAGTTCCACCATGAGAAGCTTCTCGACCGTTGAGCAAAAGATCCGCAATGAGATCAGCGCGGCAGTCGACAGCATTGCCAGGGTTGAGGCTCGGCGCGACGCTCTTCCCGTCCGACTGCCTGTTGCGGATGCCCAACAAGGCCAGGAAGTCGTAAAGTTGTCGACGGAACGAAAGCATCTAACCAATGTTCTGAAAATGGTCGCATACCAAATCGAGAGTGATCTCCTCGCGCTGATTCGACCCAACTACAAGCGCGCCGAAGAGGAAGGACGCACTCTTGTTCAGATGGCACTGCAAGATACTGCGGCGATGCAGCCCACGGAGGACGAACTGCGGATAAAACTCGCGCCTCTCAGCTCTTCTCATCGGTCCCGCGCTCTGCAGGCCCTTTGCGAAGCACTCAACAAGACGAACGCGCTGTTCCCCGGCACCAGCCTTCGGATGAATTATTCCCTCGGGGAGTTTCCCTCCTGAAAGAAAAAGGGGACAATTAATTACCGGACCATGTCAGGAGCTCTGAATATAGGCATCTATAGCTTCGCTCGCGGTCTATTTAAAAAAACGCCCATTGATGGCATCTCGACGAGTGCTCCCACACTAAACCGAATCTGTTCTGGTCAGTTTATTTATAGTCGGTTATTTGCATTTGAAGGAGCCTACGGAATGGTTCCCGAAGAGTTCGACGGGTGTTTCGTATCCAATGAGTATCCGACATTTGAGTGTTCCGATCGCATCAAAGCAGAATTCCTCTACAGTTATTTCAAATCGCCGAGTATTTGGACTGAGGTGGCGGCAGGAAGCAAGGGATTGGGTCATCGAAGGCAGCGCGTTCATCCTGAACGAATCCTAGCCTACCGCCTGATGCTGCCGCCAGTTGAATGGCAACAACGAATTCGCGAGGTGTTTGCATGTGTAGAATCCTTGAATAAGATACAAGCGACAACCGAAGTCGAACTCAACGCCCTTATACCTTCAATCCTCTCCCGCGCCTTCGCCGGTGAACTCTAATGTGATATGGTGATATGTCTCTCGACAACGCGCCTTTCTCGACCCCGTCATCTTGACGGGAAACCAGGAGGAATCTGAATGCCGTTGCCAGGTGGACCGAGCGACAAAATTGGAAACCGCTACGAACTATGGTGGACCGTTTCGCAACTCGTCAGAATGCTCCACGGCGAGATAGAAAGCATCCGACTTGAAGATCCCGGTGTCAATAAGGCCGAATTCGTGGTTTTGGGGCGGTGCCGAGAATTTCACCAGGCCAAACGCAGTCATCATTCAGGAAAATGGACTCTCGCCACGCTCGGCGGATCAGATGTTCAGTTGCTTCAAGCAATCAGGGATCAATTGACCGGTAACGATGACCATTTCGTGTTCGTTTCAAGCAGCGATTCAAGAGAACTGGCTGAACTTTCTGAACGAGCACAGCAGGCAGAAACGCTGGAGGAATTCCAAAAGTGGTTCCTAAAAGCAGAACAGTTGGCCGCCAATTTCAAGAAACTTTGCAGCATATACTGGAAAAACCTTGATACCGCATCTGCATACAACATACTGCGACGGATTGAGATCCGGACCATGGACGAGAAGGGCATCGAGCAGCAAGCGGAATACGGCCTACGTGCGCTCTTTCTTGCAAATCCGGCCGATCTGTGTTCCGAACTTCGCCGAATTACGCAAGACTCAATACATAAAACGATCTCGCGGGCGGCTATCATTGATCATCTCGCCCAATGCGGTTTCAAGCTCCGCCGTCTCACAATGCCCGAGAAGGCGAGCGTCCTTGTGGGTGAGGTCACAAAACACTTCCTAGACGGCGCGCGAAAGAAACTCATCCGGAAATCGTTACTCCCAAGAGCCGCAACGGAGAGCTTGCTGACGAAACTTGATGGGTCGGCTCACGACTTCATAATTACGGGGAAAGCCGGCGTGGGAAAGACCGGTTGCGTCGTGGAGTTTGTAGAAGCGGTTCAAGCACGGAACATTCCGGTCTTGGCGTTTCGACTGGATCGACTTGGACCGGTATCGACAACAGCGGAATTGGGGCAGCAACTCGGACTCGAAGAGTCCCCGACGCTGGTTCTTGCCGCAGCTGCGGCGGGCCCAGAAGCCGTTCTCGTTATCGACCAGCTCGACGCTGTGGGCACCACCTCGGGCCGAATTACGAATTTCCTTGACGCAGTCGAGGACCTTTTGGCGGAAGCTCGCGGCTTGCGGGGGCGGCTCGCTCTCCATGTCGTGCTTGTTTGTAGAGAGTTCGACTGGGAAAACGACCATCGGCTGCGTCAATTGTTGCCAAAGGAACATGCCAAGGTGGAGGTCACCGAGTTTTCAGCAGACGAAGCTAAACGCCTGCTCTCCGACTCAGGTTTTGATATTGCGCGCTTTCTGCCGCGCCAATTAAGTCTACTGAGGCTCCCCCAAAATCTCTCACTTTTCCTTGACTCGAATTTCGATTGTTCCCAAGTTCCCAAATTTGATACGGCGAAGGACCTTTTTGATCGCTACTGGGAAGAAAAGCGACGCGCGGTAAGTCGCCGCACGGCACCAGCGTCGGATCAGTGGATGGACGTGATCGGGAAACTCTGCAGGGAAATGACGGATACGCAGCAACTGTCGATACCCCGAGAGAAACTGGACAGCATATCTGCGGACTATTTGGCGCAGATGGCATCGGAAGGAGTACTGACGTTTGATGGCTTGCGGTATGGATTCGGTCATGAAAGTTTCTTTGATTACTGTTTTGCTCGATCCTTTATCACGAAGCGGGAATCTCTCGTCGCATTCCTGACGAAATCCGAGCAGCACCTATTTCGCAGGGCACAGGTAAGGCAGGTTTTGACATACCTTCGCGAGGCGGATCATAAACGATACTGTGACGAAATATGCAAGCTAATCGGAGACGAAAGCATCAGAGTTCACCTTAAGGATCTCGCACTTGCACTCATTGCTGACGTGCCGAATCCAACGGAGAGCGAATGGACGGTGTTGGAGCCGTGCATCAATCGAATGTTGAAGTCCGTAGCGACGGAGCTGCCGACGATCGACAAAATGGCAGTACTCGCTTGGCAGCACTTCTTCTCATCCCTGTCCTGGTTTGATTTCGTGGATCGGCGGAGTTTCATCGAGAACTGGCTTGCATCCACCAGTGACGCGCTTGTGAACACTGCGGTAATGTACCTTCGCTTCCACCAACGGCAGTCACCGGACCGTATCGCCGCGTTGCTCCTGCCATACACGAATCTGGGTGGCGAATGGACGAGTCGGCTTCGGTTTATCACCGAATGGGCCGACCATACAGGCAGCCGCCGATTTTTCGAACTGCTTCTGCTATTGGTGGACAACGGTACGCTCGACGATGCCCGTGGCCCGATCGCCGTTAACAGCACATTCTGGACCATGTTCTATGATCTTGAGACAACTCGTCCCGAGTGGATACCTGAACTCATCGCGCACTGGCTCCGCCGCCGACTTATTTTAATTTCGGTTCAAAACGAACGACCTGATTGGGGTATGCTTTTTAACAATGACAACTTCGCAACAAAACCTTTCCTAACTGCCGGAGCGAAAGCAGCCTCCCAGTTTGTCCGGGAAGTGCTCCCGATCATCCTCGAAATCACAGATCTCGCTGTGAGCAAAAAGGCCGGCGCCCCTCCCAAACGTGACGGCCTTTGGCCCGTTATCTTCAAAAGTAATCACTTGACGGCTGACAACGCATGCTTAAATGCGCTAATTACCGCAGTGACAACGCTAGCAGCTGACAGCTCGATAGATCTTCATGGCACCATCACGGCACTTTGCAGCCGCGACACGTATGTTGCAAACTTCCTACTACTGCATCTCTACGCCGCAGGCATGCCCAGATTCGCCGACGAGGCAGTAGACCTTCTCTGCCGGCAACCTTGGCGATTCGAGTGCGGCTTTTCGGATAGTGCGCATTGGTGCGCGATGCAACTGATTCGTGTGGCTGCTCCTGTATGTACTGTTGAGAATCGAGTTAGGCTCGAGGAGGCTATTCTTCGCTATACCTCGCCGTATGAGCGAACGGCCGGTGGTTTCAAGACTGCTGGCCACACTCGTTACGTGCTGTTGTCAGCCATAATGGGCGACCTTCGAAGCAAGAACGCAAGTCGGCAGTATGACGAACTAGAACGCAAGTTCGGAAAGCTTGACGAAGAGCCGCAAAAGCTTCAATTAAGTACGGTTGAATCACCTATATCTCAGAATGCCGCAGAAAAAATGACAGATGAGCAATGGCTCAAGGCAATGGCAAGGTACAATTTTGAAGAGCGGTGGCAACCTGTGGGAAACTTTCTCAAAGGCGGTGCGCGGGATTTGGCGTTGATGCTAAGGGAATTTGTCGAGCGCAACCCGAAGCGATTTTCAGACCTCGCCTTGAGATTCCCGGCCGATGCGAACCCCGTTTACTTGGAACAGACACTTTTCGGATTGAAAGGTAAGAGCGTACCAAGTGAACTTAAGATCGCCGTCTGCCGCAAAGCCTATCAGGATTGTCGTGAACAATGCGGAATTACGATTGCCGATGTGCTTGGAACCGTCGAGGATGCACTACCGGACGACTGTGCAAAGATACTCGAATGGCTTGCCACGGAACATCCGGACCCTGGCGGAGAATGCTGCCAGAAGATGAGCGCGAGTGGGGACGGCTACGATGGCCGAGAAATCTTGTCCAAGGGCATCAATTCAGCGCGTGGTCGTGCCGCAGAGGCGATTCGCGATCTGATTCTGCGGGACACCGTATACATCGAACGCTTTTGCCAAACACTCGAACGGATGGTGCAGGACAGGAGCATTTGCGTGCGTTCCTGTGTCGCATCCGCGCTGCAGGCAGTCGCTTGCCACAACACTCAGCTCTCGCTGGAGCTCTTTCTTAGAATGGATATTGGTGACGACCTTCTCCTCGGCACCACATCTGTTGAGAGATTTATTCGGAACGGTCTGCTCGACCACTTCAAAAAGCTGCGACCTTACGTTGAGCGAATGCTTCGATCAAACGAAGATTCCGTATGCGAAGCGGGGGCTAGGCTCGCAAGCATCGCTGCATTGCATCACGAGAGCGCCGGCGCTTTGGAGGAGGAGGCCATGGCGGGAAATCGCAAGCAGCGTCACGGTGTTGCTCAAGTCGCATCGGCAAACGTTAATTCTGCGGATCACGCTGTTTGGTGCAAAAAGCGTCTCGCTGCACTTTTCAATGATGATGATGCTGACATCCGCCGCGAGGCAGCATTATGCTTCCGATACCTTGGAGACGCTTCGCTTGAAACATACGCAGACCTTATTTCGGCATTTTGTAATAGCAAAGCATTTCAGGACGATTCGTTTTCTATTCTCCACGCATTGGAAAACTCCGTGCGTCAGCTTCCTGGAATAACATGCGATGTCTGCGAGAAATTCCTCAACCGATTCGGCGCCGAGGACCGGGACATCAGAACGAGCCGGGCGGGAGACGTCCTAACCGTAGTGAAGCTGATATTTCGGACATACCACCAACATCAGGCCGACGAGTGGACGGCGCGCTGTCTCAATCTGATTGACCGCATGTGCTTGGAGGGTATAGCTGACGCGAAGCGAGAGTTTGAGGAGTTTGAGCGATAGATAGTATTAACACAACAACCGGCGACGTTTCCTGCTTTTCCTCAAAACGGGGTGCGCCCCGGGTCATTGGTCTGCGCATAATTCTGCCTATTTGAAGCCGATCTGACGTTGGGTACCTTTCTCAAATATACCTACCGTGAGCGGTGCGTAAAGCGGGCAGACCGAATAATGCATCGGCGTCACATGTGCCCATGCCCAGCGCCAGTCGCCTTCCTTTCGAGCAAATGATCCAAGTTGCTTGTGCGCAGTGTCCCGGTCAATCTCATCAGCGTATTCAGCCATGAAGGTTGCGAACCATCCAAACCTATCAAATAAGACTTCAGGGCAGAACTTTGAGTAGATATCGTATCTATTGTCAGAGCCGCTTATGGATGTGGCTTGTTCATCCACTATCGGCCAAAGATCAGATGTGTTCCAGCGTTCAAGCAAACGTTTATCTTCTTCCTGATCTATCGCAGTACCCCCGGCCTTTCCCAACAAGGAGATACTCTGATAGTAGCGTGGACAACGATAAGCAGAGGCAAACGGACATCTCGGCAGCATTCCCTTCTCTTTGCTCTCGAAGATGTACCATTGCAAATCAGGAAAATCTATGTCCTTCATATTTTGACTCCGCCTTTTTTTGTCTATGTTTCGATATAAGAAATGCGTTGCGAACTCAGTCACAACTGCGATCAGGCCATTGGCGAACATCGCCACCTTACTTTTTTGCAGGTTTCTTTGTTGGAGTCGGCGCCTGCTGGACCTGTGCCGCTCCGGCCGCCCCCGCCTTTTGATCGATGCTTTTGAGGGTTTTTACAATCTCTTCCAGTGCAACCTTATTCTCCTGCAAAAGACGCGCCTCGACCCGCGAATTTGTAAACGAAGTATAAAGAGACCAAGCCAAGCTGGCGATTGCCACAATTAGCACAAGTGCACCAAGACCTATGTTGACTTTCGTAAGATGTACGCTCAATTCCCCTGATTTCTCCAATTCACCTGCAATTTGGATCTCCGTTTCATTCATCTCCATAAAATATTTGCTGCTGCTCGAAGATAGCCCAATCAATTCAGTCATCTGGCTTGAGAGAGAATCCATTTTTTCTCCGATGGCCACGAATGGCGACTCAGGCAGTTCGATTTCCGGCATTTGTGGTAGATCGGCTTTTACGCGCGCTGCGTCGAACTTGGGGGCATGATGCATGGCTTGTGCTGCCCAAGCAGAGGAATCAATCAGGTTCCTCAACTGAGCTCCCTGGGAAAAAACCTCGGAAATCCGCGCATTTGTTTCCCGCGAAAAGCGCAGCATTGAGTCAAAAGTCTCCTTCAGTTTTTTTGTACTCTCCTTGATATGCAGAACAAACGTACGATGGAGGTAGGCAAGTTTGGTTTCGCCGTCAAGGATCGGATGCTCAATCTCGTTGTATTCAAAACGTACCAGCGTGCCACCATCAGCACGTTTTTCGGTTATGGTATCAGTTTTAAAATATAAGTGCCTATTGTGATTCAAAAAGATGTTTGCAATTTCATCCAACTCCTCTTTGCTTAATGATTTAATTTGCTCGGAAGAAAATACGGGCTCCGGAGATTTGTACTTTCCTTCAACAAATTGAGATGACGGCCGGCAGATAAGCGGGAACAATGTGTATGCAAATTCCTCATCGCTCTGGGAATTTAGCGCCTCACCAACTTGCTTAAGAAATTTCTCTTCGTCCTTTGCCGAAACAAAAAAGACGCCGACCTCGCCCAGCGCGGTAGGCAATACCTGATAAAATGGTTGGCGGAACTTCTTTATGTCCATTTTGTTCTCCGGGGCAAATGGTCATAGGATTGATCACTATTCTAGCACGAGACCGGAAGAGCGGGGACGTTTGCCCGGTTTCACGCAAGAGGATCTGGACACCCACCATTTTCCCGTGTCATAGCCTTTGCGGAAGGGAAGAAAAATGTGGAGAAAGATGTGGACATCCATTATTTTGAATTGAAATAGTGGGTGTCCAAGAGTTTTACAGGTGGGAGAAACCAGACTGACCCAGAAGGCTCGCCTGCTGCCGACCCCCGAGTTCAGATAGGGCTTCGAAATTCGGATTTCAGATTGTTGCGGGCGCCAAAGGCTGCGAACCAATCAGGCTTGCGTCCCCAACCTTTTTCGTTGGATCGTACTTTTTGTAGATCGGCGCCAGCAGGCTGCCTTGGAATCCCAGCCTGATTTCCACGCTCCCGCCGGTCGGGCAGCATTCCGGGTCGCCATCTTTGTATACAGGCGCCTGATAGGTGAGCGTCTGCAGGTCGAACGGGCAGACGGCTTTTCTTAGCCACAGTTTATCGGGGAAGAATTCCCAGAGGGCACTTCCGATGACGCCCTCGACGTTCAACTCCGTGGGCAATCCACTCGAGAACTGGGTCGGACCAAAATAAAAGCAATGCCATCTATGTGTTAGCTGAAAATCAGCCTGTAAAATATGGCTTAGTCTTGATTTTGGGGCTTCATTTTAGCGTTTAATGAAAATGTGCCTTTGAGTATCTTTTTGCCGCCGTCGTTCGTGCCACCGGAAGTGGCCGATGGCATCGCGATCCGGACGGGATATGGCTCCGGGACCATTTCAAAGCCGCCGATTTCACGCTATTGACCGATGAACCACTTGAAGCAGCCGTCGCGAGGCTGCGTGCTGCCGCGGGCCCGCCTGAATCCGATGACGTGCCGGCAAGCCCGTACGAGATTCGCCACGAATCGAGAAGGATCCAATAGCCCGACTTCCTTACCTCGGGAACGCAGACCGTCGGTTGAATTCGGAAATTGATATACCTGTCCCTCAATTCCCGCATCAATTTATACCGGCGGCCAGGTGATGCCGTCGCGATCTGCCTCGACGAAATCAAAAAGACCATGGTATTCTGGATTTGGCTGACCGGCGGCTGGATATCTGGAAAGGCCGGCAAACTCAAATTTATGAACACTCAAGTCATGACGGCGGTCCAGGAAATCGTCGAGGATTATAGGGATCGTTGCCTCTGGTTTCTACGCCGGGACTTCGTTCCCCGAACTGCCGAGGAGGCTCTGCGAGTCCTGGACCTGATTGAGCGCTATGGCGATCGCGCCGGCTTCGAGCGGGCGCAGAGGTTGCGGGAATGGCTGCGACTGCCTACCAGTGCGGAATCCTAAAAATATTGGCTGCGTACCGGAAACAGCACGGTGAGAGTTACGTGGCCGGCGGCGTGGCTTTGAATCAGCTGCTTTCCGCTCCGCGCCAGTCGCGCGATATTGATCTTTTTCATGATTCCGGGGCAGCAGTGACAGCGGCCTGGGTCGCGGATCGAGCGCTCCTCGTGGCGAACGGCTACATCCTGGAAACGCTTCGGGAGCTGCCATCTTTCGTCGAGGCTCGGATTTCGCTCGGTGACGAAGGCGTCATCATGCAATGGGCGCAGGACAGCGCTTTCCGGTTTTTCCCCCTCGTAGAAAACGATCTCATGGGCCTGGTGCTTCATCCCTTCGATCTTGCCACGAACAAGGTCCTCGCCATGGCTGGCCGATTCGAGCCCCGTGATTGGATTGATGTCCTGACCTGCGACCGGAACGTCCAGCCGCTCGGGTTTCTCGCCTGGGCGGCATGCGGCAAAGACCCAGGCTACAATCCGGTGTCGCTGCTGGCGGAAATATCGCGCGCGCATTACAACCAGATTGAGCTGGACGCTCTCGATTTCGCCGGATCGCCGCCGGACGCCGTCTCTCTTGGCGCGCGTTGGCATGAGGTGCTTCGCAACGCTCGAGATGTTTGCAGTCGACTGCCTGCAGAGGGCGTCGGAAAGTGCGTCATTACCCGGGACTGCGAATTATTCCTCGGCAGCCCCACCGATCTTGCTGAATCGATGGTTTATCGCCGGATCGCATTTCACGAGGGGCGCCTCGGCGGCTCCTGGCCCGCAATTCGAGAATAGCCGCGCTGGAAAAACCGGGGACGCTCAAGGGTTCTGCGTTTGACGACCTGTGCTGTTTTGGGGAGGCGGAACGCAAAACTGCGCAGTCTTCCATGTTTCCAAATATCAGTTCCTTTGTTATATTGCCTTTTATGAAGCTTGACGAACTCAAAGAAATTGTCCATTCCGACCCTGACATCATGGGGGGCACGCCGGTATTCGTCGGCACGCGGGTCCCGCTCCAGAATCTGATTGACTACCTGGAGGGAGGGGAATCCGTCGAGGATTTTCTCGATGCCTTTCCGACCGTCAAACGAGAACAGGCGATAGCTGTTATTGAAGCCGGAAAGTTGGCAATTCTCGGAACAGTCTGAGCCATGCGCATCCTCATAGACGAATGCCTTAATTGGCGACTCGGCCGCGCCTTGACTGGACATTTTAGTGTCTCCGTTCAGAGGATGGGCTGGGGCGGCATAAAGAACGGGGAACTGCTCCAGCTGGCTGCTAGGGAATTTGATGTGCTTCTCACCGGCGACCGCAATCTGAGCTTTCAGCAGTGCATAACCAAATGCGAGATCGCCGTCGTGATCCTTCACGCACCCGGCACGCAACTGCACCAGATGCTTCCCTTGATACCAAAAGTGCTGCTGGCCCTGACCTCAATCAAACCGGGCCAAGTCCTGGATGTTCATTCCTGAAAAAAGTAAAAAAACAGTGACGCAACCCGTTATTTGATCGGACTGGCAGAAAGCAGGTGGACGTACTAAAAGAAAAACGTGGACACCCATTATTTCTAAACATTTCTGAGCCTCAGCGGCAGGAGCTGGAATTTGGGATTGAGAGAAAAATGTGGACATCCATTATTTTGAATTGAAATAGTGGGTGTCCAAGAGTTTTACAGGTGAGCGAAACCAGACTGACCCAGAAGGCTCGCCTGCTGCCGACCCCCGAGTTCAGATAGGGCTTCGAAATTCGGATTTCAGATTGTTGCGGGCGCCAAAGGCTGCGAACCAATCAGGCTTGCGTCCCCAACCTTTTTCGTTGGATCGTACTTTTTGTAGATCGGCACCAGCAGGCTGCCTTGGAATCCCAGCCTGATTTCCACGCTCCCGCCGGTCGGGCAGCATTCCGGGTCGCCATCTTTGTATACTGGCGCCTGATAGGTGAGCGTCTGCAGGTCGAACGGGCAGACGGCTTTTCTTAGCCACAGTTTATCGGGGAAGAATTCCCAGAGGGCAGTTCCGATGACGCCCTCGACGTTCAACTCCGTAGGCAATCCACTCTGCTCATCCAGCAGAAACAACTTTTCCTCGTAAAAACGCTCGGGATCTTCCGGCGGGCTGGACGTCACCAGAATCGGCTTCCCTTGCACGGTGACGATTTTTGATGGGCCAGGAACCACACGGGTTCCGGTTGCGAGGCTGTGGAGAATGCGATACGTGCCGGGCGGCGACTCGAGAACAATCTGCTTCAGGTGGAGCGATTTCTCGATTACATCATACACATCAAAATCGTGCCACCTGCCCACCATGGACACCTTGGGATCGAGCTTTTTGTTGCCGGCGAACTCCAGGTCCCATTTCAGTTCCGGGTGGATCAAAAGAAGGTTGTCGAGATAATGATCCAGCACCGAGGATGGTTTCTCCAGGGGATAGCTCGATAATGGGGTGGCCTCATCGCTAATCCTCCCCGTGCGCCAGACCAACCACTCATCGGCAGCTTTCAGTTTATGAAGCTGCGTCAAGGCCCTGACTATGCGGGGATCGGAACGGGGATCTGGCGCAGCGAACTGAGCGAAGAGACCCTGTGGGTAGCTGCGATCGATCACCAGGGTGTTGTCAGATGGAGCTTCCGGGAGTGAGTTCTGCCCCTCCTTGTAAGGGGGAAAATAGACCAGGTTGCGATCGACCAGGATCGTGGGGCAGCCACATCCGATGGAGGAGATGTTCCTGTTGAACACCCCGAGGTAAATTCGGTCGCCATTGGCCACGACCACGAACGGCAAGCCGTGCAGCGATGGGGTGCGCGGGATGCGTGCCACCGCCTCTTTGGTCAATTTCATGGAATGCTGTCTTAGGTCATAGCTTAGAATGTCCGCATCAGAGATCAGCGGCTTCGCTTCCAGCCCAATCTCGGAGACATCTCTGGTGCCATAAACCCTGGAACCCTGCGTCCCGTAATCCTCAGGATGATCGATGAGGTAGATGGCGAAAGAAGGGGCGTGCGGCGCCGGGCGCTGGATTGAGGCAGACAGAATGCCCAGCCATGCATAATAGAGGAAGCGGAGCATCATCATGTTACCTCCATGGCAATAAGACGCTTCAGAGCCTCATGCTTGCAAGAAAATTCTGCCCGCAAAACGAACAAAAGCAGGGGACGCGGCTCACGGACGAACGCAGGTATCCTTGTTGCTGAAGGAAAGAATGTGGCCACCCATCAAAGATGCAAAAGACAGTGGGTGTCCACGTTTTCCCCCCTACAAGATGCTGGCTTGCGATTTCCCTTACAAAGTGCAGATACAAATTCGAGATGAATGGCCCTTACAGTTCAATTTCAACCGGCAGGCCCACGCGCATGAAGAAGCGAGCGAAAGCTTGTGATAGATGCTCGCGGTAGGGTGGGAGTAGTCGCAGGCGATTTCCTCCGGAAATGCGAATCCAATGGGGAGAATGTGGACACCCATCAAAAATGCACAAAACAGTGGGTGTCCACCTTTCTCTTCGATTTGTCGGCTTGCGGGAATGGCCTGCGATACCCTTATCAATATGAAAAAGAACGAGTGTGAGCGATTGATCGCGGAATATCTCGGCTGGCTCAAGCAAGGACTGCGGGTCAACGAGCTGGAGACCTGCTGCCAGATTTCCACTCCCTTCCTGGATCGCCACAACGACGAAATCGAAATCTATGTCGAGAAACGCAACGGCGGCCTTGTCCTGACCGACGACGGCTATACCATCGCCGATCTGGAAGCGACCGGAATGAGCTTCGAGACAGAGAAACGAAAGGCTCACCTCCAATCAATCCTCAACGGCTTTGGAGTCCGACTGGAAAATAACGAGGTGCTCGTCGCGGCATCTCCCCAGGATTTCCCGCAGAAGAAGCACGCCCTGGTTCAGGCCATTCTGTCCATCAACGATATGTTCGTGATGGCTGAAGAACACGTTCTTTCGCTCTTCAAAGAGGACGTGGCCCGGTTCCTCGAACAAAACGCCATCCCTTTCTTTCCTGACTTTAAGCTGAGCGGTCGCAGCGGCTTTGACCATAAGTTTGATTTTGGATTGCCCAAAACCGCGAAAAAGCCGCAGAGAGTGCTGCAGGCCATCAATGTCCTCGGCAAGGATCAGGCCACCTCATTTGCCTTCGCCGTTGCCGACGTCCGGGTCATCCGTGCGGATCCTTTGCAGGCTTTCACCTTCCTGAATGACGTCGACCATCCCCTGAAAGAGGACAACCTGGCCGCGATCCGCGCCTATGAAATCCAGCCAATTTTCTGGTCTCAACGCGAGCAGGCCTCGGCACTGCTTAATGGTGCGGCCTAGCTCAAGTGGTCCATCGCCGCAAACGAATCAGAGACCGGCTTTGGTCAACACTACCACAAATTCGGTGACACACAAATTCGGTGACAGGCACCTCTTTCCCCAATTTCAGGAACGGCTTGGTTCGAAGTGACGGCCGGTGAATCGGCGAAAGAGGTGCCTGTCACCGAATTTTGGGCGAGCGCTTAACGTGCAACCGAATCGATATTTGGCAGGCCGGTTACCCCAGCAGCAGCGAGCAATCCGGAAACATGCTGGTGGACAGACTGGAACCATTCGAGGAATCGCTCCATTTCTTTTGATGAGAACCGGCGTCCCTCATATCTCGCGTCTCGCGACCACTCTTCGGCTTTGCGGTACTGACGCGCAACCGGGATGAGCCGCCTTTCGCTATTGAGCCACTGTTTGATAGAATAATGGTCCTGCAATTCTCTCCCACAGACTTTTCCGAAGGCTTTCATAGAAAGGCACAGAATGTAGTACAAAATCGTGACCTGCCAATCTGACGTGTCACAACCAGGAGGAGCCTTATGAGACACCAAATCCAAGACATCGCAATCGTGTTCGATCAGTCTGAAATAGACACTTGGATCCGATGTGCTCATCGCGCGGCATAGTGCACAAGGTACGTGCGGCGAAGTTGATCCAAATCCCATGCCTGTGAAGGGACGGTCACGCGTAGATCGAAAGGCATATTCTTCAAATCCTGGATAGCCTGTGCTTCTGCGTCATAAATGGCATCGAGAACATCATCAGGATCCTGTCGGAGCAGCACCAGGACGCTGTGTCTGTTCCCTTCGTACTTCTCCGCAACCACGGCTACTTCTTTAAATCCTGCACACGCAGCCGTAATCAGGGATCCGGGCGAGTGCCACCTTCCACGAAGAGGTTTGGATGCAGGTTGAACGACAGCGTCGCGCACGCCAATGGACCGCGGAGGTGCGTCTGGGTGTTCGCAAATCAGGTTTTCCTGAATCATGATACTTTCTCTCCGCCAAGGCAGGCTTCCAATCTGATATCTCCAATCGCGGGTTCGCCGTTGAAGAGGACTCTTAGAAAATAGATCCCGGGAGCCGGGATCGGGAGCCCGTAAGTCTGTATTCCAAAACCGAATTCGCTGGCACGATCCTTAATTTGAAGCCGCAATGGTGTCATTTTCGCCAGGCAGCGACTGGAGCCGTCGTAGAATTCGACATCTACCTTATAGTCGCCTTCGGCGTCAGCCAGTTTGATGAAAACCCCCAGGGAATAATGAAGAGCGGGAAACGAAGGCGCAAATATGCGGTCAAAAACCCCAATAATGCACCATTTGCCCTCACTTGTTTGAAAGACGGAATCCGCGATAAGAAACGACTTTATAACGGGAGCGGATTGCATCAACAACCCCTCAAGTTCCAAGGAACCCTTTGTTCCACCAGCCCAATCGGGGGAATCTTGTTCCAGCAACGGAGCACAGCTCCAAGATTTGCTTCATGTGAGAGCAAGGCTTCCTGGTTTGGCATTGATCTCTTGCTCATGGGCAAACAGACATCCTCGTTGCGTATGGTAACACATATCGTCAAACTTCGGCATTTCCATGTTTTTGGGGGAGAATTTGCACCCTTGAATGGCCGGACAACGCTTGGGCGGGCGTAAGCATTGAGGCTCGGAGATATCTGGACAGGATCCATTGTATGCGCAAGGTTCCTGCCCGCGTCCGGTTCATCTCCTTTGAACCGCTGCTCGAACACCTTGGTGAAATCGATCTTACCGCGATCGATTGGCGGCATTGGGTCGGACCACGACAAATGACTTGATCAAATGGAGATGGGTGGGAAAAACGTGGACACCCACCGTTTTATGAGTCATTGATGGGTGTCCACATTTCTGTTGCGCTTCTCAGGGCCGACAAGCAGGCGCTTGCGCCCGGATCCGGTGTGGGCCTTTCGGTCCACGCTTTCGTAGACGATGATGCTTCCCGCGAGCTTCCCCGTCCTGCGCGGAGCCGAAGCCTCGATCGCCTGCCTGATCACTTGAGCCGCCGCATCCTCGGCCGCCTGGATGGCGCGGTCAAGGATGTCCTTGCAGATGTGTTCGGTGTTGCACCTGAGCCTCTTCGAAGCCCTGGATCTCAATGTTTGCCATGGTTGTCTGTTAGATCGCGGCGTTCAAACTCATTCAGCAACACAAAACCGCCGGCCGAGGTGCTTGCTTTGCTGCAGTCCTTTATTCGATGCGGTTCATGTGATATAGCTTCCGCAGAAAACTGCTTTCATCACATGGAGGCCCTGATGCCTGTTTCAATCGATTTCCATGCACCTGATCTCGATATCAAGAGAGCGGTTGAGGAAGCTTTTAAAGGCCGTTTTGAGGACTGGTACGTTTCGGTTTTGGCTTCTGCCAACAATGATAAAATCAGGATTAAGATAGAGTTGAGGTCTGCTGGGTTTAGGCGATCCTCTTTATCGGACGTGACTCCGGACTTCATTCCAAGGCTGGTCAGTAACTGGCTAAGAGAATTTGACATATGTGAAAAACTAGGTCAGGCGGTGGCATACTTGACCGAAACCAAAGACACTCCCCAAGAGAAGCTGTTCTTTGCTTATCGCAATTTCCTCTTAGGCCTGAATGTGCATCTGCCAGCACCACTGGAGCGCGAATTCAGAGAAATTGAAATTGGATTGCGCAGCCAACCAGAGGTAGACAGCGAGGGAACATTACGGCCAACGATATCAAGGATGAATGAACGCGAAGTGCAACACTGGGTCGGCAAAATAACTTCTCTTTATCAACGCTTCTGCCAAATGGACTATTGACTTGAGTGAGATGTCCAGATTGCGCCAACGATTTGCTGGGACCACCGCCCATTTCGACATCGTTGGGACGTTTACCACACATTTGGTTCTCTAACTCATCCCAGCCTGCTTCGAGATGGTACTCCTCGTGTCTGAAAATCGTCGTCTTTTACCCTCTGCAGTTCAGTCACGAGCCGCATCGACTGCATCATCTTCTGCCAGTGGCAAGAATCTGAAGAATCTGGACACCCACCATTTTTCCGTGTCATAGCCTTTGCGGAAGGGAAGAAAAATGTGGACATCCATTATTTTGAATTGAAATAGTGGGTGTCCAAGAGTTTTGCAGGTGGGCGAAACCAGACTTACCCAGAAGGCTCGCCTGCTGCCGACCCCCGAGTTCAGATAGGGCTTCGAAATTCGGATTTCAGATTGTTGCGGGCGCCAAAGGCTGCGAACCAATCAGGCTTGCGTCCCCAACCTTTTTCGTTGGATCGTACTCTTTGTAGATCGGCACCAGCAGGCTGCCTTGGAATCCCAGCCTGATTTCCACGCTCCTGCCGGTCGGGCAGCATTCCGGGTCGCCATCTTTGTATACTGGCGCCTGATAGGTGAGCGTCTGCAGGTCGAACGGGCAGACGGCTTTTCTTAGCCACAGTTTATCGGGGAAGAATTCCCAGAGGGCAGTTCCGATGACGCCCTCGACGTTCAACTCCGTAGGCAATCCACTCTGCTCATCCAGCAGAAACAACTTTTCCTCGTAAAAACGCTCGGGATCTTCCGGCGGGCTGGACGTCACCAGAATCGGCTTCCCTTGCACGGTGACGATTTTTGAAAAAAACGTGAAAACGTGGACACCCACTTTCTTTCGCATGTTTGACGGATGTCCCTACTCGCTAAACCCGGAGAACTTTGAGTCATGCTCAAGAGCGGCGGATGTAACCAGGACGCAATAATTCGGTGATAGGCACAATTTCAGGAACGGCCTGGTTCGAAGTAACGGCCAATGAGTTGGGGAAAGAGGTGCCTCCAGGCCCCTCGTCATTGCGAGGCTCGGGCGCGCATGGGATCGGTGGGATCGGGGACTGACGACGCTACATCTTTGACCTACAAAGGGATGACCATTGGGGAAGGTTAAAAAATCGGGCTTGCGCTCGATTTTCGGCCATCTTTTTTCGTTATAAGGTGCAAGCCCGTTCAATAGTCGAAGCAGCTGCTCTAAATCTGATATACGATAGCATGGAAGCCGTGCTATCATGCATAAGTGATCCGCAAGTTCGCCGATCGAGGAATTGAGGATATTTTCAACGGGCGGGACACCAAGGCCGCACGGCGATGTTGCCCAAGAGATCTTTGGCAGATAGCTGCCAGAAAGCTTGAGCAACTGGATTCGGCAGTCAGCCTCGTCGACTTGCGCGTACCGCCCGGTAATCGTTTAGAACCGCTCGCTGGAAAGCGGATCAGGCAACACAGCATCCGTATCAACGACCGGTACCGTATCTGCTTTATCTGGACGGAGGACGGGCCGGATCGAATCGAGATTGTGGATTACCATTAGAGTAAAAAGAGGTTTCAGTATGGTCCGTATACCGACGCATCGAGAGCCCACTCACCCAGGCGAAATGCTGGTGGAGGACTTCCTCAAACCGATGGGGCTGACCCAGCGGGATCTTGCCGACGCGATCCTCGTACCCTATCAGCGGGTCAATGAACTGGCGAGAAAACGGCGGGGAATCACCCCGAGCACAGCCTTGCGACTTGCCAGATATTTCGGCATGTCGCCTGACTTCTGGCTGAACCTGCAGCTTCGGTGGGATCTCTATCACGCCCGGGAGAAAGAGGCCGACGCATTAAGAAAGATCAAGCAGGTCAGATCGGGGCGAGCTGCCTGACACCGGAGTCCAGGGCGCGGCCGGCGGCCACAACCAATGAGCGGATCGCGAACTGACGGAGAGAATGTGGACACCCATCAAAGATGCAAAAAGCAGTGGGTGTCCACGTTTTTACGTTTTCTTCTACTCGTCGCGCAGCGTGTGGGCCGGTTCGAGATGAACTGCGCGCCAGGCGGGTATGAAGCCGGCTGAAAACGCGATCGCTGCCAGCACGATCGCGGCCGCGGCAACCGTCGGAGGATCCGTCGCCGAGAGACCGAACAGGAATGCGCCGACCGCCCGGCTGGCCGCGACGTACCCTGCCAGGCCGAGCGCCCCGCCGACGAGCGTCAGCACGGCTACCTCCCGGACGACCAGCCACACGATTGTCCTGCGCGTGGCGCCGAGCGCCAGCCGGACGCCGATCTCGTGCGAACGGCGCGCGACGCCAAAGCTCGTGAGCCCGAACAGGCCGATCCCAGTCAACACCATGGCGAGGACCGCAAAGAAGGCGGACAGGGTGGCCATCATGCGATCGCGCAGCAGGCTCTCGGCGATATGGTCGGCCACCGCTCGCGGCTCCGACGAGGCCACCGACGAACCCAGGCGGTTCAACACGCTCCGCACGCTGCCGGCCGACAGCGTCTTTCCCCCGGTCATCCGCGCGACGATGTTCATCGTGGCGGGACCCGGTCGCTGGAAGCACGGCAGGTAGATCGTCGGACGCGCCTCGGCGCGCGGCCCGGCTTTCGCGTCCTTTGCGATCCCGACGATGCGTGTGTCCGCCGGCATGCCTTCCTCGAACGACACGAACTGCCCGATCGCATTGCCGTCGACGAACAGTGCGGAGGCCAACGCTTCATTGACCACGGCCACTTTTTCAGCACCCGACACGTCTTGCCCGCTGAAGTCGCGACCCGCAACGAGAGGCATGCCGATCGTTCCGAAGTAGTCGGGACCGACGTGGAATCCCTCGGTCGAGATCCGTTTCTCGACCCCCGGCGTCGACGCCCAGCTACTCCCCGAGCCGCCGGTGAACGGCAGCTGGTTCGTAATCGACGCCGCCTGCACGCCTGGCAGGCCGCGGACGTTTTCGAGCAACTGCCGCAAGAAAGGATTCGTGCGCTTCGCCGTGTCGCCGGCTTCGGGCAGCTGCACGGAGAAGGTGGACAGCCCCTCGAGCTTGAAGCCGGGATCGACGGTCACGAGGTTGTAGAGGCTGCGTGCCAGCAGGGCGGAGGCGCACAGCAGCCCAAGCGACAGAGCAACCTGCACGACGACGAGACCGCGCCGCAATCGCAACGGCTTGGCCGCCCCCGCCTGCCTCGTCGCGCCTGCGTAAAGGAGCGGCAGGGAGGAACGACGCGTCACCTGCAACGCCGACGACAGCCAGATGTACAGGCCCGTGGCGACGGCCACCAGGAAGGTGAACGCTACAACGCGGCGATCGGGCGTCAGCTCCAGGCCGGCCGCGCGATCGCCAAACGGCAACACAAGCGGCAGGAGCCGTACCACCCACACGGTAACGAACAGGCTGGCGATGCCCGCAACCAGTGCGAGCACGAGACTCTCGACGAGCCGTTCGCGCAGCAGGCGCCAGCGGCCGGCGCCGATGGCGAGGCGAATCGCCATGTCCCGGGCCCGGGCGGCCCCGCGCGCTACGAGGAGGTTCGTCACGTTGCCGGCCGCTATGAGCAGCACTAGCGCCACCATCGCCATCAGCAATTCGAGCGTCCGTGTCAGCTCGCGTATGACCGACGACTGCTCGCCCGAGGCGTATCCACCGGGAAACAGCAACACGGGAAACGTCTTGGCGCGCAACGCCTTGGCGCGCGCCACGTCGAACGGTTTGGTGATCTGTCCTGCGGCTTCGTCGAAGAGGGTCTTGTAGACGCCGCGCAGATACTTCTCGGCCTGCTCGCGCGAGACGCCTAGCGCGAGGCGCGCGATCAAGTTCAGGTTGCTCGCCGCGTCCGAGAGGAGGTCGTACCCGCGTCTTGGCGCGACCTGATTGCTCATCGTCAGCGGAACGAAGAAATCGGGATTCCCCCCGGCCCCGGTTCCCGAGAAGCCGGCCGCGGCGACTCCGACGATCGTGAGCTGGCAGTTGTTGACGCGGATCGTTCGGCTTAACACGGACGGGTCGCCGCCGAACTGGCGCTGCCAGAAACCGTAGGAGAGCACTGCCACGGCATTGCCGACGGGAGTATGATCGTCGTCCGGTCGGAGGGTTCGGCCAATCGCAGCCTTGATCCCGAGCACGTCGAAGTAGTTTCCCGTCACCAGTTCGGCGCTCACCTGCATCGGCGTGTCGCCGACCAGCAGCGTCGGCCGCATCCCGCTGTGGGCCAGGATATCTTGGAACAGGGGTACACGCCTTCGCAATGTCAGGTAGAGCGGATACGAGGCTAGGGACATCGCTCGCCCGTCCGGACGGCGGCCGGCGAAACTGAAGCTGCGGACGAGTTCCCGTGGTAGCGGCGGCACGCTGACGAGCACCAGCTCGGACGGTTGCGCAACGGGCAGCGGACGCAGGACCACCTGGTCCAGCAGGAGGAACACGGCGGCATTCGCGCCGATCGCCAGCGAGATGGTGGCCACCACGATTGCCGTGAAGCCCGGCGATCTCAGCAGCGAGCGGGCGGTGTGGCGCAGGTCGCCAAGGGCGCCGTCCACGAGCGGCACTCCACGCCGGTCGCGGTAGACCTCCTTGGTCTGCTCGACGCCGCCGAAGGCGCGCCTGGCGGCCTGCCGGGCGGCATTGGCATCGAGGCCCTTGGTCTCGAACTCGTCGGTGAGCGACTGCAGGTGGAACCGGACCTCGTCGTCGAGGTCACGCTCGGCCTTGTTCCGGCGAACGGCAGCAAGCAGACGTAGCAATAGCGCGCGCATCAGCCCTCCTCGCCCGGACGGAGGAACCGCCGCATCAGCGCCACCGTTCGAGCCCAGTCCCGCTCCTCGGCTGCGATCTGGCTGCGCCCGGCCCTCGTGAGTTCGTAGAAGCGCGCCCGCCGGTTGTTCTCAGAGGTGCCCCATCGCGCCCGGATCCAGCCGCGCTGCTCGAGGCGAAGCAGCGCCGGGTAGAGGGTCCCCTGGTTGAGATCGAGGAGGCCTTCGGAGATCTGCAGGATGCGCTTCGCGAGGCCGAAGCCGTGCTGCGGCCCCATCGTTTCCAGGGTGCGCAGCACCATCAGGTCGAGCGTGCCCTGCAGCAGGTTGGGTTTCGTTTCTCCTTTTGACATTCTAAATGAGAATCACACGACTCATTTAGAATGTCAAGAGGAGCTTGCCTTCCGAGTTCTATACTGTTTCTTCGTCATCGAACACGGCCGACGGAAGATCCTCCATTTCAAGATGCATTTGTCCGGTTTATCCGTACATCCATGTGGCTGGTCATCAGTCAAGGTTGGTCGACTTCCCACAACGCCGTTTATGAACAACCAAAAGCGTTACCGATCCTTTATGCTGGGATTTCGGGAGATAGCAATTTTATGCTGTAGAGCGATGCGAAAAATCCGCTTAAAATGCTAACGCACAGGGATCACGGGATTTACGGGCCTCAATCGCCGGTTGCCCCGGCATTATCTTCTTCGTCGAAAATATATAGCTCGTCGAGCGACGATTTCAGAGCCACTGCGATCCGATGCGCCAGCCGGAGCGAAGGATTGTATTTCCCCTGCTCGATAAAGGAGATGGTCTCCCGGCGGACGCCGAGTTGGTCGGCGAGTTGTGCCTGGGTGAGATCGTGGCGCGCGCGGAATTCCTTGATTCGAGTTTTCATTCCGCCTTACCCCGTCTCAGGAGAACGTACTTTAGGAGCGTGTAAGAGATACTCATGAAGAGCGCCAAGGTAAGCAATAATTCACTGACACCCAATGTCAAATTTGAGAATGTACGCACCCCTACCAGCACGCAGATAAAGTAAAGTGTCCCGTTGAATGCGTAATATGCGCTGATGTGTTCCACCCGCACCACCATTTCATCCCGGACACCTTTGCTGCGCTTTGCGACGATGGCCACCCCGATCCACCCGCCGCTGATTGAAGTAATCAAAGCCGGGACGGGTCCCCGGAATCCAAGGACCGCCATGGTGACGCCCACAAGCACGCCGACAATTCCTATCCACAGGATTAACATCATTCTCTTGTACATCGATGCCGCTCCTTTCAGGAGAGTAGGCCAGGTTATATATAACTATCATGTTGTTATGCGTGACGAATATATTGTTAGATATAACGCACGTCAAGCAGAATTTTGGGAAAATCGGGAATTTTCGCAATTGCACCTGCCTCAGGGTCCGGGGGCCAGCGCAAAGCGGGTTAAATATGGCGCAGTAATAGAAGAGAAATGCCGTAACTCCCCACAGGAGTCGCGTTCTGGGAAGTTACCAAGACAACCGGACCCGGTCACGCGGGCGGTAAGTGGAAATAAACCGTACAGAACCCATTAGCGATCGAAAAGGGTGGGCCGTTTTGATATTCGGAAAGGTTGACCGGTTGATGACTCGCGTGCATTATGCCTTTCTGCGAGTTTGTTGATTAAGTGGAGCGCCGCTACCGATCAGAAACGCCACGCGGCCTCCCTGCTTCGCGCACCAATACTGTGCCACGAACAACAGAACCGACAGCACCACGATCACGAAGATACCCATAGCGCCACCAACCGTTACTTCCTCAACGCGCAGGAGGCTTGCCAGCAACTGGAGTACGCTGCGTTCGTGCAGCGCCGGCAGCCCGATCGGCAGGGCTGCGCCCGCCGTGGTCAGCGCTGGGGACATGGGGACTGACGACGATAACAATTTGATGCAGCGACATTTCATTGAATATCTCACCCTAGACCCAAAGCCAGCGTGATTTTTTAAGCGAAAGGATGAAATAGACCTGGAATGTGCATCATTATTGGTTATAATAGGAAGTTGCACATTGCCAATACAACCAAAAGGAGTACATTCCAGGTGAACAAAAGAAACCACAAAATCTACCTCAAAGACAAGCAAAATCTCGAAGCCCGATTGGAACGGAAGCAGTTTCCAGACCAGCCAGATCCCATGTTCAAAGACTCG
The DNA here is from genome assembly GCA_963739235.1 of Terriglobia bacterium. Taxonomy (GTDB): domain Bacteria; phylum Acidobacteriota; class UBA6911; order UBA6911; family UBA6911; genus JAFNAG01. The sequence goes on along the minus strand of CAVTZY010000028.1, from coordinate 210,717 downwards.
AACATCCATTACGAGATTTCCGAGAGAACCCGTGCCGTCGGCTGCGGCGGCATCGGGGCTATGCACAAGCTGGTATGCAAGCTGGGATTGGATGGGGCGATCAACCAGAACGTCATATTGCTCCAGGTCCACGTTCCGTATTGGGAATCGGATCACGTGTTGAACATCGCCTACAACGTGCTCACCGGCGGCACCTGTCTGGAAGATATCGAGCGGCTGCGCAATGATGAGACTTATATGAACGCCCTCGGAGCCGACAGAATTCCGGATCCCACCACGGCGGGAGATTTCCTGCGACGATTCGACGAAGAGTGGATATTCGGGCTCCAGGAGACGTTCAACGAAACGCGGCGCAAGGTTTGGAGTTTGCAGGATGGTTCCTTCCGGAAGGAAGCCATCATCGATGTGGACGGCACGGTTGCCGAAACTACAGGCCAATGCAAAGAAGGAATGAACATTGCCTATAACGGGATCTGGGGCTACTCTCCGTTGATCGTGACTCTGGCCAACACAAGCGAGGTTCTCTATCTGGTAAACCGGCCCGGCAACCGCCCCTCTTCCGACGGAGCTGCTGAATGGATGGACCGCGCGATTGATCTCGTGGATCCGGTGTTCCAGAAGGTCTGGCTGCGGGGCGACACGGATTTCTCCTTGACCAGCAACTTTGATCGATGGGACGAGAAGGCTGGTTTTGTCTTCGGCTACGACGCCAAAAAGAATCTCGTCGACATGGCGGATGCCCTGCCGGCGGGCCATTGGCAGGTGCTCCAACGGCCTCCGCGCTATGAGGTCAGGACCGAAGAGAGGCGCCGTCCTGAGAACGTGAAGGAACAGGTGGTCAAGCAAAGGGAGTTCGAGAACATCCGCCTGGAGAGTGAGCAAGTTGCCGAGTTCGACTATCGACCGGGGCACTGCAAAAAGACCTATCGGATGGTTGTCGTGCGGAAAAACCTGACGATTGAAAAGGGAGAACGCCGACTGTTCGACGATGTGCGATATTTTTTCTATATCACCAACGATCGCGCAATGGGCATGCAGGAAGTCGTCTTTTTCGCCAACGACCGCTGCAACCAGGAAAACGTTATTGGCCAACTCAAGAACGGCGTCAATGCATTGCGCATGCCCTCGGACGGTTTGGTGTCGAATTGGGCTTACATGGTCATCGCCGCACTGGCATGGAATCTGAAAGCTTGGTATGGCCTGGTGACCCTGTCGCCCGTGACACGCCGGGACATCTTGCGCATGGAATTCAAGCGATTCCTGGCGAGCTTCATCCAAATACCATGTCAAATTGTGCAGACTGGCCGGCGCCTGATATTTCGTATTCTCAGTTACAGCAAGCATCTGGAAGCGTTCTTCTCCACGTTCGACCGAATACGGGAGCTCAAGTTTTCATGATCCAGGGCGTCGGCAATATCCCGGTTTGCCGGCGCAAATGATAAAAAGGGAGAAAGGGGCGCATCGAAGACAGACAAGCCAAATAAAAAGGTAGAGAACAGGAGGCGGAAGTCTGTCTTCAATGTGTGTTGTTGTGTCAATGGGCAAAAATCAGGGCGGGGAAAATGGCCAGCGATTACGAAGAACTACGACCCCCGCGATCATGTTCAAACCTCGCTTGTTTTGGGCCTAGAATTGGTGCCTAGAACCAATTTGGGGGCGTGAAATCTGTTTCTCAGCGCATTGGGAAAGGGAGCCTGGTTATAGTGTCCCGGCGTTCAGGAGGGACAGTATAACCAGGCACGCATTGCTTCGAAGCCGAGCAAGATCAAGCGGATCAAGCCGAGAAGCGCAGCCTGCCATTGATACGGGGATCGATCGGATCGAGGCAACAAGGACTCCTGTTTCCGGATCTGGCCGAGTGTGAGAAGTAGGAATCGGTCGATGACCCTGCGAAGCTTGCCCTGCGGGCGCAGCCCCGGTTTTGGAATGAGATGCTGGTTGGGGGTCGTGTGCCGCGAAACATGTTGACGGCACACACTGATGCCAGTACGCTTCTCGCAGTGAGGTGTGGGCCATGACAAAGTTGCTGGCGCAGGCATTTGAGAAGGCGGCGGAGCTTCCCGAGGATTTGCAGGATCAGCTTGCCCGAGAACTGCTTGAGGAAATTAAGTGGGAATCTTGCTGGGATGCCACTCTGGCAGATTCACAGGAAAAACTGGAGCGATTGGCGGAGCGGGCTGCGCAAGAATATCGTATGGGCAAGACTGAGAAAAAGGGGTTCGACGAGCTTTGATATCCCATCTCACCGCGGATTTCATTTCTTGCTTTCGTAAACTCCCAGCGCGAATCCAGCGCGTGGCGCGCAAAAACTACAGGATTTGGAAGGACAATCCTGAGCATCCTGGTCTGCAATTCAAGCTTGTTGGCCTGCGGAAGCCCGTGTTCTCCATCCGCGCCGGTGTCGGCTACCGAGCTTTGGGATTGAGGGTCGATGATGGCATCGTCTGGTTCTGGATTGGCTCCCACGGGGAGTACGAACGGCTAATATCGCAGCTATAAAGACCGGGGCTGCAGTCTAAAAGGGAATCCAACTGATCCAGTCGTTCCAGGTAATGTCGGCAGCTTTCCGGGCTAGAGCCTTCCTACCCTTTGTACAATATGAAAAAGAACGAGTGCGAGCGATTGATCGCGGAGTACCTCGGCTGGCTCAAGCAAGGACTGCGGGTCAACGAGCTGGACACCTGCTGCCAGATTTCCACTCCCTTCCTGGATCGCCACAACGACGAAATCGAGATCTATGTCGAGAAACGCAACGGCGGCCTTGTCCTGACCGACGACGGGTACACCATCGCGGATCTGGAAGCGACCGGAATGAGCTTCGAGACCGAGAAACGAAAGGCATACCTCCAGTCAATCTTCAACGGCTTTGGAGTCCGACTGGAAAATAACGAGGTGCTCGTCGCAGCATCTCCCCAGGATTTCCCGCAGAAGAAGCACGCCCTGGTTCAGGCCATTCTGTCCATCAACGATATGTTCGTAATGGCTGAAGAACACGTTCTTTCGCTCTTCAAAGAGGACGTGACCCGGTTCCTCGAACAAAACGCCATCCCTTTCTTTCCTGACTTCAAGCTGAGCGGTCGCAGCGGCTTTGACCATAAGTTTGATTTTGGATTGCCCAAAACCGCAAAAAAGCCGCAGAGAGTACTGCAGGCCATCAATGTCCTCGGCAAGGATCAGGCCACCTCATTCGCCTTCGCCGTTGCCGACGTCCGGGTCATCCGTGCAGATCCTTTGCAGGCTTTCACTTTCCTGAATGACATTGAACATCCTCTGAAAGAGGACAACCTGGCCGCGATCCGCGCCTATGAAATCCAGCCTCTTTTCTGGTCTCAACGCGAGCAGGCCTCGGCATTGCTTAATGGTGCGGCCTAGTTCAAGTGGTCCGACGCCGCAGGAAAGAGTGCCTGCCTATAAAAAAGATGTGAAGATGTGAAGATGTGGACACCCACTAAAGATGCGTAGCGCCGAAGCTGAGTGTCCACGTTCTTTCCTGCAGAGAATGTGGACACCCATTATTTCTAAACATTTCTGAGCCTCAGCGGCAGGAGCGGCGAATTGGGGTTGAGGAAAAGAGAGGTGACAATTGGGTGAAACAAATCCGCTGGATCAGACTGGTAGGGCTGTCACCGGCGGGCTGGAAGACATGGTAGGAAACGATGCCGAATAAAAAAGTGGACACCCATTATTTCTATACATTTCTGAGCCTCAGCGGCAGGAGAAACGTGGGAGATTGTGGACACCCATCAAAGATGTATCAAGCGATGGGCGCCCACATTTGAAAAACGATGGGTGTCCGCATCTCTTATCATTCGCTCATTACTTCCAAAAAGAATATGGATACCCATCAAAAGTGCAAAAAACATTGGGTGTCCACGTTTTCTTTCGATACCTGGAATCGGAAGGTATGGGATCGGTGAACGACCAAGAAAAGCGCGTGGAGAACAACCATAAACCTGGTTCGCTTCTAAACGAACGTCCTTTTCCTGAATTGCGAAGATCGGTGGCAGGCGAATATTTCTCCATAGAACCGGGCACGGCGGCAAGATTGTCACACTAGGAAATCAACCAGATAAAGAGGAGGATCATGTCAAACCAAAAGCGCTCGCTCCCATTCGTGACCCTGGATGTAATTACCTCCGTGCCGCTGGAAGGCAACCAACTTGCCGTCTTTAGTGACGCCCGCGGGCTGAGCGAAGCCGAGATGCAGGCCGTGGCCCGCGAGATGAATCTTTCGGAGACCACCTTCGTCTTCCCTCGTGACCCGGCAACCGAGCGCGATCGCGGCGTGCGCGTGCGCATCTTCACTACAGACGAGGAACTCCCCTTCGCCGGACATCCCACGCTCGGGACGGCAATGGCGCTGCGCCGGAATACCGGAAAACGTGGACACCCATCAAAGATGCAAAAAATAATGGGTGTCCACGTTTTCGCTCGGGTAGTCACCGGCGGGCTGGAGGACATGGTGGAAGCAGGGAGGGACAGTGGCGACTGTCGCCATTGAACTAAAACCGTAACTTGCAGCTGTGGAATTACCTGCGCCGATACACATTTTTTCTGTGGCCGACCTTCACCACGACCACGATGACTTTGTTGTCCTTGATTTCGTAAATGATCCGATAATCACCCTGGCGCAATCGGTACCTCTCTTGCCCGGAAAGCTTCTCGCTTCCGGAGGGGCGCGGCTCTTCTGACAATGAGTCGATCGCAGCCAGGATTCTCTGGAGGTCACGATTCGGGATCCGACGCAAATCCCGGGCGACGGATTTACGGAAGAAGACCCTATATCTTCCCATGCTTTTTGAGATCCCTCAGGAGTTCTTCGTAGCTGATCAAGGGTTCTTTCACCCGCTCACCGAATGCCTCAAGATCCTCGTTGTCCTCCTGGAGAGCTTGCCGGACCGCATCGTTTACCAGATGGGAAAGCGAGCGCCGCGTGTGCGCAGCCTTCAACCGCAGCGCTCGATGCAGGTCAGGCTCAAAGTAGACTGTGGAACGGGATGCCGTGTTGCTCATGGATGACGTCCTCCTATAGAGAGTCTAACGTTATGATGCTATGACGTTAAGACGCTATAATGACTCAAAACAGTTTTGGATTTCGGCGCTCATTGACAAAGAGGCAGACATCGCCATGGATGCTGAAGCCAACAACCGATGGACAGCGCAGCCCGGAAAAGACTGCAGGATCCTCCAAAGCAAAAATCCTGGACACCCATTATTTCCAAACATTTCTGAGCCTCAGCGGCAGGAGCGGCCATACAGGGTTGAGGAAAAGTGACAATTGGGTGAAACAAATCGGTTAGATCAGACTGGTAGGGCTGTTACCGACGGGCTGGAGGACATGGAACAACGTGGACACCCATATTCTGGCTCGCTCCCCGAGCGTCAAATAAGCAAGAATTATCAAGCACGTGGATTGTCTCTCTGGTAAAACGTTCCCTGAATTCGCATTGGAGTGTTCCATGGCCGAAGCTACCCTGCGCGATTACAAGACGCGGATGCTGCGAGTGCTGGTGCATATCCAGCAGCACCTGGATGATGCGCTCGCCCTGGAGGAGTTGGCGGCCGTGGCCTGCTTTTCGCCCTATCATTTTCACCGCGTCTTCACGGGAATGATCGGCGAGCCGGTCAAGGAATATGTCCGGCGTCTCCGGCTGGAGCGGGCAGCCACACGCCTCAAACTGAGCCGTCAGTCGGTGATTCAGGTGGCATTGGATGCCGGCTATGAAACCCACGAGGCGTTTACCCGTGCGTTTAAGGCCGCCTTCGGAATGGCGCCGGTCCGGTTTCGCTCCCAACGAAGTCCCATCGCAGCCCTGAAGGCTCCGTCCGGTGTGAATTACCGCGACGGCCGATTGCCACAGAACTTCATATCCAAACGAACAGGAATGCAAACCATGAATGTGCAAATCAGGACGCTTAAACCGATGCGCGTGGCATTCATGCGTCACGTGGGGCCTTATGCCGAAGTCGGCGCTACCTGGGACCGGCTTCTGCCTTGGCTCGGGAAGGAGGGACTGCTGGGCGGCGACACTCAGTGCATCGGGATCTGTCACGATGACCCTGAGGTGACGCCGCCGGATCGTATCCGTTACGACGCCTGCGTGACCGTGGACGAACGGTTTACGCCGGTCGGCGATATCGGTGTCCAGACCATACCAGGAGGTGAGTATGCGGTCGTCACGCACTTCGGTTCGTACAGCAAGCTGGGAGGGAGCTATGCGAAGCTGTTGGGAATATGGCTGCCGCGCAGCGGGCGCACGCTGCGTTTCACGCCCTGCTTTGAGGTTTACCTGAACGATCCCGGCAGCACTGAGCCGGAGGATCTGCTTACCGACATTTATGCGCCACTGGAACCCGTCGGCAAATCACGAATGACCTGAATACAAGGAACGACAATGAAGAACCAGGACAAGATCGACCTCTATAAGCTGCACAAAAACGAATATGTAATGCCCAGGAAGCCGGCACTGGTGGACATCGGTGCGGCCACTTACCTGGCCATCAGCGGTCAGGGAGCACCGGGGGGCGAATCATTCAGCGAGAGGATCGGGGCGCTTTACGGAGTAGCGTTCACAGTGAAGATGACGCGCAAGTTCGCGGGGCAGCAGGACTACGCGATCTGCAAACTCGAATGTCAATGGTGGGCCGGCGAATGCGGCGGAAACTTCCGCAGCGTTCCCAAAGAGCAATGGAGCTGGAAGCTGCTCATCCGCACGCCTCATTTCATTAAAGCGGAGGAACTCGATGAAAGCCGTGGCGGTGCTGCTCGACAAGGGCAAAACCCAGTCAGTGCGTGAAGTGCAGCTCGAATCGTTGGTCGAGGGCACCTGCGTGCAGATGCTCCACATGGGTCCGTACGAGAAAGAGCATGCGACGATCGAATTGATGAAAAACTTCGCCGAGAAGAACGCGTTGCGCCTCCACGGCCGGCATCATGAGATCTACTTGTCCGATCCGCGCCGTGTCTCGCCCGAGAAGCTCAAGACGATCCTGCGCATGCCGGTGGAATAGAGCGACACACTTGCGCTGGGCTGAAAACATAGATGATCTTCAAAGAGTGGTTGGGCTGTCACCGGTGGGCTTGAGGACATGGTAGGAAACGATGCCGAAAGAGGTCGGGCGGGTAAAACCAGATCTGCAGAGGATCGCAACGTGGGTGCAAATGGCGTCAGGCCAATTGCGGCGGCGAGGATGCAAAGGCGGCTCGCGTCGTCTCCGCGCCTTGAAGCCAGCGCCTGCCGATCTGATCTGCGAAATTGCGCAGATTGGAAACCAGCCCGGCGGCGAGACGGAATTTGGATCCGAAGCGGGAGACGGTCGCAAACCACACATCGGGATTGTGGGGTCGGGGACTGACGACGCGAAGTTGTTCATCTTAAAAGCGATGAGCATCGCGGGAAACCGGGGACGTTGCCCGATTTTCCGCAATGGGTGTTTCCTGGTTATTTCCTGGAGAGTTTCACCCGGGCAAAGGGCTGCCGCTTACCGCCTGCTTCCCCATCCATGAGCCACTGCCAGCTGTCTGAAGCCTTGTCATACACAAAGGTAGTATGGAAAAGGGTGTCGCCGATTTGGAACAGGAAAGGAATCTCGTCGCCACGGCGCTTGGCATGGGCGATAGCCTGCCCCCTGAGTCCACCGCCGCCGGTGGAATCCAGCCACAGACAGGCGTACTGGCTCGAAGGTTGGTCCCAGCCAATAAAGACAATGGCTTCATAAGCGGCTTGGCCACTAGCCTGCTTCTCCCGAGACACCTCGTGGAGCCGGATATATTGATGTCCGAGCACCCACTCAACCACCACATCATGAGTGGTCTCTTTTCCATCAATTGTTCCCCGCAGAATCCACTTGCCGGTCATGTGATCAAGCAATGGATCTTGCCAGGTGGAGGGTTGTGCCGAAGCAGGCGAAACAAGCATGGCAAGCAAGGCGAATGTGAGAAATGAAGTGCGCATGGAGAAGTCTCCTATTAATCTGCTTTCTGCCTGCCTATCCTGGCATTGCGCGGGACAGTTGTGTGCAGGCCGCCTAAAGATGACAATGATCTGGGAAATTCGGGGACGTCCACCTTGTACCGAATTCCGGAACTCAGAAAGCAGGTAAACGAGGTAAACGTCCCCGAATTTCATCTATGCATATGCCGTAAAGGTGCCGAGTGGCCCATCACCGGAGATGTCTGCGGGTACGATATCTCCTCTTTGCTTCGTGCACCTGGGAATGTTTCGTTCCTGCGACCCAATTCTCCACTTCCAAATCTGGAATGCGCGCAAATGCCCGAGCGTTATTGGTCACCAGCACAACTCCAAGCGCGAGAGCATGAGCGGCAATCCAAATGTCGTTGTTGCCGATCGGGCGGCCGGATTTTTCCAGCTCACTGCGGATCTCGCCATAGCGTTCGCCAACCTGCGAAGTAAGGGGCAAAATGGGGATCATCGTCGCCATCTCACGGAGCGCCTTCTGTGCCTCTTCAAGGCGTCGGCTCTTGCACGCGCCAAAGCAGAGCTCGCCATGAGTGATCACCGACATCGCGACCTCGCCGACACCCAACTTTTGGAAGCGTTTCAATACTGCATCGGGCCGATTCCTGGCGATATAAATGCAGATATTGGTGTCAAGCAAATAACGGAGGCGCATCAGAAGACCTCTCGCTCTTGCGGCTGAGCATCCTTCCTTCCACCCTGCATGAAATCATCGGGAAGTGCAGCCAGCAACTCAAACGCGCGGCCCAGGTTTAAAGCCTTCTTGCGCAACACGATTTCATCATCACGCCGAAAAATTTCCACCTCATCCACATCAAACTGATATTCCTTCGGCAAACGCACTGCCTGAGAATTCCCGCTCTTGAAAATCCTCGTGGTCACCACCGCTTCCTCCTTCAAAGATGATATCCGAGGCCTAAGTATACACACCAAGTATATACAACGCAAGAAAACGTGGACACCCATTATTTCGACACATTTCTGAGCCTCAGCGGCAGGAGCGGCGATTTGAGATTGAGGGAAAGTGTGGTGACAATTGGGTGAAACAAATCCGCTGGATCAGACTGGTCGGGCTGTCACCGGCGGGCTGGAGGACATGGTAGGAAACGATGCCGAAAGCGGTCGGGCGGGTAAGAGCAGATCTGCTGAGGATCGCACTGCTGGGTGCAAATGGCATCAGGCCAATTGCGGCGTTGAGGATGCGAAGGCGGCTCGCGCCGTCGCCGCGCCTTGGAGCCAGCGCCTGCCGAGCTGATCTGCGAAATTGCGTAGATTGGAAACCAGCCCGGCGGCGAGACGGAATTTGGATCCGAAGCGGGAGACGGTTTCAAGCCACGCGTCGGGATTGGCGCCGATCCGCAGCAGCATCGGCGCAAGATCCGCATCGATGGCTCCCCGTTTATCCGACCGCGTCATCCGCCCCGACTTGTCCACCAGATCGAAATATTCGGCTGCAGTCATCTGCAGAATGCCGCGGCGTCCGGATTCTGATTGAATGGGACACAGCCAGCCATCCAAGGGATGCGCCAAGACGGAACCGCGGTCGGGAATGGGATCCGGGATTTCGGCAGTATTCTTGGGCGCTGTCGTGCGCCTGCCGACAGAGGAAAACTGCATATCTTGTGCCGCCGCCTCGGTGGGCGCGGAGGCTGCAGTCATCGTTTCTTTCCGCCAGGCACGGATCCGTTCCTGGATGCTGGTGAAATCGCTTTCTTCCGGAGTTCCTGCCATGCCGGCCCGGATGGGATTGAGGTCTACATACACCATGCAGCTGGCGATGGCCGCTTCGTCCAGTAGCGCCTGGCATTTGAACCGTGCTTCCCAGAACCGGCCCTTAACCTTATCCTCCTTGTTTGCCGCCCGAGCGATGAATTCGTTCAGGCGACCCATGAACCAGCTGAGGCTGCACAGGCGCTGTCGCAGCTGCGTGATGCGCTCCGGACGATCTGCCAAAGCGCAGATTTCTTCCTCGCGAGGCGGCATTGGGACGCCCCTCATATCCCGATTTCGGGGGAAGAGTGTCAGCCAACGGATTGCCACGTCCCGATCGGACCACATGGCGACGATATCGGGGCGAGTGCGCAAAATGGTATGGTAGTGATTTTCCATAACCGCGTAGGCGCAGACTTCAATAGCGAATATGGCCGCGAGATACCGCAACCGTTCGACCACCCATGCCTTGCGGTGGGAGAAGTCCCGCAAAGTCAGCGCGTCGAAGCCGTACAGAAACGCCCGGCGGACACACCGGCTGAAGCAGTGATACACCCCTTCTTGCCCTTCCCGGACGTATTTGCCGCGCGGCAAAGCCATGGTTCACCTCTCTTGACATTACTAACGGCGGACTCATGGGAAGTGCCAAGAAAAAGCCACAGAAAAATGGGTGTCCAGGTTCTTCCAGGTTCTGCCGCAATTCAGACGGTGTATTTAAAAGCGGCCATGATTGACAATCGGCGAACTGGTCAGTATGATCTGACCAGTTGCAGGAGGGCGCCATGAGCAACATTCCAGCCACCGAGTTCAAGGCGAGATGCCTGGAGCTGATGGACCGCGTGGCCGAGCGGCACGAGACTTATGTGATTACCAAGCGGGGAAAACCTGTGGCGAAGCTCGCCCCTCTGGATCCTGAACCCGTGGCCGGCATTTTCGGGTGGCTGCGCGCGAAGGGATCGATCGCGGGTGATATCCTCAGTCCTGTACTTCCGACTGGCGCCTGGGAGAGTTTGCGGGAATGGGATGAACTAAACGCCGCCGGCAGGCCGCGGCAGACGCGCAGCGGCCCAAAGACCCGAAAGGGCCGCCCGTGATCCTCCTGGATACGCATGCGCTCATTCTGCTTGCCTTAAGGCCCGAAGGCCTGTCCAAGGTCGCTGCACGGACCATCGCGAGGGCCGAAGCAGGCGACGGGATCGCGATCGCATCCATCACGCTATGGGAGATCGCCCTCCTGATCGATTCGGGCCGCATCGTCGTTCAGGGATCAACCGAAGCATTTCTAAGACTGATCTTGCAGCGCCCTCGATTGTTCATGCTGGATCTCAACCCTGAGATCGCCGCCCTCGCATGCCAATTCCCCGCGGACTTTCCCAACGACCCCGCCGACCGGATTATTGCCGCAACGGCCCGGGCTCATGGTCTGCCGCTCGTCACCAAAGACCAGCGCCTGCAGGACAGTGCGCTGGTGCAAACGATTTGGTAAGCCGAATCTCAAATATGGGAATAGCCTCTCATAAATTCGGTGTCAGGCGACTATTTACCCAAATTCTTGGAGTCGATAGCCTGTATCCGCCACTGCCGAAATTGGGTAAATAGTAGCCTGACACCGAATTTGGCCTGAGCGCGACCGCCGGTCTGGTGTTGAGATAAGATCTAAGTCTACTTCTTTGCGGCTGGGCCTTCCTCTTCCAGCGTCTCAAGGACGGAGCGCCACTTGAACTTCTCGCCAATCCCGCGCACGTAGTAATCCATCCACGCCATTTCGCTCATGGCCTTAACGAGCTGATTGCGGGGATCCGGGATGCCATGGCTCTGGCCCGGATACATCAATAGTTCGGTGGGCACTCCCAGATTTTTCAGCGCTATGTACAGTTCCACGGACTGGGGGCTCGGCACGCGCGGATCCCCGTCCACGACGTGGATCATGGTCGGCGTTTTTGCGGACTTGATGTATTTCAGAGGCGACTGATCCCAGTATGCGTCGAAGTCGTCGTACGGCAGCTTGTTGCCCAGGTAGAACTGCCGGACCCGTTGCATATCGCTCTCTGCGTACATCGAGATCCAGTTGGATGTGCCGGCGCCCGTGCTGATGGCCTTGAAGCGATCCGTATGCGTCAGGATCCAGTTTGACCAGTGGCCGCCGGCGCTCCAGCCAAGAGCACCCATGCGCGATGCCATCCGCGATGCCCTGTGCGATCAGGTAATCCACGCCCGACATGATGTCGTCAAATCCCGGCGGAAAGTAGTTGCCCACGATGCCGTTCTTGTGCGCTTCGCCATAGTTGGTGGATCCGCGATAATTCGGCCGCAGCACGACATAACCGGCTCCTGCATACACCTGAGATCCGTAGCCGCCGTTGAAGCTGAGCACGTCGGCCGATGCCGGTCCGCCATGAATCGCGACGATCAGCGGGTAGCGCTGGCCGGACTGATAGCCGACCGGCTTGACGAGCACGCCGCCGACCATCCGGCCGTCCTTCGACTTCCAGGCAATCTCTTCCTGCGCGCCGAGCAGGAAATCGCGCACCTGGGGGTTGGCGTCGGTGAGCTGGATCCATGATGCCCGATTGGTGATCCGGTCGATGGCCGGCAGCGTGAATAACGTGGTCGGTGTCATGCCATCTGAGTAATTGATGAGGAGGACGCCGCTGTCCAGGTCGCGGCTGACAGAGAGCGATGCCTTTTCGTTGGTAATCTGGCGCACGCTGCCGCTCTGCACGTCCAAAGCCATGAGCTGGTTCGTCGCCCGGATCCCCCCATTGAAGTAAATGGTGTTGCCGTCCTTCGACCAAAAGCCGGTGGACATGTCCCCATCGAAGCCGCTGCCGAGCTTGCGCCACTGTCCCCCGCGGTCGCCGACACCTCGCAGAAAGATCCGCTCGTTCTTCATGCTGTATTGCTGAAGGTCGTCCGGAGCCGAAAACGCGATCCATCGTCCGTCCGGCGAGAAGCTCACACTGCTCTCCTCAACCTCTGTGTTGGTGACGAGTCGTTCGATGCGGCCGGTCGCCACCTCGAGGAGGTACGGGTCGCTATTGATGTTCTGCTCCGTGATGTTCCGCTTATAGCGGTCGGCGGAGATCCCGCGAAAACCTACCCACTTGCCATCCTCTGAAATCGAAGAAATCCCCCACCGTGATCGAAGCGTCCTGCGTCAGCTGTTTTGTCGCCAGCGGTTCGAGATCGAGCACCCACAGAGAATTGAGCGGTGTTTCCTGGTTGCGGATGTTCACCGTGAATTTTTTTTCGCGACGCAGCTTGTCGTCGGCGTCGGAGCGCTCCGCGCCGGTGAAATAAATGCGGCGGCTTTCGGGAGCCCAACTCCACGCGCCCACACCTGCTGCCTGTTTGGTGATCTGTTCCGCCGTCGCGGTGTCGATCTGCTCGACCGGCAGTCGATACAGCTGCTCTTCGCCGGATTTGCCGCTGAGGTACACCAGCCACTTGCCGTCACGGCTGAATGCAAATGTCGAAACCCCTTCCTTTGCATCGGTGATGCGGCCGTGCTTCGCCGCCGTCGGGTCGCATCAGATACAACTGATTTTGACTTGCCGAGGCCGCGGGCGCCTCGCGATTGGAGGCGAAGATGAAGAAGTCCCCTCTGCGCGACCAGCGTGGAGAGGTCTCATTCTTATCCTTGGTGTACGTCATCTGCCGGGTGGATGAAACACCCAGCTGGGTGGTGACGAGATAGATGTCGGTCTGCTGTTTTGCTTCCTTCCAGTCAGGCGTGGAAATTGTATAGAGCATTCTGCTGCCGTCCGGGCTGGGCATGGGCGAACCAACCTGACGCATCTTCTGCATGTCGAGGAACGTCATGGGCCGCCTGGCCCCCACACTCTGGGCTTGCTGTGCCCCACCCGGAGAAACAGATGAACTGAGAACCAGAAACACTGCAATGAAGGAGAAGACGGCATGCGCCGCCCGCAATCGCAAGGTCGACATGGCTGCCTCACAGGATAGACATTTTCGATGGATCCCGACCTCCAGAGCCGGACGATGTCATATCTACCATAAACTCAGGGAATCTGTCGGATATACTTTGCAAGGTTATAGGGGACCTGTGCAGGTGGCACTGAAAAATCGACATCCAAAGCACCTGAGAGGATTGACAATGAAGTCTTAGCGCCGCCGGCAGCCGAGGAGCGGAAAATAACAAATTTTTGGGGCAACACAAAATCAATCGATACCGAGGAGTTGCGTTTTTACCGTTTACCGATATAGTATATAGCGATGATAAAGTCGTTTCGGTGATAAAGACACCCAATCCCTCTACTCCGGGCGCTGCCCAAGACGATGGAAGGCTTTTCGCAGCCAGGCAGAACGCAAGCTGACGCAGTTAGATGCCGCGGCGAGCCTTGACTTTTTGCGCGCGCCGCCCGGCAACCGGCTTGAGAAGCTCAAGGGGGATCGGGCAGGACAATGGAGTATCCGCATCAAAGATCGTTGGCGGGTATGTTTTCGCTGGGAGGAGGCAGATGGATGGGATGTTGAGATCGTGGATTATCATTGAGAAAGGAATACCGTGGTAAGAAATAAAATGAGGCCCATTCATCCGGGCGAGATTCTGCGCGAGGAGTACTTGTTGCCGCTCGGCATGTCGGCCAATTCGCTGGCAAAGGCTCTTAATGTGACTCCGGCGCGAATCAATGACATCGTTCGCGAACGGAGGGGAATTACCGCCGACACTGCCTTGCGACTGGCTCGCTATTTTGGAACAGATGCTCGATCGTGGATGAATCTGCAGGCGGCCTATGACCTTCGTGTAGCCGAACTGGCGCAAGCAAAGCACATTGCCGCAACGGTTCGGCCCAGAGCAGCGTAAAGCTGCCGAGGCGACGGATGGCCGGTAGGCGCTGCGCACACTGTGGGCAGCCAGGGCGCGCCTAACCTCTTGACGTGTGGCAGCACTGAATGGAGACTCTCGGGGGACCAGGGTACCGGTGACAAAAAGGGCACCGTTCGGATCCGTGAGAACTACCTTTACGACAGCTTGCCGCCGTGCTAATCTTTCGGGCGTTTCGCCCCACGTACTGCGCCACACCTTCGCCACCCGGCTGCGGGAGGAAGGGGTGAGCGATGGTACGATTCAAGCCCTGGGACGGTGGAAGGAACCGAAAATGGTCCGGCGTTGCGCTCACGTCAACGATGATCTGATGAAGAAGGCGCTGGAGCAAATCGCCGAAAATTCCCCTGTGATTATCACTACACCCCAGGAGGGGAAATCCTCTAAGTCTAAGTGCGCCCGTAGCTCAGTTGGATAGAGCGTTTGACTACGAATCAAAAGGCCGCAAGTTCGAGTCTTGCCGGGCGCACCACTTAAAGACTTTGTTTCCTGGCGTTTCCCGTTTCTCTCCCATCCGCGCATTCTAGCCTTCCATCCCTTTGTGGGTAAATGGCGGGTAGTCACGCTGATTTAGCCCCTTTCCCCGGCCCATCAAAGAGCACACCCCGCAAAGCATCGACAGCCGACTTCTTGTGATCGGGCGTGAGTTGGGCATAGCGGAGCGTCATCTCAATCGACTTATGACGCAGGATCTCCCGAACCGTCGCGAGGTCCACCCCAGCCATTACCAGGTGACTGGCGCAGTGCATGGAAGGTCACTCCAGGCAATTCGGCACCAGTAACAGCTTTTTCAAACTGTCGCTTCAAATCCCAGAATGGCTCATTCGATAGGCATTCCGTCGCTGCAGTCAGGGGTGGAGCAATCGAGCAAGTTCTGTCGATTTGCAGTGAAATTTGACCGCGAACCTGCAAACCTCTCCGTGCTCCGTGAAACCCCAAGTGCCGCGAACTATGATGCCGTCCAGCAGCAAGGGTGTCTTCAGTGCAGGTGAATCAAGGCGAATGGTCACAGCGGCGCCTTTCGGAGGCATAAACTTTGCAGAAACCATGGCGCTGGAGAGAGATAGGTCCAAGAGAACCGCCGGCCGCACACCTCCCTGATAGACGAATTGGCACGGAAGCCGCGCCGCCTGGCGGGAAAGAGCTCTCGGATCATGCACGACTCGGCCGCGCACCGCCAATGGGTTGTCCCTCCATTCTCCTGTTGCTCTTGATCGGAGACTGCAGGCTGGGCATTAGGTAATCTTTTCAGGGCATCTTACCCACGGGGTGCATCGATGCCTATGAGGTGCAGACAGTAACCGAGGTTCACCTTTACGAGTAGCGCATTAACCAGGCGCTGAGTCCATTTAGATGGTGACGGGAGCAGTCAACCGTCTTCGAAGTCATGAACAGGTCTCGATGGCAACCCGGTCAGCGCCGTTTCTTGCTTTTGTTCTGCGCAACCCGCGCCTTCACCAGTTTCTTAACAAGCGCAGTCGGCAGTGGCTTGTCCGTGGGGAAGCGGATGGTCCCTTTGGATGTGGAGAAGCCCTTAAGTTCGTTTTTAAACGCTTCGATAACCGAGGCAGTGGGGAACAAACTGCAGTGGTTCGAAAACGCGGCGAACCACACCAGCACTCCTTTGTACTTGAACGCAGGAATCCGATAGCTGATGGTCTCGGTAGCTTCCGGCGGCACAGCGGACCGAATCGCCGCGCGCATCTTGATCAAGGTGCTGCGGGCGGGTTCCGGGACACCAGCAAGATATTCATCAACGTTTTTCGGAGCGCCGTTGCCTTTCGCCGCAGAACTGCGATTGCCAGATTTCACTTTGTTCATGCGGGCAATGCTACAAGAACTTCCACTTCAAGTCCATGCCCCAGACCACCGTGCAGCCGTTCGACATGAAAAATGCCATAGCTCGCTCTGACACACTTTCACTTGCCCGAATTGTCGACTGTCCGGACAGGTGGCCCTGAGCCAAGCTCCCAAGATACGGGAAGTGATCTTCGGGCCATTACGAGATGGGATTCAGAAGGGATTTATGGTGAAATAGTCGCGCCGGTCACCGATATACCCGGCAGCGGAGGAAACATGAAACCAACTGGCCCGATTCTTTCTGCACTTTTGATCACCGGGCTTTCTTTGTTCGGCAGCGCTCAAAATGCTCCCAGAAAAATGGATTACTCGGTAGCAGCCGTTCCGCTCACGCAGGTCGACATCACAGACGGATTTTGGGCACCCAGACAGGAAGTCAATCGGACGGTGTCCATCCAGCATTGCATTCTGAAATCTGAAGAACGGGGAGGGACGACCATCGGCGGAGGAATCCTCGAGGGAGCCGGCTACATGATTGCGAAGCGGCACGATCCAGCCTTCGAGGAATATATAAAGAAGAGAATCGACGCTACGGTCGAAAGGTCGGCAGCCGCAAGCGGGAACGCCAACCAGGCCCTGCGCGGCGGGGGACCTTCTCCCGAAGCGGCCATTGCCTACTTTGAAGCTACCGGAGACAAGAGACTGCTGGACCTCTCCATCAGAGCTGCGGACGCCGCGGATGCTATGTATGGTCCCGGCAAGAAAGGCTACATCTCGGGTCATGAGGGCCAGAAAATCGGCCTCATCCGCCTTTTCCGGTTCACCGGAGACGAAAAGTACTGGCAGTTAGCCAAGTTCTTCCTCGATATTCGGGGCCGCGAAGAATATCAGCAGCAATCCGCGAGCGAATACCCGGGCGAACGGGAATACAACCAGAATCACAAGCCCGTGCTCGAACAGACCGAGGCGGTTGGCCACTGCGTGCGGGCGATGTATCTCTTTATCCCTCTGACCGATGTCGCGGCGCTGACCGGGCTGCCGGAATACGGGAAGGCCGACGACACGCTCTGGCAAGACGTGGTCTCGAAGAAAATGTACATCACGGGTGGGGTAGGCTCCATCCGCCAGCAGGAAAAATTCGGAGCAGACTATGAACTGCCGAACGTAAGTTCCTGGCACGAAACCTGTGCCTCGTACGGCAACGTCGTCTGGAATCACCGGCTGTTCCTGCTGCACCGGGAGGCGAAGTACATCGACACAATGGAGCGGGTGCTCTATAACGGTTTCCTCGACAGCGTGTCTTTGAAGGGAGACCGCTTCTTTTATCAGAATGTGCTAATGTCCTACGGCAACTACGAGCGGTTCGACTGGATCAATGTGCCTTGCTGCCCGCCCAACGTCGTGCGCCTGATGGCTTCTATCGGCAGCTACATCTATGCGAAGACCGGGAACGAGATTTACGTCAATCTCTTCATCGGCTCCAAGGCCGACGTGAAGCTCGCCGACAATAATGTCAAGATCACGCAGGAAACGCGCTATCCGTGGGAAGGGAGAATAAAGATGTCGGTTGACCCGGAGCGCGCAGGCAAGTTTGCGGTCCTCGTCCGGATCCCGGAGTGGGCGCGGAATACACCGTTGCCGAGCGATCTGTATCGCTACCTTGATTCGACGAATGAGAAGCCGACTCTGAATGTGAACGGTGTTCCGGTTGCGATCAAGTTGGAGAGCGGCTACGTGCGGCTGGAGAGGACGTGGAAGACGGGCGATATTATCGAGCTCAATCTGCCGATGCCGGTTCACAAAGTGATGGCGCATGATCGGGTCCAGGATGACCGGGGGCGGGTGGCATTGGAACGGGGTCCTCTGGTCTATTGCGCGGAATGGCCGGATAACGGCGGCAGCGCCTTGAACCTGGTGATCCCTGACAATGCGCTGCTGAAGGGGGAATTCCGGCCGGGCCTGTTGAACGGAGTTGCGGTAATTACCGGCAAGGTGCAGGCTCTCGTCCGCGGTCAGGATGGCGTATCCACGAAGACAGTGCCGCACAACCTCGTGGCGATCCCGTATTATGCCTGGGCGAACAGGGGCATGGGCGAGATGACCGTCTGGATGGCTCGTAATGCCGATGCGGCTCGGGCGCAGCCGGTGCTGCCCGGCCCGGTCGCTCGGGTGGATTCGTTTGCGGGCATCGAAAAGGCCTGGACCGGCTACGGAGACCAGAATGATGAGCTCTGTGCCGTTTATGACGGCGTTGACCCCTTAAACTCCGCCGACGAATCTCATCTCTATTTCCGCATGAGGCCTCCCGAAGGCAAGCCGGCGTGGATAGAATACGATTTCAAAGCTCCCACGCAGGTTTCCATGTCCAAGGTGTATTTTGTGGATGACCGGCGGTTCTGCAGGCTGCCAGGTTCATGGCGGATTCTCTACAAGGACGGAGACACGTGGAAACCAGTGGCAAACAATGAGCCCTACACGGTCGACCCGGACAAGTTCAACCAGGCTGCCTTTAAGCCAGTGACGACGACTGCCGTCCGCCTCGAGGTCGAACCTCAGAACATTCTCTACAAGGGCGGAGCTGCCGGTCCCCCGGCGGCGATGCGAATCAGCAAAGACACGATCTGGCGCGAATTTGGCATCATCGAGTGGCAGGTGAAATAAACCGCGGAGGTGCACATGTACAGCCGAAGGGTCTGCCGGCGAGTCTCTCTGGCCTTGATGTTCTTGTCCCTTGCGTTCGTGCAGGCTCAGGTGAAGGATTATGCCGTTCATCCCGCTCCGCTGGCCTCCGTTCACATTGAGGACGAATTCTGGGGACCGCGCCTCGAAACCAATCGCACGGTCACGATCTGGCATGTCTTCAAGCAGGCCGAGGCGGCCGGCGAGTTCGACAACTTCGCCAAGGCCGGGGGCCTCATGGAGGGCCCCTTCCGCGGCTCTTCCCCGGCGCGCGATTCCGACGCCTACAAATCCATCGAAGGCGCGGCTTATATGCTGGCCGTGCATCCCGATCCCAAGCTCGAACAATACGTCGACGACCTGGTCGCCAAGATCGCCGCCGCCCAGGAACCCGACGGCTACATCTACACCGCCCGGCGCATCACCCCGCCCGACCAGATGCCTGAGATGTCCGGACCGGAACGCTGGACGCGCGAGCGCACCAGCCACGAAACCTACGTGATGGGACTGCTTTGCGAATCCGGCGTCGCTTTGTTCCAGGCTATCGGCAAACGTTCGCTGCTCGAGGTAGCGATCAAGAACGCCAACTTCCTGAACAACACGTTCGGTCCCGCCGCCAATCAGAGGCACGATGCCTCAGGCCATGAGGAAATCGAGCTGGCACTCGTCAAACTGTATCGCGCAACCGGCGATGAGCGCTATCTGCGCCTCTCCCAATATTTCGTCGACCAGCGCGGCCGGCGCACGCCCAATTACGGCGCCTACGCCCAGGACCACATACCGGTGATCGAACAGAGCGAAGCCGTCGGCCACGCCGTCCGCGCGGGCTATCTGTACGCCGGCGTCACCGATCTCGCCGCGCTCACGGGAAATCCTCTTTACATCCAGGCAATGGACCGCATCTGGCACAATGTCGTCGATAAACGGATGTACATCACCGGCGGTCTGGGCGCGCAGCGCAACGGTGAAGCTTTCGGCAACGACTACGAACTCCCCAACCTCACCGCCTATAACGAAACCTGCGCCGCCGTTGCCAGCGCCTTCTGGCAGCAGAGGCTCTTCCTGCTGCACCGCGACGCCAAATATGTCGATGTCCTTGAGAGAGTGCTTTACAATGGATTCCTTGGCGGCGTGTCCCTCAGCGGAGACCGATTTTTCTACACCAACGCCCTCGAATCCGACGGCGCACGTTCCCGCTCGACTCGCATGCCCTGGTTCACCTGGCCCTGCTGCCCGACCAACATCGTGCGTCTCATGCCTTCCATCCCCGGCTACATCTATGCCACTACCCCTGACACGGTTTACGTCAATCTCTTCATCGGGGGAAGCGCCGATCTCAAACTGGGCGAAGGTGCCAAGGCCAGGCCGCTCCGGCTCACCCAGCAGACTCGCTATCCCTGGGACGGCGGCATCAAACTCACTGTCGCCCCCGCCGCCGCTTCGGAATTCACGCTGAACCTGCGCATTCCAGGCTGGGCACAGGGCAGGCCGGTCCCCGGCGACCTCTATCGTTATGCCGAGAAGGAGGTGCCTGGATTCACGGTGAAGCTGAATGGCAGGGCCGTGAAGCCCACGCTGGATAAGGGCTATGCGGTGCTTCGCCGGACCTGGAAATCCGGCGACACGATCGAGCTCAGCCTGCCGATGCCGATCCATCGCGTGGTGGCCAACGAAGGCGTCGCAGCCGGGCGCGGACGAGTCGCGCTCGAGCGCGGTCCCCTGGTATACTGCGCCGAGGGCGTCGACAATGGCGGACACGCGCGCGCCCTGACGCTGGCAGCGGATGTCGACCTGGTCGCCGAACACCGCAAAGATCTGTTGGGTGGTGTGACCGTGATTCGCACCCGGCAGGCAGTCGGCAGCAACGATCATTTCACCGCCATCCCCTACTACGCCTGGTCCAACCGCGGCGACGGCGAAATGTGCATCTGGCTGCTGGCCAAATAAAGGGGGAACTGGGCCATAAATCCTCCTCTTTTTGATGCTCACCGGGACACTACTGGTTGCGTCCCCCAATTTCCCCCAATTTTTAAGCGCACATGAGGTCGAACGAGCACCTGTTGGAACCGATGCGAACGCCGAGCCATCAGCCGGCAGAGCATCGGCATAATTGGCTTTGCCTTTTGCCTGAAATCTAATAGACTAGTATTAGACTAGTTGAATTGAGAGGATCCTTTATGAGTGCTACCATCAAGATCTTCGGAGCTTTTGAGGCAAAAACCAAATTTTCCAGCCTTTTGGAACGGGTGAGTCGGGGGGAGGAGATCACGATTACCAGGCACGACAAGCCCGTTGCCCGCCTCGTGCCCATTCAGGGCTCCAGTTTTGGGGATATTGAGCAGGCATTCCTGCAAATGGAGGAAATCCGGCGTCGGACCCAGCGCAAATCCGTACCCCGGAGAAAGTTCTCCTACCGGCAACTTATTGAAGAGGGGCGGCGCCGATGAACAAATTGACTCTGGATGGCTCCATCGCGCTCAGCTGGTTTCTGCCCGGCGAGTGTACTGACAAGAACCAGGCCGTGCGCAAGTTATTCGCGGGCGGGACGCAGGCTATCGTTCCATCCATCTGGGCCCTGGAAGTTGCCAACGCGCTTCTGGTTGCTGAGCGCCGCAAGCGGATCTCGCCGGCTGACTCAGCGGCGGCCTGGGCCTCGCTCCAGAAACTGCCGATTGAGACTGATCCCGAAACCGGGCGACGGGCCGGAAGTGCCATCCTGGCGCTTGCCTGCCAGCAACAGCTATCCGTTTATGACGCCGCCTATCTGGAGCTGGCTATGCGCCAGGGAACCCCGCTTGCCTCGCTTGACGAATTGCTGAGGGCCGCTGCCCAGGCTCTGGAGGTTCCCCTGTTACCCGAAGCCATTTGAGCGGGGCCCGCGAGAAACTTCATCCAGCCTCAAATATTCGCTATCGTCGCGCTCTCAATAATCTGGCGCTGGTACTCATCCGCAGCGGGCGTTACGACGATGGGCTGCTAGTGTGCAACAGGCTCGATAGGGAATGCGGCGAGCGGCCCGACGCCATGGCCCATCTCTGGTGCGTCCATTTGCGCCGGGAGGAGTGGAGGGATCAGGAAACGGGCGACTCGTTCCGCGAAAATGGGAAACTGGGGACGCAATTAACCGGCCAACGTGCATTTCTTGACGCCGTTCCGTAGCTGACTTTTTCCTTCAGTTGTTTTTCTGCTGTGTTTTTCTCCAGCCAGCATATTCTGTTTTTCCAGAGGCGGAAGAAGAAAGGCCCCAAGCGTAGAGAGCCGCTTGGGGCCCAAAACGGGCGCAACCTAGATTGGAACCTCGCCCAGCGCTTAGCCTGCCATGACCGGCGCCCGTTGTCGAGTCCTGCCTTGAGAAAGACACGGGCGCGCTGCCAGAGGAGTTTCGTCAGAGGATCTGTCGGGGTCCGGCCTGCAGTGTGGTCTTTGTCATCTGCCGTCGCTGCGATCGAGGACAGGCATACTGCAGCGAGCCATGTCGCCGCCAGGCGCGACTCCTTCAGCGGCGCCGTGCCAACCGCGTCTACCAGCAGAGCCTGGCCGCTCGTCTGGATCACGCTGACCGCCAGCGGGCCTATTACCAGCGCCGCAAACTGCAAATACTGACAGGTCAAGGTAGCGGAGTTCCCAAGACTTCTGCCAGCATTCCCTCAGCAATAACCTATGCCGCATTCACGCGGCGAGGCCGAGAGCGGGAGAAGCCTCATGTGCCGCCATCCTCGTGGTCAGTATTACGGAAGGCAAGCCCCGGCCAGGTGTTCTGCGTTGTCTGCGGAAAATTCATTCCTCCGCCACCTTGAAGTGCAACTGCGGTGCATGATTCGCTCCCGATCGGTTTCGTTTTGTCTGGGAAGGAGCGTCTATGGCAGGTGATTTGCAGCTGCTGAAACGCCAGGCTTCTCTTTTGGCGTACCTGCGGAAACACGATTGGGTGGCGCAGTCAGTCGGTTCCAACCAGGAGTTCGTAGGACTGTGCCCGTTGCACGCGGAAAGCAGGCCTTCGTTCTACGTCAATGAAGGCAAGAATGTCTTCTATTGCCATGGCTGCGGCCGCGGGGGAGACGTCATCCGTTTCGTGCAGATCTACCTCAATCTTTCCTTCCATCAGAGCGTGGCTCACCTGAAACAGGAATTTAGCCGGCCCGAATCTTCCCCGGACGGGGTGCTCGAAGCGGCAGCCGCTTTCTACGAGCAACAGCTTTACTGCCACCCCGAGGCGCTCGATTACCTGCGGTGTCGCGGTCTGCATGACCGGCGGCTCATGGGCCAACTGAATATCGGGTATGCGCCAGGAGGATCCCTGCGGCGTCACTTGATCGGGCAGGGCTATTCACCGGACCAGCTGAGGCAAGCAGGTCTGATCAACCCTCAGGGTCGAGATACGTTTTACCAGCGCATCGTGTTTCCCTGTTTCGATCATAATCGAGTCAGCAATCTGTATGGACGCAGTATCGGCGGAGCGGCTCCGCACCGCTTCTTGGCCCGCCCGAAGGGAGACCTGTTTGCGTGGAGCATCATTCGCTTTTCTCCCAGCGTGATTGTGGTGGAAGGTTTGTTCGACATGGCCTCGCTTTGGCAGGAAGGCTATGTCAACACGACCTGTGGCTTCGGCACCCACTTTACAGGATTCCAGCTTTCTCAACTGCGCGAGTTTTCTGGCCGTGAGGTCATGATCGCATTTGACAGTGATCCGAACGGCGCGGGCCAGAGCGCAGCTCGCCGGCTGGCTCAAAAGCTTGTCAGCGCCGGCGTTATCGTCCGCATCGTCGAGCTTCCTGATGGACATGATCCGAACAGCTATTTCCGTGCCGGAGCGAACGCAGAGGACTTCAGACGCCTTACGGAATGCGCCGAGGTTTTTCAGCCATGACCTGTCGTCTGCTTTATCAAGCTTCGACTCCGGCCGGCATTTCTCCGTACCGGATCTATGACGCCGACGATCGCGAGGTCGACTGGCTCAACCGATTTCTCGATGCCCAGCATCTGCGCAATCTTTCGCCAAGATCGGTTCGTTCCTATGGCTATGGCTTACTGAACTTCCTGCGCTGGTGGCAGCCTCGGAAGCCCGGCCTGCTGTCCCGGCTGAATCAGCCGCTTCTGCTTGACTACGTCCGCCATCAGCTTGAGTCCAGCCCAAAGCCGACGCCGGAAACCGTCAATCACCGCCTGGGTACGCTGCGCAGCCTCTACCGCTTTCTCTATGGCCGCGACATCCCAAACGGCCCAACCGGCGTCCGATCGACCCGCCAAACCCGATTTCCTCACGGTTATGGAAGAACGAGCCAAAGACTCATCGGCCTGCGCCTGAAGCAATCCCGCCGTGTCGTGGTCCCCTTGACGGCGGAGGAAGTCTCGCGGTTTTGGGCCAGCTTCCGCACCTATCGCGATCTCAGCATCATCGCCTTGATGCTCTTCAATGGCTTGCGCTCACGCGAGGTCACCGAACTTCGGCTGCAGGATCTGCGCCTCTCGGAGGCCCGGTTCTCGGTTCGGGGCAAAGGGAATAAAGAAAGAATGCTGCCCCTGTCCGACGACACGCTCGAGACGGTCGAGCGTTATCTCGAATCCGAGAGGCCACTGTCTTGCTCGCCTCACGTGTTTCTGTCTCTGAAAGGACGGCGGCGTGGCGCGCCGATGACTCCGGCCGGATTTCGTTCCCTATTCCGACATCACCGTCGAGCTACTCATGTCGAGCTGGCCAATCCTCATCGATTCCGCCATACCTTCGGCGCGGACATGGTCCGCGGGGGCATCTCTCTGCCGGCCTTGATGCACCTGATGGGACACGCCCAGATCCGCACCACCATGCTTTACGTCCGGCTCTCTCCCGAGGATGTCTGGCGCGAATATCACCGCGCGATTCAGAATCGAACCCGACTTTCCGCACCGGTGCCGCGATGAAAAAACGCACGCGCCCAAGCCTGCAGGAGCTATTGGAGGGTCAGGTTGAGAAGCTCGCTACCGTGTTGCGTCCGGGGACGATCGAGTTCTACCAATGCGCCGCCAGATCCTTCCTCTCCTATCTGCAGTCAAACTGGCCAGGGGTCCGCAGGCTATCCCAGCTCCGCCGCGATCCCCATATCCTCGGCTGGCTCCGCAGCCTGCATGAGCAAAAACCGCCGCTAGCCAACAAAACCCGCATGGAGAGAATCATCAATGTCCGCCGGCTTCTGCGCGATCTGGAGTCGAGCCGCGATCCGCCGCGCTCAGACCTGTTCGCACCTGGCGATTATCCGCCGCATGACCACTATCTTCCCAAACCTCTCTCTCCGGAGGACGACCAGAAACTGCAACAACGTCTTCACGAAAGGGAGACCCTGCGCTCCAAGGGGTTGTTGCTTCTCAGGGCCACCGGCATGCGTATCGGCGAATGCCTTCAGCTCACGGCCGATTCCTTGCGCGAACTCGGCCAGAACCAATGGGCGGTACGCGTCCCGCTCGGGAAGCTGCACACCGAAAGATGGGTCCCGGTCGATGATGACACTCGCAGCATCTTTCACGCCATTCAATCCTTGAGACCCTGGCAGGCCCCCGATCCCACAACGACACCCGGATTGCTGTTGCTACAAAGGAACGGCGCTCCGCCTTCTTACTTGTCCATGAGACACGAACTGATCACGGCAGCCTGTGAAGCCGGCTGCTCGATCCAGCCCACACTGCATCAGCTGAGACACACCTACGCAACCGAAATGCTCAGAGCGGGTGCAAGCTTGCCTGCGGTGAAGGAATTACTCGGACACCGAACCGTCGAAATGACCTTGCGCTACGTCCAGGTTAGTCAGATTGACCTGCAGCGCGAGTACCACCAGGCTCGACAGAAAATGGGAAGCCTTCACGTTATTCCCAAACTCCGGCGAGCCCCAGGCACCAGTTTGCAAGCGCTGCAAGGATTGCTCGACGAGGCGCGCCATAGCATGGAAATGTGGCGCCGGCGCATCACCGATGAGAAAGCAAAACGCAAATTGGCGCGCCTCACCAATCGCTTATCAAAAATCTTCGCCGAACTGAGCAAATTGGACGAACAGGGAAAATAGGCACAGATTGGCCGGTTAAGACGAAACCCTATTTCCGGTTGCTTGTCGCGGGTGTTGTGATTAAGATAGCCCCATGCCGCGCATTGCGAGGGTAGTTATTCCTGGGATTCCGCATCACGTCACTCAAAGGGGCAATCGACGAGAAGATGTTTTTTCCGAAGATAACGATCGACAGCGATATCTTCGGCTCTTGTTGGAGTATTCCGCCAAGCACGGGCTGAAGACTCTAGCTTATTGCCTCATGACAAACCACATCCACCTCGTTTGCATACCGGAACGAGCCGATACGCTCGCATCGGTGTTCAGGCCTTTGGACCTGCGCTACACCCAGCACTTCAACTGGTCCCAGCGCATCAGCGGGCGACTGTGGCAAGGACGGCCTTTTTCCTGTGCGCTCGACGATGCACATCTGTGCGCCGCCCTACGGTATGTGGAACGGAATCCCGTGAGGGCTCGGATGGTCCGCAAGGCCGAGCATTATGCCTGGAGCAGCGCCGCCGCTCACTGCGGACGCGCAGCGATCCCTTGTTGTTACCCTTGCAGGGATTTCAAGAAGGGAAAAACGGAAGCCTCCCCGAGCACATATTAGGTTTGCGTCCACGGTTTTGCGTGCGCGTGCGCGGGACCTAGTCCTCCTGGGGCTCCCTGACCGCCCTGAAGCCCTGGCTGCCTAGGTTTGATTCCTTGTTTCTATTATAGACATTGCCGTTAAAGTCAATGCTGTAAGCTCGTCTGCTATCCTGTTCCGAGGAAGTCCACCAGTAGATGATCACCGAATATGAGTTCCAAAGCGGGGACTCTTTGTCTGGCTTTTTAGTATACGAGGCGCGGGCGTTGATAGGGTCCCAGACTCCCCCACAATTGGTTCCGTGGCGGGTCATTGAGCAGACGACTTCCTCTACAGTGGGAAGTCGCCAGATGTCCTGCGGGGTGTCCGCGATGGACTTCCCATCTGCCGTGAGATACCGGCACACTTTTTGAGCCTCCTCCCAGGTGGGGCCGCGCCATTGGGTCACCCAGATTCTGTCATGAGGATCCGGGTTGGGCCAGCCCGGGCCTTCCGGCGTCCAGATCAGCTTCACGCCGTTTCCCTGGACAATCCTAAGGCCACGGTTGCCATCGTCGATACGGCCCGCAATGCGCGTGACCGGCTCGACTGCAAAACCAGCCGCCACCACTAAAGGAAGAAGAATGCTGATCTTGTACGCGCGGCTCACGGGTTTGGGACGGCCTAACCAGAAAAGTATTCCGAGGAGAAGAGGGGGCAGGGTCACCGGTAGCAAACCCAACACGACGCCGAGGTTCAGAACCTTGCGCGTCATTAGCATCCAGATGCAAAAGCCTATGCCGAACAGTTGGTAGAGGCTTCCTCCTACTCTGGGCCAGCGGAGAGGGATCGCGGAGAGCACCACAAAGATCAGCATTAGCGTGAGGTACTTGGCCGTACATACCAGGTTTTCAGCCAAGGACTTAAAGTACCATCCTTCGTGAAAGCTCTCGTAGGCGCCCCAAAAAGCCCACAAGCACGAGATGGTCGTGGAAATTCCTACCGCTATCCAGCCCAGAATCGCTGCTTTTTTCATAGCCGGTCTCCTCAGGGATTTTGACCTTGTCGCACCTGGCCCCGAGACGGCTCAATTCAGCGTGGTAACAAGATAATGACTTGATCCTCCGGAGCCATGGGTGAAACGTCGCCCCAACCGGGCGCGGCGTCAGGGATATTATTTTGCTTTTTCCCGGCGGGAGCAGAATAGCACCGGTTGGGGTAGAAATTTTCCGGAATTATTCGACCCGGCAATTGAGACTGGCAGTTTTCCAGAATCTGGGGGAAGCTAGAGATCGAGGTGGCGCAGGATCTTTTGGATGACCGACGGGTTATCGATGAAACTGATGATGCGTAACAGTCCGCCGCATTGGGGTCAGGGAATCCACCAGTGAGACCTTACGAATGAGGCTTGCCCAAGCCCGTCTGGGGTGGCGGCGAAAGTCGTCCTATCCGGGCACGGGGATGCCGGGAGTGGTGTGATGTCGACGGGCAAAGCTGAGCCCGGTAGGCTCCGCGGTGCACGCGGCTGTGCAGGTAGGCAGGCCGCCCTTCCAGCTCGCTTTCATACTCCTCCCACCTGACCCCGTCGCCTCCTGCCGCAGCTTCCCGCTTCAGTGCGTAGAAACTGTCCCGCAAAAGTTCCGCCGTCAGATGACGGAGCAAAGCCGTGAACCGCTCTCCCTTCCGTCTTCTCGCTGCTTGGCGCACACCCGCCAGCCCCTGGGACACGATTTTCTTCCCTCCCTGACCTCAGCACTCAAACCCCCTCTCGGCGGCTCTCCTTTGTTCGGCAGGTTCCCAGGTACTACGGCACAGTCCGACTCCTCCGTTCCGTCCACGCCAGACGTGCGGCTTTCTGCCTTCTCTGGCCGGTCTGCCCCGCTTCCGAGTGCAGACAGTTCGGAGGTCTCCTGGTTTTCGCGCATGAAGTTTCCTGGCGTGCCAGGGGTCTACGACTACGCGGGGTCCAGTCACACTCGCGCTACCGCATGCCGCGGTGTTGCCTTCCCACTACGCAAACAGGGTCGGCACCCCGAATGAGGTTTTCGAAGCTCTATACCCTGCCCACCAGTGCCCCTGTCCACGCTTCGCGATTCGCCCCGCGGCGTATCCGCGCAGGACTCGAGGTCAGGATTGTTTGCTACTCCTTTCCTGTGAGGTTCTTTCATTCTCTACTTCAAGCCGGTTTATCCCGGCGCTCTTGCGTCCCCGGTTTTCTAGCTCGACCGCGAAGTCGCCATCAAGGTTCTTCCAGCCGCTCTGGCGCAAGATCCCGAACGGCTGGCGCGATTCGAGCGCGAAGCAAGGTGCTGGCGGCACTCAATCATCCAAATATCGCGCACATTTACGGGGTCGAGGAATCGGGCGGCGTCCGTGGGCTGGTGATGGAGTTGGTGCCTGGGGCCAACTTTTAATGGGTACTGGTGCGGCTTCCGGCGATGCGCGGCTAAAAACTTCGGTCGCAGCTCAGACGATTGCTGTATACTACTCCAACCTGAGAAGCCAAAATGGAAATCCCGGGTGAAGCCTTTACACATACCTACGCAACCACAACGGAGACCATATGACCAGACGCTTACTGACCGCACTTGCGGTTCTCTTCGCAAGCAGCCTTGCCGCGCCCAACATCGGGCACGCGCAAACGTTCAAGGTTGAAAAGTTTGATATCAAGGGTGACGGAGGTACGGACTATGTCGCCGTCGAAGCCGCCACGGGGCGCGTGTTCGTTTCGCGTTCCAACCACATGATGGTGGTCGAAGGCGCCACCGGCAAAGTACTCGGTGACATTCCGAACACGCCGGGCGTGCATGGCGCCGGCATCGCCACCAAGGCTGGTCACGGCTTTACGACGAATAGCGGCGACCAGACTGTCACCATGTTCGATTTGAAGACGCTGGCGGTGATCAAACAGATCAAGGTCGGCCCCGGTCTCGACGGCATCATGTACGATGAGCCCGATGACAAGATCATTCTGACGAATCACAGCCGCCCGATCGGCACTCTCACCGCGATCGATCCAAAGAGCGGTGACATCGTCGCCACCGTCGAGCTCGAAGACACGGCGCCCGAAGGCGCTGCGGCCGATGGCAAAGGACACATCTTCGTCAACAACGAAGGCAAGAACACGATCCAGGTGATCGACGTCAAGACCTGGAAGGCGACCGCCTCGTGGCCGCTCGCGCCGTGTGAAGGGCCAACGGGCATCGCGTATGACAAAGCATCGAACCGTATTTTCTCAGGCTGCAGCAATACATCTGTCGTCGTTGATCCAAACACGGGCAAAGTCGTGGCGACCATCAAGAACGGCACGCGCGTTGACGCTCTGGGATGGGATCCGTCGAAAAAACTGATTTACATTCCGAATGGGGGCGAGGGCAACGTCACAGTCGTCCACCAGGATTCGCCCGACAAGTACACGACGGTTGCCACGGTCGACACGTTCGCCGGCGCGAAGACGATCACAGTTGATCCAGTGACGCACAACGCGTACCTCTTCCAGCCTGAGCGCGGTCCGGCTCCGGCGCCACCCGCTGGCGCGGCGCCACCGCGCGACGGGCGGACGTGGCCGCGGTCCACAGGGTCCGATCGTCGCTGCGTGGTTTATCGTGATCAAGCAGTAGCTATTGCAGTTGCTCACGACGTTGAGTTCGCGCGTTGTCGTGTGTGACGGCTTTCAAGCCGACAGTCGATTGTTGCGGCTTGTCGTCGTCCTTTGCGGGGATAGACGGTTTTCGGCTTTCAGAACTGCAGTCTCAAGCTTCGCGATGCGTGGCGCGGGCTTCATCGCCCGCGCCCACCGTTCGCCTCTTGCGCGGCTCGTTCCAACTCGCTTGCGCGCGCTTCAATGTCTTCGAGCTCGAGCGCGTAATGTCCAAGGAATTGGAACTGGTTCAGAATCCAATCGGTTACGGACGGTGTTGGGCGAGTCCGGTATCCAAAGTAATGGTTAGTCGGCATATCGGACAAGTGACCTATCCTGCTTCGCAGTTCCGCAACAACGTTAGAGGACATGTGGCGGCGGCCACTGTGTGCAAACCCACACTTCCCAGATCGGGACTTCGCGGGAGTGAACGGTTACCCCCGAAATGGCCGCGTCGATGCGGCGGCTGGCCGAAGCGATGAAAAGAAAACGGCAGAGAGCCGGACAGACAGCCAGATGTTTCTCGTTCATCAGCCGCTAAAGAACCCCCTGGCGACGCAGGCGGTCGCACCCAGGCAGCGGTCCGAAATGCAGTCAATTCGGACTATACGCAGAAGATTCAGGCCTGCATCCGCCTTGGGATAGAGCTCAAACAGAGCCTGGATTCGAACGCCCCACAGATGTCTCGCGCACGCACCTGCCAATGTTTTGCTATTTTGGGAAGTAACCTTCCTTGGCGCGGATGCGCAGATTTTTCCCGCCCTTCACCGCCAGTTGAATGGTTCTCCATTTGGTGTCCCCGCTGGGCGGAGCGGGATAGGCGAGCATGTACGTGTACTGCAAATCTTGCGCGATCTTCATAAAGACCTCATCAATCTCGCGCGAGTTACGGACGGCATACGTCCATCCGCCAGTCCCCAACGAAATCTGCCTGATCTGCGCCATGAGTGCCGAGCTTTTGAGCGCTTCCCCCTGAGCGATCGTATAGATGGGGATTCCTGCAATCCGAGCTCGCGTTATGCTGGCATTGGCATTGAGAAAGCTGGCGTTATCTCCACCATCGGTAAAGGCAACGACACTCTTTTTCCCTTTATGTTTGGTCAGGTCCGTCGCGATCTGCGCCACAGCATCGAACCAAGCCGTCTCCCCGCCGGATCGTATGGCTAACACGGCTTTTTTAGCGGCATACTTGTCCTGGGTGAAATCCTGAACCAGTGAGAGGGAGGTGTTGAATGTATACACAGCGAAGGAGTCGTTCGTGCGGAGGTTGTCGATCAATCTCAAAATGGCGTTCTTTACCGTAGGCAGGCTTGCGGCCATGCTGCCGGTGGCATCGAGCAGGATGGCGCATGAGAGGTCGGAACTGGTGGCTTCGAAAGCACTGATCTGGTGCAGTTCTCCATCTTCCCGGACTTCAAATTGATCCCGGCTCAAGCCGGTCACAAATCTTCCCTTCTGGTCGATGACGGTTGCATAGACTTCGACCAGCCGCACCTCAGACTTGAAGACCGGCATCTGCTCGCGCCAAGAGGCGGCAAACATCCAGCTCAGCCACAGGAACGCGCAGGTACAGACTATTGACCTGCCACAAATCCTACTGATGCTCACGGTTCACCTTCTTTATCAATTCATCGTTCAGCCTTGAATAGGCGCTGATGACGGAAGACCAATCCCGCAGATCGGCGAGTTGCATGGAGCGGAAGATCTCCCGAGCCAAGGGTTCCGCCAGCGTTCCGAGAAGAGAGGCGGGCATTCCTGCCCGATCGAAATATTCCGCGAGGAAGATCTTGAATTCGCTGGTACGCGCCGCAATCTTGTCGAGAAGGAGGTACCTTTCATAGTACTCATAGGGAGAAAGCCTGGCCAGATGAGGATGGCTGCAATACAAAATGGATTGAAGATCCGAGCCAAGGATCTGCAGCCGCGATCCGTCATTTGCGGCCGCTAGCCTGCGCAGAGCGACCGTTACTGGCGAACTCCAGGGGTCAGCGCTGTATCGGTGGAGGTACTCGTCCCCAAGCTGATAAAGATCGCCCAGAGTGACCGCATCCCAGACTGAATTCCAATCCCTGGATTGGAGAGCCAGCAGTAGCTCGGCTCTACGGGCGAAGGAAAGCAGGCCCGAGACACCATCAGCCAAATCCATCAAAAACTGGGGCCGCTCGGCGGCTTGAACAATCCACTCGCGTGCGCAACGTATCTTGAGACCGACGAGACGCAGGTCCTCATCCTGCAAGTCCTCCCAACGGGAGGCGCGAATCGAACCGATTT
Organism: Terriglobia bacterium; assembly: GCA_963739235.1. GTDB lineage: Bacteria > Acidobacteriota > UBA6911 > UBA6911 > UBA6911 > JAFNAG01. The sequence continues at coordinate 178,211 of CAVTZY010000028.1, read as the reverse complement.
GGGATACGAAGTAGGGTGCAATCCTATCATCCTCGTGCCTAGCATTGGTGAATGCCACTCGTCCGGCAATTTCGCCGAAATCTGCGAATCCTCCGAGAAAACAACTTCCCGCCGACTTGTCGGAGAGGATCTCCGCCTTGTAAAAAGGTGCCGGGGACTTGCCCTCGTCCCGCAGCCTGACGAACTGATGCTTGCGCAGCAGCAAAGGATCCGCCGAAACCGGCAAATCGTCTGGATTCAAGTAACAGGCATAGACGATGCCAGCCAGCGCGATCTTGACCTGGGGGTTAATGGCAGCAAGCAATTGCTCTGTGAGCTTATGGATCTCCTGGGGATTGGCATCCTTCTTGGCCAGGATCCGGCGCAGCCTTGCGATGAGTTCTTCGATGTCTTTGGGCCGGAAACTCAGTAGGTTGTCTTTCATCGCGCCGGTCAACTTGATGGACTCGGGGATTTCGACTGTCAACAGCCCCCTGCTGCTTTCTTCGATCAGCTTTACCTGCTTTTCCGAATCCGCGAGGTCCCTGTTCAAGTTTCGGGTCGCGTCCTGGATGCTGAAGAGCGCATGCAGCGGGGTGACCTTCTGTAGTTCAAGTACATTTCGGTAGTTCTCATGCCGTGACTGGGCAGCTTCGAGCCGTCGCCCTTTTTCGCCTGGCTCCAGGTTTGGGGCTATGGGCGTATCGAGAAGAAGCGCCTCCATGGCCTCGTCCGGATTCGCTGGCGCTTCCTTCAAGGCTTGCTTCAATATTTCACGGGTGATCTCCAGGGACGCAGTCGTCAGTTCGGCTGCCCCGTTCGCCTGCGCGAACCGATCACAGATGGTGCCGAATAGCATCGTGCTCTGCTGCACATCCAATTTGCCTGACTGCTGCAGCCTGCACAGCAGTTCAATCAGCGCATGGCATTGCCCCATCAAATCATTCAAGAGCACGGCATCGAGGTCCCTCACCTTGGACCCCATTGCAAAAAATCGCTCAAACTCGTCCGCGCGCAGCCCGGTCAGGACGGCGAAATAGGGCCAAGCAGGATAATAATGAGCAAACTGCTGCGCCAGCATCAGAGCGGATCGCTCATCGAGCGGCTCTTTGCGATGACTATCGACACTGGTGACGGCGAGGAAGTTATCCAACTCTGATTGCGGCTGTTGAGATGCCCCATAACCGATGCCCATCAGGCGGATCAGAATCTCATCCTCCCGTTCCGGGGCGGCCGTTTTTGCCACCTTGCGGAGAAGCGTAGCGGTTCCCGCAACATCTTCAGACGCTCCCTTAGCGACCATCCATACCCCCGGGCTGCCGGGAAACCGCACCCGGCTGCCAGCATCGAGAGGCACACCACGTATAAACTCCGCAAAAGGGGCGGTTCTCTGCAGACGGTTGGGGCCGAATTGAAGGTCAGGTGAGTTCTTAAACATCTCGTAATATTGTCTTGTGCGGCCGGGGCTCTGAGTGAAAAACGCCTGATGTTGGGTGTCCAGCTGCGCAATGTTGAAATAGAACGCCAGTAGTTTGCCGTCGTCTTTATTAAGCAGGGAACGGAAAAACTCCCCGGGCGCATTACTCTTGGCGTCTGCCAGTTGGACCCAGATTGGTGCTGCTTTGTCGCCCCCAGGGAACATGACCCGCTTGCCGATGACAGCCAGCGCCGTGGCATAGCGATACAGCAGGTCGGCATACTTTTCCCCCAGCTTTTTCAAACCTATCTCACGCAGCAGTACCAGCGCGCTTTCCCCGTCGAGCGCTGCCAGCCCGACGTACACTTTGGCCAAGACAGGATTCAGAGCCAAAGCTTCCGCGAAGCCACCTGCCAGTTGTTTACCAGCGAAGAATTGACTGCGCCACAAATCTTGCCCGAACATAACCGGGAACAAATCATCGACGATTTCTATAGCGAATGGCCGATCTGATTGGAGGGCTTCCTGCATCGCGAGCTCGTCAATGTTCAACGAGGTAGAGGTCAGGCGGCGGCCGGCTGCCGAACTCTCCTCGCTGGCCTCGAGCCTTACCACCTTTTTTGAGATCTGCATTCTCCAGCCCAGCAGACGCAACACTTCCTCAATAGTTTTTCGGGATTTGTCATCACGCTTCGACAAGATTATCGAGACCCGGGATCCCATGCGAATGCCATGGCTTTCCAGGTCCGTAACGAGCTTGAAATGCTCGGTGATGCCTTTGACATACTCTTTGTTCGTCGTTGTACTTGATGACGACAGAAAATCGAGAAGAGTGCGGCCGTACTGAGCGAAAAAGTCTTCCCTTGCTCCCAGTTCTCTTCCTCTGGAAACGAACATCAGAGCTTTGGCACCCCCAGGAATCGGCACGGTGTTGCTACTGCGTTCCGGCCCGGCATCCAGTCTGGTCGCGTACTCCTTGTGCCCCAATTTCTCGAGCCTGGCGGCAAACCAACTCGCGTGCGCTAGGTCGTTCTCGCGTAGAGACACCTGAAACCCACGCGCCAGAGTTGGGGCATAATCCGGCTCTGAACCGGATTTCTCCTGCGCCTCCGCCAGCAGTTGATAGCACCGCGGTGCCTCGGGGCCGTAGGAATCCTCCACTTCTGCGTAGCGGCGCAACAGCAATAGATCCTGGATGGAGGTTGCGGCTCTCTGCAGCGAACGGCGCGCTTCCTGCCACCGCCGAGTTTCTCTTGCGCTTCGAACTTCAGGAGATGGAGGCGTGCAGAGAGCGGAGCGGCATTCAGGGCGGTTTCGGCAGCCTGCAGAGCGCCCGCAGGATCGTTCAGATCCAACAGGAGACGCGTCCTCCGGAAGTGGGCGGATTCCAGTGCGGGGTTGATCTCCAGCGCCCTTTCCCAGAGCTTCAGCGCCTCTTGCTTCTGCCCCAGTTGTTCCAATAAATCTGCGTAGGTGCCGGAGAAATCCGAATCTGCAGGGAGCGCGGTGTTTGCCGCCCGGAGCGGCATCCGGTCCAGGAATTCCGCATATGCCGTAAGACTGAATGGTGCGAACATGCCTCCCGTGGCTCTGGCCACACCCTCCAGGGGGAGCCAACGTTCCTTGCCGGGTCCATAATAGGTCACTCTGAGCTGCCGGGTTCGAAACAGCTCGAAGAAACGTGTCTCCACCGGTGGCCGCAGATCAGGAGTCACTTCTTCGAATCTCCCTACAACAAGCACCGACGACCAGTTCGATCCCAGTTCGCTTATTTTCGTGGCCAGAAGCGCATCCAATTCCTCCGCCTTGCAAAAGACAGGGGAGGCAGTGAGCTGCTTCTGGAGCCCAAGCAATGCAGTCTGGAGCGCGACACGACTCTTGAACGGTCCCTGGCTCTGAATATTCTGGTCTCTGACAAACAATAGGGTAACCGGATGAGCGCTTCTGAGTGCCTGGTAAAGTGCCGTCAATTCCTCGCTCAACTGAGGCCACTCCTGACCCGATATCGAACTTACCAGGACTACTACTGCAATTTCAGGGGCAGGCTTCGTGGGGAGTGAGACCACCGGGGATATGCCCCCAGAGGTTTGAACTGAAGCAATTGCGGGCAGCTCAGGGGTATCCGCTCGGGCCAGAATAGTTTGTCTGCTGCCGATCTGTGACTGCACAGAAAATGCACAGATGAGGCCAAGCAGACCCTGGAAAGACTGTATAAGAATCTGCAACACTTGGTCTTCTCCATTGCTGGCCGGAACTGAAAGTGCCCCTCAAGCGCTGAACCTGCTGAGTTTAATGCGCAAAAAGTAGCTGATACCGTGCTGCAATCCACGGGCGCGAAAACAATCCGGTCCAGAAACGCCATTCTCGCACCAATGACTTACGCGAACGGCAGCGATTTTCTGGTTTCGACCCAATTTTTCTTGCTTTATGGAGATCTTGCTTAGGTACTCGTTTTTCTCTTAAAACCTTGATATCGACGGCGATTTCGGCGACGCTCTGGTATCTCTGGGAAATATCTTTTGCCAGCGTCTTGTTCAAGAGACGGGCAAGCTCCGGCAGCACTGCGGCGGATTGGACGCGCAGCTGGGGCGGCGGATCATGCAGGACGGATTTTGCTTCCCGCAGGAAACGCTTACCTGCATTCGGATCATGTTGCGCGGACTCCGCCAGGAACTCCAGGGCAACCTTGCGGTCGAGAATTGTGTCGTGCGCCAGGAATACCTGGCCCATTCCTCCCTGGCCCAGCATGTCGATGACCCGGTAGTGCGAGATGGTCTTGCCGATCATGGTGAATTCTTCCACGCGCACCGCAATCTGAAGCACCTGAAGTTGCTGTCATTATACTCGACCGGCACAGCCGTGGGTAGTTGAAACCGCAGCACTTGTTGGGATCTCTGACACACGCAGACTGGCACGTTCCCCAGAAACGGTCTTCTGGGAAATAAAGGCTCCATTCGGGACACGTAACAGGCAGACCGGAATTGGCAGATCAGCACCCATGTTTGATGGCCGTAAAAACGCCGACGCACAAAGACGACACTTTCAACGACTATGGAACTTTCATTAGGGGCACACTCGCCTTTTCCGTCCAAAATTCATGGTGCAGGAGGGTTGTCCTCTGGATATTCATAGATCACCCGGCTTTCCGCGATCGTCAAAATGCCGTCGTCACAATCTGTCAATTGAATAATCCGTGAGCGGTCTTTTAGAAACAACTTCACCTCTTTGTCCGCAAAACAAATTCTTTCCACAAAGCTGTGAAAACGCCTTCCATTCCTAGCTGCCTGCTTTGCACGGGCCAGGACCATCTCTGAATGTTTTTTACCATCAAGCTCCTTTTGGCCCAATTCAACTGCAAGGTCCAGGTCCCCAACAGAGGGCGCGTCAGTGAGGAAACTGCCAAAAACAATAACCTTCCGGACCCTATACAGAAATCGGCTGTCCAGGTTTACCTGGTGGACACGATTCATAAACTCGCTGGGCTTTTTCTCAGCCGTTCGCCGGGAGACGGGGGTTGAAAATAGAGCTATGCTCAGCGCGCTCCCTTTGATCGTTCGTTTCCAATAGTGCTCGGTTTCGGAGTTCGGCATAGCAGCATTTTTTTCAATAAAGCCCTCTTGTTCGAGACGCTCGAGCAGCTGTACTGCTTTCCTCCTATTGATCCCAAGGACTTTCGTCGCGTCGCGGCCCGAAAGGAACTCATCGCTTTGGCGCAAAAGCTCCCTGATTTTCTTAGCCGGGAAGCCCGCCACCAGCGCATCAGGTTGGATTCTCATGGATGTTTATCTGACACTAGGAATGCGCGCATTGCAATGCAAAGCACTTGAATTATTGACATTATAATAGGCTGATCCCGCCGTGGATAGCTGAAAGCTCTGAAGCTATGCGGATTTCGGGCAGTCGACTACCGGCACGCGGCCAAGATACGGTCATGTGGGAAGTTGACTGATGACCAGTCACATGGACGTAATACGCGTTTAACCGTCCATGTGACCGGAAGCAATCGCGACGTGATTTCCCAGATCGGAAATTCAAGAAATCATGGTTTTCAGGGACCCATGAACCCAGCTTATCAAATTAGCATCGTAGGTCCTGCAGAGCCTTTTGTGGTCGCCTACCCTCATGGGTTCATTCGTTGTTCCGCATACCGATCGTCGGCGATTAAAGCGGTTTGCCTTTGGCGACTTGGCCCTTCATCAGGAACGTTTTGGGGAATCTGCCCTCCCCACACCTCTTGAACGATCCAAAATCTTTGTACCACAGCCCATCCGGAGCCTCCGGTTCCGATTCCCTCCAGAGCTTCAGCTTGTAGAGGTCTTCGACAGTGATTTGATGTTCCTCAAGGCGGTCAAAAAGGTGCTGGCGGAGGGCAGGGGGAAGATTCGTCCACTGTATTTTGGGCATCAGTCTCCGAAAGTCATGCGCGCAAGCTCTTCTTTGATCCGTTGCCGCTCCACGGGATCATCCGATTCCGCAATTCGATTAGCAAGTGCGAAAAACCGCCGTTTTTCGGCTTCTTTGGCCTGGATGCCGGCCTCGATTAAATCAACCACAACACGATTGGCGCTGGTCTTACGGGTCTTAGCGATCGCATGCACGTGTTTCGCGATGCGATGTGGAAGAGATATGCTTTGACGAATCGGTCTTTCCAATCTAGTCATGACCTTATGATACACCACTGCGCACCAAAATGCACCACAATCGCAATCCTTTTTTGAAGCCGGATTGTCCGACGCACATGGAGGAGCTACACGCCCTGGGAAGCCGCCATGATCTATTCTCTAGCCCAGCGGGAAGGAGGCCGCTGGCCATGGAAAGAAGAAAAAAAGGACCGCCCCAAAAGCCGCATGGACCAAAATCAGACTTCGCCTTCCGGATCTCGATCACGCCAAGGCAGCCGTTCTAAACAGCCTGCGCTCGCCGGAATCGCAGCGGAGCTATCAACATGCAATCGATGAGTTCATCGCGTGGTATTGCTCTGAGCCGCGCTTGTCTTTCAACAAGACCATTGTCACGCGTTATAGAATGCACCTTGAATCCCGCGAGCTGGCGCCTGGCACTGTTAACGCCAGACTCGCTTCTGTGCGTCGATTGGCGTACGAGGCTGCCGATTCCGGACTGCTGAGCCCCGAACTCGCGGCCGGCATACGTCGCGTGAAGGGAGTAAAGAGGCTGGGAGTGCGGCTTGGCAACTGGCTGACAGTTGAGGAAGCCCGTTTGCTTTGGCAGCTGCCGAATGCCGGTACTCTCAAAGGTAAGCGCGATCGGGCGATTCCGGCAGTCTTGTTAGGTTGCGGGCTCCGACGGCGTGAACTTGCGGAATTGGCAGTCGATCACCTTCAGCGTCGTGAAGGCCATTGGGCAATAGTTCGATTTGATTGGCAAGGGTGGCCATATCCGGACCGTTCCTGTCCCTGACTGGGTCAAGTGCGCCATTGATGAATGGGTGAATGCATCTGGGGTTACGAGTGGGAAACTGTTTCGGTGTGTTTGCCGAGCCGGAACTGCCTGGGGCGACAGCATGACAGAAAAGGTCGTTTGGCACGTTGTGAAGGAGCATTCCAAGAAGCTCGGCTTATCAAGAGTTGCCCCACACGACCTTCGTCGCTCCTGCGCACGCCTGTGTCACGCCGCAGGAGGTGAACTGGAGCAGATCCAGTTTCCGCTCGGCCATGTCTCAGTGCAGACGACTGAAAAATATCTCGGGTGCAAGCAGCGCTTGAGGGGAGCAGTAAATGACCAGATCGGCATTGAACCTGCACCTTAAGAAAACGTGCATGCTCTTGCAGTCAGATGGACGGGATGCCGACTACTCAGGCATGTGACCGAAAGCGATGGCCACTTACCGTAACTTCCCACATCAGGACTTCTGGCCCGCGTCACAGTTCGGCGCACAAACGTCGCACCCGCTGTGCCGGAATTACTGCGTTCTTTCGGAGCGCCCTGTGATCCAAGCACGAACCGCCGTGGCTGATAGGTAAAATGAGTGGGGTCTTCTCGTTGAGGGTCTCGCCTGAAGCCGGCCCATGAGTTGACGCATTATGTCAACTTCCCAGCCATGTTCCAGGGACCCATGCCATCAACGAATCTGCAGCCTTTGCCTTTTTTCAGTTTCGCAAGTGGGTAATTGTGCCGCCGCTGGCAACGACCAGGCTTAGAAACTCCGCCAGTCTTACACTGGGATCCACGCGGCAGTTGCGGCCGATGACTGCGCCCGCCGGGATGACCGCTGCTTTTCCCACGATGGTGATGCCGGAATTCAAGTTGACAGGATCTGCCTGGTTTGGCGTTTGATCGTCGCTAGTTCCAAGCTGAGCCTCTGGGCCAACCTCGACCTGTTTGTCGAGGATGCAGCGATGGATGGCTGCTCCAGCGTGGATCATCGTGTTGTTCATGATCACCGCATCGCACACAACGGCACCCTGTTCGACACGCACACCGGGAGAAAGCACGCTGTGGATTACCTGCCCTTCGATCACACAGCCGGGCGAGATCAGGCTGTCAACCACCTGGCCAGTCCGCCGGATAATAGCCGGAGATTGACCGACTGGACGAGTGCGCCAGGCCCAATCCGGATCAGTGATTTTAAGCGGCGGGTCGTCCGCCAGCAGGGTCAGGTTAGCCTCCCACAAGGCCTGCACGCTGCCCAGATCAGCCCAGTACCCGCCGTACGGGTAGGAATAGGCCCGTCCTTCCGCCACGATTTTGGGGATGAGGTTTTGGCCAAAATCATGGGCAGAAGAAGGGTCGGAGGCATCCTCTTCCAGTTTTGTAAGCAGATAGCGAGTGTCAAAAACGTAAATCCCGAGCGAAGCCAGGCTCCAGCTAGTTTGGACTGGCTTCTCGTCAAAATGGGTGATTTTTCTGTCCTCGTCCACAAGCATCATGCCAAAACGTTGGGTTTCAGCGGCGGGCACATTCATGCTGCCAATCGTCAACCCGGCCTGCCTTTCCTGGTGAAAGCGGAGCAGTTTGCGGTAATCCATCGCATAAACCTGGTCGCCTGACAGGATCAGGGTATTTTGACTGCCATCTTCAGCAATATACTTCCGGTTCTGGTATACTGCCTCTGCGGTTGCACGATAGGCCTCCTGGCCGGTGCGCGCCAGCGAAGGCTGCCAGACCTGGAGGTTGTCCAACCCCCATGGTTCGCCGGTTTTCAGGTGCTCCCGCAGCGACTGTGTGTTGAATTGGGTGAGCACCGCGACCCGCGAGAGCTGTGAGTTGGCTGCGTTGGACAAAACGAAATCAATGACACGATACGTCCCGGCGAAAGGCACTGCCGGTTTGCCCCGCTGAGCGGTAAAAACGCTCAATGCTTTCCCTAGCCCTCCGGCCAGGATCAAGGTCAGTTCACTCATTGCTCCCTCCCTTTATCTGCCATATTTCATTTCACTTGTTCGTAAAAAAAATTGTATGGCTCCCCACTAGCGGAAACAAGTTAAAGTCAGACTGCACGCTGATAACAGCCAGGCAGTCTGACCGAATAGGGGCGCGCGGAGTTGCGCTGATTGGAGCAGGTCCTTTTCATGGACTTCGTCGATTGAGGAAACCAGAAACTTCCGTTTTCGCCGGAGTTCATCCAGGCAGCGGTTGATTGCCATGCGTTTCAACCAGGCCTGGAACCGGTTTACCTCCTGAAGCTTCCGCACGCTTTGAAACGCTGCCAGAAATATTTCCTGAGTTGCGTCTTCAGCAAGATCCCGCTGCCTGAGATAGGCCATGCAAATCGCAAGGCATAATCTTGGTATGTTTTCACAAGCCTGCCATAGGCTTCGGTGTCGCCGCTCCTCGATTTTTCCACCAAGGGCGTTGGATCCATGGATTGCCCTCTCACGAATATGACGAATCATCCGGCAACCGGTGACACAAAACAAAGCAAAAATAGATAAAATATCCTATTGAGGAACGCTCCCGAGAAACGCCGTTGTGGGAAGTTGGGTCTATGACCAGCCGCCTGGCGAAAAATGAACTGTCCGTTGATTTGAACCAGCCCGCCGCGAGTTTGAGGCACATGTCCGGGATACCGACTACTCGGCCAAGTGACCGAGAGAATTGGCGGCACAATTTCCTCGACAGGAATTCTGGTGAGTCAGAGCTCAATAGGCTTTCAGCACCGCTGTTCAACTCGGGCATCCCTTGACGATCCAGATCGCAGCCAGCCGCGCTTACTTGTTTCCAGTAGGGACGAGGCGCTTGAGTTCCCCGAACCAGTTCTGGACGAGGGTCATTTCGGTGATAGGCGTAGCCTTCATTTGTTCGAGCTTGACCATGAGAAATCGCTGCGAGTCGAGGGACAGGTCATAGGTGCGTATGGGGTAGCCGTCACTGTATCCGGATTTCTCAAACAGGAGGCGCGGCTTGCTGGCCGCGAAGCCGCCGTCTGTCCGGACATCCACGACCCACACTTGAGTCTGCACTTGATTCTGCCGTCGATAGAGTCGATAGAAAAGCTGTTTACCATTTCTTGCCCAAAGCGGCTCGCTGCCCCCTTCGCTCGATACCTGCTGCTTCATGCCTGGACCGGGGAAGGGCCGCACGTAGACCTCGAAGCGGTTTGACTCATCGGATGTGTATGCTATCCAGTGGCCGTCTGGCGAAAATTCTGGATATCTCTCATTGAATTGCGAATTCAGGAACGGCGTCACGCGCCCTGAGCGGACGTCCAGCATAGCAATGTCGGACCCCGTATCCGGGTGATAATCCACGAAAGCGACCGTTTTCCCATCCGAAGACCATGACCCTGGGCGTTGACCGTATTCGCTTGTTGTCAGTCGCTCCATCGGTAAGCTTCCATCGTAAGGTTGCCAGAACAGGCTATCTGCCGTGGATTTTCCCCATGAGAAAAGTAGCCGTTTACCGTCGGGAGTCCAGATCGTATAGAAGGTCCATCCCTCGCCGGTCAGCCGACTGTTCGTGCCTCTGCCCAAGTCATACACATAGACCTGCCACTCTGGTCCTATAGTTGTGTAGGCTATTCTCTGGTTATCAGGAGATAGACGCGGAGCGTAGAAAGGGAACTGCAAGGCTGCGGCTGGCTGCTCTATTCCTCTCTGATCCACCCATACGAGCGAATTGCTTCGGGGCGGAGGAACGCCGCCTGGCGCATAAATGAGCGACCCAGTGTCAGAGATGCCGAGTTGACCAGCGCCAATGTGATGATTCCCATACGATAGGCCGAAGGCCTGCATGACGTTTTCCACGAGCGCGACCGGTTGGCCGATGGCCTCCAGCTTAGCCAGATCAAATCGCACGGCCATGAGCGTCCCCTGCCTCAGGAAAACAAGGTGTCCCGTGCGAACGTACCTGGCATCTGCCGCGTCCTGAAACAGGACATGCCACTCGCCGGTGTCGAGTCGGAGCAGAGCAAGCGAGGGTTTCGGATCATAGGGGTACTTCATTACGGTGAACAGCACGGCCTTCCCATTGGGAAGCCAGGATGGCAGACGGTGGCTGGACTCGTCCCGCTTCGGGTCAGGCTTTGTTAACGTCTCGGGCTTCCCGCCCTCATCCAATACCCTTGAAAGCCCGGTGATATCTCCATCTGCAAACACAATGGTGTTATCACGACCCCAATTCGCACCATAGAGAGCTGATGCGTCGCACAAAATACTCGGGACACCACCTTCAACGAGAACCTTCTTCAACTTGCCGTCTGCCCAGAATCCCACCCAGCGGCTGTCGGGCGACAGGAAGGGACTAATACCCCCTTCTGTCCCAGCGATGGGCTTGGCTGCCGATTGGTCCATTCTCCGCAGGTACAACTGAGGCTTCGCCTGAGGGCCGGGATCCTCCTCGATCGCGCTGTAGACGATAAACTTGCCGTCACTGGAAATGGCCACAGCAGTTCGGCCAGGCCGCTCCAGATCATAGGCCTGGCCTGGCAGTCGGTGACCCGGCTCGACCTTGATCACGGACCTGACCACGGGGGAGGAGGTGGCGGGCCGCGAGTACTTCATCAATGCTGCGCCGATCAGGATGCCTACCATAAGCACAACAGCCGCACACGCTACGATCCACAGGAATGGATAGCGTCGCGGAGACGTTGACTGCCTCTGCGGGCTGGGCACCTGAATCCCTGATTTCGATCCGGACATCGGCAATGTCGTGAAGACGCTCCCTGGGATCTTTCTGGAGGCATTGATGCAGGAGGTCCTTCACCCTCCATGGTGTTGTAGGCGGCAGCGCCTGCCAGTCCGGCTCGCTCTTCAGAATCGAGGCGACAATTTCTGTGATCGTGTCCCCCTGAAATGCCCTCTTCCCAGCCAGGCACTCGTACAGCACGCAGCCGAAGGCCCAGATGTCGGCCCGCTTGTCGACCGTCTTGCCCTTGGCCTGCTCGGGGCTCATATAAGCCGCAGTGCCCAGCATCACCCCGGGGCGCGTCATCGCCTCGGTGATGGTGGGTGAATGCGACAGGTCCGCGGTTGCGGCCTGATCATGGAACGCCTTCGCCAGCCCGAAGTCCAGGATCTTGACCTTGCCCTCCGGCGTGATCTTCACGTTGGCAGGCTTCAGGTCGCGGTGGATGATCCCTTTCTCGTGCGCGGCTTCCAGCCCTTCCGCGATCTGGCGGCAGACCTCCAGTGCCTCATCAACCGGCAGCGGCCCCCTGCTCGATGCGCTGCGCCAGCGTTTCGCCTTCCACCAGTTCCAGGACCAGGAAGCGCTTTCCGTCCGCCTGCTCCAGGCCGTAGATCGCGGCGATGTTGGGATGATTCAGCGATGCCAGCAGCTTGGCCTCGCGCTCGAAGCGCGCCAGCCTTTCGGGATCGCCGGAGAAAATGTCGGGCAGGAACTTGAGGGCAACCTTGCGATCCAGGGAGGTGTCGTGAGCCAGGAAAACCTCGCCCATCCCTCCTTGCCCCAGCTTTTCAATGATCCGGTAGTGCGAAATGGTCTGGCCGATCTCGGGCATGGGAGCCTCTCCGGCACAGCAATTCGATCACCGCAACGACAACCACCTGAATTGGCAGTCATTATAGCTGAGATGACAAAGATCAAGAAAGCTCAATCAGTAGCACTCACCGGGATTGTGTGCACCAGTAAGCCGTTGCGATGGCAATAAATGGGCTTGTGAGATTGACTGACGACCAGTCACTTGGATGTATTACGCGCTACCCGTAGAAGTGACAGGCGGGGAGGCGAAGGTAGCACCCGGTTCCGCGCCACCTATGCGAGATACGGACTTCCCAACCAAGTGACCGGGAGCAATCACCAAGTAGCTTCGCAGATCAGGAATTACAGGGAACGACGGCCCAATAGCTTTGCAGTATAACCGCCGTTCGACTCGGACCTCTATGGATGCCAGATCGTGGTAAGCAGCGCTTACTTCTTTCCGGCCGGGACGAGGCGCTTGAGTTCCTCGAACCAGTTGAGGACGAGGATCATTTGAGTCACGGGGGTCGGCGTGGTCTCACCCTCTTTGACCATGAGAAATCGCTGTCCATCCAGCGAAATGTCGTAGCCACGGATCGGGAAGCCCCCGCTATATCCAGACTGGTCAAACAGCATGCGCGGCCTACTCGCTGAGAAATCGGTCCCGGCCATCACGTCCACAACCCAGACCTGGTTGCCGGAGCGATAGAATAACTGCTTCCCATTCCGCGACCATAAGGGTTGGATTCCGCCCGAGTGGGAAATCGGATGCTTACTTCCCGGTCCGGGAAATGGCCGGACATATACTTCAAAGCGTCCCGACTCGTCAGAGGAATACGCCATCCAGGGTCCAGTAGGCGAGAACTCGGGATATCTTTCATCGAATTTCGTGTTCAGAAATGGGGTCACGCGCCGGTCCTGAGCACTCCAGATCAGTATATCGGGGCCAGTTTCGGGGTGTCCCTCTTGGACAAAGGCGAGAAACTTGCCATCCTTCGACCACGAACCGGTATCCTGATTATATTCGCTTTTTGTAATTTGCATCGGGGGGCGGCTCCCATCTGCCGGCTGCTGGAAGATGTTGCATGGTCCGGCGGCAGTCCAGCCGAACGTAAGATCATTTCCATCGTGGGTCCAAGTAAGCCACTCGGCGTATCCTTCGAAAATAAATGGCGTGTCTATGTCTCGCTCCAAGTCATATATCCAAATTTCCCGCTTCAGCCCCTGCCTCCGGTACGCGATTCTCCTTCCATCCGGCGCAAGTCGTGGGGCAAAGAAAGGTCCCTTGAATGGCGTGATCTCCTGTGCGGTGCCCTTGAAATCCACCCACACGAGGGACCTCCGGGGATCCGGGACGATACCGCCTTTGGCAAAAATGAGATTTCCGGAATCACTGAAACTAAACTGGGCCGCCATGGCGCCATATGTACTGCTCCCCGTGTTCAAAGACTGCATAATATCATCGGCTACCGGTTCCGGCCGGCCCGAAACCTGCAGCTTCGCTGGGTCAAAGGGTACCGCATAAAGAACACCTCGCCTGACAAAAACGAGGTGCCCGGTTGGCACATATCGAGCGTCGGCGGCATCCTCCATGAGAACGAGTTTGTCCTTCTTTGGGAGCGAAAGGACAGCAACCTGGGGATGGATATCGTGGCCGTATCTCACGATTGTGAAGAGTATACCCGCATCATTCGGCAGCCATGCGGGCAGCCGGTGACCATACTCGCCTCTGGTTCGATCCGGAACGGTCAATGCTGCAGGCTCTCCGCCACTAGCCGGTACGCTCGACAGGCCCGTGTTTTCATGGGCTGCAAAAACAATGGTACCGTTCATACCCCAGGCGGCCCCAAAGCACCACAGAGCGTCGCAAAGAGCGACCGGCGTGCCACCCTCTACAGGGATTCTCATCAGCTTCTTGTCTTCGGACCAAAAGCCCAGCCATCGATCGTCCTGAGAAAGAAAAGGCGAGGATCCTCCCTCCGTGCCTGCGATTGGCTTCGCCTCCATCTGATCCAGACGGCGCAGGAAAAGCCGGGATCTGTCACCTGGTTTGGGATTTTCCGGGATGGCGCTGTGGATCACAAACTGACCATCGTGCGAAAACGCCATCGCTGTTCTGGTTGGACGACTGAGTGCATAGATATTCCCAGCGAGCCAGTGTCCTGGTTCGACCCGGATCACCGACTTGACAACGCGAGAGGGAGGAGACAGCTGCAAGATTCTCCTCAGCGCGATATCAGCCGAAATGCCAGCAAGGATCGCCACAGCAAGCACCGTCAGCGCCCAGCGCAAGGGAGCGCGCCGCAAGGTTGTGCTGGCCACTGACGGCGGGGGCGCAGCCTCTTCGAGTCCGAGCCGGGCATCCGCGATGTCGTGAAGGCGGAGCCTGGGATCTTTCTGCAGGCAGCGGCGAAGAACATCGCGCACATTCTCCGATGTACCGGGAGGCATGAGACTCCAATCCGGCTCGCCTTTAATAACTGCCGCCAGCGTCTCGGTCACCGTCTCCCCAGCAAAAACTCGCTCACCGGTGAGGCATTCATAGAGGACGCAGCCAAACGCCCAAATGTCCGCTCTCTTGTCCACTGGCTTTCCCCGAGCCTGCTCGGGGCTCATGTAAGCAGCCGTGCCCTGTATCACCCCTGGCCGGGTCACCTGATCCGTGAGTGTCGGCGAATGGCTTGCGTCCGCTGTCGCCACTTCTCCCTGAAACGCCTTGGCCAGCCCGAAGTCCAGCACCTTAACTTTCCCTTCAGGCGTGATCTTGACGTTGGCAGGTTTCAGGTCGCGGTGGATGACGCCTTTCTCGTGGGCGGCTTCCAGCCCATCGGCAATCTGGCGGCAGACGTCAAGCGTTTCATCAACCGGCAACGGTCCTTTGGCGATGCGCTGCGCCAGTGTTTCACCTTCGACCAGCTCCAGCACTAGGAAGCGTTTCCCTTCCGCTTCCTCCAGGCCGTAAATTGAAGCAATGTTTGGATGATTCAACGACGCCAGCAGCTTGGCCTCGCGCTCGAAGCGCGCCAGCCGTTCGGGATCACCGGCGAAGATATCCGGCAGCACTTTGATGGCCGCCTGTCGATTCAGGTTCGTGTCCTCAGCGCGGTAGACCTCGCCCATGCCGCCTGCGCCGAGCTTTTCAGTGATCCGGTAATGCGAAATGGTCTGGCCGATCTCGGGCATGGGAGCCTCCGCAACGGCAACTCGCCCATTGCAATGATGCCAACTGGAATGGTCGCCATTATAAGTCGGATAGCACAGACCTAGGAAGATGAATCAGCAGTACTTGTCAGAATCGTAGGCACCCGTAAACCGTTGCTTGGGCCATAAATGGGCTTGTGAAATTGACTGATGGCCAGCCACATGCCTGGTTAACGCGCAAACCGTAGAAGTGACCGGCAAGCTGGATCGAGTGCTCCAACGGCAGCCACTTTTCCGGGATACCGACTGTACGTCCAGGTGACCGGAAGCAATCGCGGCGTAGCTTCCCAGATCGGGACTTCTGGACAATAACGATCTGGGGATGGTCAATATCCTGACATCCCTCGTCAGGGGAACTGCTCGACATCCATGCCGATGATCTCACGACCTCGTGTGCCCAATGTTGCCTCTCCTTCCGGCGGTCACCCGCTGTTCGCGCTGCCAAAATGCTTTGGCTACCGATTCTTTGGGATCTCGCTCATCGGGATCCCGAGCGCCTTGGCCACGCCTTCGCCGTAGGCAGGATCGGCCGTCAGGCAGTTGCCGATGTGGCGGACCTTGATCTCCTTGGGCGCGTCACCCATGGCGCGAGCCGTGTTCTCGAAGAGCACCTGCTTCTGCTCGGCTGTCATCAGGCGGAAGAGAAACCCGGGCTGCGAGTAGTAGTCGCCGTCCTGGCGATGGTTCCAGTGATCGGCGGCGCCCTCGATGCTGAGCGGCAGTTCGGCGAAGTTCGGCTGCTGCTGCCATTCACCGTAGCTATTGGGCTCGTAGCCGAGCTTGCTGCCGTGGTTGCCGTCGACCCGCATGGCACCGTCGCGATGGTAGCTGTGGAACGGGCAGCGCGACGCGTTCACCGGGATCAGGTGGTGGTTGACGCCGAGACGATAGCGCTGGGCGTCGCCATACGAGAACAAGCGACCCTGCAGCATCTTGTCCGGCGAGAAGCCGATGCCGGGCACGATGTTGGCGGGATTGAAAGCCGACTGCTCGACCTCGGCGAAGTAGTTCTCCGGATTTCTATTGAGCTCCATGACACCCACCTCAATCAGCGGGTAGTCCTTGTGGAACCAGACTTTGGTCAGATCGAAGGGGTTGTAGGGACACTTGGCCGCGTCCTTCTCGGCCATCACCTGGATGAACATCTTCCAGCGCGGGAAGTCACCCTTCTCGATGCTGTCATACAGATCGCGCTGATGGCTCTCGCGGTCCTTGGCGATGATCGCCTCGGCCTCGGCGTCGGTCAGGTTCTTGATGCCCTGCTGGGTGTGCAGGTGGAACTTGACCCAGAAGCGCTCTCCCTTGGCGTTGATCAGGCTGAAGGTGTGGCTGCCAAAGCCGTGCATGTGGCGGTAGGAGTACGGAATCCCGCGGTTGCTCATGGTGATCGTGATCTGGTGTAGCGCCTCGGGCAGCGAGGTCCAGAAGTCCCAGTTGTTGCGGGCGCTGCGCAGGTTGGTGCGGGGATCGCGCTTCACCGCGTGATTAAGGTCCGGGAACTTTAGCGGGTCTCGCAGGAAGAAGACTGGCGTGTTGTTGCCGACAAGGTCCCAGTTCCCTTCGTCGGTGTAAAACTTTATGGCGAAGCCCCGGATGTCGCGCTCGGCGTCCGCCGCACCACGCTCGCCGGCCACGGTGGAGAAGCGCACGAAGAGGTTGGTCTTCTTGCCGACAGCGGAAAAGATCTTGGCCTTGGTGTACCTGGTAATGTCGTGGGTGACCGTGAAGGTGCCATAGGCGCCCGAGCCCTTGGCGTGCATGCGGCGCTCAGGGATCACCTCACGATCGAAGTGGGCGAGCTTCTCCAGGAACCAAACGTCCTGCAGCAGCGCCGGCCCGCGCGGACCAGCGGTCATGATGTTCTGGTTGTCGGCGACGGGCGCGCCCGCGTTGGTGGTTAGCTTCATCTTGTCTGTCATGTCTTTCTCCTTACCTGGCCTTGCGGCTGTTTGGGATTCCTGGGTGCCGTTTTCTCGGCTTCCTTCTTTGCACAACTATCGCAAATGCCTCGGACCTCGACATGCGTGGCGACGACGCTGCCGAATCCCTTCACGGCATCGGGGATGCGAAGCGTGTTGAGCTCGGCGCTCTCGAAGTCCCGCGTCAGCCCGCATCGCACGCAGACGTAATGGTGGTGGTGTTCGAGGTTGGCGTCGAAGCGCACGCTCTCCCGACGTGGGCCGAGCGTGGTGATCAGCCCAAGGTCGTTGAGCATCCACAGCGTCCGGTATACGGTGTCGAGCGACACCGTCGGCATCCGTGGCTGAACGGAGCGGAACACGGTCTCGGCATCTGGGTGCTTCAGGCTCGACGCGACCTCGCGAAAGATCTCAAGCCGCTGGTGCGTCAGCTTGACGCCTGCCTCCTTGGCGGCCGCCTTGAAATGCTCAAGCCGACGCTCGACCTTGAATTTCTCGCTTTTCACAATAGATTCCTATCTGATAGTGTTACGTAGATAGGAATCTACTGACATCTATGTTGGATGTCAAGCCAGAAGTCCCGCAACGGCTCGTCGCCAGCAAATTGAGCGAAATCGGTATGTTGTCGAGTCAAAGTCTCACCGCCGCCAAGGCTCGAGTCGTGCCTGCGGCGCGGCCATCCGCCTCTCGTGGTCGAGATCGCGGAGGAGGCGCTGGAACTCGCGGCGGCTTTTATCGTAAGCGTCCCGAGGTTGATAGCGTAGCGGCGGTTGGTCGTGGGTAGGCTCGGAGCGCCACCCTCGCTACCGGACCGCCATCCCTTTCCGGGCGTAAAATCCTGCCAGGGCAACTCACATCTGTGATTTAGAGGGGCTGAGGAGTTGCCAAAATCTCCCAAGTACGGACCTGAGGACCCAGGAGGGCAGACGAGCGGAGGCCTTGGCGTGGACCTCGATCGGAAACGTGGCTCGTCCTTCATAAGGAGGCCTCCGACCGCAACCAAAGAAACAGAAGGGGATCATGGATAGAAACTTCTTGCAGAAAAGCGATGAAGTCGTTGATATAGACTCTATCCGCAGGTCTGCTAACGTGTATCACGCAACCGGCAGGCGGGAGAAGGCCTTGTGGTTTACGGAAACGGCAATCAGGATCGCGCAAGGGTTTCTCGCTGACGACTCAATAGATCCGGAGGTTATTCAGGAGATGCAGGACAATATAGAGCTGATGAAATCAAACAAACCGTCAAAAGAATAGGATAAGGCAAAACGGGAGCATTGATGCGTAGCTATTCGAAATACATCAAGCGTGCGAAAGCGCTGGGCGCGCGTGGAGCGAAGGTCATACCAGCGAAGAGCATCGTTGCCGCTGAATGGGTGCGGATGAAATGCCAGTTCGGATGCGACGGGTACGGTGGATGCCTGACCTGTCCGCCGCATTCGCCGGCGCCCGAGACGACGCGCCGGATTCTGGGGGATTACAAACGAGGCCTGCTGATCCATGGCAACGAATACACTGATATCCGCTCGATCGTGGTGACGCTTGAACGGGAGATGTTCCTCGATGGCTACTTCAAGGCGTTCGGGATGGGGGCCGGCCCCTGTAACCTGTGCGAGGAATGCGCCGAGACTTGCCGCCATGCCGAGAAAACGCGGCCGTCGTTGGAGGCGTGCGGGATCGATGTCTATACCACGGTCCGGGCCAACGGCTATCCGATCGATGTCCTGAAGACGGTCGACTGCAAAGGGAATTATTACGGGATCGTGCTTTTTGAGTGACGAAGGGTGAGGCGATGACCGGGGCGTCCATAGGTGTAATTTAGAGCGGCCGGGAAGCGAGACGAGCGGACCTCGATCGAATACGCGGCTCGTCCTTGCTATCTTTCGCGGAGAGGTTCTCGCTTTACTTCTGGTCACCGGGCCCAGGATCGAGATCCCAGCGCGTGACGTCCTTCGGAAACTGTTTCCAGCCGAGGGCTCTTCGCGGCCGGAACTCGAAGATACCGGAAGTTTTCTCGTATTCTTCCGGCTTGAAACCGTAGCCGTACTTCTCGATGGACGCCTTCGAGAGCCGGACAGCCAGCTCGTGGTTCATGCCTCTCAGCTCAAGCACTCTCCCGTGTAGAATCACCACGTCGCTTGCACTCTCGAGATGAATGCAGGCC
This sequence comes from Terriglobia bacterium, assembly GCA_963739235.1. Classification (GTDB taxonomy): domain Bacteria; phylum Acidobacteriota; class UBA6911; order UBA6911; family UBA6911; genus JAFNAG01. The sequence goes on along the minus strand of CAVTZY010000028.1, from coordinate 158,656 downwards.
GACGGGTTGGCGGAGAGATTCCGGTGCCGGATAGTATGGGGGCTCCCGCCGAAATAAAGTCTGTCGTCGCGCCAGACTCCGTCGACAGGCGTCGCGGCCGGGCGACCGTCCGGGGTCACGGTGCTCACCCAGTAGTGCATGGCCTCGGTCATACGCTTCCTGACATGCGACCAGGAAAGGAGTCCCTTCGCGCCCCTCGGAACGCCGTACGCGGCGGGAAATCGTGGACGCATCGCCTTAGGGCCGGTGGCTTCCAAGGTCCACGATGTCGTTGCAGCTTGGTTTCTGGTGGCCAAGAGTCCTCCTCAGGGGAACTTCGTCCGGTTACAGAGTTTATTTCAGTCATAAGGGGCAACAGGTATCCTAACGATACCGCAGTACCGTTCACTCGTCGACGCCCGCTTCCGCGAGCGCCAAGTCACATTTCCCTTCGACGCCATGAACTCCAGAGCCTTCCACAGTTCCTAAGTCTGTTTGCCCCAGTGCTTTTTCCGATGGTTGCAACTTCCAGGCCGGTGACGCCAGCACGAACGACCTTGGAGCTGCGCTTACCGTCCAAACGGACTGGCCCGTCATTCCTATCCGCCGTCGTCGATCTTCAGTCGAGGCGTTCGGGTCAAGAGCGCAAGTCAATAACCACCCCAATCCTTAAATAGCCGGCTCGGGCCGGATGACATGTGGGGGGTAATTGACTCGAACGGGACTTCGCGAGCGTAATCTTACAGGACTGCCGGGTGAATCCCGATACAAGTTTCAGATGGAAATAAACGTTAAATACGGTTCGTGCTCACCCGCAGCCACCGATGGCCCAGCAGCGGCCGTCGTGTGCAGCGCGGTGTTAGCCAGCTACGGCACCGAGGCGCCGAGTCAAGCACCACTCAACTTGCCATGCAGCTAGTACTCCCAGTACTCCTTGACGACGTAGCTTGGCTGTTCATCCCAATCGTACAGATGGCTCCGCAAATAGTACCGGTGCTCGTACCCGCAAAGCACAACCAGCCGTTTGCCCGCGAATTCTGTCGCGAATCGCCGGATGTTGCGCAGCATCTCGTTGTTCCGCCGGATCCAGTACGCTCGCGAAGTGTTCCAGAATGCCTCGCATCCTTTCAAACCCGGTGTCAGACGCACGATCTCTGGAATGCCATCACTCATCAACCACTGCTTGTCGTTGATCGCGGTGTCCGCATTGAACGAATTGATCGCCATAGGATCTGACCTTCCAATGGCGTCGCGCTTAACATTCGCGACATCGAGAGCATCGACGATTTTCTGAGCCTCAGCACTCAGTTTCTTCGTGTCGATCTGGGCGTTCAACTCCTGGTTGCACTGCCGCTGACGTGCGAAGTAATTCGTGCGTTCGTAATAGGAATTGCGGCCATCGATGTCGTAAGGCCGGATTTTTGCGCCCGTCTGCTTCACGCAATCAAGGACTGCCTGTTGTTCGAGCGAACCCTTCTCGATCGACTAAACTCGAACCCAGGCGTCATCATGTCGGCGGGGTACTCGAAGAGAATCACATCCGGCTTGATCCTCTGCAGGATGTGGACAAGATCCTGGGAGGAGTACTTCTTGGTGACAGCGTGCACGGTGCCAACCACGACAATTTCGGTGGGCGCCTGAGGAGCCGGTCTTCCTACAGCACCGAGGATGGAGAGAACTGCAAGTGTGGTCGACGTTATGCGCCCGAAGCAGCGAGCCATGGTGCGTTTCTCCTTATGCAAATCATCCTTAAACGGCAAAGTGATCAATTCGTTAGACGTTACATTGAAGCAAAAGGTCGACAGAGAAATCAAAGGTGATTCGGGGACGCGACCCGGTTTTGAGGAAACGTCCCTATCATGCCGTCCCACGACGGCTCTAGATCTTCAACCGCAGTTTGCGGATCGCGTATTGGCCTGTCCCACTGATCTGATGACCGCTCCAAATCGCGACAACAAACTCGGTTGCAATCCGTTCCAATCGTGCCGATAATAGCCGAAAGGCTGACCCTCACGTCTATGTTTGCATGCTTTTGGCAGGGTTGATACGCTGGTCAGCCTACTTACGAGTTGGGCAGACGCCCGAAACCGTTGAACAACCGAGGAGGTGTTTATGCGCTACTGGTGGATAGCTCCAAGTTTGGTTTGCCTGCTGGTTCTCACCGCTGCTGCACAAGCTCCGACCCCGAACCCTGGCCCAGAGCAAAAGAGGCTGGAGGTTTTTGTTGGCAACTGGACGCTTGAGGGAGAGGTTAAGCCGGGACCGGAAGGGCCAGGCGGCAAAGTCACGGGCACAGATCGCAACCAGATGCTCGGGGGATTTTTTATCGACCGACGCTTCGAAGAGAAGGGACCTATGGGCGAGCTCAAAGGCGTCCACATTTTTGGCTATGATCCTGTAAAGAAGACTTACATTACGTCGGGCTTTGACAGTGCAGGCGGCTTCGACTCTGGCACGATTGCTGTTTCCGGCAATACGTGGACTTTTTTGTCAACGGGTGTCAGCGGAGGAAAGCCGGTGCAAACTCGCTGTCCGCTGACTTTCGCAGCAGGTAATACGTCGTTCAGCGTTAAATGCGAAATATCGACGGATGGGAAGACCTGGGCTCCGAGTTTCGAGGGCAGGTGGACGAAATCAAAGTAGGCCTTCCTTCTAATCACAGACGCAGCCGCTGCTGCGCAACAAGGCTCTGCGGACCGACGGGCGGCGCGCCTTGGTCCCGGCTGAACAGCCGGTGACTTCCGCGCCGCTTGCGGCTGAGTTCCCTAATCGTTATTCATCGCGCCTTCCCACCCGGAAGCCTGCAACGCAGTTCACCCGGTAGTCCTATCGGATTGCTCCCGCGAAGTCCTAGAGTTGTATCTGGACAATGTTGTTGACCCAGACTTATCGGATACCTGGGCAATGCGGAGCGACGCTTCGCGGGCAGGCAAATAATGCTTTCTTGCCCTGGAGGCGATTTGAATCGTCTCCGCAGTTCAGCGCAGGATGATCCTGTGCCTGCCATCCCTTGTCATATCGATCAGGTAGCGCCGGAATCCCTGTTTCGTAAGAACTGCGATGCCTTCATCGGTGGCCAGATAGAGATCATTCCGGTATTGCGTCATCGAGTGGACGACTGCGTCGAATCCGTAAGAATGGACCCGCCGCTCGGCGATTTCCCATTGCAGGAGCCCGTGAGGCAAAGAGGTATACTCGCCGGCGGCGGAGGTAGCCATCCATACATTATTGCCGGCGACGAGAATGGAAGTGACCGACCAATTACGAATTTCAGGAGGCGAGTAAATTACGAATCGGCGCGTCTCGCAATCGAAGTATCCAAATCCGCCAATTCCCGTTATTCCCTCCGCATCATAGAAGCCCTTGCCGAACCAGAGGCGGCTCCCGACCACCTGGCTTGGTCCAATTTCCTCCTCGATTCTACTGACGTTTCTCCTATATCCGTCGCGCACACGCTGTGCCCGGAGTTTCTCAAACTCGTCCCAGGTAGATTGCGGCAACAAAAATGCGCGGACGCCTTCGGCAGTGGTTTCCGTGATGCGGGCGTATTGCCGGCTGTCCTCCGTCAAATTCTCTTCTTTGAGGAGAAAGCTTCCTCCGGGTCCAAATTGTCGCGTTGGGTGCCGTACAGGCTTGACCAATCGAAACGATTCTCCCGGTGTCGTCCATTCATCGAAGTCGAGTGAAGTGAGGAGCGACTTTGCTTCCTCCGCAGTCTCAATGGTAAATCCTTCCGTATTGTCAGAAGGGCGCAGGACCAAGGTCTGCTTCATGTCGCCCGCAACAAAGTGGGGAATGCCTCCCTGATCGATGATCCGGATTACGCGGAATGGCGTATACTCCACTCGTTCCAGAAGCCGTGGGACCGCGGAATCAAAAAACAGCTCCAGGCTCGTCAGGCTTCTCCCCATGGGATCGAAGCGGCGTATCAAGAGTTCAGTAGAACTCCAATGGGCAACCTGCAGTTCCACGCCGTCGCCCCCGCCCTTCTCTACCGTCAGCGCATGAAACTGGGGAATCCCATCACGCTGCCCCAAGTAGACACCGAACAAATCCGTTGGGTGCAAAAACAAGCGGTCCGGACGAGATCGATTTGGCGGATGTTCGGTGGCGCAGACGAGTACGAGATCATAGCGGTCGGTAATCTTGGTTTGGAAGAAGACAGTGAAGTTTGCTGCTTGCGGGTTTCGCTTTTGGAAGTCTGAAAGTACAACTCGGTCGACGAGGTTGGCCTTGGGTTTCTCCTGATTTGTCGCTTCGCTGCGCCCCATGGCGGCCATCGACAAACACAAAGTCGCATTCCGGATCCAGCAACGCATACCCGACCACCTGCACATTCAGATATTGTGCTCCATCTCCGTACCAATATATCAACGAAAAATGCTCGAAATGGTCGGCCACTCATAAATTTGCCGCTCTTGCGAACCGGCCTTCCCGGAGATCGGCGCCACGAATAGGTGTCGGCGTGCTGGAGCGCCTCGACATCTCCTCGGACGCCAGTGAGGCTCGTAGTTTCCGGTTTCGCCGTCACTCGCCCGGATGGACAGAATTTTTTCGCGACCGCGTGGTCAATTTGAGGGTATGATCGACAAATATAAGAACGCTGAAATAACCGGGGGCGCCGACGTAAGAAATATTAGCCGGAATAAGAACCGGCGCGGCGAACGGGTCAATGAAAAGAGCCAATCCGGCTTTCCATTCGATGCACATAGTCTGGTAACAATCTATTTGGCATAAGGATGTTGCCGTGACCAGGGATCAGCGACTGCTACTCAATAAAACCGCTTTGATATTTTATTGCCCGCTGAGTTGCCTTCTAGTTGGCCTATTATCAGTGTACTTGGGCCGAATTGGCCCCTCCTATGTGGTCGTGCTGTTTCAAGGTGGGTTCCTGCAAAACGCAATTCCTTTCCCAGGCTATCCGGGTTCCATTCAACTGCCCGGGCTGCTTTTCGGTTTCTGCACGTTTGTTCTTGCTACTTTTTTCCGCAGTTCGTCGCGCCCACTCATAAGTGTGTTTCAAGTGCGCGTGTTTCTTATAATCCTGATCTGGCTGGTTACTTTTCCCGTAAATGCCGTGGTTATCTCTCAATCACGAGGTGCGGAATTGGAAACATGGATGCGCTTGATTTTCATAGCTGTTCATTTGATCATCGCATTCTTTGCCACTTTCCTTCCTTCCCTCAAACCAGGCAAATCAACGTGCGGTTGGACCGCGACCAGAGCTGTCAGGCGACCAGGCTTGAGAACATACTGAGTTCGGTAGCATCCGGGCGTGGGCCGTGATCGTTTTGTCCGGTATATCCGTAATTCTCCCGGAACTTCAGTTTCCGCCTGAATCCGTGGTGCAAATGGAATATGTTGCCGCTTGCGGCCACCTCGAATGCGACATAGCTAGACACGGTGTCTGGTTATACTATCCCCTTTGCATCTGAAACAATATCACGAGATAGAATGGGGACAGTATAATCAGACACCGACTTTCCACGGATTTTGCGTCACTTCTGGGGTGATAGATCTTTGATCCGGATGTTACGGAATCGCACGACGGAGTCGTGGCTCAGCCAGCCGATGTGTCCGGAGGCGCGCTGTAAGCCCGGGTGCTGTTGATGGTCGATGGTGCCGTTCCTGCTGGCTTCAAGAATGTCGCCATCCACGATCACGGTGCCATTCAATATCACCTGAATGTGCGAGCCCCGGGCGATGATCTCCTCGGAGTTCCACTCCCCCACGGGCTTTATGATAGCCGCGTCTAGCCGGTATCACCCCATAGACCGACCCGTGATATTGATACGGCTGCAGCGCGGCGTATATCGGGGCCGAGTCGTCGAGGATCTGGATTTCCATGCCCACATATGCAGCATCCCCTTCGAGCGGCGCACGGATTCCCACGCCGTTGTTTGCGCCCGGAGTCAACTGGAACTCGAACCGGAACTGAAAATCGCTGTATTCCTTCCCGGTATAGAGATTGCCTCCGATTGCCGGCGCCAGGCTGATAGACCATCATCCCATCTTCGACCTTGTAGCCGTCTTTGTTGCCGATCCAGCCGTCCAGGTTTCGTCCGTTGAATAGAGATGCGAATCCGTTCGCTCTTTCCTCCTCGGTCAGGCTGTATTCCTTTTCGGTAATCTCGCGCACGTATAGGTCGCGGAAAGCCAGATCGGTGCCGTGCGCCTGGAGTTCGATCGGCCCGTTCGGGAATATGGGCTGCTTCCGATCCCAATAATTCTCCATTGTCACGTTGTCGACCACCTTGGTCCCATTGAGGTAAACCGTCACCTTTTCGCCGATCATGATAATGCGGAAAGTGTTCCATTCTCCGACCGGGTTGTCGACGCGGACCAGCGGCTTGCTCTCGATTCCTCTGATTGTTGTAGAGCCCTCCGGAGCCGACCTGGGCGCCGACATCGACCCTGGCCGGATCCCATATCTGCACCTGAGGTGAGCCGCGCAGATAGATGCCGCTGTCGCCGTCTTTCGTGATCCTCCAATCCACCAGCATTTCAAAGTCGCCGTAATCTTTCACCGTGCAGAGATTGTCCCCGCTGCCGTTAAAGACGATCGTGCCGTCGCGCACACTCCAGTTGGAGCGCATCTTTTGATCCGCGGCCCCCTGTTTGGCAGCAAGCTCCTGGGGACTCATCTTGGCGCGCGCAATCGGATTCTCGACAAGACCTTTCCATCCGGAGAGATCCTTGCCGTTGAACATGGGCACGAATCCTTCGTCCTTCGGCAAGCCAGCCAGGTAGCTGCGGATGTTTTCCTTGTCATAGTCGCTTTCCGGACCGCTCAGGATCTGCAGGACACGATTCAAAATCTCGCGGACTGTGGTGCCACTGAGTCCGTCACCGCTCCCGGAAGCCGAGGGCAGAGCGATCCGCATCGCGGCCCCGGCCGCATCGTTGGCAACATCGCGGTCGTCGAGAAAACGCGCAACCGTCATAAAGCTCTGGAAGGTCTTGACCCCTTCTATGGCACGGATGATCGACCGGCGCTCATTCGCCCGGCTCGTCAGAGGAATGAGCTTTCGGTACTGCAGCAGCTTTTGATCGGCAGTCATAGAAGAGGCTGTGGTCACGCGCAGGAAGCCGATGAATGCTTCACTGCGATACTTTGTGTCACCTCCGGCACAAATGGCATAGAGCGTTTGCGCAACTTCCGAATCCGGCCACTGCACAAGCGCGCGGAAGGCACTCTCCTTCCGGTTGGCGTCGGACTGGTCAAACTGCTCAATGATCGCACGCAGGGCTTCCGATCCACCTATTAGAGGCAACACCTGAAGAATCAATTCCGGCCGGGCCGCCGTTTTCATGGCATCGAGCAGCGGCCGAGCCCGATTTTGTGCAGGCTCAATCTGATTGGCGGCTTTTGCCAAGGCCTGCTGCACTTCCTTGACCAGGGCCGGATCGGTCGTGGAAGAAAGCAATCGGCAGCAGAAAAGGGAGGTCATCGCCGCTCACCAGGTCTTTCAGCGCTGCAAAAGCCGCCGATTTGACTTCTGCATTTTGATCCGCAGTCAATGGGATGATCTTCCCCGCATAGCGCTTCCCTCCCCGTGCAGCCACCACTCCGATCGCGCAAGCCTTCGCTGTCGGCTGCAGGCTGTCGAACATGGCAACGAGCGGGTCGAGATGGCGTTCATCCATGGTCCAAAGCAGGATTTCGGCAATGTGCCGCACATCATCGCCCTGGCGGATCTTGAGCAGCGGCAGTAGATCCGCGGCAACATCCGCGCCCTTGATTCTGGCAAGTGCTTCTGCCGCCGCCAGACTGACCTGAGGTTCCGCTGCGTTCAGCGATTCCTGAAGGAACGGCAGAGCCCGACTGTCCCCCTGGCGCCCCAGCATACCGACGATTTCGGCGCGCAGCTCCGGATTTGCCTTCTGAGCCTTGGCAATCCACTGGCGAGTGGCGGCAATGCCGGTGATCTTTTCTGCAACGTTCAGTGCTGCGGTTCGATAGGCCTTGTTTCCATTGTCCACGGCCCGCAAGAGATCCGGAAGCACTTCGTAACCACGATTTTTCGCCAGAATCTCAAGAGCGGCGGCACTGTTCGGGAGTCGCGCTGTGTCGATACAGTTTCTTGATGATCAGGCGACAGATCTTCTCACAAAGCGCAATATTCCCCTTTTCGCCCTCATTACCGGCATAGGCCAGCAAAGCTCCCACGGAGTCGGCAGGATCATAACGGTAATCGGCCTTGCGCGCGGCCGCCGTGAGCGCACCCGCTGAATTCTGATTGGCGATCTGCGCCAGGGCCGCGAGGGCCGCTTTCCTCAACGATAGACTGGATGAGTTTGCCAGGCCGAGAATCGCGGAATTGGCTTCCTCCGCCTTCAGCTCGCCCAGTGCTTTTACCAGCGTTACCTGATTGGCATCCCGGGACTTGCCCAGGGCGCCGAGCAATGCCTGCCGAGCGGGGACATCGCGCACAGAGAGCATGAGTTGGGTAGCAGGTTCGAATAATTTGGTATCCAGGAGATAAGGGGCGGCCGCTTTGACAGCCTCCTCACGGCCCACAAGCCTCAACTGCAGAAGTAGAAATGTCTTCACCTCAGGATCGGAGTCAGAGGCCAGCCCGGCGATCAGTGCCTTCTCTGCCAGCGCCCGCTTAGCTTCGTTGCCGAATTCACTTGCGTAGATCGCCATGCCGTTCAGGGCGAAACGAACGGCGGTGTCATTGCCCGCTCCGGCCGGCACTAACTGCCGCATGAACTCGGCGAGCCCTGCCTCACCCAGGTCGAGCATATCATTGGCGAGCCGGTCCCGATGGGCCGCTCCAGTCGCAGGGAATTGGGCCAGGATGTCGGCCACTTTTGTAGCGAGCGTCCGCCGGTCCTGCGCGAATCCGGTTCCGGCCGCGAGGAGGACCGCCAGCAAAAGCAGACATGAAGCAATTCGTATTCCTGATGTCTTCATCGTATATCCTCACACCGAATCGCGGCACAGGTGAGCGTGGTATGGCGCTCCTGTGGCGCAATTGTCGGGATGCCGGCTTCGTCGGCAGTATAGGATCTACTTATAGTATCCATGGCGCGCGCATTGGTTGATTGATCAGCCGGTTGGCGGCATCATCGTCTCTGAAGTGCTGTGCCACGGGATCGTAATGCAGGGTGCGCCCCAGCCGCACGGCAAGAATCCCCAGATTGACGATCGTGCTCGAGCGATGCCCGTTCATCTCGTTCAATGCGAATTTCTTTCGCGTCCGGACTGAATCGGAAAATGTGCCGATCTGGGGTTCGGGATCCGGCAAAGTCTCCAGCAGGCGCGGCAGGTCCGGAACATCCGAGCGGAATCCACGATAGATCTTGCCGTTGGGGCCCTCGATATAGGCGGCATCGGTATCGCGGTTTTCGCCATCGAGAATGATTTTGCAGCCATCGGCATAGGTGTATTCAATGCGCCGCCAGGAGCCGGCAGCATCGTAATGCTGCTGCGGCGCATCGACATCGACACGGATGGGGTTGGTGTCGTCCTTGCCCAGCAGATATTGAACGGGATCAAGGTAATGCTGTCCCATGTCTCCCAGGCCGCCGCCGTCGTAGTCCCAGTAACCGCGAAATTTGGCGTGCACCCGTTCCGGGTTGTAAGGCTTGTACGGAGCAGGGCCGAGCCACATGTCGTAGTCGAGTTCCGGCGGGACAGGCATAGGGACCAGATCGGTTCTCCCGCTCCAGTAGAACTTCCAGTCGTACCCGGTGACGCCACTTACCGTCACTTTCAGCGGCCAGCCCAGCACCCCGCTCCGAATCACCTTCTTGAGCGGCTTTACGTCTGTGCCCAATCCGTAGAAGGTATCCTTGAAGCGGAACCAGGTGTTCAGCCGGAACATCCGCCCGTATCTGTTTACTTCCTCGATGACGCGGATGCCTTCGCCGATGGTGCGGGTCATGGGTTTTTCGCACCAGATATCCTTACCCGCCCGCGCGGCCTCGACCACAATCAAGGCGTGCCAATGCGGCGGGGTGGCGATATGGACGATATCGATATCCTTCCGTTGCAGGACCTCGCGGTAGTCCGCATACCCCTTGACATCCTTGCCGACCATGGCCAGCACCTCTTGCAAATGATTCCGGTCCACATCACAGATGGCCAGGAGACGCGTGCCTTCATAAGGGATGTGGCCTCGTCCCATGCCTCCCACGCCGATGATTGCCTTGGTGAGCTGGTCGCTAGGTGCAGTGTATCGGGAACCGCCGAGCACGTGTCTGGGCACAATCATGAGCCCGGCGGAAGAAACCATCGTCTTTTTGAGGAATTCTCTTCGGTTGGTTTTTGTTTTCATACGCGATTCCTGAGTTTGGACTGCCCATGTATGCAGCGCAGCCTGGAGACTGCAAAAGTGGAGACCCCCAAATCATAATCGAAGATGACGGAAAAACGCGATGAGAATGTCGCGGCAGGGGATTATAATCGCCGCACCAAAAGGAAAGTGCGTATGGTGCTTCTCGAGATCCAGGGCTGATTCATAAAGGAAGGAAATAATGAAGACGCAAAGATCGATGGGCCGCCGGGACTTCCTGACGAAAGTCCCGCTGGCGGTAGCAGGGGCGGCGACATTCCCCACTATTATCAAAGCGTCAGCGCTCGGCCTCAACGGAGCGGTCCCGCCGAGTGATCGCATCGTTATGGCCGGCATCGGCTTCGGGATGCAGGGCCCCGGGAACATGCAGAACTTCCTGGGAAAAAACGAAGTCCAATGGGTAGCCGTCTGCGACCTGGATGATCTTCACCTGGCCCAGGCCCGCGATGCCGTAAACAAGCGATATGGCAACAAGGACTGCGCTACCTATAAGGATTTTCGCAAGCTCTTCGCCCGCGGAGATCTGGAGGCCGTTTCCCTGGCGATTCCCGACCACTGGCACGCCATTCTGTCCATCACCGCAGTCCGTTCGGGCCTGGACGTCTATGGCGAAAAACCCTTCACCCACAGCCTGCGCGAGGGCCGTGCCCTCTGCAACGCCATCAAGCGCTACGGGCGCATCTGGCAAACCGGGAGTTGGCAGCGGTCCACGGACAACTTCTACCGGGCCTGCGAACTGGTGCGCAATGGGCGCATCGGCAAAATTCAGCGCGTTGAGGTCGGCCTCCCCTCCGGTCATACCGATTTCGCAGGCACATTTGGCCAGGAAAAGATCGAGCCGCCTCCCTCTGAATTGGACTATGAAACCTGGATCGGCCCCGCACCCTACGCACCCTACTGCAAAGCGCGCATCCACATGAACTGGCGCTGGACCATGGACTTCGGCGGAGGCCAGCTGATGGACTGGATCGGCCACCACCTCGACATCGCCCACTGGGGGCTCGGTTTCGACCTCACTGGACCGGTCGAGATCTCAGGCAAAGGCGAATTTCCCACGACCGGTATCTATAACAGCCCGGGTCGTTACTGGGTCGATGCGCTTTATGCCGACGGTACGCCCATTGTCATTGCCGGAGGCTATCCGGAAATCCAGAGCGGCACCAAGTGGATCGGCGATCGCGGCTGGGTTTGGGTCGATCGCGGTGCGTTCGAGAGCCAGCCTGCCGGCCTAGTCAACGAAATCATTGGACCCAATGAGATCAAGCTCTACCACAGCCGTGACCACTATCAGAATTTCCTCGACTGCGTCCGAAGCCGCGAGCTGCCCATCGCGACGTTGGAAGTTGGCCACCGCTCAGCCAGCGTCGGTCATCTTGGGGTCATCGCTATCGAGACCGGCCGCAAGATCAAATGGAACCCGGCGACAGAGACCATTATTGGCGATCCGGACGCGGAGCGCCTGCTCAGCCGCTCCTACCGTAAACCCTGGCAGCTGCCCGCTTGAGGAAAGGTGCGACCATGCTAAATGCTAAGATGAATAGAAGACTCGGAACGGTCGTTGTCGCCCTCGTGCTCATCGCGATAAGCGGCCCATTTCTGCGGGCCCAGGCGCCGGCTGCCGCTGCAACACTGGATCAGATTCTCGCGGAGCTCGCATCCTACAACGGCGGCATCGACTCGGCCCCCTTCTGGAAGCTGCGCGACTACATCTACGCCCGCAAGGACAATCCTCCGGCACGCGCCGAATGCGAGACCAAGCTCCTGGAGTTTCTCGGATCAAAGGCAACGCCAGTGGCCAAGATGGCCGCCTGCCGCCATTTGCGGCTGATCGGTGGTGAAAAATCGGTACCGGTGTTGCAGGGCATGCTCCTGGATAAAGACATGGCTGACATGGCACTCTACGCCCTGCAGAAGATCCCCGGAACTGCCGCGGATAAAGCCTTCCTTCAGACGCTCTCCAAAGCTGACGGGACGATAAAAATCTCGATCATTGCCGCGCTGGGTGATCGGAAATGTGCCGACGCTATCCCGATCTTGTTCCCGCTCCTCAAAACGAACGGGGAGTTTGCCGGAGCGGCCGCCCTTGCCCTTGGCGAAATCGGCGGCGAGGCTGCCGCAAACGCACTCCAGACTTCCCTTCCCGCTGCACCGGCTGACGTCAAGCCCCTCATCGCCGCATCCATGATGAAGATTGCCGAGGGCCTGTTGGCTGCAAAAAAAGGGAGCGCTGCCGGCGGCATCTACACCAGGCTACTGTCAGACAAGAACCTCTCGGGACCGATCCGGGAAGGTGCGATGATCGGCAAGATATCAACCGCGGGAGACGGAGCTGCAGGCGTTCTGATCGAGCAGTTGAAAGGCGCCGATCTTAACATGCAGGAAGCGGCGATTTCCAAAATCAAGGATGTTTTCAAACCTGAGACCATCGGCCCCGTTGGCAGCCTGTTGCCGGGGCTCCCGGAAAACTCGCAGATCAAACTCATTGCCGTTCTTTCCGGGTATCCTAAAGAGCATGTTCTTCCGGTCGTCCTTCAAGCTGCGCACAGCAATGCCGAATCGGTTCGGATCGCTGCGTTGAAAGCCCTCGAGGCGGTTGGCGATGCATCTACTGTTCCCTTCCTCATCGAAACCGCTGCCAAAGTACGTGGAGCTGAGCAGAGCGCCGCCCGCGGAGCCCTCGGCCTGATTAAAGGCCGTCCCGCGGATGAGGCAGTGCTGGCCCTGCTTGCCAAAAAACCTGCAGAGGATCAACAGGTGGAGATCCTCCAGACCATCGCGGAGCGCCGCATTTATTCCGCAAAGAGTGCGGTCACCGAATGTCTTGCGTCGACCATGCCCAGAGTGCGCCTTCAGGCTTTGAGAGCACTGCGCGTCATCGGAACACCCTCCGACATGCCGGCAGTGCTGGTCTTTCTTGTCAAAAGCGACGAAGCTTCAGAGCAGGCCGAAGGAGCTGCAACGATCACTGCACTAGCTCAGAAAATCGCGAGCCCTGACGGCCGCTCCAACAACGTCAAGGATATGCTGGCGCGCACCAAGGATTCCAAAGCGCGCGTGCAGTTGTACGGCATTCTGGCCAGGATTGGCGATGACAGCGCTCTGCCCTCTCTACGCGCAGCACTCACTGACCCAGGCGATGAGATCGTAGACGCCGCCGTGCGCGCGCTCGCTGCCTGGCCCAGTTCTGCCGCCCGGGATGATGTTGTCCAGCTGGCGCAGAAATCCCGCAATGAAACTCATCGTCTCCTCGCGCTCCAGGGATTTTTGAGGATGATTCGATCTGAAAGGTACCGCAAGCCCGAAGCGGCGGTCGCGGACCTGAGGCTGGCCTATGTCATTTCCTCACGGCCGGAAGAGCGAAGGTTGATCCTGGGCGCTTTACCGAATTTTGCATGCCCTGAGGCTCTCGAACTTGCCGGGGTTTTACTTGGCGATACGGCGGTGAAAGCCGAAGCCCAGGCCGCGATCGACAGAATCAAAACCCGTTTGACCAACAAATAGGCGGCAGGGGGACGGCATGATTGAAGGACAGGAATCGCAGGGAAAAGCCTCCCGCCTTAAATACGGCATGGTCGGAGGAGGCAAGGGCGCCTTCATCGGCGGTGTACATCGCAAGGCCATCGCAATGGACGGGCTGGCGGAGCTCGTCGCCGGTTGCTTTTCGACGGACTATAAAAACACGCTGGCGACGGGCGAGTCCTGGGGCGTCCCGGCAGACCGGCTCTACAAGAACTACCGGGAGATGATCAAGGCCGAGGCAAAACGGAATGACAAAATCGATTTCCTGGTGATCGTCACGCCGAACAACACCCATTACCCGATTGCCAGGCTCGCCCTCGAGAAAGGCATTCACGTCGTTTGCGACAAACCGCTGGCCACATCGAGCCGCGACGCTCAGGCACTCGGCAATCTGGCCAGGAAAAAGGGACTCCTCTTCTGCGTTACCTACGCCTACACCGGGTACCCGATCGTGCGACACATGCGCGAGATGATCGCCAATGGGGAGCTGGGGACGATCCGCTTCGTGGCGGCGGAATATCCGCAGGACTGGCTGGCTACGTCGCTCGAAAAGACGGGCCAGAAGCAGGCGGCATGGCGCACAGATCCGAAGAGGGCAGGCATTTCCAACTGTGTCGGGGATATCGGGAGCCATATCGAAAACATGGTTGCGCACCTGACCGGACTGGAGATCCGCGCCCTCCTGGCGCGCCTCGACCGGATCGGCCCTGGACGAGTCCTAGATGACAATGCGTCGATCATGATTGAGTATCAGGGAGGCGCCAAGGGTCTCTACTGGAGCTCGCAGATCGCTGTGGGCCACGACAATGGTTTCAGGGTTCGGATTTACGGCACCAAGGCTGCGCTGGAATGGACTCAGGAAGATCCCAACTACTGCAAGGTCGGGTATGTTGACAAGCCCGCGACGCGCTTGTCTCGCGGTCGTGATCCCATGTACCCGGCGGCGCAAAAGTGGTCCCGGATCCCGTCGGGACATCCGGAAGGCTACTTTGAGTGCTTTGCTAACATCTACTCGACTTTTCTGACGACCCTCCAGAAGAAAAAGTCCGGCGAGCCTCTGACGAAAGAGGATCTGGACTTCCCGAATGCCGATGACGGTTTGCGCGGCGTCAGGTTCATTGAAAGGTGCGTCAGGAGCTCCAAAAAAGGAGCCGTGTGGGTCAAATTTTGAGGAGGATTAGATGAGCAGACCGGTCACGCTGTTTACTGGCCAATGGGCCGACTTGCCCTTCGAGGAGATCTGCAGGAAGGCCGCCGCCTGGGGATATGACGGGCTCGAAATCGCCTGCTGGGGCGACCACATGGATGTCCGCAAAGCAGCCGCAGATCCAGCTTACGCGAAGACAAAACGGCAGATTCTCAAGAAATATAAACTCGGTTGCTGGGCACTCGGCGCCCACCTCGCAGGCCAGTGTGTCGGAGACTTGTACGATGAGCGGCTGGACGGATTTGCCCCGGCCTCAGTAAGGGGCAAGCCGGAAGGACTCCGTCGTTGGGCGGTCGAGGAGATGAAAGCGACTGCGCAGGCGGCCAGGGCCATAGGCTGTTATGTGGTCAACGGTTTTATGGGATCGCCGATCTGGAAGGCCTGGTACTCTTTCCCAGCTACAACCGAGGAGATGGTGGAAGCAGGTTTCGACAAGATCCTCAGGCTCTGGGCCCCCATTTTCGATGAGTTCGACAAATGCGGAATCCGGTTTGGACTGGAGGTACATCCAACGGAAATCGCTTTCGATCTCTACACGGCGCAGCGGCTCCTCGCCAAGTTTCAGCACCGTCACACCCTGGGCTTCAATTTCGATCCCAGTCATCTCATCTGGCAAGGGCTCGAACCGCATCTGTTCATCCGCGAATTCCCTGGGAAGATCTACCACGTTCACATGAAGGACGCGGGCGTGACGCTCGACGGCAAGGCCGGCATCCTCGGGTCCCATCTTCCCTTCGGCGATCTGCGGCGCGGATGGAACTTCCGATCGCTCGGACACGGCGACGTGAATTTTGAGGAAATCATCCGTGCGCTCAATGCCGCCGGTTACACCGGGCCGCTTTCAGTCGAGTGGGAGGATAACGGCATGGACCGGGAATTTGGCGCCCGGGAGTCTCTGGAGTTTGTACGCACCATCAACTTCGCGCCATCGGACATCTCTTTCGACAAAGACATGAAAAAATAGCAACGGGCAATATGCAAAGGAAGTTTTTGCGCAGTGCGTGCATTTCGTAGTTGGAAAAACTCAATGACAATAATGAAACCGACCAAGATCGTCGTTCTGCTCGCCCTGGCCCTTTGCGCCGCTGCGGGCAGTTTTGCACTTTCCCGGCAGGATCCCACCAAAGAAGAGCTCAAACTCCAGCTGCCCAAACCGATGTTCATCGGCACGCCGAGCAACATCAAGAGCCCCAACCTGGAGGCCATTACCGGTAAATCCCGCGGGCCATTCTATGTGCCCAAGGGAACCCGGCTGCTGTCGATACGCCGGCCGGTCACGTCGAGCGACATGCAGCCTGTCATCGGCGAACTAAGTTTCGTCACCGATGGGGACAAGTCGGGTGGGGACGGTTATTTCGTCGAGCTTGGTCCCGGTAAACAGTGGGTCCAGATCGATCTCGGCTCCTCCAATGCCCTCAACGCCATTCTCATCTGGCACTACCACAGCCAGGCCCGCGTCTATCGCGACGTTGTAGTCCAGATTTCGGATGACAAAGATTTCCTGAAGGGAGTAGTCACGGTTTTCAACAACGACCACGACAATTCTTCCGGCCTCGGCATAGGTAAGGACAAAGAATATATCGAGGTCGCCGAAGGGCGGCTCATCGATCCCAAGGGCGTAAAGGGCCGTTATGTCCGACTCTACTCAGACGGCAACACCTCGAACGACCTGAATCACTACGTCGAAGTTGAGGTGTACGGCACGCCAGCCAAATGAACAAGGTCGCCTTCCACAGCCTTTTCCTGATCGCCCTGATCCTGGCGCTTGGCCTTCGTCTCGGACGGCTGGACCTCCGGCCCATGCATCATGACGAAGCCAACCAGGCTGTCAAATTCGGTACGCTTCTCGAAACCGGTGAGTATCGCTACGACCGCAGCGACCACCATGGGCCGACGCTCTACTACGCGACACTTCCTTTCGCCTGGATTCGTGGCCAGAAGACGCTGAGCGCGCTGGATGAGTGGACGCTCAGGGCGGTCCCCGTGGTATTTGGCGCCGGTTTGATCCTCCTGTTCGGCCTGCTCGCCAAGGGATTGGGGCGAGAGGCGGTTTTCTGGAGCGCCCTTTTCGCGGCCCTCTCGCCTTCTCTGGTCTACTACAACCGTTTCTACATTCAGGAGTCCCTCTTCGTTTTTTTTGCATTGGGATTCCTGATCGCTCTGGGACGCTTCGCCCTTCGCCCCTCGATGGGGTTAGCTTTGGCCGTAGGTGTCTCTGCCGGATTCGCCTATGCCACCAAGGAAACCTCCCTGCTTGTGTTCGTTTCGGCAGGTACAGCGCTGGTGCTTGCCCTG
This sequence comes from Terriglobia bacterium, assembly GCA_963739235.1. Taxonomy (GTDB): domain Bacteria; phylum Acidobacteriota; class UBA6911; order UBA6911; family UBA6911; genus JAFNAG01. Next base: position 141,352 of record CAVTZY010000028.1, on the reverse strand, counting down.
GTCTGGACAAGAGGGACTTCCCGTGTTGTGAGAGTCGACACATGTGGGCGCGGCATCAGAATATCGCAGTTGCTCACACTGCTCGCGGCAGCAGTGTTCATCGCCGGGATCCTATATTCCTCCTTTTTCAAAAACCCGTGGGGCATAGTGGATTCCGTAACTGCGTTCAAGGATTATGCAACTCGCGGCATAGAAACCGGGCTCCATTCCCACCCCTGGTTCTATTATTTCCAGTTGCTTGCATTTTCAAGGCCGGGAGGCATTCTCTGGTCGGAGGCGCTGATCCTGGTATTCGCCCTTTTCGGGGCGATTGCCTCCTTCGGGAGCGGGCTCGCCCATAGGAACCTCCAGTGGCATGATTTCACCGACGGGCAATTCTGGCCACGATACCTGTTTTGTTACTCCCTCGTCACTGCCATTGCCTTCTCAGTCATTCGCTACAAAACACCCTGGAATCTGCTGCCATTCCATATCGGCTTCATTTTGCTGGCCGGCAGCGGCGTCGCGGCTCTGCTGCAAATCCTCAGGGTCAATCTGGTTCGCAAACTGCTCATGCTCGTCATTCTGGCCGGGGTTGTGCATCTGGGAATCCAGAGTTGGCGGGCCAACTATCTATATCCCGCAGACACGCGCAACCCGTACGTGTATGCCCAGACGAGCACCGATTTCCTTCGCCTCGCCCGGCGCGTCCATGATTTGGCCAATGTGCATGCGGACGGCAAGAACCTGCTCATTAAGGTCATTGCCGGACCTTATGAACAATGGCCGCTGCCCTGGTATCTGAGAGATTTCTCACGGCTCGGATACTGGATCAATCAGGGGGAATCAGGCGGCTTTGAGGGCGTGCCCCTCATCATTGCCTCCCAGGAAAACGCCGCGCCGCTGGAAAAAGCGCTTGGGGATCGTTATCAAATCGAGTATTACGGCCTGCGGCCCGATGTTCTGCTCACCTTATTCATCGACCGTCAACTCTGGGATCAGTACCTCAGCCGCAAGTAGGCAACCCCCAGCTCCCGAGGGGAACAATGAGTGAGGGCCCCGGAGGGGCCGAAAGATAGTAGCCCCGAGCAAGCGCAGCGCAGCCCGGGGTCAGCAAAGCAACGACTAAGAGCCCTGGAGGGGCGCAAGAAAAATCAAATTCGCGTTCGTCACAACCGTCATTCCATCGCCCCTGCCGGGGCTCTATCCTTTTTCATTTTCCTACCCCGGGCAAGCGCAGCGCAGCCCGGGGTCAGCAAAACAACGACTAAGAGCCCTGGAGGGGCGCAAGAAAAAATCAAATTCGCGTTCGTCACGGCCGTCATTCCATCGCCCCTGCCGGGGCTCTATCCTTTTTCATTTTCCTACCCCGGGCAAGCGCAGCGCAGCCCGGGGCTACTATCTCCGGCCCCTCCGGGGCCTGGGCTTCTCCGCCCTTCGTGGTCTGTCCCCATCCCATCTCCAGCCGGCGCTTCATAAAGCAGAGCTTTTTAAACCTCATTGCCTGAGGCAGTGGTCTTCATTACAAGAATAATTTTCTACTACGCGCCGGACCACCCTGGAGTTCAAAATTCAAAGGGCGGGCAAAACCCGCAGGACCGTGAGTGAATAAGCAAAGCCTTCATGCCACGAATTGAAAGGGCTCAAGAATCGGGCGGCGGCGCTATTTTTTCAGGAGCGGCAGATATGGATTTGTGGGCTTGGGATCATCGCCGGAGCCGGGGACGTGCGCGGCCCATAGCATTCCGCGTTTGACGATCTCGCGGGCCTGGGGTACGTTGAAGTCCGCTGCGGCGTGGCCGATCGAAAAATAGAACACCCTGCCCTTGCCGTACATCTTCTTCCATGCAACCGGCATGGTCGCACCTTTGACCCAGGGCGCGTCTTGCCCGGAGAACGTGGTGGTGACCAGGACTTCGATGTTGGGATCGACAAGCATGTAATATTGCTCGGAGCGCACCCTGAAGTCGGTCAGGCCCTGGGTTATGGGGTCAACATGATTGGTCACGTTGACTTCGTACTCAGAAACGTTGCCCGGGTGGGCCACCCAGATTCCGCCCACCATGAACTCGTATTCGGTGTTGCCGCGGAATGCGTCTGCCATGCCGCCATGCCATCCGGCCATGCCCACGCCGCTCTTAATTGCGTTGAGAAGCCCCCTCTCCTGCTGCGGGGTAATCTTGCCGGCGGTGATCGACTGAACCACCAGGGATAGAGACATCATCTTATCGGCGTCAAGGTAGGAATCGAGCGTCGGAGACACCTCCACATCAAATCCCTGCTCGGTCAGCCAGGGGGCAAAGAGGTCCACGCACTGTTTGGGTTCGTGCATGTCACCGCCCCAGACGATGAGAGCCTTTTTCTTGGCGGCAGGAGTCTGAGATGAAAAGCCAAAAGCACCAAAAGCAAGAATCGATAGCGTCGAAATGAGGATCAACAGGGTGGCAATTCCGGCTCTTTTGTCCATGGTTCCTCCTGGAAGAATGGGAACATCCCTCATGCGCTTGGCGCACATCTTAAGACGCATGAAATCGTCCTGCATCTTTAATCGGCAATTGTCGGTATCGGTATCGCAGTCGCAATCGCGATCGGCTTTCGCAGACTAGCAAGACCGATTGCAATGGCGATCCCGATGCCGATAGCGATATCGGCGTTTTTTGCGCTCTGTTTCCATTTTCGGAGCAGTCCTTCATGCGCCGGGGCGCACCCAATGACGCATGTGCATGTTGCGCTCTCGCCGCGGGTATCCTGTGCCGCCCTTTCAGGGCTCTTACCGCTCGATGCCCGCTTCCCAGGGCTCACGCCCTGGGCTCTGCTGCTCCCCCCTTCGGGGTTTTCAAGGTCGTGCAATGCTTAGCCCTGAAAGGGCGGCACAGCAAAGCCCAGGGCGTGAGCCCTAGGTAGAGAACCGGAGATCTCAAGCCCTGAAAGGGCGGAACAGAAACTCCCATGTGGTTCGGCGCGGCAATCGGTTCCATTTTCGAAACAGCTAGAAAGGCGTCTGTTTTTTGTTCAGAATCTTGAGCACACGATCGAGAAGACTGACTTTGTCCCGATGCGACATAAAGGCACTCTTGAAACCCATGATCGTGAGGTTCTTCAAATCATGTTCAGTCAAACCAAACGTGCGGCAGGCGATCAGGTATTCCTTCGTGAGCGTGGTGTCGGACATCAGCCGGTTGTCGGTATTCAGCGTGACCCGCAGCCCCCAATCGTAATACAGTCGCAGAGGGTGCTCCGCAAGTGATTTCACCGATCCTGTGTGCACATTCGAGGACAGGCAGATTTCCAGCGGAATGCGGTGATCGTTGACGTAGTTCAGCAGGTCGCCGTCTTCCTTCAGCCGGGTCCCATGACCGATGCGATTCGTGTTCAGATTGTGCAGCGCCTGCTTGATGGAATCCGGGCCGTAGGCCTCCCCGGCGTGCACAGTGCAATTGATATTGTTTTTGCGGATCAGGTAGAAGGCGTCGTTGTGCTCTTTGGCAGGATATTGATCTTCCCAGCCGGCCAGGTCGAAGCCGACAACCCCTTGATGTTTGTAGGCGACAGTCAGCTCCGCCAGGCGCAGCGAACTTTCGGGCGAGATGTTTCTGATCCCGCAGACAATGACCCCGGTCTTGATATCCACTTCACGCTCTGCTTGCGCCAGGCCGTCGAGTACGGCATTCATCACCTGGGTCAATTTCATCCCTTGGCGTGTGTGCAGAATTGGCGAATAGCGTACCTCAAGGTACAGGACATTTTCGGCAGCATTGTCCAGAGCCAACTCGTAGGCAGCACGGGTCAGGGCCTCGGCGTCCTGAAGCACGGCCAGCGTATAGTCAAAACGCTTCAGATACTCGACCAGGCTGCGTTGCGTCTGTTCGGGCAGGCTGAAGAGATTGCGCAGCTCGTCAAGCGATTTGGCCGGCAGCGGTACACCCCGGCTCTGGGCCAAGTCCCAGATCGTTGCCAGCCGCAGGGACCCATCAAGATGGCAATGCAGGTCCACTTTGGGCAGCTTGCGAATGAAGTCCTCGGCCGCGATTTCCTCTCGGCCTGCGGACGGCTTCAGAGGATCGTATGATTTCTGATCTTCAGTTGTGCTCATAGATGCCTTTTGCCTTCATGCCGTGAGTTGACCTTCTTTGAACAAAGCACTGAAGGCTCTGAATTGCGGATGGTTTTTGTCCCGAGCCCATTCAAACGCGACCGATTCTGTGATTGGTGAGCACGGCTCCCGCTTGTGCCATGCGCTCGAGCGCATGCCGGCAATACTCGGCACCCCGGCCGCTGATACATTCCCAGCACAAATGAGTCTGACTCTTCTGCCTCAAAATTTCCAGGACCGTCTGTATGACGCAGATGTGCGCTTCAATGCCGGCTACGACGATTTGCCGCTGCGCAGCCTCGAGTCCGGGACGGACTCTTCAAAGAGCCTCTCGAAGCCGGGATCGCCGCAACAGCCAAAACTTGTCTTATCCAGGAACCTCTTGGAGACTTTGAGCTCGTCGAAGGCGGCACGAATCTCGGGATGGGTCGGACCCAGTCCTTTGGGGTACTGTTCCGATAACACAACGGGCACGCCAAACAGGTCGGCCAGTTTAATGAGTCTCTTCGTGGCTGCGATCACCAGGCCGGGCCGCTCGATCATCTCCATCAGTTTTCCCTGAAGGTCGATGATGAGCACGATGCTGCGGTTCACATCCAAAAGTTCCATGCGCTACTCCTCCACCATTGGATTGCGTATATAAAGCCCGGCTGCCTGCAAGAGTCAAAATACCCAAGCCAGTGGCAATTAACAATGTCTTTGTGATCGCAAATCTGAGTGTTCCTCAAGATGGTCGGCATAATCCGTCTCCCATCCCTCCTTGGGAGGACCGGTTAGGATATTATCCTTGCCTTGGTTTGAAACCAGGATCTAAGATCTGCGCAGTTCTGCCGGTTTTCCGTACCCGGCCGACTCAGGCACGGCAACTCTGAAAAGGACCTGCCTGATCAGCCGGATAAACGGATGAGTTAAAGGACGATTTGCCTCGAAAGTGCTGAGAGGAATCTCTCAGGACATCGAGAAGTGGCTTCAATATGCGTGTGGCAATTACTCGAGAGCTCAGTGCCGAGATCGGACGCTGCGAACTCACCTACCAAACTCGCCTGCCGATCGATGTCGACCGGGCCCGGCGGCAGCATCATCATTACGAAGAGTGCCTCCGCTCGCTTGGTTGCTCTGTCCATCGCGTGCCCGAGGCGCCGGAACTGCCCGACGCCGTGTTCGTGGAGGACATTGCGGTCGTGTTGGATGAAGTGGCGGTGATCACAAGGCCCGGAGCCGAGTCGCGCCGGCCGGAAATATCATCTGTCGCACAAACCCTCCTTTCTTATCGCCCGTTGGTGCATCTCGAAGCGCCGGGCATTATGGACGGCGGCGACGTGCTCCGTTTGGGGAAGAGGCTGTTCGTCGGCCTCTCACGCAGGAGCAACGAGGAGGCTATCCGACTAATGCAGGATCTGCTGGCAGGCTACGGCTATGCCGTAACCGGGGTGCCGGTGAAAGGCTGTTTGCACCTGAAGTCTGCAGTAACACAGGTGGCCGAAGACCTGTTGCTGATCAATCCCGATTGGATCGACGGCACGCTGTTCGATGCGATGCGATTTGTTGAAGTCGACCGCAGTGAGCCCGGCGCAGCCAACGCCCTCATGATCGGCGACCGGGTCATTTTCCCACAGGCATATCCGGCCACGCGCAGGCGCCTGGAAGCGCAGGGAATCGAGGTTGTAGCGGTGGATGCATCGGAACTGGCCAAAGCCGAGGGTGGAGTTACGTGCTGCAGCCTCGTCTTCTCCACGTAATAGTGAAAACTTATAGGAATAAGATCCTGTGGAGGATGAGAAATCATAGTGACGCTGCCTCAAGGATAGATGTATCACCCATTCAGAGCTCCTTACTCATCTGCTCACGATCCCGGGCTCACGCCCGGGGCTATTCTCTTTCCGCCCCTACGGGGGCGGGAAGTGTTGTTTCTCTCTCAATATTTCATGATTATCAAAGAGACCCAGGATGCAGATCCGTTTCCGTCTCAGATGAGGCCTGGAACCTGACGGTGCCTCATTGCGGCCGCTGTTTGAATATGTAATATTTAGTTCAAGCTTCTGGGGAGAAATATGAAAGTTTGGGCTAGGATTCTTGGTCTTGCTGTCTTGGGGATACTTGTAGGGGTTCCTGCACCTGCTCAGCGGAACATCGCGGGGGCTGTCCGGACCAGGCTTGCGCTGGAAAAACTGAACGTTCTCGGCAACGTCCTGATGATCGGCGCTCACCCGGATGATGAAAACACCGGTTTGCTTGCTTACCTGGCGCGCGGCCGGCATGCCCGTGCCGCCTACCTGGCCGCAACCCGCGGCGAAGGCGGCCAGAACCTGATCGGATCGGAACAGGGCGACCTGCTCGGACTCATCCGTACGCAGGAACTATTGGCAGCCCGCAGGATCGATGGTGCCGAACAGTTTTTTACGCGCGCGATCGACTTCGGTTTCTCAAAATCTGCGGAGGAGGCCCTGGCCAAGTGGGACCGGGAGACGGTCCTGGGCGACATTGTCTGGAACATACGCCGTTTCCGCCCGGATGTGATCGTCATCCAGCACACGGGGACCCCGGCGGATGGGCACGGACACCATCAGGCCGTAGGCATTTTGGGGCGGGAGGCATTCGTTGCCGCAGCTGACAGGTCCCGGTTCCCCGGGCAGCTGCGCTGGGTAGAACCCTGGCAGGCCAAGCGCCTGGTGGGGCGTGGCGGCGGCGCGGGAGCTCCAGGGCAGATCGCGCTCGACACCGGCGAATTTGATCCCGTGATCGGGTTCTCCTACAGCGAAGTCGCGGGCATGAGCCGCAGCATGCACAAATCCCAGGGAATGGGCGCGCCGGAACAGCGGGGTGCGTCAAGGAGCACGCTCACGCATGTAGCCGGTGATCCTGCCAGGAATGACATCTTCGATGGCATCGATACGACATGGAACCGGTTGCCTGGCGGAGCGGCGGTGGGCAAAATCCTCGATGAAGCCTTGCGTACATTCCAGCCCGACCAACCGGAGAAGATCATTCCCTTGCTCGCCAGGGCCCGCCCGTTGATCTCGGCGATCCCCGGGCCCCAGGCCGCGCTCAAACTCAAAGAACTCGATGAAGCAATCTCGTTGTGCGCGGGCCTCTGGCTCGACGCGACGACAGATCGGCACACCGTCGTTCCGGGAGATGCGCTCCAGGTCAATGTCGAGGTGATCAATCGTTCCAAGGCAGCAGTCGGCCTTGTCGGCGTGAATCTGGAGGGAATCTCCGGAGAGGGTTGGGTCACGGAGGAACCCGCGACACTTGGTTACAATGAGCCTTTCCGACGCTCACTTAAGGTTACGGTTCCCGCCGATCAGCCATACTCTCAGCCCTACTGGCTGCAAAAGCCTCGTTCAGGCAACTCCTACGTTGTTGAAAACCAGGAAATGGTTGGACTGGCGGAGACTCCTGCGGTTTTGCGTGCACGTTTCCAGATCCGGGTGGACTCCACGACAATCAGCCTGGAACGCCCTGTGATTCGCCGTTATGTGGATCGTGTAGAAGGCGAAACGTCCAGGCCGCTGGTAGTCGTGCCGCCGATTGCCATCGGCATCCCCGAGCCCGCTCTGATTTTCCCGGACGTGAAAGCCAAAGCGGTGGAAGTGTTGATCCACAGCAACGTGGCCGGCGCTGCCGGTGAACTCAGACTGGATGCACCCGCAGGCTGGACCATTCAGCCGGCATCCGTGCCCTTTAAGACTGTCGAGGTGGATGAGCAGACCAACTTGACCTTCACTGTTACCCCTCCTCCCCGTACTACCATTGCCGAACTGCGGGCCATTGCCAAAGTCAACGGACGCGACATCTCTTCCGACATGCATGTGATAGCATATCCGGGCAGCCCGATCCAGACCGTCTTCCCGCCGTCCAGCGCCCGGTTGGTGCGCGCCGACATCAAGAATCTCGCCAGAAAGATCGGCTACATCATGGGCGCCGGCGACGAAGTGCCGGGCGCATTGCGGCAGATCGGTTGCGACGTCACTTTGCTGGGCAGCGATGATCTGGCCGGTGGCGATCTCAACCGTTTCGACGCAATTGTCGCAGGTGTGCGCGCATACAACGTGCGTGCGGACTTGCGTGCGAACCAGAAACGCCTGATGGATTACATGCAGCAGGGCGGCACGTTCGTGGTGCAGTACAATGTAGCCGACCGCCGCTCACCGGCATTGCAGGCTATTGGCCCTTATCCGATCCAGGTCGGATCCGATCGCGTTTCGGTCGAGGAAGCCCCGGTCACATTCTTGATTCCCGGGCACCCGGTTTTATCCTTGCCGAATAAGATCAGCCAGGAGGATTTTCAAGGCTGGGTTCAAGAGCGCGGATTGAATTTTGCCTCCCAGTGGGACGCCAAATATGAGGCTCTGTTCGAATCCCACGATCCGAATGAGAAGCCTCTCAACGGTGGAACTCTTTATGCGCGCTACGGCAAAGGAGCCTACGTCTTTACGTCCTATTCCTGGTTCCGGCAGCTCCCTGCAGGCGTACCGGGAGCGTTCCGCATTTTTGCTGATTTCCTGAGTTCCGTCAAAGCCGCAACCTCGTCCCCGCGGTGACAGGTTCCAGGACAAGAGCCGTTGCAGGTGGGCGCCGCACGGCGCCCAGATCTCGGGATTAGACGATCCCATGCAGAGCCAACTTATTCTTAGGCGACAGGCAGCGCAATGAACATGCCCGAGACAAAGCCTGAACAGCTTGAAGAAGCGCCTCCCGCGTTGGGTACCTGGCGGCGGCTTTACTTCGTGGTGATTGCCTGGCTTGTCTTCCTGATTGCTATTTTCTATCTGTTCGCCAGGAGGTTCGCGGCGTGAGGATAGCCGACTGGCTGGTGATGTGCGGAGCGTTGGCGTTTGTAGTTCTGTACGGGCTCTGGCGCGGGCGCGGCAGCAACAGCGTCAACAAGTACCTGCTTGCCGGAAAATCGATGCCCTGGCACGCGATGGCGCTGTCGATCATGGCCACGCAGGCAAGTGCGGTTACCTTCATCTCCACGACCGGGCAATCCTATGTCGACGGGATGCGCTTCGTGCAGTTCTATTTCGGACTGCCGCTGGCCATGGTCATCCTCTCCGTCACTGCCGTGCCGATCTTCCATCGAGCAAATGTCTACACCGCCTACGAATACCTCGAACAGCGCTTTGACGGCAAAACGCGGGCCCTGGTGAGCGTGATTTTCCTCATCGAGCGAGGCCTGGCGCTGGGCATCACGCTGTACGCCCCGGCAGTGGTCCTGACGGTAATTCTGGGATGGCCGGTTCAGGCAACGATTCTGATCATGGGTGCCATTGCCGTCCTATACACGACCCTGGGCGGCGCCAAGACCGTCGCGTGGTCCGATTTTCAACAGATGCTGGTGATGACGGCAGGGCTGGTGGCAGCTCTGGTGGCTGCGCTGATGCTCTTGCCGCGAGGCGTATCGTTTCTGGATGCAGTATCTCTAGCCGGGGTGGCGGGCAGGCTGAACGCAGTAACTCTCAATCTGGATTGGAACGATCGCTACAACCTTTGGAGCGGGCTGATCGGCGGCATGTTTCTGGCGCTTGCCTATTTCGGTTGCGACCAATCGCAGGTACAGCGCTATCTCACGGGTAAGTCGATTGCCCAGAGCCGGCTGAGCTTGCTTTTTAACGGCATGGCCAAGGTTCCTATGCAGTTCTTCATTCTATTTATCGGAGCCATGGTTTTCGTTTTCTATATCTATGAAAAACCGCCGCTGCTCTTCCAACGGACGGAACTGGCAAGGATCCAGCAGCCCTCGTTCCAGGCCGATTACGCGCCGGTGGAACAACGCTATAATGCGGCGTTCGAGGATCGCAAGGCCGCCGCCGCCCGCCTGGTCCAGGCGCGGCAAACTGGCGATACCAGGCTTCGACAGCAGGGATTACAGGAGTTTCAGCGCGCCCAGGGCGAATTGGATGCGGCACGCAACCAGGGGGTCAGGCTGGTAGAAAGGGCCGGGGGTTCCAAGGGGGGTGTCGATACCAACTACATCTTTCTTACCTTCGTCACCCGTTACCTGCCCGCCGGCCTGGTAGGACTGGTTCTCGCCGTGATCTTCGGTGCGACCATGGCATCCATCTCGGCAGAGATCAATTCTCTGGCGACCGTGAGCATGGTGGACATCTACAAGCGGCATTTTCGCCCGTTTGCCTCCGATCGGCATTACCTGAATATCTCGCGCGCGGCCACGGTATTCTGGGGATGCTACGCGGTGATCACGGCAAGGTATGCCGGCAGCCTCGGCTCCCTGGTGGAGGCCGTCAACCAGCTGGGATCCTTTTTTTACGGCAGCATGCTGGGTGTGTTTGTGCTCGCATTCTACTTTCCCCGCGTGCGCGCCCGGGGCGCATTTTATGGTGTGCTCGCCGGTGAAGCGATGATCTTTGCCGCCTACGCTTTTACGAAAATCGCCTTCCTCTGGTACACCCCGCTCGGCTGCCTGACCGTGGTTGCTGTCGGCGTTCTGATCTCGCACACCGAACGCCTGCGCACAGCCAACTATTGAGAATCGCAAAATATAGTGACAGGAATTGAGGAAGGGCTCAGGGTTCGGACCGCGATGGAGCGCGGGCGTCTCGCCCGCATGGACGGGGGTAGTGGCAAGGCCGAGGGAACTGCGGGCGGGACGCACGCGCTCCAAGGCCAGTCGTCAAAATAAAAGGCGAAGATCAATAGCTCAATTCCTTATTGCGTTACCGGGTTTCCTGTAAGATAGTCAGACGCGCACGAACAATCTTCACAGAGGGGTCTGAATATGCTGCTTTACGGCGCAACCATGTTTCTGAGCGCATTCTTACTCTTTCTGGTCCAGCCCCTGATCGGCAAATATATTCTCCCCTGGTTTGGCGGCACGCCGGCGGTCTGGACCACCTGCATGCTGTTCTTCCAGGCCCTCCTCCTCGGCGGTTACAGTTATGCGCACGCGTTGGCAAGCCGATGGCCGCTGCGCCGGCAGGCACTGGTGCACCTGTTTCTGGTGTCAGCCACAGTCCTGGCGGTGTTCTACTTTTCGATTTTCCCCTCCGCCGCCTGGAAACCTCTGGATGGCCAGTCTCCCGTATTGCGCATCCTGGGGCTCCTGCTGGTTAGTATCGGCGCTCCTTATCTGCTCCTGTCTTCCACCGCGCCCCTCATGCAGTCATGGTTCAGCCGCACGCGTCCGGAAACTTCCCCCTATCGCCTTTACGCACTCTCCAATCTCGGCTCTTTAATTGCGATCCTGAGCTACCCAATTCTGATTGAGCCCTCGATTACCCTGAGCCGGCAGGCTTTGATCTGGTCGTGGCTCTATGCCGCCTTTGCCCTGATGTGCGTCCTGCTGTCGCTGAAGGTCATGGGTTCCCGAGGGCACGAAACCGGCGTCGATGTCGCAATGGGCGGGGATGCCGGAAATGATCGTGTACGACCGGGCTTGAGCAGCTACGTCCTCTGGCTCAGCCTGACTGCCTGCAGCTCGGTGATGCTCCTCGCAACAACCAGCATGATGTGTCAAGACCTGGCCGTTGTGCCGCTGCTCTGGATTTTGCCGCTCGCTCTGTATCTGCTCTCATTCGTTCTTTGCTTTCAGCATGAGCGGCTCTATTGGCGCCCGCTTTTCATAGGAGGCATGGCCGCATCCATCGCCTGGACCTGCTTTGTCCTGTTCGGCGGCATCTTCGTGGCTTTGCGCTGGCAGATCCTCAGCTATTCCCTCACGCTCTTCACGTCCTGCATGGTCTGCCACGGAGAGTTGGTGCGGATGAAACCCGGATCACGGCACTTGACCTCGTTCTACTTGATGATCGCCGGCGGCGGCAGTCTGGGGGGGCTGCTGGTGACGGTGGGAGCGCCTCACCTGCTCCGGGGATTCTGGGAATATCACATAGGCCTGCTCGCCACTGTCCTCCTGACCATGATCGTGCTCTTCCGAGATCGGCGGAGTCCCCTGTACCAGGGCCGCCCACTCGCAGTTTGGGCCATTTGGTTTGTTCTCCTGGTCTCCTGGGTCTCGCTTGCGCTCATACTCTATGATCGCATCTGGCAATCGCGGAGATTCTATCTGGGATTGCCCGCTCTACTCCTGGTAACAGCTGTCCTTATTTGGCGCGACCACAGAGGCAGTCAGTCTGGCGGCCGCCCGCTCAGGGTATGGACGGTGTGGACTGGCTTGGGTGTTTCATGGATTGCCCTGGCTTTTGTGCTCAGTGACCACATCCAGCGATCGATGGACAGCAGTGTGGAGGCTAGTCGCAACTTCTTCGGCGTTTTGAGGGTGCTTGAGCTGTATAAGGATGACCCCGAAGAACACAACCTCTCCCTGATGCATGGACGGATCGAGCACGGCTTCCAGTTTCTGGACAAGGAAAAGCGGCACTGGCGCACTTCTTACTACGGGCCTGCGAGTGGTATCGGCCTCGCGATAGGCTATCACCCGCGCCGGCTCGAGGGAGAGAATCTGCGCATCGGCGTAATGGGCTTGGGGGCCGGCGCACTGGCTGCCTGGGGTGAGCAAGGGGATTACATCCGATTCTATGAAATCAATCCGGAGGTATTGAGGCTTTCAAACAAGTATTTCACTTACCGCAAAGACAGCCCCGCTCGCATCGAAGTGGTGCTCGGAGACGGGCGGATCTCCCTGGAGAGAGAACGCCAACGGGGTGAAGCGCAGAAATTCGACGTGATCGCTGCAGATGCTTTCAGCGGAGATGCCATCCCGGTTCACCTGCTGACGCGCGAATGCTTCCAGGATTACCTGTATCATCTCAAGGCAGACGGCATCCTGGCCGTCCACATCACCAACCGCTATTTCGATCTCAGCCCGGTCGTGCGCAATCTTATCCTGCTCGGCCCGAGACCCGACATGCAGGCGCTTTGGATTCATGATCTGGGCGACATGACTCAGTCAACCGACAGGACGGACTGGATTTTGCTGACAGCCAATGCTGGGTTTCTGGCGAACCGCCACATCCAGCAGAGTGTTACGCCGTGGAAGGACCCTGCGCCCCCGTCCAGATTCTGGACCGACGACTACAGCGACCTGTTCAGTCTCATACACGAAAGAATAAACGACCGCTGATGGCGTGGACATGATGAAACCACCCTTGAGCGGGCGAAGCTCAGACAGGCAGCATCTGTTCGCCTGAATTGAAAGGAAATAACATGCGGAAGATTTCCAGACTGACTGTTTTTTGTGCCTTATTCCTGTTCGCGACCACGCTCTCGGCCGGGCAGAAGCCTGAGGGAACGATGGCATATACCGTGTCCATGGAACAGCCGAGCACCCACATCTATCACGTGGTGCTCCGCTGCGAGGGGCTTAAGGGGGCGACGCAGGATTACAGGATGCCTGTCTGGTCACCAGGCTACTACGGGATTTTTGATTTCGCCAAGAACGTGCAGAATTTCCACGCGGCGAACGGCGCAGAAAAAGAACTCAAGTGGGAAAAGGGCGCGGCCAACGAATGGAAGGTGCAAACAGGCAACGCGCCAGTCATCTGGTGGCTTATGACGTGCTGGCCACCTCATCCTTTGTCGCCAACCCTTATCTGGCGGCCGATCGGGGTTGCATTATCGGCACGGGCGTCTTTATGTACATTCCCGGGCAGATCCCGCACCCAGTGACGGTCGAGATCAAGCTCTACCCGGAATGGACGACGATCGCGACGGGTCTCGATACGCTCGCGCCGGACAAGCCTCATACCTTCTCAGCCCCCAACTTCGATGTTTTGTACGACAGCCCGATTCTGATGGGCAACCTGGAATCTCTGCCCTCATTCACAATCAAGGGAGTTTCCCACTATTTCACCGGCTACAAACTGGGAAACAACTTCGACCGCGACCAATTCATGAAGAACCTGAAAGCCGTTGTCGAGCAAGGTATTGCGGTCATTGGCGAAATCCCGTACACGCATTACACGTTCCTGGGCATCGGGCCGGGCGCGGGGGGAATCGAGCATCTGAATTCCACCGCCGTCCCCTTCACCGGCAATCCCGCTTTCGATACCAGGGCGGGCTTGATTCGCGAGCTGGATTTCCTGGGGCACGAGTACTTCCACAACTTCAATGTCAAGCGCATCCGTCCCATTGCGCTGGGCCCGTTCGATTATGACAAAGCCAACCTGACCAACATGCTCTGGGTGTCCGAAGGATTCACTTCCTATTACGAATACCTGATCGTGGCACGCGCGGGCTTTATGAATCAGGAGGAACTCCTCGATAGTTATCGAAGAGAAATCGCTGCTTACGAAAACAATACCGGTCATCTGTTCCAGTCCGCGACGCAGTCAAGTTGGACCACTTGGGCCCAGGGACCGTTCGGCGGCCGGGGCAGGGGCGGAATCTCCAAATCAATCTCCTATTACAACAAAGGCGCCGCGTTGGGATTGCTCCTCGATTTCAAGGTTCGCCATGAGACCAAAAACAAAAAGTCGCTCGATTCCATCATGCAGACGCTCTATCAAAAATATTACAAGCAGCTCAAACGCGGCTGGACTGACGCAGAGTTTCGAGCAGTCTGCGAGGGGGCAGCCGGCACGTCGCTCAAGGAGATTTTCGATTACGCCTCGACCACGATGGACATCGATTACCATAAGTATCTCGGCTATGCGGGCCTCGAGCTCGAAAAACCCACTGAACTGCCTGACGCTTATCTCGGCGCGATTGTCGAGGATGTGAATGGCAAGCTGGTCATCTCCGCAATCGAAGGAAGTTCGCCGGCTCAACAAGTCAAATTAGCCACCGGCGATGAAATCAGAGCCCTGGATGGCCTCAAAGTCGATGCCGCGGCCATGAACGCCGCCATTGCTGAAAAAAAACCGGGGGATAAAATCAAGCTCGCCGTGACGCTTACCGGCAAGGATATCGAGGCCGAGGTCACTTTGGGGCACAAGATGCAACGTAGCTTCAAGATCATCCCGATCGCCAATCCGGATGCGCTGCAATCGGCGATTCTCAAGGATTGGATGAAGGCGAAGCAGGAGTAGCTAAAAACCTCTGCGCGCTCTGCGTTAAGATTTTTTCAAACTTGATCTGAATGTGCGAAAGGCCTCCCTGGCGGGAGGCCTTTTTTTGCCGAGGGACAACGGCCGGAGCTTCGCCTTACTTGGGCGGGGAGCCGCGGCCGATGGCGATGTAGAACCGTCCGCCGACCAGTGCCGGGTCGTCGGGATAGCCGAGGGCTTTGAAATCGATCCGATGCTTTGCCTCCGGATAGACCGGAAGCCTATGTGCCGGAAGGTCCATTCCCTCAGCCTGTCTTGTGGCACCGCGTGCAGGTAATGGCCTCCGAGCTGTGGCAATCGGAACACCCCAGAGCCTTCTTGGCAGAGACCACTTCGTGGTGGATGGAGGAATACATCCTGGTTTCCGCGAAACCGTATTTCCCCGAGTAGGGGAGACCCACCTTTTTCATTCCTTCGGCAATGGCCTTGGCCCAATCGAAGCTGACCCAGTAGTCTTCGAGGAAATTAGGCAAGGCAAGGGTCTTGTTCTCGGTGTCGTAGGGCTGCACGCCACTATGCACCTTGAACGGATAAATGCGCGCTGCCGGACTGCGCTTCTCGCCCACGGGTGCATTGAGCACCACGGGAGAGGAGACATCGATCTTGTCTCCCACCAGAGAGGCGTTCCGCGTCCCATCGTACCAGAGATACGTAGGCACCAGGTCCTTCCCCCAGGTGAGGGCGCCAAATTTCTTGTCGTACGTCGGCATCCCGTAGCGGTCGCGGACATCAGGGCGATCCTGGCCGGCCGCTGAGTAATCACGGCGCAGCAGGGTCGGCGTCAGGCGCGCGAAGGAGGGAATGTGGCAGGTCTCGCAGGCAATGTCCCTGATGTGATCATCCAGATGGCGGCTCAGCGGCCCGGCAACACCGTGGGGGGTGGAGCCGTGGCACTTTTCACAGGTGACCCGGCCTTCCACCGCGGGAGCCGTCAGGGACATCCCGGCGATCCTGTGTTCCGCGGTCGTATGGCAATCCTGGCAGCGCATGTTCAGCGTTCCCATGTGCATGTCAATGGGCGTGTTCATTTCGGCCAGGGCCGGCTCCAGGTCTCCATGCTTCGCATTGGCGGCCCCGCCGCTATAAAAGTGGCAAGACCCGCAGGCCTGCCGCGAGGGGCGTCCGACCTTTTGCGAGACCGCCACAAGGTCCAGCGACGGATCCGGCAAGCCGCCCTTGTTAGGATCTTTCCGGTACGGGCCGGTCGTGTCATGGCAGACCAGACAATCGATGTTGGCAGGATTCTTGAAATCGTAGCGGTCATCCACACCGCCGTAGCCGATGTGACAGGACATGCACTGCTGGAGGTTGGGGCCGATGGCAACGCAGTAGTTGTTGACCATGAGCTTCAGGCTGATATCGGTCCGGTGCTCATAGCCCACCAGTGTCGGCGAATACCCCTTCCAATTCCAGTGGGCCGTCTTCAACAGGTCCTGCCCCACCTTCGGGTGGCAACTCAGGCAGGTCCGCGTCACCTCCTGCGGGCTGGGCTTGTCCTTGAGGGACACCAGGATGGAGTGGTCCGGCGTCCAGGGATGATGGCAGGCGGAACATTCCGTGGGTGCAGACGCCGGCTTGAGCTGGCGCTCGTGGCAGCCGATGCACTGGCGGTGGTACGCGCCCTTGAGCCCGATCCGGGCGGGATCGTCCGGCTTCATTGGGCAGCCCGTGGCAGCGGTTGCAGCTCTGCGGCGGATTGCTTGCCATGTCGTCGTGGCAGGATGAACAGGGCCCGCCCAGCTTGATGTCCATGGCCGCATGGATGGCCTTGATGTCCTCCCCCACGCGGTCTTTCTCGTCCCTTGAATAGCGGTGGTGGCAGACCCCGCAGTCGCCGCCCACCAGCTCGTCGTGAATCCGGTGGGAGAAGCCGACCGGCTCGTAGTCGTCCGCCTTGGCTTTAAGCACGGGGCTGTCCAGCAGATAAAAGTTCTTATAGGCGACGGGGCGCTGGGGATAGGACGATCCCGGCGTCGCCATGGTAGGAGCGACCGATCTGCGCCTGCACGCGCTTCGACCTCCTCGACAGTGCGCACGGAAGCCTGGATGGCTTCGATGTGTACGAGGCTGTACAAGCCGATGAACGCCAGCAGGCAGGCGATCGCGGCCCCGCGGATCACCCAGGTCCAGAACGGATTGACGGTCTTCTCCCGCTCCTCGCGCATGCGGGCGAGCTGCATCTCCGTGGCCGGCACGTAGCCCGGCAGAATCGGGAAAAACGTCACGAAGAAGCGGTAGCAGAACAGGATGCTCGAGACGATCGCGATCGTCATCGCGATCTCGCCGATCGACGGGAAGTAGGCCTTGGTCGAGTACGGCGGATTGTAGCCGACCAGGAAGACGTTGATCCGGTTCAGCACCACGCCGAAGATGATCAGCGAGACGGTGAAGAACAGCCATCCCATCGGATCGCCGCACCGCCTTGTTGAGGAACAGCAGGAACGGCGCGACGACGCCCAGCAGAATCTCGACCACCAGCGAAATCGTGGCCGCCGGGTGCTCGAGGAAATCCAGTTGACTGTGCCGGACGATGAGGTCGCCGATCTTGACGGCGCCATAGACGCCGAGAAACCAGGGGATCATGCGGGCCAGGGGCGTCAGCAGGTCCATCTCCGGGTTGCGGCCGAAACTGATGTTGGCGTAGATGGATTCCAGGATCACCATCGGGAATCCCACCATGATCGCCGACAGCAGGAACAGGACGGGAAGAATCGGCGTGTCCCACAGCGGACTCAGCTTGGTGGGCGCAATCAGCATCAGCGCTCCCAGCGACGACTGGTGCATGAAGGACAGCACCACGCCGGCCACGATGAACATCGGCAGGATGATCCTGACCACGGCGTAGAGCGCCAGGATCGGCTTCTCGACCCTGCGCAGCAGTGCGGCTCCCCACTCGCTATCAGATCGACCCTGGCCTTCAGCCCTTCCAGGATGGACGGGCTCATCTCCACGCCCAGCACGATGAGGTAGACGGTAACGCACATGCCGACTTCGAAGAGCACCGAGTTGCCCTGCCAGTTGAAGATCGGCCGCCAGATGTTCCAGTAGCGGCCCAGGTCGAAGCTCAGCGCGATGGCCACCCAGAGGTAGCCGAGGAACGCCGTGAGGATGGCGGGGCGGAGCAGGGCCTGGTACTTTTTGCGGCCGAAAATATCGACCAGGGCGGCCGTGGTGAACCCGCCGGCAGCCAGCGCCACGCCGCACGCCACGTCGAAGGAGATCCAGATGCCCCAGGGATTGTGGTTGTCCAGGTTGGTCACCGTGCCCAACCCCAGCAGCATGCGCGTGATGCCGAAGGCGAAGCCGACGCCCATGAAGATCAGGAGCGTCAGCGTGCCGAAAGTGAAGAACGGTTTCGTGACCCGATGCGGATGGTCGTTGTGCATTGGAGGGGTCATTGCGCACCTCCTTCAGCACCATGGATGCAGATGCCGCCGTCGGCCGTCCTCCGGCGTCGGGACCATGATCAATGGTGCCTGATGTGGTCGCGCCACATGATGCCGGCCAGCAGGCCGTAGAATGCGATCGGGATGATGCCGTACTTGAAGATGCCGTGCTGGATGGCCTCGGTCCGCAGCGGCGGCGCCATGGCCGGCAGATTCAGCAGGCCGACCTCCTGCACGGGCCGGCCGGTCAGGTACAGCCAGGAAGTCCCGCCCACTTCCGTTTCGCCATAGACCTGTTGACGTAGCGGTCCGGGCGCCGCTTGCAGGCGGTTCTTTGCCATGGCAAGCAATTCCGCCCGGCGGCCGAAGACCAGCGCCTCGGTCGGACAGGAAGCGGCACACGCGGGATTGGCCCCGGTTCCCTTGGCGCGGTCAGTGCAGAACTCGCACTTGCGCACGCGCGGCGTGAGCGGCTCGTTGAACTCGTACGCCGGGACCTGGAAGGGGCAGGCAACCTGGCAATAGCGGCAGCCGATGCAGATGGTGGGATTGTAGACCACGGCCCCGTCCGGCAGACTTGGTCAGCGCGCCGACGATGCAGGCCGAAACGCAGGAGGGGATCAGGCAGTGCATGCACTGCGCCTTGCATAGGTCTGGGGCACATCGGGCCTGGTCCGGAGAGGGACTGCCCTGGGAACTGGTTCACGACGGTGAATGCGGTTTCGGTGGGACGGCGGAAAGAGCGGAGGACGTCCCGGTCGGAAAATGATTCGGCGGTGCGCGGAAGGTGATTCCTGCGATTGCAGGCCTCCTCGCACTTCCGGCACCCGATGCAGAGCGTGGTGTCCACGAGAACCCCCATATAATCAGGGGAGGGCGTCGGCGTCTCCTCCGATGCCTGCGTTGCCCCAGGCGCCAGGGAAGATGTCGTGGCACACGCGGTCGCCGCAAGACCCAGCTTAAGGAGCGCCCGTCGGTTCAACTTGTTTTTCATACCCATCACCTACAATGGCCTGGCAGAGTTATTAAAAAAAGAGGATGGAAAGGAGAGGAAAAAAAACAGGCACAAGCGCAATGAGGCAGATGTGGGGAATTCCCACAAAGACCCTGTCATTCTCCACTTCATGCCGACTTACCCACCTGGAAACGGCGGGAATGGGGCGGGAATGAATTGCACCTAACCTAGAAAGATACAATCATGCCGAACGGCACCACCCAGACCGCGCCCTCGCATCGTCTCTCAGGGACAAATTCAACGTAAGAGTCCATTACCCGAGCAACTGCAATATAAGAACCGACGGAAATGATCGTCGATGGGAAGGTCAAATCTATCAGCACAAACTAATTATTTCAACAAGTTACGCATGCAAAAATGACTTCTCAAATTTTGCCCACAAACTGTCATCCACCTCCTCCAGCTGGCCTTCCACCAGTTGGCTGGTCAAGGAGCCGATAGAGGCATCGCCGGGCGCAGGCGCCAGCATTTCCTGCAGGCGCACAATCTCGGTTTGATACCACGCTGCCGCCTTTTCGCCGATTTTCATCTGCTCCAGTTCATTGGACAGATGCTCGGGCTTCATCGAGCAGACCCAGCCTTTTTCATACGGATGCCGTGCCAGCCAGTCCAGGTGCTGGGGCAATTCGACGTTGAGATCCTGCACGACCCCCGAAACCGGCGCATAAAAAGAGACGACACGTCCGCCCTGCCGGATGTCGAAGAGCCGATCGCCCTTTTTCAGCGTCGCACCCTTGGCAGGCAATTCGATGCCGTCGATGCTGCCGATCATCTTGCGGGCGAAATCGTCCATGCCCAGACGCACCATGCCCGGCACCGTGACGCTGGCCCACACATGCCCGGCGGAAATGAACACCCCGCCCGGCAGGCCGAACTCGTGGGCGCGCGGCCTTTCCGTTGCAACGACACGCACGGTGGACGAGATCTGCTTCTGCATGTGGTCTTGCCGGCGTATCAGGCATTTCTTGGTGAACTCCACCAATTCATCCTCAGTAAAGGGCTTTTGCACATAGTCCATGGCGCCGAATTTCATCGCATTCACCGCGGATTCGATCGTGGCATACCCGGTAATCACGATTACGTCGGATTCCGAACTGAAATGCTTCACCCCTTTCACTACATCCAGGCCGTCCATTTCGGGCATTTTCAAATCGGTGAAGACAAAGTCATATTTGTTTCTCTGGACCAGGCCCAGCGCTTCACGCCCGCTTTCAACCGTATCAATTGCATAGCCTGCTTCGACCAGGATCTTCCGGAAACTGTCGAGCACGATCGCTTCATCATCCACGGCAAGAATGCGTGCACGCGGCTTGGCGACGTCGACCCGTTTGAGCGACTTTGCCTCGTGTGTGAAATCAAGACGCAGGCCGATATCCAGGGCGGCCAGGCGTTCTTTGCGCTCTTTGGTTTCGCGCAATCGCCTCGATACCATCCGGATCGACAAATCGATAACGATAAATGCCAGAATCATCGACACAACGAGTAAAGGAACCATATGCCCTCTTTTCGATTATTATGAAGCCCGGGAATTACCGGCCACTGATAATATGCGCATAACCTCGATTTGAACAGGCCAATCGTCATGCTCAAACGAGCATGACGAATGAGCGCTCAGCACAAGCCTTGGGCAGGATCCAACCACGCTAACTCAACGGCAGTAGAATCCGAAAGGTTGTGCCCTTACCCACTTCACTTTCCACTTCGATCCGTCCGTTGTGCTTTCCAATAATGCCCCACGCCACGGCAAGCCCCAGCCCGGTGCCCTTCGGCCCCTTCGTAGAGAAAAAGGGATCAAAAATCTTCGGCAGGTCAGCCGCCGGTATGCCACAACCGGTGTCGCTTATCATGATTTCGAGCGCCTTTTCCTGCGCGGGCGCCGTGCTGGTATCCGCGAAATTAGTGGTCACGCCAATGGTACCACCGCCTTCGCCCATGGCGTCGTTGGCGTTCAGCAGCAAATTCACGAGTACCTGTTGGATTTGGTTGGCGTCTGCCTGGACTTTGGGGAGACCGGGGCGCAGGTTCATGTCCAACTGGATGTGATGCTCCTCAAGCTGGGCTTGCACAATCCGGACCGCACGCTCGAGGATCTCGTTAATGTCGCTCTCGTGCATTTCGGGGGGCGATTGGCGCGAGAAGTCCAGCAGCCCTTTCACGATCCCGCGACAACGCTTGGTTTCGCGCACAATCACTTCCAGATCTTCCTTGAATTCCGGTTTGTCTTCGGCGCGCTTGAGCAAAAAACTGCTGTAGCTAAGCACACCGGTGAGCGGGTTATTGATTTCATGGGCCACCCCGGCAGCCAGTTGACCCACCGCCGCTAGTTTCTGGGACTGATAGATCTGACGTTGCGCTTCGGAAAGCTTTTGCGTCATCTCATTGAAGGAGTTGGCAAGCATGCCGATCTCGTCCCGCTTGGCTCGGGCAATCTTATAGTTGAGGTCGCCAGCTGCAACTTTGCGTGTAGCCGCCACGATTTCATGTACTGGTTTCAGCACGATCCGATTGACCAGCAGATAGATCATCAAACTCACGGCGGCAACGGCGACCACACCTAACAGCAGCAGGCGCTGCTGGCCTTCATACATTTCGCTATCCACTTTTCCTAACGACATTGAGATGTCCAATACCCCCAAGACCTTTTTCGTCGGTTCGTGCGCGTGGCATTCGCTTTGCCAGCAGCTCGGCTCGTTGTAGATGGGATTGATGATACTCAAGATGCGATCGCGGCCGGGCGGTGGAAAGATGCGGGTTCGGTTGGGGATCTCCAGTCGTTCCAGCGGTTGATTCGCCGCATGACACGCATAGCACTCTTCCGCTTTCAGATCCACCTTCTTGCCTACATCGGCGGGATCGGTGGATACCTGGATGACGCCGTCCTTATTGAAGATACGCACCTTCTGGATGCCGTCCTGCTTGCCGATGGTAGTGATGATGCGATCCACCCTGTTTGGTTGATCCGTCAGCATGTCGTAACGCGTGCTGCTTTTTACCGTCTCGCTGAGCTGATCCGCATTGCGGGCCAGCTCGCTTATGAGCTGCTCCTGGTGGGCGCTCAGGATCACATAGGAGAAGATACCGATAATGACCAGCGTTACACCGCCAACCGCAGCAATGAGCTTGTAACTGATTTTGTTTGACATATCAAAACCTAATCGTTTGTCTCGGATGAGCTCAACCCGGCGCCATTCTACATCGGATCCATAGTCTCAAAGCATGAACTTTTGTGGGCGCAGAAGCCCGACTAAGCATGTCCCGCACCTATGGCCCGCGCGCAAGATCGTGCCCGGAGGGGATGGTTTTATATCAGCACGGCTGCTGCAATCCTGACCGCCGCGATTACTGCAATTCAAGGACAACCACCGACTTGGATGGCAGCCGGACCTCAAAACCGTTCGCGGTAAGCCTGGCGCCCGAGAAGTCAACAGGCTTAACGGCATCGGGCTTGTCGAATGTGTTGTGAATATTCATGGCATCGGCGGTCAGGATACGGCCGGTCACTTTCGCGGGCCTTGCGCCGCGCAGATCCACCGTCACCGTGTTCGTGTTCTGGGGATCCAGATTGCAGAGCGTGACATGGACCCTGCCGGCCTTGTCCTTCGACGCCGACATGCTTACCGCGGGGATCCGGTCCTTTTCGAAAGCATAGTCGGCGGACTTCAAATCGAGAGGCAACAGGGTAGCATCCTGGTGCACTTTATACATGTCATACACATGGTAGGTCGGCGTCAGGACCATCTTGTCGTCTTTGGTCAGAATTACGGCCTGCAGCACGTTGATGGTCTGGGCGATGTTGGCCATGCGCACGCGCTCGCAGTGATTGTTGAAGATGTTCAGATTGATTCCGGCAACCAGGGCGTCGCGCAGCGTGTTCTGCTGGTAGAGGAAGCCCGGATTTGTGCCGGGCTCGACGTCGTACCAGGTTCCCCATTCATCGACGATCAAGGCGACACGCTTCCTGGGATCGTATTTATCCATGACCGTCGTGTGCCGGTCGATCAACTCGCTCATGGCCAGCGTCTTCTTGAGGACTTTGAACCATTCTCTTTCCGTGAACTGAGTGGCCGAGCCCTTGTTCGCCCAGTCCACCGTGTAGTAGTGCAGGCTCAATCCATGGATTACCGATCCAGCTTCGCGCATGAGCACGTCGGTCCACCCGTAGTTGGCGTCGCTGGCGCCGCAGGCGATTTTAAACAGCCTGTTATCGCCAAAGTTGTAGAGATAACTCTGGAATTGCCGCAGGACATCGGAGTAGTACTCGGGGCGCATGCTGCCGCCGCAGCCCCAGGTTTCATTGCCCAGTCCCCAGAAGTTGACGCGCCAGGGCTTTTCGCGGCCGTTGGCGCGGCGCAGATCCGCCATCGGGCTTCTGCCATCGTGCGTCAGGTATTGCACCCACTGCTCCATCTCGCGCACGGTGCCGCTGCCGACGTTGCCAGTGATATAAGGTTCTGCCCCGATCAGTTCACAGAAATCCATGAACTCATGGGTGCCGAACTGATTGTCCTCGGTGACCCCGCCCCAGTTGGTGTTGACGATGCTGGGCCGCTTCTCACGCGGGCCAATGCCGTCCATCCAATGGTAGGTGTCGGCGAAACAACCGCCGGGCCAGCGCAGGTTCGGGATCTGAATCTGGCGGAGCGCCGCGATGACATCCTTGCGCATGCCCCTGACGTTAGGGATGGCGGAGTTTTCCCCCACCCAAATACCGCCGTAGATGCAGCTGCCGAGATGCTCGGCGAAATGCCCGTAGATGTGCTTGCTGATCGTGAGGCGGCCCTGGTCCGCGTTGATAATCGCTACGTTCCGACCCGATTCCTGGGCCGCGCCCGGGACCAAAAACATAAGGCTCGAAACAACCACTGCAACTATAAATGTCCTGGTCATATCCGTACCCTCCCGCGGCAGGAAGAATTGCGACTGCTCATCCTCGGCTATTTGCATCACAAATGCGCAAATCCGCAAAGCCGTGTCGGTCGCCTGGCACGAAGGCACAGTGCCCGGCTTCGCCGCTATCGGCGCGGTCCTACTCTAACCGCTCTGACATTCCCCTGCATCAATAAAGTACCTGAAGAAAGTCGTTCTCGGGCTGCAAGGGTGAAGTATGATCAGAGGCATGAAAAAAAATTACCTATTATTCCTAGCGCTACTCTGTGCCCTTCCGGCGGCAGGCAAAGGGGCACCAGGCACGCAGGAAAAGCTGATTCAGGAAACCATCCGGCTCGAGGCCAGGTACGGCGGCCACCTGGGATTCATGGCCAGGAATCTCAACACCGGAGAAACCGTCAGCTACAATGCTTCCGAACGCTTCCCCACCGCGAGCGTCATCAAGCTGCCTGTACTGGCGACCTTCTTCCAACTTGCGGATGAGAAGAAAATCGACCCGAATGAAACGATCACATTGACCAAGGCGGATATGAAGCCCGGGTCGGGGATTCTGCAACTGCTCTCGGACGGAGACCGGATCACTCTGCTCGACGCAGTCAAGCTCATGATCACCCAAAGCGATAACACCGCGACCAACCTCGTCCTCGACCGGCTTGCGCCAACTCACCAGGAGCGTCTCGACGTCGTCAATGAATTCATGGCACGAAAAGGGCTCAAGAACACCCGGCTGTTGAATCGCCTTTTTTCGTTCGAAACCAAGCAGCGCACGCCTGAGGCCATACGCTACGGCGTGGGAGTCTCGACACCGGAAGACATGGTCGCCCTGCTTACAGCTCTCTACTCGAAGACCCTGCTTGCTCCCGCCTCCTGCGATGCAATGGTCGGCATTTTGAAAAGCCAGTTTTATCGGGAGATGATCCCTCGCTATCTCCCGGAAGAAGACTGCCAATTCCTCGACGTAGCCAATAAAACAGGCTCGGTCAATGAGACCAAGGTTGACGTTGCCTTGATCCTCTCCGACAAAGCCAATATCGCGCTCGCCATTTTTGTCGACAAGCATCCCGATCATCGCGGAGATATTGAAAACGGGGGGATTCTCCTCGGCTCCATGGTCGCGCGTGCCGTCTGGAACCATTTCACGGGCAGCTCCGGCTACCAGGAACGCAAGGTCCCGCTGAACAATGTCGACTGGAACAGTTTCCCGGACGGCCGCTGGGGTATCTACCGCTCCGACGCCGCCCCCTTTCCTCAGAAGCAAAGGAAAAGGGGATTCAAGGCGTCCGGCGGCACGTTTTACCCTTACCATCCCCACTACGATGACAACAGCATTGTGGTGGTTGTTCCGAATACCTTCCGGGAAACCGACGAGGGAACGAATGTGATTGTCCATTTTCATGGCGAAATGAGCGACAACATGACGTCACTGGAACAAGACCGGATGCCGGTGGCGATGGTCGCCCAAAAGACGAATGCCATCCTGGTGCTGCCTCAGGGCCCTTATCGCGCGCGCGATGCCTTCGGCGGAAAGATGACGGAAAGTGGTGGCCTGAAGCGCCTCATCGACGATATGCTCGCAACCATGAAGAGCGAGAAGGTCATCGAGACCACCCGTCTCCACCACCTGCTCATCAGCGCCGACGGCTTTGGATACCATCCCGCAGCATTCGCGCTCAAGCGGGGCGGCCTGGAGGTTCACATTACCGATGTATTCCTATTTGAGGCGCACTATCGAAATCCCGAGGTTTTTCGTGACTGGTTGGACAAAGGGAACGGCACGCTTCGTGTCACATACACCGGGAGTTTCGGAAAGGAAGCTGCCGGCTTCGAGGCCATGATCCGCGGAGAAGCAAAACAGCGGTTGCGCATGACGCCTGCCTCGACCGATCGCGGCCAGTTAATCCGGGTGTTTTTCGAATCCTGGCTGAAAGAACTCGGCCCGGACTGGAAAAATGAGGGCTGATACGGCGTGTTTTGATTCTGGATGATTTCCGGAACAAGCGATGCTATCCTCATCGCACCAGGAAACTGACAACAACCACTTATTGTCGTTGGAGGCTCCATGTCGAGGCATTTACGACTTCTGCTGATCGGCGCGGTGATTGTGCTCGCCGCTGCCGGCCATATACTTCTTAGCCAAACTCCGGGCGGAGCACCTGTCGCCACGCAGTTTGAGCAGTTGCATTTTCGATCCATCGGGCCGGCATCCATGTCTGGCCGAATTTCGGACTTCGCCGTGTATGAGCCGAATCCAAATGTCTATTACGTCGGTTCGGCGCACGGCGGATTGTGGAAAACCGTGAATAATGGGCTCACCTACACGCCTCAATTTCAGGACATGGGCCTGATGTCGGTAGGAGACGTAACCGTCTCGCAATCGAATCCCGACCTCCTGTGGCTCGGTGGCGGTGAGGGCAATGCTCGACAGAGCATCTCATGGGGCGACGGTGTCTACAAATCCACCGATGGAGGCAAGACCTTCAAGAACATGGGCCTGCGCGCGTCGTACCACATCAATCGCATTGTGATCGATCCGAACGACAACAATGTGGTTCTGGTCGCGGCGCAGGGTTCGCTTTTCGGACCGGGCGGCGATCGCGGCGTCTTCAAGACCAGCGACGGCGGCGCAACCTGGAAGCAGGTGCTGAAGGTTGACGACGACACGGGCGCGAACGATCTGGCCATGGATGCGACCAACAACAAGATTCTGTATGCCTCCACATGGCAGAGGCAGCGCTCCCAGTGCTGCTTCAACGGCGGCGGCCCCGGCAGCGGCATTTGGAAATCGACGGATGGCGGCGAAAAGTGGACTCGCCTCACCGTCGGCCTGCCCAAGGGTGCGCTCGGCCGCATCGGTCTCGATATCTACCGCAAGAGCCCGAATATCCTGTACGCCTCGATCGAAGCCGAGAGTCCGGCCGCAGCTGCGGGTGGGCGAGGCGGCGGCGGTGGGGGCGGCGGGGGGTTCGGCGGTGGAGCTGGGGGCGGGGAAAGCGGCCTGTACCGTTCCGACGATGGCGGCGCATCGTGGCAGAAAGTAAGCTCGGTGAATCCGCGCCCGATGTACTTTTCCCAAGTCCGCATTGATCCCAACAACCCTGATCGCGTCCTGATGGGCGGCGTCGGTTTGCAAATGACCATCGACGGCGGCAAGACCGTCGAAACAAACGCAGCGCAGGCGACGCACGCCGACGTTCATGCCATCTGGATCGATCCGGCTAACTCGAACCACATCCTGCTCGGCGATGACGGTGGCGTTTCGGTGTCATACGACGGGAGCCGCACATGGCAGTTTCTGCCGAATCTCCCCCTCGGACTCTTCTATCATGTTGGCTACGACATGCAGTATCCCTTCAACGTCTGCGGCGGGCTGCAGGATAATTACGACTGGTGCGGCCCGAGTGCGGTGCGCTTCCGCGCCGGAATCAGCAACAGCCAGTGGCAGACGGTTCAGGGCGGGGACGGCTTCGTTACTCTCATCGACCAGCGCGATTGGCGCATCGTGTACACGGAATCGCAGGATGGCAACATGACGCGGAAAAACCGCGTGACCGGCGACTCGAAGAGTATCCGCCCGAGCCCGGATAACGTCACCCCGCCACCGGCCGCCAATGTGCGTTACCGCTGGAACTGGGACACACCCATCATCTTTTCGCCGCACGATCCGGGGATTCTCTACACGGCTGCACAGTATGTATTCAAATCGAGTGATCGTGGCGACACCTGGACAATCCTTAGCCCCGACCTCACAACCAACGCCGATCGTAACAACTCGATAATCATGGGGGTCAAGGATAGTGAGGTCCGCATTTCCAGGAATGACGGCATTGCAAGCTGGCCGACCATCATTTCACTCGCCGAATCACCAAAGCAGCCCGGCATCTTTTACACGGGCACAGATGACGGCGTTGTGAGCGCCACGAAGGACGGTGGCAAGACCTGGCAGAACATTACCGACAAGATCCCGGGCTTCCCAAAAGGCGCCTGGGTGTCGGAGGTCGTGCCGTCGCGTTATGACGCAGGAACAGTATATGTGACCGTGGATGCGCACCGGCTGAACGATTACAACACCTACATGTGGGTCAGCAACGACTACGGCGCCACATTCCGTTCTCTGAACGCCAACCTCAAGGGTGAGGCGGTCAAGACGATGACGGAAGACCAGCGCAATCCGGATGTGCTCTACATCGGCGCAGAAACCGGCATTTTCCTCACGCTGGATCGCGGCAAGAGCTGGGCGCGCCTCCAAGCCAACCTGCCGACCGTGCGCGTGGATGAGATCACACTGCATCCGCGCGACAATGCGATGCTCGTGGCAACCCACGGCCGCGCGTTATGGATCCTGGATCACCTGGAACCCATTCAGGAATACGCTGCCAGCCAGAGCGCTGCCGCAGAGGCAAAACTCTTTTCTATCGGACCTGCCCTGCAATGGAAGTCCATGAACGACCAGAACCAGGAGTTCTGGGGGCATCAGTACTTCCTGGGTGAGAATCCTCCCTACGAGGCGATGATCCAATATTATTTGAAGACTCCCGCAAAAGAGTTGAAACTGAAGATCACCGATGGATTGGGAAAGGACGTGCGCGAGCTGACCTTGGCTGCCAACAAACTGCAGGCCGGCATTCAAACCGGTTGCTGGGATATGCGCGTTGAGCCGATTCCGGCCACTGCCCCTGCCGCTGCCGCGGGGCAACCTGGCGGCCGTGGCGCAGGAGCTGCCAGGAACTCCGGCCGGCGGACGTGCCGGGGGAGCCGGCGGACGCGGCCCGGTCATTGCGGGCATACCTCAGGCGCAACCGGAACCAGGGTATATGCCGGCGAATCCATGCGGAGGCGGGGGCGCAGGCGGCGGCCGGGGTGGTGGAGGTGGAGGTGGAGGTGGAGGCGGTTTCGGTGGCGGCGGTGGTAATGCCGGCCCCTACGTCCTGCCGGGCACCTACAATGTGTCCCTGATCGTCGATGGCAAAACGATCGAATCCAAGCCCATCAAGGTTGTTGCGGATCCCGAAACGCAGCTGAATGATCTGCAGCGCAAACGCTATAACGACATCCTGGTGGACCTGCATGACATGCAGCGCAAGGGCACTCCGGTGCAGCAGGCGCTCAATTCGATCTACACACAAATGAACGATGTCGCGGCCAAGGTTAAGGAATCAACCATGCCGGCAGCCGTGAAAACTCAATTCGAGGCCTTCAATAAGGAGTTTGAAGCCATTCGCGTCAAAATCGGCCTTCCGCAAGCTGCAGGCGGTGGCGGCCGTGGAGGTGGTGGTGGTGGTGGTGGTGGTGGCGCAGCTCCAGCCGGCGGCGGTGCCGCAGCGGCTGGTGGTGCAGCAGCTGCTGGCGCGGCGGCCAGCGTGGAAAACACTGGTGGTGCCAATCCGCCGCAGGCTGGCTTCGGGGGCGGAGGCCGGGGTCAAGGATATGTCAACCTGGCCGGTTACCTGAAGGGCCAGATCATGTCTTTCTGGGAGCTGCCGAGTGACACAAACCTGAAGCAGTACAATGATCTCAAGCTGGCATTCCCTAAAGCCCTTCTCGAAGCCAATGCTTTCCTGGCAAAAGGGACGGCAATGAGCGATACGCTCAAAAAATACAATATCACCCTGAACGTTCCCGCACCGATCAAATAAAACCCGGGGGTCAGGTCTGGATAATTTCAAATTTGCCGCGGCAAAAATGAAATTATCCAGACCTGACCCCTTTCCCTTTCCTTCCCGCGCCCATGCTTACAAAGGCTTTCCCCGGCAGGATCCCACTGGTTTTTTATTATCATTCTTTCAACAAATACAGTTTCAATGCACTCGCCGGAGTGATTGACGACCATCCGGATTTTGAGGGGTGGCCAATCCATTTGGCCAGGACACCGCAGGAACTCAAAACTGCGGCAGCTGCAAATCTGCATAGCCACAAGCAGACCATCATCTGTCTATCCATCCTTACCATGCAATTCGAGCAAATTCAGCGCCTGGTCCAGGAACTCCGATCGTGTCATGAGCGTGGGCTCACCGTCATTGCGGGTGGGCCGCATGCCACCGCGAACGTCCGCGATACGCTCAGTTCCGGTGTGGATATCGTTTTCCGCGGCGAGGCAGAGGTGAGTTTTCCAAAGGTGCTCAAGCGACTTGCCGCAGGGCAGGAGTTTCGGGATATCGCCGGCATCGCGTTTCGCGACCGGGACGGGGTGGTTATCAATCCGCGCACCGATGCGGTCGACATCGATGCATTCCCCTCGTTCGCGCCCAAGCGGGGGATGTTTGGCCCGATCGAAATTACGCGCGGCTGCCCCTTTGCCTGCAGCTTCTGCCAGACTTCCCATATCTTCGGCGTTCAGCCCCGCCATCGCAGCATAGCCGCGATCGTCCGCCAGGCGGCGAGCCTCAGTTCAAGAAGCCGCAAAGTCGTGCGTCTGTTATCCCCCAACGCATTTTCCTATGGATCACCGGACGGGCGCCAACTCAACCTGGCGGCCATGCGCGATTTGCTGACTGCGCTTCGTGAGACCGTGAGTTCCCGTGGTCGCATCATCTTCGGCTATTTCCCGTCTGAGGTAAGGCCTGAACATGTGACTCCCGAGACGCTCGAATTGGTGCGCAGGTTCGCGGACAACGATGAGATTGTGATCGGCGCGCAGTCCGGCAGCCAGCGCATGCTGGAGATTTGCCATCGATCGCACACGGTCCAAGATGTGTTGACCGCAGTTTCTCTGGCACGCAAATTCGGCTACAAAGTCATTGTCGATTTTATTGTCGGCCTGCCGGGAGAAAGCGTGGCGGATGCGCGCGCGACGATCGCAGTTCTCAAGGAGCTGTCGCGCGAGGGTGCCCGCATTCACGTCCACCCATTCGCCCCTTTGCCGCAGACCGCTTTTGCAGCGGATCCTCCCGGACAGATATCCCCCGACGTTCTTCACGCCTTGGACGAACTGAAACAGCAAAGGGCGATCTACGGGAATTGTGATGTGGGGATCGGACGCGAAACAGAGGATAAGTTTAAGATATGCGAGAGCCAGATGTGATCCGACTCCAGGGTCATGGTAACGCGGATGCCAGTGACCTCGAGGCTGAACGTTCTGGCGTTTGCCCTTTAAACCGCCAAGACGTCAGCGACTGTCACGGAGGAGGCTTGATTTGACACCCGCTCTATCGGCGCCGGCCAAGGCGCGGTCCGATAAAAACTCTGGGGGCCACATATATCCTGGGTCCATAGCCAAAACCGAAAGCACCGTAGTAGCCAAGGTATGGGCCCGGGTAGCAGCCGTAACAGTAATCGTAGGGCGGGTAATAATAGCCCGGCGGCGCCTGATAAACACGCGGTGTATATCGCTCTGCCGTGCGGGGTGAGCCGCTGCCTGCGTAATCCTGTAAAGTGACCGGCAGGAACGCTTGCCGGCTCTGGTGTGTGTCAATGGTGACTGCATTCTCGAGGCGGAAGGTCATGAGCGATTCCGGAGGAATCTCGGTCGGCCGTCCGCGCATGGTCAGAACTCCGGCTATGCCGGCGGCGGCTCCGGCCGCAGCGCCGATGGCAGCCCCCTCGCCGCCACTTGCGGCAGCCCCAATCGCGGCACCGATGCCGGTTGTTGCGCCAATGGCACCGGCATCCTGCGCCCGCGATGTCCCCGCCGAGGTCTGAATTAATTGGGTTCGAATCGGCACCTGCTGGCCATCCACCATCGTTAACTCGCTGAGTTCGATGGCAAGCTGCGATACTCCGGATGCCCGGCCCGCTTTCTGGGCAGCTGCTACGCGACCCATCACCGTCTGGCCGCGATGGGATGCGACCCAGCCCTGAGCGACAAGCGGTTGCTCGAGCACTGTCGTAAACGAATCTCCCGGCTGGTTTCGATCGCTCGACAGCCCTTGAGTAGTGCGCACCGTGATGAGGGTCCCGACGGGAAGCGTCAACGTCGGGGGCACAGGTGCCGAACCAGGCTCTGCCGCACCCCGCTGAACCTGTGCGGCAGGTTCACCTTGCGGCCGTGGCGCCGCCGCCGCCGGCAAGGAAACCAGCCCGACCGTTATCGCTAGACATACTGACAAAATCTGGTGTTTCATTTTCATTTCTCCTTTAAATCAAAGCCAGCGTAACCATCGCCACCAGCGACTTTCACTGACTTCAATAATAAAGATGCTTCCTGGGCCGGAATAGGTTCAGTTCTGGGGGTTCAGGATCAGATTTAACATTCTGCCGACAACAGTGGGCAAATGCGCCGTCAATTACTGGCGCTTGATGATTTCGAATGGGATGGCCGGCAAGGTGCCCAGCGAGATATGCTGCCGGGCGGCCGCAGCCTTCCCGGCAGCCGCCGGCGGCTGCCTCTCGCCGAACACATTGATGATCAGGTTGCCTTTCAGGCCGGGCTTTGCCTTGGCCGGATCACATTGCACGACAATTTCCGTCATTTCCTGAATCGCCGGCATCTCGCGCAGCGTGATTCCGTCCGGCGGCTCACTCAATTCGAGCAGGATCCTCTCGAAGGGATTATTTGGGGGCAGCTGGATCTGAACCGGTATCCTGGCGGCTTCACCGGTCAAGAGCTTCACAGCCTGATCACTGGCAATTCGGATCGGGGCGCGGGGTGCGCCGCCGCGCCGGATGGCTACTCTCAGATCTTCCTCAGGAACGAGATGCCGGTAGGCGAAAGCCTGCATCATGTCTTCGGCCGGCACTGCCGCACGCCGGACCTCCTGTCCCTGGATGATCGCCCGGCCTTCCATTCCCAGGCTGATGGGTTCACTCTGCTGAATCGGCGGCATCGTCAGTGTGAGCCGCACCTGATCTTGTCCGGCCGGCACCAGGGCGCCGCTCAGCGTGAATCCCCTTGGGGCCCCTTTCAAGACCAGCGCGATGTCACCGGAAAAACCATCTTTGCGCAGGGCGTAGACGGTGATGGGAATCGTCAGGCCGACGCCGGCGTTGATGGCGGAGGGAACCGCTCGCAGATCGAAATCGGGCCGCGGCGCACTGATGCGCAATCGGTAGGCATATTCCCCGCCCCCTTTCTGCTGGGCGTCGCCCAGATAAAGATAATAGGTCCCGTTCGCGGGCAGAGTGGCGTTGATATAGGAATCCGCGTGATGCGTTTCCAATCCGAATCCCTTGTCTTCATGATCGTCGTTGAACGCCAGTTGCTCGGCCCGTGGCATCGGTCAGCCTGAGCACGGAATCCAGCGGGGAATCGAGCCTGCGCGCATAAACTTCCGCGACGATCTGTCTCGCCGGCGCGGCCTTCGAAACTGAACACATCCCAGTCGCCCGGCTGATCAATGCGCCCGTTCATCGATGATGGGAAGCTTGACCCGCTGCGCGTTGCCTTGGTGAGTTGTTCGGTTCCTTTTCGAAGCCTTCCGGCAGCGTGTCCACCATGAAAGGCACCGGGTTGGAAGCCAGTTCCCCCTTGCGCACGAACAGCGGATAGATTCCCGGCCCTTTGTCTTTGGCATCCATGGTCAGCTTGTCCACCGGCAGGTTCCAGCCCGTGAGCTTGACGACGGTCTGAGCGCCGGCCCGGCCGCCCAGCGGGAAGATGCTCGGTCACAAACGGCAGCTCGCCAACAGCGATGCGATAGACGAAATCCTCGCGGCCGCGATAGAGGGCGTCCTTGATCTCGATCACGTATTCGCCGTCCTTGGGGAACCTCGTAATGGAGCACCGGATCGGGATGGAAACGGAAGTCGTCGTCGTACGCCAGCTCATTGCCCTGCGCATCGTAAAGCGCCAAAGTCGCCTGAAACCAGCCGGGAACGGCGTCGGCCAGATAGGGGATCAATTCCCGCGCACTGGCGGCGATGACCAGGTGCTGGCCCTGGTGCGCCTGGAACCGATACCGGTCCGCATCGCCGGGCGTGAACTGCTGCCCCGGGCGTGGCGGAATCTGCCGGCCTGGCCAGACCGGGCTTGATCCGGCCGTTCACGGTCGCCGGCAGCGTGATGCTCATATCGGTAGCGAGGCTGCGTGATCTGCGGCTGATTGGCGCCGGGCGGAACGATCACGTTGATCGACTCCTTTTCGAAAATTCAGGAAGCTGGCCGACGCAGAAAACGAGCGGATTCGACAGACCCTGCGGTGTCGCCAGCCTCAATTCACGCTCGCCGGGCTGGGCGTCAGGTGCGATCGTGAACTGCAGCGTGACGGTTTCGGCAAGAACCGGACTATGGTGCGTTCATTGTTGAAGATGAGCAGTTTGGTTCTGATATCGATGATTTCCTTCTGGACCGCCGCGTCCGCCGGCTTTTTCAGCAGCTCCGCATCCTGTCCCTCAGCTCCGTTGCCTGATTGCCGTTCATGGGCCTGGCGTACTCCACCACCGTGGCTTGAATGCCGCGGCCTGAGATGTAGACATCGGCGACATTGGGCAAAAACTGCCCCCCAACCTTTACCATGACCGTCGTGCCCTGCTGCCCGCCGGCGGGAAGCACATAGGCGATATGCGGAGTATTCTGCGCGCGCACGGCCGGGACCGCCGCCAGGAAGGTTGCCAGCGAGAAGATTGCCAATCCGGTGAGTGATTTCATCGCATGTACCTCCTGTGAGGAAGAATATAGAATTCAGAATACAGAATTCAGAATAAATGCCGGCCCTGAGAAATCTGCTGCGATCTTTCCTTAAATGGCACTCTTTTCCCGATTCCGAAATTTCAGCTCCACCTTCTGCATTCTGTATTCTGGATTCTTTATTCTGTATTCTTCTCGATCCAAATGTGCGCAGCCAACTCCGGCGCGAGTTCCCAATTACATGATTTCCTTCAGGCGCCCGCCCATGATGATGCCGTCGGCCGCGGTGGGTGTTACGCGGATATCGAGACCTTCCGGATTGGGCAGCTTTGCATCCGTATCGATGCCGAGCAGTTCATACATGCTGCCGATGAGATCGCACGGATAGACCGGGCGGTCCTTTACATCTTCCCCTCGTTCGCTCCGATGCCCCGACCACGTGGCCGCCCTTGAATCCGCCGCCGGCGACCACAGCGGAGAAGACCTGCCCGTAATGCCCGCGCCCGCCATTCCAGGGCGCTTCCCACTGCACCTTGGGCGTCCTGCCGAATTCCCCGCTCCACCAGATGATCGTGCTGTCCAGCAGGCCGCGATCCGACAAGTCCTGGAGCAATGTTGCCATGCCCCGATCCATCTGCGGCAATCTTTGGCGCATGATCTGAAAATGCTGCCGGTGAGTATCCCAGCCTTGATAGTTGATGGTGATATAAGGGAACGCCTTTCTCCACCAACCGCCGCGCTACCAGGCAGGATTGCCCGAACGTATTGCGGCCATAACGATCTTTCATCTCGTCCTTCTCCTGCGAAAGATCGAACACCTTGCCCCCGTCGCCCAGGATCAGCTCATAGGCCTGTTGCTCTGCCTGATCAAGAGTCTTCACGGCGGCATCGTCTTTCATGGCCTTTCCCAGCGTGTCCAGTTGGTGGAGCAATTCACGCCGGTCCTGCTGCCGCTGGTCGGTGATGCCCTGAGCGACGATGCCTTCCACGGCAAACCGTGCCTGGGCCGGGTCGCCCCCGGTGGCAAAAGGCTTGTAGCGCTGTCCCAGAAATCCATCCTCGGAGAAGCGTCCCTGGGGCTGGGTCAGGACCATGTAGGGTGGGATCAGTCCACTGTATCCGGCATTGTAGCCCCTGAACAGAGACACCACGGCGCCCACGCAGGGATAGACCAGCCGTTCGCCGGGTTTGCGTCCGGTTTGGACCATATACGAAGCTGTTTCATGGGCGTTGATGCCGTGGGTCATGCTGCGGATGATGGAGTACTTGTCGGCCTGCTGCGCGAGCAGGGGAAGCAGTTCGCCGATCACGATCCCGTCCACATTGGTGCGGATCGGCTTGTCCAATGGCCCGCAGTAATCATAGCCGGCCGCGGGTTTGGGATCGAAGGTATCCAGGTGCGACGGCCCCCCCCACATCCAGATCTGGATCACCGACTTGGCCTTGCCCGGCGCTGCTGCAGCCCGCCCGGGCATCAGGGATCCGCCGGACATGAGCAATCCAGTCGCTCCCCAGAGGCCGAGGCGCATCGCCTCCCGTCTCGATATCTGCATGCCGTGCAGGCTGGAGAGAAGGTTCATAGCATCCGAACCTCGTGACCTGCCCGTGGAGTCTTTGCGCACGCTCATTTCTCAACCTGCCTTTCAGTGCCGATGGAGGAACTCCGAGGTGTTGATAAGAGCCCAGACGAGGTCGACAACCGCCGGCCACTTGTTGCCCGTAACTTTCTGGAAATATGCACCCACAACCTTCATCTCCTCGTCCGTTGGCAAACGTGAAAGAACTGTGAGGTAAACCCCGTCGATAGGCGCTCTGCGGATTGCCCCCGGGCTGAACCAGGGTTCGAAGTTTCGTGCTTTGCTGAATCTTGAGCTGAATATGGCTCGAATTGAGCATATGCAGCCTCTGTTCGGCCGTGGAGCGATTGTTGCGTTCAGACTCCAGACCGGTATCTCGAGGCGCACGACCGAACATTTCGAGGAAGGAGCTGGTGATGCTGCCGTCACCCAAGCGCAATGGAGCGCTGGTCCTCCGGGATGAAGGTAAAGGGCTCCGGGATGGGGCTGGAGTACTGCTCCGTCGTGCCGGTGATCTGGCAGATGGCGTCAATCAGCACTTCGGCATCAAGGCGGCGCAGCGGGTAGCTACGCAAAATTGGCGCGACCTTCGGGCCGATCGGTTTTGGGAATGGAGGACAGCTGATAGGTTTGCGAGTTCAGAATCAGCCGATAAACGTGCTTCAGATCGTAGTGGGCCGCGACCAGCTCCCGCTCCAGAAACGCCAGCAGTTCGGGATTGCTCGGCGGCGTTGTCCGGCCGGATGTCGTCCGGCTCGTCGATGATGCCGCGCCCGAGCAGCCACGACCAGACGCGATTCACGATGTTGCGCCCAAACCATGGGTTTTCCGGCGCAATGAGCCAGTTCGCAAAGGCCTCCCGCGGATCCTGGTTCGGCAAAATGCGAGCGGGTTTGCCGTCAGGAAAAACCGCACCCAGGCGGCTTGCCGGCTGCAGCGGCCGCCTTGCTGATATCGAGGGAGACAATTTCCTCCTTCCATTCGGTGGTAGATTTGTAGCCGATCTGCGAGAAGAAGGCCGCCATTCCTGCCAGCCGTTCTTTCGGCCATTTCTCCGCCCGTGTCCCCATGAAGGTCAAGGCAACAGTCTGGGCAATCGCCTGCGGCTCCCGGCTTTGAACGGCACGATAAAAGTTGACCTGAGGAACGCGGAAATTGCTGCCGCTCGCAGTCAGCATTTCCCGCACAAACCGGTCATAAGGTAAGTTGTTTTTGAGACTGGTTCGAATCCAGCGGTAATACGATTGCACCGCATTGGGCCAAAGATTGATGGGA
Source organism: Terriglobia bacterium (assembly GCA_963739235.1). Lineage (GTDB taxonomy): Bacteria > Acidobacteriota > UBA6911 > UBA6911 > UBA6911 > JAFNAG01. The sequence continues at coordinate 103,675 of CAVTZY010000028.1, read as the reverse complement.
AATTCCGATTTGATGCGCAGCAGATCGCTCCACTTCATCGCCCAGTAATCGGCAAATTCTTCCCGTTCCAGCAAGCGATCGATCAGAGCAGCGCGTTTGTTGGGATCCTGGTCCGACAGGAAATCTCTCGCTTCCTGAGCAGTCGGCAGCGTGCCGATCACGTCCAGGCAGGCGCGGCGCACAAACACGGCGTCCGAGCAGATATTGGCAGGCTGGAGGTTTAATCGCTTGAGCCGGTTCAAAACCAGTTCGTCGATTTTAGTTCGGGGCGTCAAGGTCGCCGGGCTTTCAAACGGGCTTTGACCGGCCTGCGATGCCGCCGTCCCCGCCAACGCGGCAAAGAGCACAACCGCCGAAATCATTGGTTTCATCATCTCGTCGCTTCAATCCGTGAATTGTCTTTGCTATGTCTCTCTTTTGGTCTTCGAATCAATGAGCCCTTGAAGCGAATCATGCCCAACCGCCCAAGGGCGTCTCAGGTTTTCAGTCTCCCGGTAGGGATCTCGATTCGAAAAGTGCATATCAGAACATCACCTTCCCAGGCAAGCCCAAACGGTGTCCCGCTAAAATCCGAGCGCTACTGCGGCCCGGGGAAACATGGTTTCCTTGTGGCTATAACCCAGCTGTAATCAGAAAGTTTCAGTGCGGAACGAGCTTGACGGGGAGTTTGTCAAGCGGGGAAATATCGATTCAGATCAGGCTCTTGCTGGTTGTGGTTGACTTTTTTGTGTCATAGACGGGAGTTTCAACAGTCAATCCGGCGATAAACTCATTTCCATGTGGCCTGCAATAGATTAATTCACCCACGAATTCATAGCTTCCCCATTCGACCTTAATGGCAGAGGCGCTGGGCAGTTCACGGCTCAGGATCACGCTGAGACCGTGGGCCGAGAGGTTGGCCAGCCTACCCTTGATGGGTGTGCCTGGGGGGGTCATACAGGTAACCTTGACGGATATATCGCTGATGAACCGGACCCGGCTTCGCTTATTCATGTCACGACCAATCGGCCTAAGAGCCGCCATACCTTAGGGCAAATTTTGTATCTGCACCAGTTTAGCTCTCTCCAAGGCTGTTTATTCCCGGAGGGCATCCATCATTGTTTCCTTGGACTTCTAAAACTCCTCGAGTACGCCTTTTTGAAGATCATCGAACGGAATCATCCTGGCAGCTTTTTCACGATTATCCCGCCGAGCATGCGTTGTCTGGGTTGCCGGCGCTTCGATCCTGTTCTGAGATGCACGGGCACGCCGCTGGGCAACAGCCTGCTGGGGTTTCGCCACTTCCTGGTGTCCTTTGGATTGCTGGCTGCCGTTGATCTGGAAGCTCAGAACCGTACTCTTCATTTCCTGAGCCTGGCTCGCGAGCTCTTCTGACGCACTGGCAGATTCCTCGGCATTCGCCGCCGTCTGCTGGGTGACATGGTTTATTCGCTCCATGGCGGCATTGACCTGTTCGACGCCTTGGGTCTGCTGTTCGGAAGCGGCGGCGATTTCTGCCATGACTTCGCTGACTTTTTTCACTTGCCCGTTGATTTCGACCAGGCTTTTGAGCACTTCCTGGTTGATGGCGACGCCTCCCTCGGAATTGCTCACCGATTCCTCGATGAGAATCGCGGTGTTCTTCGCCGCTTCGGCGCTGCGCATTGCGAGATTGCGGACCTCTTCAGCAACCACGGCAAACCCTTTGCCGGCATCACCGGCCCGCGCCGCCTCCACGGCCGCATTAAGGGCCAGGAGATTGGTTTGAAAGGCAATCTCATCGATAGTCTTGACGATCTTCGCGGTCGCGTCGGAGGATGCATGTATTTTGTTGATGGCCTCGGAAAGGCGCTTCATGCCGTCCATGCCTTTTTCTGCGACCACGCGAGCGCCATCCGACAGGCTGCGGGCTTCCTTGGCATTGGCGGCATTCTGTTTCGTCATGGAGGACATTTCCTGCAGGCTGCTGGCAACTTCTTCCAGGGAGCTGGCCTGTTCGGATGCGCCTTGAGAAAGAAACTGGCTGCCGGAACTGATTTGCCCGGAGGCCGAGGCCACCTGTTCGGCGCCGAGGGCCACTTGGCTGAGCGTGTCATCCAGGTTCTGAACCGCGGTATTCAGCGCATCCTTCAGTTTCGCGAGATCCCCGCGGTAGTCCCCCTTCACTCGAGCACAGAGGTCTTTTACCGCCAGTTTTTCCAGGACTGCAGCCGCCTCATTGACCGGGCTGATCACGGCATCCAGGGTATCGTTCATTCCCTGTACCAGTTCCTTGTAGCTGCCCTTGAACTGGCTGGCATCCGCGCGCGCTGACAAGCGGCCTTCCACCGCGGCGCGGGTGAGTTTGCCCGTTTCAGCGATTAATTTCTGCTGCGTTGAAACTGCATTTTTGATGCTGCGGGAAAGAGCGTCCTGATCCGACCTGGGTGTAATATTAACGGTCAGGTCGCCATTTCCAAGCGCCTCAGCTGCATTCCTCGCATCCTCCACATAGGATTTCAACTCGCGGAAGGAATCCGCGAGGATCCCGATTTCATCTTTGGAATGATGCTGAATCTCGTGATTGAGGTCCCCCTTCGCGAATTGGCCCGCCGTGCTCGCAATCTTGACCAGAGGACGGAAAATCGACCGCGCCGCGTAGAATATGACGACGACGGTCGACAGAATCATGATCACGCTGATGATGAGTGAAGCGTTCCTCACCGAGGCAAGCTGTGCCAGACCCCCTGTAGCCCAGGCATCCACTCCCATGTACCCCAGGGTTTCGCCTTCCTTCTTGTCCGAATGGCAATCCAGGCATTTTTTGTCTGCTGGAATCGGACAGAGGCTGAGGACATAGGAGGTCCCGTCATCCGCAGCCACAAGATCGTAGACTCCGCCTTTCGTATTCTTCGCCCGGGAGAGTAATGCTGCATCTACGGTGTTGCCGATTGCTTTGCCAGAGGAACGAGTAATCTTGCCGGCGGCATCCGTCACATAGGCATGCTTGATGGTGGTTATGGTTCCAGTCTGTTCCACTACTCGATCCAGGCTCTCTGTATCGTTCTTCAACATGAAATTGAGGAGAGCCGCCCTGACGGTGCTGTTGACGTCGGCCGTCGCATTTTCCAGGTTGGAGACAAACACCTGCTCATTACTGCGTATTTGTAGAAAGGTCGTAATCGAGACACCCAAAATCGTCACAATCGCAACGGCAATCACGATCTTTAAAGAAAGGCTCCGCATCGATTTGAAATTCATAAATCCTTCTCCCTGTCCACGCAGCTGGAAATCCACAAGATAGTGTCGTGCCTGCGGGAATCAAGGATGCCTGTTCTTAAAAATGGTCGCCGCAGGATCAACAGCAGCCTCGACCCTCCGGGTATAAGGCCAACCATTTGGTTCCCTATACTTCAGGGTTTCGACTCCGGGCTTATTGCCGATACTTCACGTAGCTTCAGGTGACGAGCGTTTTTGCCAGGTCACCCCGCTGTGCACCGCCTGGCGGCCGAGAATTCCAGCCAGCCGCCGGCAAAGCGCAAATGCGAGCCACTGCGTGATTTATCGGATGATATTGAGAAACCTTCAGTGAATAAAGCCAATAGCCAAGCGTTGATGGACGGCGGCATAACTGGATGTTGTCTCCCTGCATTAGCCGAGTTACGATGGCATTTATTTTTGCGTCGCCGCGCTCCAAGCCGGGAGACACCTTTCAAGAAAAAGATCGCGATGCGAAAAATGGCAACACTGGTTCTTGCAGTGCTCCTATTGTGCTCCACCGTCCAGTCTGCAGGCCCCGGCACGGTGCCGGCGCCCGATTCCGTGTTGGGACTCAAGGCGGGCGCCGACAACAAGCTGGCTACCTATGATCAATCGATCGCCAACTTCAAGAAACTCGCGGCGTCGAGCAAATACCTGCAACTCATGGAGGCCGGCAAGACGACGATGGGCCGCATCATCTATTTCGCACTGATGTCGGATCCGAAAAACCTGGCCAAAATCGATCGCTGTCGTGAGATTGCGCAGCTCCTTTAGAGATCTAACGTAATATGCATTTGGCCTGTTCATTGCAGCCCAAACCACCTCTTGATTGTTAATCATCGCAATGTCGCAGGCATTTTTCGATAACACCTTGAAAAATGGAGTCTGCCTTGCTCCAAATACTTTTCTTGACGTTTTACGTACAACGTCATACCATGAGATGGTGATTCGATCGTTCCGATCCAGAGATGCTGAGTTGATTTTTCAGGGACGTCATTCAAAACGCTGCGACCGAATTGCGCCGGTCATTGAGAGAAAGCTCGCGCAACTCCACGCTGCTTTTTTGCATTCGGATCTGGCGATTTTCCCTGGCAATCGCCTGGAAGCGCTCAAGGGTAACCGCGCAGGACAGCGCAGCATCCGGATCAACGACCAGTACCGAATCTGCTTCGTATGGCGCGATGGCGATGCCTTCAAAGTTGAAATTACCGATTACCATTAGGATAAAGACATGACCAAGGCAATCAAATACCGGCCGCCAGTGCATCCGGGAGTGATTCTGAAATTGGATCTGCTCGACCCGCTCAGGATGAGCATCAACCGGCTCGCGAAAGAGCTCCGGGTGCCGGCCAACCGACTGAGTCAGATTGTGCAGGGAAAGCGCGGAATTACTCCCGATACCTCATTGCGCCTGGGGCGCTACTTCGGGTTCAGCGCCGAATACTGGCTGAATATGCAGACCCATTACGACCTCGAAATCACCCGCCGCCGGTTCATGGGCAAAATTGAAAGGGAGATTAAGCCGCGCGAAGCCGCTTAGACGATCTCACGGGGCATTCCGGAGGCTATAGCCAGAATTTTGCTTCCTCAGATGTACGCATACCTCCGGGGTGTATTGCAGGAACCTGAACCAGGGACCGGCGTCTGGCGACGGTGCCGCTCAAGGGCTTCCGGCTCCGTCGTTCACTGCACGTAGTCCAGGCACGCGATCACAGTGTGTCAGCAGCTATGGAGGCATTCCTGGACCTCCTCTCAGACGGCCTGGCCGGCGGCAAAGCCTGATGCCCATGCCCATTGGAAATTGAATCCCCCCAGATGGCCGGTCACATCCACGACTTCGCCGACAAAATGCAGGCCCGCAACCCGCAGCGCTGCCATGGTCTGGGATGACAGCTCACACGTATCCACGCCGCCCGCCGTGACCTCGGCCTTGGCATAGCCTTCCGTCCCGCAGGGCATGATCTGCCAGGACCGTAACCGCTCCGCGACCACGCTCAGTTCTTTCCGGGAGTATTGCTGCAGGGGTTTCGACGGGGCGTGCGCCTCGGCCCAGGCCTCGGCAAAGCGCTGCGGCCAGCATTGGCGCAGCAGGCTCTTCAGTGGTTTTGAGCCTCCCGTGGTTGTGGGCCAGCCACTCCTCCACTTCGCCATCCGGCATGAGGTCGATGAAGATGGGCTCGTCCGGATTCCAGTAGGAGGAGATTTGCAGAATCGCTGGACCGCTCAGGCCCCGGTGCGTGATGAGGATAGGCTCGCGGAATTGCTGATCGCGCAAACTGACGCGCGCATCCACCGCAACGCCGCTCAGATCTCCGAAGATCGCCCGATCGGGAGCGGATAGAGTCAAAGGCACCAGTGCAGGTTTCGTGGGCAAGACGCCCAGGCCAAACTGCCGGGCGAGGCGATAACCAAGATCGGTCGCGCCGAGCTTCGGCAGTGACAGTCCACCCGTCGCAACCACCAGCGATTCACATTCCAGCTCTCCCTGGTCGGTTGCGATCCTGAAGAGATTTTTCTTTTCGACCGCGCGCACGCAGCAATTGAGGCGGATTTCCACGTGGGCGTCGGTGCATTCTCTGAGCAGCATCCTGATGATTTCCTGCGCGCTGCCGTCGCAGAACAACTGGCCGAGCTTTTTTTCGTGCCAGCGGATGCCGTGCCGTTCAACCAGCGCAAGGAAATCCCGGGGCGTAAAGCGCGCGAGCGCGGACTTGTGAAAATGCCGATTGCCGCAGATGAAATGCGCGGGACTCGTGTGCAGATTTGTGAAATTGCACCGGCCGCCGCCGCTGATCGCAATCTTCCTGCCTACCTTATCGGAGCGTTCGAGCACAAGCGTCGAGCGCCCCCGCCTGCCGGCATGGAGCGCGCAAAACAGGCCGGCCGCGCCGCCGCCGATGACGACTACGTCTTTTCTCATCTTTGCTTCATCCTCACCGCTTCACCGCGGAGCTGCGCATTCTGGCGCCCTACGAGCCCGCAAAACAACGAAAAGGCAATTCCGGCTATTTACCGGAGAGCGGGATTATCATATCTTTTTTATTCCTCGCAGCGGATGAACTTCAATATTGAATAACAGGGGCATGGACTCATGGCACTAATTGGGGCAAATGAGCTGAAACGAAAAATGCTGATCGTGGTGGACGGTCAGCCCTTCACGGTAATGGAAGTCTTCTTCGCTTCGCCGAGCGCGCGCGGAGCATCCACGATGGTACGCACCAAAATGCGCCATCTGATCACCAACGCCGTGCTCGAGAAGACCTTCAAGACCAGTGAAAAGTTCGAGGAGGCGGATGTCGTGCTGACCCCGGCTTCTTATCTCTATTCCGACGGCGAGAACTATCATTTCATGGACGAGGCGAATTTTGAGCAGTTCTCCCTGTCCGCGGACCAGTTGGGCGACGACCGCCTCTACTTGAAGGATGGGACAATCCTGCAGGTGCTTAAGTACAACGGCGAGCCGATTGCGATACAACTGCCCCCTTTTGTCGAACTCGTTGTGGCAGCGACGGAGCCGGGAACACGCGGCGACACCGGGTCGGGCGGCGCCACCAAACCTGCTACGCTGGAAACGGGGCTGCAGGTGCGCGTGCCTCTGTTCATAAAAGAGGGCGAAGTGATACGGATACATACGGGGACGGGCGAGTTCATCAGCAGAGCCTGAGAGCCGGAACCAGCCCGTGCACGATTACTATTCCCGTGTGCGACCTCCCGCGTGAGCGCGTTCCCCGTAGCCAGGGAATGCAGCACGAGGCGGGTCTCAGTTGTGCACTCCGGGGGCTTCCCTTCCGGTCGTGCGGGCATACTCCTCGTAGGTACCAGGATACTGCACAGGCTGCGAATGATCCGTGCCCGCGCCGCCCAACTCCAGCACGCGGCTGGCAAGGCCGCGCAGGAACGTGCGGTCGTGGGAAACGAACAGCATCGTGCCATCGAATCTTTTCAAGGCAGCGACGAGCATTTCCTTCGTAGCGAGGTCCAGGTGATTGGTGGGTTCGTCCAGCACCAGAAAGTTGGGAGGATTCAACAGCATCCGTGCCAGAATCAGCCGGGATTTCTCTCCGCCCGAGAGAACCCGGATGGGCTTGTCCACATCGTCTCCGGAGAATTGGAAGGCTCCCAGCAGATTGCGGAGCACGCCGAGCGATTCCATGGGAAAGTCGCGCTCCAGCTGCTCAAGAACCGTGAGCACACCATCGAGTAGATCGAGCGCCTGCTGTGCGAAGTAGCCCATCTTGAGGCTGGCGCCCAGACGCACCGTACCGGCGTCAGGCTCGAGCACACCTGCCACCATTTTGAGCAGGGTGGTTTTGCCGGCACCATTCTTACCCATCACGCACCAGCGTTCGCCGCGGCGAATAATCATCTCGAAATCATCGTAGAGCACGCGCGCACCGAAGCGCTTGCAAACACCCGTGAGGGCAACGACGTCGCCGCCGGATCGCGGCGGGTCGCGAAAGTCGAAGCGCACTACCCTGCGCGTGCGCGGCAGCTCGATTTTCTCGATCTTGTCCAACCGTTTCACGCGGCTTTGCACCTGAGCGGCTTTGGCGGCGTGGGCCTTGAATCGCTCGATGAAGCGGCTCTCTTTGGCCAGCATGGCCTGCTGCCGGGCGTAGGCGGCTTCCCGGTTGGCCTCGCGCAGCGCCCGCTCGCGCTCATAGTTGTCGTAGTCCCCCGTATAGAGATACACCTCGCCACCGTCGATCTCGACGAGCCGGTCCACCACCCGGTTCATGAAGTCCCGGTCGTGGGAGGTCATGATCAGGGTGCAGCGCGAATCCTTGAGAAAGCGCTCAAGCCAGACAATCGACTCAATATCCAGGTGGTTGGTGGGCTCGTCCATTAACAGGACTTCGGGGTTTCCGAGGAGCACCTTTGCAATGGAAACCCGCATCTTCCAGCCGCCCGAGAGGTGGCCGACGTCGCCGTCAATCTGATCGTCCTCAAACCCCAGCCCATGGAGCACCTCGCGCGCCTGGGACTCCAGGGCATAGCCGCCCAGGCTCTCATAGCGATGCTGCATGTCTCCATAGCGGGCCAAAACCTCTTCCATTGCGCCGGCATGGTCCGGGCTGGCCATCTCGTGCTGGAGCGCCTCGAGCGCATGACGGAGTTCCCCCAACTCCCCGCTGCCGGCAATCGCTTCATCGAGCACACTCCAGCCCCGCATGTCGTCCACTTCCTGCCGGAAATAAGCGATTCTCATCTTTCCGGGCACAGAGACCAACCCCTCATCGGGCTGCTCCATCCCCGCGATTAACCGGAATAGGGTGGTCTTGCCGCATCCGTTCGGCCCCACCAGCCCCGCCTTTTCGCCGGGATTGATCTGGAAGCTGATATCCGTGAACAATACCTGCTTGCCGTACTGCTTCGCCACGTTTGAGAAAACGATCACGATGCGGGTTCCTCTCGATCACTAGCGGCACCATGCCGGGAAATCAAACCCAGCAGGTGCGGACTCAACTGCTTGCCTTATCGCAGTGGGTAAATTACCATAACCTATTGATATAAAAACAGATAACTCAATTCATCCGGATCCTTCCTGCACAAAGCGGCAAATTATTGCATGATTCGCACACGAGGTACACCCAGGAAACATTGGCTGGCCCCAAAATGCTAAAGCAGTCCCTGGGAACACCATCGCCGCGCAAAGTTGCGTGCTCTTTGTGGCAGGCATATAGTTGCTTAATTTTCCCGTGTCTGAATCACGTGGCGGTCTTAAAGGGCGCGTTATTATGTACCTGCACGTGCGCAGGTCGGCGGGCACTGCAGGCAGGACGTTATTGGATCAGGGTCCGCTCATTTTGGCTCAGGATTTGTCTCCCTGGATGGGCCTGCAGCACGTTTAATTCTCTAAACCAAGATGCTGCCTGAGCCGAAGACATATCTGAGGATGTCGTTGGATATTCTCATTGTCCCTGGAAGAACGACAGACAACGCTTGGACACGCACAATCAGATGATCAAGATCCCTGAAGACCTGAAGAATCGACTGAAGGCCTGTCGATCGCTGCCGAGCGTTCCGGCTGTAGCCATCAAGATCATGGAGCTCTGTGAGCAGGATGACATCGGGATGCCCGAGGTTGCGACGGTACTGGCGCGCGATCCCGCATTGGCTGCCAAGGTGCTCAAGGTCGCGAACTCCGCCATCTACGGAGTGCGCGCCCAGGTAACCACCCTGGATCGCGCCATCGCGATCATGGGGATCAATGCCGTTTTGAGCCTCTCGCTGAGTTTTTCCCTGGTCAAGACTCTGCGGAAGTCAAGCCATGCCGGGTTTGATCATCTGACCTACTGGCGCCGTTCGGTCATTACCGCTGTCGCCGCAAAAGCACTCGGCGCGTCCGCCGGGCACGCTTATCGCGACGAATATTTTCTGGCCGGCCTTTTGCAGGACATAGGGATGCTGGTCTTGAATGAGGTCTTGCCGGATGCTTACGGTCGATTGATACCGCTTGCGGAAGGGAATCACCGTAAGCTCATCGAACTCGAGCGCAAAGCCTTTGGCACGGACCACGGCATCGTCGGCGGCTGGTTGCTCGAATTGTGGAACCTGCCCACGAATCTCCGACTGTCGGCTGCTACCAGTCACGCCGCTGACACCATCGACGATCCGCGAGTGGAGAAATTCTGCCGGGTCGTTGGGCTGGCTGGGCATATTGCGGAGATATGGACGAATCCCGATACCACAGCAGCCACCGGATTTGCCCGCCAACAGGCGACTGATTTGCTCGATATGACCCCGGCCCGATTCGAGATTCTGCTTGGCGAGGTTGCTGGCGCCCTCCCTGAGATCACCTCGAACCTCGACCTTGAAATCGGCAGCCAGGAAGCGCTGAATCGGCTGTATGACCAGGCGCGCGAAGCCCTGATTGCTCTGACTCTGCAAGCCCAGCAACAGGCCCGGCTGGCCCAGGACCTGGCAAAACGTGATGGGCTGACCTCCCTCTACAATCGAAGCCACCTGGAAGAGGCGCTGCCGCAGATCTATGCCGCTGCGGTGCGGATGCATCAAGCGCTGAGCGCATTATTTGTGGACATCGACAATTTCAAAACCATCAATGACACCTATGGCCATCAGGCAGGTGACGCCATTCTGATGTCGATGGGCCAAATCCTCCGTTCTTCCACGCGGGCATCGGATCTGGTGGTACGATACGGTGGAGATGAGTTTGTCTGCCTCCTGCCCAATACGGGCAGTGCGGGGGCGCAGCTTGTAGCCGAAAGAATCAGGGCCGCCGCCTGCCCTCCGCACAAGGTCAGCAACGGCATCGAACTCGAAATTACCCTATCCCAGGGCTGTGCCACATCCCTCCCCGACCATCCTTACCAGTCGGGAATCAGCTTACTGCACGATGCCGACCACTGTCTTTACATTGCTAAGCGCAACGGCCGCAACCGAGTTGTGACATCGGACTCAGGCGGAACCGACGCGAAACCGCAGGCCTCGGCCGCGCAGCCGCCCCAGGAATCCGTAGCATCCAACCGGTAGGGTCTGGGCAAAAAATCTCGAAAACCGCTATTCAAGATGAGGTCATCCAAATATAATGGTCTTGTATGAGTGCCAAGCTCATTTACCCTATGGGCGAGCGTCAGATTGAGAGCACGGACCACTGTTCGTATCGTACTCTGGGAGCGATCGTCAGACACGCAGTAGGGCTGCATGCGGTGCGCAAGACCGAGCTGGAATTTGGTGATCTGGTCCTGGTGACCACCGCGAATTCAACCTACTCGATCTATGTTCTCGGGGACGGCTACTATTCGATTTCGGGGGGGTGGTTTGACCGCCAGGGCCTGTCGCCTATGAAAACGACCATCAACGGCTGCACCTGGGGCGGCAGCGCCATCAGGCTGGATATTATGGCGGCCTGCGGCCTTCACCTGGAGTTCGGCAACCAGGTGGTAACCAGCGGGATCCGGAAGATTCATGTCCTGCGGTGCGCGGGTGAGTGCGCGAACTAGGCAGGTTGAATTAGAGATGGAGCCTGGCTTCGTTCACAGTTCGTGCCATAGAACAGCTCCAGCGCGGCGCCTTGAACCCACTACTCATGAATCATCGCGGGGGGCATCGATTCCCCCAGATCGGATGGCAGCCATTAGCGAGGTTTATCAGAAATTAGCTCGGTACCTGGACAACCTTCCCGGCGGCTTCCCCTCAACGGAAAGCGGCGTCGAGTTGCGGATTCTGCGCCGGTTGTTCGCAGAGGATGAAGCCGAACTTGCGCTTCATGTCAGTCTGATCCCTGCCGAGGCCGGCGTCATTGCGCGTCGTGCCGGCATCCGGCGCGCTGAGGCTGAGCAGCGTCTGGCCGAACTGGCTCGAAAAGGGCTCATCATGAGCCTCGTGCCGGAAGGAAAGCCGGTTCTGTACATGTCGGCCCAATTCGTCATCGGCATCTGGGAATTCCATGTCAACGATCTCGATCCCGAGCTCATCCGTGATGTCCATGAATATATGCCGGCACTGTTTGCCGAAGCCTGGAAGTTTCCTCAGTTGCGCACGATTCCGGTCAATCGCAGCATTGATCACCAATTGACCGTCCTGGCATATGAAAAGGCAGAGGAACTCGTGCGCCGGGCGCAGAAACTGGCTGTAGCCCCCTGCATTTGCAGGCGCGAGCGGCACATTGCCGGCGAGGGCTGCGGCAAGCTTGAGGAAGCCTGCCTGGTTTTTGGCATGGGAGCCGATCTGTATCTCCGCAATGGATTGGCCCGACAGATCGAGCAGCAGGAGGCGCTTCAAATCCTGGTCAAGGCCGATAAGGCGGGACTCGTTCTGCAACCCGGCAATTCTCAGGAAGCGATGAATATCTGCTGCTGCTGTGGCTGTTGCTGCGGTGTATTGCAAAACCTCAAGCCTTACCCGAAGCCGGCCGCCCTGGTTTCGTCTGCATTCGTAGCCTGTGCCAAAGCGGAGTCGTGTAATGGTTGTGGCGTTTGCATCACCCGGTGCCAGATGGGCGCTTTGCAGCTTGAATCCGGGCATTCCGTGCTCTATCCGGATCGGTGCATCGGGTGCGGCCTGTGCGTCTCTACTTGTCCCACGGGCTCGCTAGTGCTTGAACGCAAACCCAACGCCGAACAACCCAGGGTGCCGAGGGGTGGAATCCAATCCATGATTCAGCTCGGGCGAGCCAGAGGCAAGTTGGGAACCGCCGATCTGGCCTGGATGGTCCTCAAATCAAAAATGGAACGGCTGCTGACCCTGCGCTAGGGTATCCGGTCAACAGCCCCGGGCAAGCGTGGAGACTGTCTCAAAATTATGCGTCCCGGAGGGACGCCGGGAAAGTAGCCGGGGGCGAGCCGCGCAGCGGCGCTGCCCCCGGTTACGGCAAGCGCAGTGCAAGAGCCCCGGCAGGGGCGAGGGAAGCCTTTCATCGTCAGATGCATTCCGTCGCCCCTGCCGGGGCTCTTGATCAAATTTCCCTTAACCCCGGGCTGCGCTTCGCTTACCCGGGGCTACTATCTTCAGCCCTTCCAGGGCTGGAATCGCAGGCATATCATCCAGCTCATGAGTTTTGAGACAGTCTCGCGGCGCCGCCCGGGATTAAATGGAATGCGAATAAGAGCCCTGGGGCGAACGAAAATGCTCAGCGCATTTGTGCGCCATGCGAGCTGAATTGGGAATTGCCAACAGCTACTACGATGGGTGTGCAGGCAATTCCAGCCAAATTATCTACACCAAATGCGGTCCAAAAATAAGGATTCCTTAGTTTCCCGCCTTTAAACCTAAAGGGGAAGATTGGGGTTGACTCTGCGACTGGACTTTGTTCAGATTATACCAGCCGGAGGGCAATCGCATTTGTCTCGTGAAGGGCGAACAAAAGCATTTCAGAGCCCCGGCAACATCCCAAGACACGGGATGACACGACCAGCACGTTACGTGCTGCAAATCTGATAGAGATTCGTCCGAATCATCTTGGAATCCCTGGCGCAATTGAATAGCAGATGAACAGTTCTGGAAGAGTTGTCTTATCGGCATGTGTGAGGGTAGTTGGAAATCACATTTTCTGCCAGTTTGAGTCCTAAGGAGATCACTATGATTAGAACCGTGCGCTGGAGCATTTTTTTGCTGGCGCTGCTGGCGTTCACAGCGGTGGCAGGCTTCGCCCAGACGAGCACATCACGCATCAGCGGCACGGTCACAGATCCCTCGGGAGCAATTGTCCCGGGTGCGACCGTGACTGCGACCAACGAGGCGACCGGGGTGGCCCTTACCCAGGTCACGACGGAGGCCGGCCTCTTTTCCTTCCCATCCTTGTCTCCGGGAATCTATACTGTTAAAGTCGAGCTTACAGGTTTCAAAACCGCCGAGAATAAGGGCAACGTCCTCGAAATCAACACTCCTTCGATCGTGAATGTCCGTCTCCAGGTGGGTGGCACAAATGAGGTCGTCAGTGTGACTGGCGGCTATGAAAAGCTGGAAACGACCAACGCCAAAATCGGCAATACCATCGAGCAGAAGGCGATCGAATCCCTGCCGCTTAACGGGCGGAACCCCCTTTCCCTCCTGACGCTGGAACCCGGGGTCGTACAGCGCTCTTACGGAGGTGCGGGATCAGGCATGCACGTCAATGGTTCCCGTGACCGGGCCTACAATGTCACCATTGACGGCATCGATGCGAACGAATCCAGTGTTCCCAATCCAATGTCGAACGTATATCGTCTCAATCCCGACAACGTCCAGGAGTTTCGGACCATCACTTCCAACGCAACCGCGGAAGAGGGTCGCAACAGTGGCGCCAACATCTCGATTGCCACCCGTTCGGGAACCAATGATTTTCACGGCCGGGTTTTCGAGTTCTTCCGGAACACGGCGCTGAATTCGAATGAGTTCTATACCAATGCCCTGACCGCACCCGATCCGGTGACAGGCAAAGCTCGCCGTCCGGATATCAAAATGAATCAGTTCGGCGCCGAGGGGGGTGGTCCAATCATCAAGAGCAAGACGTTTTTCTTCGCGAGCTATCAGAATCAGCGTATCAGCACCACACAGCCCATCGATCAGACCTACGGCGTGCCGACGCTGTATACCCCTACGCTGATGGCAGGGACCTACCGTTATTGGATCGCCGATCCCACTACGCCTTTCGTGTTCGGCGGCCAGACCATTAAGCAAAACTCTCCGCTCCTGGTCGACGGTTCAACCGGCGCGTTGCTGCCGGGAGTTCCTGTTTGCGGCGGTTCCATCACGACCAACTGTGTTGCGAGCTACAACATCTTCGGCAACGACCCTAAGGGGATTGGCGCCGATCCAAAACTGGCAGCGATCTTTAAGACCTTCCCCACCCCAAACAAGTACACCACCGGGGATGGTCTAAACACAGCTACCTATTTCTGGAACGCGCCGGCAAATTTCGCGGGGCCCAACGTGTTATTCCGCGTAGATCACGCCTTCGATCCCAACAACCATGTGTTTGTCCGCTATATGTTCGCCGATTACAACACTCTGAAGGGCGATCCGCTCAATGCGCGCCCGAGCGTTTATCCGGGATTTCCCCCGGAGGGTGAGGTCTTTCGAAGAACTCAGGGTCTGTCAACCAGTTACCGGCGAGTCATCTCTACCAGCATGGTAAACGAGTTCACCATGGGCTTCAGCCGGTTTGTCTATCTGTTCACGCAAGGCGAAGCCAATCCGGCTTGGCCGGATGTGGCGCCGTTTTCGTTCGCCAACCTTACCTTCCCTTATCTGAATACCCCGAGAACTTACCGGGCTGTGACAACGCCCCAATTTATCGACAACTTCAGCATAGTCCATGGCAAGCACGTGTTTGAAATGGGCATGAACATTCGTCTTTATGAACACAACGACGAGCGCGGACAGCCGGGAGGAATCAATGTCACGCCATCCATGAGTTTCAGCGGCTCGACCCGAAACCCTCCCGGGTTCATTACGCCGACCGTGGGTTCGACCACCAAAGCCGGTATTGCCAGCACAGACAATACGAGACTGCTTGGAGCGATCAACGATTTGATCGGCAGTCCGGCTGCACTATCCCAGAATTTCCTGGGTGATTTGAGCAGCGATACCTTTTTGCCCTACAAGACGGGGAACAAAGTAACCTTGTGGGCGGAAGGTCATCGCCTCAAGCAGTTCAATTTCTTCTTCCAGGATGAATGGAAGCTTCGACCCAACCTCACCTTGAATTATGGTGTGCGCTGGGAAATCAACAAGGCGCCCACTGAGGCGGGCGGTCGAGTTTACTTGCCCGACAAACCCATTGACGGCTCGCAGGGACCGGTCACGTTTATCCATGCGGATAGCTGGTTGAAGACCAACAATCTCAAGGCGATAGCGCCACGAGTGGCAATCGCCTGGAGTCCCTTCGGCAATCAGAAGACGGTCATTCGGACCGGGTATGGGATCTACTATGATCCGTTGAATTCGTTTATGGTCACCGCCGTTTCGGGCAAGATTCCCGGGCTCGTCACCAGCTGCTCATCCGTAATCGGTGGTGCCACGACACCCGGATGTGTGGCGGCTCCAGATCTGCGCATTAACCAGGGTTTCCCCTACGAGTTGAGTCCCCCGACGGTAAAGCCGAGCTCCTACCTGACACTGCCGGCACAGCTTTATAGCAACGCGCCGTCGATGACGACCATTGACCCCAATTTGGGACTTCCCACCGTTCACCAGTGGAATTTGAGCATTCAGCGCGAACTGCCGGGAGGTTTTGTGGCTCAAGCGGCCTACGTTGGCCATCGCGGGACGCACCTGATGCGGATCTACAATCTCAACCAGATCAATGGAGATTCGATCATTCCCTCGTTTTTGATCATGCAGGCAAACTTCAACGCCGGGTGCCAGCCTGATGGCACGGGATGTCCCGCGGGTGTGACCGGAACACCGGTACCTATCGTGGCGAACGGCTCGATTCCGGCATCCTTGGTGAGTACGATTATTAATAACAGCACCACCAGGGGATATCTACCCCAAAACAACATCGGCCTGTTTGTTCAGCGCATCGAGCAAAACACGCTGAACCTCCATCTGCGCCCGAACCAGCAGTTCAGCACCATTTCTTATATCGATTCGGGCGGAGATTCCTATTACCACGCCCTCCAGGCAACTTTGCGCAAACGGTTCGAGCGGGGGCTGCTCCTTGGATTGTCTTATACACTTGGGAAGTCCATCGATGACCAGTCGATCGATCCGGTAGGTGCATCCTCCGGAGGTGGATATAGTGCCACCGCTTCGCGCTATGCCGTCGACATCCGCAATTGGAGAGGGGAGCGTGCCCGCTCCGACTTTGACCGCACGCATGTTCTCTCGATAACTGCATTATGGGAGCTCCCGTGGGCCAGGGAAAGTGGTTGGGCAGCAACTTCAAGGGCCCGCTCAATACCGTTCTCGGCGGTTGGTCCGTCAATGGCATCTCCACCTATGAGACCGGGGAGCCCTTCAGCATAATGAGCGGAGTCTACACGTCAAATAATGGCCACTACTCTCGCGCGGCATTGGTGGGAGCCAAGCCTGAATTGCAGCTCATTCAGCTTCCAGGAGTCACAGGTCCTTCCTATTTCACGAATAACAGTGCCTTCAAATATCCCGACGTCGGTTCCAACGGGATGGGCAGAAATGCGTTTACCGCCCAACCCTACTATAACCTCGATCTGGGAATAACGAAGAACTTCAACCTGACGGAGCGCGTCAAGATGGATTTCCGGATGGAGATGTTCAACGCGCTCAATCACCCCAACTTCGACAATCCACGCGACGCCTCCACTGGCTCGCCGGTTTTTACATCCGGAGTGTTCGCGCAAGCCTGCTGCTCGACTGTCGCGCCCCCGAGCACCCAGACGGTCATCCAGACGGGTGAATCGGGCCGCATCATTCAATTCGCATTGAAGATATCGTTCTAGTCCGGTTAGATTCGATCCGGCAACGCCCCGTGTCCGCACACGCGGACCGGGGCGTTTTTTTGTCCCGATGGTTCCGGGAGATTTCCTTTGCTTGATCTGCGTCAGGATATCGTCATAATGGGATACCCCATGAAGACCGTGATGTTTCTGGATGTCCCGGGGCTGCCGGAAATCAGTGCCGCGGGGGCCGGGGCCTCTTTGAAGTACAATACAACTCGCATTCCTGCATGCATAGACGAGGAAACATGAGTCTGAAAAAACTGGGTCTCCTGGCGGCGATGGTCCTGATTTCGACCTCCATTGCTCCATTATGGCCAGTGCCGGGAAAATCGTTGCTGGCGAGCAAGGTCACCATTCGGCGGGACACCTATGGCATCCCGCATATCCTGGCGGAGACGGAAGAGGCTGCAGCTTTCGGTTTCGGCTATGCGCAGGCGGAAGACCATTGCATAACCATCGCACAATCGCTGGTGAGTGCGCGGGGCGAGCAGGCGAGATATTTCGGGACTGGGAGCGAGAGCGACTTTCTGCTCAAGCTCTACGATAACATGGGCATGGCCGAGCAGGACATGCGCGGGGTCAGCGCTCTTTATCGCAAGATGATGAACGCCTACGCTTCAGGGTTCAACCTGTATGTCGAGCTGCATCGCAGCGAGCTTCCCTCCTGGATCCCTCTCTTCACGGGGATCGATATCATGGCCAGTCGGCGGGCAGGATCGATCCGTTCGACCTTTTCCCAAACTACTGTCCGCTCCCTGCAACGGAAATACCCGCCACAAGAAACGAGGGATACCGCGGGCCGGCCTGCCGATCTTGCTGATCTCATCGATGCGCTTCCCGATCCGACAGCAGGAACGGAGCCGGGTTCCAATGGCTTTGCGC
The DNA here is from genome assembly GCA_963739235.1 of Terriglobia bacterium. Taxonomy (GTDB): domain Bacteria; phylum Acidobacteriota; class UBA6911; order UBA6911; family UBA6911; genus JAFNAG01. The sequence continues at coordinate 85,709 of CAVTZY010000028.1, read as the reverse complement.
TTGCAGGATCACGTACCACATCCGGGAGCCCGATTTTGCTGGGCAACCCGCACTTGAATTGGTCCTCACTCTATTGGGAAGCTCAGGTGACGGTACCGGGCAAGATCAACTTTTTCGGATCCACACTGGCCGGAATCCCGGTGCTGCGCGCCGGATTCAACGAACAACTTGGCTGGGTCACGACCAACAATTCACCCGATGTCATGGACGTTTTTGCTCTACCGCTTGATCCCCGGAAACCGGATCACTACCTCTCGAATGGGAAATCCCTCCCGCTGGTGAAGAAGGAAATCTCCATTGAGATCAAGGGGAGAGACGGTACGGTCCGAAAGGAAGCGCGGACCTATTGGGAATCGCACCTTGGCAAGATCTTATATCGCAGTGCCGACAGGGCATTCGCAGTGCAATCCACCCGGCTGGATGCTTTCCGTTACTATGAAGGATTCTACGAGCTCAGCAAGACCCGCAACCTGAAGGAGTTTCTGCGGGTCATGGACAAGAACATGGTTCCGACCTCGAACTTCACATATGCCGATGCTGCAGGGAACATCATGTATATGTGGAACGCGCGCATTGCGGAGCGCCCCGATGACGGCACCGATTATAGTCTCGATGTTCCTGCCGGCAATGATCGGTATGTATGGAAGAAAATGATCGCTCCCTCGAGGTTCCCCAAACTCTTGAATCCAACCGGCGGGTACACTCAAAACTGCAATAATGCGCCGTGGTACACCTCATTGCGGGACCCCATCGACGCCAGAAAATACCCTGCCTATCTGGAGGAAGAACGCGGGCTTGCCCTGAGACCTCAGATAGCTTTGGAGATGCTCAATGGGCAGGAGAAGTTTACCCTGGAGGATGTCATCCGGCTCAAGTTCAATACCAAGATGCTGCTTGCCGACCGTGTAAAACCGGCGCTCCTGCAGGCACTCCGGCAAGTGAAAGAGCCCTCCCCAGATCTGGTGCGCGGCCTCAAGGCACTCGAAGCCTGGGACAATCACGTGTCCGCTGACAGTAAGGGTGGTGTGTTGTTTCAAAGATTCTGGGATACCTACAGTCAGGCCAATACGCAGCCGTTCGGCTCTCCTTGGGATCCGAAGAATCCGGCCGCCACGCCTTCCGGCCTCTCCGACAGCGCCCTCGCTGTGAAGCACTTTGAAGAGGCGGTGCGCTGGACCCGGAAGACGTACGGTTCGGAGGATGTAGCCTGGGGGGTGGTCCATCGATTTCGTTTCGGCGCTCTCGATTTGCCGGGAGACGGCGCGAACGGCACCTACGGGCTCTTCCGCGTTGTGCGCTTCAACGACATGCCGGACGGCAAACGGGTTGCCGGACAGGTGCAGGAAAACGAGCCGCCTTTGGGTTTCGGCGACGGCTGGGTGATTACCGTGCAGTTTTCCAAACCGATCAAGGCGATGTCTGTCCTGGCCTACGGCCAAACGACTCGTTCGGCATCCAGTCACAGCAGCGATCAGATCCGCCTGTATGCCTCTCACCAGCTGCGGCCGATATGGTTTGCCGAAGCTGAGATACGAGCCAATCTGGAAAAGGAATACCACCCTGGTGATAAATGATTCTCGCGGCTGTATTCCGCTATCCAAAACGAAATTAAATATTATAATGGCATCACTTTGTTGAATATCTTCATGCGCAGGTTCGTGATCCAGGTACGCTAAGCTTTGAACCCATTGCCATGGCAAAACCGTATGGAAAAAATTGAGCGCCGCTCAGGAAAAGACCGAAGATCCGGACTCGATCGCAGAAAAGCGAATGACCAGGATTATAAAGGACCTGATCGCAGATACGGTCAGGAAAGGCGATTGACCGAGAATAGGAGAAGGTCGGGCCGGCACGCGGGATCATGATCGCAACCGAATCACCATTCCAGAAAAACAAAAATCTGCATTTGATCGTCACCGATTCAGGAATTGGCGGCCTTTCGATCTGCGCAGAGATCGAGAGGAATCTCCGCCGGGGAGGAACAGGATCCGTTGTCCGCATCACCTACTTCAATGCCTGGCCTGATGAGCGGAGCGGGTACAACAATCTTCCGGATATGCAAGCCCGCGCGGACATGTTCGACCGGGCGCTCAACCGAATGGGGGAACTCGAGCCGGACCAAATTCTCATTGCCTGCAACACGCTTTCCATTCTTTATGATTTGACGGCATTCAAACGCACAACCTCCCTTGCGGTTATGGGGATCATCGACCCGGGCGTCGAGCTTTTTTACGAAACCCTGAATTCAGACCCTCACAGTTTCATTGTGATTTTCGGAACGCGGACAACCATCGAATCCCGGGTGCATCACGATCGGCTCATACAAAAAGGAATCAAGGAGCAGCAAATCTCCGGCATTGCCTGTCATGGCCTCGCTGCAGCCATCGAGAGAGATCCCGACAGTTCAGCCGTTGCCGATTTGATAAAGAAATGTGCTGCGGACGCCGGCAAGGCATTCTCGGCCGTCGGGCAGAACTATGCGGGACTCGCCTGCACTCACTATACTTATGTCAAGGACTCGATCCGCGCAGCGCTCGAAGAACAGTCCGGCCTGAAAGTGCAGCTCCTGGATCCCAACCAGCGCATGATAAGGGACGTGGCACCCCCAGCGGAAGCACCGCTCTCCGAGCCTGCGGCCCGCAACGTCACTGTGGAGGTGATTTCGAAAGTGAAGTTAAGCGAACTTCAGCGGCGTGCGGTGGCAAAGCGGATTGAACCTGTCTCCGCTGCCACGGCGCGTGCCCTCTTATACTATACTCATGACCCCGGCCTCTTTTGATCCGGCACAACCGTCACCCAAGAGATCCATGGAGAAACGCGATGAGAATCCTGCTACTGACCGGCCCGGGCGGCGACGCCCAGGGATGGGGCGACCTGAATGTAACGAAGAGTATAGCTGAGGCGGCGGAAGCTTCCGGGCACAAGGCCCGCATTGCATTTGTGGAAACCGAGGCCGACTTTTTCCACGTCATTGGCCGGCGCGCTTTCGATATCGTGTGGAGCGCTCTCTATCACATTTCCCCGAATGAGAAGTTTATCGGCAGAAACGAGGAAGGGGTGTGGGTGGCGGATTACCTGGACAGCAAGGGCATACCATACATCGGGTCGAACAGCCAGACCATGAAGGATATGATCGACAAATACCGCACTCATACCATCCTGGCCCGAAATGGAGTGCCGGTTCCCTCTCACTGCCTCGTGCACAGCAGCGACGATCTGTCGATGATCACTTACCCCGCATTCGTGAAACCCATTTGCGAATCCCGCTCAGTGGGTATTTCGGATGAAAGCGTGGTTTATTCCGACGAGGAGCTCCGTCGGCGCGTCGCCTACATCGAACGGGAGTTCGATCAGGCCGCGCTGGTCGAGGGTTATCTGCCCGGCGACGAATACACTACCCTGGTGCTGGGCAACGGTAAAACCCGCGAATGTTTGCCCGGCCTGGTCACCGTAGAACAAAAATATTATACGAAGCACAAAATCCTGCGCAGCGATTTGCGAGGAGTGGGGCTCACCAAAATCAAGCTTGAAAGCCGGCAAGCCGAGGAAGCCAGGGATATTGCCGACCGGGCGGCTGAAGCGATGCACTGCCTGGATCACGTTCGGATCGATATTAAGGCCGATCTGACCGGAAAACTCAGAATCATTGAAGTCAACGGTATCCCCGGTCTCAAACCCCACAAGAGCTGGGCGCCTCAGATCTACACGCTATATCACGGCGCCCCGGAAACCGAAATGGAGGACTACCGCAAGCTGATCCAGATCATCATCGACTCTGCCCGGATGCGCCACGGCCTTTAACCCGTCTCTCACAAACCTCTCAACACAGAGGGCGCAGAGCACTTTTTGTCGCATGATATTTGTCTCTGCGTCCTCTGGGTTGAGGTTTTTGAGTGCCGCCCTTAAACTGTCCTGGTGAACCATTCCTGGACGATGCGATAAACTTCTCTGGGGTACCGCGCCTTTTCCCCTGCCATGATGCGCGTGAGAAGATCGCGCCACAGTTCATAATGCTGCGGAGTCGTGATTCGATTGCGGAACATAGCGGCGCCCTGTTCGGGCTCTGACTTCATCCTCTCCAGAATGGTCAGGACCTCAGCGGAAAAACCACCCATCCCATAATAGTCCAGGTAGGCGCACCAGGCCTTTGCAGCTCCCCCAGGCGTTTTCAAAGGCCTGGAGATCTTCGCCAGTTTATGACGAAACCGCTGCTCTTCTCCCATCTCAAGTCTGCACACGCCTGATGCCGTGATGCGGTAGGGGTACACATCGATCCCGGTGACCATTTTGCCGGCAATCCTGATGCCGACACAGAATCCTATTTTCCGATAATACAAATCGGTATGTTGATAAAAGACAAAATTACCCAGACTGTAAGCGATCGGACGCCCTTGATACCATTCGATTCCCTGCGGCACGTGCGGGTGATGCCCGATGACACAGTCAGCTCCCGCGTCTACCAGCCCCCGAAAAGCCAAAACCACATAATCTGGCGGATAGGGAACATATTCCAGGCCGCAATGGGCAATCACGATGACACAAGCGCCGCTCTTTTTGCCCCGCTGAACCTGGAAGCGAGCCCTGTCGATATCCCACCCGTATACACCTGGCCCGCCTCGCGCTGCGGTCAGGTCCTCACCTTCGCTGATATTAATGACGCTGACTGTTGATTTGTCGAGCAGGATCGTGAGCGGTTCAAAGGCCTGCTCCTCAGTCAGGCCGGCACCCACGGTCTTGATGCCGTTTTGATGCAGGACATGCAGACTCTCCCGAAACCCGCGAATCCCGTAGTCAAAAACATGATTGTTTGCCAGGCAGACGACTTCGAACGGAACCACAGTCAGGCCCCTGACATGTCCTGGTTCACCCTTGAATGTCGCCCCGCTTTTCCAGACCGGCTGGTCATACGAGGTAAGGGCGCATTCACAATTGACGATCCTGAGATCAGCCGCGCGCAGCACAGGCAACATGTCGCCATAGACGGCTTCGGGATTGCGTTTGACGGGCAGATCAAACGCGCGGATGGGCGCCCAATCGGACGCCACCAGGATTGTGTTCTCCCGGATCTCACGCTTTCCAGAGTCGTGATGAACTTTTGGACGAACGGTTTTTCTGCCCATATTTCAGGAAAAGTTATTGGCGACTGTTGAGATTTTGGCGTCGGCGGCCTGGATTCGAAGAATCTATCTGTCCAAGCAGTAATGGACAAATTCTTGAAGAAGCGCCTGCCCATCCTTCTCCGCGTCCTCATGCCGGGCTTTCTCGCCGTCCTGCGTAGGTTTTCCGATCTCCGGATGAAATTGAACCCCGAACCACTCCCGGGATCGATGCTGCATGATCTCCACGGGACATCGGTCCGACCCGGCGAGGATCTCATAGTATTTCAGCAGGCCGTCGTTCATGAGCACTTCTTGTTTGTGATTGTACTGCACCCAAAAATCCCTCTGTTCCGTGAACCGAAGCGGGCCCTTCATGCGCACCTGCGCGACCTGGTGCCTGTCCCGCGGATTATCCATATTCCTAATCTGCAGTTGGCTGAAATCCGTCCGGGCAGGATCGAACTCATCTCCCAACGCCATCAGCTGATGCCCGAAACAAATGCCCAGAACGGGCTCTGGAAAATCTCGAATCAGCTGAAATGCCGGGATCATCATCTGATAACACTCGCGATCGAAACGACCATCGGGCAGAGCCAAATCAAATCTCGATCCTGATAGGATCAATCCGCGGCATCGCATCAGATCATGCAGCCGTGATGGGATTGCGTCAAAGCTGACAAACTCGTAATCCTTTCCTCTCGTCCATCCGGCGAGTGCGTGGACAAATCCGCGCCCACGGCCCTGATCCGGAATCATTGGATTTTCATTGCAGTCGATAACGGCAAATTCCATGAGCCCCTTTTCCCTCTCTAATCTTATCATTTCCCTGTCGCCTGTCGGCCGAATATCAGACCTTCAAGCCTTCCACGTATTGACTCCCTTGCCTGAATTGCACTTGGTCAAGGAATCCCGGGGGGGGGCAGTTTCAACCCATCGATGTCCACCGACGCTTGACTGAAGGCCATTCCGGCTATGCATTGTTACCTGAGGAGGATTGGGGGGCAAGTGCAATTCTCAAAGTGAAAAACCTGTTGTGACGCCGGTGCCTGATTTCTTGCCGGCAATTCGTAGATTGGATTCGGTTGCGGTCGGCGGCCGCGCTGCGCTAATCTGGTGTTGACCTACGCAGGAGGATCCCCTATGTCCGATCTTCTCGATCTTCTCGAGCTCGAGCCGTCGCCTTTATCGATCGATTATATGGAAAACAAGCAGCAATTCCACCTCTACAGCCTCCTTACGGAGCAGCGGCATTCGAAAACCTGGAACTTGAGCTTCGTCCTTCAGTCGGATTCGGAAGCGGGATTGCGCATGCTGCTCTCCGTAGACCAGGATATCTCTGAAAAGATCTGGCAACTGCAACAGGATCCCGCCCTGATGTCAACCGCCGCTGAAGCCATCGTGCAAGCGATCCTGGGAGGCTACAAGATTTACGTTTACGGGTGCGGCGCGACGGGACGCCTCGCCAAGCAGATGGAGAGCCCCTTCTGGAGACCTTTTTGGAGAAAAACAAAACAGCATCCTTGCTGGGAGAGGCTGCGTGCCCTTGTCGGCGAAGACATCGAGAACGCCCTGATCGGCGAGATGACCGGCGCTGATCGGGCGCTGGTCAGTTCCCTGGAAGGTTTCGAAGACCTCCAGCTGATCGGCCGTCTGCAATTGCAGGATCATGGCATCCAACGCGGAGATGTGGTCATTTGCGTTACCGAGGGGGGTGAAACTTCCTCGGTGATCGGCACAATTCTGGCGGCGTTGGATCAATATGGGCCCCTCAATGAGAAGACGGCACGACAGGCGCGCAACAACCTGTATTTCGTGTGCAATAATCCGGTCCCGGTGCTTCTGCCATTCGCACGCAGCGCCGCCGTGTTCAACAACCCTGCAATCACCCACATCAACCTGACTACAGGCCCACAGGGCATTACCGGTTCGACGCGCATGCAGGCGACGACGATTGAGACCTTTACGGTGGGAGTGATCCTGGAAGAAGCGTTGGCACGAATCCTCCTCAATTGCCTCACGCGAGATGAAATGGGGGAGCTGGGTTTTGGCGCAGGCGCCAATCTTACATCACGTCTCAGGGACTTTGAATCCGTCAGGAGAGCAATCGAAGGATCCATAAAAAACATTGCCAGGTTTACCGATCTCGAAACCGCCACCTATCGGCATAATCACTTTTCCACCTATCTGGCCAATGAGGCCTTGATTACGGTATTCATCGATAGCACCGAACGAAGCCCCACCTTCCGCCTGTATCCGCTGGACAAGGTCGAAGACCCGCAGCGCCTCTGCTGGGTTCAGGTGTGGACGGAGGCGACCGATCTCCGTACCGCCTGGCGCCATTTCCTGGGGCGCCCGTTTCGCGGCCTGGATCCCTTTCTGTACCAGCCCGCCTTTGAAACTCAGGTGGAGGATTTCTACCTGAGGCAGGCCGCCCTGCGGAGCCTCACAAGCGCCGGCAATGACCAGGAGTTTTCCTACGACTTTTCTTTTTCGGCATCAAACATTGAGCGCAGAGGGCCGGGCCCCGGAGACCTGGGTGTGCTGGTGTTGATGGAGGAGGAGGCGCGCAAGCTTGAACGACCGGAATCCTGCTTCCGGAAATTCATCGAGCTTTTTCACGACCGCGGCGGCTCCATAGCGGTGCTGACGGTTTCCGGCACCCGCGAGCTCGACAGGCTAAGAAAATCGATACTTCCCCATACCAAGGAAAAGGACGTCTGGGTGCCGCTGGTACTGGATGTGCCGGGCGATCCTCTGGGCGTGCGTCGTCAGATTGCGCTCAAAATGCTCCTCAACGCCCACTCGACCGCAACCATGGCGGCATTGGGCCGCGTCATCGGGAACACGATGACCAGCGTCAGCCCAAGCAACCTCAAACTCATCGGTAGGGCGAGCTACCTCATCCTTTCACACGTCAACGATGTCCTTGGCCAGCCGGCATGGCGCGCACGGCGTGGCCCACAGGCAGAGATCACCTTCGCAGAGGCAAACGCCGTGCTGATCGACGCCATCGATTTTGTCAAATCGCAGGAGATGGGACAGACCGCCGAGGTGGCGCTCAGCATCATCCGGATTGTCGAAGCACTGCATCGGCAGGCGCCCGTGGGCTGGAAAGAAGCTCAGCGGATCATGGACAAGGAAGGGCTGGCCGTCTACCTCGAACGCCACAATCCATCCTTGAGCGAGTCACACCCCGGAAGCCGGACTTGATCAAGAAGACGCCGGTGCGAGCGAATCCGTGATTTGGATGCTTAACCCGTGCTATGCTGCGGCCAGAAACAGCGGAAAATGCCATCTGTGCATCTGAACGTATATCGGGGAAAATTCATACGGGGGTTCCCATGAGAAACACGAACCGAGTGATCAGCGTGATTGCATGTTGGACAATCCTCTTCGGAATCGGATTACTATTGGCTCAGGATTGGCCGCAGTGGCGCGGGCCAACCCGCGACGACAAGGTGACAGGATTCACGGTGCCGACAACCTGGCCCAAACAATTCACCCAAAAGTGGAAAGTAAGCGTCGGCGCAGGCGCCGATTCGACCCCCGCCCTGGTAGGCGACAAGCTTTATGTCTTTGCCCGCCAGGCGGCCGATGAAATCACGCTTTGCCTGGATGCCGCTACGGGGAAAGAGCTGTGGAAAGACAGCTACGCGTGTCCGGCTGTCACAGGACCCTCCCAACGCCTCCATCCGGGGCCCCGCAGTTCGCCCGCGGTTGCCAATGGCAAGGTCGTCACCCTCGGTGTGACGGGCATCGTCTCTTGCCTTGACGTGGCCAGCGCCAAGCTCCTCTGGCGCAAAGATGATTTTTCCGGCGCCTATCCGATTTATTACACAGGGATGTCGCCATTGATTGTTGATGGAATGGCCATTGTGCAGGTTGGCGGACCCAGTAACGGCGGGATCATTGCCTACGACCTGAACAGCGGCAGCCAGAAGTGGAAATGGACCGAAGACGGCCCCGCCTACGGATCTCCGGCCCTGATGACGGTCGAGGGCACAAAACAGATCGTCACGCTTACCGACAAGATGCTGGTCGGGGTAGCGCTGGCGGACGGCAAACTCCTGTGGCAGATTCCCTACCCAATCACGGGAATGGCTTACAACGCAGCCACGCCGATCATTGACGGTCAGACCGTGATCATCGCCGGCCAGAACCGCGGCACCAAAGCCCTCCGGATCGAGAAGCAGGGCGCTTCCTTCACCGTGAAGGACCTGTGGGCGAATTCCCAACTGGGAGTCCAATTCAACACACCGGTGATCAAGGACGGTTTCCTCTATGGCGTTTCGGAGCGCGGCAACTTTTTCTGCATCAATGCCAAAACCGGTGAGACGGCCTGGACAGACACCGTGAGACGAGGAAATTACGGCGCAATGCTGGACGTCGGTCCGGTCCTGATCTGCCTGACGCAGGATGGGACTTTGTCGGCGCTCCAGCCGAACGATAAAGCCTATACCGAGGTCGCCAGCATCAAAGTTGCGGACACCCAGACCTACGCGCATCCTATACTCGCCGGAAAACGCATATTCGTTCGGGATCAGGATTCGGTGATCTTGTGGATGCTCGAATGAGGCGCCACGGAACACAGACCAACGCAGATCAGGTGCAATCCACCGTTTGCGTTAATCTGCGTTCATCTGCGGTTTCCCAGATAGCTCCTTGCCACATCAGGAACGGGTAAACCTCCGATTGGCGCGCAGACTCCTGTTTCCTATTTGCCGGCAGGCTTTAGGCCTTTCTTGGCAGGGTTGGCTGCCGTGCCGGTCAGTTCATCGGCCAGAGGGGCTGCGTTATAAATATTGCGCACCGCCTCCACCAGCGCGCGGGAATCCACGCTGACCGCGCGGTTCATCTTTTCCCCGAACTGAAAGCGGCCAGGCAGCATCTGAATGTTGCCGTCGAAGATCAGGCCGACGATCTCCGCATTTTTGTTCAGCACAGGGCTTCCCGAGTTGCCGCCGATGATGTCGTTGGTAGAAACGAAGTTGAGTGGCGTCTTGCCATTGACCTTGGCCTTGGCCTTCAGCCAGCTTTCCGGCAGCTTGTAGGGGTCTTTGTTGCCATGCTTTTCGGCATATGCGTAAGCTTGTCCAATGGTTGTGAACGGCGCCAATTTCGTTCCTTTCGGCACCGTGCCCAAACCATCTTCCACATAGCCCTTTACGGTCCCGTAACTCAAACGGAGAGTACTGTTCGCGTCCGGAGGATAAGAAAAACCCTGCACTGCAAAGCGGATCTTGGCGATGTTGGTTTCCGCCGCGGTTCGCGCTGCTTCCAACGGAACGACTTTTTTCGCCCATTCCTCGCTTACACGCTGGCCTTCCCTCTCAGCGACGCGCACAAGAGCGACGAGCGGATCGGCGCTGCTCACAACCGCCTCAAACCCGCCGGCATAGAGTTGCTTGCGGAATTCGACATCGCCCACCTTCGTGTTATCGATGATATACCTCGCAACCTGCTCCGGTGTCTTACCCCCGAGGACCCTCGCAACCACCGGGTGTCCCGGTAGGAACTTGTTCATCTCAGTCAGCGTGCCGCTTAAGGCTGCAACGTCGCTGGCCTTGTCGATTTTCTGATCCGTGGCGAAGAGCCTCTGCTCCACGGCTGCGGGGTCACGGGAGCTGGCACTGCGTTCGTTCTCCGGCTTTTCCTTTTCAGTAGTGGCACGGACCAGCATGAGCGCCAAATCCGGCAGACCACCCCGGAACGCTCCAGGCGCTCCCGCGCCTGCAGCCTGACCTCCCCGGCCTCCCGGGGCTGCCGGTCCCGAAGAGTAGGGGAAGTACTGGCGCGCTGCATACAGGTTCCCTTCCCTCTGCGCTTGGTAATAGTCGGCAATGTCCTTCCAGGGATCGCCGTACCGCGCCTTCAGCTTCGGATCCTTCAGGAAGGCATCCCGCAGCTGGTTTTCATCTTTGGCCTTGATTGCCATTAGTTCTTTGTCGAGCAGCCCTGAATAGTAGCCCTTGGTAGCTTTCGCCGTGTTCTGCTGATTGAATACCTGGCGCTCCAGCCTCCGCCTTTCTTCTTCCGAAACTGAGCTGCGCTTGATGAGGTCCGCGATCACGCGCGTCTGGCTTTCAATCTGCATCGGGTATTGAAGATCGCGGATAAACTCGAGCTGCGCCACCGTGTTGAGCCGCTGCGTGGATCCGGGGTGCCCTGAAACGAACACGAGGTCGTTCTTCTTGGCGCCGTCCTTGGACCACGAGAAATAGTGCTCAGGATGGACCGGCTTGTTATCCTCGTATACGCGCAGGAAGGTCACATCGAGGTCATAACGAGGGTATTCGAAATTGTCAGGATCCCCGCCGAAGAACGCCATGTCGTACTCGGGAGCAAAGACCAGACGCACGTCGTTGTAAGGTTTGTACTTGTACATGAAATACATGGTGCCTGAGTACATGGAGACAGCCTGGCAGCTGAGCTTGGAGGCGGTTCCGCATTCGTTCTGCAGGCTCGTGAGCGTCGTTCGCTGCCTTGCCGTATCGGATGCAGGCACATCCTTGAGCGCGGCGTTCACCTTGGCGGTAATGTCCTCGATGCCCTGCAAGACTTGGACGGTCATGTTGGGGCACTTGACCTCTTCCGTTGGAGTGGGGGCGTAAAAACCGGTCTTCATGTAATCTTTGGCCGTGGTCGAGACCGCATTAATACAGCCAGCTCCAATGTGGTGATTGGTCATCACCAGGCCATTGGGCGACACGAAAGACCCTGAGCCTCCGCCAAATTTCACCGAGGACAGCCGCATATGATCCAGCCAGTCCTGGGTCGGTTCAAAACCGTATAGCGCTTTGAGTTTGTCCTTGGGAACCGCGTTGTACAGCCACATGCCTTCTTCGGCCACCGCAACGCTGGACAGCGAAAGCACAATACAGAGGAAAAATGCGTAGAATTTCTTCATGATATTCACCCATTAAAATTTGTCGAAATCAAAATTCTCATCCGCAAAAAGACCGAGCGATCAAAATGTGCGGAGAACGGAGCCCATGCTCTTCCTGAATCTCTCACTTCGGATTGCCAAATCCTCCATGTCCTGGCGCGCTCGGGCCGGCCCAAGCATTTGCAAATGGTGCCCCGGCTCGCCGACCTTAACACCTCTGCCCCATCGGAGGGCGGCAAACCCGACGCATGATACCTCTACTTGGCTGTTTCTGGGTAGTTATTCCAAGGCGGGACTGCGATTCAGACAGTACAAGCTAAAAGCAGCCACGAATGGCACTCCCATAGTGGCCCCTCTCCCCTTTCGTGCCATTCGTGGCAAAGTCTTTTCCACTGTCTGAATCGCAGACTGCGGGACAAAGAGTCTCCAGGCATGCGGGCGATCGTTGGACGTCACTCATTGTGAGGCACAGGCAAGGGCGGCACGGCTGCTGTCGCCCTCCGGATGATTATCGCTGGAGATCGTCGGAAAAGATCGGCTTTGGTTCGATTCTTCTACCCAGGATTGTTCCTATTGTCAGCCAGCCAACTACGTTGGCGGAGGTACGGAACATGTCAGGAATGGTGTCTACCGCCATTAGGACCCCGATGCCCTCCACAGGGACACCCGCTGCAGACAATACCGGTGCCATCACAATGATGGCCCCGGCAGGGATTCCCGGAATGGTAAGAGAAGTGAAGACGACGGTAACGACGATGGTGATTATCTGCGGAAGCAGGAGATCCACCCCGTAAAGCCGGGCAATGAACGCCGCCGCCACCACCTCGGCGATCGCCCCGCCGACCCGGAACATGGAGGCCGCCAGGGATAATACGAATCCGTGGATTTCGCTCGGCAAGCCAAGCTCGGTTTTGGCTCCTTCAATCGTGGCAGGAAGCGCAGCCAGGGAGGATCTCGAGCTGAACGCGACTGCGAATGATGGCGCGCTCGCGCGCAGGAATTTCCGCAGCGGCACGCGCCCGAGTAATACGGCGCTCGGATACAGGACAACGATAACGAACGCTCCGGCGATCAGCGACAGAAGTATGATGTAATAAATCAATGCCCCGGCCGCCTGCATCCCCATCCGGGCGCCAAGCGGAACCGCCAGAGCAAAAACACCATAGGGGGCGAAGCGGAGCACCCATTGAACCAGGATCAACATGGCATCGGAGATGCCGTGAAAAAGGTTCACGACGATCTGCTGCCGGCCGGCCTCAACCTTCGTGAGCGAGAGCCCGAAGGCCAGGGAAAAGAAGATCAGCGGCAGCATGGAGCCCTCGACCAGGGCTTTGAACGCATTGACAGGCACCAAATCGACGATCCACTGGGAAGCGGAAGGCAGCTTGCTGGCCGTTTCGGCTGCAGCCTTTCCCGCACTGGCAGCATCGGCGCGCAGCGCGGCCGCAATCGCCGGATCGATGTCGAGGTGCCGCAGCAGGGGAAAGGCCAACACGGCACTGAAAATCACCGAGGCAAATAGCGCGATAAAGAACCAGAGCAGAGCCCGTCCGCCTATGCGGCCAACGGCGCGCGCATCGCGTGCAGATGCTACGCCCACGATGAGGCTCGACACCACCAGTGGAATCACCGTCATCCGAATGGCATTGATGAACAGCGCGCTGATCGGTTCGACAATCCCCGGAAGTTTTTGAAGCCAGGGCGTGCTCGTGCCTGCGATCGCCATGCCGATCGCCAGACCCAGAATCAGACCGATGAGCACACGAACCGTAAAGGACATGGGGCGCATTATACGATGATTTCGCGGTTTAGAATTTAGATTGCATCATTTTTATTGAGCCTGCAGATCCTGGAGGCGAGGAGTTTGCTGCACATCACAGCATGGGCGGCTCGTAATCCGCGGAGCCCAAAAGCCCGCTACTTCAAGACCAGTCGTATCCCCAAAACAACCAGCACGGCTCCTGTCAGGATTTCCATGGTTCGGCGTACCGTGGGCCGGGCCATACGTTCGCTCAGCGTCCCGACTGCCAACGCGAAGGCGGTAAGCCAGAGCACACTCATCGAAACATGTGTGGCCGCAAGCAAGAGAAAACGCCGAAAAAATGGGTCGGTGCTGCGGATAAACTGGGGTAAAAGAAGCATGTAGAAGAGAACCACCGAAGGATTCAGAAGATTGGTCATGATGCCACGCCCGACAGCCGAGGATGCCCTTGCCGGAGTCGAAATTACCCGGGCATCCCGCCCTGGGTTGGATACTTGCGATGGGCGCCACAAGGCGTGAATACCCAGATAAGTGAGATAAATCGCGCCACCCACACTCACCACACGAAGAACCGATGGCCATTGATGAAACAAAGCGGAGAGGCCCAGCATCGAAGCCAGCGCCAGCGACGAGTTGGCGATATTTATGCCCACCACAGTCAGAAGCGCGGCAAGTCGGCCGCGCTGCAGGGCCATTTCTGTGACAACGGCCATCGAGGCCCCGGGACTGATCACCAGCGCCGCTGCCATAATTGCATATGTCTTAAATGCAGTATCAAACATATTGAGGGGTGATTATTCCATACTTTCATTACTCATGCACTCAATCGTATCAGGTCAAACGCCGCCCTTGAGGGCCGGCAAAGGTTCGTACAATTCGTGTCATTCGTGGCTGCTATTGCAGTTTTCAGGCGAGTTATTTTGGAAGCAAGAGACAAGTCTGATGCGGTATGATGGCCATCAATGTCGCTGGATTTGGCCAAGTGCCCGGCCGTTGCCAATTCGGAGAAATCGGCATGAGGGATTCTCTGATTAGCGAGGTCACCCAGGTTCGATCCGAGTATACCAGCGCCCGTCTTATCTGTTCCAACCTGAAGCATAGGATCAGCGGCACTCATTACCTTCGTCATTCCGGCTATATCCCTCCGGAGACTGATGTGGTCTACCACAACGGAGCGATGGAAACATTGGCGGTACGCGACGCCGATGTCCGTTACCTCGATCGGGTGCCGCGTGAAACCGCTCTGGAGCACATGGACCTGATCTGCCGGGCCAGGAGTGGCGATCGTGCTGCCGCCGCCGAACTTGACCGCCGCATGACAGCGACCTATCAGAAAATCTCCAGTCGCTTTGCATCCCAGACCCTTCTCGAGAATGAGTACGTCCTCCCGTACACCAGCATGCAGCCTGCGTCTGAGGAAGTTGCCAGCCACAAGGGGGCTGTTCTTCTGGATTTATCCCGCCGCGGATTTGCTACTGCCGATTTCAGCATACTGACAGCCGGCGCCCACAATCTCGATGAGCCGGAGCTCGCAGCTTGTGTTCGAGGTTGCCTGGGAAACCTCGAGATTTTGAGTGGCCGGCGTCTGGGCGATTCGCGCGATCCGCTTTTGGTCGCGGTGCGCTCGGCAGTGCCCGAATACATACCCGGATTCATGCCTACCTATCTCAACGCAGGACTGACTCCCGATGTCCTGCCGGGCCTTCCGGAACGTTATGGCGAGGAAGCCGCCGTGCGCATCCGTCTCAACAGCAGGAAGACTCTGCTCGAAGCCCTGGATCCGGAGGCGTTCGCCGGCATGGAAGCGGAAATTCGCCCCGGTCTTACCCGCGCGCAGAACGAAGCACTTGCGAGCCGGATGGAGGATCTTATTGCCCGCCGCGACAGGAGCATTCTCAACGACGCATTCGCCCAAGTGCTGTTCTTCGTGAAACGAGCCTATGCTTTTTACATCGATCATCTGGGTGTTCTCCGCAACTTCATGTTGCGACAAACACATTATCCCGCCGTCATCCTGCAGCGCATGGTGTGTTCAGTCATCGACAATGAGTCGTATGCGGGCGTCCTTTACAGCCGCCATCCCCAGCGGGGCCAAGGCGTCTTTCTGCAGTTCGCAAGGGCGATCTATGGCGAAGATTTGATGACCGGGCGCATGCTCCCGGAGGAACGGCATTTCCTGGCAAGAGACCAGGCATGCAAAGAGTTTCCTGCGGTCTATCACTTCTGGAACCGGCTCGCACAACTGGAGCATCTCTTCCGTGGACCGGTGATGGTGGAGTTTACCGGCGTGCATGGTACATTCACCATATTGCAGGTCGATGCCGCTGAACTGTCCGGCGCAGGGATGCTGACCGCAGTCATGGACATGTATCGGGAGAAGCGCATCGCGGCGGGCCGCGTCCTCGAGCTTATCA
The DNA here is from genome assembly GCA_963739235.1 of Terriglobia bacterium. Lineage (GTDB taxonomy): Bacteria > Acidobacteriota > UBA6911 > UBA6911 > UBA6911 > JAFNAG01. Next base: position 69,548 of record CAVTZY010000028.1, on the reverse strand, counting down.
GGCCTTACCATATCCGCCAGCTCGAATCCGATGTCATCGACCCGCGCTCGCTTCATGACTTGACTCCATTCGCACGAGGCACGGCAGTTTTGCCGCAATCGGATGTAACGGGGAGGCTCTATTTCTCCGTCGATCAAGCCGAACATGCCCGGGAGGGGCGAGGCAGCGCGAATGTCGTGCTTGCCAAGGCGCGCTTCACACCGAAGGATGCAATCGACATGCAGAAGGTCAGCGGCATTTGCAGTCTCAGCCCTGCCGCAATCCACGTCGTGACCACGGCACAAAACCTGGGCATACCTGCCCTGCTCAACCTCGAGGAAAGCGGGGTGCAACTTGACAGCCCCGGGCGGCGGCTTCTTGGACGAGACAACACGGAGATTCGCGAGGGTGATTGGATCACAATCTCGAGCCGGCATCGAACCCTCTATGCCGGACGAGCTGTCTACGCCCCGGCGCGCTTGTTGCGCCTGATGGCCGGGGAAGCTGTCGAATTGGATAACGCGGATCGGCCCCGCTTCGAGCGCCTCGCTTCAGACTACAGAGAATACCGCCAAATCCTGGAAAGCACCGACGTCACCCGATTCGGAAGTTTGCAGGACCTCGGTCATGCCATTCGTTATGGCCTGCTGCGGGATAATGAGCCCCGCGCCAAGGAGTTCGTCAACCGCTGTTTCGACTGGCGCTCCAAGAAATTCGTATCCAGCCTCCTGGAGGGTACGCTGGGCAGCCATCTTGTCAATCGCACCGCCTTTGCCTGTTTAACGGCAGACCGGCGCGCCCGCCTGCTGCGCGCAGTTGCGGTCCGATGCATGGAGCGTGGCCTCTCAGGTTATCAGGCCGGCGCGTTTCTCATCGGCAGTCTGGTTGAACCGGAGTTTCCGACCGTGTTCTGGGAGCGCTTCAATCCAGGGGAGATCGCCTTCCTGCTTAACGAATGGGTTCTTTATCAGAAGTACCTGCTCGTGCTGGACAAGGTAGGTGAAAGCCAGATCAGCCGAGCCCGCAATTACATTCTGTCCAGAGGGCTGGAGACCCTGACCATCCCTAAGTCCGATGCAGTTAGTTTTTTGACATTAAAGCTCAGCCGCATCGATCTCCATGAAGTCCGGCGTCACCTCCCGGAAGGGGGGGATCTGCAGACCGCGGAGTTCCTGGATGTCTTACGCAAACCGTTCGGGGTACTTTTTGACTACTCGGATCCAGTCAGCATGGAGCGGCTGCACTACATCTGCGCACAGGAGAAAATCCCCCTGCCCGATCCCAATGAATGTTGAGACGCAAGATGAACAACTGATCTTATCGATAACCTCCCAGGCCCCCTGCACCAACCCCACGGCCTCCGGAGGGCGCAGTCAAGGGAGGAGGCAGCGGCACGTATTTCCAGTTCAGAATGCTGTTGAAGATCATGTTGAATTCGCCATGATTCTGCCAGCGATAGATCGGATTGCTGGCAAAGAGAATCACACGCCCTTTGCCGTTGTATGCGTTGGGAACATCAGCGGCAAATGCGCGCTGCCGCAATTGATCGGCGCCCACCATCAGGCCGCTGAGAATGGACGAATCACCGCCGACGTAACGGCCAAGGATATTAGCCTGATCGGCCACTCCGACGCGCAGAACCGTCCCGCCCACGTACTTGATCGGTATGGATTTCTCTGCATACCCATAGAAGATCGGGTGGTCGGGCCGTGAGATCTCTGCCTGAATGATCGGCCGCTGGGCGGTGACACCCGTGACCTGTTCCGCATCAATCGTCCGGGCCCAGCCGAATTCAATCGGAAACCGGATGGCGCCGCTGGCCGCAATCAAGGTCCCGCCGGCTTCCAGGAACTTCGCAAAGGCGTCGACTCCTTCCTGGCCGAAACCGCCCGACATATCCGGCGTCTCTCCGTACATGCCCAGGAACTTATACTTGTCGCTCTTCTGGTACGGCTGCGGGCGAGCAGAGGGCTGTTGGAGTACGGACGGGCGGTTGATGTTCTGCGCTGCCATCAGGATAATGTCGTACTTGTCGCGCAGGTTGCCCTGTTTCACCTGCTCCTTGAAAATGAGGTCGTAGGGGATGCCGAAATTGTCGAAGGTAAGCCGATACCAGCCCAGGTCTTGTGTGCTGCTCCACTGCGAGTAGATTGCGATGCGCGGCGCATCTGCGTCATGCATCGGCACTGAAGGCGCGGCCGAGAGGGCAGCTGCAGTCAAGCCGAACTCTTCGACGGCAGCCCGCACGTCGGCATCGATCGGTCCGGTAATCACGAAAGAGCCGGCGGGAAATTCCACACCCTCCGCCGAAAAACTTTTTTCTGCGATCTTCATCGGAACGGCCTTGAGCTTGTAGCGGAACGAAATCATGTTATTTGATCCGTAGTGCGCTACTGCGAGGCCGGCCGTTCCTGCGCCTTGAACAGTTCCTTTGACTGCGGGGTTGTTCACAAGCGCCGTCGGAACTTTCAAAATAGCAGATTCTGCAATTTCCTTGACATCCACCAGCATCAGGAGCCCCATCGTCCAGCCGCTGTCGTCGTACGTGTTCAGCCTGGAATCCGGATAGACCTGTTTCTCGAGCAGGTTCTTGGCCAGGCGGCCATATGGCTGATCGCGCTTGATGACGTAGGAGCCTGCCGGGAAGGTACTGTCGCCTGCCTTGAATTCGCCCGTCGCCTGCCCGACTTCGATGCCCTGAATACGCAGGATGCGGACGAGGTCGGCTGCTTTGGTCATGTCCCGCTGGACCGGAATGACATAGCCGTAGGGCGCCTTGGTCTTCCCTTCTTCGATCGAATTCTTCGTCTTGACGTAGAAGTTTTCGACGATGATGCTGGGGAACATGGAGGTGAGCTGCAGCGATGACAGCACGCCGGTTTCCATGTAATTCGTGTTGTCGCGCCGGCTGAACGTAGTCGCGGCGTTCGGCGGCACAGGCAGGCCGCGATACCACTCACGATCTTGCGTCCCGCCTCGGCCCGTGGCTTCCCCGCCCCCACGACCGCCGCCCGGAGGAGCACCCCCGGCACGATCACCGCCCTGAGGCGCTCCGCCACGCCCTCCCGGAGCCTGAGCAACGGGAGCTCCTCCGGTCTCCGCCGCAACACCCCGGCCGGCACCGCCGCCTCTTGCTTCTACCGCCGTGGCAGCAGCCGCACCGCCGGCGCCTGCTCTTGCGGCTGCCCCGCCGCGAGCTGCACCGGCACCTCCGGCACGGGCTTCACCCGCCGCAGCTCCGCCTGCGCCTGCGCCTGCGCCGGTGCCGCCCCGACCGCCGGCCTCACCACGAGCTCCGGCCCCAGCACCTCGCCCGGTTTCGCCTGCGCCCGTGCCGCTCGTGCTCGCGACCGGGTCGCGGCCTGACTGAGTCTCGTACATTTTCATCAAGCCGTTGTGGTTGTATGCGATCGACCCGAGGTAGCCCGGTGACCAGCCATCCATGAACGCGTGCGTGTACACGCCGGGCATGCCCCACTTGGTCATCTGCGCCACCTCCCAGTTGGAGAACCAGGGCAGTTCGAAAAAAAGGAGCGGATCGAGATTGGGATTTTGCGGAGGGCCGCCACTGTAGGTATACAGGAGCGACATCGATTCGTGCAGGTCATGCATGATAGGCGGATGAGCCGTGTAATACCAATCCGTGATGGCCCGCATCTGCTGGAGCGCGATGTTAATATCGCGGTTGTTGTCGTGGTACACGTACTTGCCCCAGTACGGAAGACTTCCGATGGCCGCCGGGTCCGCCTCCCGGACCACCACCCTGGCCGCGCCCCTGCCCTCCAGGATTCGCGCCCGCTTGACCGGACCCTGTCGAAGGAGCGGCTGCCTGCGCTGCTTCCAGGCCGCGATAGAACCAGTCGACATTGCGATCACGCCCATCGGCATCAGCAACCGGGGTGACGGACACGTAAACGTTGTTGCGGATCTGAGTGATGAACGGAGATGTCTCGGTGGCAATCCGGTAGACGAGCTCCATCAGCATCTCCGAAGGGCCGGTTTCGCCGCTGTGCAGGCCACCCATCACGTGATAGTTCGGGTTTTGTTGTCGCGATCAACTGGCGGATCTGTTCCTCCGGCAACCCGCGCGGGTCGGCGATCTTCGCCAGGTTGTCGCGGTTCTGCTGCAGCGACTTCATGTTGTCTTCTGAAGAGACCCACACCACCACCAGTTCGCGGCCCTCGTCGGACTTGCCGATCGTCTCCACCTTGACGCGCGGCGTGGCTGCGGCCAGCGCGCGGTAGAACTTCAGCATGTCGGCATAGTACGTCAGCTTTTGCGGCGCGCCGATGTGATAGCCGAGTACCTCCTTTGGGCGTCGGAATACCTTCGACGATCGGCAGGTGGTCGACAAGCGGGCTGCCGTACTTCGAGTCCCCTGTCCACTCTTTGTAGAGCTTGGCAAATTCTTCGTCCTGTTTCTGGTTCGGATCGCGAGTCTCGGTGATCTGCTGGGCCGGGGTAATGACCACGGCCAGCAACAGGATCCCGATACCGAGCAGAATGGTCCAAAGGGAACGTCGAACGGAGCCTTTGATTCGCATCGCATTTACTCCCTCAAAATGGGTCCTAGATCGCTATCAGCCACATAACGCGGGTTGGAGCGGAAAGAAGTTAGAATAATCCCGGAACAGCGGATCCGCAACTGAATGAAACAAGGAAATGCACAATGCCCAGCGTTCGGCATCTCAGTAGTGCAAATCCTCAACGCAGAGCGCGCAGAGGGCGCAGAGAATTTAAATGTTGTTAAAGCCGTTTTTTCTCCGTCCTCTGCGGCCTCTGCGTTGAGGTTTTGTGTGACGTTATCTGGCGCCTGCGATCAACGAGTTCCAGAAGAACATGAAATCGCCGGTGGATTGGGCTCGATAGAGCACATCAGGAGCCAGCAGGATCACGCGACCCCCGCCGAGGGGCGCTTCGACAATGGCTGCCATACCCCGGAGCACGTCGCCACCACCGATGTAGCCGCTCAGCAGCAGGTCACCCTTCTCAGGATACGTGACGACCACCTGAGCCTTGCTGCCCGGCGTTTTTGCAAAATAAGGCGTGCTGCCATCCAGGAACCAGCACGCTTCCTCGGCATCGTAGCCATAGCCGACCTTGGTCGCGGGATCCACCTGGATGCGCAGAATCGATCCCCTGCAGACTGGTCTCTGGCCCTCGGGCTGGCTGACGCCGACATCCCAGCTCTGCGCGATAGGCAGCGTAGAAGCCTGGCCCATCAAAACCAGGGTGCCGCCCTTCTCCGCAAAACGTTTTAAATTGGCTACACCTGTGGCCCCGATGCCGGCCCGGATACTCCGCCGGTGTGTTCCCACCAGGCGAGCCGTTCATCAGCCCGGCGGGGGATATGGAAGGTATGATGACAACATTGTATCCAGCCAGGCTTCCACTGGAAATGTCGCCGGGCGAGAGAGAAATGTAGGGAAAGCCGGTGCGGTCCAGCTGCAGACGGGTCCAGCCTTCCGGCATGGTAGAAGTATTGGGCTTCAGCAATCCGACCTTGATGGCCTTCAGCGGGACCGACGGCACCGGCCCGCTGACGGCATAAGCCGACAAGCCCGTTTCCTGCACCAGAGATTTGAGTTTGTCGTGATCCGCTTGATTGCCCCTGGTATGGACTACGAAATCGCCCGCCCGAAAACTGCGCCCGGCGGCGGTGAAGGGCGCATCCGCCTGCGACACGCTCAAGTTCTGATCCTGCCACAACCGGGGCAGGGCCACCGCCCAGCCGTTGTTAGCTTGATGCTCGACGACATAGTAAGCCGATGTGTCCCCGGACAGAGCGCCTGCATAGGCCAGCTTGCGCGTGAGCGGAGTCAAATTCAGACCCGGCGGCAGGGGTGAGGTCAGAGCCGCAACCTTCACATCCGACATGAGGCCCATGGTCCAGGCCTGGTTGTCGTAGGTCGCGGTGCGATTCCGGGGATCCAGAGCGTTGATCGGGAAATCCTGAGGCGTCAGCAGCAGCTTCGCATACAACCCGTAGGGCTGATTCATGCGAATAACAAAGTCCCCGGCAGAGAACCGCTGCCCGTCAACCGAGAACGGGGATGCCGCGCGGTCGATTTCGATGTGCTGCCCTACGACCAGTGTATTGATCAGGTCGGTGAGGTCGACATTATCTCCGCCATTTGCAGGAATCACGAAGGCGTAAGGTGACTCGCCGGCGGCCTTCGACATATTGGTCTTGCCCTTGAGATAGAAGTTGTAGAGCAGGTCTTCCTTGTTGCGCACGGTCCAGATCAAGCTGTTCCGGATGGCGTCTTTCTGAATGTTCACCGCATCGATCAGGCGCCACTGAAGGGGCACCGTGTAAGGTTGGGGATTGAACCAGGTGCGCCTGCCCGCATGAGCGCCCCCGGTGATGGTGCGCGGTGTCGCATAGTTCGCTCCCATCAGTTCCCACCACGACCCGTTGGCGTTGTGCATCATGGTGTACATATGGTTGTAGCTGGGATTCCACATATCCGCATAGTCGTAGGTGAATACGCCCTTGTAACCCGCCGCAATCATCTGGGCAATGACGTAGAAAGACATGCTCCCCAGCTCGGCATTGGAGATAGGATTTTGCGCAACATTGGAGGGGTCCGACGACATGCCCAGGTACAGCAGGTCCTGCTGCTGGTGCAGGTCGGTGTACATGATGGGATTCCACTCGAAGCGCGCCTGCGCGCTGTACTGTGACTCTTTCAGCGACAATCGAATAAAGTCACGGTTGTCGTCGTGGCTGTTATACTTGTTGTAGTAAGGGGGCGAAGAGCCCACGTACGGCGTGTCTTTGTAAGTGTAGTACCAGTCCGTCACGATCTCCAGGCCGTCGGGATTGATGGTGCCCTCGATCACGACGATGACATCTTTTAGCAGGTTCAGTGTCCACTCATCCCGACCCGAAGCCAGCTCGTAGCTAAGCTGGGTCAGCGTCTCGGCACCCGTACGTTCGGTCGCATGGATGCCGGCATCCAGCCAATAGACAGCCTTGCCCTGTTGAGCAAGGAGCTTCGCCTCATCGTCGGTGGCGATCTCGCGGGGATCAGCCAACTTCTTGTTGATGGCCTTGTATTGTTCGATCCGGGCCCAGTTCTCAGGGGAAGTGATCACCGTCAGCATCATGGGCCGTCCCATCTCGCTGGTCCCATCGGGAAAGACGCGTACCCGGTTCGAGGTCCGCTGCAACTCTTGGTCGTAGTCCACGATCCCTTTGCGCGGCCCTTCCCCCGGCAACGTGCGGCTCTGCCAGGGCGTCAGCTTGTAATCGTCGCCAATGTTATAGCCGAAGAAAGCCAGCGGTGTAGTCACCTTTGGATCCGGCGGCGCTTTTTTTGCGGGGCGCTGTTGTGAATGCAAAGGTACCGCCATCAAGCTGAATATCACCGATATGGCCGCAATGACCGGCACAATCAAACGAGTGAACCCAACTCTGTTTAGCATGGCAACATTCTCCCTTCCTGAGACCTTCTTCGAAAATAACTTGCCTCAAAACTGCAAAAACAGCCACGAATGACACAGATACGCATAAGCCAAGCCCTATCCACGCACGCGGCGCAAACGGACGATGGCCAGGCCGAGGCGCAAGGCCCCTGGTCAGCAGGTGGTTACGGATCGCTCGATTATCGATGACCACGGGCGGTGCGATCAACCTCGATGGAGATTTGACCGCACCCCGTGGACGCGCTCTATGTGGTCGGGAGGCTACTTATCGGCTCGGGTCGCGCTCCAGGCTGCGCTGCTCGCGCCGGTCTTGGCCGTCCCATCCATCACGTTGCCTCTCACGCGCCCGGCGTAGACCGCACCACCGGCCGTGAACGTGATCTGGTCACCGCGCATTTTGGCATCCGATATAGGCATGCTCTTGCCGTTGGCGTTCAGCATGCCGCTCAGCATCTGGAACGTCTGCGTAAGTGCCAAATCTCCGGTCGCCGAGCCGCCATTTGCCACCGACTTTGGCAGGCACGATCCAGAGGAGGGCTGTGCACCAGGTTGTGCACCCTTCCCCAACCGTCGCGGTCTCGTCGGGTTCCCAGTCTTCCATGCGGAAGCTGTTGGACACAACCCGCGTACCCGGCTTCATGTCGAGGATCTTCGGCCGCAGTTTGAGGTTGATCTCCGGCAGCAGAAACATGGTGATCACGGTCGCCTGGGAGAAGTCGGTCTCGAACAGGTCGGCCTTCATGAACTTGGCCTTGTCGCTGACGCCCTCTTTGGCGGCATTGGCCATCGACAGCTCAACCATGTCGGGATTGTATTCGATGCCCAGGGCGCGAGCGCCGCGTTTGGCCGCGGTGATGACCGTGCGCCCGTCGCCGGAGCCGAGGTCCATCACAAAATCCTGTGGGTGACCTTCGCCATGTCGAGCATCTTGTCGACCAGTGCTTGCGGCGTCGGCACCCACACCACGTCCTTGCCGGGCTGGCCGACCTCAGGCTGGAACGGTTTCGTTTGCTGCGCCTGTTGCGCCTGCGCGCAAACGCCGGCAGCCAGCATCAACACACAAAATACCAGGAACAATCTATTGACTGTACGCGATACCCTCATCTTTGCCCTCCTCAAGAACAGATCAAAATCCAGATTGGAGCGTATCGTATACGGACACGCTCCTCTTGGCTACCATTGTTTTTGTGCGGGGCAGTCGCCTGCATGTCACCGCAAAGTACTCCGGGAAATCTCCTTGCTGCAACTCCGGCTGATGCTTGATGCGGCGTGGATGCCAAGTCCGGCGCTTGATTCTGTAGCCTGCTGGTGACACAATTGGATCGCGCACATAGAGGAAATGATATGAACGGAAAAGCGGCCGGACTACTCTTCCTGGGAATTTGCGTTGTGTTGGCGACCCGCGTTCTGACGTCCGCGATCCCGCCCTTCGTCAGCGGCTGCGTATTCGCGGGAGCATTGCTCCTATTGGGTGGGTTGTCGCGAGGATTCAGGCGAACGTAGATTCAAGCCGGCCCGGCTCTGCCCGTGTAAGGCATCACCCTTTGATACGCTATTTCATGCGTGCCATTTCAAGCGCGCCGCTGGCACCGTCCTCAGTCTCCCAGGAGCCCACCAGTTTTTCTCCGCTGATCTTGAGCGTCGTCCTGGCTCTATGGTCCTGGCCGCCCGCGGGAACGACGAACTCGAAGCTCAACGTATCGTTCTCAAATTTCACTTTTTCCAGGGGTGCGCCATTCACCATCCCGAGGGAATCGCTGATAGTTCCCGTGTAGGCGTTCCCCGCCTTCTTGAGAACCATGGTTATGACGTCCTTATCCTCCGCGTTGGGCACAACGGTTTCTCCAAGCCAGGTTCCGCTCAAATCTTTGTTCTGCCCAAAAATCGATGCGGTGCCACACAACAGAAAAATCGCCAGCAACCAGCTCGTTCCAGCTCTCATAAACCCTGCCTCCTCAGTTGATCCTTAATTACATTAGCATATCCCGGGTAATGACAGTTCCAGATTTCCACCGAGTCAGCGGATAGCGTTGCTGCACCACACAGCTACCTGCTCGCGGGTATCCGCGTCGGATAAATTCGGCGGCATGGATATGCCCCTGTTTCTCGCCGGCGCGGTGAGATAAAATTGTATCAGAGGCCCGGATCTCGGCTGCGCGGCAGAGGATTCGGGAGCACCCAGACGAGCTCCCGGGCCCGGAGAAAAGGGGGAGTGGTATGGTGGAGCGACAGGTCAATCCGGTACCGATGCATTCATCGCCGGCTGTAGACTCAATCTCGGCGCAGGTCGTCAGCACAGGGGTTGCGCTCCAGGCTGGCGAAGCCGAACCTGCTTCGACGCTCATGGAGCAGGCACGCATCCTTTCCCTGTTGTACGACATCGGCAAAGAGCTGACCTCGATCCTCGATTTCGAGGAGTTGCTGCGGGCAGTGGGCGATCGTGTCAAGCAGCTGGTGGATTACGACGTTTTCAATGTAATGCTCTTGAATGACGAAACTCAGCGCCTGCAGCACGCGCTCTCTCGGCAGTACGACCAGCGGATTCAGATCCGATCGACTTTGGCACTGGGCGAAGGGCTGTGCGGCAACGCCGCGCTTGAACGCACGCCGATTCGGGTGAACCATGTGGGATCCGACCCGAGATATGTTCGGTGCATGGGCGCGCCGAACATCGAGTCGGAGCTGGTCGTGCCTTTGATTGTGAAGGACCGGCTGCTTGGCGTCCTCGACCTCGAATGCCTCGAGCCGAACGCCTTCACGCAGGATCATGAGCAGATGCTCACAACCCTGGCGGCAACCGTTGCGATCGCACTGGAAAATGCTCGTCTGTATGAGCAGTTGCGCCGGGCCGAGCAGCGCAAGAGCGACGACTTGGATCGGGCACGGGAAGTGCAGCAACTGCTGCTGCCGACAGAAATGCCCAAGCTGCCGGGGATTGAAATCGCAGTGCGCTACCACCCTGCGCAAGAACTGGGCGGGGATTTTTATGATTTTCTGCGCTATGCAGACGGGCGTTTGGCTATCGCGGTTGGCGACGTTGCCGGCAAGGGACCGGCCGCCGCGCTGCTTGCGGCGCTGGGCGTAGGCATTTTGCGTGAGCACGCCGTGCACTCGCCTTCCTCTCCGGCCGAAATGCTGGCTGATCTTAACGGCCACCTGCTCATGCCCGGGGGCCGCGGCCGATTTATCACCATGGCATTCGCGGTTTACGACCCCGCCCGGGGCGAGCTCAGCCTGGCCAGCGCCGGCTTCCCGCAGCCGTTGCTCGTGCGTGACCGTTGTGTGTCTACGATTGACATCGCGGGCATTCCCCTGGGCATATTTCCCAACACTGTCTACGAATCGGTCTGCCTGAGTCTGCAGCTTGGCGACATCGTTGTCTTCTGCTCCGATGGGATTCACGAGCAGACCAACGCGCTGGAGGAGGAATTCGGCGTGGAGAGGCTGATTTCGCGTCTGGCGAATGGGGGGGATTGCACCACAGCGGAACGGATCGCAGAGGATATCGTGCTGGCTATTGAGGAGCATGCAGGAGACATTCCCGCCCGGCGGCAACCCCATGATGACCGCACAATCGTAGTCCTTCGCGTTGCCGGCGAAACCGGCTGACGGGTTGTGCGCTTCAGACACTGCAACCGACGACAAGCCCCGGACAGATCATTTGCTTGCCACAAAATGAATTTTTCCACTTGTGCGCCGTGACCGAATGTCATATGAGTAGGGCTCGAGAAATCAACCTACCAACTGCAGCGAGGGATGCCATGCGCAAGATTATTCTGATAGCGAGTTTGGGATTTTTCCTTGTGATTGGGCTGCGAGTCGCGCCGTTGGCGCAGGAGCCCGCGGCAACGCGTTATTTGACGCCGCCGAAGGTCATCGCCGATATCATGGATGCGGAACCGCTGCCGGGAGTATCGCTGTCGCCGGATCGCTCAATGATGGTGCTCTCCTATCGGCGCAGTATGCCGGCTATTGCCGAAGTTTCGGCGCCATTCTACCGGCTGGCCGGCTCCCGCATCAACCCGCGCACAAACGGCCCCCGGGTACTGAATGGCACGACACGGCTTGCGCTCAAAGATGTAGCGACAGGCACCGAGCGCAATCTCGTTGTGCCGCCGGGAGGCACCTACAGTGCCAGCTTCGCGCCTGACGGCAAGAAAATCGCGATTACGGCCACGATGCCCAATGGCATCCAGCTTTACATCGCTGAACCCTCCTCCGCTCAGGTCAGACAGATCCTCCCAGGCGGCATTAATGGATTGGGTGGGGGCTGCAGCTGGTTGGATGATTCATCCGGCTTCCTCTGCCGGCTGATCCCGGAAGGTCGCGGACCCGAACCAAAATCTCCATCGGTCCCGACCGGACCGGCAATCCAGGAGAACGCCGGCCGTGTGGCGCCGGCCGCCACATATGAAGATCTGCTCAAGAATCCCTACGACGAGTCTCTCTACGAGTATTTCTATACCAGCCAGCTCGCCTGGGTCGATCTTACGGGCAAAAAAACGCTGTTCGGGAAGCCGGCCATCTACGCCGGCGCCAATGTTTCCACCGATGCGAACTGGCTTATCGTGACGCGCATCAAGCGGCCGTTCTCGTATGTCGTGCCGGCCAGCGACTTCCCTCGTGAGGTCGAGTTGTGGGACAAGACCGGCAAGCCCGTCAAGCAGCTGGCCGACATGCCTATGGCCGACACGTTCCCGCGCAATGGCGTCTTCCCCGGATCGCGTTCCTTCCGCTGGCACCCGCTTGAACCGGCTACGCTTATCTACACTGAGGCGCTCGACAAAGGGGACCCGGCGAACAAAGTGCCGTTCCGCGATCGCTTCCTGTCCCTTAAGGCGCCTTTTACCGGCCAACCGGCCGAATTGCGGCAGATGCAGTGGCGCGCCGGAGGCATGCAATTCACTGAGAAGGGCGCCATCCTGGTGAGCGAAAGCGATCGAGAAACACGAATGCGCCGCGCCTGGATCTATCCCGCCGGTTTCAGTTCCACGCCGACAAAAATCTGGGAACTTCGCCAGCAGGATCGATATGGCGATCCGGGCTTTCCGATGGCACGCCCCGCCACCGGCAACGTCATTCAGATCGGCGACAGCATTTATCTGAATGGCGCAGGCGCATCGCCGAAGGGCGATCGGCCGTTCCTCGATCGATTCAACCTGAAGACGCTCAAGCCCGAACGCCTGTGGCAGTGCGACGACACCAGTTACGAATCCGTTGTCGCCCTCCTGGACGACAACGCGGCCCGCATCATGACGAGCCGCCAGACCAAAACGGAACCGCCCAACTACTATATCCGCGACACTGCGACGCTGACGTTGAAGGCGGTCACCGCATTCAAAGATCCTCATCCTCAACTGTCGGCCGTTTCGAGGCAGTTCGTCACTTACCAGCGAAAGGACGGCGTTCAGCTCAACGGCACGATCTATCTGCCGACCGACTACAAGCCGGGCACCCGCTATCCCATGTTCGTCTGGGCGTACCCGACCGAGTTCACCAGTGCCGACGTTGCCGGCCAGGTAAGCGGCAGCCAGAACCGCTTCACTTCGGTCGGCGGCGCTTCCCATCTGCTGCTTCTGACACAGGGCTACGCCGTTTTCGACAATCCAACGATGCCGATCATCGGTCCGGGAGAAACCGCCAACGACACGTATGTCGAGCAGCTGGTCGCCAGCGCTGAGGCGGCAATCAACAAGGCGGTCGACATGGGCATAGCTGATCGCGATCGGTTCGGGGTCGGGGGGCATAGTTACGGCGCCTTCATGACGGCCAACCTGCTGGCACATTCGCGCTTGTTCCGTGCCGGCACCGCGCGCAGCGGCGCTTACAACCGCACGCTCACGCCGTTCGGCTTCCAGAGTGAGACGCGTAACTTCTGGGAGGTTCCAGACCTGTACGCCAAGATGTCACCTTTCTGGTACGCGAATAAGGTGAAAGATCCGATCCTGCTCATTCACGGCGAGATGGATGACAATTCCGGCACTTTCCCGATTCAGTCCGAACGCTTTTACATGGCCCTCAAGGGCTTCGGCGCCACGGTCCGCTACGTAACGCTTCCTTACGAGGCACACGGTTATGCAGCTGCCGAGTCGAACAAACACGTCATAACGGAGATGTTGAACTGGTTGGACAAATATGTGAAGAATGCCGGCCCGAGGCCGGCAGGCGAGCGTTGAGCATGCTAATCCTTGCCATTTAGGCTGGAAAAACAACCGCTCAACGCGGAGGGCGCAGAGGCCACAGAGAAAAGCCATTCGCAAGAAGTTCTCTGCGGTCACTGTGCTCTTTGTTGCGAAAATAACTCACCTCAGAACTGCAAAGGCAGCCACGAATGGCACGAACCTTTGCTGGCCCGCGCGGGCGGCGCTTCGTGTCATTCGTGGCTGCCTTAAGAAGGCCATTAATTTTCATGCACCTGGGTGTGCGCCACGCGCATGAAGGACTGCGTTGAAGCTTACAGGTTACGGAAATTCCACCTGGCGAGGTGATTCATGATCGCCCGTGCAGGCTTCACGGTCGGGCTGGCCGTGTGGTTGTCAATGGCTGGGGCTCCAAACCTGGGGCCGTCCCCGCCGGCCATTCCGATCAATCACTTCATTTACGTCATTCAAGAGAACCGCACCTTCGACAATTACTTTGGCACATTCCCCGGTGCCAATGGAATTCCTCCGGGAACCAAATTGCCCTATCGCCCGGGAGGGCCACCAGAGGTTGCCCCGTTTCATCTTCACTCCTTCACGATCCCGCAAGACCTGTCGCACAGCTGGCAAGCGGCCAAGACCGCATATGACAACGGGAAAATGGATGGATTCCTTTGGGCGGAATGGCCGCGGGCATTGCAATACTACTGGAAGGGAGAAGTCCCCCAGCCGGAACCCGAACTGGTTCACCCCAAGCCGGTCGATGCTCAAGCAGCCAGAGGGCGGGGACGCCAGGGTCTGGCAGCACGGGGCGGACAGTTTGGCGGAAGGTCGGCATCACCGCCCCCCGCAGGCCCCCCTCCAGATTGGGTGCTCAATACTCTCTCCTATTATGATTATCACGAGATTCCCAACTATTGGGAATACGCGCGTCGATTCACACTCTGTGACAGTTTTTTCTCCTCTTTGATGGGGCCCAGCGAGCCCAATCACCTGTACACGATAGCGGCACAATCCGGCGGCCTGGTGAACAACCCGCCCCCGGGGATCGCGCGGGAAGATGGAGTCTATACGTTTCCAACGATGGCGGAATTGCTGCAGGCATCAAATGTGTCCTGGAAATATTACGATGAGAAGCCGAACCCGAAAGCACATAGTTTGTGGAACCCGCTGCCGGGATTCAAATCGTTTCAAGAAAACCCTAAGCTGATGGACCACCTGGTATCGCTCTCCACATTCTTTGAGGATCTGCGCTCCAATCATCTTCCCGAGGTGGCTTGGATTGTTCCGACAGCTCCGGACAGCGAGCATCCTCCAGCGGACGTGCAGCGCGGCATGTGGCATGTGACGGAGTTGCTCAATGCGGTCATGCGGAGCAAGTATTGGAACGACACCGTGATCATTGTGACATGGGACGATTATGGCGGCTTCTACGATCATGTGCCGCCTCCGGAAGTCGACAAGTATGGCTTTGGTCCACGCGTGCCTACGCTCGTCATCTCGCCTTATGCAAAGTCCGGATTTATCAGCCATACGCATTTTGACTTTACGTCACCCCTGAAGCTGATCGAGACCCGTTTCGGCCTGAAGCCGCTGACCGAGCGGGATCACAGGTCCAACGACATGCTCGATTGTTTTGATTTCAAGCGGAAACGGCTGCCGCCGGTGACCATCACGCGGGATTCGAAGCTCGATTTCAGTGATCTCGAGGCCAGAATGAAAAAAGTCAAACGATAATCCGACGCGGGTCGCAGCCGTGCTGTTGTTGGCAAGGATTCAATACAGCCGTATTGGGACGGCTCCCCGCCGGTTGAGCGGCCGGCAGCATTGTGAATACCCAG
This sequence comes from Terriglobia bacterium, assembly GCA_963739235.1. Classification (GTDB taxonomy): domain Bacteria; phylum Acidobacteriota; class UBA6911; order UBA6911; family UBA6911; genus JAFNAG01. The sequence goes on along the minus strand of CAVTZY010000028.1, from coordinate 54,156 downwards.
TCTTCGGAATCGGTCAATGATTCTGTCCGGTGCGGCGGATGATACCGCCGTCATTCGGCACAACCCGGCCGATTTTGACCGGGACTCCATCATTGAATTTTTTGCGATCTTGCCGATGGTACGCACCTCGTGCCGACTACTTCTTCCTGAAAATACAGGTAATAGAGGTTCCCTTGTTTCTGCTCATCAAATTGCAGTAGCTGATATTGAGATCCAGATATTGCCTTTCTTCGTCCGTCATATACTTGCTTTCGATTTCCCCGCTCCGGACAAAGCGATTGATCATGGTCAGGGTCGTGTTTCCTTCGCCGGGCTCAACCCCGTAGTCGTCGAGCAAAGAAGTATGCACGTCTTCGATGATGTAATAGCCGCCGGGCCTGACATATTTGAATAGATAGGCAAAACTGACCTGCTGCTGCGGCATCGAGTGTCCGCCGTCGTCGAGAATGAGATCAAAGTCGGATCCGCCGGCATCCGCAAAAGCCGCCAACTGTTTCCTGTCAGCTTGATCCGCGACAAACGTCCTGATTCTGTCCGAGTTAAGATGCGAGGTATCTCTGATGTCGATTCCGTATATGACAGCCCCGCCAAAATAATCCGCAAACATCTTGAGGGATGCTCCTTCCAGAACGCCGATTTCGCATATCTTCCGGGCGGAAGATTTCAGCGGGTAAAAGAAGTACTCATAGACTTCTGTGTATCGATGCAGGATGGATCCCTTGTCGGATTTATATTCGTCGGCCAGCTGAGTCAATTCGCCGAATCTGTAATCCCTGCTCGCACACCCGGGCCCTGAGAGGACACACAGAACCAGACCCAGACTCAAAATTCCGAACATGCTCGTCTTAGCCATTACGCGATCATCTCCTCTGGTTCGCAGCTTCAACACAAGGAGCTCATTGTATCAAGGAAAACGGCGGTAAACTACCATGTCCCCCAGGGTTCGGGAAGCAGTCGCAGACCGAAATTAACATAGGTTCATATCTCAGAACCTGAACCCCTGCCGCACTCGCAGGACACTTCCCTTACCCTCTTTCCCCTGCCAATTCTCCCTTGCGTTATATTCAACGATCCGTCCCTATGTCGAATCTCAGCATGATAATATATCCCTTATGTCAGAGAAAGTTGTGCCTATGATCCACGTGCCTGATGTGCGCGCGACCGTCGATTGGTACCAGGCCATCGGCTTCACGGTAACCAGCACGTACGGCGATGGAGGTAAGGGGCTTAGTTTTGCGATCCTATCGATCGGAACCGGCGAACTCATGTTCAACTCGGGCGGGCAGCCAAGCACGCGCGACCGTCGCGAAGTCGATCTGTACGTGTACACGGACAATGTTGACGATGTTTACGAACGACTAAAGGATCGAGTGGAAGTGGTGGAGGGCCTCCATGACACCTTTTACGGGATGCGAGAGTCCATCATCCGCGACCTCAACCGGTTTTGGATGACGTTCGGGCAGGACACACCGGCTCGATAGGTGCCGCCCAACACTTATCAGGCCCCCCGATGATCAAAGGCATACTCTCCGGGTATTTTCGGGCTATGACTTGATTCTGCTTTCCAACTTGGTAATCCAGGTTTAGCATCTACCTGACGACTTTCTTTATGAACCTTAGGAGGTCAGGCCACATCCATATTGGTAAACGAAGGGGACTCTATGGCTAAGATGCTGCCTGCCTTTGCTTTTGCAATTTGCCTGCAGTGGTCTACGGGAGCCTCGCTGCCCGCCCAGACAGGAGTCGAAACGAAGTCGGTTCCAGTTAAACAAGGCGATACGCTCGTCATTTACAACGATCACGGGACCATTCGAATCCGTTCAGCGCAAGGCACTGCGATCGAGGTGAAGATCCAGAAAAGGACGCGCAGCACGACGCAAGCGGCCCCCTTGAAGGTCGATTTCCAAAGGAACTCTGACACGATCTCTTTCCGCTCGTTCTTTTCCGGCTTCCCAGGCGAAGCCGTCGATTTCGATATCAAAGCGCCCGAATTCATGAACGTCAAGATCGCAGGCGCCAATCCGAATATCGATATCGGGGGGATTCGTGGAAACGTGCACATAGAGAACCATGCAGGAATGGTTTCGGCAGAAGATCTGACCTCCTCCGTATCACTCCTGACGGAAAAAGGAGATGTTATTTATCGTGCGAATTTGCAGCCCCAAGGGGATGTGCGAATCGAATCCACGTCCGGCAACATATACTTCGAATTGGGAGAGCATCTCAATCTGCGAGGTCAATTCCACGCCGGAGGGACAATCACCTGGAACAGGGTGCCTGCGGTCGGGGCGAAATCTCTCGAAAAGCAGCTGGGTGTCCTGGGGCCGCTGCTTTATGCCGGAAGTGTGAATGGCAATGTTGAGGTTCGTTTCACTGAACTCCCACAAGTAATTGGGGCGGTCACTTCGACGCAAACGGGCGCTGTGCCTGACGTCCCCGGCAAAAATCAGAAGAATGCACCAGAAATTTCCAAACCTGCCGAGGCCCCTCCGATATCCGGGCAGGAAACCACCGGACGAGCACAGCAACCTTCGGCTCCACCCGGAGGGTATTCCCTGAAGGTAAACGTGGACTCGGTTTCCCTGAATGCTTCGGTGCTTGATCGTGATAACGGCCGCAGCATGGGACAACTGCAGAGGGAGGACTTTCTGGTTTACGAGGACGGCGTCCTGCAGCAGATCGACGCGGTGGCGCCTTCGGAAGCTCCGTTCAATCTGCTCCTGCTGCTCGATGTCAGCGGCAGCACACAATCCTATCTGCCAATGATGAAGCAGGCTGCGATTGATTTTACCCGGCAGATCAAAGCCAACGACCGCATTGCCCTGGCCACATTCAATTCAAGTGTACGGCTGATCCAGGATTTTACCAATGATCGCGCTGCCGCCGCAAACGCCATTCAGATGATTCAGGCGGGAGGGGGCACGGCTTTTTATGACGCGCTGACGGCCTGCATAGACCAGTACATGCGTGACGTTGAGGGCAGAAGCGCCATAGTCGTCTTTACTGACGGAGTCGACAATCAGCTTTACGGTCAGCCGGCCGAAGGCTCTTTCGTCAGGTTTGATGAGCTATATCGAAGGATCCAGGAAATCGAGCCTATCATCTACACTATCTTTCTGGACACTGAGGGAATGGTTCCAACCTCATCCGGACGTACGGGACCGGCTAACACCGGAGCCATAATTGGTATCCTTGGCGACATAATACGAGGAGGGAGGCCCCCGGGATCGTATCCACCCACCAGCCCTAATCCGGCGCCAAACCCATACCCGTCGCCTCGAGGTCCCAGCAGTCCGGCTGAACGTGCTGCTTATGCAGAAGCCATGAAACAGCTACTCATGATCGCGGAACAAACCGGAGGCCGCTTCTATTCTCCGGGCAGGATCGAACAACTCTCCAGGGTCTACTCTCAAATCGCCGACGACCTTCGCATCCAGTACCAACTATCCTACAGTTCGACGAATCACAAGTATGACGGCCGGTGGAGGGAAATACGCGTGCAGATCAAAAACCATCCTAAAGCCGTGGTCCGGACCCGAAAAGGCTATTATGCCCGGAAGCAGGCTCCCCTGAATGCGCCAGACTGAGCATTCGGTGAATAGACACGATCTGATTCTGCAGGATTTGCCGCTTCCTTCTACTCCATGTGATTAAGCCTATCGCACCAAAGCCATTGCCGATCAGGACGAGGGTGGAAGGTTCGGGAACCTGGTTAACATTTGGATTATAGGTATAAGTTACGAATACTTCATAATCAAAATGTGATGTAAGCTGAGCTCTCGGGCGCTGACAGTACCCAACAAGGGCATGGAATGAAAAACCCTCTCGCCTGGCTGTTTGTCGCGCGTTTGCTATTATTGGTTAGTTGACGAGCCTTCAGAGAATAATCGGGTCTCCCTTGGAGGTGATCATACGCGGAAGCAGGGTCGATCGCCGCGAACAGTCAGCTCAGGGTGTTGTGACGATCTTGTTCTGGCTTTGTCCTTGTCTTGGTTATTGAAGTCCTTGCCGAAGGCGGGCTGAAATCGGTTTGGTACCGGCTAGTCCGGGTTGGGGAGGAATGAATGAGATGCATTCGAGATGTGCGACATGTGTTGTTCGTCGCTCTCCTGATTGGGACCTCAGTGGGAGCTACGTTACTGGCCACTCAGAACGCAGGGACAACAACGGCTGCCGAGCCAACCTGGTCGATTGCTGCAGCTGGCGACTCCATCATGACGCGTCAGGTGAAGAGCTTTGAGAACGATCCCGCATTTATGGGGCTCGTGAAGCCTATTCGGGAAGCCGATGCCGCCGTCATCAATCTCGAGCTCAATGCTTTTCGGCTCTGGGACTTCAAGGGATATCCTCAGGCGGAGAATGGCGGCAACTATGAAGTGGCCCCTCCCGAAGTAGTGGAAGACATGAAGTGGATGGGCTTCGACCTTTTCAATCATGCTAACAACCACACCACTGATTACGGCGTAGAAGGGATGATGGAAACGTGGAAGTTGTTGGATTCGCTGCATCTGGTCTATTCAGGGTCTGGAATGTCGGCAGGAGAGGCTGCCCAGGCAAAGTATTTCGAAACGAGAAAGGGCAGATTTGCCCTCATCGGCATGGCTACCTCCTTTACTCCGATGTCGCGCGCCGGTGAATCCCGGCCGGAGATGAAGGGGAGACCTGGTGTCAATGCCCTGCGCACGACGACATTCACCCAACTTGCGCCCGCCCAGATGGCGGATCTGCGCAAGCTCGTGAAGGACACGGGTGGCAGGGTACCCGAGTCGGAGAAAGAACCGGTTCGATTTGGTGGCGCCACCTTTGTTCCCGGACCTGAGAACAAACAGATCGGCGCTGTGAATGCCCGTGATGAAGATCGTATCCTCCGGTCGATCCGCAACGCGGCAAAACAGGCCGATTTCGTGATTGTCTATTCGCATTCGCATGACATCGCGGGTCCGAACGACCTCTCGCCTGCGCCGGCCCACCTGAGGGAGTTCATCAAGAAGTGCATCGATGCCGGGGCGGATGTCTTCGTCATATCGGGACCCCATAAGTTGAGGGGAGTTGAAATCTACAAAGGAAAGCCGATCTTCTACAGCCTTGGCAACTTCTGCATGCAGAACGAAACCATCGAGCCGATGCCTGACGACATGTATGAAAGTTTTGGATTAGGGAGTAACGCACTGGCCGGCGATTTCTACGATGCCCGCGCCAAACTCGATCCGAAGACTGGTCTGCCAACCTCTTACTACCCGGCACAGGCGGATATCTGGGAAAGCGCCGTGGTGGTTCCGGTCTTCCAGGGCCACAAAGTCGTCGAGATCAAGCTCTACCCAGTTGATATGGGGTTCAGAATGCCGCGATCGCGTCAGGGCACGCCTCGTCTCGCAGATCCGGCCATGGCCAAGAAAATCATTGATCGACTTGCGAAGATGTCGGCGCAATACGGTACGACGATCATTTTCAAGGACGGCATTGGTGTATGGACGGAAGGAGGCGCGAGGTAGAAGATCAGCGACGGCGGCTGGCCGTCGATGGAAAGATCCTCGATCGAAAGGTGCTGTTTTCTGTCTCTCGCCCACAGCGGCCCACTACCGCCTGCATCAGAGACAGCTGATTCAGCCACGCGCCTCGATTGTATCTCCAAGCAGAGGCGTTGGCGTGTGGTTGTTCGAACACGCCGGCCATCCGGTGCAACTTGAAAGTGGCAGCCCGTGCCGCCCGCTCAGCAGATTCCTTGTTCCTCTAAATCGAGATGCCGTGCCGGGGAGGCAATCGGAGGTGGTTCCGGATCCTGGTGATTGCCTCAGGACTCAATCTCGCGTCTCCAGACCCAATCACGGAACCGGCAGCCAGCGAAAATTCTCGATCAACATCAGCTCGCTTGATTCTAAATCGAATTGCGTATAGAGGATGGTGCTGTCAGCCGGCGCGACGGCCCGGCCGAAGGATGGTCTCTTCCCGATGGTGCCGCGGATCGTGGCTGCAGGGAGCATCGGCATGGTAGCACCCTCAATTAAACCTGCCTGGAAGGAATGTCATATCCGGTACAAAGCCCGACGTTTTCTAATAGGTTTGGATCGAGCGCCATGCTATCCCATCTGCGATGCTTCCCGTAACCATCGGTCGTATAGATCGGCGAGATCATTGAGTGCTCGATCGGCATCGCCGTTAAACGATGAGCCGTGCATTAACGCCAGCGTCTTCGGGGATAGAGCGGCGAGCTTTCGAATAGTTGCTCCAGTGGTTGGCGTGAGGCAACTCGCGTGAAAGAGTTCCTCGGCGTTTTTGGCGGGACCGACGATATCCTCCGCGGTGAGCGCTGGCCCGTCACCAGTGTGAGTGAAGAGATCGCCGCACAGTAGGGTGCGGGTGGTCTCCTCAAACAAAACTCGCGCCTCCCACCCGTGCGGTACGTGCGGCGTATCGATGTGACGGACCCGCTTCCCACCCAGGTCGATGATTTCGGAGTCCTGAAGCATCCGTGGAGGACGGTCGGCCAAGTCGTTAAGGGACACCATCACGCCGACGGCGCCGTGCGCAACCTCGGATCTCGGCGCTGCCGCGAGCCACTGGTTCATCGAACCGCACTCGTCGGCCTCCACATGGCCGAAAGTGATCCACCGGAGTCTTTCGATGGGAACGACTCTCGAAACAGCCTCGGAGATGAGGCGGAACATGGCTCGAGGGCCTGTGTGGAAAAATAACGGCTCTTCAGCCTTGATCAAGAATTGGTTGAAAGTGAATCCGTCGGGTGTCACGTCTGGGACGCAAGTAGAAAAGCGGAAAATCCTATCAGCAATTTCGTTGGTTGTCGTCATCATGAAAGAGCCTTCCTTGGTGTGCCGCCTGTGGCTGCGAACTGAGCAATTCGTAGAAAAGCATAGCAGAATATCGGAGTCAAGTCAGGCAAGGAAGGACTGGCGGGAACGGGACTTATGGACAATGATGAGAGAAGAGGATGTTGGGGGCCTGGAATTTGTACAGACTTCCGCTGTCCGGCACAACTTGTCAGTGCCGCCAGATAAGGTCTCATCAGCCCTCCTTTAGGCTTTGCCCTCCATCCCAGCTCCTGCCGTTAGACCGGATATCTCATTTGCCACATCCACCGGACTTATCATTTGCTTGCCATAGTCATCGCAGTTTCCCCTTGTGCTCCCAAATGGAAAGCTTTATAAGGTTCCCGGCGAAGATGTCTGGAGTGGGACGCTGCATGACCTTTTCGGGGCACGTTTGCGGCGCCACTCGAAAGGAGATGGCATGTTGGAAAAACTGTTTTTGGCTGCAATTCTGGCCACTACGCCGGCGTTCGCCCAGCGCGGCGGAGGCGGCGGCGGAGAGGATTCGGGTGCAATGGGCACATCGGCTGTGCGTGTGCAGCCCCTGTCCAAGGCCCAAATGTTCGCCGAACGTCTCAAACTGAACAAGGAACAGAGAGAAAAAGCGCAAGTGATCCTCACTGATGCGGCAAAGGAAATGGCGCAGCTCGAGGCCCAGATCGATAGAGACCGGACAAAGATCGCCGAGGTGATTATCGGCGGTGGGAGCCAGGACGACCTGAACAAGGTGATGGATGCCTATGCAGCTGCCGCAGCCCAGGTGACCGGCATCGAGGTGAAGGCGTTTACCAAGGTATGCGAACTGCTCAAACCAAATCAGCGGTCTAAGGCAGGGTCCGCGTTTGATCTAATGGCTGCCGCCCTCGATCCGCCCGGCAGTGCCGGAAGAGGCGGCTCCGGCGGGCGAAGAGGAAGACACTAGAGGAGGTTGTATGTTATTAAGATTGTCTTTGATTCTCATTCTGGCAACTACCCAGGCGTTCGCTCAACGTGGGGGCGGCGGGAGAGGCGGTGGCGACATGGCCTCAATGTCTAGCACAAGTGTCAGTCGGCTCGATACCATCTCCCGGATTCTTCAACTCAGCAAAGAGCAGACGAAATACGTCAAAACAACTCTTGACGATGCCCAAAAGGAAGCAGCGCCGGTGCGCATGCAACTTGTCAAAAGACATGAGGCGATCGGCGACGCCGTTCAGGCAGGCAAGAGCCCGGAGGAAATCAAGGGCCTGATAAGCAATCACACGGCACTGGAATCCCAGATGGCTCAGATTGAATTGAAGGCGTTCGCCAAGATCTACATGCGGCTGGACAAGGCCCAGCAGGACAAATCCCGCCCTCTGTCTCAGATGATGAAAGGGATATTCAACGAAAAGAACTGGAATGAAGCTCAGTAGCCGGAAGCCTGTGCAACAGAACAGGCATGACCTATAAGAAGGCAGCCACGAGCGACACGAATTCGCCCTCCATCGTTTTCCTTACATACACATATTTGCCGCCGCCAGGCTTTTCTATGACCTCGTAGTGCGAGATGGTGTTGCCGATATAGGAGAATCCCTCCATAGGCACTTCGCGCACTGCAATCAAAATGACCTGAATTTGCTGCGATTATGGCCGATTCGGTTCAGCCACGGGTAGCTCAATTCGCAGCACTTGCGCGAGTGAGCGGGCTACCGGAAACCGGCACGCTCCCGAGAACGGGCTTCGCGTCAATAGCGCACCTCCTTATCCGACGGCAAGGGGATGGTGCACCTCGAAGTCGTCAACGCACGCCCTGATGGGTGGATATTGGCGCGGGCGTCGATCGAAAATGCGGCTTGTCTTCCGTATCCGCCCCGAAATGCCATTAAAAGAGCTGATTTTGGGACTGGGAATTGATTAAATAGAGTTTCATCCTGAAGGAGGATCCATGAACCAAGTCCTGGTTATCGAGCGCAGTGTCAGATTCCTGGCGGTTCTTGCCGTCGTTGCGTTGACTTTGGTCCCGACTCGAGTGCAGAGTGAGCTGCCTCACGGAGCACAGAGCGCCGCGTCCGCCTCGGTTCTGAGTCCGGAACAGACTCTCAAGCGCTACGGAATTTCCGATCTACAGCTTTCTCCGGACGAGAAGTACGTTGCGTTTGTAGTCTCCGATCCTATTAAAGGAAGCGACCAGCGGAGAAACATCTGGCTACTCAAAACGGAGACCAAAGTGCTGGTTCACTTCACGACTTCCGAGAAGTCCGACAGCCAGCCTCGTTGGTCCCCGGACGGACAGAGTCTCGCATTTGTTTCCACCCGCGGCGAAAGGCCTCAGATCTACACGGTTCGGATTGACGGAGGTGAGGCGCAAGCGCTTACCGAAAGCAAGACCGGCGTGCAGAGCTTTGAATGGTCTCCCGACGGGGAGCAGATTGCGTTCCTGGCGAGGATAGCGAATAGCGAATCAGACGATAAGAAGCTCAAGGAGAAAGATGATGCCAGGGTTATCGACCGGGACGACAAGAACTCCCTGATCTACCTGATCGATATTCAGTCGCGCAAGGTTCGGCAATTGAGCGAAGCGAAGTTGCGGATTACGAGCTTCGCCTGGACGTCACAAGGAGATCAGCTGATCCTGTCCGCCAATGACGCTCCTCAGCCGGATTGGATGACCAACCGAATCTACTCTCTCCGCATCAGCGATGGGAAAATGACCGAAGTCGCGGCCCCCCGCGGCCCCTTTGGCGGGATCAAGATTTCGCCTGACGGCAAGAGTATCGCCTACACGGGGTCGCGGGGCGACGGACCCGACCCGCATGATCTCCAGCTGATGCCGATCGCCGGCGGGCAACCTGCCAATCTGACCTCCTCATCGATCGACCGTCCCATCGACGCGTTCACCTGGCGGCACGACGGCAGCATACTCGCCGGCGTCACCACTGGATTCACTCGAGCCTTCTATTCCATCACAGCAGATGGAAAAGCCCAGAAATTGCGTGAGGCTCCGGTCCCACTTTCCGGTGCGTTCGTAGCCGGGGCGGAGGTGCTGGCGTACGTGGCTGAGAGCACGACCGTCGCCCCCGAGCTTTGGCTATCGCGCAAAGGCAGCATTGCGGAAAAGGTCACCCAGTTCAACAAGGGATGGGACGCGATACCACTCAGCAAACTTGAGATCGTGCGCTACCGCAGCTTTGACGGCAAGGAAATCGAGGCAGGAATTCTGAAGCCGGCGGGCTATCGGGCAGGGACGAAAGCGCCGTTCATCGTGATGGTCCATGGCGGACCCACTGGATCTTGGGCCGATCGGTTCGATCGGTGGGGCCAGCTGCTGGCATCCCGGGGCTATGCCATTTTGTATCCGAACATCCGGGGCTCACTGGGCTACGGACACGAATTCGTGATCAGCAACCGATATGATTGGGGCGGAGGGGACTGGAAAGACGTGATGGCCGCCGTAGACTACGCCATCGGCCAAGGCCTCGCCGATCCGGAACGCCTGGGAATTGGCGGCTGGTCTTATGGCGGTTATATGGCGGCATGGGCGGTCACGCAAACGACTCGTTTCAAGGCGTCCGTGTCGGGCGCTCCGATGACCGATCTGGAAAGCGAATTCGGCACCGAAAGCGCCGGGGTGAACATCGGCGACACCTGGGCGCTTGGGACTCCTTACGATAACCAGGAACTCTTTAACAAGAGGTCTCCCGTCACCTTTGTCAAAAACGTAAAAACGCCCACACTGCTCCTTAACGGCGAGGAAGACACTACCGATCCCATCGGCCAGGTCGAACAGTTCTACCAAGGTCTGAAGCGATACAAGGTCGAATGTGAACTGGTCGCATATCCGCGCGAAGGCCACGGCATTCGTGAAGAGAAACACCAACTCGACGTTCTCAATCGCGTCATCGGCTGGTATGAAAAATACTTGAAGTAGGCAGAGAGCGCCGTCCAGCCGACCAAGGTTGATCATCCCGCGGATCTCAAGCGCCTGATTGGTTTCTCATGGGCACGCACGTTCAAGGCGGAGGATGTCGATGGTACGCTCCGTAAGATTTCCAGGGCGTAGAGTCCTGCCAGAACGGCTCACAGCTGTGAATTGGAGAGGCCGGGAAGTTATAAAGACCTGAGGATTCCACAACGAACCTGAGGACTTGGGAGAAGGCCAAGCGTGCAGAGGCCTTGGTGCGGACGTCGATCGAATACGCGGCTTGTCCTTCCCATTGCGGCCGCTTGGCCGGTCAAGTAACAGATAAAGAATCTATCCGTAGAGGGATGTCATGAGCCATGCGCCCAGATCATCGGATACCAGAAAAGACGCTCTGGGGATACCCTGCCATTCTCAAGTTACTTCTTTTCCGCTCCAATCGTTTCCGAGATAATGGCATATGAGTTTCCGGACCTCCCAGATCTTTGCTTTAGCCCGTACCTTGATATTCGCCTCACTCTTCATCGCTGGCGTGCTGGTCTATCTTCCCTGGGCCATGGGCATCTTTCGTTGGGCGCCCAGTGTGCAGTCGCACTGGGAATTGTTTGGCATTATGCCGCTCGTCTTTGGCGCCTACCTGGGCCTGTATTGCATATTCGCCTTCGCATGGACGGGACGAGGCACCCCCGCACCCTTCGACCCTCCGCGCACCCTTGTGATTCAAGGCGTCTATCGCCACGTGCGCAATCCGATGTATTGGGGAGCGTTCCTGATTCTCATGGGGCAGTGGGCTTTGTTCGGAGTAGGGTGGGCCACCGTCATCTACATCGCCTGCTTCGTTGTGCTCACACATCTGTTTGTGCGCTTCTACGAAGAGCCAACTCTGCGAAAGAAGTTCGGCGACGATTACAACGACTACTGCCGCAACGTCCCGCGCTGGCTCCCCCGTCGCAAGCCTTGGACGCAGTCTGGCATTAAATCCGTTCGCACATGTAATCGTTGATGAGTCAGTAGTGCCTCCATTGTCTTTTCCGATCAGGCACGCTGGACAAATCGTCGGCTACTCGGAAATTGGCAGGCGATCCAGATACGGGCATCGGGTCAATTTCTCAGCTCAATGACTCCGCCACGCCGCAAACGGACTACTCAGGTTGGGTGACGTGTGAAGGGTTATTGACGCAAACGGGACTTCTGGCCCACTTCGCAGAATTCATATCTACGAGTAGCGCGTTAACCAGGCATGTAACCGGTCGTCAATCCAACTTCTGATGAAACGATAGGAAAAATGAGCTGTCGTTTCGGGACTGGACTCGCTGCCACCAGCTTCCGATATGGGCGTCTTATGTCAACTTCGACCCGCAGCCTTCCCAGCTCTGCCGCATTTGGCGCCCTAAACTTCGCCTGGCTGGGAATTGTAAGCCAAAACGACATTGAAAGATACGGCACTGTGCACACACTTCTGACTGATGTAGTCGTCGTCTGCGCCGTGCTGCACCACCTCCGAAAGCCCGGAAACGGCCGCATTAGGACATTATCGTTGGGATCCTCCGCAAGTGCCCGCAGGATCAGGGTGGATTTCAAGACCGCCGCAGCCTGCGCCGCAAACACGCGCACCTGCCAGATGTCGATTGCCTCGAAGCGCGCCAGTTCCGCCCGGGCCTGGTCAGGAATGAAACGCCAGTGTAACGATAGCATGGGCCGCGAAAAGGGGACTGACAGCGCTAACCTGCAAAGCGGGAAAAAAGGGACGCAACCCGGTATCTTACATCAGCCGACTTCGGGTCCGCGCTCCTCCCAAATATTAGGTGGGGTGTATTATCCAACCTCAAGGCTATCGATCGTGTGACGAGATTTCGAGATTCTGGCGCCTGTCACCGAATTGCCTCAAGCTTGGAGCCGTAGCATGCCCGCGGCATCGGGTGACGAGGATCACGTGGAAGAAGGGGAATCAGCGGACGTTTTCCCCGTTCACCGGGTGCGGGAATGCTCAAGATCGCATCCAGAGCTGGATCGACGCCGTTCATATACTGCTGGAACGTCAGCCCTACGCAGATTTCGGGGATCAGGGTTGGACCGGGATCTTTCGCGCTCTCTACGCCGTTCGAGTAACTGACCCGAATGCCGAAATACGGCAATGCGAAGTCGCCGCGCCGGAGTTGGAATTGAGGCTTGGCGCCGGTGGGCTCGCCGACGAAAATCGCGGCCGTCCGGTCGTGGAGGTGATTGACGGCCTCCATCGCGGCGGAGAAGGTAGCGCGTCCGACGATGACATACAGACGCCCCGCCTGATTGAACCGGCTAGATTGGATTTTATCTATCCAGGGGCTCAGAATGGAGGTAAACCCTCCGCTGTTGTTGCGCACATCGAGGATCACCCGTTGGATGCCATCCTGCACCACCATCTCATCCAACTGCGCAAAAAAATCGGCCGAAGGCTGCTTGGGATCCTCCCTGCAACTGTTGTATTGAAAGTACAGGGTGGCGCCCTGGTCGATAACCTCCGCCCAGTAATTTCGGTCCGTGTGCTGCTGGTAAAGGGGAGGATTGCCTTGAAAAACGCCAATGAGCTGCGGCAATTGGTAGTCGTTGAAAGTCGAGACATCGGCGGAGACCACGCCGTCCGAAGCCATCCCCACCTGGAGGGGCACGCTGTCGGTATCTCCGATCAACCCCGTGCCGAACAGAAAATCGGCGTTGGTTAGTTCCTTTAGCGGAATCCTGTGCTTTACCCACTGATCGTTCTCGTGGGGGACCAGCGCGGTCAAAATGCGCGTTGCGTCGTCGATGCCGGCCGACCCTTCCGATAGAAGTCTGCCCCCCAACAGGTTTTGATATTGCGCGGCCGCCCCTGTGACATAAATGCCATCGTCAAACCAGTAGAACGAGAGCGGCAGAAACCGGAACGGGCTCGGGTAGGGCCATGCCACATCGGTGTGTGGATCTTCGATCGACGCCACCAGCGCCTGCAGGCCAGTCCTGATCTCCGCATCCGAAAGCGATGGGATCCGGTTGTAGAGGTCCGCGCCCCTGGCGTTGAACTCGGACAGGCTGATGCCCGGAAACGGCAGCGAATGCTGCGCGGGCATTTGCTGCGCGAGAGAGGCCAAATCGGCACGCCATTGGTCGGATACAGAGGGTGGCGGTTGAGAGACGCCGCTGATCAGGATTCCCTGGGAAAAGTTCGCGTTCGTCCCGTCCGTTCCGGAAATCCAGACGTAGGAGTCTGGCTGCGAGGAGTAGAATGCCGCGCCGCTTCCCGCCGGGGCACCGATGGCATTCTGTCCCTGCGTCTGGCATACGTACGATTGGGTGTAAACCGGTCCCACGGGGGTCACGCTGAGCGTGTACTCACCCGCCGGCAGTGGAATCTGCAAGCCATCGACTTCAATGCGGTAGGCGCCGAGGGTGGCGTTGTAAGTCTGGGTGGCCGGACTTACGCCGGAAGCAATTACGGTTCCGCCGTTTCCAGCCGAGAGCCCGCTGCGGATCTCCCAGGACGCCTGCGTTATCGGAGGAGCATTGTGGAACAGGTTGTTCGAGAACACACCGGTGACAGTCCATGCACCGCTCGGGACCAGGAATTCGTCATAGACGCGGGTGAACTGCTGGTTTGAAAGATACCAGTTCGACCAACCGCCGAGGCCAACGGAGTGACAATCGCCGTTGTACCAGCCCACGCTAATCGTAGGCGTCCCCTGAGCGTGCGATACCTGGCACGCGAAACCCAAGAGGATTACGCCTAAGATGATTCTGGCCGACATCTCCGATTTCCGTTTGGAGCGATTGTAATATATCCTGGAGATATGTTTAAAGCTATTTACATCTCAATCCCGAGATTGAACCCACGCGGCAAACCGTCTTGCCATTTGTACGAGTAAGATCCAAAGATCTAGACACGCACTTTCACGAATTTAGAGTGGTGGGTGTCCAGGAGCTTACTGTGACTTGGCGGCCTGGCTTGTCAAGTGGATCAGCAAGTACCGGAAGCTTTGTGACTAGACTTGGCGCGTAACGTCGCGTTAATATTTGATATGCAATCTTTTGGGCATGGGGTCGGGTAGGGCGATGGCGCGGACCGGGCTTCGAATGATGCCGACGTTTCCATCGCCCCCCCTAAAATCCCGTACGGTGGGTTTTCCCCAGTACGGCTTCAAGGCCAGCATGTCAGACGGGACCTTCCTGAACGGCCGCTCGGTTAAGCCTGCTCCCGGCATACCCTCGCAGCCCATGCAGTTTGCCTCCATCCTTCGCACACTTCCGTAACAGCAACGCCTGGCTCTGAGCCCAGAGCTACCGGCTCGTCCATGTGCCGCTGTGTGAGGGACGCTGTCGCCCCTCTACCCCAGGGGTCCTTGGCTCCGGTTCGAGTTATGTTGTCTCGATCCATCTTCGCTTACTACGACCCCATGCGCCAGTCCCGCAGGCACGCTGCGATTTCGCTTCTCGCTTATACGCAGCGCCTTCGCTGTGCGGGAGCGCCTCGGCGACCCGCGGGACCTTCCCTACTTTCACTGCCGCGCTTTCCACGCATGCCATCGACCCTACCCCGGTGGTCCGCCGCGCCCTCCCGTTATACGCACACAGCGATTCCAGGCTTCCTCGAATTATCTAGCGAGTCGCCACCCACTAAGCCCGTCTCTACCAGCAATACCCGACGGGGTAGCCCATTTCGGGGCTGCATCGTTCGCGTTATGCTACGGCCTGCGCGTTTGCCTAGCCCTCCTGGCTGGCTACGACGGGATGAATTCACGTGCTCTTCACCCCGCCTTCTGAGGTACATTGTCACCCCCGCTTTTGGCGCCGCCCGTCTCCGGACAACGCTGGGAATCAGGCTAGATGGGCGAACGGGAAATCTCCCATCGTCGGGACTTTCACCCGACCAGTCACGGCAGCTAGTCCCAAAACAAGCGAGGTTTGAACATGACCGTGGTCGTCGTAGTTTTTCTCAGTTGGTGGCCATTTTCCCCACGCTGATTGTTGCCCATTGACACGACAATGCACATTCAAGGCAGACTTCCGCCTCCTGTTTTCTACCTTTTCGCTTTCCTTATCTGCCTTCGATGCGCCCCTTTCTCCCTTTTTCTCATTTGCGCCGGCGAACCGGGATATTGCCGACGCTCTGGGTCATGAAAACTTGAGCTCCCGTATGTGGTCGAACGTGGAGAAGAATGTTTCCAGATGCTTGCTGTAACTGAGAATACGAAATATCAGCCGTCGGCCGGTCTGCACGATTTGACATGGTATCTGGATGAAGCTCATCAGGAACCTCTTGAATTCCATTCGCAAGATGTCCCGGCGTGCCACGGGCGCCAGGGTCACCAAGCCATACCAGGCTTTCAGATTCCATGCCAGCGCCGCGATGACCATGTAAGCCCAGTTGGACTCCAAACCGTCCGATGGCATTCGCAACGCATTGATCCCGCTTTTCAGTTGACCAATGACGTTTTCCTGGTTGCAGCGGTCGTTGGCGAAAAAGACGACTTCCTGCATGCTCATGGCGCGATCGTTGGTGATATAGAAAAAGCACCTGACATCATCGAACAACCGGCGTTCTCCTTTTTGAATGGTCAGGTTTTTCCGCACGACAACCATCCGATAGGTCTTCTTGCACTGCCCCGGACGATAGTCGAACTCGGCAACTTGCTCACTCTCCAGGCGGATGTTCTCGAACTCCCTCTGCTTGACCACCTGTTCTTTTACGTTATCGGGGCGTTGCCGCTCTTCGGTCTTGATCTCATAGCGCGGAGGCCGTTGGAGCACCTTCCAATGGCTCGCCGGCAGGGCATCCGCCATATCGACGAGGTTCTTTTTGGCGTCGTAGCCAAAAACAAAACTAACCTTCTCGTCCCATCGATCAAAGTTGCTGGTCAAGGAGAAATCCGTGTCGCCCCGCAGCCAGACCTTCTGGAATACCGGAATCGTGAGATCAATCGCACGGTCCATCCATACAGCTGCTCCGTCAGAAGACGGCCGGTTGCCGGGTCGATTGACCAGGTAGAGCGTCTCGCTCGTATTGGCCAGAGTCACAAGCAACGGAGCGTAGCCCCAAATCCCGTTATAGGCGATGTCCATTCCTTCTTTGCACTGGCCCGTAGTTTCGGCAACGGTTCCGTCCACGTCGATGATGCCTTCCTTCCGGAAGGAGGCGTCCTGCAAACTCCAGACCTTGCGCCTGGTTTCGTTAAACGTTTCCTGGAGTCCGAATATCCAATCCTCGTCGAATCGCCGCAGGAAATCTCCCGCCGTCGTGGGATCCGGAATCCTGTCAGCTCCGAGGGCGTTCATATAAGCCTCATCATTGCGCAGGCGCTCGATATCTTCCAGGCACGTTCCGCCAGTGAGCACGTTGTAGGCGATGTTCAACACGTGATCCGATTCCCAATACGGCACGTGGATCTTGAGCAGAGCCACATTCTGGTTAATCGCCTGATCCAATCCCAGCTTGCATACCAGCTTGTGCATAGCCCCGACGCCTCCGCAGCCAACGGCACGTGTTCTCTCGGAAATCTCGTAATGGATGTTCGAGTCTTTGAACATGGGATCGGGCTGGTCCGGATACTGCTTCCGTTCCAATCGGGTTTCAAGATTTTGCTTGTCTCTGAGGTAGATTTTGTGGTTTCTTTTGTTCACCTGGAATGTGCTCCTTTTGGTTGTAGTGGTTATTTGCTAATTCCTATTATAACCAATAACGACGCACATTCCAGGTTGTTTCATCTTTTTTCGCTAAAAAATCATGCTGGTTTAGGGGCTAGTGAGGCTGCACGATAGTCGTAACAAGCTTGTGATCAGGTCTCGGCTCCGAGGCGTGGCTCAGCTTCCGAGTTGAGTCTTTCTGTCAACTTGTGCCGTCTCCCCGACCTATGTATTTGGACAAAGATGCTTCACCCCCGATAAGAACTTTAAGTACCTCGACATCAACAACCGCTGGGCAGTGGCGATTGGTGGTTCGGCATTTTCAGTCTTCATCGAATACTTCCTCAACCCAGCCTACGCGCTGACATGGGATTGGTCATGGCGGAATCGCGGGATGCCGTTGTTCATTTTCCTCTTCGGATATTTATGGTTCTTCCTCTTTGCTTTCTGGGTTTATGATATGGAAGAGTTCAAGCAAAAACTACAAGTTGTCGGTGGGTTATGGGCGTTCAATGCCTTGTGCCTGATCGTTTTTCTCGGCTTCTTGAAGTGGATATAAATATCAACAATCTCCACGATCAAATGGACTTGGAGATTTATTTATACCGTAATTCAACTTGTTTCAATATATCAGCGGGACAATTCTTTTTGTCCGTTTTTGATAATTCAAATAATCCTGTCCCAATTGTTCGGTCATAAATATTTCCTCCACGCTGATGCGGTATACGTATCCAATCGCAACGGGAATCATCATCACCAAGATAGACAACCAATTTGACAACGAGGTCGAAATTCCGAGGAAGATGAGGAGTTGTCCCAAATATCCAGGATGCCTGATGGTTTTATACAAGCCTGTTTCGATCAATTTGTGACCCTCAACTTTTGCAACCGAATAGGTAAAGTATTGTCTTAAGATCCGCATTGACTGTATTCTGATGATGAGACCTGTGACCACCAACACAGCCCCAACTGCAAAATAGGTATTCCACTGATAGATCCTGCCGATTGTTGTTGCGCCGATTGAAAAGGATAAAAGATATCCGACCGTAATGAGTATGTACAACAACCGTAAACTCCCCTTATCGTTTGATGTTGCGACAGTGCCATTATTTCTTTGCCGAAAATTCATAAAAACTTCAAAGAACCCATACAAGTACGAGAAGGCTATGATGATGATTAGTTTTACTATCATGGATGATTCTCCTGCCATACACCTAATGCGCCTGACGGATAGATTCTTTATCCATGATATCTTTGCTTTTATGCAAGAAGAATCATGCTGCAATGGCTCTTTGATAGAGTTCAGGAAACGCAGCATCCCTTAGGGATAACGACGCTGCCATGACCCGCCTGCCACGATCGGTGACTCTCCATCTTCGAGTGCGCGGTATCTTGGCAATGAGTTTGTGGGCGTGAAAGCGACTGAGGATTCGACTGACCTTGGCGCTTTGGCGTTTTACATCATTGGCAAAATCTTGTAAGTGCATGGAACCTTCGAGGTGCGTGCGTATGTCGGCATTAGAGAGTCCGCGGATACAATGCTCTCCCGACATCATTGCTTTGAATAGCAGAGTGTCATCTCGAGAAAGCGGATTGAAAGCTCGCACGCCGCGCCCGGATGCCGTGGTCTTGCGCGTGGTGATGTGGTCGAGTTGTCGGATCGCAGGCGTAGGATCGTCGACGACCGCCAGCGCATCAAGGTATCGGTGATTTGCCCGCCGAGAGACCTCTTGGTAGCGAAAGAGATACGCCACGCTTTTCCTCATAGGAACCCACTCCATGGCTTGCTTGCCTTTGCGAGCGACTCTCTTTCTGACTTTAAATTCCCCGGGATTGTTGATGACCATCTCGACCCGAAGAACCGAACCGGCCTTGTCGTACATTTTCAGCCAGTTCTCTTTGACGCGATGTTTGATCCTGGCCCCGGGGATGCGCCGGAGCCCGCCGCCGGCTTTCGTGTCGGAGACGATTTCACCCAGGAAGTGCCCAGTAAGTTTCCTTCCAAGAAAGCTCATGACCTCCTTGGCGCCAAAGCACAGGGTGCTGTGGCTGAGTAAACGAGGGAAGAGTTCCCTCAAGTCAGAAGAAGATTGAAAGATGATGTCGGTGGAGTACTCGCTCTGGGACGTCACCCAGTAGTGTTGGAACCCATGGAGCCAGTCTTTCATAAGGGGATTTACACGGCGCGCATATCGTTCCAGGATCCGCGGCCAGTTCAGGCCGGCGAAGCGATCCGCGAACTTCTGCGCGCGTTGCCAGTCTTCGACGTGGGCGAAAACGTTATCGTGCTTGGTGAAGTCAATCTTGTGGGCGGCGAGCTTGCGCGCTAACCATTCATGCCCGTTGACGTAAACCTGGATCTGCATGGGAAACCAGGTCTGCAGCTTGACATGGATCAAGCCAAAATCCCGATCCATGAAATAGAAATAGAGAAACAGGCATTTCCGCCTCGCTGATTGGACGTACGGACGACCGATTTGGAACTTGAAGGAGAACGACCGGCACGGCTCCAGCACCGAGAAGACGCAGACTAATCCGTGCTTGATCCCTTCGTTCTCGGCCATCTTCCGGGCCAAATCCTCCTTTCGAGTAGGAGCGGTCAGGTACTGAAAAGGACGGCCGAGTTTCGCCGCCATGGCCTTGGCGTGATCGTTGACCCGGCTGGCGTTCTCCGTCAAAAAGTCTTTCAGATTCGGGCAGCGGATATCTTTTTGATTGAGGAATTGAGCCATGGCCCAGCCGGACTGAATCGGCAGGTAGCCGCGAAAGAGCATGCGATCGAAACATCCCAGCGTGGCCTTGATCTTTTTCTTGTGTTTGCGTACAAATAATTCCATGGGGCTCCCTCCGCGGAATGAGCCCGGTGTCTCCGGCTCATCGCGCCAGTCCCATCTTCGGGACCTTAGATAAGGCGGTATCTCCTGATTTTGCATCAGGAGGTATGCAGATGGCAGCAGGTTTTTCTGACTGCCTGTCATCGCCGGAGGGAGCACCCTGCCGCTACCGAAGCAATAGCTCGCGGTCTTTTTTCGGCGATCGCAAAACACCAAGGCCATAAGCGCGAATCGGAGAATTCGGCTTGTGTTTTTTTGATTGCCAAAAAAGAAAAACCAGTCAGCAGAATCTGGCTGATGCTCTCAACTTTGGTTGCGGCCGAAGGCCGCGGTAGGAAAATCAAGCTGCATTTTGACTGGCGGGTCCCGTGTTAGAACATCCTGGAGTGCCTAGGCCTGCCCTCCAGGCCGCCGCCGATCGCCCCGGCAACATCGATTACCGAGGAGTGCGCGACGGATTTGGAGGAGAACGGCGCGCGTCTTTGCTGAGGGACGCGAGGCAAGACGGCGTGGAGGGTTGCTTATCTGCCCCGGCCTATAGGAGGGGTTGTCAAAAAATCCCGCATCCCAACGGCCCTTTTGGGATTACAATCCTCGCGGGGACGTGATTCCGACTGGATTTCGGGATCGACTTGCCCGGAAGTTGACATAAGACCCCCATATCGGAAGTAGCGAGCGAGGCAAAACACCTTACCCGCGTGTCACAATGCAGCTCGTTTTTCCTATTCGTCCTTCGGCCAACGAAAAATTTTCCGGCCGTGGCCATGCGCGCCATCTTTGCAGGGACTGCGCTACGCTGGGCAAGGCAGAGCTGAATTACCGACAGGCCGTTCGCAATCTCGAGCGTAACGTGACCATCGAAGGAATCATCGGACGAAAATGTTGCAAGTCCTTCGAAAAGTTCCTGAGCCATCCTGACGAGCGCATTCGCAAATATGCGGAGCACCTTGCCGCTGAAGATGTGAAGGCTCGTGCATTCCTGAGAAAGTTGGAGAGGGAATGGGAGGAAGACGAACTTGAAGACCGCGAATTCGATATGGACTACATCTGCGAGAATGAACAATGCGGAACCACCACACGCCAGACACCTGAATCCGAGGACATCAGCCACGATGATATCCCGCTCTAATCGCTGCGGCATGAAAGCCGTCCAGCCTAAAACCAGTCTGTCAAGGAAGATCTCCGATGGTAACCACGAGAGACCGAAGACACAAAAAAGAGTCAGGTACCAGATCAGAGGAACTCAGCCTGCTTGACGTGCTGTCCGCCAAGCTCTCACGCGAGGAAGTCAGGCAAGCGCTTGCCGCATGCTTGCTCGTTATGGACGGGGCGACCCTCGAACGGCTCGCCGAAAGACTGCAGCCGGAAACAATGGCAATACTGAGGCAATTGCTCTCTCCGAGTGCCGAATCCCCCGCTGTGAATGAGCTTCGGCCGAGTGTCGACAAGATCCGGGAGGAATGGGATTCAGCCTGGGAAGAATGGAATAGCTGCGTTGCCGAAACCGGCGATGAGGACGGGAAATATGTCCTCCAGGAGCATCACTGGGAACCGCCTTATCTGGACACCTCTTGCTTTGCTGAAGATCTCGAGCCCATCGCGGCAAGGGTGCGAGTTCTTCTGCCCCCAGTATTGCAGCAGAATCTGGATCCGGGATTTTCTTTCGCGGATTCTCTGAGAAGCACTGCTGAAGAAGTCGGAGCAGGATTGCCCGAGTGGATGGAAGACACCGGAGAAGGGATTGTATTTGGTCCGGAAGTGACACGCTGCCTGCTCCAGTGGGAATGGGGCATCGCAATGCGTGACAAGCTTGGCGCCTTCGGATTTACCGATAAGATTTGTCTGTTTGAGGAATCCTGCAATGTGGGATTGGATGATGACGTTATCAACGATTTTATCCTGACACTCGAGGCAGAATCCCAGAAAGGTATACTCCAAGGAATCATCGACAACGGCCAGTCCGGCCATTGGGCACAAGCCTTGAAGCCTGTCCACGAAGCGTGGTGCAGTCTCTATAGGGAGTCTGCCACAGATGGGATCCGCCACGATACCTGGAAGCCTGCCGCAGTGGCATCGCGCAAAACTGGAAGCTTGCCCTCCCCCTGATCGAAGACCTGTGGGCGCGCAAAGCCTTCCAGGATGGCCTGATCCTGGTTGATCAAACCGTGCGCTATATGCTGCGCACCGGGGAGGGGGCCGGCTTGGACGCAAAGAAGGAGCTTCTTGTCAGCCGCGGGTCTCTGCTTTCCCAGGGCGGGAAAGACCCTGCAGTCATTTCTCTACTAAGGTATTGGCTCAAGCTCGCGCAGGCCTTGAAAGACGAAGAGGCGGCCTGCGCACTCCGGTTCCAACTCCTGACGCTGCGCCGTTGGAGAGAAGGTGATGCGGTGTTGGAGGCGATTCGTCGATTTCCCTCTCCCAGGTTCGACAGCATGCGGGAACAGCTCTATGAGGAGTGGAAAGAGCTGATCGACAGAGCTTCTCTCGAGTCATTCAGTGGCAACAAGGAAGAGCGCCAACCCACATGGGTTCATTCCCTCGTAGACGCAGCTCGAGCCGGCGCCAATGGCACGCTAGCTCTCAAGAACGCAGTCTTCAGATGGATGGATGAAATGGGGGAAACCCAGGAATCTCTCCAGCGAGAACTGCGGAGCCTCGAAGTGCTGACGCTTGACCTGGATTTGGATTCTCGACTCTCTACTATCTCTACTGTGTTGAATCGTATCCTCGATCGGGGCAAACAGGGAGATCGCCGCCTGACCGAAACCCGGCGAGCTTGGCTAGGACGTTCGGGAGCCTCCGAGCTATTTCCCAGAGTGATGCAATTCTGGAAGCAAAACGCCTATCGCCTTGTACCAGACCCGGAAAAGAGCTGCGGGAATTACACGGATTGCGCCGAGTGGCTTGCGGTGGTTCGCGATCTAGATCGACCTTCGTGCGACAGGATCCTTCAGGAATGGAAGCTGAAGCAATCGCCGCAGAAAAAATCTCTGGAAGGCCCTCGAGAGTCTGAAAGTCAGCCTCCCTTTAAGATAATTCGGTCGTGGGCTATGCTGTCCTGAATCGGGAGGCGGATCAGGCATTAACCGCCACTATGCAGCTGTCTCTTGAGAAATTCTGACAGCCATCGACCAACCAGAATGCCGCTGGCCGACCCAAACGTAGCCGCGGACTCCGCCTCGTGAACTACCACCCAGAGGATGTTGTCGTGCCGGTGCGCCAACGGGCCTCCTGATGGCGATCTCGTGGATCCGTCGCGCAACAACAAAAGCAACGATGCCGAACAGACCACTCGCGGTGAACCCGCGTCCTACAATGGTAAAAAGACTCAGGATCAGCGTTGCGAAGGATCGAGCTCTACCCGTGCTGGCCAGCCTCTCGTCGATCAAGCTGGCCTTGGTGACGACTGCGTCCGCATTTACGGCATAAATCGCGCGTCTACCTTGGCGATCCGGCCTACAAGTCGGCGCTTCGCGTGGCAGCTTTGGAATGTTGCCGGTTCAATCCAGTTCGGGTTCTTGATAGACACGCACCCTGCCTGATTCCACGATCCAGAGTTTTCCGGCGATTGAGTTGCCTGTCAACGCGCGGGCAAGGGTGCGGATGAGATTCGCCAAATCGGCTGCATTTGGTTTGGACGCAAGACGCAACACCGCGATGCCGGGGTATTGGCTGGGTTGAAAGCGCAATGGGTTGGCAAAGTCCAAATCCAGGCTGACCAGCCCCCGCCTTTCACACCGACACTTTTCGATCAATTCTTCGTCGGTTGCGCCACCCAATTGTTGATGAGCGATGGTGGAAACGTCGTGACCGGCTGCTTGGAGAATGGACTGCCCGCGTTTTCCCAGGTTCTCGTCGAGTTTCAGTCTCATGTTCCGACAGGTTCAAGCGGAATAGAGACATACCGCTCGCGTGACATTTCCGATCCATAGGCGATGCAGGCGCGAATGTCTTCTTCAGTCAGTCCGGGATAGGTTTCCAGAATCTCTGGCACGGTGCTACCAGAGGCCAGCAGGTCGAGGATCAGAGAAACCCAAATCCGATGCCCGCGAATACAGGGTTTGCCGGCACAACGTGCTGGATCGATCCAGATTCGCCGCAGAAGCTCCTCCCGTGTCATGACCAGAGCATACTCCGCCCACCGGTGACACTCAAGCCTGCTTCTTCGCTTCCCGAATATTAGGAAATCGCTTCTCACTGTTTGGTGAGGAATAGCATGGGGCGAGACAGCTGATAGTGCCTGAAAGATCCTGCCCGGCGCAACCGTCATGGTTTTTGGGAACGTATGTGGCCCTGCGGGTCCGGGGATCATAGTGTAATCGATACAGACCGACGGGAGGGTCAGCACTTCATAAAGGAAAAATCCCAGCCAGACGCTTTCGCCTTTGCCGTGTTCTCCCACCAGGTTCATGCCGTCATTCCAGTCACCGGAACCCATCAGAGGCAGGCCGTGCTCACCCATGCGGAGACCTCTCTGGATGGAGCGGACGCAATGTTCATACAAACTGGCCGCTTCTTCCGACCGCCCTGGCAGATCGTAGTACGAGTCCTCCTCCGCTTTTACCGGGCGGCCTTCAATAAAGTGAACGGGCTCATCCAGCACCCCGGTGTCTCCTGTGCTCAAAACGTAGCGGCTCGCCGCCAACGGCAGCCAGAGGTAATCATCCGAACAGTGCGTACGCACGCCCCGGCCCGAGGGGGGATGCCACCAATGCTGAACATCTCCCGCCTGAAACTGGCGTCCCGCGCAGAGGAGCAAGTGTTCGCGCAGGAGGTGAGGCTCGGCGTGGAGGAGCGCCATCACGTCCTGCAACTGATCGCGGAAACTGAAGGCGCGCCCTGGCTGGTAGTATCCGTTCCGCGCCCAGAGGCGGCACGCAAGCGTCTGGTATAAGAGCCAACCGTTGGTCAGGACATCAAGGGCCGGGTCGGGGGTTTCCACATTCACCGCGCCGAGCGTGCGCTTCCAGTACTCCCACACCGCCTCGACGCACCGCGCGCTGCGGCCGATCCCCGGAAGCGATGCACCAGGTTGCCGGCTTCATGGGTGTTTCGCCCGACGCCGAGCCTGAAAATGAACTCACGCTCTTGCCCGTCGGCGAGCTCGAATGGAACCTGGAGTGCGGCGCAGGGATCCAACGCGGCTCCCACCTTGCCGGAAAGCCGCGAGCGAGTCATGGCGGCCGGGCTCCGCAGCGTACCATTTCGCCCCAGGAACTCCGTCCGGTCGGCGCTGACGGTTCGAGCCGGATCGTCCACGTCGAAAAACGCAATCCGATCGGCAAACTCTGTGTTGTAAAAGTTCCGCGCGAAGAGCGCGCCGCTGTTGAGGTCGACTTCGGTGATCACGTGCATGGCGGATTTCGGGCGCAGATCTCCCAGCACCCATTCCGCATAGCCTGTGGCGGAGAGGCGGCGGGATCGGCCGGACTCGTTGCGCACTTTCAACACCGTGAACTTGATCGGCGCGTCCCGGGCCACATACACCCACAGCTCGGAGCGGATGCCGCGCTCCATGTGCTCAAAGACGCTGTAGCCGAATCCGTGTCGTGTGGCGTAGGGCGTCGCTCCGGGGCTGGGCAGCGGCGTCGGGGACCAGAAGTGGCCCAGCTCTTCGTCGCGAATATAAATGGCTTCTCCGCTCGCATCGCTAACGGGATCGTTGTACCAGGGAGTGAGACGGAACTCGTGGGCATTTTCGCTCCAGGTGTAGGCAAAGCCGCTCTCCGAGACGACCGTTCCGAAGTTTGGGTTCGCCAATACATTCACCCAGGGCGCCGGCGTCACTTGTCCGGGCGCGGTCGTAATCACGTACTCGCGCCCATCCGGGGTGAATCCGCCCAGCCCGTTGAAGAAGATCAGATCGCGGCGAGGCAATACGGCGGCCGCCGGGGGCTCGGCGCGGCGGGTTCGGTTTGGCGTATGGCGCAAAACCGGCACTTCCACAGGGCCGCGCCGGTTGATCTGGTCCGCCAGCGATCCCCGACTGTCGCTGAGGATGGCACGAGCGACCGTCCCAACTCACGACGCAAATTCTGCGATCTCCTGGACTGATAGGGTGTAATATCTACTGGTTTGAGTAATTACCATCGCGACGTGGGAGGCCGATCTGAGTCCTTCGATGGTCGCCCAAACGCAAACTAGCACAAGAGCTTGCCGACTGGTCACTGAATCTTGGTATTGATCTGTGGCCTCTGCCCTTAGGCGAGGTTCTGATCTGTTTGCACCGAGGATTGCCGATCCTCAGCATTCCTCGTAAAATTCTCACAGCCTGAACGCACGGAGGACCGACGCGATTGGGTATTGAGCCGATATGTAGGGTGGGACTAGTGCTTCGCCTGGCACAGGAGGCGCGTTCTGACTAACTCTGAGATTTACCCCAACGCCCCTTTGATTGAAGCAGTCTTCGAGATTCGTTTTCCTGGAGAACCGGCGGTGGAGTGCCATCGAGACGCACTTTTTGAGGAGATCCGGCAGGATTTCCCTCAGGTGTTCGTCCCAAGAATTTCTCCCGTCGAGCCGCCGGCACTTCAGCCGTATCACTTCCGAGACCCCTCTGAGCGGAAGACGCTCATGGTGGCGTTGAACAAGTTTGCATTTTCTGAAAAAAAGTACGAAGGATATCGGCCTTTTAAGGCATCAGCTCTTCAATATATGCGGATTTTCGGCCAGCGCTTCAAACTTGGCAAGCTGAACCGCACCGGGTTGCGGTATATAAACCTCATACCTTACACGCTGGAATCCGAAGCTTTGCCGATGAAGCGCTATTTCAGGTTCGGACTGAATTCCGGCTCTTCCGAACTCGGAGAGCCCTCCAAGTTGAGCTTAGGTTATGTGCTGCCAACACGAGGCGGCAATCTCACTTTCCGGCTCGAGTGCGTTGCTTCCCCGGAGGGGAAGCAAGCATTCGCCGTAGATTTTGATTATTCGAAAGAACAGAATCTAAGCTTCGATTTCCTGGAGGAATATCTGGACGAGAGTCACACACACACCAAAAAGTTCTTTGAGGATCTGATTTCCGAAGAATATCGAAGTTGCATGCGGGGGGATGTGATCGAATGAGCTCCACTAGTTTGCTTCCGATTGAGGATTTGAAGCCCAGGGTCCCGCCTCACTATAGCTCGCTCGGACCGGCTCGAGTCGAAACCGGAGCTGAGAGTGAAGAATATCCCAGCGAACGTCTGAAGTCTTCCATCCCGGTTTGGATAATTCGCGGAGAGGGCTTGAGAATCCGCGCAGTAAAACCAATTTTGATCCGTGTGAAATCGGAGGGGTCTCGTTACTTTGCCGAAAACGATACGTTGGAACTATACGGTGCGGGATCTTCGGCAAACGATGCGGTCTTGGATTTGTGCGTCCACATTGCGCATTTCTATCGCTACTACAAGAATCTCGCTCAAAGCCAGATCGTGGGCGAAGCCATCCGGCTGAAGGCACTATTCTCCGAGCTGTTTGTTGAAGAGTAGTATATGCAGATTCCGCGCGATGAAATCGAATCCAACCTACCCAGGAAAGGCTTTGTGAGGGAAGACACCCACCATCGATACTTTTACCACGAACACAACGGCAAGCGGACTGGGGCCTTTACATACACTTCACAGGGCAGCAGTTTCAAGACCTATGGTGCAGAGCTGATCGCCAGAATGAAAAAGCAGCTGAAACTGGACACGAACCGCCAAGTTGCGGATTTGTGCCTCTGTCCAATGACCGGATCGGAATATGCAAACCTGCTTGCCGGAAAAGGTGTCATCGACGAGCCTGAGCGCTGAATCATTTTCGAATCTCACTCTCTGAGTGACGCTGACTGAATCGGAAATCCCGCAAGGTAAAAGTATTTAGCCGAGCCGCAAACAGCTGTAGCGACATATCTTGAAGCGGACGCCGGTACCGCCTTGTTCAACGCTTGACAGGTAGCCAAAAATCCCGGATGCTGCGGCGGGCGCCCGAACTTGCATCCTTCCGGACATGTGTCCTGCACTTTTCAGCACCGCAGCAGTGTAAGATGATCTTTTCCTCGTGGACTGGGCTGGATCTTCAACTTCCCTGTCATTTGCCGATTTCCCGTACGCGAATCCGCCCAACCCGTTGAAGAAGATCAGATCGCGGCGAAGGCAATGCGGCAGACGGGCTCCCGGGTGAGTAGGCCGGCGGAATTGCACCGCCAGCCTCTCGTAGAACCGAGCGTGAGACTCTCACCTCACTCGGCTCCCATCAGGCAAACGTACCGGTCATCCCGATTTGCCAGTGAACGAAGAGATCCACGCGCTCCGCGGCCAGCCGTTGGAGAAACTGGCTGGCTCGGGTCTTGTGGCCTTTAAAGCGCTTGAACTTACGCATCACCCATGCCACTAACGTCAGATTGACGTGCCGCAGTAGGGGATACAGCGCCGAGGGAGCATAACGCCCGTAATACTCGATCCAACCCCGAAGGAGAGGATTGAGCTGCCGAGCAATGTCCTGCAAGGACAGCTGTGTTTGATGCCTAATGTTCAGGTCCCGAATCGCTTCCCGCATGGCCTTCATCGCCGAGGGACTGACTGCTGGATTAAATCCGCAGAACAGCGCCATATCTCGGATACGTCGGACCAGACGGGGTCGAAAGCAGTACCCAAGGAAGTCAAATTTGACATTTGCGTACTTGCCTTTACGCTTCCCGTCTCTGCAGTAAACGATCTTGGTTTTCGTCGGATGCATCTCCAGGTGGCACTCCACCAGCCGTGCTTGAAGCTGGGCCTTGAGGGCTTCTGCTTCGTGCCGGGTCCGGCAGTGCACCAGCCCGTCGTCAGCATATCGACACCACGGGAGTTCAGGGTGTGTCCTCGCCATCCAGAAATCAAACGTGTAGTGCATAAAAAGATTGGCCAAAATTGGGCTGATCACTCCGCCCTGAGGCGTACCGCGGCTTCGCTCAACTGTGGTCCCGTCTTCCTGCACCATAGGCGCCTTGAGCCATCTTTCGATGTACAACAGCGCCCACTTACACGTTATATGTTTCCGAACAGCTCGTAACAAGAGCTTGTGGTCGATGTTGTCGAACAGGCCTTTGATGTCAAACTCTAACACCCAGTCATACTTCCAGCACCGCTGTCGCGTCACCCCTATTGCATCCAGCGCCGATTTGTTTGGCCTGTAGCCATAGGAGTCTGCTAGAAAAACAGGGTCCAGAATTGGCTCAATCACCTGCTTGACTACCGTCTGCGCCACACGATCTGCCACGGTGGGCACTCCCAAAATCCTTTCGCCTCCACTCTTCTTGGGAATGGAGACGGCTCGCACCGGCGGCGGAAAATAGCTCCCCGAGCTCATCCGATTCCAGATCTTGTAGAGATTCCTCGACAAGTCGGCCTCAAATTGCTCGATCGTCTGCTCATCCACACCGGCCGCTCCTCGATTTGATTTAACCGCCTTATAGGCTTCGTACACCATCCGCTTATCGATGTTGAACGGTTTGTCTGTCGCATGCATCGAGATCATCCTGTTTCCAGTTGTTTCGCTCATGTGACCGCCTGACCCGACCCCTTTGCTCCAGCCCCATTACAGGGCCTTCTTCGCTCCTACGAGTCGGTCCGCCCCAGTGCTCCGTATCGGTACTCTCGCCTCGCGGTTTTGGCCGCTTGGGCTTCTCCCTTTCCATCGGAGCGACTGGTTCCTGCAGTTCCGTGCCACCGCCTGCATCCGCTTCACGCCTTCTCTACGCCGGTCGCCACCTGCTCAGTCATCAGGCCCCCAGCAGGTTTATCCCAGGCGTACCTTACGCACCTGGTTTTGACGACACTTGAATTTTTAACGACGCGTCCTCGATAGGTTCACTCTCGTTCGTCTCTCGGATGCACACCTGCACGAGTTTTCCTCGCGCTTTTCCTCCAACGCTCACTACCATGGCTCTTGACCGCAGCAGCTTGGAGGTGGTTTGAGATCTGCTCCTGAAAGCCGATCCCGAGGGGCCGACCCTCATCGATCGCACAGCTCGTTCACGTTTAATTAGGTCATATGACCTCCTTATCCGCGCACTTCTGCAGCACACTAGGGTCAAGAAACTCGGGCGTCTGGCACCTGCGCTTGATTAAGTCGATTAATGTCGGGAATAAGCACTTGACAATGGCGCTGGAACCCTGAGATGAACATTTGCATCTCGACTCTCGCGCTTTATCGCCTTCCAGATTGACGCCGGCACCTACGTTTCAAGCACTGATTTCTCGATTTTTTGCAGCTTCGCGGCCTGCCGTCATTCTCCCCAGGGCGCGCTCTGTTCGAGGGCCTTCTTTTCCACCGGGAGAACGCAGGATCGGATGGCAGCGATCAAGGCATCCGACGGGCCGCTCTTGGTTTGAAATCCGTACGCACCGGCCTGTCGCATGGCGGTGGCTTGCTCGCCCTCCTCGAACATGGACAGCCCGATGACACGAACCTCGGGCATTTCCGTGTGAATGATGCGCGTGGCCTGAATGCCGTCCATTCCCGGCATGCTGATATCCATAAGGACGACATCGGGACGGATCTGGCGGGCAAGGTTTACGGCGGCTTCGCCGTCGGATGCCTCGCCAACGATTTCAAGGTCGGGTGTGACTCGCAGCAATCCGGCCAAGCCCTGGCGCATGACTACGTGGTCATCCACCAGCAGGACACGAATTCTCTTTCCCGCGCCGGGCGTCTCCGGCTCGCGCTGCGGAGACATGACCACAGACACCCGCGGCTGCCGCTCAGGCAGCGGCTGGCTCGCCTCTGCTTCGGGCGCCGATTCAGGAGCGACCAGCCTGAAGCGGCTGCCCCGTCCCGGGGCGCTGTCGATCTCCATCTTTCCACCCAGCAGACTCAAGCGCTCGCAGATACTGAACAGGCCGATGCCGCCGGCGCTGCCTCCCTGAGCACGGAGTTGACTTGGATCAAAACCCGCACCCTCGTCACTGACGGCGATCTCGATTCGGCCTTCCCGTTGGATGACTACTACAGAAGCCTCCTTTACTCCGGCGTGTTTGACTACGTTGAACAGCAGTTCGCGAGTGGCCTGAAACAGCAGGACAGTCACTTCCTCCGGTGCGGGCTGAATCCGCGTGCTTACCAGGAGGCTGACACGCATCCCATGTTTTTCGTGCATCCAGCGGACCAGCCATTCCAGCGCCGGGACCAGGCCGCCCTGGTGCAGGATGGGCGGGCTGAGTTCGGCCGTGAGCGAACGGGAAGTCTCGATGGCGTTGTCGATAAGATCCGCCACTTCCACTGCCGTCTGGCGCGCATCCTGGCTGCGGTCCACCAGCGCTAGCCGGAATTTTGCGGCGACCAGGATTTGCTGGAGGCCATCGTGCAGAACCTGCGCCAGCCTTTGCCGTTCTCGCTGCTCGGCCAAAGTCAACTGCGCGGCCAGCAACTGTAACTGGTCCGATCGTTCGCGCAGGGCCTGTTCGGTGAGGATGCGCTCAGATACCTCATCGTGCAGGGTCGTGACCACTTGTGACAGTTCAGCCGTCCGCTCCTGGACACGCAGGTCCAATTCATCCCGCGCCTTGCGGAGGGCCTCCTCCGCTCGCTTGCGTTCCGTGATATCGCGGGCCACATGAACTGCGCCGATCATGTGCCCCTGCGCATCCGAGATGGGGGTCGTGCTGACGAGGAAGTCGCCGCCGAGGCGGTCTTCATGGACTTCCGCTATGTGCTCCCGACCGTCGGCCAGAGTCAGGACATGGGGGCAGAAAGCGGGCGGGGTACTCGTGCCGTGCATGTGCTCGTAGCATTGAAGACCGGCGCACCCCGTCGGAAAACTGGTCAGCCGCCTTTCCATGGCTTTGTTCATGCGCACGATCCGGAATTGACTGTCCAGGATCGCTATCAGGTCGGGCACGCTCTCAAACGTCCGTTCCCACTCTTCCTTGACCTGAAGCAGCGCATTCTCGGCCTGTTTTCGTTCGGTCAGATCCAGTGCGAAGACCGCAACTCCCGTGACGCTGCCGTTCGCATCACGGACCGGATTGTGGGATATCTCGAAGTAGCGTCGTGCCGTTTCTCCTGACCTGCAATCGTCTCGACCGTGACCTGTTCACCTCGCAGTGCCCGGTCCAGGTTCCTCTGCGCGGCATCGCGATCCCGGGCGTTCGTGTGGTAATCGAGGAGGCTGTGTCCGATCTCAATCTTTGCGCCGAAGAGCGCTTTCATAACTTCGGCGTGTTGCATGTTAAAGCTGGTATAGCGATAGTCGCGGCCGACCGAAAAAATCGGCCCCTGGGCACTTTCAAAGATTGCTTGCAGCAATGAGCGCTGTTGTTCCAGATTCCTCTCCGCAAATTTGCGTGCGGTGACCACTTCCGAAAAAATTATGATGCCTCCGATCTGCTGATCGCTGGTCCGCCAGGGGTGGATCTCCCATCGGAGCCACTTAACCCGCCCATCAGGCCGGACAAGCTGATCCTCGTCGCGCTTCTCGGACGCCCCCTGCAGGCACCGCTGGTGAACGGCTTTCCAACGATCTTCGATTTCGGGAAACACTTCGTAGTGATGCGCCCAATAATCTCCCCCTGCCCTAGACCATAATCCTGCCGCCATCGGTCGCTGTGCGCGAGGTAACGCATCTCGCGGTCGAACATGGCGACGGCTGCCGGAGCATGCCGGACAAAAAGCCGGAGGATCTCTTCGCGCTCCTGCAGAGCATCCTCCGCGTCACTCCTCTTCTCGTCTGTTCGATTGACGGATCTGGCGCTCACCCAGACAAGCCAGAGCAGACATGCGGTATAGGTGACAGCCACCAGGGCCACTCCGACTTCTGAAGCGAACGCGCCTGCACGTTCTCCCATCAGCCGCAACCTGCCGATCAAAAGCGGAATGATGAGGAGGGCCGGCAGGAGCTTGCGGGCCATAACGCCCCCGGCATGTTCGCCAGTGAGCACGCGCATCAGCCAGGTATCCGGACGGAGGCAGAGAATTGCGACACAGAGGGCGCAGAAGGCAATGCCAGTATTCAGCCCCACTGGAATGTCCAGCCAGCCGGTCATCGCCTGTACATCGAGAAGATAGCTGACCGGCACCAGGTAACTCGCGATGGCGGCGGGTAATATTACGGCATGAGCGATATCCGCCGCCCGGCGGCTGCCGGCCGCCAGCAAAATGAGGGAGCAACTGCTGACAACCAAAAGGATGGCGGTCAGCAACGCCGGCCGGTGCGAGGGCGCAAAAAAAAGGCCCACAAATGGTGCGTTTACCAGGGACGGTTCCCGTCCTGTAACCATCGCGACGACGTAGAGCGCGATGATCAGCAGCCCCATTCCCCCCACGAGGATCCCGGGCGTTTGGAGAATCAGTAGACTGCGAACTTTGGACGGCCTCTCCTGCAAAAGAGCCAGTTCGATTGCCTGCAGGGCCAGACAAATCGCCGTCATCGACCTCATCGTGATCCACCGGGGGCTGATGCTCTTGAGCAGGGCGATGTCGAGCACCCAGCCCACAAGGCCCAGGAAGCTGACGGCAAATACGACCAGGATCGCCAGCCTGGCGATCGACCTCGCGGAACGCGGCCTACCCAACGAATGCCAAAGTCGCATCTCTACCTTCCCCCTCCGTGTGGCGTCCGGGAGATTCCCCGCCGGCAGTATGCCCGTCTTGCCGTGAAGCATTGTACTTCGGGACACGGACTCTTGCCCGGCGGCCATGCTGAATTCACATAAAATCAGCATAACCGAAGCCTCTTCTTATACCAGCATATTTTTGGGTTCATGCCGGATGGTGCAAAAAGAAAGCATGGACCGTCGGCGGGGCCATCGTAGTATCATGCGATCATGGCACCGCTGATGATAATGTCCTCCACCCTTATCACACTCGCGCTGGTTTTCTACTCGATGGGAGTATGGTCCGAGCGGATCGCGCGCTACCTGAAGGGATGGCACGTGATCGCTTTCTGGACAGGCTTCGTCTTCGACGTTTCGGGCACGCTCGCCATGCACCGTCTGGCCAAAGGACCCTTTGACTTATGGGCGCCCCACACGCTTACCGGACAGATCGCTCTGTGGCTCATGCTTGCACACGCCATCTGGGCCACCCGGGTGGCCGACCGGGGAGACAATGCGGCGCGGACAGGCTTCCACCGATACAGTCTTATTGTGTGGCTGGTCTGGCTGGTCCCATACTTTGGCGGCATGATGCTCGGTATGCGCCGATGATCGCGGTTTGAGTCTGTAGCTCATTCCCGACTTCGACCGACCAAATCAAGCGCAGTTGCGGGACGCCCGAGTCTCTTGACCGAACCCGGTGAATTCTGAGCGCTGCCCGCCCCAACCCGTGCTATCCTCCTCCCTGCGACGGGCAAATCCCCGGTTTCCCCTGGTTGTGGTCTTACCTCATGAGCGGGAATGCCGCTTCGTGCCGCTGCAGGGGCGACGACGCGATAAATGGGAGCTCATGAGAGGGCGGGCGCGCCGGTCGGGTCAGCAATTGGGAACTGGAATGGTCAGGAAGATGCATCTTTTCGCCGCGGGAGTCCGCAGGCGGCGCGGGGCCAGCCGTCAGGCGGTACAAGACTTCAACCGCTCCCTGCTCCTGATCGTGGACCCTGAAGCGCTTCAGGCCAGCATCGCAGCGCGGCTGACGGAACTGTTTGCCTGCGACCGGATTCTCATTTTGCAGCTCGATCCGCAACGGGGGGCGTTTACGCCCAGTTTCACCTTGGGATGCGAAACTGGAACGCTTGGAAGCGCACCGCTGCGCAGGCACGGCCGGCTGGCGAAGTGGCTGCTCGTGAACGAGACTTGCCTCGTCGTGCCCCATACGCCTGGCGTGTATGAGTACCTCAGCGAATCGGAACAGGCAATGCTTACGCAGCTGCGGATCCGGATCTGTGTTCCGTTAGTATCTTTGAATCGCCTGACCGGGATTATCATGCTCGGGTGGGAGCAATCCGACTGGAATTCAACCGCTCACGATCTGGAGCTGCTCCAGTTGCTGGCCGGACAGGCAAGCCTGGCGTTTGAAAACGCTGGCCTGTACCACGAGCAGCGCGAGCGCTTGCGGCGCATGTACCGGGCTGAGCGTCTTGCCGCCGCCGGCCAGCTCGCTGCAGGCGTGGCCCACGAAATCCGCAATCCGCTTACCGCGATCCGGTCCACGATTCAATACGCGGTGCAGGATTACCCGGAGTCCAATCCAAAGCGAGTGCTGCTTCAGGAGCTGCTTAACGAAGTCGATCGGATCGACCGCACGGTGAATGGCCTGCTCAGCCTGACCCGCCTGGAGGAAATGGTGCTCGAGCCGGTTGACGTCCGGGATGTGCTTCAGCAGTCGCTCATTCTTGTCAGTGCCCAGGCGCAACGTCAGGGCATCGAGGTAATGGCCCCGGACACGGACCAGCATTTTCAGATCATGGCCGACGTAGGACAACTCAAACAGGTCTTCCTCAACCTGTTGCTGAACGCGCTGCAGGCGATGCCCGGAGGCGGCCGCGTCGAAACGACCGTCGAGGAATGGCGCGCGGGATTGACTCCCGTCGCCGGCCGCTGGGTCCAGATCCGGATCCGCGACACCGGCCCGGGCATTCCCCCAGACCACCTGGACAAGGTCTTCGATCCATTCTTCACCACGAAACGGGACGGCACTGGTTTGGGATTGTCCGTCTGCCACGGTATCGTTCAGCGGCACGAAGGGGAGATGGACCTCCAAAGTGAGGCAGGCAAAGGAACCGAGGTTACACTCCGTTTTCCCCTGACGTAGCCTTCATCTCCGATGTCTGAATCTAGCCGCGTTGCCTGGAAGTTCAGGAGCCTGAAATGACTCGAGTTCTGATAGTGGATGATGAAAAGCATATCCGCCGCATCCTGTCGGTGTTGCTCGCGGAACACGGACACGAGGTGCGCGAGGCGGAATCGGGGGAAATCGCGCTGGCAATGCAGCCGGAGTTTCGGCCGGATATCGTTCTGCTTGACCTCAGCCTCCCAGGCATGGGAGGGATGGAAGTTTTGCAGCAGCTGCTGGGGCGCGTGCCTCAAACGGACTGCATCATGATGACCGCGTACGGCACAATCCGCTCGGCAGTCGAGGCGATGCATCTCGGCGCTTTTGACTACCTCGCCAAGCCGTTTGACAACGACGAGCTGCTCCTGATCATCGAGCGGGCCTTGCGCATGCGCCGTATGAATGCAGAACTCGAAGATCTGCGCATGGAACTGGAAGCCCGCTACGGATTCAGCGAGATCATCGGCATCTGCCCTCCGATGTGCGAAGTCTTCCGCATCATGGCAAAGGTCGCCGGTGTTGACGCTACGGTGCTCATCTCCGGCGAATCGGGCACCGGCAAGGAACTCGTCGCCCGCGCCATTCACCGCCGCAGCAAGAGATGCGCCGGACCATTCGTGGCCGTAAACTGCAGCGCTATTCCACAAGATTTGATCGAGGCCGAGTTCTTCGGTCACGAGAAGGGCGCCTTCACGGACGCGCGCGAGAGCAGGGCGGGAAGATTCGAACTGGCTGAGGGCGGCTCCCTTTTCCTTGACGAAGTGGGCGATCTGTCGCTCGAGGCGCAGGCGAAGCTGCTGCGCGCCTTGCAGGAGCATGAGGTGACCCGTCTAGGCGGCCGCAGCCCGATTCCAGTCGACGTGAGGGTGATTGCCGCAACCAACAAGGACCTGGAGCGCGCCGTGCCCAAGGGGGAATTTCGCGAAGATCTCTACTGGCGCATCAATGTCGTCAACATCAAGCTCCCTCCGCTCCGCGAACGGCGCCCGGACCTGCCCCTCCTGATCGATCACCTCCTCGACCGCTTCCGGCGCGAGCTGAAGCTGAATGTCAAGACGGTCAGTCCCTCGGCAAGACAACTTATGTTGCGCTATGACTGGCCCGGGAATGTTCGTGAACTCGAAAACACCTTGTGCCGTGCCATGATCCTTTGCGACGGCGACGCACTGGCGGCATCAGACCTGCCGCCCCGCATCCGCGGGGAACTGTCGGGCAAAGAGCCTGGGGGAGGCGTGGAATACGACTCGATGCAGCTCGCGGATGCCGTCAGGGAAGCAATAGGACGCCTGGAGAAGATGCTGATCACCTCACGCCTCGCCCGGCACCGGGGCAACCGGACCGCCACAGCCGAGAGCCTGGGAATCAGCCGCAAGACCCTGTTCAATAAAATGCGCGAGTACAACCTCGGCAGCGCCGAAGAAGAATGACCTCAGGTCACACCTCAGACCAAGAAACAGAGTTTCCCTTCCTATTTACAGAACGACATAAATACTGCCGCATGCTGGATAGTCCTGATTATCACCTGACGTCATAACGCACGAAAGAAACAAACGTCGCCGCAAACAGCACAATGGTGATACAGGCAAAAATCGACGCACACCGCAGCACGGGGCGCGCCATCTCAGATGGCGGCGCGGTCTGGTCCTCGAATTTCGGGATGGAATCAAAGTCGAGCTTCATGTGTTCGATCACGGGATCCGTCTTGTCCCGATCCACCGGATTTACCTTATCCAGGGGATATTTCCTGTCAAGACAGGTCCCCAGCTGTTGTTGATAGCGACGCGCCGATCTCACAAAGTTCTCATAGTGGGAGATTCCCGATGCGGCGGTTCCCTCCAGAGTCTGCGCCAGGAGTGCCGCCGGGGAAAAAGCGGCAATCTTCCGCCCGAATTCGATCTGGGACATTTTGTTGTCCTGATATGCCTGGTAGATCCGACTCCACGCCTGGTCGGCTGCAAACGCGCGCCGCAGGGGCTCTCCCGGAGACCATTGCCTGCTCATGATCCAGTTGTCCGGGTGCGGGTGTTGGCGATTGTAGCTGTCGACGGTTTCATCCCAAGCTCGATCTGCATCCTCGGCAACGGAGTCCTCAGTCGATAATCTGATGAGTCCCCTTGCCGCGAGGTTGCCAGCGGCCGGGACGACAATTACCAAAAAAACCCAAATCAGCAGTCCGCTGACGAGGCTTACCACCGGCGCTCGACTACGCGCCGAAAGAAAAAGCCCGATGAGGGCGAAGACGGAGATGTAAGCTACGCTCAGCGCGCAGCTCACTGCGATCCGCCACAGAAGGCCCGCAGTCAATTGCAAGGCCCCTCCCAGCCCGACGATCAACAGGCACAGCAGCACTCCCGTGGCGAAGGGAATGATCAAAACGATCATGACACTCAGGTATTTCCCGAGCAGAACCGTGGCCCGCGAGACGGGCTGCGACATCATCAGGCGCAACGTCCCGCGTTGCTTCTCGCCGTTGACGCAGTCGTACACGAGCACAATGGCGGTGAAGCTGAGGATCACCGAAACGATGAAAGCCCAGTCCAGGCTGTCGAATCTCCAGAGCAGCGGATTCCCGCGCAGGGTGAACTCGGGCGCCTTGAGGCGAAATGCGTTGACCCGGAAGGCATTCGGCAGATCTTTGTCGTGAGCCTCGGCGAGAAAGCCCAGGGGATTGGGGCGCCGGTAGA
Organism: Terriglobia bacterium; assembly: GCA_963739235.1. Lineage (GTDB taxonomy): Bacteria > Acidobacteriota > UBA6911 > UBA6911 > UBA6911 > JAFNAG01. The sequence continues at coordinate 15,596 of CAVTZY010000028.1, read as the reverse complement.
TAAACTGATCGCTGTAGCTGAATGCCGAAAATAAGGGAGCGCTCGACGAGGCGTTTTGCGCCAGCGCCGCCAAATTTCGGCTCACGTCACGACTATAGTCCGCCAGCTGGCGCTTGTATTCTGCCCGAAACAGGAAAGCGCTTGCGGCCATCAGGACCAGCACCAGCAGAAAGGCCAGCATCAGCCTGAGGCTCAACAGTTGATCCCGCACTTCCTTCTTGATGATCTCCCACAGCATGACGTCATACTCCTAGCCCGCCCTCACGTCGGTTCTCAACAGGACGACATGGACAGCGAGAAATAGCACCAGGTTGAGAAAAAGCAGAATGCCGGCTTCGGGAAGAGCCGGGGCGATCCGGACACCAAGAGAGGCAGGCGCAAAGTCCCAGTTGGGAATATCCCGCAAGTCCAGGGGGCGGACACCGGGCCAGCCGGGCCCGATCATCTCGTCGACTGCATGCTGCCCATGGGCCGTTTTCACCGCCTCCAGGTCCTGCGTGATCGGTAGCTTGGCGACGTTGGCGCGTGTGAAGTAGGCTGCGGAAAACAGCCCACCCTTATTCTGCACATACTGGATCAGGTCCCTGCGATAACGCCTGGCCTGATCCAGAAATCTCAGAAAGCTGCCCGCATCCGTTCCGGCAAGCGAGGAGACCGCCTGGTAATAGTCCCAGGCGGGGGAAAGGTGGGCGATGACGCGCGCGAGTGAAGCTTGTGAAGCTACGGCCTGTTCATGATCGCGATAGAGGTTGTGGATCCTTTCCGCGTACTCCATGTCGAGCCGGAGGCAGAATTTCAATCCCTCGAACTCCCAAAGCATGACCTCTCTGGGGGCGAAATAAATACTGACCGGGTAGGGAATGTCGCCCGTCCACACCGATCTGCCCTTGATGAATTCCCAGCGGTGGAGTGGTTTAGGGTGCTTGTCGGCATAGGCCTGCATGCGACTCCACAGCTCCGTATGCAGATTGCGGACACGCTCATCCACTACCGATTTGGCCTCGATCGGCCGGAGGTTGTAAGCCAGGTGTGCGGAGGCATGCGGCAAAAGCACGACAAAGAAAACCCAGAGGAAGAGGACGAAGACCAGGGAAGTGGAGGATTCCTGGTCAGCGCCGAGATGAGCATACCGGCCAGAAAAAGTGCAGACAAGTACAGCATCGACAGGAGAACAATCGAACTCAGCAAAGCCCAATCCACCAACGTCAGCGAGATCGAGCGCGAGAAGCTGATGATCAGGAGCGCCAGCGCCATTCCGATTAGAAACACGGGCAAAATTGTCAGCATGCCGCCTAGATACTGTCCGGACAGGATTGCGTGCCTGGGCACAGAATTGGCAAGCGCCTGGGCGAGGGTTCCCTGTTCCCGCTCTCCCGAAACCACGTCGTAGGCAAACAGCAAAACCAGCAGCCCGAGCACGACCTGAACGATGGCGATCACGTTGATGGAGTTCAGCGCCGCCATGAGCGGATTCTTTTCGGTCTGCCCCACGCTGATGGTCGGAATGGCGGTGTAGGACACGTCCACCGATCCGGCAAATCGCTTGTCGTAGCCTTCGCAAAGGGGACTGAGTGGCGAGGGCCGCCGGTCGATCGTGACAGCTACTTCCGAGTAAACTTTTGCCTGCTGGACCTGCGCCGTGTGCCGACTTACCGCGGAATTAAATCCCGTCAGCCGCTCTTCATAATCGCGGGTCAGGATCACGGCGCTCAGCGAGAAAAGCACCTGGCAAAGGACAAAGCCGACGAGGAACTTGTAGGTAAGAACACTCGTGAGCAACTGCTTTCGTGCAATCGTCCAAATCATCCGGCCTCCGGCCTCAGACATCAGACTTCAAACATCAGACCAAAGGCGTCACCGAGCGATCGGGGTGAACCGCTTGGTCGGGGAATCGCGATCAGCGTACGTCGTAGCGAGCCAGGGCGCCATAGGTCAGGCTCGCGGCAACCAGAAACCACGCCAACAGGATCGCGAGGTCGCTTCCTTGCAGGCTGCCGCCTGCGCTCTCTTTGGGCAGCCGGAATTCGGGGAGTTGGGCGATGTTGATCGGGCCGCGCATTCCCATCGACACTCCCCCGTTGGGATACACATCGCGCACGATCTTGCTGAAAATCTCCCTTTGCAGCGTCTCACGATACCGGTCGGCTTCGGCTACAAAGAGGTTTTCAGCCCGGGTGCCGGTGCCGGCCATCTCGGTGATGAAGTTTGTGAAAGCGCCCGCCGGCGACAATCTCGCCACGGTGAGCCCCAGGCGCTGCTGGTTCTCCTTGCGGCGGCGATAATCTTCCTCGATCCGGCTGAGAGTTTGGGCCATGCGCTCTTCATAAGGAGCCGCGATCTCATCGCGTTCCTTTTGCCAGTCCGGCCCTGCAATCCTTTTCCCGTCCTTGTCCACGACCGATGACTTGGCCTCCGCCGCCTGCAGGGCTCGCCCTTTTTCCAACTCGAGGCTGTTCTGGGTTGTCACCTTTTCCAGCCAGGCAACCTGTCGGGATTTGACGGGCCTCCAGAGCTGCGCCGCCAGCGAGGCGGCCCGCGGGAGCACCATGACCGACGTCAGCCAGAAGGCCAGCGAGAGAACGAGGGCGGAGTAAGTTGATGTCACGAGGGACGAGACCAGCAGGCCCAGGAGAAAAAACACCGCGATAAAAAGAAGTGACGATGCCAGAATCCATCCGGTGCGCGCCAGGAAGTCTCCGTCGAAAACGTTCAACCCCGCAACCGACAGGATAAGAATCCCAAGCAGGAAAGAAGTGATCAGCGGGAGCGCTAGTGTGATGTAACCTCCCAGGAGCTTACCCGTTGCGAGCTTCGCCCTGCCAACCGGATTGGAAAGGATGGTGCGAAGTGTGCCCTGTTCTTTTTCGCGCGTAATCGCATCAAACGAGAGCAGGATGGCAAAGAGGCTGAATATGAACTGGACCACGAACAGATAATCGATGCTGCCGAACAGTCCGGACGAGGACTGGATATCCAGCGGCGCCCCGGATTCCACACTGTTCTTGCCGACCAGCAGGTGGCGCGGGTGCGTCGATTCGAAGCCCGCCCCATAAATGGATGTGGGCACGGGGGGCCAATAGACATCGATCGTGAAGTTCGACGTCGTAAAGATCTGTGTTGCGCGCAGCTTGCGCAGGTAGTCGTTGTTGTTTCTTACAATCTGCTGTTCGTCGCTCAGACGGGACAAATAGGCGCGATAGTTCGTGTAGAGCGAAGACGGGATAAAGACCATGGCCAGGAGCAGGAGCAGCATGAAACGCAGGCTGAGCAGATTTTCCCGGATTTCTTTTAAGGCGATCGTCCAAATCATGGCAACTACCTGACATCGTAGCGGGAGAAGGCAATAAATCCGGCTGCGATGAATATTGCTGTTACTGAGAAAAGCAACCCGAGCGAGAACAAGGCCCGCTCGGCATTGGCGGCAACGTTTCTGTTGGGCGGCACAAATCGTGGCAATTCGGCCGCAGTGGGCGCCTTATGGAGCGAAGCCCTGAATTGGGCGCCTTTGTTGTTGATCATGACCGACGGCGGATCATCAAACAGGATGCTGTTCAGACTGATTTGCTGGCGATTGGCGGCGTCCAGCCAAGCGGATCGCTGCGCATCTCCCGTGCCCGCCAGATCAGCTGCTGCACCTGCAAAGGCGGCGGCGGGGCTGACAGCCATGATCACGCGTGTGAGATCGTTCTGAAGTCCCGAGCGCCGCTCGGCGTCGCGATCGATTTCCCCCATCAACTGCCTGCGTTTGTTCAGATAGCCGATCCTTATAGGAGCAATCCGCCGGTCGATCACTTCTTTGTTGGCCTCATACTTCGTGGAGTCCGCCCAACCCTCGGGCGCGCCTGTGATCTCCCGATATACAACGCCCATGGCCTGCTCCGCCTGCCGCCGGACGTCGTCATCCAACGCATGCTTGCGATCTTGGAGAACGTGAGACGGGATGGTGGGGTAGACGGTTTTTCCAATCAGCGAGGCCATAGGCGGCACGGCGAGAACCGCCAGTACCCAGAGGACGAGGAGCACGACCAGCGAAGTCTTCTGAGTGCGAGCGGTGGACGAAACCAGCAGGCCGAGGGCGAGGAAGCAAAGCAGATATGCTGCAGAGGTGAGGGCCAAAAGCCCGATCTTCGCAGGGTTCCCCGGTTGCAGAAGATCGATCCCTAGCATTTGTGCACTCAGCAGGGCAATTAGGAAGGCACTGCCGAGGGGAACCAGCAGCGTGAATACGCTGCCGACAAGCTTGCCCGTCAACAGGGCAGCCCGTGAAACCGGTTGGCTGAGAAGGGCACGCAAGGTACCGAGTTCTTTCTCGCCGGCCACGGCATCAAAAGCCAGCAGGATAGCAAGCAGTCCCAGGGCCACGCGAATCAGAAACTCGAAATCCAGTTGGCCCAGCATGTCGGCCAGCCTTTGCGGCTGCCAGGCAGACGGACCGGCAATCAGGCCGGTGGGCGAATAGTCCCAGTACTCCGGCATCGCCCCATCCAGTCCATGGACGAGAACGCTCAGAACCTCAGGAGGTCGGACGGACCGCAATGCGGCTAGTTCGCCGCCCGTTGTCCAGGGAATGGTCCAGGCAATGTCCATTCCCCTGTTTTCCTCTCTAGATTGTCCGGCGATGAGCGCCTGCTCTGCAGCCAGTTGATTGGCGTTTTCTAGACGACCTTTGTAATCGCGGGTCCCCACATATACCGACAGCGGTGTCAGCACGAGTACTAGGCCCACAATTAAAAGGAAGCGGAGGCTCCTGACCTGTTCTGCCAGCTCGCGTAACGCAATCGTCCAGACGACATTTCCCGGAGAGGTTGACCTCGTTTCAGATCGATGGGTGGGTCGTGCAACAGAAACAGCCATGTTTCTACCTCACATCGTATTTGAGAAATGCCACCGTCGCCCCGGCGAAGAGCAATACGGCGTAGGCAAGCAGAAGCCCGATGTCGGGGAGACTCTTGGCAAGAGTCTCAGCCCTCCGCGGAAAACTCACATTGAACCGGGGAGGATCCTTGGAGTTCGGGGTATTGGTCACGGGAAGATTGCCGCCGAAGCTCCAGCCGTTGTCCCCATCGCTGATAGTGTCGCGATAGCTTTTGCTGAACACCAGCCGGTCCATGTCCGCATAGTGCAAACGGACTGCGTCGAGAAACCTCACCTTCACGAACTCCCCGGTATCGGCCATGTCGGTCATGAGATAGCTCAGAATTGACGCCGGCGAAATCCGCGAGATGTTGTGCGCCAGATCAAGCTGGCGCTGTTTCCTGCGCTGGTAATCCTCGTCGACTTTAGCAAGTTCGCTGCGTAGCCGGGCTTCGAAAGGCGCCGCGATTTCGGTTCTCCTCTGGACAAAGGCGGGATCACCGGAGTCAAACATGAGCTGTCCTTTGCTCAAGCCCTTCTGCCGTGCCTTCTCCATGTAGAGCGACTTGAGGGCGTTCCCCTTTTCCTTCTGAATGTTGTCGGTGAGGAGGCGCTTGCGCAGCACGACGACGGATTCATCATCGACAGGCCGGGCCAGCTTGGCCGCTATGATGCTCAGCCGCGGCATGCCGAGGACAAGCACTACCCACACGAACATGAGCAGGATCATCGCTGTTTTTGACTGATGGGCGAGAGTCGAAACCAGCAGGCCCAGAAGAAAAAAAATAGACACGTAGATCAGCGACAGCCCAAAGATGAGAAAGGCATCGCCGATGACCCCGGCCTGAAACAACGAGTACCCTGTAAACGCGAGGATGCTGAGACCGATCGTATAGGAAAGCACCAGAGGGGTGCCAAGGACAATCATGCCGCCCGCAAATTTTCCCATTAATATCCGGTAGCGAGGCAACGGATTTGCCAGAGCCAGCTTGAGAGTTCCCGACTCCTTTTCGCCTGATACCGAGTCGAACGCGAACAGGAGTGCGACCAGGCTCAGCACCGCCTGCACCACAAACAGGAAATCGATGCGCCCGAAGATCTCATAGATCGGATCCCCATAGCTCCGCGGCGTGCCGAACACGACCTGGTTGCTGTCGAGCGAAAAATCCTTGGGCAGGCTGGTCTCGATACCGTTGGCAAAAACGGAGAGAAGCGAAGGAGGACGCACGCCCTGGTAGCCGGGCCGGCCGCCGCCGCGGCCCAGGGCCGATTCGATTTTCAGCTGCTCGTTGTAGTCCGCGGTCCAGTGCCGGTAGGTCTCGAAGTTCACGTACAGACTGAGCGGTATCAATAAAACACACAGCGCCGTCAATACGACGAAACGGATGGACACCAGGTATTCGAGAATTTCCTTTTTGAGCAGCGTACCAAACATCGTCAATCCCCGCGGCCAGGACCGGGCGTCAGGCCTTTTCCTCTTTCGGTTCCGCGCCGATGCCGCCCCGCATGTAGTCGAGGTAGAGGTGCTCGAGGTTTTCAAACTCGAGTTCCTCGCGCGTGCGCTCCATCACCTTGCGGCCTTCCTTCATGATGCCAACTCGGTCCGCGACATCCTTGGCGCGGAAGATATCGTGGGTGGACATGAGAATTGCCTTCCCCTGGCGCTTGAGGTCCAGCAGGGTCTCAAGGAATTCGGCTCCCGCTTTGGGATCCAGCCCCGCAGTCGGCTCGTCGAGCAGCAGCGCGGGAGCGTCCTTGATCATCGCGATGGCGATGCCGAGTTTCTGTCTCATCCCTTTGCTGAATTCCTTCAGCCGCTGCTCGAACGCTCTCTCAGGCAGCCCGACCTCGCGCATGACGCGATAGTAGTCCTCCCTCTTGAGGCCCCTCCTGCCGCCGAGTTTGGCGAAGAAATCAAGGTTCTGGCGCGCCGTGAAGTTGCCGTACAACATCACGTTCTCCGAGACATAGGCGACATACTTCTTCGCCTCCAGCGGATCCTTCTCAACGTCGATGTCGTTCAAAAAGGCCTCGCCGCTCGTCGGTTCGATGAAATTCAGGAACAGGTTGATTGTGGTCGTCTTCCCTGCCCCATTTGCGCCCAGAAGGCAGTAAATCTCCCCCGGGTTCACCTTCAGGTTCAGCGCGTCCAGCGCCAGCACGCCATCTTCGTACCGTTTGCTCAAGTTCTTGGCTTCGATCATGATCTCACCCTTTCAATGCTTCTCATCGCGTGGCCGCACTCCAAAGCCGATTAGCGGCGCGTCAGCTTTACTCCGAAAATAACGATTCCAATCACAAGCAGAAGGAGGCCGCCCACAAGCGCGGCGGTGCCCCAGACGTTCGTCTGGGCCTTGACGCTTACGCGATAAATCTTGTCCTCGGAGGGAACGCTGCGATTGTAGGCGTAACTCTCGGTTTTAATTCTTATCTCGTAGTCGCCCACCTGCACGTCGGATGGCGGCACGATCCGGAGTTTGACCGCGGATTCGCGGTTGATCTCCAGCGCGGGAACATTGTCCGGCACGACATCGACGCGCCAATTGAGCGGGTACTCCGTTGTCAACTTGACATTGTCCAGGCGCCTCGTGCCGGTGTTGCGGATGGTGATGTTCGTTTCGACGGTTTCGCCGATCTGGATCTCAGAGTACAGGCTGGCTGCAGAAGCTTCGATCTTGCCGACGCCGCGCGGGATGATGAGCAGGCGCGCGCGGCCGGCCCGGCTTTGCTCGATTTCGGCGGGAGAGTAGGGCCGCTCCTGCTGAAAGAGCTGTCCCTGCCCCTGGTCCGTAACCAGGGCCCAGAACTCGAGGGGCTGGTCGATGACCACCTGTGCATCGGAGCGTTCCGGCAGGAAGAGACGCAGCCCAAGCGCCTGCTGGGTGACGCCTGCAGGGAAATTCAACTGCGACAGCCGTGCCTGGCTCGTGGGATCGATAAAGCTGTAGCTGATCTGGTGCGGAAGGTTCACAACTCTCAGCTGGAACTGGCGCACATCCACGGAGGAGCGCTCGAGCTTCAGATCGAAGGTGACCGGCTCGCCCAGATTCGCTTCCTGGGACACCTGCACCGAGGAGACGTTAACGACATTTTCAGTCTCAGCCTGCTCCAACTGAACGATATTCTCCTGGTTTTGCCCTTTATAGCTCGACGCAACCACTATGCTGTTCACATCCCGAAGCAGCTGGAACTCCATGCTCCTCGACTCTCCATATTTCAGTTCCGGAATGTGGACTTCGTACGGGAGAGCAATCGTCGTTCCCCGCGCAGCCGACTCGTTCCCCGCAGCCGGAGTGGCGGAATCCCCGGTAGCGCGCAGAGAAATGAAGATATCGCGCACATCCCGGGTGCGCAACGATTCGGGGATCGGGTCGGCGCCCTCGAAGTTGCTGAGCAGCTTGAATTGCGTGTCGTCGAAGGTGGGTGTCAAGTTTTCCACCGTCAGGCTCACGAACTTGCGACCGTCCTTGGTCTGGTGCTTAACCGCCTGTTTCACGGTCAGCCGAGGTTGCAGGCTCAGCAGCGACAACACCGCCTCCTGATAGTTCAACTGCGCCGTGTCCACGGTCGTTTGGTCGCGGTCGAGGTCCGTCTGTGACACCAGACCCAGCTTGAACAGTTCCTGGGTGCGCTTAAGGGCAGTGCGCGCCGAGGACAGGTCGATCTGCCGCCGGCGCACATCAAGAAACCGGCGCTGCTCATCCGAAATAACCCCTTGCTGTCCCTGCGCGCTCATGAGCTTTTGAGGGACGTAAGCCGGCAGGGTCAAACACGCTACTGCAACTGCGAGCCATAATCGTCTCATGACCTGAGCCAAAGCAAATGCTGTGCCAGCAGGGCATCCGCAGCCAATGCCTCGAAATCTGCAGCATAGGACGCATGCGGCGACCGGAGAGTATCATGAGCATCTCGTCAAAGTGGGGTCCCGTTTACTCACCCTGTGTACACCAATACCCGTTAGCCCAATCTTACAGCGGGCCGGACTGGGCAAAGGAGCCCGTGGCATGAAAATCTTCAAGCGAGGTGCAAATGACAGCCATGCCTTGATTTATCGTGGACACAGGTAGAGATGGATTGTGCGGTCGACAGGCACTCCCTCTCAGGTTGCCGTGACGGCAGTCAGCGAGCCGGCCGCCATGCAGCGACATCCCGATGGAACCGCCGGCGAACTTTTTATCATCGCGATCCGTTATCAGATTTGAATTGCCCACGATCTTCCAGAATGGTGACCCAAATAGCACGGAGCTTCTATGCGAAGTCTTTGGCAGGATATCCGATACGGATTGAAGCTGATGGTTAAGAATCCGGGGTTTACCGCGGCGGCCGTCTTTTCTCTGGCTCTGGGGATCGGCTTGAATTCCACCATTTTTTGCCTGGTGAATCGAACCATCCTGCAACCGCTGCCGGTGGATCGACCGGAGCAACTGGTGCTGATCAGAATCAACACCGAAAAAGGCGGGCGGTCTGCGTCTCTCCCTTATCCTGAGTATCTTCAGCTCCGGAACCAATGCAAAACACTGTCCGGGATTGTTGGTATAGCACGGCACGGGGCTTTTCTGGACAACGGCGAAGCCATTGAGTTTCTGCGGGCAGAAGTCGTCACCAGGAACTACTTTTCCGCTCTGGGCGTCAAGGCTCACGTGGGGCGGATTTTCCGCGATGGTGACGAGAATCCTTCCGAGCCGGTTGCCATCATAAGCTACGGGCTTTGGCAAAGCCGATTCGCAGGCGACCGTGACATTGTCGGCAAGACGATCGAACTCTCAAGAAGACGGGTCACTATCATCGGGATTACACCGAGAGACTTTGGCGGGACGAGCCGGCCAGCCGCAGTTACAGATGTCTGGTATCCCGCGGAGGCCTGGGGCTCGCCCCTTTCCGGACCGAATACCGAGGACTTCGACTTACTCGGGCGCGTGTCCGCCGGCGTGCCGCTCGCGCGGGTCCAGGCTGAGGTGGATACGATTGTTCGTGGACTGACTCAGAGCAACCCGGCAGCGCCGAAAGTCCTGGGGGCAAGCGTTGCCCTCGAGGCCAAGGAGTACTTGGACAAGTTTGGCATTCTTGGCGGCATTTGTATGGCGGTGACTGGACTCATCCTGCTCATTGCATGCGTGAATGTTTCCAACCTCCTCCTGGCGCGGTCCCAGGCGCGGAGCAAAGAGATTGCCGTGCGCCTTGCGCTCGGCGGCAGCCGGTCTCGGCTCACACGCCAACTGCTCACGGAAAGTCTCGTCCTATCGCTGGCGTCGGCATTGGTCGGCCTGCTGCTAACAAAATGGGCGATCCAGGCTCTTCCTGCGCTCCTGCCTACCATGCCGATGCGGGTGTTTCCGGAGATCTCCCCGGATGCCAGAGTTCTCGCATTCACCATGGTTCTCGCCTTCATCACCACCTTGATTTTTGCCCTGATACCGGCCCTTCATGCCTCCAGGCTGAATCTCGTGACCTTGCTGAACGAGTCGCCATCCACAGGGCAAGGCAGACGCAGGCATCTGAGCCGGAGCGGTCTGGTCGTCGGCCAACTCTGCATCTCACTGGTTCTCCTGACGCAGTCGGCGCTCCTGGTGAAGAGCTTCGCACGCAGCTTGCAGGCGGACGTGGGATTCGAGAAAAAAAACATGCTCGTGGTGCAGATTGCGCTGGGCATGTACGGATATGACGAGAACCGGGCGCACGCCTTTTATCAGTCGTTGCAGGAGCGAGTCCGGGCGTTGCCCGGCGTTAAGAATGTGAGTCTCGCAAAGCGCGTTCCTCTCAGCCTCTCCGGCGGTGGACTCAATCAGCCGGTATCGTTTCCGGGAGAACCAAATCCCAGGAACATAAAATTCAATACTGTCGACTCCGGCTATTTTCGGACCATGGGCACAGGCATTTTGAGGGGGCGTGATTTTACCGCGCAGGACATCGGCTCGATCGCACGGGTGATTATAGTAAATCAGACATTTGCCAGGAGTTTCTGGCCCGATGCTGAGCCGCTTGGGCAGGTCATTCGAATCGGTCTGCCGCCTCGCACGGATGCGTTTACCGTGGTCGGAATTGCGCAAGACGGCCCAATTAATAAGATCGGCGCCATTCCGGAACCTTACTTCTATCAGCCTTTCGTCCGCGGTTTCAGCGGCGAACTTTCTGTGCTGGTGGAAATCGCAGGCAATCCGGGCGCCCTGGCGGGTCCTGTCCGGAAGGCCATTCATTCGCTGGACAAAGACGTGTCCCCCTATATCATCAACACGCTGAAAGAGGTCATTCGTCAAGGCCTGTATGATCAGGAAATGCTGGCTTCTTTCATGGGCTCTTTTGGCCTGCTCGGATTGATCCTCGCCTCCTTCGGCCTGTATGGAATCGTCTCCTACACGGTCGGCCAGCGAACGCGGGAAATCGGTCTGCGCATGGCTATGGGAGCGCAGCGCAGCGACGCACTGTTGCTGATCCTGCGCCAGGGTCTGATTCTCGCGCTCCTTGGCACTGCTATCGGCTTACCGATCGCTCTCGCGACAGGTTTTTATTTGGGGCACGAGCTCTACCAGGTGAGTCCGGCCGACCCTGTTGCCCTGGGCGGAACTGCGCTGCTGCTTGTCGCAGTGGCTCTTTTTGCCAGTTACATCCCTGCCCGTCGCGCGACCAGGGTCGATCCGATGATTGCCCTGCGCCGGCAATAATAGTCGAATGTTTTCGTTACCGGCATTTTTGACCCCCAATGTACCAACGAGACGGGCAGCTTGCATGACGGTGGCTGCTGACAAATTCGCCATGCTATTGTCGGCGCCCTGTTTCCCAAGCTTACCTCGATCCACCCCCCAGACTCCCGATGAATTTCGAGGGGGGCGCATTAGGTCGGGATTATCGCTGACGGGTTCATTTTATTGGTTCCAGGTGAAGTTATAGGTCAGCTTGACCTGGAACTGGTAGGACGGCTGTTCAAGGCCTCGCCCGGTCGTCTGGTTATAGATCACGAACAAATCGCTGTTGGGCCGGAAAATATAGCGCAGGCGCAGATTCACGCTGGATAGGCGTGCCGCCTGGTTTAACTGGATGAAAGCCGCGCTGAGCCATTTGCGCGAGAAATTGAAAGTGACCCGGCCACCGAAGAGGTTGGTGGAAAAATCTCCCTGCGGCAGCCGCACGCGATTATAGCTCTCGCTCAGTTCCACATTGAAGTGTTCGCTGGGCCGCGCGACGACACTTGCCGAACTCTCGAGCCGCTCCCCTGAATAAAAATCACCCCATTTCGCGCGCGCGCTGAGGCCGAGGCGTTTGCTCTTGTCGCTGCTGAAGGATACCCAGGGGCGGTTGAAGGTGTAGGCTCCGGTTGGAATTGTGATGCCGGGCCGGATCGTGAATGGCTTTGCCAGCACATCCGTCACCATCTCGAGGAAGCGGGCGTTGAGCTGAGTGCTGTTTTGGAACTCCGTCTCCCAGGTCACCTCGGTCTGCCGGGTCTCCAGCTTTCCGGCGCGGTTTTTATAATATTCGCACTGGGTTTCGAACTGCATCTGCCGGACGAACGGCAGAAAGCGCGGGCGCGGCTTGTAGGCAAACTGGCCGAAGTACTGGCGTATGCCTCTGCGTTCTACGAACCCGACCTCGGGGTTGAAGTTTGTCCCGATGTCTTCGTAGACGGTGGTGACACGGAAGCGGTCGTTTTCAAAGTAGGACCCCACGCGGCCTGATACGAAGCTCGAACGCAGGCCCGGTGTGTCTGTGGCCATCAGGAAAGTGATGATCTGCCAATGGTCGGACAGGTTGATCAGCGCATCGGCCCCAACCGCACGGTTGGAACGTGTTCAGGACGCCTCCTTCGCGGTTCACAACCATGGCCCCGATCGAAGACCTTCCGAACACATCGCGCTTGACGCGCACCACGGTGAATTGCTGGCGCGGAACGCCGGCATCCGCCGAGGTCTCTCGTGCCTCACGTGTCTGTACCTGGAGAAACCCAACATTGTAAGGGCCGATCTTGCCGGTCAGCTTGGCGCCGTAGTCAATCGGCAGGGGCTGGCCGTCGTCGGTGAGCCCGATGCGACGCGTGAAGAAGAGTTGATTCGATTCCTCGCGTCCCATAAGGAACACCCCAGCATTCTCGAGGAAAAAATCGCGCTTTTCCGGGAAAAAAACCGAGAAGCGCGAAAGATTCACGACCTGTTCATCCACCTCCACCTGGCCGAAATCGGGATTGACCGTCAACTCGGCCGTCAGCGACGGCGTGATGCCGATCCTTCCGACCTCAAGCCCTCCTGTGCCGTGGGCGCCGGAAACCAGGCCTTCTGTGCCGACGACAGAAGCGTTCTGCCGCCAGCCCGCCGTGGCGTACGGTTTGAACTCCAGCAGCCGCGGGCGATGAATCCCTTCGACACCGGTCAACTCGCCCGCCTGGGACACGCGCTGCAGGCCAAACGTCCGGCGCCAGGCCGTCCACAGCGACATTTCATTCTTGCGGCGGATCATGCGCGCCACATTGAAGCCCCAAACCGCGGCCTTTTCATCAAATCGAAGCGACATCAAAGGGATGGCAATCTCGACCGTAAACCCTTCGGCATCTATGGTAGCGGAGGAGATCCAGGGTGCATCCCAGGAATAATTCGTGGTGTGTCCCTCGTCGGTGATGAGTCCGTCCTGCTGAGTCCCCAACGGATTCACCACAAATAGGAAGGCATTGCGGCGGTCATGATTGGTATCCAGGATGAGACTGACGGCGTCATCGTTGGCGAAATCCGCATCCCTCGTCAGTTCGCGGGCATTGATCTTCTGCGCCTCGGAATCGAAGGCGCGAATTCCGAAGTAGATAAATTTACTGTCATACAGCACCCGCACTTCGGTCCTTTCCGAGGCAGGAGCTCCCTCGTTCGGGTCTTGTTGCAGAAAGTCGGTGGCAGGCACTGCATCGGCCCAGGCGGGCTCGTCCATGCGGCCATCAATCCTGATTTCGGCGGCGGCACGCACAGCACGAACCCTCCGAATCGTCTCCTGGAGTTTCTCCTGTCCCTGTGCCGATGAAACCGATGGCGCGAGCAGAACGAGGGCTATCAGAAAAAGTTCGACGCCGGTGTGATAAATCTTATGCAAAATCGCACCCCTCCATCATCAGGTAAATGCCGGCCAGCCGACGCTCGCGGCATATGTTCCGGGATCGACAGCATGGTTTTGTGCAGCACCTGAAAGCTGAAGCAATCTGCAGTCCAGGCGCAGACTGTTTGCGGCTTCCGAGAAGCCACCGATCCCCGGCAAGAATGCAGCGATAACCACGGATCATCGGAGCGGGATTCTACATCAGTTTTATGAAAGCCTGCTGAAAAACAGATTAATTCAACGGAGAGCTCGGAATCCCATCGGTTATCATTCCCGCCCGACAGGGCATCTCAGCAGTTCCGCGGATATGAACCAAGAAGAATAGAGCGACGCCATGACGACCCTGGTCCCATGTTGCCTTTCGCTTATTAGCCTGACGGGAGGATCAGCGGCTGCGCTATTCGGGCTTCGAGTCAGGAAGACGTACGTCCTTGACAATCTTGCGGAAAATCCAGCGATAGCCCTCACAGTCAACAGCGGCATAGGAGCGATCGCCCCAGAACTTGTCTTCCGGAGGGTTGAGAATCGTTGCGCCTGCGGCCTTGGCTTGTGCGTGGTGGCGATCAACGTCGTCCACGTAGCAGAATAGTTCAATCGAGAGGCCGCCAAGCTCTCGTGGGCTTCGCACACCCTCATGGGAAGACCCGATTGCGAACAGGGTCTCTCCATTCAACGCGATTTCAGAGTAAACGACCTTGCCACCGGGCGCAAAGCGTCCAGTTTCCTCAAACCCGAAGGTTCGGCAGAGGAACTCAATCGCAGCTGGTGCATCCATGTACGTCAAGCGCGGAATCAGGCGCTGGGTGTTCTCAGGGGGACTCATCACCATGCACGATTACCTCGGGAATCATAAAGGGGAGGATGAGTCTTATCCGTCTGCCCCCATCTCACGCCGCCTGACCTGTAATCAGGCTGACCGGCCTAGCCCTCTGATCAGAAAGCGGCAAACGTAGTCATGAGGGTCGGCCTTGTGATGAAAATAGATCTGGATGTGTGTGCCAGTAAAACACTTTGGGGGCGCGATTTCAGCACAAAGACATCCACCTTGATCATGGTTTCGAGGTGGATGACGTTGAATGAGGCGCGCCTGAGAACCGCATCACGCACCCGGTCTTCATCAATGTAGTATGCATTGTGGAGGGCATGAACCAACGAGTGGATATGCAGTTCATTCAGATCGGCTAGGAGATCCACATCCAGTGTGGCGCGCGCGATCCCATAGGCCGAGCTTGCCACAGATCCCCCGATTTGATAGCGGATTCCCAACTCCTCAAAGGCCTGGACCACGGGCTCCAAAGCCTGAAGGATGCCAGGGGCATTCATTGCGACCTCTGCTGCAGGTCCATATTAAGTCTCCCGGCCAATTCCGGATCGTAATGGAGTGCGACGAAGCGCACCAATGCTTCCTGGGGGCTAAGCTGCGGGTTGGCACGCCGTATGGCCCTTCTTGCCAGCCCGATCACCGTTTCGCTCAGGGAAAATGCGAGGGCCGTGCGCCGCGCTACGGTCGCACCGCGCAGCAGTTCAATCTGTTTCAGTTCCGCTTTTGGGTCGGTGTCTTCAGACTGAGAGCGCATGTCGATACTCTCCCTCGGCATCCGTCAACTGCCGCCGGCATTTTCGCGTTTATCTGATTTTACTATATACCACTTACGTACAAATCCTTGGCAATTAGG
>CAVTZY010000027.1:0-371142 GCA_963739235.1 Terriglobia bacterium | reverse complement strand
AAGAAGGGATTCAGTTCTTGTTGACAGTCCGCAACCTTTTGCGCGGTCAGCACTGAGGCTCTTAGGTTGCCACGATACCACTCAATATTCTTCTAGGCTGATTTTTGCCCGCAGTGAAACTTGGTTGTAATCCTTAAATTTCCCGATTCAGTCACAATCTCCTGACGATGGCCGATTCCGAAGCCCCGCCGACAAAGGTAACTTCCTTTGCTGCGCGCGTGAGCCGGTTGGTAATGAGGCTGATATCACGGACCTCTGGGCCCTTGATTTCAAGGAATGTGCCGGTATTTTCGCCGGCTGTGCAGGACTGGATCAATCCGTCGCTCACCCGTTCAAGCCTTATGGATGGCTGATCTTTCTGGGGATTGCGATCTGCGAATCGGTGGATCTCAAGTCCATGGACATCGGCCACCTCCAATGCGGATCCCTTGGCAGCATTGATCTGGATGTTATCAAAGATCATACCCGTGACATTGGAGCACGTGATCCCCGAGCCGGCGCCGTTCACCACGAAGTTGCTGACGGTTAGGCCCTGGACCGGCATTTCGGGCAAGCCTTCAATCAGGGCCGCGCGTCCTACATCCGTTGCGGTGATGTTGCTCAGATGAATATTCCGGAAGATGGGCGTCCCTTCGTCGACAGGCTGAGGGGTGCGCGGATCGCTGGCATTGTAAAGCATGGTCACTGAAATCGCGTCGCCGACGCCGCGCATCACGAAGTTCACCACTCGAAAATTCTCCACGACGTTGCCGCGGCTTCTGGCCGTCTTGAAACGCAGCCCGCGATCGGTGCCTTCGCAGACGCAGTTGCTGACGGTAACATCGCGCACGCCGCCGGCAGTCTCGCTGCCGATGCCCACGGCCCCGTGCCCGCGCGCGAACACGCAATTGGTCACAACGATGTTTTCGCTGGGGATATTCTTGCCGTTCTTCTGGAATTTGTAGCCCGACTTCAGAGTGATGCAGTCATCACCCACGCTGATGTAACAGTTCGAGATGCGCATGTTCCTGCAGGAATCCGGGTCGATGCCGTCGGTGTTTCGCGAATCTGCAGGCGAATGGATGGTCACCTGGTCGATGACGATGTTATCGCAGAGAACCGGATGAATGTTCCACGAGGGTGAGTTGAGGACCGTCAACCCGCTGATCAGGACGTTCTTGCAGCGATATAGATTGATCATGCGCGGGCGTGCCCACTTGAGCGGAGAACCGGCGGGATTTTCCGGTTCGCGCTCGATAAGACCGAGCTTTCTGCGCATTTCGGCGACGATGCTGAAGGCCTTCCACCAGGCGTCGCCCCGGCCGTCGATGATGCCGCGTCCGGTAATGGAAATGTTCTCCAGGTCGTGGCCGGTGAACATGGATGCGTATACCGTTCGATCAATCCCTTCCCAGCGTCCTGCAATCGAAGGCACCTTTTCGAAGTCGGTGCTGCCCAGCAACACGGTTCCGGCGGGCACCTCCACATGGACATTGGTCTTCAGGAAGATCGGTCCGGTAAGGAATCTGCCTGCAGGGAATACCACCCGGCCGCCGCCCGCCTGTGCGCATGCATCCACGGTTTTCTGGATGCCTGCGGTGCAAAGCGCCTTCCCGTCGCCCACGGCGCCGAAATCGACGACATTGAAGAGCACCGTCGATTTGGCCGTTCGATTCTGAGCGGCCCCATCACGGCCTTCTTCTGTTGCATAAGCCAGCGCGGGCGCACTCAAAGCCGCCCCCATCGCGACCCGCTTGATGAACTCCCGACGCGCGTTATTTTGCTCCACCACTTTTATCCTCCCGCTCCAATAGTTGTTGATTTCGCAAAGTAGGCCCCGGCCGCCGAGACTTTCTCAAAACCGGGCGTCCCAGAGGGACGCCGGGAAAGTAGCCGGGGGCGAGCCGCGCAGCGGCGCTGCCCCCGGATACGGCAAGCATAGTTCAAGAGCCCCGGCAGGGGCGAAGGAAGTCTTTAATTTCCAGATGTATTCCCTCGCCCCTCCAGGGCTCTTGATCAAATCCCACGTAACCCCGGGCTGCGCCTCGCTTGCCCGGGGCTACTATCCTCAGCCCTTCCAGGGCTGGAATCGCTTGCATCTCATCCGGCTCATGAGTTCTGAGACAGTCTCGCCGGTTTGGGGCCTGGATCGAATGATTTTGGGATTCGCGCGCAATGGGGCGCTCGCTTCGTTCCCTTTGAAAATGTGTTGAGTACTGAGCGCCGGGCACGAATCACAATGTCTTTCATCCCGAGCTCAGAAGCAGCACCTTAACGTGAGACCCGCGGGCTGGCGCCTTTCATGACCTTCTCCACTTCCTCGAGGGTGGCCATCGTTGTGTCGCCCGGGGTGGTCATGGCGAGAGCGCCATGAGCGGCGCCGCACTCGACTGCCCACTGCGGGTCCCGACCCATCAGGAAACCGTAGATCAATCCTGAAGCGAAGGAGTCACCGCCGCCGATCCGGTCGTAGATTTCGAGATTGTCGCGCCGGGCAGCACTGTACATCCTGCCGGCGCACCAGCAAAGCGCACCCCAGTCGTTCCTGGTTGCCGTCGTGGCGTTCCGCAGCGTGGTGGCAACTACCTTCAGGCCCGTGTACTCGGCCACGACGTGTTCGATCATCCGCCGGAAATTCTCAGGATCGATTGCGGAGAGGTTTTCATCGGTGCCTTCCACCGCGAAACCGAGCGCAGAAATGAAATCCTCTTCGTTGCCAAGCATGACATCCACATACGAGGCCAGTTCCCGGTTTACCTCCTGCGCGCGCTTTTTCCCGCCGATCGAATTCCAGAGCGATTCGCGGTAATTGAGATCATAGGACACGATCACTCCATGACGCTTGGCTGCCTGCATGGATTCCCTGGCAACCAGCGGCGTGGTCTCGGATAAGGCGGCGAAAATGCCTCCCGTGTGAAACCAGCGCACACCGGCGCGGCCGAAGATCATGTCCCAGTCGATATCGCCGGGCTTGAGTTGGGCGGCGGCCGTGTGCCCGCGATCGGAGCAGCCCAGTGCGGCACGCAAGCCGAAACCGCGCTCGGTGAAATTGAGCCCGTTACGCACGGTGCGGCCGACACCATCGTAGGGAACCCATCTGACATAGGACTGATCGACGCCACCCTGATAGATCAAATCCTGGATGAGACGCCCTATTGGATTATCTGCAAATGCCGTGACCACCGCAGTATTCAGGCCGAAGCAACGTTTGAGACCGCGCGCAACGTTGTATTCGCCGCCGCCCTCCCAGGCACGGAAATTGCGGGTGGTGTGGATGCGGGCGTCCCCGGGATCCAGCCGGAGCATCACCTCTCCCAGGCTGAGGAGGTCCCACTTGCATTTTGCCTTCGATCGAATCTGCAACATAGGGTCACCCTATTAATCGGTGTCGACACAGGCCTGCTCGCATTTGGGGGAGATCAGCTGGATGACGCCGAGGGCCGCCAGGTACGCAGATCCGGCAATGATAAAGACGGGGAGATAAGATCCGGTCCATTGAAGCACATAGCCGGCAATTTTGGCGATCAACATGCCGCCCACCGCCCCTGCCATCCCTCCGAATCCCACGACCGAACCCAGGGCTCGGATTGGAAACATATCCGAAGCCATCGTGAAAATGTTCGCCGACCATCCCTGATGCGCCGCAGCTGCCAGACTCACAAGCGCGACCGCGACATACAGGTTGGGAGTGCGCGAGGCAAATACAATCGGCACTACTGCGACGGCGCACAAAAGCATGGCCGTTTTGCGGCTGGCATTGAGGCTCCAGCCCCGTTTCACCAGCGAGGAGGAGAGCCAGCCTCCGAAGATGCTGCCGACGGTGGCGGCGTTATAAATCACCAGCAGCGGCACCATCATGCCGAGCAGGTTCACATGGAAATTTCGATTGAGAAAATCCGGGATCCAAAAAAGATACAGCCACCAGACCGGATCCGTCATAAACTTGCCGATAGCAAACGCCCACGTCTGGCGATACCTCATCAGGCGATTCCAGCGGATCGGCGTCGTACTTTCCGCAGGATCGCTGCGGATGTAAGACAACTCGGCGGCGGTCACGCCGCGGTGCTTGTCGGGATGTTGATAGAAGACCATCCAAAGTACGAGCCAGATGAAACCGATCGCGCCGGTGGCAATGAACGCACCCTGCCATCCGTATTTGAGCGTGAGCCAGGGAATCACCAGGGGTGTGACGACGGCTCCAACGTTAGTACCCGAGTTGAAAATGCCGGTAGCAGTTGCCCGCTCTTTCTTGGGGAACCATTCGGCTATGGTCTTGATCGAGGCAGGAAAACTCCCTGATTCACCAAGGCCGAGAGCGAATCTCGCTGCGCCGAAACCGAAGACCGAGCGTGCCAGCGCGTGGGCCATGGCCGCCAGGCTCCAGAGGAAGACTGCCAATGAAAATCCTTTGCGAGTGCCCAGCCAATCCATCACGCGGCCCACGATCAAAAGACCAATCGCATAGGCCAACTGGAAAGCAAAAACGATGTTGCTGTAGTCGATCTCGCTCCATCCCAGTTCAGATTGCAACGTGGGTTTCAGAAGTCCGATAACCTGGCGGTCGATGTAGTTGACGGTTGCAGCGAAGAATAACAGTGCGCATACGATCCAACGATAATGGCCGGCGGCTGGAATAGTTTCTGTTTCCTTGAACCCTGTGGCCGCGGGCATCGAGCTGGCCTCTGCCATACCTTCCTCCAATTTTTCAAATCCGAACAGAAAATCCTTGCCATTAGCGCCTGGCCATGAAAACCGGCGGGGAACATGTCAGACGCCGCTGTAGGCAGAGAAACCGCCGTCAATTGGCAGAATAGTGCCGGTGACAAACGCCGATGCCGGCGAGAGCAACCAGAGCACGGCGCCGATCAGATCCTCCGGATCACCGAACCGCGCCATGGGTGTATGCGCCAGGATGGATTTGCCGCGTGCCGTCAGATCGCCGGTCTCGCGGTCTTTGAGCAGGAAGCGGTTCTGATCCGTCAGGAAGAACCCGGGGGCGATCGCGTTGACTCGAATGCGCGGCGAATATTCGTGAGCCATGTGCACCGCGAGCCACTGGGTGAAATTGCTTACCCCGGCCTTCGCGGCTGAGTAAGCCGGGATGCGGGTCAGCGGGCGGAAAGCATTCATGGAGGAGACATTCAGGATGATGCCGCTGCTGCGCTCCGCCATGATGCGCCCGAAAACCTGACACGGAATGATGGTCCCGAGGAGGTTCAGATCAAATACCCAGCGCAGCGCCTCGGTCGGAAGATCGAAAAACTTCTGTTCGGGATTTGTGGTCGCCTGCGGCTGGTTGCCCCCTGCGGCGTTGATCAGGCAATCCACCTTTCCAAACCGGGCCAGAACCTCCTGGGCTGCATTACGCACACTCTCCATCCTCAGCACATCAACGTGAAACAGCGCCGCATTCTCCGCGTGCCTGCCCATTCGTTCCAGTAAGGCCTGGCCCGGTTCGAGGCGCAGGTCGAGGATAGCCAGTTGCGCGCCGCAATTCGCCAGGGCAAGAGCGATATCGCTGCCCAGAATGCCGGCGCCGCCGGTAATGACCACGGTTTGCCCTGTAAAATCGTACCAACGCAGCAGCTTTTCAAGACTCATCGGTGTCTGAATCATGTTTCCGTCCATGTGCGTCTTTATGCTCTCGATCTAATAGTGCGGATAACTGCCGAGCCAAAACACCACGCCGCATCCGGCCGGCTCGACCGCCCTGCATTAGCAGGCTCATTGGCTGGTCCGTAGCCTGCCCAAAAGAACATGGCAACTGCCGTTTTGTCAAATACAAAATGGTTTCACTATACGAAACAAACCATCTCTGCCACGAGGGTGCCATATAGAGGCACAATGGGCAGAATTTAGCGTATGCCCGTGAAAAAGTCAGAGACGTTATTCATGCTTACCGTATATGATTCTGGTGTCAGATTGGTGGCAAGCGCGCGAGAACTCACGCTCCCCGAAAGGATGGGATATGGCTTTCATCCACGATGACTTTCTTTTGCAGACCGAAGGTGCAAGACGCCTGTACCACAAATATGCGGTCGGCCAGCCGATCCTCGACTACCATTGCCACCTTTCCCCGCAGGAAATTGCGGACAACCAGGTCTTCGGCGACCTGAGCGAGATCTGGTTGAGAGGGGATCACTACAAGTGGCGCGCCATGCGTGCTAACGGCGTGCCGGAACGGTATTGTACGGGCCAGGAGCCGCCTTTTGAAAAGTTTATGGCATGGGCGCGCACGGTCCCCCAGACGTTACGCAACCCGCTGTACCATTGGACCCATCTGGAACTGAAGCGGTACTTCGACATTGATCAACTGCTGGATGAGAGCAGCGCTCGGGAAATCTGGGAGCGCGCCAACACCATGCTGGCCACCGACGAGCTGCGGCCTCACGGAATTCTGAAAAAATTCCGCGTCAAGGCCCTATGCACAACGGACGATCCCACGGATGATCTTGCTCACCATCGAAAAATTGCAGCGTCGGGACTCGAGACCAAGGTCTATCCTGCGTTTCGCCCGGACAAGTCGTTATACGTGCACCAGCCGGTTGCGTTCAATGCCTGGGTCGAACGGCTGGCAGCGGCTGCCGATGTCCACATCGCGAGCCTCGGTGATTTCCTGGCGGCATTGCGCCGGCGCCATGATGTTTTTCATCAGATGGGCTGCCGGCTTTCCGACCACGGTCTGGCCTGTTGCTATGCGGATTTCCCCTCCGAAAGAGTGGCTGCCGCCATCTTCAACAAGGCCAGAGGCGGCAAGGCGGCGACGGCCGGGGAGCAGGCGCGGTTCGCATCCTATCATGATGCTTTATTTCGGCCGCCTGGATGCAGAGAAGTGCTGGACCAAGCAACTCCATCTGGGAGCGCGCCGCAACGCCAATACCCGCCGCATGAACGAACTCGGCCCCGACACGGGCTATGATTCCATCGGAGACATGGCCGCAAGCCGATGCGCTCGGCGCCTACCTGGATCGGTTGGACCAGGAAAATGCCTTGCCGAAGATGATCGTCTACAATCTCAATCCCGCCGACAACTACGTGTTTGCCACCATGATCGGCAACTTCCAGGATGGTTCGGTTGCCGGCAAGATCCAGTTCGGTAGCGGCTGGTGGTTCCTCGACCAGAAGGAAGGCATGCAGTGGCAGATCAATGCACTGTCGAACGCCGGCCTCCTGTCGCGATTCGTCGGCATGTTGACCGACTCGCGCTCCTTCATGTCCTACCCCCGGCATGAGTACTTCCGGCGCGTACTGTGCAACATGCTCGGCACGGACATCGCTCAGGGAGAACTCCCGGATGACGAGCCCTTGATCGGCTCTATGGTGCAGAACATCTGTTACCGGAATGCTCAGGAGTACCTGAATCTCGGCGTCTGAAAACATGCCGTGCCTGAACCTGGGTCTGCGTCCATGTTATTCAGACAGTGAAAGCCAAAGAAAGCCACGAATGGCATGTATGGCTATAGCCGCAACAAGGAAACCTCATCGCGGAGGCAAGATCGCCCTCCCATGGTGACCCCCTCTCCATTCGGGCCATTCGTGGCTAGGTTTTTTTCACTGTCTGAATCGCAGGAACTGGTTGAAGCTGCTTGCTTTTCTTCCCGGTTCATTTCAATATAGTTTTCTACGATTCTCTATCCAGCGTGTGCCTGACAATCGAAGGGTATCGGTTCCTGCGGCATGGGAGTCTTGGATCACGGGAAACGACGCGGCAGCTGTGCATGGAGTAATCGTGTGGCTCTTCATCCTGGCAATATTCGGGGATTCCAAGTGTACGAGCTTAAGATAAGCGTTCAGAAGGTGATGGGAGAATGTACTGCCTGTCCTCCCATGAAGCCGGGCGACTATTTTATTGTCAGCGACGGCGATATCCAGATTCCGGATGGAGGCTACATCTGCCTCTGGGCCTTGCAGAGCCTGATGCCTTTGATCACTCCCAAGGAGCGGGAGATTGCCGAGCGGGAGGATGAAGACTGGATATGGCGTGTGCATCACGCCCAGTGCCCGGACCCCAAGGGCCGTGTGGTTTTCAAGATCGAACGGATAGGCAAGGTGAGCAGAAGCGCCGACCCGGCTTCGGAAGGCGAGACGCCGATCCCGGCACAGGCGCAGGATCAGCAACGACTCATGTGCGCCTGGGTTGAAGAAATTGCGCATCGAAGTGGAATCGGTCGATGGCCACTGCACGTCGCGGATGAAACCCGGCGATCATTTTTTCCTGTGTGATGGGCGGATCTACATCCCGCCCGGCCGGCATTTCTGCCTCTACGCCCTGCAGGCTGCGCTGCCGCTGCTGCCTGCCAAACAGCGCGCACTGCAGGATGGCGACTGGATGAAGGAGGACTGCCGGGTGCTTTGTCCCGGATCCGGCAGGCAACGTGATTCTTCGTATCGATGCCATGGATTGAAGCTGAGATGATTCACTGCGAATATCAGAACCTGCGTGGGTTGCAGGATGTGCGAAGTGGCCTGCAGTTCATTTCACTTTGACGCGGTGTCGCCCGGTCTGGCCCGCATCCGCGTGGCCAAGCTGGAAGAAATCGGACTCGATCTGGCGGTTGCCTGCCTGAGTTGCGCTGAAAAGCCATGTCTGGAGTGCCCTACCGGAGGCTTTGTCGGTCGGCGCCCACGGAGCGATTCTGCTTGATGCGGAGTCTGTGCAACGCTTGCAGGACGTGTGTGGAAGCGTGCCCGATCGGCGCCATCGGGTTTCATCAGGACCTGCCGCTCTTTGCGACCTGTGCGGCGGCGATGCCGCCTGCGTGCGCGCCTGTCCCAGCGGGTCCCTTTCCTTCCGGGAAGACCATCGGGAAATCTCGCTGGCTGAGTACATGCCGTCTCGAGGGAATCCCAGCCAGAAGCGTGCCGGGTATGTGCTGGTTCACGGAGTACCGCTGCGTGCCGCTGGAAAAACGGCGCGAGGGTTGAACCATGACCATCTATCGCGGGAATTGCCTGCGCGTCGATCTGACCGATCGCCGGATCCGGCGTAGTGATACGCCCGAGAACGGGATCGGCGGCAGAACCTGGAACAGCATGACACTTCTTCACGAGTTGAAGCCCGGCATCGATCCGCTTGGGCCGGAAAACATCCTCTGTATCTCGGTGGGGCCGCTCACCGGAAGCGAGCTGATTGCCAGTTGCCGGTTTATTGCCAGTGCCAAGAGCCCGCTTACCGGTTTCCTGGGCGATTCGGGGGCGCGCGGATTTTTCGCACCCGAGCTGCGCTGGGCGGGGCATGATCAGATCGTTATTACCGGCGCCTCAGATCGATGGGTCTATCTTTGGATCGACAACGAAAGGGTCGAAATCCGGGATGCTGCGCATCTAACCGGGCTGGATATCACCGACACCACGGTTCAGTTGCGCCGTGAATTGCACGATCCCGACCTGCAGGTGGCTGCCATCGGACCTGCGGGCGAAAATCTGGTGCGTTACGCCATTATCTCCTGCAATCTGACGCGTGCAGCGGGCCGCACCGGCATGGGTGCCGTGATGGGATCAAAGAAACTCAAGGCCATCGTTGTGCGCGGAGATAAGCCGGTCCGGCCCGCCGATCCGGAACGATTCAAGAAAGCCTGCCTCGCAGCTGCAGACGAGCCTCGAAGGTCATGGTGAATTCGCAGCGCGCCGCAAATACGGTACCACCCGCATCATGGATTCGCTGGCGCGCATGGGCGTTCTGCCCGCGTACCACTATCGGAGCACCGTCTTCGAAGCCCTCGATAAGGTCAATGCCCACGCCCTGCGCACCGGCCATGTGGTGAAAGCCAAATCCTGCTACAACTGCAACGTATTCTGCTCGCGTTACAACTACACGCTTTTCAGCGAAGGGGAAGGCCCTGAGTACGAAGCTCAGGCGGCCTTCACAGTGAAGTGCGGCAACTCTGATCTGGAGCTCGCCGTGGGTGTTTCCAACGCCGTGAATCGCCTCGGGCTCGACTGCATCAGCGCAGGCGAGGTCATCGCCTGGCTGATGGAATGCCGGCATGAAGGTGTGATCTCTGAAGCCGATGTCGACGGCATCGATCTTTCCTGGGGTTCGCGCGAGGCGCTGCTGCGCCTTCCCGGAATTGATTGCGCACAGAGAAGGCATCGGCGACCTGCTGGCCGAGGGCACCAAACGCGCCGCCGTGAAGTTCGGGGACGGCGGCTCGCCGGCTCACCGCGGAGGTGAAAGGCCTGGAACTCTTCTCCGCCGATCCGCGCGGCATCAAGGGCTATGGACTGATGAACGCCGTCAACTCCAGGGGCGGAGATCACTACCGCGGGGAGCCGATGATCGAGCTGACCGACGATGAAGAGCTGGCGCTGCGACGTGTCGGCCACCGGGAAGCAGCCCATCGTAAAGAAGAGAAGGGTAAAGGCGCGCTGGTCAACTACGCCGAGCATCTGGGGCTCCTATCCGACAGCATTACCATCTGCAAAAACATATCCTGCTGCATGGATGTGGTCGATTTCGACCTGGCCGCAGAGGCGTACTCGGGACTGCTCGGGAAAGATATTGCACCCCGTGAGCTTTGGGAGGTCTGTTCGCACGTCAGCCAGATCGAGCGGGAATTCAACCTGCGCGAAGGGCTGCGTCCCGAAGATGACACTCTCCCGGCGCGATTCCTGGATCACGCAATTCCCGATGGGCCGGCTAAAGGCACTACCATCGACATCCGCCGTTTGGTCAAGGACTATTACCAGGAGAAAGGCTGGGAGTAAATACTCCGACATGCACTCGAGGGTAGGTGGCACGAATGGGGACAGAAGGCAAGTTTGAAGAGAAAGAGTCGGGGCTGAAACGCGAGCTCTCGCTGCGGTTGCTCGGCATGATCGCGATCGGCCAATCGATCGGTACCGGGCTGTTTCTGGGCAGCGGGATTTCGGTCCAGATGGCGGGGCCTGGCGTTATCCTCTCCTATATCATCGGCGCGCTGATCACCTATGTCGTCATGCTTGCGCTTTCCGAAATGACCGCGGCGCACCCGACTGCCGGATCGTTCGGCGTTTACGCCGAGCAATACCTGGGCCCGTGGGCCGGCTTGGTAACGCGCTATACCTACAGTGTTGCCCAGATCATTGCCATCGGCGGCCAGATTGTCGCCGCTGCCATATACTGCCGCTACTGGTTGCCGGACACTCCTTCCTGGGTTTGGATCATCGGGTTTTCCATCGCCCTTCTCATTGTGAATATCCTGAATGTCGGCAGCTTCGGGGAATCGGAATACTGGTTCTCGCTGATCAAGGTCCTGGCGATCTGCTTTCTGATTGGAGCCGGCGTTGTGCTTTTCGCCGGCATCGGTGTGCCGCGCCGCGGATTCGAGGCCTATACCGGACACGGCGGATTTTTCCCGCACGGCCTAGCAGGAGTCTGGGCTGCAGTGAGCATGGCGGTGTTCAGCTTCTATGGCCTGGAGGCTGCGGCGGTCGGTTCCGGTGAAACCAAAGATCCTGAGAGAACCGTGCCCCGCGCCCTGCGTCGCATCATGGTGCGGCTGGCATTTTTTTATATCGGCAGCATGATCATCCTGGTGGGAATTGTGCCGTGGAATCAAACCGGGATCGGCGAAAGCCCGTTTGTGCTCGTGTTTCGGAGGATTGGGATTCCGGGTGCCGCCGGTCTCATGAACCTGGTTGTGTTGACGGCGGCGCTCACCAGCATCAATGCCAATCTCTACACGGCCTCCCGCATGCTTTTTTCGCTGGCTCGATCGGGCCAGGCCCCCGCGGCGCTCGGCCGCCTTACCGGACGGGGCGTGCCCAGGAGTGCGGTGCTCATCTCGGGTGCGGGTCTGGGGATTGCGGCTCTGGTGTATCAGTTCTTTGCCGATACCGCCTATGTTTATATGCTGGGGGTTTCGCTTTTCGGTGCCATTTTCTGCTGGTCCATAATTCTTGCGACCCACATACGATTTCGCGAGGGAAACACGCCGTATCTTTCTATCTTAGGCATCTGCACTTTGCTGGCCGTCCTTGTGACCATGGCCTTTCTCCCGGGTATGGGAGTCGCTTGGCTCGCCGGGGTTCCATGGCTGCTCCTGGTTTCCGTGCTCTACTATTTCAAATCCCCGCGACAGAAGAAGCCCCTGCTACGCGAATCTTCCCATTAATCGCCGGTTTGTCACGAGAATAACTGGCCTCCAAAAAACAAAAGCAGCCACGAATGACACAGACTTCATACCCATTCGTGTCATTAGAGGCTGCCTTAAAAAGATCATTAATATTCATACACTGGGATCCATCTCCGGCGCCCACTGAAGATGCCTGGGGAATTTATGTGCCAAACTGGCGGTCGCCGGCATCACCGAGGCCGGGGAGGATATAGCCCCGCGCGTTCAGGCAACGATCGAGTGTGGCCACAATGATCGGCACATCCGGATGCATTTGGTTCAGAAAATGGACGCCTTCCGGCGCGGCGATCACCGAGATAAGGCGGATGTCTTTGATGCCCACACTCTTCAGGAATCGGATAGCCGCCGCAGCCGAGCCGCCGGTAGCAAGCATGACGTTAAGAACGAAGCAGATGTCGACAAGCCGGATCGCCTCAGGGAATTTTTCATAATAGGCTTCAGGCTGCAGGGTCACTTCGTTCCTGGAGTAGCCCAGGAAGAAGACCGAAGCACCCGGCAAAATCCTGGAGGGCGGCATTTGCCATGCCGATTCCAGCACGGAGGATCGGCACCAGGCCGATTTTCCCCTTCTGCGCAATACAGGTGGCTTCTTCGCCGGTGGGCGTCAGCACTTGGATTGCGTTCGTCGGCAAGTCTGATGCTGTCTCATAGATCAGGAATGTGGTGATCAGTTCAATGAGCTCGCAGAATCGATTTCGTTGCGTGTTTTTGTCGCGCAGTTCGCTGAGCTGTAAGCCGACCACAGGATTATCCAACACCGTCACATTCATGATGGCTCCTTAGGCATCGAATCCTCTTCGAGTGTGCGGATCTCCGAACCCGGAATGACCCTGGCTGGATCTCCTGAGGCGGACATTTTAACGCGAATGGGGGTGCAAGGAGACTTAAAAAACCCGCAGATTCATGCAGATGAATGTGGCTTGGGATCTGGTCCATCTGCGTGAATCTGCGGTGACTCGTGTTCCAGGCTATGCCTTCAACAAAACATGCCGGCAGGACCGCAGCGGTGCCTACTTGACGACGGGATCGTCATATAACACTTCATTTTCGCCCTTTTTGGCGATGAGATCCTCATAAATCTTGACGATCTTATCCCGCCGTGCCATGACCCCATCGACCTCATCTTTGGTAAGATATCCCTTGGTCTTGAGTGCAACCTCATTGCGGTCCAACTTGCGCAAGTTCTCCAGAAGATGGCGCTCACACTTGCTCTCGATGATGTTCCTGGTATCCCGTATCTCTTTGAATGTGCGGAAGCCTCTGGTCAAGTCAATGAACCACATGCGCCAGTCTTCGGCGATCAGCACATTGGTAAGGTTGGGGTCCGTGTCATAGACAAGCTCGGCAAAGATCCGTTTTTTGTACATCTGCTTGTTCCAGGCATCCGGGTCAGGCGGCTCGATCTTCTTCTTGAGGCGCGTGGCCTCATCCATTTTCACCGGCAACCACCAGCTGATCGCGCCGGTATCGCCCCGCCACTTGCGCTCCACCGTAACGGGCATCATCGCACTCAGGCCTAGCATCTTGGCCAGTTCGTAGGCGGCGATGTCATACTTGTAGCTGTCCTTGAAGTTCATTTCGCGGTGGCCGTCAGGGAACTCCTGCGTCGCCTTATATTCGTTGACTTTCTGAAAGGCGGCGTCGTGAGTGAGCGTTCCATCCGACAAGGTAAGCTGAAAAGGAGCGGTAATACCCTTCGAGGTGTTTTTGAACTTGATCACCTTCGCATTCAGCAAAAACTCCTTCATCTGTTCTTCACTAAGTTTGGGCTCCTCCTGCGCAAGCAGGCAGGTTGTGGAAGCCAGCCAAATTGCCACGGGCAATAGCAAAAGATGGAAGCGCGAAAACCGCATAGATCCTCCTCGTTGCAGATCAGCGTACTCCTAAGAAGAAACTATAAGCCTATCCGGTCTCTTAGGCTAGTCTGTTTGTGGTGCAACTTGGTTGCTGCCTGCAGCGTACAGATTGGTTTAGACTGGGAGCGCAGCTGGTGAGAGTCTCAACGAAAATCAGTGGGAGAGAGTCAGATGGCACACGTTTGCGGCAATTTCATCGATGGAAAGGTTGTGTCTGCGCGGACATATGAAACCACTCCGGTCTTCAATCCATCCCGCGGAGAGGTGATTGCAACAACCCCGATCGGCAGTGCGGAAGACGCACAGCACGCGGTTCGCGCGGCGCGCGCCGCATTCCCCGGCTGGGCGGAAACTCCGCCTGCCGAACGCACGCGTATTCTCTTCCGCTACCGGCAACAGCTGGAGGATAGCTTCGAATCTCTGGCGCGCCTGGTGACCAGGGAACACGGCAAGACGTTCGAGGAGGCATGCGGTGATGTGCGGCGCGGCATTGACATGGTGGAAATGGCCTGCGGCATCCCCTCACTGCTGATGGGGCAATGTCTGGATAATGTTGCGAAGGGGATCGATGGAACGGTCATGCGGCAGGCGGTTGGTGTTTGCGTGGGGATAACTCCGTTTAATTTCCCTGCAATGGTGCCGATGTGGATGTACCCGTTGGCCATCGCCTGCGGCAATACCTTTGTTCTCAAACCTTCGCCGAAGGTGCCGCTGACGGCAATGCGTCTGGCCGAGCTGGCCGCCCAGTCGGGCCTGCCTGCCGGCGTGCTCAACATTGTGCATGGAGGAAAAGAGGTTGTGGCTGCTTTGCTTCAGGATCCTGAGGTCGCCGCCATAAGCTTTGTCGGTTCGACCAGAATAGCCATGCATATCTACGAGACTGGAGCAAAAACCGGGAAGCGTGTGCAGGCCTCCGGAGGCGCCAAAAACTACATGGTGGTCATGCCCGATGCGGATCTCGACGCTACCACTGCTGCCGTCATGGGTGCGGCATTCGGCTGTTCTGGCCAGCGCTGTATGGCAGGGAGTGCCCTGATTGCCGTGGGGGGAGCGGCTGACCCCCTGCTGGAGCGGCTGGTGCGCGCGGCCACATCGCTCAAGGTTGGTCCAACCGATCAGGATGATAACAGCGCCATGGGCCCGATGATCGATGCTGAGGCGCGCGATCGCATCCTGCGATATCTGGATTTGGGAATTCAGGAGGGAGCTCTGTTGGCGTGTGATGGGCGCAAACTGACGCCGCCGTCCGGCGGAGGTTTCTTCATCGGGCCCAGCATCTTCGACCGCGTCCAGCCGGCCATGAAGATCGCCCGGGAGGAAATCTTCGGTCCCGTGCTTATCGTGATGCGTGCGCCTTCACTTGAGGAAGCGATCGCGACAGCCAACGGTTCGCCTTACGGGAACGGCGGTGTGATTTTTACCAGCGATGGCGCCGCGGCCAGGAGTTTCTCCCGCGCCATCCAATGTGGCATGGTGGGCATCAATGTCGGTGTGCCGGCGCCCATGGCCATTTTCCCTTTCTCCGGCTGGAACCAGTCATTTTTCGGCGATTTGCATGTTCAGGGCCGGGAAGGGATTCAATTCTACACGCGCGCCAAAGTGGTGCTCACGCGCTGGCAATCCGGTGGAAAGCGCGGCACCTGGTCTTAGGTTCGACCCACGAGTCATTCCACATTGATTGAGCCGGCAATGTGAATCCAGGGGGAAAACCATGCATCGCCAAATGCGAGTCACAGCTCACGGAAGATGACCTGAGTTAACGCCGCGGATGGGACTAGATTGGAGGGGAACAACCGATCATCGCCAGCGTGCGTTTCAAGCTGAGGGAGTTGGACGCCAGTGCGAACGCCCAGCGCGCCAGGTAATTTCAATTAACGCGCACCATCAAATCTATGAACCGCCTCCAGGGCTGGCGCAATCAAATTCATGTTGAAGAAGCGAATACCTAATAAATGGTGCGCGGGAGACGGATCTCAACTCCTTTGACCTTGCATTTCAGCTCGATGCGCATCTCCCGCTCGTCAAGCGGGGGCTGGACCGTGAAGGAATACTTGCCGTTGATGTCCCTGACCAGGTGGAAGAAATTCACGTCCAGGGCATTTTCCGCCTGATTGCTGCGCGGCATCGGCAACACGTTCGATCCCGGCTTCAACGCGCCCTCGACGGATGCCACGCCGGCGGTTTTTTTCGCCAGATCAAAGTAGTCCATGACCCATAGGCCGTACGTGGAAATCGGAACATAAACCGGGTACAGGAATACATTCTGTCGCGCCGCTTTTGCGAACAGCGGCTTCAGCCTGTAATTGGGATTGATGTCTCCGGCTGAGATCATCATGATCGCACGATGTACTTCCCGATCGCGCAGCGACTCTTGTGCTGAGATGTAATCATCCAGCTCATCCATGGCCAAATCTACCGCGCGTACCATGCCCCCATCGCCGAGCGGAACGGATGCGTTTTTTATGCCCACATCTAATTCAGCGCGCCGCTGTGAGTACTGCATGAATGCGTTGCGCAATGCTTTCGGGTCGTGCGCCATGGGGGAGAGCGTCTCGGAGCGGTCGCTGATCAGTTTAATGCCCAAAACCGAATCCGGATGGAGTTTCAGGAAGGCCGATGCCGCAGCGTTCGCCTGCTGCTCGATCGCCTTGCTTTTGATGGTTGGACCAAAGCTGATCAGAATCCACGCAGCCAGTGGGATCGAGCGGTCGGCAGGGGACAGACCGGCGCGAAAATCCGCAAGTATCGCCTGCTTGCCGTCGATGCGCAACACGAAATCAGCCACCTTCAATCCCAGGACCGGTTTTTCCTCCTTGTTGAGAGCGGAAAAGTATATGCGGTTGGTCTGCCGACTCGACCTTTGACCGCCAAAGCTTATGATCGAAATAACGCCGAATGCAGTACTCAGCAGAAGGATCAACTCCCATCTGTGTTTTCCCATCGTTCTCCCTCCCCTGGCATTCAGCTGACACTACCAGAATTGATGCTCAATAAGGCAGGCCGGTTCATTATTCCTTCACTCACCGATTTCCCAGCTGATGTCCGCATGTGTACACGTCAAAAAAAACCTCAACGCAGAATGCGCAGATGCCGCAGAGGATTTTTCGCTTTTGTATGACTTTTCTCTGTGCCCTCTGCGATGATCTTTTGTTTTTCTCGTGTGGGCGGCAAACCCTTGTAAGTATGTGGTACGAAACACCTGAAATCCACCTTCGTGTGTTATATTCCCGGGATCTGATTCGAGGATTGGGCGGCAGATCATGGGATTCGATTTAATTCAAAGCGTTTTTGTTGACAACTTGCTCCCCATACTTCTTGCCGCAGGTGCCGGTTTTGTCCTGGGACGGACCATGCAACCCGACATTAAAACCGCATCCCGCCTGACTTTTTATATCTTCAGTCCCTGTCTGGTGTTTACCTCACTGGCGCACGTGGAGATTGCTGCCGGTGAATTCGGCAAACTGGCGCTGCTGACGCTTTCGGTAAGCGCGATCATGGCGGCTCTTTCCTTCCTTTGCGGACGGGCGCTGGGCGTGGGTCGGCAGCTGATCGCGAGCCTGATCGTCGCGTCGGTTTTCGTCAACAGCGGCAACTACGGTCTAGCCGCCAACAAGTTTGCTTTTGGCGAACGCGGGTTGGCGCGCGCCATGGTCTGCTTCGTTTTCAGCACGGTGATCCTCTACACCGTGGGGGTTCTGGTTGCCTCGATGGGGAAGCTTTCAATTCAGCAAGCGCTCCGCAAATTGCTGGCGGTTCCTGCGGTGTACGGCTTGATGGCTGCTGCGATCGTACGCTGGGCTGACCTGCGCATCCCTCTGTTTGTGGATCGATCGGTTACACTGCTGAGCGACGCTGCGATTCCGCTCATGCTCGTGATACTGGGCTTGCAGATTGCTCAGGCGCGCACCTGGCCGGGCAACCGCGTCGCTCTCATCGGCGCGGCGGCCTTTCTGCAGCTGATTGCTTCACCTCTGATCGCCTTGATTCTGGCGCGCTTGCTCGGCTTGTCGGGAGTGACCCGGCAGGCTGCGGTTCTGCAAAGCGCGATGCCGGCAGCGGTGGTGGCGACAATTTTGGCGGTGGAATATGATCTCGATGCGCCCCTGGTAACCGGCACGGTTGTGGTAACCACACTTCTCAGCCCGCTGACTCTGACCCCGCTGATCGCCTACCTGCTTTCCTCAGGTTAGGCCAATCCGCAGTTCTCACAAAAGCAGCCACGCAGAACACAAAGCGGCATAGCCGCAACCGAAAACCTCAACGCAGTCTCCCATGCGCCGGGGCGCACTCAGTGACGCATGAAAATGTTGCGCTCTCGCCGCAGGTTTCCTGTGCCGCCCTTTCAGGGCTCTTTTCGCTCCATTCCCTGTTCCCAGGGCTCACGCCCTGGGCTTTGCTGCGCCACCCCTTCGGGGTTTTGCAACCGTGATCCTTGGGATTTTCACGGCCGTGCAAGGCATAGCGCTGAAAGGGCGGAACAGCACAGCCCAGGGCGTAAGCCCTGGGATTGGGGGCCGGAGATCGCAAGCCCTGAAAGGGCGGCACAGAAGCGATTGAATCAACTGGCACCCCACGGAGTAATTTTCGAAGCAGAGGCCGCAGATCATTGTTTTGATTTCTCTGCGCTCTCCGCTACCTCTGCGGCCTCTGCGTTGAGCTGTTGCTTTTCCTTGCCTGAATGGCAAGGACTTATACGTAGGCAGTACGAATCAGCTGCGTTTTGCTCCGATTCTCATAATCCGGTGGAGGATCCGAGGCGGCGGGAAATTTCGGGCATCTGAGAGGCATCGATGTTGGCGAAAGCTGCGCGCAGGAACCGTTCCTGCCCCGGGCCGAACGCGCTGCCGGGCAGGCAAAGAAGCCCAGGCGCGCCGGCGAGCTGCCGGGCGGCTTGGATGGAGTTCAGGTTTTGGAACGGGTGACGGAGGTAGGCGAAATAAGCTCCGATCGAGGCGATCACCCAATGGCTTGCATGGGCTGCCACGGATTTTCGGAAAGCTTCAATACGGCCGGCCATGAGCACCCGCTTCTGCCGGCGCCACTCCGCCAGCCTTTCGATCCCGAACTGAGCCGCAATTTGGGCGATATGGGGGGCACAGATGATGAGGCAATCCATGATTTTCAGGATCTCGGTGATAAATCGAGGGGATGCAGCCATAGCACCCACACGGTAACCCGCCAGGCTGTAAGCTTTGGAAAAACTGTAGAGGTGAATCAGCGTGTCATGCCAATCCGGGCGGAGAAAGAGGCTATGCGCCCGTGATTGTTCCACAGGGAGAAAGTCGCGGTAGGTCTCATCGAGGATCAGGGTAATGCGTCGGCTGGCAGCCAGGTCAAAGAACTTTTCAATGATATCGGGCGGGTACACGGCGCCGGTAGGATTGTTGGGTGTCACTAGAATCAGGGCGCGCGTGCCGGCATCCACAAGGGCTGCAGCTTCGCCCGGGTCAGGAACAAAACCGTTTGTCTCGTGGGTCGGCAGATGGCGGGCCTGCAGGCCAAGCATGTCCAAGGTCATCTGGTGATTGAAGTAATAAGGGGTGGGCAGAATGACATTGTCGCCTTGTTTGGCAAGGGCGATCATCGCTGCATAAAAAGCCTGGTTGCAGCCCGCGGTGATGCACACCTGATCCGGGGCGACCGAGCCCCCGTAGATTGCTTCGATTTCCGCCGCCATCGCATCGCGCAGTCCCGTGGTCCCGGAGATCGGTGTATAAAGCGATATGCGAAAATCCGCCACTTTTTCAGCCACGTGCGCTATCAGACTTGAATCGGGCGGATATCCCGGAACGGCCTGGAGGAGGTCGATGATGGGGAGGCTGCCAGGAGTGCGGCCGGCTGCCCAGCTTTGCACTTCGGGTATCGGCGGTGCCTCGGTGGCCGCCAGCAGCGGATTGATCGCAAATCTCATAGGCAGTAGGCCCCGGCCGCCAAGACTATCTCAAAAAAGTGCGTCCCGGAGGGACGCCGAGAAAGTAGCCGGGGGCGAGCCGCGCAGCGGCGCTGCCCCCGGCTATGGCAGGCACGGTGTAAGAGCCCTGGAGTTTGGGCAACAGAAGTCCTTTAATTTCAGATGATTTCTGTCGTCCCTCCAGGGCTCTTGATCAGATTCCAATCAACCCGGGGCTGCGCTTCGCTTGCCCGGGGCTACTGTCTTCAGCCCTTCCAGGGCTGAAAACGCCAGCCTGTCATCCGGCGTATGGGTATTGACACAGCCTCTCCGGCCGGGGCCTGTGAGCTCATAAGACAAAGCCCAGGATGCCGTGCTGCGCTCGGGGCAGCCTCAGCTCTCTATTGTCGAGTGCCCGGACGCACAGGATTTTCATTCAGAAAACTCTGTGCATCCGATGGGTCGATGGTTGCCGAAGGGAAAAGCTACTTCTTTTTGCCGTATGCCGCTTCATTGAAACGCTCTTTCTCTTTATCCTTATCGCTGTATGGAATCCCTTTTTCCATCCACTCCGGCATGGGCGCGCCCTTGAGCTTATGATCGAAGAACTGCTGCATGCGCACCGTGTAGTCCTTCATGTCTGCGCGCCTGCGTAATCCATGCGGCTCACCGTTGTACACCCACATGTACACTTCTTTGCCCAGCCGGCGCAGCGCGAGGTAGTACTCGATTCCCTGATACCAGGGGACCGCATCGTCGCCGTCGTTGTGCAAAATTAGAAGGGGCGTCTGCACGCGATTGGCCTGGAAAACCGGGGAGTTCTGGATGTATTGCATCGTTGCCTCCCACAGGTTCCCGCCGATACGGCTCTGCGTGTGCTCGTACTGGAACTGCCGCGGCAGTCCGGTCCCCCAGCGAATGCCGCTGTAGGCACTGGTCATGTTGGAAACGGGAGCTCCTGCTTCCGCGGCTGCGAAGCGGTTGGTCTGGGTTACCATGTACGCGATCTGATATCCTCCCCAACTGTGCCCCTGGATGCCGATCGCCTTCTCGTCCACGAATCCCTTGTCGACGACCGACTGGATTGCGGGCAGAACGCATTTCATGGCGCTCTGGCCGGGATAGCCGATGGTGTAAATGATGTCCGGTTCCAGCACGAGGTAGCCATTGCTGACGTAGTAGGCAACGTTGATTGAAGTCCCCGGCGACGGATTCACGAAATTGTTCACGTTGTTCGAGAGCAGCTCGTAGATGTAAACCATTATCGGATACTTCTTCTTCGGGTCGAAGTTCTCCGGCTTGTACAGGCTGGCGCTGAGCTGGACGCCGTCACTGTTCTTGAAGCGGATGAGTTCCGAAGTACCCCAGAGGATGTTGGCCTTCTGCGGGTTAGCGTTGGTGACCTTCTTCATGTCGTTGAAATTCGGTCCGCACACGAGAATGTCGGGAAATTCGTTAAACGTCGATGCCGTCAGCATATAGACGTCGGCATTCCTGGCTTTGGTAGGCGTGCTGAGGTTCTTGGCTGCCATCACCAGTTTCTGCGGCGGCCCGCCCTCGAACTTTTCACGGTAGAAGCCGGTGTCGTGTGTCCATTCGTTGTCTGCCCGCAGTAACATCGGCTGAGACGGATCGATTCCTCTTTCGTTGGGATCGGTACGAATATTGACGTATCGGAATACGATTTTATCCTTGCGGCCGACGCCATCGGTCAGATTCTTGGCGCCGGAGCCGTCGGGCGCAACCCGCCAGATGTCGTACCGATCGTACAGGAGCACGTAACTGTCGTCCTTCGTCCATCCGCCCGTGCCGTAGGAACCCGGAATGCTCGGCGTGTCGTTGTTTTCATTATAGAAATTCACGCCCAGATCCTTGGTCAGGTTTACTTCCTTGCCGTCAGGAACGGATATACTGAACCAATTCTTGCCGTCGAAGTGCAGGCCGTATTTCGCCGTGGTCGAGAAAGAAATCGAGCTCGTCTGTTTAGTAAGTAGCTTTTTCCGGCTGCCGTCGTCGGTGTTGACGAGGTAGTAATCCGACATGTTTCCCTGCTCATATCCGACCATGATCCGGTACGCACGGTCATCGGAGCCCAGCGCCCAGCGGCCGTCCGCCTGGGGGTTGACCTGGGGGAGTGTATCGTCCGAAAGCTGGGTCAGCTTTTTGTTACTCAAGTTGAATGCGACGCTATAGGACCGGTTGGCATCCTGATTGCCACGCACCTTCTGCATGGGCTGGATGAAATCATCCTTCCAATGCCACAGGTCGGCAGAAACCTTGTCCGTATCGGTCGCAGCCGTAGTGGCCGCAGGGGCCGGAGTTGCGGCGGGAGTCTCTTCTGTGTTCTCGGGCGCCGCACCGGGCTGGGCAATACTGAAGAAAACCCTGGTGCCATCCTGAGAGAACGACAAGCCGCCGCGGTCACCGATAACGTATCCCTGCTTGAAATTCGGTGTTGCCGTCGAGATCAATTCTGTTGCCGTCTGATTCGCCATGTCGACCTGGTAGATTTTGGCCTTCGGCTGTGTGGCTGCGGCGTCGTCCTTGTCGCTCGAAAAGAGCATCTGGGTCTGTTTCTCATTCCAGGTGATCCTTGTGTATCGGCCCCGGCCGCTGAGCAACGCCTTCGGTTCAGCGGTGGACCCGAGGGGAATCACAAAGATGCCGTTGCCCTCCGGCTTTCTGGAGGAAACCGTGTAGACCATGTTCTTGCCATCCCTGGTCAGGGAAAAATCGAGCACATCGGCAAAGGAACGCTGGGATTTGTCTACCAGGTTGCGCACTACCATTTCGACGCCGTATTCGGTTCGTGCTCCGCCTCCTCGGCCGCCCCGGCCAGCGCCTCCCCCGCCCGCACCCTGGCGGCCACCTGCGGCTGCTCCTTGACGGCCTCCGCCTCCCCCGCCAGCAGGCGGAGTGCCCGCACCCGCGGCGCTGGCAGCACCTGCAGCTCCGGCATCGGTGCCTCGGCCCTGCGCGGCAGGCTCCGGCTTGGGTTCGATCAGGTAGGCGACATAATTCCCATCTTCGGGCAATGCGAATCGTCTCACTCGTTCAATGCGCTCCACCTTGCCGTTCGCCAGGTCCATGATTCCCATCGCGTTTTGCGGCATATCCGCGGCGCGTGTGTTTGCTTTCTTGGCATCTTCATTTTCCTTCTGGGTCGGGAGGACTTGGAACACTGCGAAGCGTCCGTCGGAAGTAAAGGTCAGGGCTGCACTGCCGCCCCCGCCACCACGAGCGCCTGCACCGCGCCCCTGATCCGTGTCCTCATCTACTGCTGGGGCAGGGGCTGCCTCGGCCCTGTGGCCGCGGTTGTAGCGCCATTCCTGGCTGGAGGCCAGGTTGCGGATTACAACCTCTCCATCCGCATCCTGGGGATTGAGGGTATAGCCCAGAAACTTGGCGTCACGTGTCAACTGCTGCGCGGAAATCGTCCGCCAGGTGTCGTAATCGTTGTGGTTCAAGGGCCGTTTCGCAGGTGTCTGCTGGGCCAGTACTGCGATCGAGACCAGCGAAAACGCAAAGAAGATCACCAACAGCTTTCTAGCTAGCGGGGATCGGAATAGTTGAGTCTGCCTGAATCGATTCATGATGCCTGCTCCTGTGTTACGGTTTGGAAAAGCACGAACTCGGCTCATTGTCGGCGGTCATCATACGACAACCTTCTTAACTGCCGCCACTAAAACCGAAAAAGAAATGATCAGCGGCAGCAGCCCTTCCTTACCGATTCTCATCTGCGATTGGATGTCTACGCAAACGGCGGGTCATTGTGGTAGTTTGATGTAGATGGTGAAAGGAGATCTTCATGATCGTCAAGAATTTCAGGGACGTCAAAGAGCAGAAAATCGAAACCTATCCGTATAAAGGGAAGCCCTACCCTTTGAAAGAGGTCTATATCCGCTGGCTTTCCACCGTTGGGCCTGAGGGTGCGGCTGAATACGGCCTGCGCTATTTCACCATCGGGCCGGGCGGAGAAATTCCGATTCATAATCATCTTTATTACCAAACGATGTACATCCTCACCGGGCACGTCCGATGCTTTCAGCACGATGCCAAAACCGATCAGGTCGTCGCCGAGAAGGTCCTCGGGCCCGGCGATTTTGTATTCATTCCCTCGATGGAAGTTCACAGCATGAGCAACGAGAGCGACCAGGAACCGATGACCTTCCTGTGCTGCATCGCCAATGTCTTCGAGGAAGACACTGTCTGACGATCGGCTAATAGAATGTCATTAACGCAGAATTAAGGTGGGTTGGAGCGCGGTTATATGATTTCTCAGTTTCTACGCTGTTACTGTTGGATCCTTTTGGGGTCGCACAGATAAATGTGGTCTAGATCTGCCCGGTGTCATCCCAGGTTTCCAGTAGCTTTTGATACTCGGGATCCTGGTAACGATCCAAGGAAAAAGCTGGCGCGTAGGACGGCAAAGCGCTGCCGGTCAGATGGTTGGCCAGGAGTTCACCGGACGCGCTGGAGGCCATCAACCCAAACCCGGACAGGGCTCCGATCACGTACGATCCCTCGACCGGCATGGGACCGATGAGGGGCCGGTTTTCGCGCGTCTTGGTGTAATAGCCGCCATCCAGAACCGGCTTGGGCAGATGGCCGGCGTAGGCTTCCAGGCCGGGGATCATGACGGAAAGCCCGCGCAACGCGATTTCAGGGTAGTAGGGATTGAGTTCAAAGGGGAAGGCAGGCTCCACTGGTTTGACGTCATAGGTCCAGAGAACGAGCACCACATCGGAGTCGGCGCCACCCTCCGGGCGCGTATGCACACCGGCCGGGAACTCGTCCAACAGATATCGGGTCTCGTCCTCTTCACCCAGCATGCCGCGTTCTTCTTCCGACCATGGGAGACGCGTGGGATCGGTCCAAATCAACAGCGGAGCATCGCGTCTCAACACACGCAAGTGATCTCTGAAGGCCACTTTGATGTGGAGTTCATGAAACACCGGCAGATCCACGCCGACCTTTTTCGCTATTTTAGGCAGGAACGGTCCGGCCGCGTTTACGAATTTGCGTGTCGATACCACCCTTGACCCCGCTTCGTTCATGAGGCGCACGCCCTCTACTCTGCCGCCGCTTATCAGCACATCCTCCACGCGGGCATGCAGAAGCGTGGTGCCATGTTCCCTTGCCTGCTCGAGCATGTGCATGCCCAGCTGCTGGGCACTAAACCAGCCGCAGCGCCGCGGATGAACTACCGCAACAGTGTTTTCGGAGAGGTACGGGAACTGCTCGCATATCAGGGCTCTGTCAGTGATCAAGTCCGCACCGGTGAGCTGATTCTCAAAACCCCGGGCAGACGACGGAAGGTACTCCGGTTCCCCCGGTTGGCCTGTGTGGTAGCGCACCGGGCCGGCGCCCAGGGCTGCAGATTCTTCCGCAGCTTTTTGGAAGGATGGAATGCGGGCGGGATCGGCGGTGACGAACAGGTAACCGCGCCGGTTGAGAGTAAAACGATCGCCGGTTTCATGGGCCAGATCCTCGAGGATGTCAATGCTGCGGTTCATCAGCCTGACCATGGCATCCCCCGGGCCTGGCCACCAGTTTCGGTAGCACTCCGTGGACTTGTCGCTGGTCAACGACAGGGGCGCCTGCTCCTCTACGAGCAGCACTTTTTTCACACCATGCCGGACACTCAGATGATAGGCCGCGGCAACGCCGGCAATCCCGGCACCGCAGATAAGGACATCGGCAGTCGAGTCGTTCATTTCCATTCTCACTGGACCATCAAAGCTTTGGCCACCACCAGTACCGCACTCTTGGTTGTGGCGGGTACCCCCGTGACCTTAATCATTTTGAGGCTCATTGTTCCCTGAGCTTGCAGCTGACGCGGGATTTTTATGTCCCGGGTAAGCAGAATTTTTCCGCTCGGGGATTCATAGGTAAAACGCACCTCGATTTCCTTGTACGCCACGGTGGCGAGGTTGCGGAGAGAAAAGGAGTGGGTGGCAACCAGTGTGCGGGGATCAAACTGCCAGGATTCATTCTCCACCCGGATGTAACGGTCCGGATATCGACGGTAGTAATCCAGAATAGTCGGCCCGGGAGCGGGCTTTTGGTAGCCGCGTTTTTGCTCGATCCGATCGAGAGGAAGAGGCAGTATCCTCGTGGCTGCCTTGTAAGCCAAAACCAGAAGCGAGCCAAGAAGCAGAATGGCTTCGAGAATTAGAAGCCAACGCGGTGACTTCAAACGCATGCAGCCTCCAGCACAGCCCCACTTCGATCCCTTGCGCCCTTACCCAGTATGGCTCTATTAATAATCATGAAATATAGTGACAGAAATAAAATTCCCAGCCCCGAAGGGGCGGAAAGAGAATAGCCCCGGGCGCGAGCTCGGGGTTGTGAGCAAGTGAAGAAAGAGCCCTGAAGTTTAGGCGACACACCTATCCTTGGAATTGCGTCACTATAATATCTGTTCCTCAATAGATGATACATCCATTCGCTGTCCTGGGACCCGCCATTCTGCATTTTGTTGCCACGTGGAGGGACCCTATCTCCTCGATGATTGCTCCCGTGAATCCAGCGGTGCCTTCGTTCAGGCGGACGTGGAAACGAATGCGCCCCGTGGTTCCATGAAGTTGACGGCAAGGAAAACCACGCCTATAGCGTATAAAACCTGTCCATCGACGATTTCTTTTTGGGCATTGGTTACGGTACCGGATGCATCGCAGAGTTTGCTTTTGATTTTCAATACCGTACCCGGGGGGATTTTTTCGGAGCAGCAAATTCGCATACCCTGAGGCGAAAAGTCGATCATCCTTCCTTGCTGAGCTTTACCGGGCCAGCTTGTGTAATAGAATATCTTTTCGTCTCTCCGGGTACGCTCAAGCGCGCGCTGATATGCTTCTTTGTGATTGTCTGGCTTTTCCGACTGCAATGGGCTCTGGCAGGTCGAGCAGCGGTCTCCGGGTTGCGGCTTGCGCGCCAGGGGCCGTTTGCAGACCGGGCAAAACACCGTGATGAGGGGAGACTTGTCGGGGGCTTCGGCTCGCTTGGTGTAGTGGAGATACAGTTCCTTGTCGTAGGCGGCGCGACGTTTGGGATCGGTGAGCACCTCATAGGCCTCGTTCAGATCCGAAGCGTCCAGGGTCGACCCCCCGAGGTCGGGATGATGCTTCAATTTCAGCATCAAGGTGCGAAAAGCGGCTCGGATAATCTCTACCGGCGCATCCGGTTGCACTTGAAGCAGACGGTAATAATTACGGCGGTTCTTCATAAAGAGACCAATCTATTCATCGGATATTTAC
The DNA here is from genome assembly GCA_963739235.1 of Terriglobia bacterium. GTDB lineage: Bacteria > Acidobacteriota > UBA6911 > UBA6911 > UBA6911 > JAFNAG01. The sequence continues at coordinate 344,045 of CAVTZY010000027.1, read as the reverse complement.
AGGGTCTCGCATACCGCAAATCAGTTTTACACAAGCACTATACAACAAAAGATGCCGATCAACATCGCTCACTTCGCCGAGTCGAGAGTCGCCCGAGGCTCAGCCGGACCCGGCAGCAGCGGAGTGGCGCGGCCTTGTACCCAATCTTCGTGCCCCGCGCCATAAAAGGGCGATAACGGGTGGTCGCTCTGGCCTCCCGGCATGTGCAGGTAACTGCGTTCCTTGTGTCCGGGCATGATGACAAAGTGCTTGGAGGCGCCGAAAGGCGGTCATTGCACTTGGGGCACATGGGTGTCGCCCGGGAGGCGGTCGGACGGCATGTCGAGGAATCGGGCCAAGAAGCCCGGCAGAGACGCCGACATCACATGCCGGATGGCCGCCGCGTTGCGTTCTCCCCAAGTTCGAGCTGTCAGGCCGCTGGGCCTGCTTCCAAGTGTCTCCACGACGCTTTGCGCAGCTAACATCCTTCCCGTCAATTTGACAGGGTGAGTCCGCAATCAGATGGTCTACTCTTGCACGGCGGGGAGGGATCGCTTATAAGTTCGTAGTGGATTCATTCACCTCCTCCAGGAGCGGCGCGTGTCTTACCAATACATTTACGTCATGAAGGACCTGCGTAAGGTCTACCCTCCGAATCGTGAGGTGCTCAAGGGAATCTGGCTGTCTTTTTTCCCAGGGGCAAAGATCGGGCTCATCGGCGCAAACGGCGCCGGCAAGAGCACCCTGCTCAAGATCATGGGCGGTGTAATTACTGAGTTCCTGGGGGAGGCATGGCCGGCCGAGGGGGTGAAGGTCGGCTTTCTGCCGCAGGAGCCCCAACTCGATCCGTCAAAGGATGTCCTCGGCAACGTGGAAGAAGGGGTGCGCACGACGAGGGAGCTGCTCCAGTCATTCGATGAGATAAACGCTCGTTTTGCGGAAGAGCTCTCGCCGGAAGAAATGGACAAGCTCCTGGCCGAGCAGGCGCGTGTGCAGGACGCCATCGACGCCTGCAACGCCTGGGACCTCGATCGAACGCTCGAGATTGCAATGGACGCCTTGCGCCTCCCTCCCGGCGATGCCGATGTGACAAAGCTCTCCGGGGGCGAAAAGCGTCGGGTTGCCCTGTGCCGCCTGCTCCTGGAACGGCCCGATCTGCTGCTGCTCGACGAGCCCACCAATCATCTCGACGCGGAGTCCGTCGCATGGCTGGAACGCTTCCTGAAGGAATATCCGGGAACGGTAGTCGCGATCACCCATGACAGGTATTTCCTCGACAACGTCGCCGGCTGGATCCTCGAACTGGACCGCGGCGAAGGCATCCCGTGGGAAGGGAATTACTCCTCCTGGCTCGAGCAGAAGCAGGCACGCCTCGCGCAGGAGGAGAAACAAGAGTCCGCGCGCCGGCGCACGCTCCAGCGTGAATTGGAATGGGTCCACATGTCTCCCCGCGCCCGCCAGGCGAAAGGGAAGGCGCGCCTGACCGCGTACGAGCAGCTGCTCGCTGAGGAAATGGAAGCCGAGAAGCGCGTCCAGGCCACCGATCTGCACATTCCTCCAGGGGCGCGACTGGGAGACCTCGTGGTCGAGGCCAGGAATCTGCGCAAAGGCTATGGCGACAAATTGTTGCTTGAGGACCTGTCATTCAAGCTGCCGCCCGGCGGCATCGTCGGCGTAATCGGCGCCAACGGCGCCGGCAAAACGACGCTCTTCCGCATGATTGTCGGGGAAGAGAAGCCGGACGGCGGTTCGTTAAGGCTCGGAGAAACGGTCAAGATTGCGTACGTCGACCAGAGCCGCGACACCTTGAACGGGGAACGCCAGGTCTGGGAAGAAATCAGCGATGGATCTGATGTGGTGACTCTCGGCAAGCGCGAGGTGCCCGCCCGCTCCTACGCGGCCGCGTTCAACTTCAAAGGATCGGATCAACAGAAGCGTGTCAAGGATCTCTCCGGAGGCGAACGCAACCGCATCCATCTGGCTAAAGTGCTCAAGGGCGGCGGCAACCTGCTGCTCCTCGATGAACCGACCAACGATCTCGACGTCGATACGCTCCGCTCGCTGGAGGACGCCCTGCTGTCGTTCGCCGGGTGCGCAGTTGTCATCAGCCATGACCGATGGTTTCTGGACCGGATCGCAACCCACATTCTCGCCTTCGAAGGCGATTCCAAGGCGGTCTGGTTCGAAGGGAATTACCAGGATTATGAGGCAGACCGCAAGCGGCGCCTGGGCGCTCTTGCCGATCAGCCCCATCGCATCCACTACAAGCCGCTTGTAAGAGGTTAAGGAGGTTTGCGTGAAACGGAATATCATCTGCCTGGGATTCGCTGTGGCGCTTTTGGGCCTGGCCGTTGCGGCGTTTAGCCAGGTAAAGGTTGCCGTCGATTACAATAACAACGCTGCAGCCACTAAGGAATTCAGGTTCAAAACCGTGCCGGCGCCCGTCAAAGACGATGCGGCAGCCAAGGCGAAACTGACGCTGGTCGATGGCGAGATGGACCCTAACGGAGACGATCTGGGCGCCCTTACCGACGGCCTCCTGCCGACCGAGGAGGACCAGCCCTCGGCCAACTTCTTTTTTAATGCGGGGACCCTGGGGGGGCGCTTCCGCATGGACTTGGGCAGCATGATTGAGATTGCCCAGGTCAACTCTTACTCCTGGCACCCCAACACGCGCGGGCCGCAGGTGTACAAGCTCTATGCCAGCGATGGGACCGACCCGAAGTTCAATGCCGCTCCTGCCGGCAGTATCGATCCCACGACCTGCGGCTGGAAGCTCATCGCGGTGGTGGATACCAGGCCGCAGCAGCGCGATGGCGGTGGCCAGTACGGCGTAAGCATTACAGACTCGAGCGGCGCTTTGGGGAAATACCGTTATCTGCTCTTCAACTGCATTGCGACCGAAGTTGACGACGACTATGGCAACACCTTTTATAGCGAAGTGGACGTGATAGCAAAAAGGTGATGCACGCTACGTCGACTCGAGTCATCAAACTTCCCCTTGTCATAATCCGGCGGTTGAGGGAGAATTGCGCCTCATTTTCAAAGCGATGATCCGACAAGGTGCTTGTGGGATTTTACGTGATTTATCATAAAAATGACGGGTGGGTGCGGATTCTAAGGATGGCACTCGTTCTGCCGCTGCTGCTCATCATTTGTGCAGCATCAGCTCACTCGGCAGACACGCCGTTGAATCCTCAAAGGGACGATAACCAGATCTGGTTCGATAGCCAATTTACCTATCCGTTGCACCCTGGGGTAAATGTAACCGGATTGGGAACCCTGCGCCTGGGGCGGGATTTGGATCATTTCGTTTGTGAGCGTGCCGGGGCTTCCGTGTCATTCAAGGCGCTGCGTTTCCTGAGCATTGCTCCGTCCTATAACTACGTGGCCTCTCAATCCCTGCCCGGGATGGACACGAGGGAGCATCGGCTGGCGGTCGACGGGATTCTTTCCTGGCGATTGCACGGGTTCGATATGAGCGATCGCAACCGCTTCGAGAGGCGTGAGATGCCAATCATCGCCTATTTCCGCTATATGAACCGCCTCCTGATCCAGCATCCGATCCGGCTTCGGACAGAGAGCGTCAATGTATACCTCTCCGATGAGGTCTATTACGACGGTCATCTGGCGACCTGGTCGCGCAACCGTATCTCTGCGGGGATCGGCAAACGGATTAACCCACACATCCTGATGGAATTCTATTACCTGCGTCAGAACGACCATTACTCCAAGCCGGGCGACATCAACGTCTTCGGCATCAGCCTCAAGACACGAGCCATCCACAAGCATTCCTGAGCCCGCGGCCTCAAAACTTGAAATCCTCTTGCCTGTTTTGTCACTTACCTGGCGAAATGCGACAGTAACGGACTGCGAAAGGACGGGCCTATGAAAAGAAATCTTTGGATGTTCGCTTTGGCGGTTGTGCTGGCCGCGGCGCTCCCGGGCGCGCTGGCTTCAGCTCAGGATTTGCACAAAACTTACAATATCGCGCCCAACGGGCATATTGTTATCCAGAACATATCGGGGGAAATCAAGATTATCGGCTATGGCGGGAGCACGATAGTAGTGGACGCCGTCAGGGTCGGGCGGGATCGGGATCTGTTGAAAATCGACGAAACGAGCACAAACAATCAGCTTGAATTGCGTGTCCAATATCCGGACTCCGGCAACTGCCAGGCCAGCGTAAACTTTGCCGTTCAAGTGCCTGCGGGCGTGGATTTCAACTTCGACCGCCTGGGATCGGTAAGCGGGACCATTGACATCAGCGACGTACAAGGTTTTATTCATGCGAACACCGTGAGTGGCAGCATCTCGATGGAAAATGTGTCGGGCACGGTTGAGGCGGCCACCGTAAGCGGCACACTCAATGCTCAGATGCAGAAAATCATGGGAACCGGCGCGCTTAAGTTCACCTCAGTGAGCGGCAGCGTTCAGGCCAAGCTTCCCGCCGGTAGCCTCGGCAACGTCGATATGTCCAGGTTGAGCGGTGGGATCGAGACCGATTTCCCGATCGCCGTGGATGAGCATCGTCCAGGACGCTCCGCCCATGGCACCGTGGGAGCAGGGCCTAACAGCATCCACATCACAACTTTCTCCGGCAAAATCAGCCTTTTCAAGAACTGATCTCACCATTTGAGCGGGAAAAGCAATTGATCAACGCAGTCTCGCATGCGCCGGGGCGCACCCAAGCGCATGAAAAGCACAGCCGCTGCGCGAAGCGCCTTGGAGTGCGGCGGCATGACGCCGCTTTGTCAGGCTTCAAAGCGGCGTCATGCCGCCGCACTCCAAAGGCTCCACCTATTTTCGGAACAGAACGCGCAGAGGAGACTTAGCCAAAAACAATAAATTCTCCGCGGACTCTGCGCCCTCTGCATTGAGGTTTTTGATCCCATCCTCCCTTTTTCCTCCTTGCTCCCCACATGCCCATGGATTCCGTATAAAATCCAACTGCCCTCTTTTTCTGGGACAATGAAGCTGGTAAAATCACGGCCCCTTGAGCATGACGTGAGCATGACAACGAAGCCGCACAACTACGACGAAGATAAGATCAAAACCCTCTCCTCGCTGGAGCACATCCGCAAGCGTACGGGGATGTACATCGGCCGGACGGGGAATGGATCGGACTACGACGACGGCATCTACGTTCTCCTCAAGGAAGTCGTGGACAACTCCGTCGACGAGTTCATCATGGGTTTCGGCGACCGCATCATGGTGACCATGGAAGGGCCACGGGTCACCGTGCGCGATTTTGGCCGCGGCATCCCGCTCGGCAAGGTCGTCGAATGCGTGTCGCGCATCAACACGGGCGCGAAGTACAGCGACGATGTTTTCCAGTTCAGCGTGGGTTTGAACGGGATCGGCGCGAAAGCGGTCAACGCGCTGTCAAAGTGGTTCATCGTCCGGAGCTTCCGCAGCGGTGAGTGCGCAGGCGCGGTTTTCGAGCGCGGAAAACTGCTCGAATCACAGAAAGGCAAGACACCGGAGGAGCCGGACGGCACCTTGGTCAGCTTCGAGCCCGATCCGGACATTTTCGGCAGCGTCGCGTTCGTCGCGGAGCACGTCATTCGCCGGTTGCGGCTTTACTCCTTCCTGAACGCCGGCCTGCGCATCGAGTACAACGGCCAGATCTTTCTCTCGCGCAACGGCCTGCTGGATCTTTTGCGCGACGAGGTCGGCGACGAGGCGCTTTACCCGCCTCTGCATTACCGCACCAAGACCATAGAGCTTGCCCTGACGCACACGCAGCGCTTCGACGAGACGTTTCTATCTTTCGTCAACGGCCAGTACACCAGCGACGGCGGCGCTCATCTGAGCGCTTTCCGCGAGGGGCTGGTCAAGGGATTCAACGAGTTTTCCAAGGGGAAGTTCGAGGGGGACGACATCCGCGAAGGCATGGCCGGGGCCATCGCCATCCGGCTGAAAGAACCGGTCTTCGAATCGCAGACCAAGAACAAGCTCGGCAACACGGAGTTGCGCGGCGAGCTGGTCGGCCAGGTGCGCGAAATTGTCGCGGACCTGCTGCACCGCAATCCCAAGGCCGCCGAAAAGGCTCTGCTCAAGATCGAAGAGACGGTCAAGCTGCGCAAGGAGCTGCAATCGATCAAGAAAATGGCGCGCGAGCGCGCGCGCGCGACCTCCATCCGCGTGCCGCAGCTCAAGGACTGCAAGATTCACTTCGACAAACGCACCGGGCGCGGCGACTCGACTCCATGATTTTCATCACCGAGGGCCAGTCGGCGGCCGGCTCGATCGTAAGTTGCCGCGACGTGAACACCCAGGCGATCTTCGCCCTGCGCGGCAAGCCGCTGAATGTCTGCGACCTGCAGCGCGACGTGATGTACAAGAACGAGGAGCTCTACAACCTCATGCGCAGCCTCGATATTGAAGATTCCGTCGAGCGTCTGCGCTATCACAAGGTCATCCTCGCCACGGATGCGGACGTGGACGGCCTGCACATCCGCAACCTGCTGCTGACCTTCTTCCTGCGCTTCTTCGAGCCCGTTGTGCACGAAGGCCACGTCCACATCCTGGAAACTCCGCTCTTCCGCGTGCGCAGCCGCAAAGACACGATCTACTGCTACTCCGAGGGTGAGCGCGATGCGGCCATGAAAGAGCTGCGCGGGGCGGAAGTGACGCGTTTCAAAGGCCTCGGCGAAATCTCTCCGGCCGAGTTCAAGCGCTTCATCGGTCCGGACATGCGCCTGACTCCCGTGCGCCTTGCCAACCGGCACGGCGTGCCTGCGATCCTGGGCTTCTACATGGGCCGCAATACGCCGGAGCGGCGACAATACATCATGGACCACCTCGTCGTCGAGGCCGAGCTATGACGGATGGTCAGAAGAAGCTGCCGTTGTTCGGTGAGGAAACGCCTGCGGATCAAGGGGCTGCGCCTGGAACCGACGCGGTCACCACGGGCGCCGGCGGGAGATTGCAGGCCACCGGGGATGGGCCGCTCAAGCACCTGATGGATGCTAATTTCCTTCAGTACGCATCCTACGTCATCCGCGACCGCGCCATCCCCAATCTCGACGATGGTCTGAAGCCTGTGCAGCGCCGCATCCTCTTTTCGCTCCACGCGAATGATGACGGCAAGTTCATCAAGGTAGCCAACATTGTCGGCTACTGCATGCAGTTCCACCCGCACGGCGACGCCTCAATCGGCGAAGCGCTGGTCGCGCTGGCCAACCGTCAGTACCTCATCGAGCGCCAGGGCAACTTCGGCAATATTTTCACCGGCGATCCCCCGGCGGCCCCCCGATACATCGAGTGCCGGCTGACCGACCTCGCACGCAAAGAGCTTTTCAACGACGATCTGACCGAATTCGTACCCTCCTATGACGGACGCAAGAAGGAGCCGGTCACCCTGCCGGCCAAGATCCCGCTCCTGCTCATGCTGGGTGCGGAGGGAATCGCCGTCGGCCTTTCCACCCGCATCCTGCCGCACAATTTCGTCGAACTGCTCGAAGCCCAGATCGCGATCCTGGGCAAAAAACCGTTCCACGTGCTCCCGGATTTTCCCCAGGGCGGACTGATGGATGCGGCGGCTTATGACGACGGGCGCGGCCACGTGCTCGTGCGGGCACACATCGAGAAGAAGGACGAGCACACGCTTGTCATCCGCGAACTCCCCTTTGGTGCGACCACAGACTCGCTGATGGCATCGATCGAAGATGCCGCCCGCAAGGGCAAGATCAAAGTCAAAAGCATCAACGATTTCACCGCCGAGCAAGCGGAGATCGAGATCCAGCTGCCGCCCGAGCAGGACCCGAACCGCGCGGTGGAAGCACTCTACGCCTTCACCCAGTGCCAGATGCAAATTGCCAGCCGCATTGTCGTCATTCGCGACGACAGGCCCGTGGAAATGGATGTCCCCGGAATCCTGCGCTACAACACATCACGGCTTGTGGACATCCTCCGCAGGGAGCTGATGCGCAGGCGCCGCCGGCTGAGCGAGGAAATTCACAATCAGACACTCATACGGCTGTTCGTCGAGAACCGGATCTACAAGCGGATCGAGACCTGCGACTCTGTCGCCGCAGCGCAACAGGCGGTGCTGGAAGGCCTGCAGCCGTTCCGCGACCGGCTCCAGCGCGATGTGACTCACGACGACGTGGACATGCTCCTGGGCATCCCCATCCGGCGGATCTCGCTCTTCGACCTCGAGAAAAACCGCAAGGAGATCGAGCGTCTCGGCGGTGAGCTGGCCGAGGTGGAGCTGGATCTCGCCGCCCTGGTACCGTACGTCATCCGGTACCTGCGCAGCCTGCTGAGGCAATACGGCGCCGAATTCCCGCGGCGGACCCGAGTCGCTCAGTTTGGCGAGATCTCCGAGCGTGAGCTTACGGCCAATGAACTCACCCTCGCCTATGACCGGGTGAAAGGCTATATCGGTCACAAGATCGCCGGTGCGCCGCTGCTGTCATGCTCGCCCCTGGACCGGCTGCTGCTGGTGTGGAAGGACGGGCGCTGCAAGGTGGTGGCGCCGCCCGAAAAGTTGTTCGTGGATACTTTCTTGATCTATGCGGCTGTTCTGGACCGCGAGCGCGTCATGACCGTGGTGTATGAGTTGGATCTGTTCACGCACATCAAGAAGTTCACTGCCGGCGGCCTGATCACGAACCGTGAGTATCGCCTCGCGCCCAAGGGTGCCGGCATTCGGTTCTTCGCCGACGACAATCCCGCGCTGCTGTATGTGCGCTATTCTGTCGATATGCGCACCAGGATCCGGCAGCAGGAGTTTATCGTGGACCGTCTGCCGTTACGCGACCGCGAAGCCGGCGGCGTGGTCATGACATCCAAGCGCATCGAATTACGTCGGCGCCGTGAAGCCCGCCGATTGGGATGACTCACTCACCGGCCCGAGGGGACGCCTGAGCCACTTTGCCTGAAGAATCACGAGCTGAGCTTTCTCTTCTGAAAATAAACCGCCGCCAAACTGCAAAAGCAGCCACGAATGACACGAACTTCTTGCCCATTCGTGTCATTCGTGGCTGCCTAAAACACGCTATTAATTTTTATGCAATCGGGCGCGCCAGGCGCATGATGGACTGTGGTGAGCTCTTAAGTTTGTCTCCTTAAGGGCGGGGATGCGGCTACTTGTAGATTATGGCTTTTTCCCCTTTTGCGGCGATCAGCTTTTCAAAAAGGGCGACGATCTTGTCGCGGCGCGCCATGACGCCCTTGATCTCCATTTTGTCGAGCCACGGCGCGGTTTTGCGCTCGACCTCCGCGGCATCCAATTGACGCAAACTTTCCCACAGCCGCCGATCGCACTGGTTGAGCATCTTCGGATTCTGCAGGTCGGGATAGATACGGAAAGCGCGGGTGAAATCGATCATCCACAGGCGCCAGTCTTCCGCGTATAAGATATTTCCGAGATTGCGATCCGTGTCATACACCAGCTGAGAGAAGACATACATCCTGTTCATCTGCCTGGCCCATGCCACTTCATCGGGCACTTTGATTTTCTTTTTCTGCCGCTCCTCCTCGTCCAGTTTGACCGGAAGCCACCAGCTCAGGGAGCCGGTTTTGCCGCTCCAGCGGCGCTCGACGGTCACCGGCATCATGTCGCCCAGGCCGAGCAGCTTGGCCAACTCGTAGGCGGCAAGGTTGAATTTGTACGAATCCTTGAAATTCTTCTCGGTAGCGCCAGTTTCATCTTGATACGAGGATTTGAATTCATCGAGCGATTGGAATGAGGCATCGTGGGTGAGAGTGCCGTCGCTCAAGGTGAACCTGAAGGTGCCGGTCAACCCCTTGCTCACCTGGCGGGATTTCACCACTTTCGCATTCAGCAGGAAGTTCCTCATCTGCTCTTCGGAAAGCTGCTCCGGATCTTGCGCACGCAAGGAAATGCCGCATGCGGCGCACAGCATTACGACCATAGCTGACACCCTGAAGCGCAGGGAACGCACGTGGGCTCCTTTCTAGGCTGAGGCGATGGCCATCCTGGCAGCCCGGGCCCGGGATAACGCGCTGAACAGCTGGCGCAACAAATCCGGACGTTGCGCCACCAAATCGAACAGATCCTCCCGATCGATGCACAGTGCCGTGCCGTCAGACACGACGCGCGCGTTGCGCCCAAGACTGAGGCCCGCCAGCGTCTGCTGAACACCGACCGCGTCATTGGATCGGGCCAGGAGGACCGGCTCGCCCGAGGAAGATTCCAGGGAAATCTCCCCTGAAACAAGCGCGTAAAGCGCTGGCGGACTGGTCTCACCGAACAGGATAGCGCCTTTCTGAAGAGGCACCTCGGTTGCGATCGCGGCCAATCCGGGCATTTCATCCGCACTCACGTCAGAGAAAACGGGGATGTTTTTGAGAACGAGGATTTTCTCGATCGGTTTCAAGTCCGCTTTCGGCAGAATTGCTCTTCCCTCCGCCCATTCTCCTTTGAACACCAGCCCTGCGGGCTCTCCGCCATCCGCACCGCACAACATCGTGAACAAGCCCTGGACCAGCTCCGTATCGTCTGCGAGCAGGGTGAGGCATTCTTCGCCGTTGAGGGCCAGACAGACCGCTGTTCCGGAGGTGCGCGCGGTTTCGCGCACAGGCCGGCTCTCGAGGACTTCCTGGAAAGCCAGAGCAGCGGGAGCGTCGATTTCTCGTGCATCGCCGGTCGATGCTCTGCAGGATACATGCCCATCCAGCAAGAGATGGATTGTCTCGGGGACAGTGCCCTCCTGATAGAGCGTCCGGCTCGACTCGAAACGCTCCTGGTTTCCGGCTCCGGCAATGCGGAACAATCCATCCACCGATAGCGATCCGAACAGCGGCAGCCTGCGCAGCCGATCCGCCACTTCTACCGTTGGCAGCGGCTCGATCCAAAGAGCGCGGCGTCTGGTTTCCTGCAAACGAAACGCCGCGGAAACCCAGCTGGCGGCTTCGAACACGCACCAGTCACGCGCGTCCCGGCTGGCGAGCACTTGCTCCAGTTCGGCATTGAGATTTCCGAGCTTGATCTGCCACGCGAACAGCACGGCCGCTGCCGACAGCACCGGGTCAGCATCTTGAATGAGGCGCCTTACGGACGCCTCTATGCTCTGCTGCTGACCCCTCAACTCCTCACCCGCCACTGGCTCCTCGAGAACAGGCATCAGTCTCTTTCGCAGGGCTCCTTTCAGCACATTATCGAGGTATTCGAGGGCCGCTGAGCGGGAGCGGCTGTCACTGTGCTGGATCGCCCAGCGGGCCGCTTCGATATCTTTCCAGGGATAGATCAGCCCAAGGAACCGATACACCCGGTCCTTGGTGCGCGCCATTTTTTCTCTCAGAGCGCAAGCAAGTAGACTGTCCTTCGGCAGCTTTTCCTGTTCGAAAAGGTGGCGATAGTAAGCCCGGTATCCCAGGCAGCACGAACCTTCCTGCAGTGCCCGCGATTCAATAGACTCGCGGCTGAATGATAGCTCCGGATTGGTGCGGTGGAGCCTCTCGATTGCGGCCAGAACCTTGAAGCGCAGAAAGCCGTCCGGTTCCTCGAGTGTCCCGACCAGGATCTCCATCGCCTTCTGGCAGGGGATGAGAGCGATGGTGCCGGGAATGTGGCGTCGGACCCAAATGTCCTCCTCGGGGTCACGCAGAAAATGCCCGAGAATACCCAGGATCTGCTCGCCATAGCCGACCAGCATTTCACGTGCGTTGCTCTTGAGTCTCCGGTTGCGGAGCAGCGAAATCAGCGTCGGCACAAAAATAAAGTCCGCAGTTACCAGCTGCCTGACGGTGCGCATCGCTTCCTCCGCCACCTCGGGATTTGCGTCAGCCAGCAGAGGGATCAGCAGGCGCCGGAAGTGGGGATTGGGCACATGGCGCAAGGCGATGGCAAATTCGCGCCGTGCCTGCGCCGCCGAATCTCTCGTGTCGGAAACGATGCCCCGCAGCACCTGTTCGGCGGCAGTCACATCCTCTTCATGGCTGCTGTCCGACAGCACCATGGCGGCAGTCATCGCGATACGAGGATTATTGTCCCGCAAATAAGGCCGCACCAGGTCAGTGGCGTGCTCATCCCTCATGTGCGCCAACGCCCCTACAGCCGCGGCACGGACTCCAGGATCTTCATCGGCCATCATGCGTTCAATCGCAGGCAGCCAGCGCGCCGATTCGTTTGCCAGGGTGTCGCCGAGGAGACTGAGAGCCCGAACCCTGACGGCGGGAGATTCGTGGTAGAGCAACAGCGGAGTGATCAGGTTGCGTTTGTCCAGCGATTCCAGAACATCAATTGCATATAACACCCGGCGTTCATCGGGGCTCGCCAGTTCCCGAATCAGCGTCTCGATCGTCTGCAGGTCTGCAATCCCGAGCCTGACATCCGCAGGCTTGATATTGCGGTCCTCGATGCTCTGACGGAATGCAGCCCGATACCCGCGCTTGGCACGCAGAGCCAGAAACAGCCAGATCAGAGTCATGGTGACGCTGGCATAGCTCAGCTTCTGCCAGGTGAGCTGAAATCCCCAGGGTTTGATCAGCACCAGCGACAGCAGGGCGCCCATTGCCTTCGCGAAGCGGTCGACCGTCACATCCACGAAAGGCTTGGCTTCGAACTTGATGTCGGACGGCAGAGGCATGTAGAGAATCTCGCGTGTCGTCTTGTCGACCGTGTAACGCAGGGATTGATCCAGAACCCGTGCAAGGCTCGGGGCCCACAAAGCGGCATTGAATAGGATGATCACGCCTGTAGTGCCGAGGCTCATGGGGAGGAGAATCAGGGCAAAGCCGATCCCCAGGTAGCGGTGGATACGGCTCGTCAGCACGACCTGGATGAGAAACCCGATCGTCGATGTGTAAAGCTGGACCGTGCCGAGGAATGCCGTAATCGAATCCGTGGCGTTACGCCCCTTGGCGGCTTCGATGGCCATATTGAACTGCTGCTCGATAATGGCCGCACCGATGGCCGCGAAGCTGATCACAAGCGCGATCAGCCTCAAGTGTTTCGATTTCCCCAGCAGTTCGATGGCTCGCCTGGCGCTGACGCCTTCCTCCGCCCGGATTTCGAGGCCGACATTTTCCCCGACCTTTTCTCTCCGAATGATCAGGATTACGAGGAACACACAGAGCGCCATGAACGCGACACTGAAGAACAACAGATTATTGGTTCCAATCCGTTGCGCGTAATTTGCGGCCAGGAAAGATCCGAGAATCCCCCCGAGAGAAGATCCGGCACCGATGAATCCGAACAGCCTCTTTGCCTGCCGCGGCTCGTAGACCACATTCGCGAGGGTCCAGAACTGGCTGATGAGCAGGAGACCGAGGATAATGCCCAGGAGGTAAAAGGCAACCGGAACCCACCCCTGGTTGGTTCGAAACAGAAACCAGAACGCGATGAGAATCGCGACGATGCCTGTCTGGGTAATCGGCAGCGACCAGCGGCGCGGCAGCCGGATCATGAGCCAGCTGTATCCCACCATGATCACCGCAATGAAAAAACCCGCCACGAATTGCACGTAGGGCAGGTTGTCTGCGCCCAGGCCTTCGATGAATTTCGAGCGTGTGACCGGTTTGATGGCGTTATATGCCGCCATAGCCAGAAACGAGTAGGAAAACATGAGAAGTGTCGTGAAGATCTCTTTTTCCTGGATCTGGACGATGGGATGGAGCACGCGTTGCAGGAATTGTCGGCCCATACGGTTCTCGCGAGATTCGTGGAACTTATGGAAGATGCGCTGTTTTCCTGTCATCAGATTAGCGCGGTCAAAGCATGAATATCAACCCTCTTGTTGGAAAATGCCGGTCCTGCATGTCCGCATCCCCAAAACCTCAACGCAGAGGCCACAGAGGATTTTTCCCCTTTGAATGACGATCCTCTGCGCCCTCTGTTCCGAAAATGACTCAGTGGGGTGCCAATTGATTCGATCGTTTCTGCGCCGCCCTTTCAGGGCTTACAGTCTCCGGCCCCCAGACCCAGGGCTTACGCCCATAAGCGCTAAGTTCAGAACTCCTGACATGGTCTGAAAAACCCAAGGAAATGTGGCATTTCCGGACATGGGTGCGGACATTAAATTGTCCCCTTTTTCGAATGAACGATGGAAATCCCTTCACTCGCAGTGGCAAAGAACTATGACTGAAGAGCGCCTGATAACACAAATGGCTGGGTCGTTGGCGAAAAATGGTGCGGACATTAAATTGTCCTCTTTTCTATTAAGTAGGTTCTCGTACATGCTGGGCGACCATGAAACCAAGCCCGCAGCAGAGAGAACTCTTACCCCGGCCTACTCCAACGCCCGGCACTGTCTTTGTAAACGATCGTGTTTGTTTTCATGCCGAGGGTGACCAGCGTGTAATCTCCGTCCAAGGTATTGCATTTTCGCACTACTCCATCAGAGATCGTGCGGCCGAAGCGTATGCCATGGTCACGCTCTTTGAATCGGGGTACGCCGATCAGAATGATATTGCACGATGCTTTGGTTACTCCATTCGAACCCTGCGCCGCTACCAAAAGAACCTCCAGCTTGGTGGATTGGCCACACTCGCGCGTCCAAAGGGACGGCCTTCAGGCAGCGCTTCCACGAACAAGGAAGCACATGAGCGGGATCGGATCATCCTCCGCCTCAAGGCCAAGGGAATGAGTAATCGTTGGATTGGCGGTCGGCTTGGCCTTGACGAGAAGGAGGTTCGTAGGAGTCTGCGTCGGCTTGGTTGGAGACCATCGCCTGAGCCCCATCTCCCCTTCCTGCCAGAAGCCGATTTGGTGACAGAGACTACCACAGTATTCGATGACGAACCGATGGAGACTTCTTGCCCAGTTGCGGATTCGTCCGCACGTAAGGGCATGCGACCTCAGACCAGCACGGCTGACAAGAGCCTCGACGCTGGCCCGGTTGATCGGTCGACGGATCGCCTCCTGGCTGCAATGGGACTTCTCGATGATGCGCTGCCGGTGTTTGCTTCCGCTTCGAGTTTGCCGAGAGCGGGTGTTCTGTTGGCAATTCCGCCACTCGTTGCCAGTGGCTTGCTTTCTGTCGCGGAGAAAATCTACGGCAGCATAGGCCCCGCTTTCTACGGATTGCGAACGACTCTGGTGGCATACGTGCTGCTGTCGCTCCTGAGAATCCCTCGCCCCGAAGCCCTCAAGGAGCATGCGCCCGGGGAACCGGGGCGCATTGTCGGACTGGATCGTATCCTTGAGGTCAAAACATTGCGCCGCAAACTCACGCGTCTCGCTTCCCTGAAGGGTAGCTATCAGCTTGGTCGCGAACTCGCCCGGCTGCGTGTCGCCGAGCGCGGCAGGATGCTCGGCTTTCTCTATATCGATGGTCACGTCCGCGCCTATCACGGAAAATGGACGATTCCGAAGGCATACGTCACAAGGGTCCGGTTGGCCGCTCCCGGAACCACCGACTATTGGGTCAACGATCAACGAAGTGATCCGCTCTTTGTTGTCACGGCCGAGGCCAACGCCGCCATGACCCGCATGTTGGTCCCGGTGCTAACGGAAGTTCGCGAGATGCTCGGACCTCGCCGGCGGGCCACGATTGTCTTTGACCGCGGCGGCTGGAGCCCCAAGCTCTTTGTGACCCTGCTCGCCATGGGCTTCGATATTCTGACTTATCGGAAGGGTCGTACTCGTCGCATCGCCGAGAAGAGGTTCATGCCTCGCAAAGCCAAGCTGGACGGGCGGCAAGTGGAATACCTTTTACACGAGCAACCCGTACGCTTCCTGAAGGGGAAGCTCCGGCTGCGTCAGGTGACCCGCCTGACCGAAACGGGACACCAGACCCCGATCCTGACGAGCCGCTGGGACCTGCGCGACATCGTCGTCGCCTATCGCATGTTTGAGCGCTGGCGCCAGGAGAACTTCTTCAAGTACATGCGCGAGGAGTTCCTCATCGACGCACTCACCGATTACCAGGTCGAGCCTGATGATCCGACTCGTTCTGTGCCCAATCCCGCACGGAAAGCGGTAGAGAAGGAACTCCGCGCCGCGCGCGCCAAACTCACCAAGCTTCAGGAAACTTATGGCGCAACCGCGATCGATTTTATCGAGGAGCCGAGTTCCACCATGAGAAGCTTCTCGACCGTTGAGCAAAAGATCCGCAATGAGATCAGCGCGGCAGTCGACAGCATTGCCAGGGTTGAGGCTCGGCGCGACGCTCTTCCCGTCCGACTGCCTGTTGCGGATGCCCAACAAGGCCAGGAAGTCGTAAAGTTGTCGACGGAACGAAAGCATCTAACCAATGTTCTGAAAATGGTCGCATACCAAATCGAGAGTGATCTCCTCGCGCTGATTCGACCCAACTACAAGCGCGCCGAAGAGGAAGGACGCACTCTTGTTCAGATGGCACTGCAAGATACTGCGGCGATGCAGCCCACGGAGGACGAACTGCGGATAAAACTCGCGCCTCTCAGCTCTTCTCATCGGTCCCGCGCTCTGCAGGCCCTTTGCGAAGCACTCAACAAGACGAACGCGCTGTTCCCCGGCACCAGCCTTCGGATGAATTATTCCCTCGGGGAGTTTCCCTCCTGAAAGAAAAAGGGGACAATTAATTACCGGACCATGTCAGGAGCTCTGAAGTTAAGATCGATTTGGGCAGGATATGGAGATTTCGGGGAGCGTACTGAACCAGAAAATCCAAGGAAAATAGGATCCATGCAACATATATTCGGCCGCAAAAAGATTATCTTAGCGCTTATGGGCTTACGCCCTGGGCTGTGCTGCTCCGCCCTTTCAGGGCTATGCGCTGCACGGCCATGAAAACCGCAAGGATTACGGCTGCAAAATCCCGAAGGGCTGAGCCTTGCACGGCCGTGAAAATCCCAAGGATCACGGCTGCAAAACCCCGAAGGGGTGGCGCAGCAAAGCCCAGGGCGTGAGCCCTGGGGACAGGGAATGGAGCGAAAAGAGCCCTGAAAGGGCGGCGCAGAAAACTCGCGCCCGGAACACAACATTTTCATGCGTCACCGGGTGCGCGCCGGCGCATGAGGGACTGCTTCGAAAATAGAACCGATTGCGGCGCCGAACCACTTGTGTGTTTCTGTGTCGCCCTTTCAGGGCTTAAGATCTCCGGTTCTCTACCCAGGGCTCACGCCCTGGGAAGCGGGAATCGAGCGGTAAGAGCCCTGAAAGGGCGGCACAGGAAACCTGAGGCGAGAGCGCAACATTTTCGGGCGTCATGGGTGTGCCCTAGGCGCATGAAGGACGGTTCCGAAAATAGGCGGAGCGTTTGGAGTGCGGCGGCATGACGCCGCTTTGAAGCCTGACAAAGCGGCGTCATGCCGCCGCACTCCAAGGCGCTTCGCGCAACGGTTGTGCTTTTCATGCGCTTGGGTGCGCCCCGGCGCATGAGAGACTGCGTTGATCATTTGTATGCAACGAATCAGTCGCAGCGCCTCTCAAGGAATTCTTGCAACGCACGCCGGGACGGATTAGAGTGACTGTACATATAGGGGGGCAATCCATGGGAACGAAAAGGCGCCTGACGCTGAAGATCCTGGCCGTTTGTGTCGCTTCCTTACTGCTGACGCTCGCCGTGATGGCTCACGCGCCGACACGCGTGGTGGCAATTGCCGATGTCCACGGCGCCTATCCCGAACTGGTGAAGATTCTGCAGCGCACCATGCTGATCGATGGGAACCGCCAATGGGTTGGAGGTTCGGCGACGCTGATTCAAACCGGAGATGTTATGGACCGTGGGGCGCAAACTCGCGATTGCCTCGACCTCCTGATGGATCTTGAACCCCAGGCGGAAAAAGCGGGAGGAAAGCTGATACCTCTCGTGGGCAACCATGAAGTCATGAACTTGATGAATGATTTGCGCTACGTTACTCCTGCGATCTATCGTTCCTTTGGCTCGGACCAATCTGAGAAGGTGCGCGATGAGGCATATCAAGATTACCTGAAATTCCGGTCTGCGCACCGCGAGCACATTCACGCGGCCGCCTTCCCCAACGACGAGGCGGGACGCAAGAACTGGATGGACGCACACCCGCCGGGCTATTTCGAATATGTGGATGCCTTCCTCCCCAAAAGCAAATACGGTCGCTGGCTGCGCAAGAATTATGCGATCACCCAGATCGACGACGGCCTGTTTGTCCACGGTGGTCTAAACCCAAATCTCAAGTTTCGCAACATTGCGGAATTAAATGACCAGATCCACACGGAAATATCCGATTTCGACTCCATTTGGCAGTCGCTAAGCGACAAAAAAGTGATCTGGCGCTATATGACTCTTGCCGAGGCGATTCAAAGCGTCGGCGAAGAGATGAATTGGATTCAGTCGCGCGGCAGGGCGGACGATCTGGTCGCAGCCCAGGATATGCAAAAGCTGCTCGGTTATCAGAGCTGGATGTGCGTTTCATCGGAAGGGCCATTGTGGTATCGCGGCCTGGCCCTGGATCCTGAGGAGAAATTGATGAACGGCGTGATGGCAATGCTGGCGCGGCTCAAGGTGAAATTCATCGTAGAAGGCCATACCGTGCTGTCAAAATCCGACATCACTCCCCGTTTCGAGAATCATGTTTTCCTGATCGACACCGGAATGAACGGGCAGGAGTACCAGGGCCGGCCGTCCGCTCTGGAGATCCAGGGCGGCAGGTTCACGGCCTATTACGCCGACGGCGAGCCGAAAGTTCTCACGGCGCCTGCGAGCGGTAAGACGGCCGGACCGAACGGCCCGCAACCGAGGCGTCGGGTAGAATTGCGATGATCAACCAGATCGGAAGAATGCTCAGCGTCCGGCGTGACGAGGCTGGTCCTGCAGCGCTGCTATTTTTCTACCTTTTCGTTGTGATGGGTGCCTATCTGATGGGGCAGGCAGTAGGGGATGCCCTTTTTCTGCAGGAATTTCCCAAGCAACTGCCCTACGCGATGATTGGATCGGCATTGATGGCCGGGGTCTTTGTAGCGGTGTATTCCCGGCTTTCGACGCGGATGCGCCTGGAATCGCTGATTATCGCCTCCCTGATGTTCTTTTCGCTTTCGTTTGCGTCATTCTGGTGGCTGACGCAGCTCCAGCTCAAATGGGTCTATTGGCTGGTCCTTGTATGGGTCTATACGGCGGGCGCTGTCTGCCCGATGATGGGCTGGACGCTCGCCAATTATACGTTGACCACGAGAGAAGCGCGGCGGCTCTTCGGCTATATCGGCGCCGGAGCTCTTCTAGGGGGCGCCATCATCAGCTTTACCACGGCCGATATGGTGCATCAGGGACGGCTGC
Source organism: Terriglobia bacterium (assembly GCA_963739235.1). GTDB lineage: Bacteria > Acidobacteriota > UBA6911 > UBA6911 > UBA6911 > JAFNAG01. The sequence goes on along the minus strand of CAVTZY010000027.1, from coordinate 324,918 downwards.
ATCCGCAAACTGCTTTGTTGGCGGTCGCAGCCATGCTGGCGGCCTGTGCTGTGCTCGTGCGTCTTTTATTCCGGAGCGCCGGGACGCGGCTCGCCTCTCTGAGCCAATCCCCCGCTGCCGGAGACGGGGCGCCCCAGAGCTTCGGCGAAAGCTCGAAACTTGTACTTGGATCACGCTACCTGCTGATGCTTACCGCGCTGATCGCTGTGGGATGTCTTGCCACCTGTATCCTGGGCTATCAATTCAAGCTTATCGCCAAAGCCCACTATCTTGGGAACACGGAGGGACTCGCTGCCTTCTTTTGCCGCTTTAACGGCTATATGGGACTGGCCTCCTTTGTTTTCCAGTTGGCGCTGACCCCGCTGTTACTCAGCACCTTCGGCATACGCGTGTCCCTGTTTGTAACCCCTGCAGCCCTGATGGCCACCAGCCTCGGGGTGCTGGCGGCCCCCTCGCTGACCACGGCGACCATTTTGAGGGGCAGCCATTACATGCTGCGCTTTTCCCTGGACAAGTCGTCGACCGAACTCCTCTATGTGCCGGTTTCGCCGGAAGTGAGGAGCCAGGTGAAATCGTTCATCGATAGTTTCATCTGGCGTTCGGCCGATGGCGTCGCCGGCCTGACCCTCTGGCTTTTTGCCGAGGTGCTGAAGTTTGATCCCAGTCAGGTCAGTCTGGTGAACATGGTTGCCCTGGCGTCCTGGCTCTATATCGCCAACCAGGTGCGCCACGAATACTTGAACGTTCTGCGGCAGGCCATTGAGCGCAGGACTTTAGATCCTGAGCGGACCGCCGCGCAGGTGCTGGATTCCACGACCATCGAAGTTCTGGCCCAGGCTCTGGAACGCGGCGGTGAACAACAACTCATGTACGGCATGAGCCTGTTTGAGATGAGTCGCCAGACGGGTTGGCATCCTGGGCTGCGGCGCCTTCTGGATCATCGCTCGCCCGCGGTGCGCCAGCAGGCGCTGCACCTGCTCGGCGATGCCGGAGACCGTGAGATCGTACCCTGGGTGGAAAAAGCGCTCGGGGATGACAGCCTGGAGGTGCGTGCGGAGGCGCTGCGTTACCTGGTAGTACATGCCGGACGCGATCCTCTGACGCTTCTGAGTGCGGAGAGCAGCCTGCCCGCCTATGTCATCCAAGGCGCAGTCGTTACCTACCTTGCAAGGGGCTCTGAGCACGACTATTCATCGGCAGCGAAGCTGATCCTGGAGGGTATGCTTGCCCAGGCCGGACCGGACTCCATTGCGGCGCGTTGCGAAGCAGCGCGCGTGTTGGGCTTGATCCCCCCGCCCTCGGAGTTGCACGACCGGCTGCTGGGGCTTCTGCATGACGGCAACCTCGAGGTGGTGGAACAAGCCCTCCTGAGTGCCGGGAAAATCCGAATTCGAGAGCTGTTGCCGGTCGTTATCGAAAAGTTGGGACAGCCAAAGCTGGTGGCTGCCGCGCGCGCAGCCCTGATCCAGTATGACCTGAGAGCGGTCGGCATACTCGAATCCCACCTGAATGACGAAACGGTGCCGCTGCCCGTCCGTAAGCAGATACCGGCGACCCTGGCGCGCATCCCCGCGGCCGCATCGGCTTCGGCGCTGGCTCACGGCCTGGTGCAGCGCGATCCCGGGCTGCGCTTCGACGTATTGAAGGGTCTGAATAAGCTGCGCGATCGAGATCCATCCCTGATACCCGTAGACGTGGACTATTCCGATCTGGTCAACGCCGAACTGATCGGATATTACCGCTCTTTTCAGATTCTTGCCGCGCTCAATGAGGCTGCTGGAGATGAACCGACGCACGGCAGCGAGGGGCTGCTCAGGCGGGCGTTCCAGGAACATATGGATCAGGAACTGGAACGCATATTCCGACTGCTGGCGCTGAGCTATTCCCCGCGCGATATCCAAAATGCGTTTTTTGGTCTGACTTCCAACCGGCCGCAACTCCAGGCCAACGCCCTGGAGATGTTGGAGCATCTGCTTCAGCCTGAACTCTTCCGTCGTCTGGCCAGCGTGCTGGATCCGGAGGCCGACCCCCAACGGCGGCTGGCTTTCGCTCGCCGTCTCTGCGGCACGGAAATAGGTTCCCGAAATGAAGCCCTGCGCATCCTGCTGCATTCGGGAGACTGCTGGCTGCTTGCGTGTGCGCTGTACGCGATTGGTGGATTGCGTTTGCGTGATCTCGCCACCGAAATAACCAATGTCCCATGTGACCGCGAACCGCTCCTGTCGGAGACGCGCAATTGGACCCTGGCACGATTGTCGTTCTCGGCTCAGACCTGAGGTGCTGGCACGATGTTGACTATTCTGGAAAAAGCGGATCTTTTGCAGAGCGTTGAGATCTTTTGTGATATCAGGACGCAGAGCCTCGCCCGCGTTGCTGCGATCGCCCAGGAAGTACACTTCGAGGTGCGTCAGCGGCTTTTCAGTGAAAACGAGGCTGCGGATGCCATGTACGTCGTCCTCGCGGGCGAAGTGACTTTGACCCGCGCCGGCATCGAGGAACGCAAACTGACCAAATTCCAGATTGCCGGCGCCCTGGCCCTCGTTGCCAATCAACCGCAGGCAGAGACGGCAGTGGCCAGCCAGACGGTGCATGCACTGCGCATAAGCCAGCAGGATCTTTTTGATGCCATGACCGAGGACTTTGGCATAACCAGGGGAGTCCTACGCTCGCTCGCCGGCAAAGCCGCCGGTCGGTGACGAAATCAGAAAATGCCTCATTTCCGGGTGTGCATGCTGGCTTCGATGGCAAGCAGATCCGCACATGAGAAGTCTTTTACTTTTTGGCGACTTTGGTTTAGGATTGGTTCTACAAATTATAACCAACCTGTCACGGAGGCTCTATGAAGAGAAGTATTTCCCTAGTGGTAGTGCTGATGCTGATTTCTTCTCTGATGCTTGCACCGGGATTGTTCAGCCAGATCAAGAATGATCCCAAAACCAAGATGGACAGCATCGAAGGAACGGTGCAGTCGATCGACAAAGCAAAGATGACGATGGTGATTCGCCAGCGCGGCACCTCCAATCTCGATTACACGATTATTTACAATGACAAAACGGCGTATACCTACCGGAACGGTCCAGCCAAGGTCGAGGACGTGAAAGACGGCGTTCGCATCGTTGTCTTGGGCAAGGCGGAGGGTGCCACCAAGCTTAACGCAGCCAGAATCGATATCCGACAGAAGTAGGGCCGGCAAGCAGCTCAGAAAATCAATCCGAGTCGTTCGTGTTTAAGCTGGGTGTTGAAGGCTGGAGCGGCGGGGCAGAAAGCACTTTCCTGATCCCGCCGCTCGATGAACAATATCGAGCGCGTGCCACCAGGGATCCAATCCGGTGTAGCTGCTTGAGTTCAGGCCATACCTGAAAAAAAGGTTTAATGTGGCCTTTGTTGAGGCGGATTTATCGCAGTCCGGATTACCCGGATGCAGGCATACATTACCATCCTGCCAATGGGGCATTTCGTTTCTCCCGTTTTCATTCCCTCATCTGGAATAAATGCGGGAGAAACGAAATACGCTTTTTCAAACGTGGCAGGATTCTGCCCGCTTGCCTGAAGTAGTGAGAGCGGGAGCGTCGCTTGATTCTGACTCAATGCTGCACGACCACGCAGCGGTTACACACCTATACTCCGCTTGATAGACGTGCCTACAGTGGTCCCAACCGGCCGCAAGACGCGGTTACAAATTACTTCCCTTCGCGAATGTCGATTCGGGAAGCGGTCATCTTGTTGCTGCCCTTCTCAAATGACCCAAGGACGATGATGCGCCGTCCTTCCTTCACTTCATCAACAGTCGATGGCTGGTTCCGATAGGTGAATGTGGTGTCCTTGGTGTAAACAATTGTCCAGGTGGCGTTCTTCCCCGTCTGCCGGAGGGTGATGGTCGAGGTAGTTTTGTCAATCGACATCACCGGTCCGTCGAAGCGGTCTTTTCCGGTTTTGGTGTCTTTTGTAGCCTGCGAGTACAGGCAAGGCACAAGCACGAGGGAGAAAGCCAACACCAGCACGAACATGCTCACGAGACTACGCTTCATAGATCCTCCTAGGAATGGAAACAATCCGAATTCGATCCTATAATCTTAATCCATCGAATGCCAAATGTAAACGTTTTCCAATGGTCTCAGACCAATCCCCCGCCCGCCCGCCGAACGCGCACGTGCAGGAAACCGGGCGCCGCACGGCGCCTTCTTATTCTCGCGCAGCTTGCGCGCGCGAGTTCTTTTTGGACTTGGCTTGGAAATCGTCGGTGCTAAGATTAGTGCGCCCATGAGGGTGGGGGCGAGAAACTGCTGATGCCAGGGGGTCTTATGATAAGAAGTCTCAACCGGTTCGCAATTTGCCTGCTGTGCCTTGTGCTTCTGCCTGCGCTCGTCACAGCGCAACAGGTATCGCTGACCATTTTTCACACCAATGATACTCACGGGCATCTGCTGCCCTTCAGCTATCCATCGGAGGGGATCGCAGGATCAGCGCTATCTGCGCTTACCGAGCGCAAAGATATCGGCGGGATTGCGCGCCGGGCCGCGATGTTCAAACGTTTCAAAGAGGACGTGCAACGCCACGGCGGGACTGCATGGCTGGTGGATGCGGGCGATTTTACCGAAGGCACTTCGTTTTCGACTGAGTATCACGGCGAAGCGGACGTCGATGCGATGAATGCAGCCGGCTATACCTTTGGCACGATCGGCAACCATGAGTTGAACGCTTCGCTGGCGATGCTCAAAAAACTCATCGGTATGGCCAAGTTCCCTCTTCTCTGTGCCAATCTTACGGACAGAGCCACCGGTCACCCTTTGGTCCAGCCTTCCGCAATTCGGCGCCTGGGCCAATTGACCATCGGAATCTTTGGCCTGACAACCCCTTCGGCAAGCAGCTACCCGGCAGCCAAAGAGGGATTAACGATCGCCAACGAGGTCGAAACAGCCAGGCGCATGGCCGACACGTTGCGACGCGAAGCCGGTATCGTCATCCTGATCTCGCACGCCGGCGAGGAGGTTGACGAGGAGATCGCGAGAGCCGTTCCCGGCATCGACGTGATCATCGGGGGACATTCGCACACGCGCTGGCCCATTGGCCAGTTCATCTGGCGCTCGGACGAACTGGAACAAAGCTCGGTCAATGGGACCATCATCGTACAGGCGTATCAATGGGGAGGGGAACTCGGGCGGCTCGATCTGCTATTCGGTAAAGATGAGCGCGGGATCTGGCACGTCGAACGCTATCGAGAACGCCTGCTCCCTGTCACCTCGAAAGATCCGGAAGACGAGGCGGTTGCGGCTATCGTCGCCCGCTACTGGAAGCCGATTGCGGCCCGTTACGGCGAGGTGATCGGGCAGGCGGCGGCGGATTTCGTGGAGGGCGAGGATCTGGCCAACTACAATCTGGTTGCCGATACGGTGCGCGAAACCTACGGTACGGAGATCGAGTTCGAGAATATGGGGGGTGTGCGTGCCCCTCTGGTCAAGGGAAATATCACCATGGAGGATCTTACCCAGCTCGATCCCTTCAACAATACCGTCGTTACCTTCAAAATCACCGGGCGCCAGCTGAAGGATATCCTCCGGAGAAGCAAACCTGCCGTTTCGGGGGTGCGCTATCGAATCGAAGGCAGCCAGCTTGTAGAAGTGACCGTCGGCGGAAAACCGGTGAACGACACCCAGGTGTATACCGGTGCATCCAACTCTTATATGGCCGGCACAGCTCTTAAAGGCATTGCAGTTGTCGACACCGGCAAGGTGCGCTTGAGCGTTCTGATCGAGTATATCCGTAAGAAGGGAACCGTGCGACCCGTAAAGGACGGCCGCCGCGTCATCCTCGACTGATTGAGGTGTGGAAAAGCCATGGCCCCTCCAGGGCGCTCATGAGGCTCCGGAACCTTAATAAGCTTGACGCCTTCCTTCGGGCGGACTCATGACGTCACCCGCTCCACCGGTGGATCCTTACTTTGACTTGCCAATCTCAAAATCGTTCGATTCGAGCAAAGTATAAATAGCCTGCTGCAGGGTGATGACCGACCTCTTGTAGGCGATCAGCGCCTGCAACTCGACATTTTTGGCCGTCGCCAGATCCTGCTGCCGCTGGAGCACAAGGAAGTTCTGGCTCATGCCAGAAGTAAAGCGCATGGTCTCACCGTCAAGCTGTTCCTGCGAAAGCTGCAATGCCGCTTGAGAGGTTTGCACCCGTTGCTTGTTGGTGTCGAGGTCTTCGATTGCGTTGCGTACCTGCACTACGATTCTCTGTTCCGCATTCGTGCGATTCAAATCGATCTGCTGGCGCTGAATCTGCAGCTGCGCCATCTGGGCATCCAGGCTTCGATTGCGCAGGGGGATCTGGAGGTTGACACCCGCAAACCAGTTGGTGAATCCCCCGGTGAAGAGTTTCAAGTTGGCGTTGCCGACGCCTCCGATCAAACCCGGATCGATATTTGCCGCACTTACCTGGTCATTGACTTTGCCAGCCGCTCCGCTTGTGCCGAAGGAAGCAATGAGATCGACCTGCCATTTCCTGCTGTTTTTGTTAAGTTGATGATTGATGTCATTTTCCGCAAGTTGCAGCGAGAACTGCTCCAACTCCGGCCGGTTATTCAGCGCTGTCTGGATGGCCTGATCGAGATCGACCTTGTATTCCTGGAAGTCCGGAGATTCCGTGGGCACGAGCACCTTCTGCCAGATTTCGGCGTTGCGGTCGGGAGAGATCACGACACGCAGGTTGTTCTCGGCTACCACGATCGCCTGGCGCGCAGCGATCATGTTGACTTGACGGTTGGCTACCTCCGCGCGCGCCTCGGTGATGGAAATCCGGGGCTGAACGCCGATCTCAACCTTCTTGATATTGTTGTCGAGGCTGATTTGCGCGAGCTTTACAGTATCCCGGCGGATCTCATAATCCTTGATAGCGCCTACCAGATCCCAGTACATGGTCTGGATGGCTGCGATCGTAGAGGTGACCATCTGTTTGAACTGGCTGTCGTTGAGCTTGGTGTCCAGGTTCGCCAGTTTGATGGTTCCTCGAATCTGATCGATCTGGCGATTTCGGTGCAGGGGTTGGGTGATTTGAAAACTGAGATTGGTGGAAAACTGCGTGCCGAACAAGGCATATTGCTGGTTGGTTACACTGCGGCCTGAGTTATAGGTTGCGAGAATGCCGGCGCCGGTCTTGAGGTTCTGGGTGAACTGGAAATCCCAGATCTGTTGACTGGTCTTGTTGAAGTTTCCCTGAGTGGATTGGTTGGTGAGGTTGGTGTTGGGCCTCCTGGTGGCCTGGTTGCCCGCGGTAATCGAGAGAGCCGGATCATAGGGACCATACGCCTGCAGGACGCGCTGGCGGACGAGCTTTTCATTGGTGTCCGAGATGGCGATGTCCAGATTATTCTGGAGCGCGAGCTTGGTCAAATCCTTCAGCGAAATGCGGAGCGCAGTCCCGTTCTTCTCCGCTTCCTCGGTGGGCGAAAGGGGCAGGGCGGGCGGCGCCGCAACACTTTTGGGGAGCGGTTGCTGCCCCTGCGCCCTCGCATGTCCCGCAAATGCCAGCACCGCAATCAAGCCTGACCATAGGATCCATTGGTAGTAACGCGTAGTCATAGACATAATCCGACTCCTTCAGAATGCTTCATAATTCCGGACACACCTATATTCTCAAAGTAGGACGATAGGCTTAGCATAAAAGTTCCGTCAACCGAAACCACGATATACGCAAAGCGGCATATCCGCATCCTAAAAACTTCAACGCAGAAGGCGCAGGGACCGCAGTGGATTTTTGCTTTCGAATGCCTTCTCTCTGCGGTTTTTGCGCCCTCTGCGCTGAGGTTTTGGGGTCGCGTAGTTTCCTCGCCGTGCAGGTTGTGGTACAAGGTGTTTCAGGCTGCGGAATCCTTCGGCGCAGGCAGGCTGGGGTAATCGATCGGGAACAGAATTTGCCCGTCGATGATGAGGCCCTGAAGCAACTTGTCGGGCAGATCATGCAGCTCTTTGCTTATGCTCTGACCCATCAGCTGGGCCAACTCGGGAGCGAGCGTCTGGGCGCGCTCCCGGGCATCCTGCCCGATGGCGGCTCGGTCGAGGAGCAGGGAATAGAGTGCGGCAGCCGACAAAATCACCAGGGGAAGGGCTATCAACAGCGCCTGCCTATAAAACCCGGCCTGTAGGCGAGGATGGCTCTTCACGGTGTGCCCGGTTTTCACCATAACATATAACTACCCAGGTCACCGCGCCGAATTGTCACAGATTTGTAAAGTCAGAAAGGGCAGGATTTTTTGCCTTTTGAATGACTTTTCTCTGTGACCTCTACGTTGATCTTTTGCTTTTCCTTGCTTCTTTCTCTGTCGAATTGAATATCAGGGTTTTCTGTCGAGCTGGATCTGCATGCACAGGTTCATTGCGGGTGTGACTTCATCAAAAATGGCCAGCATGGCCTCCACCAGGTCAAGCCCTGTGGCGGCGCGCACTTCCGAGGCGGGCATGGGATAATAGAGTTGAAAGCCGGCCCAATGATCCCCAGGGGCTGCCTTTAGAAGACGGCGCAGCTCAAGGATTTCGGGGAGATCAGTTTTGCCGAAGTTGGCCGAGGTCTCCCAACTGCCGGCGTGAAGAAGAAATCCTTCCCGGCACACCAGGCGGCGGATCTCGCTTTCCATCCGACTCCCGCGCTTGAGAGATTTCACCAGCCGGTGCCAGTCCCAGTCCGAGCCGAGCTCACACCCGCGATACTCGGTGGGCGCCTTGACGAATCCGCGCTCAACCTGCAGCCCGCATTGAAAGGACCTCTCTTCCGTATCAACCGACAGAAAAAACTTGGAACAGCCGAAACTCACCGAGCTTGAGACCGGTTTGGCGCTGCGATTGGCCTTCGGGAGATACCCGATCCATTGCCAGTAGACGCCCCGCCCCCAACGCTCGGTCACGAAAGGCTGCTGAAATCGATGCTCCAATGCGAGCTTGAGAATGCGCGTGATCCTCTCATTGTCCTCGAGATGGCCGACCCGGATGCCGCGCTCGAAGTCGAGAAATTCGGGTTTGAATGCGATCGCGCTCCTTGGTATCGGTTGAGAAAACTGTGTTTCTTTTGCCATATGCGCGTTGATGACCTCAGCGAGAACCGGAAGAGGTTAGTATCGGCTGGTACTTGGCGATTCTGCCGCCGGCGCCCGCGGCCCAGCCGACAGCCTTGGCCTTGGCAAAAGCGAAAACGTGAAATCCCTGGGAGTCATACTTCGCCCAATGCATCCCGCCATCCGTTGAATAATCGCTCCCCGCAGGGCCGACGGCAAGGAGCTGTTTGCCCCTGGTGCCGGGCAGGTAAGCGACGCAGGAGCGGAACCCTCCCAAGCCGGAATCCGGGATCAGGGTCCATGTGCGGCCGCCATCCGCTGTCCTGGCAATATTGTCTTTCGCTTCGTCCACTTTGCGATAATCTCCCCCTACGATGATGCCGTTCAGGGCGTCCTTGAACGCGATGGAAAAAATCCCTGTGGACGTCTGGCTGCTGATGATGGGCGTATGCGATACACTCCAGGTCTGACCTTTATCGTTGGATCTGAACACCCTGGCGGATGCGGAGCCGCCGGTCGCAAACCATGCATTGGAACTGCCGTTGACAGTAATGGTAGTTCCACTGGCCGCAAAGACGCCATCTCCGGGCAAGGCAGGGGAAATCTTGTCCGCCGGGACTTGAATCCAATGTGCACCGCCATCCGTCGTGCGCAGGATCAGAAACCGGCCGTCGATCGGGTCGCCCACGGCAACGCCGTTGCGGGCATCCCAAAACGCAAAAGCATCAAGAAAGGCCTTCGGATGCGGATTGACAACCTGGGCGGTCCAGTTTTTCCCGCCATCCGTGGTCTTGTAGATTCTGGACTTTGTGCCCGTACCAATGCTCAACAGATAGGCGGTGTTGGCATCAATGGCCTCAACATCGCGGAAATCGAGGACCTCCTTGTCGGAGAGGGTCGCAACCTCCCAGGTATCTCCACCGTTAATGGTCCGGGCGTATGTATTGCGGCTGCCACTTGCCCATGCCACCCTCTCGTTCACAGCGCTGAGACCACGGAATTCTACTTTGAGCTCGGTCTGCTGCAATTTCCATTGGCTGAAGGCCATGCCGCTGAGAAAGAAGGCAAGAATGAACCAGATCGGTTTGCGCATGAATTCTCCTGACGTTTGTCTTTTCCAAGGATAGACATACCATGACGGAAGTAAATAATTTTTTGCCGCATCTCAAAAATGCAGGGGATGCCGAAAAGCACACGATGTCGAATACCCGCGGTCCAAAAATCTCAACGTGCAGGGCGCAGAGGTTTTGTTTTTCTTGGTTGGGGGGCAAGGACTTGTACGTGGTAGTACGAACCCGTACGAACGCAGCGATAAATAAATCTTAGTCTTTTCTTTGATTTCGTGGTTTATTTTTATTTATGGACGGAACGAAATTGCGTGCGTGGTGGTCTCACCGGCAAGGCCTGGATGGACGCCTTGCCGGAAAGGTGGCTTCCGAGGTGCTGGAACAGAGTGGTTGGGCTCGCTCCGTCGGCGGTGTCGGCCCTTATTTGACCCTGTTCGCACGAAGCGGGATCGGGAGGCAGGCGGCAGACGACGCTGTCGCGCGCATGGAAATTCACGAACTTCCGAGCGCCCGCGGCTGCACCTACGTCGTGTCTACTTCGGATTTTGCCCTGGCCTTGAAGGCGGGCCAGGGCTTTGGAGATGAAGGGAAGACAGCGCTCAAGCTTGGAGTAAAGGATGCCGAGATCGAGAAGCTGTGTGCCGGTGTCATCAAAGCTCTCGCACATGGGCCCCTGGGTCCGGAAGAGTTGCGAACGGCTGCCGGCAGTGCCGTTCGGAACTTGGGCGTAGAAGGTAAGCAGAAAGGACTGACCACCACACTGCCGGTGGCGCTCGGCAGACTGCAGTCTGCGGGTGAGATCCGGCGCATCCCCACCAACGGCCGAATCGACCAGCAACGCTACCGCTATGCCTTGTGGCGCCCCAACCCGCTTTCACGATTCCAACTGTCCATGGAAGAAGCTTATACCGAAATCGCGCGCCGCTTCTTCCGCTGGATTGGTCCCACAACGATGGCGGAGTTTCAATGGTTCTCCGGCCTGGGGGTGAAAGCCGCCAAGGCTGCCGTGGGACCGCTGAATCTGGAACCGCTGGAGAAAAATGGAGAACTCCTCATGCCTCCCGAGGCTTGCGCGGAGTATCAGGCGTACAAGATTCCCAAGCAGCCGCAATATGTGCTGGTCAGCAGCCTCGACAGCATCAGCCATCTACGCCGCGATGTAGCAGGGCTGCTGGCGCCCGAAGATGTGAAGCGCAGCGTATTCTGCGAGAAGGGGTTGATGGATCTCGCCAGCCATGCCATTCTGGACCGAGGGCGCCTGGTCGGCCTGTGGGAATATGACGTAGAGACCGGATCGATTGCCTGGATGTCGTTCATTCCCAAAAACAAGGAACTCGAAAAAGCGGTGGCGCAAACCGAACAATTCGTTCGTCAAGATCTCGGCGATGCCCGTTCCTTCAGCCTTGACAGCCCGAAGAGCCGAGCCCCCCGCATCGCAGCGCTGCGCAAGGCGTCACGAGCCTAACCGTCCTAAAGTCTCGCGGGTGAATCCCTGGATCTGTGAGGAACTCACAGAATTTGACGATTCCGGGAGACAACAGGTGGGGAATGGGCGCAAACGCTGGGCTGTCGCAGTTGGACCCCTTCGGGGTCAAAACTGCAACTGCTTCAGCTCTGCCGGCATTCCGGGACTTGTCGTCGGTTGCAGTGTCTGAATCGCAGGCTCTTGTAAGGTCACGCCGGCAGCTTGGTTTTCATCCAGTTGCTGGTGTTGTGGAAGTCGGCGACCGCGCTGCCGGGAGGAACGACCTCATTCAGTGCCAGGGCCGTCTCCTTCTTCAGCTTCATTTCCAGAACCGGGAGGGCATCGTCGAGGTGAGCCTCCGTGCGTGGGCCGATGATCGGCGCGGCAACCGCCGGTTGATCTTTCACCCAAAGCAGCGCCAATTGAGACGGCGTCAAGCCGCGCTGCCGCGCAACCGCTGCGGCTTGCGCGGCAGCCCGAATGCCTCGTTCAGTCACGCGCTGTGCCAGCCATCCCCCCAGGCGTGCGGCGCGCGAATCCGCCGGAACATGGCGAGCGCGTTTGTACCGTCCAGCCAGCATCCCGGTTGCCAGCGGAGACCATGGCAGCAGCCCCAGCCCGTAACGCAGTGCCAGGGGCACGAGTCGATTCTCGATGCGACGGTCGAGCAGATTGTAGGGCGGTTGTTCGGTGACATATCGCGCGAGACCGTAGCGTTCGCTGATGGCCAGTGCCTCCATCACCATCCAGGCGGGAAAAGTCGAACAGCCGATATAACGTACCTTGCCTTGCCGCACCAGATCGTCCAGAGCACGCAAGGTCTCATGCTGGGGGACATCGAAGACGGGACGATGAATCTGGTAGAGGTCGATCCAGTCTGTTTGCAGGCGGCGCAAAGATGCTTCGATCGCGTCCAGGATATGGAGGCGCGAGTTGCCTTGGTCGTTGGGACCGTCGGCGACAGGAAAGTGAACCTTGGTTGCCAGTATTACTTTCTTTCTTCGCCCTTCTGTCAGCGCCTTTCCCACGATGCGCTCGCTTTCGCCCCCGGCGTATTCATCCGCAGTGTCCACCAGGTTGATCCCGGCGTCCATGGCCTTGTGGATCATGCGAATGGCTTCACTCTCAGGCGTCGGCTCGCCGAAATTCCATGTGCCCAGACCAAGGGGTGAAACACGCACTCCTGTGCGCCCCAACATGCGGTATTCCATGCCTGACTCCTGCGGTGCATCGTAAAGCAGGCTCCGTCCGCCGGACGGGGCTTGGGATCACATGATCTCCAGACCTGCGTGCCGGGCGGCGCCCGGCGCAAACTCTTATCAAAGCGGCCGACAACACGGATCGGCACCCGCCTCTGCAAACAGCCGGTCCCATGCTCGCTTATTAGGATAGCAGAGCAGGGAATGAATCATGATCCGGCGAACTTCGCCTCGACTGACCTTGATCCGATGGCGATCGTCGAGGACGTTGCCGGCACGCAAGAGTGCCAGCGTTTTCGCGCCAATCAAAACCGGCCAGGCACAGGCCAACTGGACACGCATCTGGCCGTGGGGCAAGGAGTTTGTATAAGTCCATCCGGCGGCGAGCAGGTCTCTGGCCTGTTCAAGATAACTTGCATAAAGAGGTCGGAAGCGTCCCATTTCGGCGGCATGCAACAACGATGTGGGCTCCAGGCCGCACTCGGCGAGGCGCGCACGCGGGATATAACATCGTCCCTGGCGCAAATCCCTGGGCAGATCGCGCAGAATGTTTACCATCTGCAAGCCCTTGCCGAAGCGGATGCCGCTTGCCAGCAACATCGTGTCGTCCAGATCCGCTTTGACAAAGAGGTGAGCACGGCACATCCTGGTCCAGAACTCACCGACGCAGCCTGCCACGCAATAAGTGTATTCCTCCAGGTCTCTCTCCGTCTCGAGCGCTGCGATACGATCCGCGCTTGCCGACCCGAAACGGACCAGATCCGACTCCTGGCCCTGAATGATGATCTCCAGAAGATCGCGCACCAGGCCGCAGTCCGCAGACGTCAGCCCGCCCAGCGCATCGAAAAGCTCCGCCGCATTCTCGAGCAGGACTTTTTCGGCGTGCGATCCTTGCCCTGCCGGCGCATCCTGTGCCGCGGCCAGTTCGCTGAACTCCGGCATCTCCGCGCGACTGCCTTCAGCGACCGCCCGGATTGCCGTCCGCATCTGGCGCAGAGCCGCCCGGCGCTGTCCGACAGGAATCAACTGGGTGTCGGCGATGGTATCGGTAGTGCGTGCCAGGAGATATGCCAGGCCAATCTGCGGTCGGATCTTCGCGGGCAGTACGCGCAGCGTGAGATAGAAAGAGCGCGAAACCTGCCTCAGGAGATCCGGAGTGGGTGCCCGCATGGCTCGATTGAACCACATTATCCCCTGTGGAGGAAAGGACTTTGCAGCGGCATGACACCGCTTCCGGAATGTGGCAATCCGAAAGCGGCGTCATGCCGGCGCTGTCTGGAAAACAGAATCAGTGAGGCTTTCGGCTGTACTCCCGTATTTTCACGATTTCAGCCGGCTTGATGCCGAGAGATTCGAGGAACTCCTGATGTGCCTCGGGCTCCATCTTTTCAAACTGGGAATGCCAATTGTGCATGTCCTCCTCACTAAATCCCGCCGCCTGCATGATTTCTACCCACCGCTTCTTGTGGATCATTTCGCCCCCTTGATAAATTGGTTTCTGTTTTAGGATCTCGACAATACAGCGCTGTTGGCGCCGGAGTTCCGCGATGTCCTGCTCCAGAGTCTGGAGCCGTCTCTGCAGGATTGCGACTGAAGTGCCGGCTCCCGGTTCCCGGAGCAGGGTCCCGATCTCCTTCAGCGAAATACCCATCTGACGGTGCAGACAGATCTGCTCAAGACGCTTTGCATCCGCTGGGGAGTAGAGCCGGTATCCGGCGGCGCTTCGATGCCCGGTTCGGAGCAAGCCGAGCCGGTCGTAGTAAAGAAGCGTGCTTCTCGACAATCCGGCTGCCTTCGCCAACGCACCAATCGTCAAATCCGTGATTTTCATATGCCCTGCTCCATCTCAATCATCCGTAAGAAGCGTAAACTATGAAGCTTTAGACAGGTCAATAGATGATTCTGCACCGAACGGGTCAAAATCGAATCTGAATTGTGCACGCCCCCCGCGCTTGGGCGACCCTTGCCCTTTTGAAAGGTTCTAGTTTTCTTCCGGAGCGAGATCAGCTAGCATTCATGGTTTGAAAGGGTCGCAGCCCTGAGGTGTTCGGCGAATTACTTGGTGCCGAGTGAGGAGGCTGGCCCCAAGAAGGCGTTTGCGTTAGCCACAACAGAGGAGAAATTCATGGCGAAAGACAATTATTTTTTCACTTCAGAATCCGTTACCGAAGGGCATCCTGATAAGGTCTGCGATCAGATTTCCGATGCCGTCCTGGATGAAATCCTGAGAGTGGACAAACGGGGCCGGGTGGCCTGCGAGACCTTTATTACCGTAGGCCTAGTGGTCGTCGGCGGCGAGATTACGACCACTTCGTATGTGGACGTACCCTCGCTGGTGCGCAATCTGATCAAGGATATCGGGTATACGGATCCGAAGTACGGATTCAATCACTCCACTTGTGCCATTCTCAACGCGATCGGCACTCAATCGCCCGACATTGCCCAGGGCGTCGATACGGGTGGCGCGGGCGACCAGGGGCTGATGATGGGGTATGCGATCAACGAGACCAAGGAACTGATGCCCTTGCCCATCATGCTGGCACACCGGATCACGCAGCGTCTGGCAGAAGTGAGGAGAAAGAAAATCCTTCGTTACCTGGGCCCCGACGGCAAGAGCCAGGTGACGGTCGAATATGAGAACGGCAAACCGAAGCGCGTCGACACCGTTGTGGTCTCGAGCCAGCACACCGTGGAGATTCTCGACCGGACCGGCGAACATATCAGCAAGAAGGCCAAGGACGAGATCATCGAGAATGTGGTGCTGAAGTCGATCCCGGCAAAATACATCGATGGCAGGACCAAGTACCTGGTCAACCCAACGGGCAAGTTCGTCATCGGCGGCCCGCAGTCGGACACCGGCATGACCGGGCGCAAGATCATCGTCGATACGTACGGCGGCTCTGCTCCGCATGGCGGTGGCGCGTTCTCAGGCAAGGATCCGACGAAGGTGGATCGCTCAGCATGTTACATGGCGCGCCATATTGCCAAAAACATTGTGGCTGCCGGACTGGCGACTGCGTGCAATGTTCAGCTCGCGTACGCGATCGGCGTGGCCGAACCAGTGAGCGTGCTGATCAGCACCAAGGGTAATGGAGAGGTGCCGGATTGGCGCTTGACGGAGATCGTGCGGAAGGAGTTCGATCTCACGCCGAAAGGGATCATCCAATATCTCAACCTCCTGCGCCCGATCTTCCGCAAGACAGCATCCTACGGGCATTTCGGACGGGAGTTGCCGGAGTTCGTCTGGGAAAAGACGCATCGGGTCAAGGATCTCCTGAAACGTGCGTAAGGTATCTGAACCGCAGAGATTCGCAGACTCGAAGGAGAAGGCAGGCCCTCGAGTCTTTGGACCTCAGGTTTCTCATGGGACTGGACCACGACGCGCGGCTGGCTTCCACCGGGAATTCGGAGGCTGTCCAGAAAGGCACTTATTGAGTTTCGCGCAATATAGTGACAGAGTCGAAGATGGGTTATGGATTCGGGCCGCGATGGAGCGCGGGCGTCCCGCCCGCAAATCTCTTGGCTTTGTCGCCGCCCCTATGCATGCGGGCGAGACGCCCGCGCTCCAATGCCGACTGTCACTATAAATGGCGAAACTCAATAGGTAAGGAGTGGATTAGGGCTGCTGAATCATTGCATGCGCAAGAAATTTGTATGATTTTCTTTCGCCCCTTCGGGGCTCATTATTTCTCCTTGGTTAACCGGGGGCGGCGCTGCGCTTGCCCCCGGCTACTTTCTTATTGCCCCTCCGGGGCATGAACTATTGATCATCCGCTCCGGGGCATGAACTATTGATCATCCGCTCCGGGGTATGAACTATTAATCATGCGCTCCGGGGCATGAACTATTAATCATGCGCTCCGGGGCATGAACTATTAATCATGCGCTCCGGGGCATGAACTATTAATCATGCGCTCCGGGGCATGAACTATTGATCATCCGCTCCGGGGCATGTGTTATAGGTCATGCGCTTCGGGGAATGTGCTTGGCGGAAGCCGGGTAAATTGAGGTAAAAACCCGCGCCGGAGGCGCACAAGACAGTAGCCCCGGGCAAGCGCAGCGCAGCCCGGGGTTTATGAGTAAGTGCGGGAGAGCCCTGGAGGGGCGACAGAAGAATCTCGCCTTAATAGAGTGCCATTCGAGGCCATCCGCTCAGCCGGAGCCGGCGCAAGATAGTAAATCCCTGTGGCGGCAAGAGAGGTAATCATGTCTGAACTGGTGTTGTTGGGTGATGAAGCAGTAGCGCTCGGGGCGGTTCATGCCGGGCTGACGGCTGCTTACGCCTATCCCGGGACCCCGTCGACCGAGATTCTCGAGTTTCTGATCCGTTACGAGGCCAGGCACGGAAAGCCGCACGCGGCCTGGTGTGCGAACGAAAAAACGGCCTACGAGAGTGCCTTGGGAGTCTCTCTCGCGGGCTGCCGCAGTTTGGTCGCCATGAAGCACGTGGGATTGAATGTGGCTGCGGACCCGTTTATCAATTCGGCGTTAGTGGCCATCTACGGCGGTCTGGTGCTGGCGGTGGCAGATGACCCAGGGATGCACAGCTCCCAGAACGAGCAGGACAGCCGCTTTTACGCAGACTTCGCGCGGGTGATTTGTTTCGAACCGGCCAATCAGCAGGAAGCATATGAGATGACGCGGATGGCGTTCGACCGATCGGAGCGTTTTGAAATCCCTGTGATGATCCGCCTCGTCACACGATTGGCACATAGCCGGACCGTGGTGCGCACGTCAGAACCGATCCCGGCGAAGGCGCCGGGCAAATCCCCCGACATCGCATCCTCCTGGATACTGATGCCGCACATCGCGCGGCGGCGCTGGCGCGGGCTCCTGCTGCGCCAGAAGGATATCCTCGCCTGCGTTGAGTCCTCGCCTTATAACACGCTGAAGCTCAACCACGAACGGCGGGAGTTTGGGGTCATCACGACCGGCATTGCCCGCAACTATTATGTCGAGAACCTCGAAGATCTCGGATTCGAACCGTCGCATCTGCATGTGGGTGTGTACCCGATACCGGTCGAGAAGGTGCGCCGGCTGGCAGCGCATGTGAAGCGGATCGTCATCATCGAAGAGGGATTCCCCTACCTGGAACGGCAGCTGCGGGGGATCATCCCGCCGGCCATCGACATTCAGGGCAAGGAATCTGGTCAAATGCCCGCAGACGGCGAGCTCAATCCCGACGTTGTGCGCCGGGCGCTGGGCCTGGCGGACAGAAGCGGTGTGAGCGTTCCGGGAATTGCGCTGGCCGGCCGGCCACCGCAGTTCTGCGCCGGCTGCCCTCATGCAGATACCCTGAAGGCGCTCAAGATGGCGCTCGCAGGCTATCGGGAATCCATTGTTACCTCGGATATCGGCTGCTATACGCTGGGTGCGCTGCCGCCTCATTCGGCCGTGGAGACTTGCGTGTGCATGGGAGCCTCGGTCGGCATGGCCAAAGGCGCGGCCGAGGCGGGCCTTCATCCCGTGGTGGCGGTGATCGGGGACAGCACCTTTCTCCATTCCGGTGTCACCCCGCTCATGGATGCCATAATCGGCGCGCGCCAATATGACGCTGATCATCGCTGACAATGGGACAGTGGCCATGACCGGAACACAGCCGACGATTCTGCCGCAACCGCGGCTCGAGCAGGTCGTGCTCAGCGTCGGAGTGGATCCCGAGCATTTCCACGTGCTCAGCGCTCACCCGAAGCAAGCCGACAAGAATGCGGAAATTCTTAAGAGGGAGATCGAGCATCGCGGCCTTTCCGTGCTCATTTTCCGGCGCGCATGCCTGGAGGCGGTCAAGGACTCGAAGAAAGGAGGCGCGGCGTGAAGTACGATATTGTGCTCGCGGGCGTTGGGGGGCAGGGAGTACTCGCGCTGGCAGCGGCCATTGCCACCGGTGCCATGCAGGAAAAACTTTTCGTAAAACAAGCCGAAGTGCACGGCATGGCCCAGCGAGGTGGCGCCGTCATGGCGACCCTGCGCCTGTCTGACAGGGAAATTGCCAGCGATCTCATCCCGCGCGGCACAGCCTCAATGATTCTCAGCATGGAACCCATGGAAAGCCTCCGTTATCTTTCTTATCTCGCGCCGCAGGGCACGCTGGTCACGTCGGCGAATCCTGTCCGCAACATTCCCGACTACCCGGATCTTGAAGCCTTGCTCAGCCAAGCCCGGGCGCTGCCGCATGCGATTGTCCTGGATGCGGAAAAGCTGGCGCGCGCTGCCGGCTCCGTCCGGGCAACGAACATGGTGATGGTGGGCGCGGCGATGCACCTCCTCCCCATCAAACCCGCAGCGATCGAAGCTGCTGTGCGGACCATCTTTGCGCGCAAGGGCGAAGAAGTTGTGGATACCAACCTGCGAGCGCTGCGGGCGGGCCGCGACGCCGTAGCCTGAGCGCCTTCTTCAGGAGTTGTGAGCCAATGGTGTTCAATTCGACGAGGTGCCTATGAAAACGAGAGGATCTTCCATTACTCTGCTGCTACTTTCTTCGCTGGTAACTTATGTTGCCGCGCAAGCTCCGGGGCTGATACAGCTTCCACCGCCCCGCATCGAGGGCGGCAAACCGCTGATGAAGGCCCTGAATGAGCGTCAATCGGTGCGCGAATTCGGTCCAGGGGTGTTGTCTCGGCAAGTGCTTTCCAATCTGCTCTGGGCGGCTGCGGGAATCAATCGTCCATCAACGGGGCAGCGCACCGCCCCGTCTGCGAGCAACCGGCAGGAAATCGACATCTACGTGGCCGCCGCCGATGGACTCTACCTTTATGAGCCCAAGGGACACCAGCTGAAGCAGGTTCTTACCGAGGATATCCGCGCTGCTACGGGGAATCAGACCTATGTAAAAGATGCCGCAGTCAATCTCATTTATGTAGCGGACCTGATTAAAGGCCAGCGTACCAGGACCGAGGATATCGAATTCTATTCCGGCGCCGACTCGGCATTCATTGCCGAGAACGTATACTTATTCTGTGCCTCCGAAGGATTGGCGACTGTCGTCCGCGCCAACATCGACCGGCCAGCACTCGCGAAGGTCATGAAGCTCCGCCCGGATCAGAAGATCGCCCTTGCCCAGTCGATCGGCTACCCGAAAAAGTCGCAAAACAACAGTGGGCGCCGGTCGCCGGCCGGCCTCCTGGTTTACTTTTTGTCGGATTCCGGATTTCGTCCCCCGACCGCGGACTGACGGCGCCTGAGCCGGCTTAGTTTGGCGAACTCAAAGGAAGAAAGTCTGGTCTTATGTCGGATGAAAAAAAACTGCCTGAAGGGCTTCTCCGCGAGTTGAATCACTTGCAGGAGGAACTGGAGAATTTTGAGGAAATCGCACTCCAGTTAAAGCCCGAACCCGGCGAGATCCCGAAGCTGCCGGGGATCGATGTTTTCGGCACCACCATCCCGCTCGTCGGCGCCATCGGTGGGGATCATATTATCTATGTCGATTTTAAAGAGCGGCATGATCTGGACACGCGCATCGCGCAGGCGCAGCAAAAGGGGCTGGACCAGATCGCCGCCAAACTCGAGGAGATGAAGCAAGCCGCGGGCGTCTTGCTGGCGGATGTTTCCGGCCACAGGATTACGGATGCGATGCTCGCCGCCATGCTGCACCAGTCTTTTCTCCTAGGTGTTGTTTACGAGCTTCAGATCTCGGGCACGATCACGACCAGGCTTTTCGAGAATATCAATAACCGTTTCTACCGCTCCTCCAGCGTCCGAAAGTTTCTTACGATGATTTATGGCGAAATCCACGTGAGCGGCAGATTCCGTTTCATCAGCGCCGGTCATCATCCTCCGCTCGTGTTCTCCAATGAATTCGACAGGTTTGTCGATATCCATCCGGACCTGCTGGTCACCTATCCTCCGATCGGCACCATGCCCTCTAAAACCGACCCCGATCTGTCCCGCGAGCCTTCGGTTCTCGGCACCAAGGAGAAGTACACGGTGAACGAACTCAAGCTGATGGGGCCCGGCGACATCCTCGTGCTTTTCACGGACGGATTGAAAGAGCACGAGAATGGCGGGGTGAACTATTTTCCCGAGAGATTCGAATCCAGGATCAGGGAAAATAAAGAGAAGTCAGCGCGGCGCATCCTCGAAGAGGTTACCCGCGACCTGCTTGACTTCGGGCCGCCGGCCGACGACGTCAGTTGCATCCTGATCAAGAAAAACTCCTGATTGGATGATGGTCAATCCGAATCAATCAGGGGATTCCGGCTGCGAATTCCCTTGAAGCGCGAGTAATCGCGGTCGGCGGTCCAGATCTCCCGGACGCCGTGGTCCCGGCAGATGGCCATGACATGGCCATCGTGCACGATTGGGCCCACCGCCTTGCCGGCGCCCAGGATATCCTTCAGATGATCCCAGTAGCCGGGTCCCTCGCCCAGCAGGCGCAGCCCTGCGCTCTCCATCCAGTAATCCACCTGAAGCAGGGCGTCCGGCAGAGGAGTCGGCGGCTTGTAGATGCGCGGATGCGTGACGACCGCGATAAATTCGTGAATGCAAGGCCAGGGGATCGCCCATATGGAAGCGCCCTCGGCGAGGTGGCGTATGCATGTGAGCGCAGCCTTGTGCCAGGGTGAGTCTTCGCGCACCGAATATACCAGGATGTTCGTGTCGACTGCGATCATCCGCCGTGCCCCTCGTATATCAATGACCTTATCGTGCTCCAGTCTCCGTCGCAGATCAGGCCTTCCCCCTTCGTTGTGATCGTTTTGAGGCGAAACGGGCGTCGCGAGGGCTTCTTACCTCGCAAGGCCAGTTGCAGTCCGAACTCGATTACCTCACGCATCGGAATTCCGTGGCGGGCGGCATATTCCTTCGCCTGCCGGAGCAGGTCGTCTGAGAGTTCAACCGTGGTTTTCATGATTGAAAAGTATATACCATAAATATGGCTATATCAACCCCTATTTATGGAACCCTCCACTGCAGGCTGATGCCGGGGCAAACCTTCTCGCAATCGAGGCTCTGCCCCTGTTTTCCATGATGTTGGACTGATCGGGGAGCCAATCCGGCTTTATGTGCGATTGGGATGCGTGCAGCCGGCAATGGGTGATCTGGCAAACGCCGCCTTTGACGACCCGTTTGCGCTCACTGCTCCTGATGAGCAGCACATCGAACCTTCTGGAGTTTTCGTTTTCGCATCTTCCGCCGTGCCGGCAAACACCAAAGGCGACGTTTTCACTGTCGGTTATTATCCTATAACTTATTCTATTACATTGAGATAACTTCCGTTCTTGCATTTTGAGCGTAACGCGCTCAAAATGCACATGATGGCAAGGCTGATTGCACGAACGCATCTGCGAGACCGGATAAGCTATCTTTTCAAGTCCAATCCCATTGTACTGCTGCTGGGCCCGCGGCAATGCGGCAAGACGACTCTTGCACGGATTCTTGCAGAGGGATGGCATGCTCACTATTTCGACCTCGAGAACCCCCGCGATTTTGATCGGCTCGCGCAGCCGATGACTGCTTTGGAAGCGCTGCGCGGCTGGGTTGTACTGGACGAGGCGCAGCTGCAACCTGCGCTGTTTCCCATCCTCCGCGTGTTGGCGGACCGCGTTTCTTTGCCGGCACGTTTTCTTCTTCTGGGCAGCGCGTCCCCTGACCTGGTTCAAGGAGTCTCAGAGTCTCTGGCGGGACGGGTCGCACATGTACCCATGACCGGCTTTACCCTGGCAGAAGTGGGGGTGGACGAATTGCGGGATCTCTGGTGGCGCGGAGGACTCCCGTGCTCGTTTCTGGCTGAAACTGATGCCGAGAGCATGCAATGGCGTTATGACTTCGTCCAGACCTTTCTCGAACGGGATGTGCGGCGCTTTGGAGTTCAGGTGGCGCCGGCGGCGCTGCGCCGGTTCTGGAATATGGTGGCTCATTGCCACGGGCAGATCTGGAATGCATCCGAGATCGGCCGCTCCCTCGGCGAGGCCCACACGACCGTGAAGCGTCATCTGGATATTCTTACGGGTGCGCTGGTAATGCGGCAGCTGGCGCCCTGGTTTGAGAACCTGGGCAAGCGCCAGGTGAAGTCGCCCAAGATTTACCTGCGCGACTCCGGGCTGCTCCATTCGCTTTTGGGCATACCCTCGTTTGCGGCGCTGGAGGCGCATCCGAAACTCGGCGCATCGTGGGAGGGCTTCGCGCTGGAGGAGGTGCTGGGAATCATGGGCGATCGGGAGGCCTATTTTTGGAGCACACAGTCCGGTGCGGAACTGGATCTCCTCGTTTTTTGTCGCGGCAAGCGATTTGGCTTCGAGTTCAAGTACGCGGACGCGCCTTCGATCACGAAATCGCTTCAGACCGCCCGCCAGGACTTGAACCTGGCCCGCGCATTTGTGGTGGTCCCCGGGCCGCAGTCGTATCCGCTGAATGCCTGGGCCGAGGTTTTGAGCATCCGCGACTTGCCCAAGCGAATGCGTGAAATCGAGTAAAAGCCAGTTGTCCGATGCCTTCCTGCAGAAGAGATCGTCGACTGTGAATCCATCGGGTCTCGATCAGGATGCCGTGGCAAGAAAAGGCGTCCTTCCACGTTTTCTTCGCAACTGTTTGCCATCGTCAGTCCCCGATCCTGGATGACCAGTTGTGGAATTGAAATTCCATCCGGCTAGGGTGTATGGTTAGGCATGACCAGAACGTTTACCGCAGTGATCCACAAAGAAGACGAGTGGTTCGTGGCGCAGTGTCCGGAAGTCGGAACGGCCAGCCAGGGACACACGATCGACGAGGCTGTAAGGAATCTCCAGGAAGCCACGGAAGTTTACCTGGAGGAATTCCCCGTTTCAGAAGGCTCCCGCCCGTTTATTACGACCTTCGAGGTCCCTGTCAATGCCTGAGCTGCCGCATTTGTCAGCTCGTGAAGCCATCAGGGTATTCGAAAAGCTCGGGTTTGCTGTGGTCCGTCAAAAAGGCAGCCATATCGTGTTGCGGCGAGGCGACAGGGGATGCGTTGTTCCGTTGCACAGCGAGCTCGCCATCGGAACCCTGCGCAGCGCAATTAAGCAGGCTGGCATTACGCCCGAGCTATTCATCGAAACTCTCACAGGCGCCAAAATCAGGTGAGATTCCCAAGGCCGGCAATGCCTCGATAGGCGGCCCCTCTCCCTGGGACAGTATATCCAGGCTCCGTAAAAGCATAGAGTGTTGCGCGACGGGCGCCACCCCAACTTGAAATCACAAGTTGTGATTTCAAGCGCGCGAATTCCCCGGTGCTGAGTCGAAACATGAAATCACTTGGGAATCGTTCGATGTTGCGCTTGACGGCTTGCACCAGGGCTCAGGGTTTCACATGATAGGATTGGCCAAATGTGTACCTGAGCATGACTTTCTTCCCTCGAAGGAAGAAGATTCGAGATTCAATGCGCCCTATGGGGATGATCTCTTTCCGATCCGCCATGCCGCAACTCCTTCAGGTGTTTTGAATCCGTTCTTTCAGTGTCGCTTTTTCGGCATGATGCTCGATCAAGGTCCCCACTCGGCCGACATTGCGTGGCATCCTCGACCGGAAAAGAAGTTCGAATCATGGTGCCGCGGCCTTCGTATCTCTCGGTGTGGGAAGCCCCCTTGTGCGCCGACCTCCCGAGCGGATATTGCTGGCAACTATATTGTTTCATGAGAAGCCGGGATATTTCAGCAATCAAAAGATTCCAAGCCACTTTTGGGATAATAATTTCATGGACACCCGTCAAAGATGCATAAAACGGTGGGTGTCCACGTTTTCTCGCTCGAAGGTCGATCCCCGCGTGCGCGGGGGAGACGATAAAGAAAAAGAGCTGCGATACCGGGATCGAGGTCGATCCCCGCGTGCGCGGGGGAGACGATGAAATGCATCGGGCACCCGTCTTCTGCCAGGGTCGATCCCCGCGTGCGCGGGGGAGACGTGACGACATCGCCACACATGTAGTCGGCCCAGGGTCGATCCCCGCGTGCGCGGGGGAGACGCCCGAGCATAAACCCTGCAATCCAAGACTTCAGGTCGATCCCCGCGTGCGCGGGGGAGACTCATCACGCCACGGTGGCAGTATGCGTGGCATGAGGTCGATCCCCGCGTGCGCGGGGGAGACAGCATGGGATCGGGATCGGCGCCTTCCGCGTAAGGTCGATCCCCGCGTGCGCGGGGGAGACCTTGTTCGGGGCGATCAGCGGTTTCCTCTATCGGGTCGATCCCCGCGTGCGCGGGGGAGACCCGTGGATAGCCATTGCGCAGGTACCAGCCCGCGGTCGATCCCCGCGTGCGCGGGGGAGACTTTGCGGGTCATGATCTTTTACTTCAATTCCGGGGTCGATCCCCGCGTGCGCGGGGGAGACCGGGAGTCTATGGAACCGTAGGGCCGGGCGTCAGGTCGATCCCCGCGTGCGCGGGGGAGACTGTGCGGGGGTCACGACTAAGATGCGCGTCTCAGGTCGATCCCCGCGTGCGCGGGGGAGACCGGAATCGGCTGCTTGTCGGGAGCATTGTAGCAAGGTCGATCCCCGCGTGCGCGGGGGAGACCCCGCACAATACCGGATCCAGATCTTGAAGAGAGGTCGATCCCCGCGTGCGCGGGGGAGACTGAAGTTGAGCCGGTCGGCGATGCGTTTCTGAAGGTCGATCCCCGCGTGCGCGGGGGAGACCTTGCCCGGAAATCCTATCACGGCAACAAAAAAGCCATTTTCAGGCAAGGGACCGTTAATTAGTTTCGAATTGTCAACGATCGTCAGCTCCGCTTGCTTGCCGGCGACTCAGAATCATCCCATCTACCTCGACAAGCTCAACTGGAGGGAGGCCCAACGTCCGAACGTTCTGGCCCCCAGGCATCTGAGCATCTCCCCATACCATTATTACTGATGCCTCGTTCTCAACGGAAAACCAGTCCTCAACGACAGCCCATATCCGCTGCCGAACCGCCGGGGAAAGACGAGGAGCTGTATACACACCTGGAGCGAGCTCCAGCATGGTGGAAGCGAGGAAACCGCGGATACGGTCCGAAACATTACGCGTCACTACCACCGTCGCCGACATGGAGCAACTCCTTTATCCGATCGATCATGGCGGGAATAACGTGCTGCTTGCGAAAACAGCGCGCAGCCTCTTTGCGAATCTCTCGTTCGAGTACAATCCCCTTTTCATCGATTGCCTTGCGCGCCGTGCGGAAGGCCAGAGGCAATGTGATTTCGGCTCGATAAAGATCGGCGATATCCAGAGTGAAAGCGTTACTGGAATCCTCATGAATAAAACCCAGGGGTGGCAGCGCGCCAATGGCCGTAATGGCTGCCTCGGCTGCCGCCTCGACGAATGTGGCGGCGTGATTGATCGCTTGATTTGGCAGGTCAGCTTCCATCGGATTATCGCGGTCGTAACGCCGGTGTGTCCATGGCACGCCATATTGTTCAGCGGCCAGACGGTAGGTTTCCTTCAGCCGTGCGCCTTCGATGCCTCGCAGCACTGTGATGTCCTTATGCGGCAAGACGCGCCCGAAACGCCATGCGTACATGCGGCGCGCGGTATCCAGGCGGGTTTTTTCGTCTGCCCATAAACGGGCATGCTGTCTGGCTACCTCGGATCGGCCCTGGCCCAAGGGCGGCGCGGTATAAAACTTGACGCCGCCTTCGCCTACTGCGGCCATCAGAGTCCCATGACGCGCAAGCAAGCGAAGCGCGTCATGGCTGATAGTGGAACCCGGACCTAACAGAATCAGGGAAATGCCCTGATATGGAATCGCGTAGTCGCCGGCGTCCAATTCCTCGGATTGCGCGGCGCGGAAGCGGAGGGTGCCATTCTCCACGTAGAGATTGCCACGCAGCAACCACAACAACCCATGGCGGTCGGCATGGGGAACGCGTGCCTGAGCGAGACCGAGGCGCCCCGGAAAGAGAGAGCTCATGATGCGGGCCTCAACAACAGCATGCCATAGCCGAATGCGCGATGCCGTCCAATGCCTCGGCGCAGCACTCGATCAAATCCCTCGCCATCGCGAATCGTCAACACTCCGCGGAACAGGACGTGGGGCCGCGTGATGCGAGGCCCCTTGCGTTCTCCTTCCTGCCGGCGACGCAGCACGTGCACCAGGCGGAAGCCTTCCAGGCTCAGGTTCTCTATGTTGACGCATGAGCCCGCCTGCGATTTCAGCCAGTCGCAATAAACTGCGCTTCTTTCGAGCTTGGGCGCGCCCGTGGGCAGGGATGAAACCCTGCGGAGGAAGACATCTTTTTCAGATTGATCCTGCCGGCTGATGGGGCATGCCAACACTTCGAATCCCAGGCGCCGTCCTACTTTCCACACTTCCGGAAGTTGGGCAACACGCAGATCGCGCAGGTTACAGACGGCGCGCGCCATAGGCATCGCATAGGTTTCGGCATGTTCGGTAAGCTCCTCCCGCGGCCGTTCCGAGTATGCCAAGATTCGAGGAGCGCGCCGATTGCGCAAATCGTGCAAGAGTCGGTAGGGATTTGGCGCAAGCGGACCAAAAAGGGCTTTGATCCAGGCGTGGGCCGCATAGCCCAAATCCTCGTCACGAGCAGTATTAAAACCGCAATCATGAATGAAGCCGATCAATGCTTTTGAATTAATCGGCAGTTCCAGCAGATAAAGCGGCGTTTGATTCATGACGATTCCACCTCGATGAGGCCTTCGTAACGCAACCTATGTCCAGTATGAATTTGATTTTTCCAATCACGACAGTCGTACACAGCTACCTGGCGAGATTGATCGCCCGGCCCGAGATGGGCGGGCCAGCAGGCTTCGACTCGCCGTAGTGTCGCCCACCATGGCCGTGTTGCCAGAGGTGTTCGACGCAGACCGGCGAGCAGATCGGGTGCATCCATGATATAGAGAAACAGCGGCGTCGATGGTAAACAGGTCTTGCGGCCTATGAATAGGGGCCGAGCAGGTTCCCGGATCGCCTTGGCCAGATCATCTGTCGCAACCAGGCTCCCATTCGCCACAGAAACAGCAAGCGTCATAATGCCATTCGCCCAGTAATGGCGGTAACGCTGGTGAGTTCCAAATTTGGCCGCTTCACCACCGGCACGGTGCTCCGGTATGCCACGGCTCGTCCAGCCGGCCGAACACATCTTCCGTTGTCCCAGGTCCACGGTGTGGTAATCCAATAACGGCTCAGGATTGATGTCCCAGCGAGCGGCATAATCCAGGCTGGATTGCAACGCGGCCAGCGAGTCTGCGTCCTGATGAAGATAGCCGAGTGCGTTGCCGAAAAGTCCGGCCAGCAGAGAGCAACCCGGGAAGCGATCGGTCGGGCCATTCTGATCGACCATTACGCCGCCAAAACTCATCAGCTGTGCGTCAAACCGGAGAATTAGCATTTTCATGACCGTGTTCCCCAAATACAGATTTCAGCGCCAGATCAATGGCCTCATTCAGCGGATAAGATTTGGCCACTTCCTGTTCGAGATTCTGGGTTGTAGCTGCTGCCCGGAAATCAGCCGTCTTGCCGTACATCCGATCAAGGGCTTTGACGTGCGAGGCCAATTTTTCAACCGCCGCTTGCATAGCATCACCCTTGAGCAAAAGGGCCTCCAAGTATGAATTTGCCAATGTCCGCGGCTGTTGCTTCCCCGTTTCCAACAACACAAAATCGCTGTAAGCGTATGGGGCTGTGGATCCGAGTTTTGCGCCCGGTGATATGGTGGCGATAGCCAGAATGAGTGCCCTGAGAACCTTGCGTGCATCTTGGGGATCTTGCTCGGCCCACGCCTTAGCGTCACAACCGGTAAGATTTGAAAGAAGCAAAGGCAGGTCCACAGCGACATAGCTATAGAAAAGGCCAGATCCCAATTCCATGTCACCCGCGTGTGCGGCGCCAGTTTCTCCTACCTCAGCCAGTTCCTCAATCGCGGTGAAGTAATCTACTTCTGTGTCCAGTGCATGGACAGAGAAGGAATGCGCCACGTGTACAGGAGCATCGGATCTAGACAAAATGTCGGATGTTACAAATCGTCCGAATAGTGCTCCCTCGAGACCCGCGAATAGATTGCCAAATCCAGCATCACGCAGCATTGCTTTGAAGTTTTCCTTTAGTCGCGCTTTCTCTGACTCTTGGCGTTTCTTGGATTTCTTTGGTTTCTGCTTGCCTGTTAGTGCCTCCCAAAGACGATTGACGGCTTCGTTGACCGACAAAAATGCTCCATCGGCCTGCGCGCTATCTGCTGCGATTTTGACGAGATAGTCTTGTTCGGGTCGCCCAAATATCGAGGGTTGCTCCATAGTTACTCCCGACGGCAACTCTGAACTATTGTCCGAAGTACCTTCCTCTGATTCCTCTGATTTTGACAGCAGGAGTTTCATAAGTTCATTTGATAGCGCAGTGGCAAGGTTTTCCGGCAATTTGTTCTCTCCGCGCAATCTCTCTTCGATTTTTGCGAAGAACTTCCGAGTTTGATCGGCACGTGGAAGATCAATATCGAGCCTAAGGCGTTCCCTCCAATGACGTTTTAAACACTGGGACGAAACCCTCAGCCGCGTGGCGTTTCCGAATGGGATGCGTTTGGCCAGTCCGGCATCATCGCGATTGAGCAGGCTGGCTGGATAAGACGTTAGTGTGTGAATTTGCAAGAACATGGCTTCACTCCTTGTTTTTTGTCTGATGACGGTAATAATCGCGCGCGATTGTGTGGCGAGCGGCTTCACTCTTTTCTCGATCGTGACTCAAAACCAACCTGGCAAAATCATTCCAATTGACCGCGTGTCCCTGAGTAGAGAGAAAGCGGGCCGCGCGCAAAACTAGGATATGCAGAGTTTCTCCTCTGGCCGCGAGAAAGCGCTCCAGGCGTTTCTCACTGTATCCCGCCTCGGATAAAACCTGTCCTGCAGGCTGCGACGGGTTGTGGGGATTACGGGACATCAAAGCGATGCCGGCAATAATAGTCATCCAGTCTTTTGGCCGCCGCTCCCAGTCGTCGGGCAGATAACGGAAAGCAAAGCGGTAGAAGGCGAGTGGGGGATCGCCTTCCGGCGTCATTCGCTTCAGTGCGGCTCGGTCTCCGGTGGGAAAGGTCTCACTCGACAATAATGCGGCGATCTTGGCAACGTGTTTCTTGAATCCTAGCTGATCAACTGTTGTTGGTGCGGCTCGTTCACTCGTTGTCATGGATTTCCTCCGTCAATTCAGGGAAGACATTGTGCACACATCCATAAAAAATTCCCTCAGCGTTGACCTGTGCACGCAGGCGACGCCCGTCCCGCGCGGGATAGCGGAGTATGGCCTCCTTCAAGGTTGCCCGTGCTTTCTTTTTGAGCGCGATAAGCCATTCCAAGCGGGCAGAGTCCGAACTGGGCACATCCAGACTGCGCCAGAGCCATGGAAAGAAGTCGTCGAACCATGATCGGGAATAACGACCAATAGCCGTATCAACCCATTCGGAAATCTCACGCTTGGCAGTGTTTACCTGCTTAGGACCAGCTTCCAGCAGCGTAAAAAGCGCGGGTCTTAGAATGCGATTTTGCATTTTGGCAGAATCGCCCAAGGCAGTTTTGGATCTTTCCGCAAGAAGGTCTCTTGTCGGGTTGG
The DNA here is from genome assembly GCA_963739235.1 of Terriglobia bacterium. Lineage (GTDB taxonomy): Bacteria > Acidobacteriota > UBA6911 > UBA6911 > UBA6911 > JAFNAG01. Next base: position 294,667 of record CAVTZY010000027.1, on the reverse strand, counting down.
GACGGAAGAGGAAGCCTGCAATCCGGGCGGGGATCCGCACATCTACATCGTGAAAACCATCTGTCTTTCCTTGACCACCTACGAGGACTGACGCATGAAAGCTGCAACTTTGATCTTCTTTGCCTATAACGGGGTGCTGCATCGCTTGCAGTTCATAATCCTGTTCGAAAATCAGACTAGAGAGGCGTTCAGGCGTAAATCCACGGCCGCCAACCGTTAGCGCGGCGTGCTTTTTGAGGTCGACTGGAATCCAGGGATCTCCCATTAAGCCCTTCATTTCCTTAGCAGCTAGCCGCGGAGCCGTGGATGTAGAAAGCAGCGCGACTGGGTGACCGCTGGTACAGAGTGATATTCGAACAGGCCGAGCAATCTCAATGAAGAAGGGATCCAGCTCTTTAAGAGCGATGCTGCTCTTCAGGTCCCATGGAATAATCCATGTCACAACAAGCCCATCACTTTGATATCCCCAAGCTCCGCGCAAAAGACCGGCTCGGGTATTAATAAGTCGGGCGATATCGTCGCAGTAGTTCTGACCCAAACGCCTACTATATTCAACGCGTACCCTAGGACGACTGCCGGACCCGCTATTCATTCGAGCAATACCGTAGTGGTCTCGGCCGAAATAGCCACTCATTGTTTGGATGTTCACAAGGCTGTAGATCCAATCCTCGATTTGGGGGTAGTTGACTCGGCTTGCCTTGACATCGTGATTTCTGGCGGTAGCCAACAAATCAAGCTCGTCCGGAGTCAGAGCCTTCGATTTAAACATGGCGAAGTCCTCAATCTTTGCTGTCGGGGCTTGCATAAAGGCAGGAAGTGTCAGGTCTTCAACCGTGAATGTCCATGCACAATCATTCTGCCGCCCTGTCACATTTCGTATCCCGGCGCGCCAGAATTCTTCGCTCTGTTGGGGGTTCGTCTGACCCTCTCGGGCCAATACCGCACCGGACAGATAACAGAGGAAGATGTGGAATGCATCTTCCTGGTGGCGCTGCAAGGCCGGCAACGATTCCACACGATCCTCGCCGAGCGCCTGAAGCAAGGCGGGGAGGTTCAGAACCTCGATTGATTGCGCGGTCTGGACGCGAAAAACCGGATCAACGAGCAGGTTCATCGAGTTTCTCCAATCCGTGTCGAGAATAAAAGTAATGAAGATTGCCGTATTCGACGGTTATGCCGCTCAAATTGGTGTCCAGCACCTTGGCAGCGGATTCGGGGGGATTCTGGGGAGCCATATGTCCGGGAATTGTAACTTCGGTCAAAGATTGGCCGAACGGACTCCTGATGGTATGATCCAATGACACGCGCAGAGTGTTCAGACCGAGGCGTGTTTTTAGTTCCGAGCCGATCTCCTTGAATTGAAAGTCGCCGAAAAACTTCTCGTACAAATCTGATATGGCTGCATATTCGGCGCGAACCTCCTGTGCCACTTGAGTGCCCTCGACTCGCTGAGCATGCTTCATCCAGCATTCCCCCTGCAAACATGCCAGGCGTTCCGCATGGGTGGCGCCTTCCACCAGGCGGCGATTGTCTCGCGGCAAATGAAGGCAAGAATGTTCGGCCAGCAACTGGAACGTCAGTTGAAGTACCCGCATGTCCGGATAGACGCTGCCGAGCCCCAATTTCTTGGCTGCGCCGCAAGCATCGCCCTGCTGAGTCAGCCAACTATCCAGATTTGCCTGTCCAGGGCAAAGAACAATACAGCGTGGTTTTTCAAATCCCCTCGGCCTTTTGCGATCATGCCGATGGAGGCGTCCAATTCTCTGCAGAAGTACGTCCATGGGACAGAGATCGGTGATCAGCAGATCGGCGTCAATGTCGAGGCTTTGTTCCAGGGTTTGCGTACCGATCAGCAGGCAAGCTCCCTGTCTCGATTCCTTGCCCAAGGACTCCGTTACAGACTGATCCAACACCTCGCGGTCCGCCGCGGCGAATCTCCCATGATGCGGTGCGCGGACACCATGACAGCGGAAAAGAGCAGATTCAAGGTCCGGAAAACTTTCGGTGGCGCGATGCAGGGCAATTGCCCGGTCCACGATATTAAGGACGATCAGAATCCGCGCGCCGCAGGATATGGCGCTGGAGACTTCAGGCAGCACCTGCATCGGCTGCTCCATGCAGGGCAGAAGTTGCACAATAACATCTTTCTGCTGCGATAGAGAGGATTTGGTGGTAGGAGCTCTCGGGATTCCAGATTTATCCGTAAGTGCCGGATATGGTGCATCGCAGGCTTCCACGAATGATGGTTCGGGTCTGCCCGTGAAAGCGGCACGAGCGCGGCTTCCCAAAGTGGCGGACAGAAGCAAGGCGAATCCTCCCATACTCAGATGATGATCCAGCAGGTGGTGCAGCAATCGCCGCATGTACGGATCGGATGCATGAACTTCGTCCACCACCAGCAGGCTGCGATCCAGGCAGACGGAGCGGAGGTGGGCGTGACGAACTTGCAGTGCCGAAAGAAGCGCCTGATCGATCGTGCCTACTGCGATCGGGGCGGCAAGAAACCGCTTGGGATTCTCGGCAGCCCACGCCCGCTCCTGCCAAATTTGGCGGCTGTCATCATGCCAACGCGTCGTGTCTTCAGGCAGCATCCACTCGACCGGAATGCCGTCCACTTTTGCATATCCAGGTACTGCCAACAATACTGCAGGACGTATGTCGGAGTTGGGGAAGATTCTGGCGATATGCCTGAAAATGCGTGAATACAGCTCGCGCGCCGCCACTCGGGTTGGCAGGGCAAAATAGAGAGCATCCACTTGGTGTGCCGAGAACAGCCGGAGAAACCAATTCAGCGCAGCCTCAGTCTTGCCGGAACCGGTTTCGGCTTCGGCAATGATCAACCGAGCGTCAGCGGCGTCGACCGCGGCATCCTGCAATCCAGACTGAAGAGGACGAGGTGAAAATCCAAACAATTCATGAAAGCTACCGAAGTGGGAAGAAAGAAAATCTTGCCACGATAGCGGATGGAGGCCGATTCTTCTTAGAGCCGCTTCGGCTCTGTCTGCTGAATCCCTCAGGGCATCTTCGCACGTCCGATCCAGCGGGAAAAAGGTGCGGTGAGAACCGATCCAGTCCGCCAACATCAACAGGCCGGCAAACCGATGCTGCAACGCTGGCGAGCAGGGAATGGGAGTTTCTTCGCAACTGAATGCTAACGGAAAGGCGCCTTTAGCCGCAGTTAAGAGTTCTGCGATTGCTCGAAACGGGTCCCGCTCTCCATCTACCTGCCACCAGCTTGTTCGGGCCAGATGATAATTTCTCCCTGTTTGATCCGCGGGATCGAACCGCTGTGGAGTTCCGTGATGAGACCAGGCGGCGATAAGAAAATGTTCCATTGCCGCCGGTGGATCAAACCAGCGGCACAGAGTCTCGATTTGAAGCGCGTCCGCGATCTTTGCCTGCAATCCGGAATCTACGAAAAGAGGCGCGAGTTCACGGATGTGGCCCGCGCGGGGAGCTTCAGCGGAGAAGATCTTATTCTGGAAGCCCAGATTAGCTTTGCCGACATCATGCAAGAGTGCAAGGATGGCAAGCCTGTCGAGCTGAATGTCGTCCAAGACAACGGATTTAGCCGGGTTGCATGCTGATTGCAGACGTTTGCCGATAGATGAAATTCCAGCCAGCTTCCGGAAAACCCATGCGACATCGACACAATGAACCGTCAAGGGCAACAATTGCAGAGGCTTGCCCGTTTCCCGATCAAAGTCTGCCTTGCCCCAAAAGCCGGTCATCCTGGCTCCCCTCAGATTTATGTTGCTCACAGCCGGTCGACAATTACTTTTGCCACTAATGCACGGACGTCCCGATAAACAGATTTGACATCCCGGTCCGCCGGAGCCTGTCAGGCGACTTCGAGAGTCAGGGTGTCTGCGAGAGATATCGGGACCAGTCGCTTTCCCCCCTTGCCGTGTGTTTCGCGCAGGCCGACGATTCCTACAGCCACTAACAAACGAACATCTTGATAGACCGACTTGAAATCCCGATCCGCCAAAACCGCCAGGTTGGAAATAGACGCAGGCTTGCGGTCGCGGATGAGATGCCAGAGTTCCAGGCGGCGGGGAGTCAGCACATTATGAACGGCATCCAGCGATTCGAAGTACTCACCCTTATGCCCTTTGATGTTTTCGCCGCGATCGATCTTGCGAGCAGCCTTTAGAAGCTCGGCGTTGAAGTCGACACGACTTTTTATCCTGAATTGTTTCGTCCTCATCTAACCATTTCCTCGATCCTGGCAACATGCTCCAGAAAATCCTTCATATGAATCACAAGGGGCCTGTGACTTCAAAGCTCATTTCGTTGCCGCACAACCTCCACGCAATCCTACCGGTGGAGCGTGACATCTGAGGTCATTTTTCACTGGTCTTCGATGATTTTTTTCGCTTCGGCACGCACCTTCTCGCGAAGTGCATGCGGCGACACGACGCGCACGCCGGAGCCGAAGCTCAGGATCCAGCCGACCAGTTCCGGGGTGTCGGCGACGCGCAGGCTAAACTTCAGCGCGCCGCCCTTGATCGGCTCGAGGCGCTGGCTGGGGTGCCATTCGCGGTCTTTGACCCAGGCGGCGGTCTTGCGGTCGAAGACGAGTTCCACGTCCACCGGGCGGCCGCGCATCACCACCAGCGCGTCCTGCACATATGCTTCCAGGTCAAAGCCGAGGGGGAGCTGGCAGGGGCGGTTCGTGATCGCCAGGGCGCGCACGCGATCCACGGCGAACATCCGCACCTCCCAGCGCGTGTGGCACCAGCCGATAAGATACAGCGCGCCCGCGGCATACCAGAGGCGGTACGGATCGACCTCGCGGCGGCTGGTCGCGTTTCGCGACGCCGAGAAGTAGCGCATGTGCACCGTGCGCTTCAGCTCGATCGCCCGCGAGAGCTGCTCAATCGTCTGCCGGTGCTCCTTGTAGGATTTATGCGGGCCCATGCCCACCGACAGCCAGCCCCGCATCCGGTGGACATAGGCCAGCGCCTCCTGCGGCAGCGCCGCCGTGACCTTGTTCAAAGCTGCGTCCAGCGATTCCTTCACATGCGTGCCGGCAAGCGGCTTCATGAGGTCGCGGCTGAAAACCAGCGACATCAACTCCGTCGGGGAAAACGCGAGCGCAGGCGCTTTGAACCCTTCCACGAACCGCCAGCGGGTACGGCCGTCAACGCGCTCCGGGTACAGCGGGAAGTAAGCCTCCAGCGCCTCCAGATCGCGGCGCACCGTGCGGGCATGGCATGTGTGATCCTGGGGCAGCGCAGCGAGAAGCTCCTCCAGCGTTGCGCCGCGCGAGCCTGCAAGCTTCGCGATCAAAAACCACTGGCGTTTCACCTGGTCGTTGCGCGACATGGCCAACCGCCTCCGGATACAGACCGGCGCCGCCCCTCGTTGCGGGATTACGAGTGAGAAAATTAAGCGGGCTCAGGATAGCTCCGACGGAAGGCATTATCAATCGATTTGAAAGAGTGATATAGGACTTTGCGTGCTGCGCACACAGGCGCATTAAAATTAATGGCCCTTTTAAGGCAGCCACGAAGGACACGAATGGGTGAGAATTTCGTGTCCTTCGTGGCCGCTTTTGCAGTTTGGATGCGGCTGGCGGCATTCGCGTGCAACTCGGGGAATCGCAGGGCGAATGGGTTTTCCGCCTGCGCGCGCTGTGCTATAAGTGGGGGAGTGGGGGTGTCAGGCCTGGAAAATTTCTGTTAGACCCTTCCAGGATCATTTTCCCGCCAGACCTCGCTCGCTGAAGCTGGAACTCCACTCCTCTATATCCTCAATTCCCGCCGATGCAGAAGAGGTGTTTATCCCCGCGGAGGAAGAGCCGGCCGCCGGCGATGGCGATGGAAGTCCGCACCGGCTCACCGATCGGGTTGGTGCCGATCACCTCATGTTTGGGCCCGGCGCGGATCACAAAGGTGTCGCCTTCATCGCACGTGAGCAGGATTTTGCCGTCAAAAGCAACAGGCGACGCCCCATAAAAATTTGCAGGCACGGGCACGCGCCCGCCTTCGTAGACCACGGCGCCCGTGTCCACATTCAGGCAGGTTATAATTCCACCGTCGTTCATCAGGTAGATGTTGTCGCCATACAGGATCGGCGAAGGCACGTAGGCTGTGCCCTTGTTGTAGGTCCATACGATCCGGTCCGTGCCGTCCACCTGACCCGAGCCGCCGAGACGGATAGCCTTGATCACTTTCGACGGAAATCCTGAAGAAATGATCACCAGGTCTCCCTTGACTGCAGGGGTCGCGATGGCATGACTCTTGAGACCCGTCGCTCGCCACCATTCTCTACCGGTTTTCGGATCGTAGGAGATGATGAATTCATTCCCGGCAGTAACCAGTTCGACGCGCTCCCTGGTGCGCACGACCAAGGGAGTGGCCCAACTCACGCTGACCGGCCGCTTAATCCTCCAGGCTTCCGCGCCGCTGTTCTTATCGAGTGCGATGATGAACGAGTCTTTGCCGTCGAATTCCTGGTCGCAAAGCAAAATCAGGAAGTCTTCATAGAGCACAGGTGAGGTGCCAACTCCCATGCCCATGGTGCCGATGCCGCCGAGAGACTTCTTCCAGACCTGTGTCCCCGCGAAGTCGTAGCAGTAGACCCCTTCAGACCCAAAATAGGCGTAAACACGCTTCCCATCGGTCACCGGGGTAGGTGCCGCGTAGCTGCCGCGCCGGCTGCGGTGATCATAGGTGGTGCCTGAATAGGCACTCCTGTCCCAGACAATTTTCCCACTGTCGCGATCGAGGCAAAGGAGCCTGAAATCGTGCAATTTGTCGGTTCCAACCCAGTCGGGGTGAGTAAATTCCTTGTTCCCAGTCATGTGGATGATGGCCTTGTGATCCGGGGGAGCCGCGCCCGTCTCCACGTCTGTGGTCAGAAAAAGGTTTTTGTCCCAAATAATCGGCTGGGAAAAGCCTTGTCCGGGGATCGACGTCTTCCAGACCACGTTTTTCGTATCACTCCACTCCAGAGGCAGGTTTTTTTCCTGTGAGACGCCCTGGCTGTCGAGCCCGCGCCATTGTGGCCACTGGGAGGGCTCGGCGGCGCCGCTGCCGAATCTCAACATCGCGAAGCCGCTCACGCGGACTACCAGAATAAGCAAAATCGTATGAGTTGCAAGTTTCATTGCGCTATTTCTTCGGTTAGCGCGCACGGATGATCTCCCAATGATTTCAGCCCTGGAAGGGCTGGAGACAGTAGCCCCGGGCAAGCGAAGCGCAGCCCGGGGTAAAGGACGAAAGAGAAACAGAGCCCTGGAGGGGCGATGGAAAACATCTGCCAGCAAGTGACTTTCCATCGCCCTTCCAGGGCTCTTACCCAGTGCCTGCCGTGACCGGGGGCAGCGCCGCTGCGCGGCTCGCCCCCGGCTACTTTCCCGTCGTCCCTCCGGGACGCCTGGTTTTGAGACAGTCTCGCCAGATGTGGCGCGGAGCCGAAGAATCATGGGATCCGAGCGCCGTGCAGCGCCCGGCGTTTACTTGCGTCTGCCTCAGCCGGTTCCTTTGTGGCGCCTCTCAATTTTGGGGCCGGAGCGGGTGAGCTACTGGATGCCGCTGCACGCCTTTGTTTCGATTAGCATGCTGCCGAGGGACGTCGCCAACCCGAAGCCGGGTCCGCCTCCGAAGCCACGGGAGGAGCGGATAAACGTGCTTTTCTCATCGAGCGGCATACTGGCTACATTGGTGCAAAAGCTGTTCCAGTTGCTGCCTAAATACTGTTCGACGTTGGAAAGATAAAATGCGACGACCGTAGCTCCATGTTCCTTCAAATACTTGCCGACGGCTCGGAGCGCTTTGGGCCCGCCGAAATCGCCGACGAGCGGAATAAGGAGATTCTTTTCCTCGAGTTCCTTCAGAACTTTGAAGTTTTGTTCATTGGCCAGAAAGCTGCGGTAGACGCCGTTGGCATCCGTTTGCGTCATCAAGTCCGCATAGGTCGTGAAGTTCCCGCCGCGCCCTCCGAAACCGCGGCCCGTGGAGTTGTAGCTGATGCCGGGGCCAAAGAGATAAAAGCTGCGGTAGATGTACTCGATGCCGTCAAGGTCATCTTTGGGAAGCGGGAACTTATGTTTTTCTACCAGCAGGTTGTCGACCGATTTCAGGTTCTCCTTGAATGCAGCTTCATCGCCTGTCGAAACTGAGGAGAAGACACTGAAGAGTTCCTGGGCGGTGGAGGTGGCGCTAATACCCTCAGGGCGCTTCTTGGTGAACAGGCGCGCGACGAAATCCGCGCGGTCCGCCGAGAGCTCGAAGAGCGCCTTGTATAGTAGTTGCGCGTGCGTGTTTCCGCGCCGGATATCTGTGATGAACACAATCTTAGGCTTGAGGGCCGCAATGTAGGTGAAGTTCTGCTCAGGACCCACGCCCAGGTATGCGCCGCCGGGCTGCGTGCGCTTGATCAGGTCGGGGATGACGTGCTGCATCCCCATTTCATTGGAGAGCAGGTTATCCGAACGGAAGTAACCGTTGGGCTCGGAGAATTCTTCGGTCATCTTCCAGAATTCCGTGTCTCCTAACCGGGCGGGGAGAGTCTCTGCGGCGGCGCGGATGATCGGCGCGGACGACAAGCCGCTGATGCAGAGCATCAAAGCGAAGCCGGCAATGAGAAATCGACGATATTGGGTCATACCCGTCTGCAAAATAATGATAGCACATAAACGAGGTCGATGTGCATCCGGATCGCGCTGTGATGTCCTCCTACGTTCCGTCAGGATGTGCCGAAACCTCCGGCCTCCCGGGATATTCACTCCCTCGAAATGGACCGCTACAACCTTCTCAGATCCGACTGCTGACCGATAAGTCGATTTCGCGCATCGGCAGAAATCTATTCCTATAAGGAAAACCACCGCCTCAGGCAGTGGGACTTGACGAAGCGCTGCTGTAGGGGTACCAGCCGAAGATGGGATCGGGATGGACCACGAAGGGTGGAAAAGTCCAGGCCCCGGAGGGGCCGTAGATAGTAGCCCCGGGCAAGCGCAGCGCAGCCCGGGGTAGAAAATAAAAAGGATAGAGCCCCGGCAGGGGCGATGGGATGACGGCGATGATGAACGCGAATTTAAATTTGTCTTTCGCCCCTCCAGGGCTCGTAGTCGTTGTTTGGCTGACCCCGGGCTGCGCTGCGCTTGCCCGGGGCTATTATCCTTCAGCCCCTCCGGGGCCCTCATAAGCCTGATACGTCCCTTTGGGAGGGCCTCCTGAAGCCACCCGCTCTGCGGGTGGAGCCTCCCCCTCCTCCCGGTCGCCGGCCTCTATTCAAATGTCGCGATCACCGGAGCGTGATCGGAAGGTTTTTCGCCTTTGCGTTCCTCGCGATCGATTTCGATGCCGACGCAGCGCTCGGCGAGCGGTGCACTCACGAGGATGTGATCGATGCGCATGCCCCAGCCGCGATGGAATGCGCCCGCACGGTAATCCCACCAGGTGTACAGCCCTCCCTCCGGATGATGAGTGCGCAGAGCGTCCGTGAAGCCCCAATCCATGATGTCGCGCAGGGCCGCCTTCTCCGGATCGCTGAAGAGGATTTGCCCCCGCCACTGTTCGGGATCCCAGACATCGCGGTCTTCGGGCGCTACGTTGAAGTCGCCGCACAGCAAAACCTGGTCCTGCGGAGGGAGGCCGTCGAGAAACTCACGCAGGCGGCGATACCAGTCGAGCTTGTAGCTGTACTTCTCCGACCCCACCGCCTGGCCGTTTGGGGCGTAAATGTCGATGATGTGCGTGCCGCCGATGAATGACGCGAGAAAGCGGCTCTCGGCGCCGGGGAGATCGCTTGGGAGGGAGCGGATCACATCGGCTGCAGGAAGGAGCGACAGGATCGCCACGCCGTTATAGGTTTTTTGCCCGCGCGCGAGACATTGATACCCGAGCGCCTCCAAAGGGCCGGCAGGGAAATCCTCATCAACCACCTTGGTTTCCTGGAGGCAGACAACCGTCGGTTTGCGACGTTCCAGCCAGGCCACGAGTCGCGGCAGGCGCACCCGAATCGAATTAATATTCCACGTCGCCACCGTCAGCATAATGCACCTCTCATTTAGTTCGGGGACACTACTTTCCCAATTTCCATGCGATGCGATTTCCCCAAGTGCGGGCGGAAATATGGGGGGAGCGTAGGCTTTCACCGAAATTAGCGTTTGTATCGACCCATGAGCTGGCCCTGGGCCAGGATGTGTTTTTCCATGGCTTTCTCCAGGTCGGCTTTGCTCGCTCCGGGCTGCAGATCAAGCCTGGCATCCAGGGCATAGAGCTTAATGTAATAGCGGTGCGCGGGACCCCGCGGCGGGCACGGGCCGCCATAACCGGGCCGGGCGAAATCGTTGCGACCCTGACGCGTACCATCGGCGAGTTCCTTTTCCTTCGGCACTCCTTCGGGCAGGGATCGCGTCTCGGCCGGCAGGTTGTAGAGCACCCAATGCACCCATCTCCCGCCAGGTGCGTCCGGGTCATCCATGATCAGGCAGAAACTCCTTGCCCCAGCCGGCGGTGCGCTCCAGCTCAGAGCCGGCGAGACATCTGCGCCATCACACGTATGTTTTTTCGGAATGTCGCCCCCGTTCTCAAAAGCGGGGCTTGTCAACTGAAGAGTCATGGCGGTACCTCCCGTGGGCAGGCTTCCGTTGGCGCAGCTGCCAATCAGGGAAACCATAAATAACCCGCCCAACAATGCGATTCTCATTGCCGACGCCGATGAATGCGGCCCGTTCCGCATCGTAGCCAAATCCCGGATCAATGCATCAACAGAAAGTGGTGGAAAGGTCATGTCGAAATCTCATGGTCCTGGTGCGCCCAAATTATAAAACAATGGGGCGCTTTACGCGAATCACAACACTCCACCGCTGCATCCCCTGGATCGAGAAAGGGACTCATTCCATCGGCTGCAAGCGAACGCTGGCCCAGCCGTAAGTATTGCATTATCATGTGCGCTATGCGCCGTGAGGCGGATTCTAATTCCCATAAGGTAAACCACCGCCTCTGGCGGTGAGACACGAAAATGCTCTGCTGTTCCGGGCGAGGTAGAGAGTTTAAAATGGCGTTGGATCATGCGAGTGTTCGGATGGTTACGAGACGGAGCCCTGAAGGGGCGCAACAGCAAAGCCCAGGGCGTGAGCCCTGGGAACAACGGCAGTGCTCGATAGAGCCCTGAAAGGGCGAAGCAGCCTGCGCCGCCCTTTCAGGGCTGTTTTACGTGGGCGCACATTCCCAGGGCTCACGCCCTGGGCTTTGCTGCGGCGCCCTTTCAGGGCTCGCAAAGCCCTTGCCTCCCTCCGGGAGGCTTCCTGAGGCCACCCGCTCTGCGGGTGGAGACTCGCTGTCCTGATATCCATTGCGGAAACTAAATCGGCGAAAGAGAGGGCGTATGAAAGCTCGGTTGCTCTCGGCGATCATGACGTTTCTGGTGTTGCAGGGAGCTGTCGATGGCCCCGCCCAGCAGCAGGCGCGCATCGAGTCGTTTTCTCCACAGGGTGCGGTCAAACAAGTCCGGCAGGTCCGGGTCGGATTTTCTGAGTCCATGGTCCCTTTTGGGGATCCGCGTGCTGTCGAGCCACCTTTTGACATCACCTGTGCAGAGCAGGGAACCTCCCGCTGGGCTGATGACCGCAACTGGGTTTTCGATTTTACCCGTGATTTGCCGGCTGGCGTGCGCTGCGAGTTCCGAGCCAGGACCGGACTGCGCTCGCTGGCAGGCAGGGAGATATCGGGGCAACGCATCTTCAGCTTCTCGACCGGCGGACCTGTGATCACTACGACCAGGCCCAACGAGGGTTCAATCCGCATCGAGGAAGATCAGATCTTTATTCTGGAACTAAACGGCGATCCGACCGACGCATCTGTTTTAGAGCATGCTTCCTTCGCGGTTGCGGGGATAGCGAGCCGGGTGGCGGTGCGTGTCGTCTCCGGTGCTGATCGTGAGGCGATCCTCACGGTTGAATACCGGTATAGAAAGAGGCCGGAACATCTCCTGTTGCTGCAGGCGCGGCAAAAGCTTCCGGCCGATACCCGCATCAACCTGATCTGGGGCCGTGGGATTGCATCGCCGAGCGGCATAGCCACCGAGCAGGATCAGATCCTGCCTTTCGTTACCCGCAAGCCGTTCACCGCCCGGTTTGTTTGTGCGAAGGAGAATCCCCAGGCGCAGTGCATTCCCATCACTCCCATGCGGGTAGAATTCTCCGCGCCGGTGCCATGGAGTGAGGCCGCCAAAGTGGTCTTGAAGAGTCCGAGCGGCAAACAATGGGCACCCAAGGGGGACAATTCGTCGGAGGAACAGGCGCCAGACAGGTTTGTCTACTCTGTAGACTTCAAAGGACCTTTCCCCGAACTGTCTACCTTTACGGTCGAGTTGCCGGCCGGATTGAAGGATGATTCGGGACGCGAACTGACGAACGCAGACAAATATCCGCTCACGGTCAAAACCGATGAATATCCGCCGTTGGCGAAATTTGCCGCTCCCTTCGGGATTTTGGAACTCAAGTCCAATCCGATGCTTCCCGTCACCGTCCGGAATGTCGAGCCCGCAATCGCGGGCCGTATGATGGCAGTGGCGGAAGGGCAGGAAAATGTCGATCCCCCAAGAGAATTGAACCTCGATGAAGACCAGCGCGCACAAGCCAGGCTCCAGGGGAAGATTTTCAAGGTCCCCGCGGATACGCCAAATGAGATGCTCTTCTGGATCAAAAAAGTAAGCAACCGATCCCGCGACGATCGGGAAAAGTCAGTTTTCGGCGCAGTCACCGGCACCCGTGCGAAGGGATTCAGCATTCCGAAGCTTCATGGTCCCAAGGCCTTCGAGGTCGTGGGAATCCCAATGAAATCGCCCGGATTCTATGTTGTCGAGCTCGAGAGCGAGCTGTTAGGCGCCGCCCTTTTGGGTCAGCCCAAACCCATGTATGTTCCGACTACGGTCCTGGTAACTAATCTCTCGGTTCACTTCAAACGGGGCGCCGAGTCCTCGCTCGTCTGGGTCACCTCTCTTGATGCCGCCAAACCAGTGAGTGAGGCCTCGGTCCAAATCCGCGATTGCGAAGGGAAGTTGCACTGGGAGGGTAAGACCGACCGCGAGGGCATTGCGCGCATCGGCAAGCTTCCCGCCTTTTCTGAGTTGCCCCGATGCTCCTATGACCGTCTCGACTCGGGGCTGGTAGTCTCTGCTCAGGTGGGTGACGAGCATGGCGTTCGTGCATACAAGTTGGCAGGAGGGGATCGAGCCCTGGCGGTTCCAACTGCCGATCGAATGGCGGCAGAGCTTCGAGGTGGCTCATACGATTTTCGATCGGGCCCTCTTCCGCCCCGGCGAGACTGTGCACATGAAGCACATCCTTCGCAAGCGTATCCTCGCAGGCATCGCTTCCGTACCCGTAATCCAGATGGGCGCCAGCCTGCAAATCCGTCATCAGGGAAGCAATCAAAAATACGATCTGGCACTCAAGTGGAATGCCGACGGGAGTGCCGAGACCACCTGGACCATCCCAAAAGACGCAATGCTAGGCTTCTATGATGTGAATCTCGGCCTTGCCGCCGACACCATCCAACGCTCGGGGCCGGCAGGGCGGGCCTTCATTTCCTCCGGCAACTTCCGGGTTGAAGAGTACCGGGTCCCCCTGATGAAGGCGATCATTCGTGCGCCGTCGCAGGATTTGGTTTCACCGCCGATCGGTGCCCGTCGATCTGACCGTCAACTACCTGGGGGGCGGCGGTGCCGGATCCCTGCCGGCGAAATTCCGCTATCTCCTGGAGCCGCGCTATATCCCTTCCCCCTCGGATTATCAGGGCTTCGAATTTACGAACGGCAAGGTTCATGAAGGACTGGTTCGGGGTGAATCAGAAGAGCGGCAGCAGGAGAAAAACCAGGTGCAGAGCCAGGATCTGACGCTGGATCGATCCGGCTCAGCAAGAACCGCGATTGCGGGTCTGCCCAAGATCGAAGCGCCGATGGCAATCTTCGCCGGAGCTCGATTTCAGGGATCCTAACGGTGAAGTTCAGACTGCGTCCGCCCGGATCCCTCTGTGGCCGGCTTCATGGCAGATCGGTATCAAACCCGACAGCTGGGCGCTCTCGCGCCAGTCGGTCAAATTTCAGGTCGTGGTTCTCGATCTTGCCGGCAAACCGGTCGCCGGCGCACCCGTGAAAGTCGACCTGCTCCAGCGCAGGATCTACTCGCATCGCACACGCCTGGTCGGCGGATTTTATGCCTATGAGCACTCGACAGAAATCAGCCGGATCCGGACTCTGTGCGCGGCCAACACCGACAAACGCGGTTTGCTCCTGTGCGAAAAACCGGTAACGGAATCCGGCAGCCTTATCCTGGAAGCCTCAACCACGGACAGCGTCGGGCCGGGAAACCGCCACGCATCAGGATGTTTGGATCGCGGGCCCGGATGAATGGTGGTTTGCCGCTGAAGACAGCGACCGCATGGACGTAATTCCCGAAGCCAAGCGCTACGAACCGGGGGACAAGGCCCGTTTCCAGATCCGCATGCCATTCCGTAAAGCCACCGCTCTCATTACGGTGGAACGGGAAGGGGTCGGTGAGAGTTTTGTCAAAGAACTATCCGGCAAAGAACCGGTGATCGAACTGCCGGTGAAAGGAAGCTGGGCGCCCAATGTCTTTATCTCCGTTCTGGCGGTGCGCGGCCGGGTCAGCGATGTTCAACCCACAGCGACCGTGGATCTTGGACGACCCGCTTTCCGCCTGGGCATCGCCGAAATTCAGGTCGGATGGAAAACTCACGAGCTCAAGGTAAATGTTGCAGCCGACCGGCCGGTATACAAAGTGCGCGAGAAAGCGCAGGCGAAGATCACCATCACGACCGCAGACGGGCAACCGCTGCCGCCCGGGAGCGAGGTGGCCGTTGCGGCGGTCGACGAAGGACTGCTCGAGCTGATGCCCAATGCAAGCTGGAACCTCCTGGATGACATGATGGGCAGGCGCGGCTATGGGTTGAGACGTCCACAGCGCAGATGCATATCATTGGCAAGAGGCATTTTGGCTTGAAGGCCATGCCTCAGGGAGGAGGCGGAGGGAAATCGCTGACCCGTGAACTCTTCGATACACTGTTGCTGTGGCGTGGCGTCTCAAACTCGATGCGCGCGGGGAAGCCACCGTTGAGATTCCGCTGAACGATTCCCTCACGAGCTTCCGCATCGTTGCGGTCGCAACCGGTGGTGCCGACCGCTTCGGTACTGGATCGACTTCGATTCGCACCACGCAGGATCTCATCCTTTTCTCCGGCATACCCCCGCTCGTGCGCCAGGGCGACAAGTACCTGTCCACGTTTACGGTACGCAATGCGACGGAGCATTCGATGCAGGTGCGCGTCTCCGCACGCGTCGACCCCCCTGGAGGAGTCGCTGACACCCCAACAATTTTCTCTCGGCTCAGCTGAGTCGAAGGAGATTAGCTGGACCATCACGGCTCCGGTAAGCGCCGAAACTGTCAAATACGAGATCGAAGCCGCCGCAGAAGGGGGGACCAGCGACCGCCTGTCCGTGGCGCAGAAGGTGGTGCCTGCCGTCCCGGTGCGCACCGTGCAAGCCACTCTGACCCAGATCGAGAACAGCTACCGCATGGATGTGGAACGACCGGCAAATGCCATTCCCGGAATGGGCGGCATCCGGGTTGGGCTTCAGTCCCGGCTCCTGGAAAGCATGTCGGGTGTGACGGACTACATGAAGCAGTATCCCTACACCTGCTTGGAACAAGTGGTTTCCAAGGCGGTGGCGCTACACGATGCCGACCTCTGGGGCAGAATCATGGGATTGCTGCCTGTCTATCTCGACTCCGATGGACTGACAAAATACTTTCCCTCCATGAGCTTCGGCAGTGATACGCTGACTGCATACGTTATTGCAATTGCCGACGAGGCAGGCTGGGAAATCCCGCAGACGTCGAGAGATCGCATGTTATCCGGTCTCGAGGGCTTTGTGCAGGGGCGCGTTATTCGCTATTCGGACCTGCCGACTGCCGATCTGACGATTCACAAGCTTGCGGCGGTCGAGGCCTTATCGCGAGCGGGCCGGGCGCAGCCCGCGATGCTGTCTTCCATCGCGATCGATCCTAATCTCTGGCCGACATCAGCGGTAATCGATTGGCTCAACATCCTGTCGCGGATGCCGAATGTGCGCGATCGCGCCACACGCCTCCCGGAGGCGCAGCAGATCCTGCGCGCACGCCTGAATTTCACAGGCACCTTGATGGGATTCTCCACCGAGCGCACGGATGTCATGTGGTGGCTGATGGTATCCGTCGATACCAATGCAGTCCGCCTGCTGCTCAGCGAGTTGAGCGCACCTGAATGGAGGCAGGACCTGCCGAGGTTGGCACGGGGCGCGCTCGGACGCCAGCGGCGCGGGCATTGGGACACAACGGTGGCGAATGCCTGGGGGGTGCTTGCCATCGAGAAATTCTCCAAGGCATTCGAGGGGACTCCCGTAACCGGTGAAAGCACGGCGACCCTCGCGGGGCGAATCCAGACGGTCAACTGGCAAACCAATCCCAAAGGGGCGGTGCTATTCTTCCCATGGCCCGAAAGCCGGAACGCTATCGAACTTGGCATGCACGGGACCGGTATGCCCTGGGCAACGATCCAGAGCCTGGCAGCCGTGCCATTGCGGGAGGCGCTCTCGGCCGGATACAAAATCAGCAGGACCGTCACCGCCGTGGAGCAAAAGGAGAGCGGCATCTGGAGCAGCGGAGACATCGTTCGGGTAAAACTGGAAATCGAATCGCAGGCTGATATGACTTGGGTTGTGGTGAACGATCCGGTGCCGGCCGGGTCAACTATTCTTGGTTCGGGACTGGGGGGAAGCTCCAGCCTGGCCACCCGAGGGGAGGAAAGCACGGGCTGGACGTGGCCGGCGTTCGAAGAGCGATCGTTTGAATCGTATCGTGCCTATTATCGATATGTGCCCAAAGGATCTTGGAGCGTGGAATACACAATCCGGCTCAACAATGCCGGCGAGTTTCAGCTTCCCCCCACGCGCGTGGAGGCCATGTACGCCCCGGAAATGTTCGGCGAAATTCCGAATGCCACGATCCAGGTGAAATAAGGTCAAGACCGAATGGCGCTTAGATAAGGATTTCAATTGGGACCCTGAAAGGGTCCAGCAGCAAAGCCCAGGGCGCAAGCCCTGGGAACTGACGTAGGGCAAGAAATCAGCCCTGAAAGGGCGACGCAGCCTGCGCCGCCCTTTCAGGGCTGGTCTCCCGGATGATCATGATCCCAGGGCTCACGCCCTGGGCTTTGCTGCCCCGCCCCTTCAGGGCTTAATCACTTGATTTGGCGGAGCTAACGGGTGATTGGGGCACTCCTAACTGAGCACCATTCAGGTCAAGACCACAATTCCTTTTCAGGGAATATGAGAAGGCGGATATTTTTCATTTCAATTCCGACAATGGTTGCGGTCATCCTGGCCGGTTTGCTGCTCACTTTTTTCCCGCGCCAGTCAGGAGCACCTTCGTTTGAAGAGGTGCGCGCCTCCCACAGCCGCTCGGAATCGATCCTGCTGGATCGTCATGGAGAAATCATCCAGGAGCGCAGGACCGATAACCGTGCGAGAAGATTGGACTAGGCCCAAAACAAGCGAGGTTTGAACATGATCGCGGGGGTCGTAGTTCTTCGTAATCGCTGGCCATTTTCCCCGCCCTGATTTTTGCCCATTGACACAACAACACACATTGAAGACAGACTTCCGCCTCCTGTTCTCTACCTTTTTATTTGGCTTGTCTGTCTTCGATGCGCCCCTTTCTCCCTTTTTATCATTTGCGCCGGCAAACCGGGATATTGCCGACGCCCTGGATCATGAAAACTTGACTCCCGTATTCGGTCGAACGTGGAGAAGAACGCTTCCAGATGCTTGCTGTAACTGAGAATACGAAATATCAGGCGCCGGCCAGTCTGCACAATTTGACATGGTATTTGGATGAAGCTCGCCAGGAATCGCTTGAATTCCATGCGCAAGATGTCCCGGCGTGTCACGGGCGACAGGGTCACCAGGCCATACCAAGCTTTCAGATTCCATGCCAGTGCGGCGATGACCATGTAAGCCCAATTCGACACCAAACCGTCCGAGGGCATGCGCAATGCATTGACGCCGTTCTTGAGTTGGCCAATAACGTTTTCCTGGTTGCAGCGGTCGTTGGCGAAAAAGACGACTTCCTGCATGCCCATTGCGCGATCGTTGGTGATATAGAAAAAATATCGCACATCGTCGAACAGTCGGCGTTCTCCCTTTTCAATCGTCAGGTTTTTCCGCACGACAACCATCCGATAGGTCTTTTTGCAGTGCCCCGGTCGATAGTCGAACTCGGCAACTTGCTCACTCTCCAGGCGGATGTTCTCGAACTCCCTTTGCTTGACCACCTGTTCCTTCACGTTCTCAGGACGGCGCCTCTCTTCGGTCCTGACCTCATAGCGCGGAGGCCGTTGGAGCACCTGCCAATGGCCCGCCGGCAGGGCATCCGCCATGTCGACGAGATTCTTTTTGGCGTCGTAGCCGAAGACAAAACCAGCCTTCTCGTCCCATCGATCAAAGTTGCTGGTCAAGGAGAAATCCGTGTCGCCCCGCAGCCAGACCTTCTGGAACACCGGATCCACGAGATCAATCGCGCGGTCCATCCATTCAGCAGCTCCGTCGGAAGAGGGGCGGTTGCCGGGCCGGTTTACCAGATAGAGAACCTCGCTTGTGTTGGCCAGAGTCACGATCAACGGAGAGTAGCCCCAGATCCCGTTATAGGCAATGTTCATTCCTTCTTTGCATTGGCCTGTAGTTTCGGCAACCGTGCCGTCCACATCGATGATGGCTTCCTTCCGGAAGGAACCATCCTGCAAACTCCAAACCTTGCGCCGCGTTTCGTTGAACGTCTCCTGGAGCCCGAATATCCACTCTTCGTCGAATCGTCGCAGGAAATCTCCCGCCGTGGTGGGATCCGGAATTCTGTCGGCTCCGAGGGCGTTCATATAAGTCTCATCATTGCGCAGCCGCTCGATATCTTCCAGACAGGTGCCGCCGGTGAGCACGTTGTAGGCGATGTTCAACACGTGATCCGATTCCCAATACGGAACGTGGACCTGGAGCAATATGACGTTCTGGTTGATCGCCCCATCCAATCCCAGCTTGCATACCAGCTTGTGCATAGCCCCGATGCCGCCGCAGCCGACGGCACGGGTTCTCTCGGAAATCTCGTAATGGATGTTCGAGTCTTTGAACATGGGATCTGGCTGGTCTGGAAACTGCTTCCGTTCCAATCGGGCTTCGAGATTTTGCTTGTCTTTGAGGTAGATTTTGTGGTTTCTTTTGTTCACCTGGAATGTACTCCTTTTGGTTGTATTGGCAATGTGCAACTTCCTATTATAACCAATAATGATGCACATTCCAGGTCTATTTCATCCTTTCGCTTAAAAAATCACGCTGGCTTTGGGACTAGGTGCCGCTGGAGGACGTTTCACCGGCCCTGACGGCTGCGATCCTGTATGCGGAGGACCGGCACTTTTATCAGCATCATGGTGTCGATTGGGCTTCGATGGCCGGAGCACTGGCCGGCGTTTTCCGATCCGAGGCGCGCGGCGCCAGCACCATTACGATGCAACTCGCTGCACATTTGGATGAGGAGCTGCGTCCCTACAAGCAGCACCGCACCCTCTGGCAGAAATGGCAGCAAATACGCAGCGCACGTGCGCTGGAACGGCGCTGGTCCAAACCTCAGATCCTGGAAGCCTATCTGAATTTCGTGACTTTTCGGGGCGAACTGCAGGGATTGGCGGCGGCAGCCGGCGGTCTCCTGGGTAAACAGCCGCATGGGCTGACCGATGTGGAGTCGGTAGTTCTTGCCGCCCTGGTGCGTTCTCCGAATGCCGACATCGACCAGGTGATCAGGAGAGCCTGCACGCTTGCCGCTGCCATGAAACTCGGGATCAATCCCGCGGAGATCTCCACCCGGACTGGAGAAGCACTTTCTCATCCCTATTTTATCCAGCCGCAAGCTTCACTGGCGCCGCATGTCGCGCAGCGCCTGTTCGGGGAAGTGCACGAGAACGGGGCGCGCGT
The DNA here is from genome assembly GCA_963739235.1 of Terriglobia bacterium. GTDB lineage: Bacteria > Acidobacteriota > UBA6911 > UBA6911 > UBA6911 > JAFNAG01. Next base: position 274,636 of record CAVTZY010000027.1, on the reverse strand, counting down.
CGCCAGCCGGATTTGTTGCACGCTCGACCGTAGTCTGCAGCAGTTCGCCTCGGGAACCCTGCGCCGGCATCTGATAACGGTGCGCGCGCAGAACGTGCGCGACGGAGCCGTCCTGGTGGTCGAAAACCGCACCGGTGAAGTCCTGGCGTATGTGGGCAACGCCGGAGACCAGGGAAGCGCGCGCTATGTTGACGGGATCCAGTCATTGCGGCAAGCAGGATCTACTTTGAAACCGTTCATCTATGGCGCCGCTTTCGAACAGCATGTGCTGACGGCAGCTTCGCTGCTTGACGACAGCCCTCTGGATTTACCGGCCATGGGGGGAATTTATCGTCCCGGCAATTACGATAAACTGTTCCACGGCGCGGTCACTGCCCGCACTGCTCTCGCTTCGTCTTTGAATGTCCCGGCCGTCAAAACATTAAACCTCATCGGAGTGGGAGCCGGCTTGAAGGTGCTGCGCGCCGCCGGTTTCGACAAGCTGCAGTCCGATGATTTCTACGGCGCATCGCTGGCTCTCGGGGCTGCCGATGTCAGCCTCTGGGAATTGGCTAACGCCTATCGCAGCCTGGCAAACGGCGGCATTTGGAGCCCTCTGCGTCTCACGTTCGATGAGCCCGGAGGCCACGAACGGCGGGTCATGTCGGCGGCCGCGGCATATCTCGTGGCGGATATCCTAAGTGACCGCGAGAGCCGCAGCCAGACCTTCAGTCTCGAGAGTCCGCTATCGACGCGCTTCTGGACCGCAGTCAAAACCGGCACGAGCAAAGACATGCGTGACAACTGGTGCGCCGGATTCTCGGATGAGTTTACCGTCGCGGTGTGGGCCGGCAATTTTTCGGGCGCGCCGATGTGGAACGTGAGCGGCATCACCGGTGCCGCGCCTGTGTGGGTGGAAATCATGAACTGGCTCCATCGTCACCGCACCAGCAGGGCACCCAAACCGCCGGCTGGCGTCGTTGCGATGAAGATGGCGCAGGACAACATCAGGCAGGAGTGGTTTTTGAAAGGCACCGAACAGGCGGTAGCGCCGGGCGAGGAGAATCCCGGATTCCACATCGTATATCCGGCCGCTGGGACGGTAATCGCCCTGGACCCGGACATCCCCGTGCAGGAGCAGAAACTGTTTTTTGAAGCCCTGCCGAAAGACGATCGCCTGCGTTGGATACTGGACGGACACGACATCGGCGGCGCCGGCGCCCTGCTACTGTGGACTCCGATACGCGGGAAACACGCGCTAACTCTGGTCGACGCTTCCGCACATACTCTGGATTCCATAACCTTCGAAGTGCGCGGTTTTCTTCGGTGAGATCGGATTACTCCTTTATCCTTATATTGGAGGCAAGTGTTGCGGCATGAGTGGCAACCGGATTGCACTCATCCGGAGCGAGCTCCGGAAGCATGCGGATGACAAAAAAGCTAAGGATCTCAAGTGGTTCTTTAGAGCCGCTCCCGGCGGATATGGGGAAGGCGATGTCTTTCTGGGCGTACGTGTCCCGCTAGTGCGCAGAATCGCAGGAAAGTACGGAGATACGAGCCTTAACGATCTCAGCCGGCTGCTTCGTTCCGAGGTCCATGGTGTGAAAGTCATCTGGTAATCAGGCTTGCCAATTCTGTGCCCGGCTTCAGCAAAAGTAATTTCCCATACCTGGCACTAGGATTCTCTATGGGGCCGGCGCGCGCCGGCGGGGCGCAGGATAGTAGCCCCGGGCAAGCGAAGCGCCGCCCGGGGTGTATGGGAATACCATTCAGAGCCCTGAAAGGGCGAGAGAAGGAATTTGCCTTATCAATGCACTACAGGGATCAGGCCTGGAAAATAAAACTATCCAGACCTGATCCCTGGTTCACCTCCTTTGGTGCTGAGGTTATTTCCTGTCCATGTACTTCTTGTAAAGCAGGGTGTGCTTGGTTTCCAGGCTGACATCCTTGCCGGCGATGAACAGGTTCTTCACCTGGGTCCTGATTTCCAGCAAGTCGCCGTCCGTTACCACCAGATCAGCGATTTTGCCGGGCTCGATGGTGCCGATTTTGTCGGCTACCCCGAGGATTTCGGCCGGATAGATCGTGACGGCTTTCAGGGCTTCCTCGATGGGATAGCCCATAGGCTTGTGCGAACCCAGCCTCATAAGGGAGATTGCGCACATCCGCGGCGCTCGGCGAAGTCAGGGCAAACCTCACGCCCGCGGCGGCCAGTTCCTTCGGCAGTGTGAACCTCGCATCATACGGATCGTCCTGGCGTGTTGGGAGTGCGACGATGGAATCCAGGATCACCATGACATTCTCTTTCTTGAGCAGATCCGCCACCTTGTTGGCCTCTCGGCCGCCCTGGATGACGAACTTCAGGTTCTCCTTCTTGGCGAACTCCACCGCATTGCGGATATCGCGCGCGGTCTGGGCCTGCATGAAAGCCGTCAATTGTCCTTTCACAACCGGCGCGAGCGCATCCAGTGCGCGGTCACGCTCCGTCGCAGGATTGGCTTCCCGGGCATTTGCATAGTGACGCGCCTTCTCCAGAAGTTCGGAGAGTTCGCTAATTTGCTGTTGCTGGGCACGCGCGGCATCGGCCGCCTGCGCGCCGCCCGGGAGAGCCGTCCCGCCGCCGCGTCCGCCCCTGCCGCCGGCCAGGCTGGGCAGCGTGATCACCATGCCGGCGGACTTCAGCACCGCCATTTCATCGGCGGTCCAGCCGTCCAGATGAAGCAGGCTGGCTTGGCCCGCAATGATGCCGCCCGAAGGCGCGCTGATGGCCGCAGTGATGCCATTCACGCGTGCAACCGGGATGAGCTCGCTGGCGGGATGGAAAGCACTGAAAGCCAGCAGCTGCGGTTTGAAGGTGCCGAGGTCGGTCGAATCGTTCATGACGTTGACGGCCGGAACCTCCGTGAGCCCAATGTTGCCCCAGGCATTGATCATGCCCGGATAGACCTCGAGCCCATCCCCCTTGATGACTTGTGCGCCGGCCGGCACTTTCACCGTCTTGCCGACTTGCGTGATTTTGCCGTCCACCACTACTACGGATGCGCGGTCCAGAATGCCGGCTGAAGACAGGGTATTAACCTTGACGTTCTGGATCACGTAGGCGCGGTTGTCCGCCGCGGACAGGAAAAGGGCTGCGGCGAGCACGGCCATGCTGATGAAGAGGATCAAATAACGCTTCGAAGATCTGGCCATGATGTTCCCCCTTTAATCCTGGCGATAAGGAATCTTGTTGATGGAATTGTCCGGCGCGGTTCCGCGACCGCGTCCCTGCGGCGCGTTCTTTTTGTCGAGGGCCTCGAGTGACTTGCGCTCTTCCTCCATACGCTTGCGCATCTCCTGGTCCTTTTGCATGTCGAAGTAGATCTCTCCGTCAATCATGGTCTTCTGCGCCACCGCGTAGACACTGAGGGGGTGGTGATTCCAGATGACGAGGTCCGCGTCCTTTCCCGTATCGACGGTGCCGACCCGGTCGTCGATGCGCAGTTCCTTTGCCGGGTTGAGCGTCACCAGCGCCAGCGCCTCCTGCTCGCTCAGCCCGCCGTATTTCATGGTCTTCGCGGCTTCCTGGTTCAGGTGGCGTGCCTCTTCGGCGCTGTCCGAGTTGATGCAGGCCACGCCGCCCTTGCGGGTTATGACCGCGGCATTGTAGGGGATGGAATCATAGGCCTCGATTTTATAGGCCCACTGGTCGGAGAAGGTGGAGACGATGGCGCCGTGGGCGACGATCTCCTTGGCGATCTTGTAAGCTTCGAGCCCGTGCTCAAAGGAGTTGACCTTGAACCCGAATTCGTCCGCCAGGCGCAGCATCATGAGCATTTCGTCGGCGCGATAACCGTGCACGTTGGTGGTACGCTCCCCGCGCAACACCTCCGCGAGCGGCTCCAGTTTAAGGTCTTTCTTCGGAGGCACCGCCGTCTTGTCGCCTGCCGCGGCGCGTTTTTTAAAATCATCCCACGTGCGCATGTAATCGCGCGCTTCGATGAAGGCCGTACGGATCACATCCTCGGTCCCCATCCGTGTGGCCGGGTAGCGGGTTGCGGTTGCCCCGCTCCGTTTGACATTCTCACCGAGCGCGAATTTGAGGGTGGGCTTGGCGCCCTTGAACAGGAGCCCTTTGGCGTCTTTGCCCCAGCGGAGCTTGATGACGGCGTTGGTGCCGCCGATCGGGTTGGCGCTGCCATGCAAAGTCAGCGTGGTCGTTACGCCGCCGGCGAGCTCGCGATAGATATTGATATCCGTGGGATCCAGCACGTCTTCAATTGCGACCATGGAAGTGACTGCGAGGGTCCCTTCGTTGATTCCGCCGGCGATGGCAATGTGCGAGTGCGGATCGATGATGCCGGGCATTACGAATTGTCCGGTGGCGTCGATCACCGTAGCCCCGGCAGGAGCTGTGACATTGGGTCCGACCTCGGCGATCTTGCCGTCCCGGATCAGTATCGATCCCTTCGCGATGTTGCCGTGCGAAACCGTCAGGACAGTCGCATCCTTGATGAGCACGACGCCTGAACTGCCCACCTGGGCCCATGCCGCACACACCACGGCGAGGACCGTCAGAATGAAGAGTATCTTGATGTGAAGTTTGAGTTTATTTGGCATAGTTCTCTCCTTCGTTTCAACGGCCCGGGCCGCCGCGCCCCGCCGCGCCGGAGGGCGAGGGCTGTGGTTCCACGATGTCGAATTTCCGCCCGTCAACGAATGCATACTTCACGCGGGTTTTCTGGTCAAAGATGTCGCCGGTGGCCAGAACCAGGTTCGCAGTCTTGTTTTTTTCAATTGAGCCGAGACGATCCGACACACCCAACAGTTCTGCCGGAGTCAGAGTCAGAGCCCGGAGCGCAACATCTCTGTCGAGCCCGGCTTCGATGGCACGGCCCACGTTGGTGATGAAATCGCGCGGATTGGCCATGTCGTCGGAGACCAGGGCAAAACGCACTCCGGCCTTGGCGAGCACGGCCGCGTTAGCCGGTGCCTCCACCCTGCGCCGCAGGCTGTCCAGTTCCTCGCGGAACTCCGGATCCGTACTGGCGGGGCGATCCGGGTACTTGACCGCCAGCAGCACGGGGATGTTGCGGCTCTTCAGAACGGACGCAACTTTGCCACCTTCAGCGCAGCCCATGAGCAGCAGGTCAAGCTTGAAGGAATCCGCGAGGTCCAGGGCGCGCTGAATCTCCGCCGGCGAGTTGGCAGGTACAATTACCGGCGCCTCGCGTTTCAAAACCGGCTGCAGCGCCTCGAGCGCACGGCTGTACTCCGGGCGTTCCGCGCCGGGATTAGCACGATAGATGCTCCAGGCCGCGGCATACTGATCCGCGTCCAGCAGCGTCTGCTTCACGAAAGCCAAAATACCCATGAGCGATCCCGGGTAGGCGCCGCCACCCCCGCCTCCTCCCCCGCTGCCCCTGCCGGCGAGATTAATGAAGAAAGATGTGGATGGCTTGATCACCATCTGGCTGACTTCCGGCCCTGAGAGATTTACCAGAGAGCCTTGACCGGGGAAAAACCCACGGCGCGGCATGACCGATGTCGTGGTGATCCCAACCGCGCGTGCCGATTCGATCTTGCGGTTGGCCGGGTTGATCTCTTCAAACGCCCGTCGATAAGCAGTCAGGCCTTGCCGTTCGTCGGGAGGTATGTTGGGTTGCTGTTGCGGTTGTGCCTGTTGTGCGCCGCGTCCCGGAGCAGGCGTAGCTGCCACAGCTGTAGCCCCTCGCGCCGCGGTTGATTCCTCCAATCCGATGTCCGAAAAGGCATCGATCAACCCAGGATACACCGTCAGACCGGCGGCATCGATCACGCGCGCGTCGCGGGGGATGGTGACGTTGGCTCCCACGGCCTCTATGATTCCGCGCCGCACCACAATCGAACCTTTCTCGATGGGCGCACCCGCCACCGGGATAATCTTCGCGCTGGTAATTGCGAACACCAATGGTTCTTCCGTCTTCACCGGCGGCGCAGATGCTGCGATCAAGATTGCCATGCAGGCCAGGGTGTTGATCCGCCATCTGGCACGGTGAGATAGAGACCGCATGCGTGTAAGCGTCATGCAGAGTCCTCCTTGTTTAGATGTGAGTAAAGGATTCCGGGGTCGCCGGAACGGATGAAACGATTGAATACGACGGCTGATCTTACACCATCTTCGAAAATAGCTCGCGTCAAAACAGCAAAAGCGGCCACGAATGGCACGAATTTCCTACCTATTCGTGCTGTTCGTGGCTGCTTTATAAAGGCCATTGATTTTCATGGGCCCGGGTGCGCACCACGCGTTTGAGAGGAGCAATCCGGTGGTCAGCAGTCGTAGGAGCCGATCTCGAGAACCATGGCACAGAACCTGTCCGGGAGAGACCATGGTGGTGAATGCCGATAAAGCAAATTGACTCATCAACATGAGTCAGATATACTCCATATATGAGCAAAAGACTGCAGGTACTCTTGGATGAGACCGAGCTACGCGAGATTCAACGGGTGGCGCGCGCTCAGAAAATGACCGTTGCCGAATGGGTGCGCCAGACTCTGCGGGTGGCGAGAAGCCGCGAGCCTTCGGGCGATATCAAGAAGAAACTTGAAGTGGTGCGAGCGGCCGCCAGGCATTCTTATCCCACAGGGGATATTGATCAAATGATCGCGGAAATCGAACAGGGGTACGGCAACGGAGAGAGACCGTGATTTTCATCGACTCCAACATCCCTATGTACCTGGTCGGGGCGCCCCATCCGCACAAAGCCGATAGCCGGCGGCTTATCGAACAATGCCTTACCGAACGGGAACGATTGCTTACCGATGCCGAGGTGTTGCAGGAGATACTCCATCGTTATGCAGCCATGGATCGCCGGGATGCAATTCAACCTGCGTTCGATGCGCTTCTGGGCATAGTGGATGAGGTTCTGTCGATTGACGTATCTGCCGCCGAACGTGCGAAAGAGATTGTCCTGGGCAACAGGCGCCTGTCGCCACGCGATGCCATTCACCTCGCGGTAATGGAGCAGCGCGGAGTACGCCGAATCATGAGTTTTGATGCGGGCTTCGACGGTTTCCCTGGAATCGAGCGCCTGAAGGCTTGATGTTAGGCAATCAGGCTGATCTCTTTCTGGAATGGCGACAACCTGGGACCTCCCGATTTGCTCCTCCGCGGGATTCCATATCACGAATTGCAATGGATATCTCCCACCCGGGCATCGATACCAGGAGGGCGGGTATGAGGTTGCGCGCAGCGTTTTCAGCCCCGCCGCGGCCGACATTCTGGTTGAGCGCGCCAGAAAAATTCTGCAAAGGCTGCGCCTAGGGATCATATGGCGCCGCCGTTCCAGAGAGGAGTTTGCAATGCTCATGATGCTGTGACGAAATCGAGTCGCTGATTTTTCTGCGTGGAAGGCCGTGTTTGATTCCCACGCTGCGGCGCCTCGGGCCGCGGGCCTTCAGCTAAGAGATCTCTGGCGAGAGACCGTGGAGCCTGATAACGTGTTTTTTCTGTTCGAGGTGACTAGCCTCGAGAGAGCGCAGGCGTTCATCAGTGATCCTATTGCGGCTGAGGTGGGAAAGATGTCAGGCGTCCTGGACGGTGAATATCACTTTCTTGAATCGAGTGCGGGCTACTGACAGAGGGAACTATCAGACATTGATTAATGGGGCCTTGCGAGAACGTGTCGAGCCCCGTCCGGATATCCATCAAGGGAGCGGAACATGGTGGAGCCATGTCCCTCTCCCTTATTCAATGGTGGGCAATTAGAAGTTCAGACGCATGACGATCTGGACTCTTCGAGGAGTGCTCAGGCCAGTGGTCGTCTGGCATTGGGTCAAGCTGCTGCTGTTGCCGCAGGTGCCCAAGCTGAAGTTTACTGTGTTGAACGCATTCAGGAATTCGGCGCGCATCTCAAAGTTATTCTGCTCGGTGAACCTGATCTGCTTCACCAGGCTCAGCTCGAACTCTTTGAACGGCAGGTCCCTGACGTAGTGGTGGCGTGGCGCGCAGTCTTCGGAGAATACCGCCACGCAACCGACTCTGGCGGACTGGATGTAGCGGCCGGTAGGAGCCGCTCCGCTGTACCCGGTCGCTGAAGTCGCCGAAAAACTGGCAGCAAGGATGTTGTTCTGAATGATGTCGTCGGGCAGGTAGTAGATGATTCCCTTCGCGTCATCAAACCGCAGCTTGTAGACACTCGCAAGGTCCTTATCCGTCATACCGACGAAGGTGACGTTGCCGAAATCATTCATATCGCCGCTCTGGATGCGGGCGATGCCGTACAAATCCCAGCCGCCGATAATGCGATCCAAGAAACGGTTGACGTTGGAGGCAAAGGTACGGCCTTTCCCAACCGGCAGTTCGTAAATCCAGTTGACTTTGAAAGTATGCGGCACGGTGCTGCCGAGATCATTGACCCAAGGTCGGCTTAACGAGATCCGCGACGAGACAAAGTTTTTGGCCCAGACGTAATTGGCCTGAACCATCAGTCCCTTGGTCATGCGCCGGCGCAGTTCGACCACCATCGAGTCATAGCGCGTCCAGCCGCCATTGCCCTGGATCGTGACACCGCCAGTCAGGTTTGGATTGGTGTAGAAGAAGTTGGCCGGATATCCGACTGCCAGACCATTGGCGCGATAGGTAGCATTGCCGCGCATATTGCTCGCGTAGGTCTGCGGGTTAGCATTGATGGCGTTGAGCGCGTTTACAAACGTGGTGGCGGTGAAATTGGCGCTGGTGTACTTCGTCGGATCCGAAGCCTGGGCGGCGGTATAACCGCTGAAAAATCCGAGAGAGATCGGCAGCGGGGAGGTGCCGGTTCCCGGCCCCAGGTACTTGAAGCCCGACGAAGATTTTCCGGCCGCAACGTTTGCCTTCAGATTCGCCATCGCCAGCTTGAACTCATCGAGCAATCCGTTTTGAACGAGGTTGTACTCAGTGCTGTTGAGATTGTACGTAGTCCATCCCTGAAGGCCGCGGGTTCCAACATAGCGCAGCTCGACGGCCGTGCTTCTTCCGATCTCGCGCTGGAGGCCGAACGTCCAGGATTGAGCGTAAGGCATCTTTATGTGGGGATCAAAAACCGTCATCGAACTCGTGTCCGAATAGCCGTTGGGATTGCTCGAGTCTGCCAGGGTAAGCGGATAGGTCGGCGCCGCTGGGAACGTCCCCGGATCGAGCAGGTGAGTATTAGTCTTCCGATCCCGGAACAAGAGCGGCCAGGTATCGGTCCCGGTCACCAGGTTTCCCCTGGATACATTGCGGGCGGCGGTGAGGGACCCGCCGGGGTTGCCGGTGTATATACCTTGATAAGTGTTCATCCCCATCCGGCTGTAGGAGATCGCATAACCGCCACGAACCACGGTCTTACCGCTGTCACCGATGATCCTGCCAAGCCATCCCTTTCTCGATCCGGGACTCCAGGCAAAGCCGAAACTGGGCGCGAAGTCCTTGTATTGGGTGGCGTATGAATCGGTGCCTGCCTTGAATTGGATGAACTTCGACACTACGCCGGGCATGGTGCCGGGCTTGTACAGGTTGCCAATCCCCGAAACCCCCCAGGCATCGGCAAGGGTTGCCGTCGAGAGGGTATCGTTTTCGGAAACAAAGGGGAGGGCCAGCTGCCAGCGCACACCATAGTTAAGCGTCAAACCGGCGCGCACGCGCCAGGCATCCTGTATGAAAAAGCCCATTTCCTGGTAGTGCCCGCGAGTAGTGGTGTTCCCGAGGAATTCGTACTTATTGGTCGTCTCACTCAGATAGGCCGTGCCGCTTATGGAAGTGACGCGCCCGGTCAGAACCCCATACATGTTCTGGGCGGCCGTTCTTTGAGCTGAGCTTGAACCCGGGAAGTTTTTCGGCCCGTTCGACGTGTCGAACATGGTCCTTGCCGGGTCATAGGTCGGATCGGTGCCAAGGCCGATGGTCGGCACGGTTCTGGTGCTCAACAGCCACACGCTGTACTTGGACCAGTTGACACCAAAGCTGAGGCTGTGCGATCCCTTGCTCCAGGACAGGGTGTCCTCGACCACCTTGGACGGTGCATTGCGGCGGCTGGCGGTAGACGTGACGTAAGGGTTGGTGATCCCCGGCGCGCTGATACTGACCACATAGTTGTCCATGTTGGCAACCGGACCATTGAACATGCCGGGATTCAGGTTCGGACTGAACAGGGTACTCCCGCCGGACACGCCTGCGCGCACTTCGTTGACGATCCTGGGCGTCACGGTCGAACGCAGCGCCAGCGAACCATTGAGGCGGTTCCCCCCTGGACGCCCCAGTTCGGCATGCCAGGGAAATTCGGCTGGAGATTGTTCGTGGTGTCGTAGGGATAAGCAAAGAGCTTGTTGTGATTCTGCGTGAACTCCAGGCGATGCTTGCTGGTGATGTTGAAGTCGAAGCGGCTGGTGACGTAACGCCACTTGGTCTGCATCGGGAGCGTGAAAGCAAACGTCTGAAACAGAGGGTCATTATTGGTCCTGATGGTCCCCTGCGCCGTAGACGTGCGTATGTCAGCCAGCAGTTTTTGAACGATCGGATCCCAGGTGGAAACCTGGCCATTGGCGGCCGCCAGACCGAACAAGTTCACACTGTTGGTGACGCCTCCCACGGAATACAGGTAATTGCCCAGCTCCGCCTGAGGAGAAAAAATCGTCTGGTTGTTCCGGGTGACGGAGCCCGGCTGACGCAGTTCCTCGTAGTTGAAAAAGAAGAAGATCCGGTCACGGCCATCAAAGCCCAGTGGGCCGAAGAGCTTTTTCGGGAGCCGGATGGGGCCGCCGACACGGCCGCCGAATTGATTCTGCTTCGTCTGGTCGGGAGGCGACTTCCAGGTCAGGGGATTCTCGCCCGCGGGCGCCTTGATGTCGCGGTTATTGAACCACGAGTTGGCATTGAAAATCGGATTGCGCAGATACTCGTAGAGGCTGCCGTGGTAATCGTTGTTTCCCGAGCGGGTGACGAACTTGATCTGGACGGCGCCTGAACCGGCGCTTTCGGAGCCCGGCGTGGCCGTGGAAACGGTCACCTGCTCCATGGCATCAACACCCGGACGAACGCGGCTGAACATGCCGTCGGTCGTCTTCTGGAAGCCGTCCTGCGAACTGATGCCGTCGATGGTGATATTCACCATGCTCTCGTCCAAGCCCACGACTCGGGCCTCGCGTGTGCTGGTGCCCGAGACATTGATGCCCGGCAGGCTCATGATGGCTTCGAGCGCGCTGCGGCTCCCTGTGGGGAGGTTAATGATCTGGGTGGTGTTTATAGTTGTGGCTATGCTCGCCGTTTGCGACTGCACCATTTCGGCGCCGGCCTCGACGACGACGGTTTCAGTCACGCCGCCGACCTGCAAAACAACGCGGATTGTGGCCGGCACGCCCACCTCGAGCTTGATATCCTTTACAACCGCTACCTTGAAGTTCGGCACAGTGACGGTAGCGGAATATGTCCCGCCACTCAGGGCCGGGACGGAGAAGGTCCCATTGTCGGCTGTGACAGTCTTGAATTCCGCGCTCGTGGCGGTGTTCTTGATCACGACCTCTGCACCTGGGATGATACCTCCGCTCGCATCAACAACTACTCCGGTAAGGGACGAGGTCGTGCCGCCGCCTTGTCCAAAACCGAGCAAGCTGCCTAATGCGATCAGAAGCGTTACTAAAAACAGCCTGGATATAAAGTGGTTCATGTGCATTCCTTGGATTTTTTAGGAGTTGATAAAAGACTCATTCAAGATGGCCCGGCCCCGTTCTCACATGCCCTTATTCCTCGAGCCTTTCTGTCTTCCGAAAGACATCCAGCCAATCAAGGAGTCAGCTGTGAACTGCGAATGCCAACAAGCTCCGCTTTCACACCGATGCTTGGAGCAAATGGTCTAATCGTTGCGACATTGCCAGGGGATTAGCTGGAATCAGTGTTGGCTTCAGGCATCGGGGCAGCCGGTCGGTTCCCTCTGCCGCCCTGCCGAACTCCCGATCAAGTATCCTTTGCGCCCCTGCCCAAGATCGCAACAGCGAGTCTCCCGGAACTTCCAACTCCCAATTCTCAGCGTCGCGCGATCATACCTACATCTGGAATTCCACGCAACATAAAATTAGATGAATTTAATAACGATGCGTTAATTTACAGGTGCTTTAGTAATTAGCTGAGATTATTCGTTGCCGTTCGCGGCCCACACATTGTAGGTCCCGGCCGCCGGGACTGTCTCAAAACTCATGATCCTGAAAATATGCCGATGATTCCAGCCCTGGTGGGGCGATGGAAAACATATGCAAGCAAATGACTTCCATCGCTCCAGGGCTCTTATCCTGTGCCTACCGTGACCGGGGGCAGCACCGTTGGGCGGCTCGCCCCCGGCTGCTTTCCATGCGTCCCGGAGGGACGCATGGTTTTGAGACAGTCACGCCGGACGGGACCCGTGGTGTAACGTGATTGGTGTATAAAGCGATTAGAGTTATTAAGCGACAATAGCGCTCGATCGGCCAGCCAATTTGTAGGGGATTCTTAGGCGGTTTGTCTATTGCCGGCATTGGTCCGGCGGCAAGGAACTATCTCCTTGGGAGATAAGATCATTCAAAGAACAATTCGTAAAGGTCCGGTATCCTGGCGGTAGTCATTTTGCCTGGTACCGATCTTGCCCTTTTTGAGCGCGTTCATCGCCCTGCTCAAGTTGGCGCCAGCCTCGGCGAAGCCCGGTTTGAGACGCACCGCTTCCTCGAAATGCGTTACTGCTTCCGCGAGCCTGCCAAGGCCCTCCAATGCAACGCCGAGATTGTTATGCGCCTCGGCGGAGCCGGGATCATACCTGAGCGCCTCCCGATATTGAAATACGGCCTCCTCGAAGCGACCCATCCCATTGAAGACGATGCCAAGGTTGTAATAAGCAGGGGCGTAATTCGGCTGAAGCCGCTGCGCCTCCTTAAAGCGGCTTACCGCCTCTTCAGTATGCCCCATGCGCAGCAGGGCGTAGCCCAAATTATCATGGGCCTTGGCAGAACCCGGCTCGAGCTCCAGAGCCTGCCGGTATTGTGCGACAGCCTCTTCAAGCCGGCCCAGTGATTCCAGGGCAGCTCCCAGATTATTATGTGCCTCGACATGGCGCGGCTCGAGCCTCAGCGCCTCCCTGAACTGGGCCACCGCTTCCTCGATCCGACCTAACAGCTGCAGGGCGTTTCCCAGGTTATAGTCGGCATCGGCAAAATCCGGTTTGAGCCTCAGCGCCTCCTGGTGTTGCGTCAAAGCTTCCTCAAAACGACCCATCCGCGACAGGGCAGCTCCCAGGTTGTTGTGTGCTTCCGGGTAGTCCGGTTTGAGCCGCAGCGCTTCCTGGTATTGTGTCACCGCTTCCTCGATCTTACCCATCCGCTGCAACACGCTGCCCAGGCTGTCGTGGGCTTCGGGGTAGTCCGGATCAATCCTCAGAGCCGCGTTGATGTGCACCAATGCTTCCTCGATCTTGCCCTTTCTCTGCAAAACCTCACCAAGATTATCGTGCGCTTCGGCGAGATGTGGATTGATCTTCAACACCTGTCGGTATAGAGACTCCGCTTCCTCGAACCGGCCCAGCCGCTGAAGATCCACGCCCAGATTGTTACGGGCTTCGGCGAAATCCGGAATTAGCCGCAGTGCTGCCTGGTGGCAGGTTATCGCTTCTTCAAAACGATCCAGCCTCTGCAATGCGTAACCCAGGTTGTTGAGAGCGTCGGCGGAGTTCGGATTGATCTTCAGGGCCTGCCTGATTTGCTCCATCGCCGCCGGCACCTCGGAAATCCGGCCTTTGAGCTTCAAGACGCCCAGGTTGTTATAGGCCAGCCAGCACGATGGATTGCGGTCGAGAGTGGTGCGATAGAGTATCCCGGCATCGACATATTGGCGGCTCTGACTCCACGTCAGACAGGCCAGCAGTCCGACGAGGACCAACATCCCGGCTGCTGCCAGGGCAGGCCGGGTCCGGATATTCCATCGTCCGGCGGCGCCGGCAAGACCGGCGGAAAACAGGACAATGATCGACAGGCTCGGCAGGTATTGAAAATGATCCGCTACCAAGGAGAACCGGAACGGAAACACGTTGAAGAAGCCCAGCAGCGGGAAAAGTGTCCCGAAGTAAAGCAGCACCGCCGCCAGCGGAGCCCGCGTGCGCTTCCGCAAAAGCCAGAGGCCCACCAGAAGAGCGACTACGCCGAGCGGATAGAGGTACTGCCACCATACGGCCTGGTTGACCTGCCAGCGCGGGTAAATGAAAATAAGGTCAACAGGCCAAAGCAGTTTGCCGAGATAGAACCAGATCACACGTCCTGCGATCAGGCATCGTTCCACCAGCGTGAACTGGAACTCGACCCCTTGGGCTCCGATCAGTGTGCGTTCGATCCAGGAGGTGAGCAGGCCGCCGGCCGCGCCTGATACGAAAAATGGCAGCAGCGGCATCACGTCCCGCCGCCAGGTCAGCTGCCGGCCTTGCCACCAGAATACCACCAGCAGTGCTGCCGGCAGCGTGGCAGTGACTGTCTTGCTCAGCAGGCCAAGGACGAAAAGCCCCAGGGCCAGCGCGTACATCTGCTTCCGCCGACTCCTATCGAAATGCAGATAGGCGAATGCGGCGCCCAGGTAAAACACTCCCGAAAGAGTGTTCTTCAACTCGGTGATCCACGCCACCGACTCAACCTGTACAGGATGTAATGCGAAGATGAACGCCGCCAGCATGGCTCCCGGCACTGCAAGTCTCCGCAAAATTACTGCCAGTAGAAATGCCGATAATGCGTGCAGGATTATGTTTACCAGGTGATACCCAAGGGTATCGTCACCCCAGAGTTTATGTTGGAGCCAGAAGGCGGAGTGGACGACCGGGTAGTATTGCTGGGTCGCCCCCAGGTCGAACCAGATTCGCCACAATCCTTCCATAGAGCGCAGATCTCTGCGGGTGATGTGGGCCTCATCGTCCCAGAGAAATCCGCCATGCCACGCCGGATAATAAGCCGCCAGTGTCGCCAGCAATAATGCCGGCAGGAGAACCCACACTCTCCATCTGCGATTGGTGCTGCCGGCCGCAGCCTGCTCTTTTCGCCGCTCGGGCTTTTGGTGTGTGTGTCTCGGGGATGGAAGATCCTTGCGTCGTTTGGCGCTCATCGGAATCTAGTTATATAGTTCTCCACTCCTAAAGGCAACGTCCGGCAGTAAGTGGCCCCCTGCCGCAGTAGGCACCTGCCGCCGGAGGGGAATTGGGAAATATCGATTACGAAACTGCAGAACCGTGCGGCGCCCGGTGCCCACAGCGATGGGGAAGGGATGATGGAAAGCCGGCGGGATGACAGGGTCTGAGTCTTATTTCGCCAGCGAATCCTGCACGAATTTCATCAGGTCGGCGTGGTACTTGGCTGCCGACGGCTGGTCGATGTAGACCATGTGGCCCGACTCGTAATAGCCGAGGGAGATGTTGTTCTTTTTGATTGCGTCGGACACCTTCAGGTGGGCGATCGTCCATTCCACGGGATAGAATGGGCACGCAAAATCGTAGTATCCCATGCCCACGAACAGATGCATGTGCGGGTTCTTGGCGAATCCGTTCTCCAGGTTGACTACTGTGTTGTATTCGCCCGACCACGGCGGTGCGTTGCCCGACACGTAATAGAGCGAGTCGTTTTTGTAGTTAAGATCATTCCGGATGTACGCCTCGAAGCTGGTGAGGAAACAGTTCTCGATGTTGGCGTTGCTGAAATCGAAGCTCGTGCTGGTGGAGCCGGCGTCGATCTGGTAACCGGCAAGGCGTGAGTCCAGGCGCGACGTCATCATGTGCTGGTCGCGCATGAGCTCGGTACTGAACGGTCCCAGCGGGATGAGCAGGTCGTTGGCATCGATAAATGTTTTCGCGAGTCCGGTTAAGCGCGCCATGTTATTCAGCACTTTCTCTCGCTGGGCTGGTGTGGCGCGAGCGCCGTCAAAAAGGTACTCCAGGTACTCGCCCGAGGCGAACTGGCGCGCCTGGTCGGCGATCTGGCCGGCGGAGAGCTTTTGCAGCTCAGGCGCCAGCTTCTTGTGATAGTGCGCGGTCATGATCTCGGTGGGCAGCGTGCTGAGCTGGCGCTGGATGCCGGCGCCGGCGTTGCTGTCAATGACCGCCGACAGCAGCATCACGCCATTGATAGGGCAGTCGCGATCGGTGAGGTATCCGGCCAATCCCGCGGCACGCGTGGTGCCGTAGCTCTCCCCGCCGACAAACAGCGGCGAGCCCCAGCGGTTGTATTGGTTCAGGAAACTGCGGATGAATTCGCCGAAAGCGGCCAGATCATTATCCACGCCGCCAAAGTTGGGCCCCCAGGTCGGCCGGTCCGGGCGGCTGAAGCCCGTACCCATGGCATCGATAAAGACCAGGTCGCCGGTATCGAGAAGACAATTGGGATTATCGACATAGGTATAGGGCGGCGGTAATGCCAGGCCGACCGAATTCAGCTTCACCATCTTGGGGCCGAAGGCGCCCATGTGCAGCCAGATGGTGGCTGCGCCCGGTCCACCGTTGAAGAGAAACCAGACCGGCCGTTTGGCTTTGTCGGTCACGCCGTCCTTGGCATAGTAGATATAGAACAGATGCCCTTCGCTCACGCCGCTGGTGGCGTTGCGGATCGGCATGAAGCCGACGTTCGCGGTGTATTGAATCGTCTCCTTTTGCAGCGTGATCTGATGATGAGTGATGATCGGCTGCGCGGGATAGTCGATCGGCTGCATCTCTTCGAGGCTGTAATTGAAACGGTAGAAGTTGTTGGGCGCGCTGCCGGCACCCCGGCCCTGTGCGAAGGCGCCGACCACCATGGCCGCGATGAGGATGACGAAGCCGCAAAGTGTCGGATTGAATCGTCCGTTGAATCCCATGGCATTGCTCCTTGGTTTCGTGCGCTTGTTAACGAGCTGCTGATGTCGCATCGCTGATGAACCTGACCAGGTCGCTGTGCAGTTTCCCAAGCGACTTGTTGTCGACATAGGTCATGTGGCCGGCCTCGAAATGACTCACGGTGATGTTGCGGGCACGGACCTCCGGCGCCAAATTCAGGTGCGCCAGGGTAAACTCGGTTGCGTAATACGGCGCATTGAGATCGTAGAAGTTCACGCCCACGAAGAGCCGCAGGCGGGGGTTGCGGGCGAACGCACCTGCCAGGCTCGAGTCATCGTTCCCCGTCGAGGTAAACGTCCCGATACCTCCGCTCAACAGATAGAAGATGTCGTTGCTTTTGAAGCTGAGCTCACGCCGCAGATAGGCCTCGTAGGCCGCCAGGAAGCCACCCGCAATGTTGCTCTGGTTAAAGTCAACCGCGGCTGGGGCACCACCCCCGCCACCCCCGCCGCGCCCGCCGCCGCCCGGTGCCGGCGCGAAGCCGGTCACGCGCGCATCGGAGGATGAAAGGGACCGGCGCTGGTCGCGCAAGAGTTCGCCGTTGAAGCGGTCCAGCGTGACGCGGAAATTGTTGTTCACGAGAAACGCCCTCGAAAGCCCGGTCAACCGCGACAGGCTTTCCAGGGTTTTGGTTCGTTCTGCCGGCGTCATGCGATCGCCCTTATAGAGCGCGTGCAGGTATTCGCGTGCAGCGAACTGGCGCGCCTGTTCCGCGATCTGTTCCGCGCTCAGCGCCTGCAACTCCGGCGCCAGCTTCTTGTGATACCAGGCGGCCATGACCAAGCTGGGCAGAAGCGTAATGTATTGCTCGTCACCGGCGATTGCGTCTGCGGCCGGTGTGATCGAGAACAATACCACCCCATGCACGGGGATTTGGTGTTCATGCAGATAGCCGGCAAGACCCGCGACCCGCCCCGTGCCGAAGTCCTCGCCGGCCAGGAACACGGGCGAGTGCCGACGGTCGTAGGCGTTCATGAAGCTGCGCACGAACTCTCCCAGCGCAGCAATATCGGTGGCCGTATTCCAGAAGTTCGGTCCCCGGCTCGGTTGGGCGGGCCGGCTGTACGCCGTCCCCACAGGGTTTGCGAAAACCAGATCGGCCTGCCCCAGCAGTGTGTCGGGATTGTCCGCCCAGCCGTAGGGAGGCAGCCCGACTGAGCCGTCGGCCCCCCATTTCATCCTCTTCGGCCCCAGACCGCCGAACTCCTGCCAGCTGGTCGCGACGCCCGGCGCGCCGCCCAGGAAGAACAAGACCGGGCGTGCGGCAGGATCGCTCACCCCTTCCTTGGCATAATATGTATAAAACAGGCGTGCTTCCCATTGTCCGGAGGTCGCGTTGCGCAGCGGCAGGTAGCCCGCGCGCGCGGTGTAAGCGAGCGCTTCGCCGTTGACCGAAATTTTCTGATGGGTCTCGGCAGGCGGCTCGTCTTGCATCGCCATCCCCGAGGATGCCGAGGTGTCGTAGTTGTAGAAATTGATCGTCGCGCTGCCTCCGCCTCCGCCACGGCCCGCCGCGCCCCCTGGCGCCCCGGCCTGTTGCGCGGCCGCACCCCTGCCGGCTGCGCCGCCAGGGGCTCCGGACTGCTGCGTGGCCGCGCCCCGGCCGCTGCCGCCTTGTGCCCAGGCGTCGCATGATAAACCAAGCATAATGATCAGCAGGAATTGTCCGCATCGTCTGCATCGCATAATGGCTTGCTCCTGATCTTTGATGAATTCTGCAGGCTAGAGGCGGCCGACGAGTGATCAACTCGGCACGCCGTCGTCCAGTCGCGGGCGAAAAACTCGTCGAAATCTATTGCCGCTATTTATAGACATCACATCCGACAATCGCAAGAGATTATTCCTTATTTCCCATTGCCGAAGAACTTTTTCAGGAACGCGTCCATGCGGTCAAACGTGTACAGCCAGCGGCTGTAGAGCAAGGTCTCGTGCACATCGTCCGGAAACACGATCAGCTCGTGGTAGATATTGCGCGCGCGCAGCAACTGCACGAGGCCCACGGTTTGTCCGAAATTGACGTTGCGATCGTCGTCACCGTGCACCAGCAGGACGGGCGATTTCCAACGATCGATCTCAGAGATGGCCGACGATGTGTACGACACATCGTTTGAATCAAGCGAATTGCCTTCGAGGTGCACGCCGGCGAGATCGATGCCGATCTTGAAGATGTCGGAGTTGCGCGCGAGGGCTTCCGCCGTGAGCAGGCCGCCGTACGACAATCCCCAGATGCCCAACCGCTTTGTATCGACATCAGGCGCGCGCTGCGAGCCACTTGCCGCGCCGCAGGACGTCGCTGGTACTCGGAGTTGCCGCGCCCGCCCGTATTTGCCGCTTGACGAAACGACCGGCCATAGCCGATGCCGCTGCGATAGTTCACCGACAGGATGATGTAGCCCTGGCTGGTGAGCCACTGATTCACGCCATAAAAAACGTGATAAAAGTCCATGTAGTGCCAGCCCAGAAGCATTTGCCGTGCCGGCCCGCCGTGCACGAAGATGAGCGCCGGCCGCTTTTCTCCGGGCTTGATGTCCTTCGGCAGAAACAGCTGGTTGTGGAACTCCATTCCGTCTTCGGCTTTGAGGGTCACGTTGGTGGGCACGACCTCATCCGCGATTGGAAAATCCGCGCCCAATTTCGGGTAGATCACTTTTTGCGCGCCATCCCCGGCCGCCAGCCATAATGCGACCGACAACGGTCGTTTGGGGTCAGAGCTGAGCACTGCAATCAGCCTGCCTGACGCAAGCGGCACCGGCACGTTCTCGATGCCGTCGCCAGTCGTGATCTGTTTCGGCGTGCCGCCCGAGGTCGACACGGCCCAGATATGGCGGCGATCAATGTCGCCGGCGTTGGTGCAGTAGTAGAGGATCTTGCCGTCTTTTGAGAGCGCTGCGGAGGTTGCGTTTTCGATCAACCCGTCAGTCGTCGTGAGCTGAACCGAAGCTGCTGAACCGCCCGCGAGACTGAGGGAGTAGTAGCGATCCCACTCGTCTCCCTGCGGCTGGAACCCGAAGATCAGGTTATCCCCGGCTTGCTGAAGGTTGGCAGGAATGCTCATGAACGCCTTTTCGTCCGGCCCCGGATGCCAGAATTCATGCGCATCGCCGGTCGCGATGTCGGTGATCCACAGCGACAGCGTGTAACCGCCGGCAAACGCGGCGCGATAGAGGCCGGGCACCTGAGCGTTCGGTGCGTTGGCCGGAATCGGCGGCTCACCGCCCCGCGCACCACGCCCCTGACCTTGACCCGCGCCGCCCCTGCGGCCTGCGGCCGGGTTCTGCGCCGCAGCAGTTCCCGGAGGAATCGCGGCCGCCGGCGCGCCAGGGCCTCTGCCAGAGACGCTGCTGTCCTGCAATTGCTGGCCGAATGGCATTCCAGGACGCCTCACGAACATGATGCGCTTGCCGTCAGGAGACCACATCGGATTGGTGTCGCGGTCCACTCCCGGCGCCAGAAACGTCACAGTACGAGTTTTCATGTCATAGATGCCGATGAAGCTGTGATTCGTGCGATCGCTCGTGAATGCGATTTTGGATCCGTCGGGCGACCAGCGCGGCGTGCTGTTCGCGCCCCAGGCGACGATGAACGGCTTCTCCCCCTTGTCGATCGACGTGGACGTCGGCCCTGATGCGACGGGCGCACGATAGATCTGGCCATTTTTTACATAGAGGACCGAGCGGCCGTCCGGAGCCAGCTCGGGATTGCTGCCCTCGGCCAGGCGCCAGGCCGTGCCCGGAGCGTTCACGCGCGCGCCCCAGATGGCCCGTTCGGCGCCATCCGGATTGCTGGTCGGGTTGGCAACCCAACCGACATTATTGGGCGCGCTCCCGCGCACAAATACGACGATCATGCCGTCGTCGGAGATGCGCAGGCTTGTAAGCTCGGTTCCATCCTCCTTGAGGTAGGCGGTCACCCGCACCGGAACAAAATTTGGCGCAACCGCGGCGAAGACATTGCGCTTGCCCTCTTCGTAGGCGATCCAGGCGATGCGGTCGGCCTTGCGTGCGGCTACCAGCTCGATCGGAAGCCCGGGCTTCAGAAACTGCGCAATCGACGGCGGCCGGGGTGCCGCGGCGCGCGGCACAGCTGTGAAGAGGAGAACTACGACAGCAAGGGCGGCTGATAAGCGAAGCACACGAGACATGGGTGACTCCTTTGGATTTGAAAACCTGGCGATCGTGGATATCAGCTATGGCGGCAGAAGCCGATTCTTACCTCGGTGTCCAGCACGACGCGACTGGACACAGGGTTCTGTAAACTGCGATAAATCTCAGCCTGCATGCTGCAGAGCCAGGGGAGCTCTTCAATCATTTGAGAGATCCTGCCGAGCAGCTCTTCGACGCCGCATCCGGTCGGTATTTCGGTAATCTCGACAATTTCCCGCACATCATGGTCGGTCAATGGTGTGATGCGCACTACCGGCGGTTTACCCGCACGCGACAGCCAAATCAGCGGCCCGAAACTGGGATCCGAGCGCACTTCGAGGTGCGCGCGTTCGGCATCGGCGAGGGCATTTGCATTTTGCGCCGCGCCGGCTTGAATGCCGAAAAAGCGAAGAATATGCCATGCCTGCTCACCTGCCAACCACAGCACCTCATCCGTGGTGTTGTCCAGCATGGCCTGGACCTGCCGCCGGGCGGCTCCGGCTTCGACGTCTTCGTACCATAATATGCGCCCACCCGGCTGTCGGCGGAAGGCCGCGTACTGCGCCGCCCGGGATAAGGCTAAGGCCGCCGATTCGGGGAAGCGATAGGCGGGGAACACATGGCGTGAAGCGGTCCCGCCGCCGAATTCGACCGCGCCCGCCGCTCCCATCAGACAGAGCAAGGCCGGCTTGGCGATGCCGGTTTTTCGCTCGGCACGCAACACGCCGCGGCGAATCCCACGGCCCACCAGCTGCAGATCGCAATCGCCGACGCAGGCAAACATGGCGATGAGCGCATCGACCTCCTCATGTTCCATGGTTTGCAGCACAGCTTGCTCGTAGGCTTCCACCGTGACGAGCGGCCCGAGGTCGACCGTGCCCGGCCCGGCAACCACGAGACCATTGGCCTCACACGCATCGGCGCAGATGGTCAAGACGCCGCCGGAATTACTGATGATGGCCACGCGATTGCCGCGCGGCAGCGGTTGATGCGCGAGCAGCACAGCCACGTCGAAGAGTTCTTCCAGGGTGTCGGCACGGATCACACCGGCCTGGCGGAACAACACATCGACCTCAGTATCGCTCTGGGCGACGGCTCCGATGTGGGCGCGGGCCATGTCCCGGCCGGCGCGGCTGCGTGCGCTTTTTACACACAGCACCGGCTTGCGATAGGAAATGCGCCGCGCGACGCGGGCGAAGCGGCGCGCGTTGCCGAACGTTTCGAGATAAAGCAGGGCAATATCCGTGGCAGGGTCCTCCTCCCAGAATTGCAGCAGGTCGTTGCCGGACACGTCGGCCCGATTTCCCGCCGAGACGAATGTGGAAAATCCCAGCCCTCGTTCTGCGGCGTAATTCAGAATGACCAGTCCTAAAGCTGCGGATTGCGAGTAGAATCCGATGCGGCCGCGCGGCGGCATCACCGGAGCGAGACTGGCATTGAGGCTGACTTCCGGATGGGTGTTCATGAGGCCCAGGCAATTCGGGCCGATCAGACGCGCGCCATGGGAACGCACCAATTCCACCAGCAACTTCTGCTGGGCCGCTCCATCCGCACCGCTTTCCGCGAAACCCGAGGTCAGAACGAGAAGCCCTTTCGTCCCTGCATGCAGGGCTTCATCGGCCACATCGAGAACTTGATCCGCCGGAACCGCGATCACTGCCAGATCCGCATGTTCAGGGAGGTCGCGCACGGACGCATAGGCGCGCACACCGTGTACCGAACCGGCCTGGTTATTCACCGGGTACACGGTGCCGCTGAAGTTGCCGCGCAGAATGCTACGAAAAATCAGGCTGCCTACGGCCGAAAGATCGCGCGACGCGCCTACTACCGCCACGGTGCGGGGCTGCAGCAATGATACCAGCGAGTTGGCCGCGGCAATGCGGTCGCGCAGTTCCACGCGCTCGCGCAGCGAGGCCAGTCCGCTCACCGGAAATGCCACATGGATGCTGCCGCTGTCCAATGCCTGATGCACCTCGAAGCCGGAATCGCGGAAGACGTTGATCATCGCCTGGTTTTCGTAGAGGACTTCGGCTTCAAAACCCAGGAAGCCGCTGCCGGCAGCAATGCCCGCCAACCGCTCCAAAAGAAGCGTGCTGATCCCGCGGCCCTGATACTCATCCTGGACCAGGAACGCAACCTCGGCTTTCCCGGCCACGCCCAGGGATACGTAGTTGCCGATGCCCACCACTTGAAAGTCGGGCTCCTGGCCAAGAATGGCCAGCATAGACAGGCTCTCGCGCGGATTGCTGCTGCACATGGTCTCGATCACGCTGCGCGATACGTAGGAGACGGCCCCCATGAATCGCATTTGCAGGCTTTGAGGGGAGACGCTCTGGATGAAAGCTTCGACGGCAGGGATGTCTTCCCGCGTGGCCGTGCGCAGGCAGAGGCTTTGCCCGTCACGAAGCAGGACATACTCGCTAAAGTTCTTTCCTTCCGGGATGATTCGGAACATGGGCGCCTCAATTATAAGGTCAGAAACAAAAAGCAGCCACGAATTTCACGAATCGGAATATCCGCAACCTATAAAGCCTCAACACAGTCTCTCATGCGCCGGGGCGCACCCAAGCGCATGAAAAACACGGCCGTTGCGCGAAGCGCCTTGGAGTGCGGCGGCATAACGCCGCTTTGAAGCCTAACAAAGCGGCGTCATGCCGCCGCACTCCAAAGGCTCCGCCTATTTTCGGAACAGAGCGCGCAGATGTCTTGAAGATTAAAAAACTCTGCGCGCTCTGCTCCCTCTGTGACCTCTGCGTTGATCTTTGTTTTTCATGCCTAAATGGCAAGGACATATACTTGAGTAGTACACGAAGAGCTGTGCTACACAGCTGCCGGCATCAGAACCAGTAGTGGCGAGCTCCATCCAGGAGCCGGTGTGCCACCTGGAGGTTGCGGTGCACGATTTCCTCGCGGTTGGGAACATCCGCATTCCCCAGGCTGGCATCATGCAGTGTCTGGCCCGGATTGTTCCCCAGCTGTCTTGACCATTTCGCCAGCCAGGCCGCCGGAAGATCGTGGGGTACCGGCAGGTCGTGCATCAGCAGGTAAAGAATCGTCCATACCCGCGGGGCCGCGCGCAGCGAATACCCGCCGCCAAGTGTGAACAGGACCCGGCCTGCCGTGAACGTATCCGCCAAATCGAATATGCGGCGGAAGATCAGTTCATAGTCATGCGTGGTCAGCATCAGATCAGCGAGCGGGTCCTCGAAATGGGCGTCGGCTCCCGCCTGGACGACAATGATTCCGGGGTGAAATTGCCGCAACGCTGGGGGCACTACAAGATCAAAAACATCGAGATAATTCTTGCCTTCGGTAAACGGTTCGAGCGGTAGGTTCAGCTTCAGGCCGCGGCCCAAGCCGAATCCGAGTTCGTGGATCTCACCAGTCCCCGGAAACAGATATTTCCCCGATTCGTGAAGGCTGATGGTCATCACGCGCTTGTCTTCGTATATAATCTGCTGAACTCCGTCCCCATGATGGACGTCGATGTCGAGGTAAGCGACCCAGAGCCCCTGCAGGATCAGATACTGGATGGCAATCGCTAGATCGTTATATATGCAGAAGCCGGAGGCAAAATTGCGGCGCGCGTGATGGAGCCCCCCTCCCAGTTGAAGGACGCGCTTCTCGCCGTGCCCGCAAATGAGACGCGCCCCGCAGAGCGTGCCTCCCACCAGCCAGCGCGCTGCCTCCTCCATGCCGGGAAACGCAGGATTGTCGGGAGTGTCGAGGCCGTAGTCCTCGCGGTCAGGCACGGCAAGGCCTACGCTCAGATCCTCTACGCGGCGCACGTAGTAATCTTCGTGCACGGTCAGAAGATCCGCGCGCGTGGCGGGCTCCGGTGCGAGAACCTGGACGTCATGACCCAGCGCGCGCAACAGATCCAGGGTCATCTCGACACGCACTGGACTGAACGGATGGTCTTCACCAAATGCGTATTTCTGGTACGCCGGGTGGTAGATTACCGATGGCATGGTTTCTCTGGAGGCCAGAGGACCTCGAATTCGGAGCGGCGCAGATCCTGGGCGATCAGCCGCACTTCGATGGAGCCGACGCGCAGAACGATCCGGATCACGCCGGGAGCATCCGGATAGGTCAGGATGGAGTGGACATTCAAGTCGCGGTGACTCAAGAAACTGGTGAGCCGGGCCAACTCTCCGGGACGGTCCGGCAAGCGCACCTCGAGACGTTCCCGAGGGCTTGTCCACTCCGGTCATGCGCATCAAGGCATCCAGCAGATCAATGCCCGTGATGATGCCGACGATCCGCTCGTCATCCAGCACCGGGAGACAGCCGATTTTTCTCTCCCGCATGGTGCGCGCGGCGTCTTCCACAGGATCCATGGGATCCGCGGTCAGCGGCTCGCGGCACATGATCGCGGAGACCCGGCTGCCCGGGGCAAAGGGCAGAGCCGACAACGCGCTCGTGGCCAGCCGGAGATCGCGATCGGTGACAATGCCGACCAGCCTGCCCTCATGGAGCACCGGCAGGTGCCGGATGCTCTGCTCATTCATTGTTCGATAAGCATCCTCCAGGGTAGTTCCAGGGGAGATGCTCACCACCGGACTCCTCATGATGTCCCGGACCAGCATATTTTCGCCCCATTCAACAAGTAATTGGTTGTCCCCTGAGTCTTCGAGGCCAAAATAACTTCAAGACTCCCCAAAAGGCTGCAATGATCCTTTAGTCGACGGAGCCGAACTGCTTCAAATCTTCCGGCCCATCCAGGATCGTCTTCTTATCCTTCCCTTGAACCGCAATCCGAATCTGCTCGACCACGTCCGGATTTGCCAAAGTAGTGATATCCCCCGTGTCCATCATGTTGGAAATGGCGGCCAAAACGCGGCGCATGATTTTCCCCGATCTGGTCTTGGGCATGTCCGGAACGATGTGCACCTTCTTGGGCCGGGCGATTTTCCCGATCATGGTTTCGATTGTGGCAATCACCTTTTCCGTGATTTCCTTGCTGGGTGCGTAACCCGGCTTCAAGGCGATATAGATTTCCGGAACGCGACCCTTGATTTCATCCACGACCGGGACCACGGCGGCTTCGGCGACTTCCGGCACCATAAGGCAAGCGGATTCGAGCTCCTTTGTGCCCAGGCGATGACCGGCCACATTGATGACATCGTCCACCCGGCCCAGGATGCGGAAGTAGCCGTCCGAGGCATGCAACGCGCCGTCGGCTGCGAAATAGGGCCAGTCGCGCCAATCCTTGCTTTGAGGATTCTTGCAGTACTTGGCGTAGTACTGCCGGACAAAACGGTCACGGTCACCCCAGATCGTCTGCATGATACCCGGCCAGGGATTCCTGATGCAGATGTTGCCGGCTTTGCCGGTCCCCGCGTTCATCTCCTTTCCCCGCTCGTCGAGAATGAACGGGTAGATGCCGGGCATTCCCGGTCCGGCGCTGCCCGGTTTCATCGGATCCAGCGCGGGTTTGGTGCTGCAGAGGAATCCGCCGGTTTCGGTCTGCCACCAGGTGTCCACGATGACCGCTTCGCGCTTGCCCACGACGTCGTAATACCAACGCCAGACCTCGGGTTCGATCGGCTCGCCTACGGTGGTCATGTGCTTGAAGTGATATTTGTATTTCCTGGGTTCGTCGCTGCCGGCTTTCCGCAACATGCGAATCGCCGTCGGCGATGTGTGGAAGATGTTGACGTCCAGTCGCTCCGCGATGCGCCATGGCCGTCCAGCATCCGGGTAGACGGGGACACCTTCGTAGATGACGGCCGTTGCGCCGATTGCCAGCGGGCCGTAAACGATGTAAGAGTGGCCGGTAATCCATCCGATGTCCGCCATGCACCAGTACACATCTTCCGGATGGATGTCCTGGATGTACTTGGATGTTCCTGCTGCATAGGCCAGATAACCGCCGGTTCGATGCTGGCATCCTTTGGGCTTGCCAGTGGTGCCGCTGGTGTACATCAGGAAGAGCGGCGCTTCCGAATCCATGGGGACCGGGTCGATGCGCTTGCCGCGATAGTCCTTCAGGACCTCGTCTACGAAAAAGTCGCGGCCTTTGACCATCGGTGTCGCTGAACAGTACTTACCCGGATACCGTTTCCACACGAAGACCTTCTCGATCGCATGGCCTTCCTTTTCCGCGGTCGCAATGGCGATCTCGGCGCCGGCCTTGTGATCGATCATTTTGCCGCTGCGGTAATAGCCGTCGGAGTAGATGAGCACTTTACTGCCGGAGTCAGCGGCGCGCAGGCCGCAGGCTTCACCGCTGAAGCCGCCGAATACCATGGAATGGATTACACCCAGGCGTGCGCATGCCAGCATCGTGATCGGGAGTTCCGCAACCATCGGCATGTGGATGGTAACGCGGTCGCCGGCCTTCAATCCGCCGAAGTCGCGCAGCATCGCCGCCATTTCATTCACGCGCACATAGAGCTCCCGGTACGTGACAGTCACCGGATCTTCTTCCTCAGGCTCGGGGACAAAAATCAGTGCGGCCTTGTTCTTGTACTTTGCCAGATGCCGATCCACGCAGTTATAGGCAGCATTGATCTTGCCCCCGACAAACCATTTCCAGAACGGGGGGTCGTCCGTATCCAGAGCCGTATGCCATTTCTGGCTCCAATCCAGCATGTTGGCATATTCTTCGAAACACTGCGGAAAGTGCTTCTCGCTGAACCGCTCGTTTACGGCCGGGTCGGCGAGATTGGCCTGCGCCACAAAATTCTCTGAAGGATAAAAATATTCTTCCTCTTTCCAATGGACGGCAATCTGCGCTTCACTGGTTTCCGCGGCTCTGGTCTTATCCTGAGTGTCAGCCATGCTTCCAACCTCCGTTCATCCGATGTCCCTGTTTCTGATATGTGACCAGCTGGTCCCGAGTATTGATTCAATGATACCTGTCATGGTTCGGGCGGTAAAGAGCGTGCCCGGCCTTTGCAATAAAGCGGCCGCGGAGGATGCGCCGCAGCGTAAACGTCGCCCAAAAACCGCAACGCAATCGCCCATGCACCGGGGGTGCACCCAGGTGTATGAAAATGTTGTGCCCCCATCGTGCTTTCTCTGTGCCGCCCTTTCAGGGCTTTTGCCAGCCCGATCACCCGTTCCCAGGGCTCACGCCCTGGACTTTGCTGCGCCACCCCTTCGGGGGTTTAGGCAGTGGTGAAATGCTTAGCCCTGGAAGGGCGAGACAGCCCAGCCCAGGGCGCAAGCCCTGGGTAGAGGTCCGGAAATCCAAAGCCCTGAAAGGGCGGCACAGAAATCAACGAGTTGATCGGCGCCGCATCCGGCAGATTTGCGGCCGGGTAGTACGGCGATTATTAGATTCGTGCTTTTTGTGGCAGTTTTTGGTTGCGTTCCGGATTACCGGCCCAGCAGCAGGACGGTAGTTCGACCGTTTGCCAGGTAGTGGTCCTGCGGGTCCAACCGGACCTCTTTCCCTGCTTCCAGGAAATCCTCGCCATCCGGCAGACTGGTGTCGATGAGCCGATACCAGCACTTGCCTTCGATCAGCGGCAATGTGACCTTCTGCAAATACGGAGCCGCGTTGAGTATGAGGAAGAGCAGATAGTCCCCGGCCTCGGATTTTTCTTCGCCTCCGTCGAGCATGAGGCACAGAGTCCGCACCGTGGGATTGTTCCAGTCCGGACGATTCAGACCGGTGTCATACCATGTGATGTCCTTGATCTGGTCATTATCGAGGTCTTCCCCAAGCAAAAATTTTCGCCGCTGCAGGATGGGATACCTCCGGGTCAGAGCGACGGTCTTTTTGAAAAAGTCCCGGATTCCGGCGTTCCTTTCTGCAAGGCGCCAGTCGAACCAGCTGATTTCATTGTTCTGGCAGTAGGCGTTGTTGTTTCCCCTCTGGGTGCGGAGGAACTCATCGCCGCCGAGAATCATAGGAGTGCCTGCACTGAAAAGGAGCAGGCACGCGAAATTCTTGGCCATTTGCCGCCTCAGGCTAAGGATGCCCGGCTCAGATGGGTCTCCTTCGGCCCCGCAGTTCCAGGAATGGTTGTCGTTCGTGCCGTCGAGATTATTCTCTCCGTTCGCCTCATTGTGTTTTTCGTTATAAGAAACCAGATCGTTGAGCGTGAACCCGTCGTGGCAGGTGACAAAATTGATGCTCTGGTAGGCAGAGCGGCCGTCATCGCCGTAGAGATCCGCGGACCCGGAAAGGCGCCAGCCCAACTCGGCGATCTGTCCGCCCTCGCCAACCTGGAACCGCCGGGCAGTGTCCCGGAATCGTCCGTTCCACTCAGACCAGTCGATCGGAAAGTTGCCGACCTGGTAGGTGCCAAGATCCCAGGGCTCGGCGATCAGCTTGACAGTGCTGAGCACCGGATCCTGGGAGATCGCGTCGAAAAATGCGGCTGAACGGTCGAAGCTGCCGCCTTCCCGTCCGAGCACTGAAGCAAGGTCGAAGCGGAAGCCGTCCACATGCATGATGCTGACCCAGTACCGCAGCGAGTCCATGACGAACTTGATCACCTGCGAATTGGCCAGGTTCATACTGTTGCCGCAGCCCGTGTAGTTCATGTAATAGCGCCGGAACTGGTTCGGCGGGCCGGAAAGGACGTAATAGGACGGATTATCTATACCGCGAAAGCTGAGGGTGGGTCCGAGCTCGTTGCCTTCGCCGGTGTGGTTGTAGACGACATCGAGGATCACTTCGATGCCGGCCTTGTGCAGCTCGCGCACCAGGGTCTTAAACTCGGCGACCTGGCATCCGGGCCGGGTGAGCGTGCTGTATGATGATTCCGGCGCAAAAAACCCGAGCGTGTTGTATCCCCAGTAGTTCGTCATCCCGCGTTCCCGCAGAAAATCTTCCACATAGATTTCCTGGACTGGCAGCAGCTCCACGGCATTGATGCCCAGCTCTTGGAGATAGGGGATTTTCTCGATAAAGCCGAGGAAGGTCCCCCGATGACTTACACAGGAGGAAGGATCAGCCGTAAATCCCTTGACATGCGCTTCGTAAATGATCAGCCGCTCAAAAGGGCACTCCAGCCGCCGGT
The DNA here is from genome assembly GCA_963739235.1 of Terriglobia bacterium. Classification (GTDB taxonomy): domain Bacteria; phylum Acidobacteriota; class UBA6911; order UBA6911; family UBA6911; genus JAFNAG01. The sequence goes on along the minus strand of CAVTZY010000027.1, from coordinate 244,702 downwards.
CACCCTGCCATTCGAAGTTATGGTCCACGACGATGCACTTGGGCATGACAAGCGTGTTGTCTCTCTCATCCAGGGATAAATCCCTGAGAGGCGATTGAGGATCGTATCCGAGCAGGAGATTGTCCGCGTTAATGCATTTCCCGGTCAGGGCCGCCGCATAAGGATCGAGCAGGAGTTTATGCTCGTTGAATCGCAGACCGAGGGCGGGATTGAAGTCGCCCTGAACCTTGTACGCATAAAGTTGACCGGCTTCGAGGCCCTGGACAAAGGTATGCCAGATGTATCTTGTTCGATTTTGCATCTGGATGACATCGGTAGGTGGCCGATCCGGCTCGTCGAATAGCAGCAGGTACACCGCCGAGGCATTTTGAGAAAAAAGCGCAAAATTGATCCCGGCTTCCTTAAGTGTCGCCCCGCAAGGGTAGTGGGTGCCAGGGGACAGGATACGATGAGTGCGATCCTCGAGATGCGAGTCCGCCATACAATCTCCTTATCCCGATTCAGCGGGTGTTTGTGAGGCGGTTTTATCCGGGATTAGCAGCAAAATCCGGAGGTATGCAATCTGGTATTAACATGAGTTTTTCCGATCGGCGGCTGCCAACCCACAATTCGCGAGCTAATAATCGATTTCGTGAATCTGGCCGTAAGGATAACGGATGTAGAGCATAATTGAAACGTTTTTAACCAGTATGGTGAGATCAGCAGCATGGCCGGAATCTCGAAGCTCCTCATGGATGCAGATCATGTAGTGACGGTCTGATCCCCCGATTTGTGGCCTAAAGTTTCGAAAGCATCGGTCGATGTAACAAGCATGGAATACCGTCGACACGAACCGCGGTTCGAAAGCAATCAGCCTGTGACGGTCACGAATCTCGAACAGCCGGGAATGCCCCTGTTGGGGCGCCTCGTCAACTTTTCGGCCAATGGAACCCGCATGTTGCTCACCAGCGAGGTGCAGCCGGGAACCATGGTCAAGGTCGAATGGGGAGGAACCATCCTGCTGGGAGAGATCATTTACTGCACGCCGCTGGGAACGGAGTTTGCCGTGGGACTCGAATTGGAGGACGCTCTCTACGAGACAGAGATGCTGGAATCCATGGCCGAGACCTGGGCTGCGCCGACTCAGGGAAATCCCTAGGAGCCCGTCCGAGAATTAGGAGGGGTCGCGCGCATGGGGCTTGCGGGGCGAGCTCAAGGCGCGAGGAGGAGGCGATGTCTCTGCACATCGTTGACGACGAGCAACGCGGAGATCGCCCCGCAATCCCCATGCGCCCTTCGGGTTCCGGCGGCGCGGGGGCATCTGCGGCGTTGGCGCTCCTCGACGATGTGCAGCGACATCGCCTGCGTCGCGCCGCCTTGCATCTGCCCCCGCGGCGCTCGGAACGCGGCCCCTCCTAATTCTCGGACGGGCTCCTAGCCTTCAGGAACGATCGCAATCCTGTATCTCAATCCACATTGTCGCTATCCGTTTGTCCCAACCAGAAATACAATATCCGGCGGCCCAAACCACAACACACGCGATAGCTAAGCCGAGGTTGACAGATTATGCGCGCTGCGTCAGGGCTGGTGCGAACCTTCACGCGGGGAAGCGCGCAGGGCGCGGTCATACGCCCACGACCGGATATGTTCCACCTGTTCGCGCATGGTCTTCGACAGCGGAATGACATGGGTTGCGGCCCGGTGCAGTGCCTCGAAGCTCATGGATTTGTTATCGAGCCGGACGTTGGTGAGTGCCGAAATGACGCATTGTTCGATTTCTGCGCCGGTCCATCCCTGCGTAATGCGTCTGAGCCGGCTTACCTCCAGGGTAGCGGGATCGATGCCACGTTTCTGGAGATGAATTCGAAAGATCTCGACTCGTTCGTCCTCATTGGGCAGGTCGATGAAGAACACCTCGTCAAATCTGCCCTTGCGAATCATCTCCGCGGGCAAAAGGTCGATACGATTTGCGGTCGCCGCCACAAACGAACCACGGCTCTTCTCCTGCATCCAGGTCAGGAAAAACGCAAAGATACGCCCCAAATTCGTGCCGGCCTCCGTGCCCTGTCCGGTGAGGCCCATCTCGATTTCGTCGAACCAGACCACGGCGGGAGCGAGTGATTCGACCGTGCGGCAAGCGTCCGCAAAAGCGGCATCGGGGGATCCGTGGCGACCGGAAAAAACTTCGATCATATCGATGCGATACAGCGGCAGGCCGAAGCAGGAGGAGATTGCCTTAACGGACAGGCTCTTGCCGCAGCCTGAGACGCCCATGACCAGCACCCCCTTAGGGACGATCTCCGCGCTCAAGCTCTCTCGTTCCAGAAACAGCTTGCGCCTGGCCAACAGCCATGTCTTCAAGTACTCGAGGCCACCCACGTGCTCGATCTGAGTTCCGTCGGCGACGTAGTTAATGAGTCCGCCGGACTGGTTGACGATCAGTTTTTTCTCTTCCAGCAGCACCTGCGTCGAATCGCCATCGAGCTTGCCGCCCAATGCCAACGCTCGCCGCAGCGCGTGACGCGCCTCATCGATGGTCAATCCCTGCAGGGCACGCCCAATCTTGAAGGCGGCCTGTCCGCTGGTGTCAACCTTGAAGCCTTGCTGCGACAGCGCCTTGTTTTCGCTGGCAAGAAAGTCGAGCATTTCTTCCAGGTCGGGGTGATGCAATTCAAAAAAGGCGATCTGATGGCGGAGTTCTTCCGGGAGCACGCGCAGCGGCGAAGTAATGACCGTGAACTTGCCCGTGTCGAGGCTGGCCTCGTACAAATCTCGCAGCTTGCGCCGGATCTCCGCAACGGTTCCTATAAATTCATGGAAATCACGCAGCTGGAAAATCGCCGGGCCATCATATTCGGCGATAAAATCGAGCACGCCATGCGCATCGAGCGGCTTGCCCGTCTCTTTAATATCCTCAGGGCCGATCAGGCCGCGCGTTGAGGTCCACGACCATACCGGCACCTGCGCCGGGAAAAGGCGCCGGGAAGCTTCCTGCAAAAGCTGCAGCGCGCGCAACTCTTCCGAGGTGCAGATGTAAATCAGAGGGCGACCTCCCTGCACGAGGTCACGCAATGCGGAGAAGGCCCGGCTTTCCTGCCGACGTACGCTTGAGCTGTTTTCCATGGCTCACTCCAGATCGTGTCGAGGCATCATCTATGCCACACAGCGGCTCAAGGCAACAACCCAAAAAACAATACCTGGCTGCGGGGCTTTTACGTGTTGTGCAGTTGCTGGTTTTCCCCAGCCTCAAGAGGCCTGCCAACGGTTGATTTTCACAAAAGAGTGCCGCGCCTTCGGCGCTCTATTGCGAGCCATCCCAATCCCGGCCCTTGGGGCCTCATTACGCCTCGCATATCAACCGTTGGACAGCTTCTCAACCGCGGGCCGCTTCATTAGCCGGAGGTTCCGCCTCGAGCGGCCCTTCCCCGGAGTTCCGGGATTCCTCATTGCTAAGGGCAAGGGCAACGCTTCGATTCTGATAGCCGCCGGAAAAGAAAGATGCGCGCGCGGTTGCCCAAAGTCCCTTGAGCGAGCCAAATGTGTCGTTGACGGCGCTGGCTTCGTAGCCGCAATGCACCATGCAGTTGGCACACTGCGGATTGCCGGAGTCGGGACCATACTTCTGCCATTCGGTCTGCTCGATCAGTTCGGCAAAGGTCTTAACATACCCGTCCTGCAGCAGGTAGCAGGGTTTTTGCCAGCCGAACAAATTATAAGTCGGCATGCCCCATGGGGTGCAGGCGTAATCGCGCAACCCCATCAGGAATTCGAGAAACAGCGGGCTCTGATTGAAGCGCCAGCGCTTTTTCCGGTTGCTCAGGGTCATGTGGAACAGCTTGCGCGTCGCCTTTTTGCCCAGGAAGTGCTCCTGATCGGGGGCCTTGACGTAGCTATATCCAGGGGAGATTGTCATGCCCTCGACTCCGAGGTCCATCATCTCATCGAAGAACGCCCGCACGCTCGCCGGGTTGGCGTTATCAAAGAGCGTGGTATTCGTCGTCACCCGGAATCCGAGCTTAATGGCTTCCAGAATGGCCTCGGCGGCAATTTTATACCCGCCCTCGTGGCAGACCGACAGGTCGTGAAACTTTTCCTGGCCGTCTACATGCACATTGATGGTTAGATATTTATCGGGGCGGAAAAGATGAATCTTCTTTTTGAGGAGCAGCGCGTTGGTACAGAGATAGACGTATTTCCTGCGTCGGATCAGGCCCTCGACGATTTCCGCAATCTGCGGGTGCAGCAGGGGTTCGCCGCCGGGAATGCTCACCATCGGGGCATCGCATTCTGCTACCGCCTTGAAGCATTCCTCAGGGGTCAGCTGGCGCCTCAGGATCTCAGAGGGGTATTGTATCTTTCCGCATCCGGCACAGGCCAGGTTGCAGCGGAACAGGGGCTCCAGCATCAAGACCAGGGGATAGCGCTCTTTGCCGGCCATCCTCTGCCTGAGCACGTAAGTTGCCACCGTCCACATCTGCGAAATCGGCACACCCATAGACTAAATATAACCACAAACACCGCAAGGACCCCAATAGAATTACCTCCGAAAGCAACAACGCAGAGGATGCGGCAGGATCAGAGAAAGTTCATTCAAGATGATTCGTCAGGCTCTTAAAACCCGAATTGCCGGGGATTGCGTCCGACGATGATGGCTGCAAATACTTTAGGGACGTACTCACGGGTTTCGGCCGGCAGAGCACGGGTGCGATAGAGGTACCAGAAGTTACGCTGCTTGATTGGGTCCTTTACATTCCTCACGGCCCGATGCACTGCTTCCCGGCCGCTGTTGTATGCGGCCATCGCCAGCATAACCGAGCTGCCCGACCCGAAATCCAGGATCAAGTCCCGGAGGTAACGACTCGCTGCCTGGGTGGATTTCGTCAGATCAAGACGCTCGTCCACCCCTTGCTCCACTTTCATGCCATATTCGCGGGCGGTCACTTCCGTGAATTGCCAGAATCCTACCGCACCCTCCTGGCTGGCTGACGCCCGGATCAAGCCGCTCTCGACCAAAGCCATATAGGCAAAATCCTCCGGCATCTGATCGTGCCGCAGAATCTCGCGCACATGATCCATGTTTTGTCGCTCATCCACCAGTGCGCGCACAATCAGATCGCGATCCCGCTCCTGATATTGTCGAATAAACCGGTTTACTTCGAGCACAAACTCGGATGGGACGCTGTATTCCTCGGCGCCGAACTCGTGCATCACAGAATTAATCTGCGACGTGACAAAGTCCTCATTAACCTCAGGCAATACAAGGTTTTGCGCTTCCACGCGGCGGTTAAACAGCGTGTTGATCCATTGGCCTATTTCCTGATATCCCTCTCCGCTTGTCGCCAATCGCGTCTCTGGCTGGTTTGCGACGGAACTGCCGGCTCCGGCATGGAGGCCCCTGTTTCCCCAACCGGCAAAGGATGCGATCATCGCGAGCATGCACAGAAGGATGCCGGCGGCTACGCGGAGATGTTGCCGGGAACTCCTGAGCCACGGAGCCTTATCAAATGAAAGGACCGTGCTCCGGTCTCGATCCGATCCCGCTCGCAACTTTGCGATGAAAGACTCCCTATGCCGTAAGTCGCTGGCTCTTCTCAGGCCAAAACGCCTCTCCCGACACCCGTTGCGCTTCCTACGTAATCCGCGCAACGGTAATAGTTTCAAATCTTTGTCAGAATCCGTCATAGTTCCTTCCATGCCTAAACACGTTCCGCACTGGTAGGCAGACGTACCTGCGGACATGCGCAGCTGTTAAACGCGACTACGTGTTTTCCTGAGACTTTCGGGACGCGCGCTTTAATTGAAGAGGACCTGGCGGAGCCGGCGAGTGTCCAATGGGAGTCAGCGCGCCCTTCCGGGCTGAAACTAGATTACCACCAGGCCACACGCGTGGGCACTTCATGCTGAAGATAATATCGGCCGGGTGGTTTGAGGCAGAGCGGCACCAGGACAACCCGTGGGTTGCTTGAATTGATCCGAGTGCTTGCGCCACCTTTGCCAACATATGACTTCCTGAACAACCTTAACCGATTTTCCAACCTCTGAACGATACCCTGCACCGGACCCTTGGCCCGGTACTCTAAAATCATCCTATAGAAAAACCGATTTGACAACCCTCGGATGTCGATTGTTGAGTAGATTATTAAATTTCTCTAATCACGGAATTTTCGTCTTAAGATGTAAATTATTCTAAATAAACAATTTGAATGAAAACATGGCAAAAAGAGCAGCGGCTGGATTCCCAGAAACCGACCGACATTTTCTTCCGATCAGACCGTGATACATGAGCACAGGCTACCGCAAGAGGCCTCTGAGCCCGCCCGTCCGAGCCTGCAATCTGGCATAATCGCTCCCCATTCGCCTCAAAGCCCCGGCTGTTTAAAGCAGGTGTTCTGCCACGCCCTGCAAGATATTGATTTGCCTCCTCGGTTGCGACTGGCGAATATGGCGATCGTGGCTGTTCGTTGCCTTGACCGGACAGGTGGAACCTCGGATAATCGCACCACCATGAAGGCACATCTCCGGATTGCAGGGGAGAAAAGCAAGAGACCAACGCAGAGGGCGCAAAGAAAGGTGTTTTATTCCCTGTGACCTCTGCGTTAAGGTCTTTTCGCAGTCGTATTTGAGTTTTCGAATCGGGGGTTGATTTTGAGGAAGATCCTTTATGTGCCGATCGTTGTTCTGGGCCTGATGGGCACGGCCATTCAGGCCCGTGCGCAGGCAAGGCTGCGCCTGGCCACGACCACATCTGTGCAGGATTCCGGACTCCTGGCCTACCTTCTGGGGCCTTTCGAAAAGCTGTGCAATTGCAGGGTAGACGTCATCGCAGTTGGAACGGGGCAGGCACTGAGGCTGGCCTCCAATGGCGATGTTGACCTGGTAATCGTTCACGATCCGCAAGGAGAAAAGAAGTTCGTGGATGACGGATTCGGGATCGAACGCAGGACGTTCATGGTCAATGACTTCGTCATCCTGGGACCGCCAGCGGATCCTGCGCGGATTTCGCGGCATGAAAGATGCCGCCCGGGCGTTCTCGAATATTCAAATGACCGGTTCGATATTTATCTCGCGCGGTGACGAATCCGGAACCCACGTCAAGGAAAAGTCCCTCTGGCAAAAGGCTGGAATCAAAGCCGGCGGCGTCTGGTATCTTGAAATCGGGCAAGGCATGGGCGCAGTGCTGACCATGGCAATGAAAAGCAGGGCTATACGCTTTGTGACCGGGCCACCTATCTTGACGCGCAAGACCCAGCTGAAACTTCAGGTTATTGTGGAAGGGGATCCGGACCTGCTCAATTATTATTCTGCAATCCAGGTTAATCCCTGCCCGCTTTCCCGCGGTCAAGTCCGGCCTTGCGCGCCGGTTGATCGAATGGCTCTGTACTCCGGACGGGCAGACACTCATCGGCCGGTACAGTGTGGGCGGCAACAGATTGTTTACTCCGACCGTGCAGCTCCGGGAAGTGATTCGTTGAGCGATCTCGGCAATGCAATGAATGAAGCCATCAGCCTGATCCTTTCAGGGGATCGGGAAATGACTGACGGTTGCGCTGCTTCGCTGCGTTTTTCCCTGAGCAGCACGCTATTGGCCGCGGCGATCGGCATTCCTGCAGGCATTGCGCTCGCATCCTCCAGGATGCGATTCAAGCGCATTATTGAAGATATCCTCAATACCTTGCTGGCCATGCCCACCGTTGTGGTCGGACTGTTTGTCTATACCCTGATCTTCAGCCAGGGCCCCCTCGGGAATCTTCGTCTCCTGTTTTCACCGACGGCTATCATTCTCGGCCAGACCGTGCTGATCCTTCCCCTGATAGCGGCCTTGTCCTGCAGTGCCGTTTCCTTGATCCAACCGTCGTGCGCGAGACCGCCATGACCTTGGGAGCCGGCAATTTTCGCGCCGCGCTGACTCGTGGCAGCCGAAGCGCGGGCAGCACTCATGGTTGCCTGCATCACTGCATTCGGTCGCGTCATCGGCGAAGTCGGCATATCGCTGCTCCTGGGCGGGAATATTCTGGGATATACGCGGACGATCACGACTGCCGTCGCGCTTCAAACCAGCAAAGGCGAATTTGCCTTCGGTCTCGCCCTGGGGATGATCCTGCTGTGCGTGGCCTTTCGCTGTCAACCTCGCCTTGCGTCTGCTGGGGAGTGGAAATCATGAAACCTGCGCCGGCCTATGACATCCGCTCCCTGGTTCACGCCTACGATGGGAAGACCGTGCTGGACATCCCTCAGCTCGAAATCCCGCAGGGAGAAATCTGTGCGCTGTCCGGTCCTAATGGTTCGGGCAAGACTACGCTGCTCGCCATCCTCGCTCTGCTGCTGTCGCCGACTCCGGGAGCGTGCGCTTGCGTGGAGTCGAAGCCATTCCGGGCGGGAGCAGGCTCGCGCCTGCGCCGTCAGGTGACGCTGATCCATCAAAAGCCGATTCTTTTCACGACCACCGTCTGGGGCAATGTCTCGTATGGACTTTGGGCCTTGGGCCTTCCGGCGAAGGAGATCAAAGCCCGTGTCGGGGCCGTGCTGGAAGAATTGGGGCTGTCGAGCCTGGCCGAAAGCAGGCGGCAAGCTATCCGGAGGGGAAGCGCAACGTGTGGTCCTGGCTCGGGGTTTGGTACTGGAAACGCCCATTCTCCTTCTGGACGAACCCACGAGTTTCCTTGATGACTCGTTCCTGCCGCTGCTATTCGATATGTTGAGGCAAGCCAATCAAAGCCGAGCGGTGACGATCCTTATGGCCACGCACGATTTGAAATTCGTCTCCTCACTCTGCCATCGGATTATTGCCTGGAGGGGGGAAGATGGTACCGCCGGAAACCACGAAAGACATGAAATGAGGGCTGTAGCCTGTTAGGCCGAAGGCTGTTAGGCATTTGGAGAAAATCAATAGAACTAGAGTTAACAGCCTACAGCCTACATGCTACAGCCTAAGCATAACGGAGGATGCCTTGACTGAGTTTCTGCATGTGATTACCACGGACCAGTTCATCGAACTGCTGAGCCGGTTCCAAGGCCGGCATCCGAGCGCGTGGCGCTGGACTTCTCCTGGCATCGGTCTCTGGCGGAGGATGTGATCGCGCCGGAAGACCTGCCCGAAAGAGCCCGTTCGACCGTTGACGGATACGCGGTGTGCGCGGAAGATACATTCGGCGTCTCGGACTCGACCCCTGCTCTGCTCGAAGTCGCTGGCGCCGTCGAGATGGGAGCCATGCCTGATTTCGGTATTCGATCGCGGGCAGGCGGCGCAAATTCCCACGGGCGGTTTCCTGCCCGACGGCGCGGACGCAGTCGTCATGGTGGAATACACCAATCAGGTTGGCGAAGACCGTGTGGAGATCATGCGCCCCTCGGCAGCCAGGACGAATGTTGTGGCAAAAGGCGAGGATGTCAGAACGCGCGAGATGGTGGTTTCTGTCGGCAGGTCTTTGCGTCCTTACGAGATCGGTTTGTTCGCGGCCCTCGGAATCAAGGATGTTATGGTCTATCGCCGGCCCCGGGTGGCGATTTTCTCTACCGGTGACGAGGTCATCGCGATCGAGCGCACGCCGCAACCCGGGCAGATCCGCGACGCCAATGCCCACTCGATTGCTGCGCTTGTCCGGGCGGCGGGTGGGGAAGCAATCTGTTTTGACATTGTTCCCGATAGCGCCGGGAAATTGCGCGCCGCCTTGGAAGACGGCCTGGCGCAAGCCGATATTGTGGCGCTCTCCGGCGGCAGTTCCGTAGGTATGCGCGACCTGATGTTGGACGTTGTGGCCGGTCTGCCCGAAGCCGAGGTTCTTGCTCATGGAGTGGCGATCCGCCCGGGAAACCCACGCTCCTGGCCGACCGGAAGGGGACGGCCATTTTCGGCTTGCCTGGCCATCCGGTCTCGGCCTTGATCGTCGCCCAGGTTTTTTTGATCCCATTCCTTAAATACCTGCAGGGAGATGATCTCAAAAAAGGCCCGTTGGGGCGGCGGTTGAAAGCGGTGCTGACCACCTCCATCCATTCCACCATCGGCTTGGAAGAGTTTGTCCGGGTTCGATTGGAGGATGCCGCCGATGGCGGCTATTGCGCACACCCGGTTTTTGGAAAATCCGGAATGCTCTCCACGATGGTCAAAGCCGACGGCATTGTCGTGGTGCCCATGCACGTCGAAGGCATTGCCAAGGGAGAAACCGTGGAAGTATTCAGAGATATAGGAGAGGACTGCCTCTGTGCAACGTCAAAGACCGGTCTATCGCAATCTGAAACCGCTGGGCGAAGCGAAGGAAATCTTCTTTTCGCGCTTCAAAGATGTTCTTATTGAACCGGAAATCGTGCCGGTCCGACAGGCCCTGGGACGAGTGCTTGTGAGCCCCGTCAAAGCTATCCGTTCCGTTCCTGCCTATCACGCAGCAGCCATGGATGGCATGGCGGTCAGCGCAGCTGCGACCTTCGGCGCTCTTCCGGAAAATCCAGTTTCCTGCGCGCGGGTGTGGAAGCAATCCAGGTCAACACCGGCGATCCGCTCCCCGAAGCTGCCGACGCAGTGGTGATGATCGAAAAAGTTGAATTTGCAGAGGGCCGCTTCGAGATTCGGGAGGCCGCATATCCCTGGCAGAATGTCCGCAAGACCGGAGAAGATATCGTCAGCGGCGAGTTCCTGCTCCCGGCGCGTCACCGGATCCGCTCCTATGACCAGGGCATGCTCCTGGCTGCCGGAATTCTCTCCGTGGAAGTCTTTCGCAAGCCGAGGGTGCTCATCATCCCGACCGGCGATGAAATAGTGTCGCCCGAAGAAGCTCCGGATCCTCTGCCACCGGGCACCATCCTCGAAGTGAATGGCCAAGTACTGGCATCGATGATCGCCGATTGCCGAGCCGAAGCTGTTATAGGCATGACGGTCCCCGATGATCCTGCGAAAATCAAAGCATCCATCGCTTCGGGATTGCAGGCCGGATATGAGGTCATTCTGATCATTGCCGGATCCTCCGCAGGGACGGAGGACTTCACTCCATCGCTGCTGGCAGAGATGGGGGAATTGCTCGTCCACGGAGTGACGGTCATGCCCGGAAAGCCGACCTTGCTTGCCGCAGTAGATGACCGCCCGGTTGTGGGCGTTCCGGGTTACCCGGTTTCGGCAGTGATCTCCTTCCGGGAGTTTGTCCGGCCCCTGCTGGATCACATGCAGGGCGGCCTGGCGCCCGCGCCCGAATTTATTCGAGGCCATCATAGGGCGTAAACTTCCCTCCAAGCCCGGTCTCGAAGAACATGTCAGAGTAATCCTAGGTAACGTGCGGGGAAGAACCGTAGCTTTGCCTCTCGCGGCTGGTGCGGGAATGTTGACTTCGCTCGTGCGTGCAGATGGAATTCTGCGCATTCCTGCGGAAACCACCGGCTTTGCCGAGGGAGAGAAAGTGCAGGTCGAACTTCTGACGCCGGCGCAGAGCTTGGACCACAGGATTCTCGCCGTCGGGTCCCACGACCTTACCATCGATCTGCTTGCGAGCCTGGTCAAAGAAAAATCGGCGGGGAAAATCACCATCTCCTCAAGCAACGTCGGCAGTATCGGCGGCCTGGTCGCGATCGAAAAAGGCATCGCCCACTTTGCCGGCTCGCATCTTCTGGACACGCAGACAGGCGACTACAACCGGTCTTACCTTCGTCAGTACGTGACGGGCATCCCGGTAACCCTCATCACGCTGGTGCATCGGTGGCAAGGATTCATGCTGAAGGAAGGCAATCCGAAGGAATTTCGCGGGATTGCGGATCTCGCACGCCCGGATCTTACAATCGTCAACCGGCAGGCCGGTTCCGGCACACGCATTTTGCTCGACTATGAACTTCAGAAAGCCGGCATCGCCCCCGCTGCGATCCTCGGATATCGCAACGAGGAATACACGCATATGAATGTAGCCATGGCTGTGGCTTCCGGCCGGGCCGATGCCGGATTGGGGGTGCTGGCTGCGGCCCGAGCTCTCGGTCTCGACTTCATCCCCCTGACCCGCGAGCGCTACGACCTCGTCTTCCCCACGGACCTCGTCGGTGATGAACGGATGCGTCTCCTGCTCGAAGTGATCCGCTCACCGCAGTTCAGTCACCAGGCTTTCGCCATGGGCGGCTATGAAATCGAGCAGACAGGCAGGATCGTGACGGATTAGATTATTTGTAGTGATCTGCAGTATGCACAGGCTTTCTGAACTTTATTAAGATTGCTGTCATCCAATGGAGTGGCAGATCACGACGGCAGGCGTTTCCGAAATATTATGGTGATCCCATGCGATTATTCCGATTTTTGATATGGGGTTAATCGTTGTCTTAACCAGGAACACGGTCCATTATAGAAGTGGAGTGATTGCTAAGGAGAGAGACACCTTGAAAATACTTCGATCCATGATCGTATTAGCATCTGTGTTGCTTTGCTGTGCCGCACTTGCCAATGCACAGGGCTTTAATGCCTACTTCGGCATGGGGACAGCGCGCGATGGCTCAACCAACCAGTTGGTCGATCTTCTCGGCACAGGGAATCCCTTGCCGACAACCGCATTGGGCGGCGTCTTCGGCACAATCGGGGGCGGCGTGATGATCAAACCGAATCTCGGCGCCGGCGCAGAAGTATCTTTCCGGTTTGCGCAGGGAGACTACGCCAACACGGGGTACCGGCCGATTTTTTTCGATTTCAACGGCATCTGGACGCCGAGTCTCGGCTCAACAAAAATCGTTCCTGAATTCCAGGGCGGTCTTGGCGGCGTAAATATGCGGTTTTACGGCGGCACGCAATACTATGATTACAACACCGGCAGGTACACCAACTTTGCCGGCAGCTTCAATCACTTTCAGTTGCACGCCGAAGCCGGGCTGCGGATCTATATAAAGGAAAACATCTTCCTGCGTCCTACCTTTGATTATCACTGGGTACATGGTTTCAACGAATTCACCAGCGATTCGGTGATCAGGATCAGCTTTGCCGTTGGCATCAGCAGTGGCCGATAATTTCGAGTCTGATAATTCCGAAACCGCAGGTTCACCCGATATTGCGTAAGAACGAGGCTGTGGCAGGCCTCCCACTAAGATCACTGATTTTAAAACCGACATGGTATTTTCTTTCGATGTTTCGCGCGACGGCAAGCAGCTGGCATTGAGTCGCGGCGCCAGCAACGACGATGTGGTCATGATCCGGGATGTGAAATGAAAGGGACCCTCTGATTTTTCTGCGTTGTGGCAGCCCGCGCAAAACCATCAGCCTGATCGACAGCGCCGCCGTCATCGAGAGGACTCTGCGTCCCCTCAAACGGGCCGGAGTGGCGCCCTGCGAGCCTCTGGGCGCCTCTCACCCCTATCTGTAAGATCAGCTCAGCGGGCTCAGGCGCTCATACCAGGTTCTGGCGATGGTAAGCAGGGCCATGCCGCTGGAAAACGGGGAGGCACCGACGATATCCAGCCGGGGCCCCACCACGTATTGGCCGGAGCTCTTGATGTAGCCATACCCGATCCTGCCCGCCGCATTCCGGGCCCCGACGAGCGCAAGCCCGTCGGAAAAACCACGCGCTTCATCGAATTGCGGCAGGATCACCCACTTGCCGAGCTTATCGATGTACCCCCACTTGTCGCCGAAACGGACAGCCGCCAGCCCTTCGGAAAAGAATCCGGGATTTTGAAATTGGGGCGTGACCACGATGGTCCCCTCCTTGTCGACAAACCCCCAGGCCGTCGTGGGATGAGAGCTGGCACCCACCGCTGCGGCGTCGGGCCCCACTTTAACAGAGGCAAAACCTTCCGCAAATGCTACCGACTCGCTGAAGCGCGGAGGAATGGCAAACTCCCCGGACTTGTCGATGAAGCCACAGAGAGAACCGCTCGGTCCCTGGATCTTCACGGCAGCCATGCCGTCGCTGAATCCGTCCGCGCGGGCGAACCGCGCAGGGATGACAAGATTCCCCTTTTGGTCGACATATCCCCATTGCTCCGCGCCCGCCGCCGCGAGTTGGACCGCCGCCAGACCATCGTGGAAGTCACTCGCCGAGAGGATGCGCGGCGGGATCGCGAATCTTCCGCTGACATCCACATAGCCGAACTTGTTGCTGACTGCCACAGCAGCCAGTTCCCCGGAAAAATCCGCGCTCCATTCGAATTGAGGCGAGATACCAAACTCACCGCGGTGATCGATAAACCCGGCTTTCCCGTGATGCATTACCCGGGCGAGACCGTTATGAAAGGGACCGGCGTCCGCAAATGTCGGCGGGATGATCAAGACACCCCGTTTGTCGATGTACCCCCATCTCCCACTTCTTCGGACCGGGGCCAAACCCTCGGAGAAGGAGGACCCGGTATCGTAGTCAAGCGTCAACGCCCTCTTGCCGTCTCTACCGATACCAAGGACCTTCGTCGGCGCGCGACTTATTACGGCGAATACCCACAATCCCATCACGGCGGCAATCATGACCAGATTTGTGATCCGGAAAACTGCCGGCCTCTGACTCCGCACTGTGGTCATGGATCCTTGATTTCTCATGATGTCCCTCCTTGGTTATGACTGCTAAAACATACTATTTGAAACTTGTCCATTACTATATGACATATATAGCTTACATATGTCAAGAAAAATATAATATATATTGCATAAAGCAAAATATGTTTACTTGAAGGGCTCGACCTGCTTATGATGAGAATTCGAAGGCGAATAATATGGGAACGAACATACGCATCAAGGTTGCGCGCGTCGAAAAAGGTTGGACGCAGCAGGACTTGGCGAACCGGATCGGAGCGACCCGCCAGACGATCGGATTGATCGAGAAGGGGGAGTACAACCCGACGCTGAAACTGTGCATTCGCATTGCCAGGGCGTTGCACCGTACCCTGGATCAGCTGTTTTGGGAGGAGGAGCCATGAAGAAACAACCCGGCCTGCAGGCGGATGAACGCAGTGCTTCGATTTTCCGCCGGGTGTGCGCGCAAATGTACCTTGCGACTATCGCGGCGCTCTGGCTGGACGTCCTGTACCGGCAGCTGTGGCTGCATCAGTCGATCACGGAATTCATCGATGTCGCGCTGGTCCTGATCGCGAATGTCGTGCTTGCCATTGCGGCGATCCTCTACTTCGGAGGCATTGTGATTCCCCGGCTGCGGGCATCGCTCGTCGCCGGTTTTTATGCGGTCTGTGTCATCGCAGGCTCGGGCTTCTGGATGTTGAAGGATCCTGAAATCTCTCCGGGCGCGGCCCTTGGCCGATGTCTCATTGTCGCGTGCGCCGCGGCCATCTTTATCCTTCTCTACCTGCTGGCCGCTTACCTCGGCGCCCGCAAACTTGAGAGGCATCTGGATGAGTAGCTGGAATCACCGCGATTTGAGCCGGCCGTCGGCGAGCGCCTTTTTGTGCGCGCTCTGGTTGAAGAGCTCCCATTGCATCGCAAGCCATTGGCCGCACACGTTGGCTCACGCGTAGACGCAACTTTTACCATGCGCGCTACATGGCGGCGGCGTGCCAGGGCGATGAGCGGGCGCCAGACGGCGTGGGTGGCACGCGCGTGAGTCAATCGAGGCCACAGCCAATTCATCCTTTTATAGAGGATGCTGCCGGCGAGATAGGCGGGCAGGGCGGCTGAATCCCGAGGGCGGCGGCGCCAGATCGATCCGACTGAAAACAGCTCACGATAGCACCAGGCGTAGCCCTCTTCCAGTTCGTGGGAACTCATGTGGCGTGGGGCGAACACGGCATGAGAAGTGTCGTATCGCGACCAGTCGCGGGTCAGAATGCGCCCCTCGCGTTCCAGCCGGCGGAAGAGCGGGGTGCCCGGGTACGGCGTGAGAATATGAAAGGTAGCGCACGCCAGCCGGTGCCGTTCGATCCAGGCGACTGTTCGTTCAAACGTGCCGGAATCGTCGTGGTCGAAGCCGAACACGAAGCTGGCATTCACCTGGATTTGATGGTCGCGGAACACGGAAACCTGGGCGGCGTACCGGTCGGAAGACGCGTTTCTCTTTCCGGCCTCCGCCAGGCTGGCGGGATTTACGGACTCGAGCCCAAGGAATACTCCCATACAACCTGCTGCGCTCATTGCGCGCACCAGGGCAGGATCGTCGGCGACATCGGCCGTCACCGCGGCGCTCCAGATCCTGCCGACCGGTTTTAAGGCGAGACACAGGGAACGCAGATACTCGCGGTCGGAGCCGAGGTTGTTGTCGATGAACACGGCGTACGGTTCCGCGAGCGCGGCGAGTTCGCGCGCCACGTCGTCGGGATCGCGCGCCTCATAGCGCATGCGGATCGAGGAGGTGGACAGGTAGCAAAATCCGCAGCGGTTCGCGCACCCGCGCGTGGCGATCAGGCTGGCAATCGTCAGAAAACTCGCCCGATCCACCAGCTCGCGACGCGGCCGGGGTTCGCGACTGAAGGGCGTTTCATAGCTGCCCCGATAGACCGGCGCGAGGCATCCGGATTCGACGTCCCGCAGAATGCGCGGCCAGGCTTCCACGCCATTGCCCAGCGAGATCGCGTCTGCGTGGTTCGCCGCCTCCGCAGGGCACGATTGCACGTGCAGGCCGCCGAGGATCACGCGCGCGCCGCGGGCTCGATACCACGCGGCCAGCTCGTACGCCCTTTGCGCGAACGTGAGGTGGACTGTGATCCCCACGATTTCCGGCACAGGTTCGTGAGGGGGCAGGCCCTGTAACAGGTTTTCGTCCCAGACGCGGATCTGCCATTCCGCGGGCGTCGCGGCGGCTACGGCGGACAGCGTCAGCGCCGGAGTCAGCACGTGCTTGCCCAGGCTGCCGTGCCGGCTCTTGGGATAGAACGGCATCACGAGCAGCGCGGATTTTCGCGCCACGCGTCCCGGCATGCGCAGCCGCGGAAGCCCGGGCGCGCTCTGGCTCATCGATGGTTGTCTTAACATAAAGAACTTTGTAACATAAAGGATGTGAACCGGCAAGAAGATTACGTCACGGAGTCGCGGAGGAATGGGAACGCGGGTGTCCCACCGGATCCACGATTGTTTTTGGAGCGAACCGTGGAACATTGCAGCCGGAGCGCCCGGGGATCCGGTTCTGCCCGGTCGAGAATTCCAGGTCCGAAAACGGCTAGTCACGGGGCACGGATTTGGCTATATTCATCGACATGGAACACGACGGGAAGGTATTGGAACGGGCAAGACTGGCGCGGGATGCGCGCTTCGACGGGCGATTTTTCATCGGGGTCGTTACCACCGGGATCTACTGCCGGCCCGTCTGCCCGGTCGCCGCTCCGAAGCCGTGGAATGTGCGCTATTTCCCCTCGGCGGCCGCCGCTGCGGCGGCCGGTTTCCGGCCCTGCCTGCGCTGCCGTCCCGAAGCGTCCCCCGGTACGCCCGCGTGGCTGGGGAGTTCGGCAACCGTTTCTCGCGCGCTGCGCCTGATCGCCGGCGGCGCTCTCGATGCCGAAGGTGTCGAAGAGCTGGCCACGAGGCTCGGCATCGGTGGGCGCCAGTTGCGGCGTCTCTTTCTCAAGCACCTGGGCGCGACGCCGGTAGCGGTGGCGCAAACGCGGCGCCTGCACTTCGCGAAAAAACTGATCGATGAGACCGCGCTGCCCCTGACCCAGGTGGCGTTTTCCGCAGGTTTCCGCAGCGTCCGGCGTTTCAATGCCACCTTCCAGACCCTGTACGGGCGCTCGCCGCGCGAATTGCGGCACATCGGGCCGCACGCAGGCGAACCGGAAGAGATCAACGAATATCACTTCCGGCTGGCCTTCCGGCCGCCCTACGAATGGGACGCGCTGATCTCGTTCCTGAAGCCTCGGGCGACACCCGGCGTGGAATCGGTCACTGAACGCAGTTACCGGCGGACCATTTTTCTCGACGGCGCGGCCGGCTTCTTCGAGGCCCGGCCGGTGGAAGGGTTGCCATGCCTGGAAGTGCGGGTGCACTTTCCCGATCCGCGTTCCCTGCTGAGAATTCTGGAACGGGTGCGCCGCATCTTTGATCTGGGCGCGGATCCCGGAGAAATCTCTCGACATCTCCGGCGCGATCCCTGGCTGGCGCGCTCGGTAGGGCGGCGGCCGGGCCTGCGCGTGCCAGGTGCCTGGGGTGGTTTTGAGCTGGCGGTGCGCGCGGTGCTCGGCCAGCAGGTGACGGTGAAAGGCGCCACCACGCTGACGGGCCGAATCGTCGAAGCGTTCGGCCGGCGCTCGGAGCACGGCGCGCTGTTTCCCACGGCGGAGGCTCTGGCAGAAGCGGATTACAGCCGCATGGGCCTGACGGAAAAACGGGCACAGACGCTGCGGGAGCTCGCGAGCGCAACCTGTCGCGGCTCGATTTCGTTCGATGGCGCCTGCGATCTCGACTCGTTTGTCGAGACATTTACCGCGATCCCCGGCATCGGCGGGTGGACAGCTCACTATGTCGCGATGCGTGCACTCGGCGAGCCGGACGCCTTCCCGATAAACGACCTCGTATTGCTGCGCTCGGCCGGCGTCCAAGGATACGCCGGCGTTCAGGTGCTGACTGAACGCGCGGAAGCCTGGCGCCCGTGGCGATCGTATGCTGCCATGCATATCTGGGCGGAGGCAGCGGAATCGGCCTCCACGATGCAGTCTGGCAAAGTAACCAAACGGCCAAGGAGGAGAATCCCATGAAGTACACGATCATGAACAGCCCTGTCGGGCCCCTGTCGATCGCCGGTGATGAGGCCGGTCTGCATTCCATCCTGTTCGGCTCCGGGAAACGTGCCGCGCGGCCCGACCCGGATTGGCAGGAGTCGGAATGCAGCGTAGTGCGCGAGACGATTCGCCAACTCCAGGCCTATTTCCAAAAGAAGCTGACGCGCTTCGACCTGCCGCTTCACCCTGTCGGCACGTCCTTCCAGCTGTCAGTGTGGCATGCACTGGAAAAGATCCCGTATGGCGAGGTGATTTCCTACGGCGAACTGGCAAACCGGATCGGCAAACCTCACGCCTCACGCGCCGTGGGCGCCGCGAACGGTTCCAACCCGATCCCCATCGTGATTCCATGCCATCGGGTGATCGGAAGCAACGGCAAACTGACCGGGTACGGGGGCGGACTGCCGATCAAGGAAGCCCTGCTTGAACTCGAAGGCGCCCGGCTCATCTGACCGTCGGGCCCGAGGACATCAAGGGCAGACTCCTCGGCATCTACGGAAGGCGCCTGCGTCGCGCCACGCCTGGCCGCAAGGAACGGGACAGGATTTTGGAACGCAATGCCGCATGTGCTTGGGAGCCCACCGAGGCGCCGATCTGGTCCTGGCTCATCTCACGCTAGTTTCAAGCATTCAGCTGCCATCCCTGCTCAAAATTCGGCCGCTTGCCTGCATAGAGAGAATGCCGCATACTTTCATCAGCGATCCGCCGTAGAATCTCCCCAACACGAAAACGCATTTATCTATTATTCTACCGGCGAGTTTGGGACGAGATCCAGCTGTACCTCGGCGATTTCCTCCAGTTGGAACCTGCTTCTCCGTTCGACGTTAGGACCTGTCGCATTTTCGTTAAAAAGTCAATTTTATCTCCGCCTGATAGGTCCGCGGCGACACAAAGTGCGTGCCACTGAACGTCGACAGGAAGTTGTATAGCGCGACCTTGTCCGTCAAGTTCACCACACTGAACTTTAGCGCTATTCGGGTCTTTTCGGTGCTCCGGAAAAGATTATCGGTTCCAATGCCTACATCGAACAGGTGCCGGGGCGCGACCCGGGGTGGATTCAGGTCTGCATCAAACGTGCCGGGCGCAGGAATCACCAAGCGCGTGGCACCGTAATTTGAACTGCTGCATGCGGTAATCGGGTTCCCTGGGGATGCGGTCTGATTCCCGCAGAAAAACCCTACTGCCGCCTGCTGGGCGCCGGTCAAGCCGAGCGCGTCGTCCAGGCTGGTCACCGCTCCGGACACTAATCCACTGTCATAGCGCCAGGTGAATGAGAACCACGCGCCGTTCTTGGGGAGTTGGTAGCGCACGTTCGTCGTTTGTTGCAATGCCTGGTCGTGATCGATGCGAAACACACTGGTGTCCAGGGGCGAGTTAAATATCAGCCCACCCAGTTCAGGGCCGAAGTAACGAGCGCGCGTGTGCCCCATGGTTGTAAAGGCCTGCAGCCCGTGTATATTCGTAGTTCCAATCCGCAGTGACACGCCGTCAATCTTTGACTTGTGCCAGGAAATCGGAAATGTAATCGGAGTGTCCAACAGGGTGCCAAAATCATAGGCGTTATTTGTGAACTTCCAAACATAGTCGCCATCGATGATAAAGAAACGTCCCAAGGACTGTTGCATCCCGGCATTATACTGATTGCGTCGCCCCGGTAGCAGCGGTTGGTCGCTGAAGAATCCGAAAATGTTGGTTGCCAGGCCGCCGGCGCCGGTCGCACTCGAAAGGATGAGGTTTTCGTTATACGGCGTCTCCAGTGTCCTGGAATAGGAAACACGGAGGACAGTCCCTGTTGGCTTGACGAGGTACGAAATTCCCATGCGCGGCTGAACCCCGGTGGCCTTGCCTAAACCAACATATCGATCGATCCTCAAGCCCGGCGAGATTGTGAGGTTTCCCATCGTCAAGGCGTCTTGAGCGTAAAAGGCGAACTCGTTGACTCTGGCGCGCCCGCTGAAATTAAACAAAGCCCCGCCACGCGTAAGATCGAATGGAATCAGTCCCGGCATGAGATCCGGATTGGGCTGGAAACCATGGCTGGCACAGAGAGCCGGGTTTGCAACGCCGGGCAGGATTAATGGGTTTCCGTCACCGTCCACACAAATCGCGTTGAATAATGGATCGGTGACGCCCAGATTGAAGCCCTCACGCAATTGCGTCTGCATGACTTGCAGGCCCACCTTTAGATTGTGATGGCCTTTGGTATAGGAAAGGTCTCCCTTGAATCCGAAATTTCGGAGGCGTCTCGCCTGTGCGATGGTCGCAGGTGTGTCGTCAAGCAGGTCGCGGCTGGGATAGTAGTTAATCTGATCCTGCCGGAAGAAAGCATTGACGTTCAACAGGGTCGTAGCGCTGAAGACGTGCTGATAGCTGGGAGAGAAGTTATATGTGATCGTCTTCTGCCGCTGATCCTGTCCGATCTGGTCGTAAGAGTTGGGCACTTGGAACCAATTACGCGCGCCCATGAGGTTGATGTGCAAGGTGTCCTTTTCGTTGAGCCTCAAATCGAAATGGTCAAAAAGCGTTTCGTTGTTGCCAATGGCGTGGATAGGCTGAAACTCAGGCGTGTCCAGGAATCTGCCGGAACGGCCGGTATTGATCACCACGAAGTTGCCATATTTGGCGGTGCCCCAGCCGAGCGACGCCTCCTCGGACGGGGAGCCGTAGGAGCCGTACCCCAAGCCGAAGCTCCCGAATGGTTTGGCTGCGTTCAGGCCGGACTGGGTCGTCGCGTTTACAACCAGACTGGTTTTATCACCGTACTCCGCACCTGGCGCACCCGTGATCAGCTCCATCGAGGAGATCGCGTTCAGCGGCAGTTGCGTCGAGAATAGCTTGCTCTGTTGGTCGCTTACCGGCTGGCCGTCTATGGAAAAGCTTGTCTGGGCATGATCCCCCAACGGATGAAAGAAACCATTGGAGTCGGCCACCACTCCCGGCGTCGCGAGGATGATGGCATCGCTCAATCCTGAACTCGGAGAGAAAGTAGGCAGCTTCGAAAACACTTCCTTGCTCAGGTCGATGTGTGCGGACGGGACATTCTCCAGTACATCGGCCGCCGCTTCGACATTGACCGTAATCGAGACACCCGCCATTTTCATGGAAATCTTGAGATCAATGGGAACCGATGTGCGGACATCGAGGTCCTGACGATAAGTCTCAAATCCCTTAAAAATCACCTCGAGACGGTACGGATTCGGAGGGATGTTGGCAAACACAAACGCACCGTGTTCATCAGCTGTCGCCGTTTGCTGATAACCAGTAAGCGCATTCCGGATAGTTACTGATGCTTGGGGAATAATGGCACCACTGGGATCCAGAACCATCCCCCGGACGGTCCCGGCTTGTCCATATGCCGCGTCGACGGCACATGTGACCGACAAAAGAACGACCCAGGAAATTGCCAGGCATGAAGTCTTTACCAGTTGAAACATGTTTCCTCCCGAGGTCACAGCATGACACGAAGCGCATTCGTTCAACATGCGGCGCCCCGATAGCCGGAGAAGCACAGATTTTGGTTTGTGCTGATCCGGATGTGGGATGTTTAACGTCGCCGTGCTGTTATCAGGAGAGGGGAGGACCTCGGTTTTCTTCCTGAGGCGTGTCGATTTGAAGCAGGCAAATGCGCGGGAAAGTGATAGCTTGGACAACTAAGAAAGAGTCAACAGGGGAAGCTGTCGCGGGGATTAGGGTATGACGCAGAAGCCGGTAATAAAAGCAGATATTGCAAAAAGGGTCTTCATTGTCGCCCTTGATGCTCGTAACCTGAGAGCCGGAAGGCGCACCGCCATATTCAAAACAATCACTTGCGCGTGTTCGTTCCCTGGGCGTGTGTCCCAGTATGCCGTGGATTTCAGTCGCCAGCAATCCCCAAGAAACGAGGCATAGAAGAACGCTTGAACCCCAGCTGGTCTTGAAACGATACCCGAGCGACATACTCTTTAAAAATTACGCTCGCCAGCCTCTTAGTCAATAGGGCTTTTCGTAGCGCCCGACGACCATGATGCCAGGGAGCGCCTGGCAGGGTATATGGTCAATTTGCCCCCCATCGTCTGGCGGGAGGTCTCGCCGACAGCATGCGCCTGCCTGGCCTGCTGCTGACAGCCATAGGCACCTATGGCCTGATCGCTTTTTCCGTCGCGCAGCGGACTCGCGAGATCGAGACCCGCATGGTCTTGGGCGCAGGAACGCGGGATGTTCTGCACATGGTTGTTTGGCAGGGGCTCCGCCTCACTGGTGGGATTGGCGGTCGGCCTGGCGGCTGCGCTGGCCGCAGCTCCGCTGCTTTCAGGATTCATGATCGGGCCAGATCCCTGCTTGCTGGTCCTGATGGGACTAGCGGCCACTCTTGTTCCCGCCCTGCAATGTGAGCAGCAACCCCTGGGATCAAGAGGTCCCATCGCTTAGGTGCGCCCCAGTGGGGTGGTAGGGTCCGACCCCAAGAGAAACAATGCTGTTCGGTATCATTCCTGCCTACCTGGGAGGCGGGCGGTCCTTCGGATTTAATCCTCGGGTGGCCCATATATTATCGGCTGCCCAACGCAGGATCACGGTGCAGGGGGACGGGTTCCCAGAGCCGTTCGGCTCCGGGATGTTCACCTCGGGCAACAGGTGTTGAAGATCCCGCCAGACCTGGTATCTGAAATAAAACGCGCCACATAAGTTAGCCGGCACGTCCTCGAGTATGAGCGTACGGCAACAGGGACTGTTTGTGCACGCGGCCGCTGCGGAAGCGGTTGCGACATCCACCGCATCCAGCATGCGGAGGTAAGCGCTGGTGTTGATCATGGCAGCGGCAGCCATGCTCACGGCCAAGGTCAGAGCTGTCAGGCGGGCGTGCTGGGCGCGCGAAATAGCCCAGCATGCCGCAATGACGGCCCACACGCCAGGCAGGTACAGGTAGCGCCCTTGCTGGGCAAAATGATTGACCCATCCGATCATGTTCAGCATGGGGATGGCGGCGAGAAACGGCAGCACCGCCAAGGCGGAGCGAGAGCCGAAATGCGCACCCCCCATGACTGCCGCGGTGATCGCGGCGGTATAGAGGAGCAATCCTATGCGCATCCAGAGGGTCAACCCTATTGTTGAGTTCACAACATACAGGGAAGCCGGAACACGGCTCAACAGCGAGGTCAAGGACCTCGGCGTGATCGCGAATTGGATGGCTTTGCCTGTTACAGGATCAAGAAATCCTCCTAAATTGCCGTATACCGCAAAACGGATCGCGATCAGGACTGCGCTGAGCACAGCCGCAGTGACCAGGACACAGCGGAAGCGCCGGTCGTCAAGGGCCATCCCCAGACGCGCGCGCCACACATAGATCGCCCCCAATACCAGCGGATAGCAATACGCACTTTCCTTCGACAAAACGCCTAAAGCAAAGGCTGCAGCGCTTGCCACGATCGATCCTGCGAGGGCTCGCTCAAAGGCAAACAGAGTGAATGCCGTAGCTAGAAGGTCAAATCTTGCGCCCGGCCAGATGACCGCTTCAAATGCCGCGGGCAGCGCCGCGAAGAAAACTCCCGCCCACTGCGCCCAGGTCCGGCTGAGTCCGCAGCGCAAGGCCAGACGCGCCACCAGCACAGCATTGACGAAATGCAGCAGCAGATTTTGCACATGATACGCCCAAAGCGCATCGCCGAAAATCCGATTGTCGATCCACAGCGAAATGAACGTGAGCGGGCGATACAGGCCGTCGTATTGACGCTCAGTGAAGAAGCTCAGGATGTCACGACCATGGGTCGAGATCCGATGAGTCCAATCCGGAAACTCGAGATTGATGCGGAATGAACTGGCGTAGATCGCAGCCGTTATGGCCGCAGCCGCAATGAGGAATCCGGCGCTCGCTACCCGGCGTCCAGGCGCGGGCATGGCAACGACTTGCAGGCCGTTTCCGCCCCGCGCTGCCAGTGAGGCGAAAAAGGCGAAGTTCAGAAACAGCAGCGGCTTGAACAGATCCTGAGCCACCAGGTGCAACGGGCCAACATGGAAATCGTAACCGCCAAGTATCGTGATCCACACGACATTGAAGGCGGCGAGACCGAACGCCGCGACGGACACGGCCAGCAGGCGCCCGCGCAAACGAGAATCTGAATGTAAGGTCACCAGGAATCTCCTCGGGACCGTTTTATATCAGGCGTCAGGTGATGATTCACTCGAATTCAGCGCCATAGACCTTGATCATCATCGCCTGACCCCGGAATTATCCATACGCAGGCTGGAACGTCTCACGGGGATCAAAAATACGTGGCAGCATCGGCCGGGGTTGGATACGATTAGAGGGCGCTGTCTGTGCGATTGCGGCGCAGAGCTCGATTCTGGAAGGACCAGCCATCGATGTTGGATAGGTTTCAGCGTCCCATTAACTATCTTCGCATCAGTCTGACGGATCGCTGCAATCTGCGCTGCGTCTATTGCATGCCTGCAGAGGGAATCCAGCTGATTGATCACCGCGAGGTGCTTTCCTTCGAAGAGATCACCGAATTCACCCGGTGCGCCGCCGCGCTGGGGATCAACAAGGTCCGCTTGACCGGAGGAGAACCACTGGTAAGGCGTGGAGTGGTGAAGCTGGTCGGGATGCTCTCCTCGATACCCGGCATTCTGGATCTTTCCATGACCACAAATGCCGTTCTGCTTCCGCGCTACGCGATGGACCTGAAACAAGCCGGCCTGCAGCGGGTGAACATCAGCCTGGACACCATCAATGCATATGAATACCGAGCCATCACAAGAGGCGGGGACATCGGAGACGTATTTAGAGGAATTGAAGCGGCAAAACAATCCGGCCTCTTCCCCATCAAAATCAATTGCGTAATCAAACGGAGCCCCGATGAGCCTGCAGCGCTCGAGGTGAGAAAATATTGTGACGCACAGGGCTTGATCGCAAGGTTTATCTACGAGATGGATATCGAGAAAGGTCAGTATGGAGTAGTCCACGGAGGCAGCGGCGGCAATTGTGCCGGCTGCAATCGGCTGCGCCTGACGAGTGATGGCCTCCTGAAGCCTTGTCTTTTCAATGACATCGCCTTTAGCATTCGCCGGATGGATTATCGCGATGCCCTGCGCGCGGCGATCGAGCAAAAGCCCGAATACGGGGACAAAAGTACTTCGCACAAGTTCTATAACATCGGCGGGTAAGTGCAGCCCGGCCGACATGCCTGTTCCGAACCAAGAAGTGCGTGAATAGACGAAAGCGTCAGCACCTCTATATCGGCGCACCAACAGTTACGGAGATTCAATATGAAGCGATTATTGTGGACTTTAGCCTTAGGTGCAGTAGCGGTTTTTGCGCAAGATGTCAGTCAAAGCACCAACAGCTTCTTCGATGATTCTGAACTGAAGACCTATGCCCTCACAAGCATATCCGTCGAGGGTGAAGTGGAGAATCCGGGCCCGGTGGATCTCAGCGGGCTGGCGCTGCGCAGTTGCCCGGTCAAGGAGGTCGCCCTCGAAAATGGCAGACCGGAGTTCAAGGGAGCGTTTTTTTATGCGGGCTATACGCTCTATGACATTCTGAATAGCAAGAAAGTGCAGAAGGTGAAAGAAAACAGCTTTTCACCGCCTGTGGATCTGTTTGCAGTCGTGGAAAATGACAAAGGCGAGAAAGCCGCTTTCAGTTGGGGAGAGATTTATTACTCCCGGGATAATTTCAAGATACTGCTTTCAAAAAGTGTGCAGGCGGTCAACCCGTCGAGGCTCAAGGTAACGAAATGGGCCTTACCCGAGACGCCGCGCATGATCTGTGCCAACGATTTTCTCAATGCCCGGTTCCTGAGCAACCCGACCAAAATCACAGTGAAATCCTTCCGCGGTGTGTTTGCGACCGAAAAACCGAAGGACATATATGCGCCAGAATTTACGATGGTATCCGGTGCAATTTCTGCAACTATCCGCGAGGTCAGCGCATCTGTGGAGAAGCGGAATTACCGAGATGTAGGGTATGGACACGGAATGGGTTTTAAGGGCATCTCGGAAGTTCGCGGATTCACCTTGAAAGACGTGATCCAGGCACAAGTGAAGCTGACAGCGGAGGATTCCAGGGACGGCATCGCACTCGTTTCAGCAAAGGATGGTTACCGGTGCGCGCTCAGTTTGAGTGAAATTGTGAACCGGAATGACAATCTGGACTTTCTCCTGATCGACCGCAAGGACGTGCGGGATGAGGGGCGCTACGTTTTGTACGCTTCTCCGGATTTTTTCGTCGACCGGAATGTCAAGGCAATTGAAAAGATCGAAATTGTGAGAGCAAAATAATAGTGAGTAGTCGGCGCCGACAATTAAAGGATGGATATGAACAATACGATATTTCGTTTCGACGTACCACAAAACGAGCCCCAATTTAATTACGCCCCAAATTCACCCGAACGGGAGGGGATTGCAAAGGAGCTGGAACGCCTGAAAAAGGAGCTTACCGAAATCCCCCTGATCATCAACGGCAAGGAAGTGCGGACGGGTAAGATTGAGCCGGTTCCGATGCCGCACGATCACAGGCACACCCTGGGGACGTACCACATGGCTGGGGAAAAAGAGGCCGCCGCCGCTATCGCGGCCGCGCTTGCCGCCAAGCACGAATGGATGAATCTTTCCTGGGTGGAACGCGCCTCCATTACCTTGAAAGCCGCGGCGCTGATGGCCAGGAAATATCGTTTCACGCTCAATGCCGCCACGATGCTGGGACAAAGCAAGAGTGTCCACCAGACCGAAATCGATGCTGCCTGCGAGACAATCGATTATTTGCGCTACAACGCATATTTTGCATCCGAAATTTATGCGAATCAGCCTCGCTCGGGATTCTCGCAGCTGAACCGCATGGAATATCGGCCCCTGGAAGGATTTGTATATGTGGTAAGCCCGTTCAACTTCACTGCCATCGGCTCCAACCTGAACATGTCGGTGATCCTGATGGGAAACACCACCGTCTGGAAACCGGCCACCACATCCTTGTATTCCAACTATGTCCTGATGAAGATATTCCAGGAGGCAGGCGTCCCTGACGGCGTGATCAACTTCCTGCCCGGAAACGGACCGCAGATGAGCAAGACCGTCATCCCTGATCAAAACCTGGCCGGCATCCATCTCACGGGTTCCAACGCGACCTTCAATTCGCTGTGGAAACAAGTTGCGGCCAATCTGGAAAACTACCGCTCCTACCCTCGGCTCGTCGGGGAAACGGGAGGGAAGGACTTCGTTTTCGCTCATGCCTCCGCGAATCCCCACCCCTTGGCTACCGCTCTGATTCGCGGCGCCTTTGAGTACCAGGGACAGAAATGCTCGGCGGCATCCCGGGCGTACATCCCGCGATCCCTTTGGAAACAGGTGCGTCAACTGCTCCAGGAGATGGTTGCGGAAATCAAGATCGGAGATGTCTGCGATTTCAAGAATTTCATGAATGCCGTCATCGATAAAACCGCATATACCCGGATCATGGGCTATATCAGCGAAGCCAAGGCCAATCCCGACTGCGAAATCCTCTGCGGCGGCAAGGGAAATGACCAGACGGGATACTTCATCGAACCCACGATCATTGTTACCAAGGATCCCAAGAGTCGGAGCATGGTGGAAGAAATTTTCGGTCCCGTGCTGACAATATTTGTGTACGAAGACGATCAGTTTGAAGAGACGTTGAGGCTCTGCGATGAGACTTCCCCGTATGCTCTGACCGGCGCAATTTTCACGAATGACCGATACGTTTTTGTCAACGCTTGCCGGGCTTTGCGCTACGCTGCCGGCAATTTTTATCTCAACGACAAACCCACCGGGGCGATGGTCGGCTTGCAGCCATTCGGTGGCGCTCGTGGCTCGGGCACCAATGACAAAGCAGGCGGGCATCTGAACCTGCTGCGCTGGATAAGCCCTAGGACCATCAAAGAGACATTTGTTCCACCTTACAATTTTGCCTATCCCTTTATGTTGTAATTGAGAAGCGATACGGCAAAGAGAGGGCGCTTTAGCACCTGATCCTACCCGGGGAGTCAACGGGCAAGCCTTTTGACTCTACGGGTGGCATGCACTAATGATCCTCCGCTTTTTCGAGGATTTAACCTGATAGGAGGTTTGTATGACTATGGAAAGACCGAAGGCAACGACATTTCAAGGAAATCCGCTCACTCTGATCGGGCCGGAATTACGGGTTGGGGACAAAGCCCCGGCTTTTACGGCGCGCACGCTGGATCTAAAGCCGTTTGCCCTCGCGGATACGAAGGGCAAGATCCGACTGTTCAGCGCGGTCCCTTCGCTGGATACCCCGGTGTGCGATGCCGAAACGCGCCGGTTCAATGTGGAGGCAGCCAAGCTGGGGGACAAAGTTGAAATCGTCACCATCAGCATGGATCTCCCCTTTGCACAGAAGCGCTGGTGTGCTGCAGCAGGCATCGACAAAATCAAAGTCGTCTCCGATTATTTTGACCGTTCCTTCAGCCAGGCTTTCGGCACGCTCATTAAGGAACTCCACCTGTCCAGCCGCGCCATTTTCATCGTAGATGACAAGGACACAGTCCGCTACGTGGAGTATGTGCCCGAAATCGCAAGCCATCCCGACTACGAACGCGCCCTGGCTGCAATCAGAACCCTCCTCTAACAAGTACTGAGTACTAAGTACTACAAAGTACAATCCTTGCCATTTAGGCAGGAAGGCAACAGATCAAAGCAGTCTCCCATGCACCGCGAGGGCGCACCCAGGCGCATGAAGATTAATAGCGTTTATAAGGCAGCCACGAATGGGCACGAGCTCTTGAGCCGGCAAAAGTCAGTATCATTCGGGCTGCTTTTGCAGTTTCTGGTCGAGTTATGTTCGAAACAGAGGGCGCAGAAACCGCATAGAAAAGTCATCCGTAAGAAGTACTCTGCGGTTTCTGTGCACTTTGCGTTGAAGCTTTGAGTCCCGGCGATGCTGCGCCATGCTGAGTACTGGGTGGGATTTGTGCTGAGAGATTGACCCAGTGCTGAGCACTCAGTACTTTCCTTCCCCGTTGCCTTGACTATCCGGGTTCCGCGATGGACAATAAGGCGTGATTCTCGCGTAGCCACTTGTCTCCATTCGACTTCCGATCGATCGAGCCAAACAATACGCGAATGCGTTCCCGGAAGTTGAGCTTTTTTTGGAGACCAAAACTCGATGATTCGACGATCCCTGGTTCTAATTGTTATCTTTATTGCCTGCCTGCCCATCATGCGATCGGCCGGGCAATCCAAGCCGGATGTGAAGGTGGTTGCCACGGCACAGCCAGCTGCAGACGATGTTATCGTTCGGCTGCTGGGTGAAACTATCACCGAAAAGCAGATCCTGAGTACAATCAACCAGCTCGCGGCACGGGCGCAACAGCAGCAACAAGCTACGCCGCAGCAACTGCAGCAGAAGGACATCTATTTCTACAAAGACGCCGTGGAAACCCTGATTGGCAGCATCCTCCTCAAGAACGAGGGCAAGGCTAAGAACATCGTGGCGGATAAAGCCAAAATCGATGGGTCGTACCAGTCTCTGAAGGGCCAGTTCCCGAATGAGGAGGCGTTCCAGAAGGCGATGCAGGGCCAGGGGCTGACGGAGCCGGAAGTCCGCAAGTCTATTGAAGACAACTTGATTATTCAGACGGTGTTGGAACCTGTGTTTCAGACGATCCCGGCCACTACGGATGCCGATATCCAGAAGTTTTACGATGAAAATCCGAAGTACTTTGCAGGCACCGATCAGGCTCACGCCGCCCATATCTTTATGAGGGTTGACAAGACTGCGACACCTGAGCAAAAGGCCGAGACCAAGCAGAAGCTCGAGGGCATTCGCAGCGACATTGACAATAAGAAGATCACGTTTGGCGAAGCAGCGGCCAAGTATTCGGACGACAAGCAGAGCGCTCAAACCGGGGGCGATTTGGGATCTCTCAAGCGTGGGGAACTGGTGCCACCGCTCGAGAATGCCATATTTTCAGCCAAGCCGGGCACGCTCACGCCCGTTGTGGAGACGGAATTCGGATTTCACGTGGTCAACGTGCTGGAAGTGAAGCCGGCAAGTAAAACGCCGCTCGCTCAGGTCAAACCCAACATCCAGCAATTCCTTGATCAGAAGGCCAGGCAGGACGCTACCAGGAACTACATCGACGGCCTCAAAGCCAAGACGAAGATCGAAACCCTCGTTTCCGATGAGGAATGGAACAAACGCCACGCAATAAAATAAGTGCTGAGTAGGGGTGCTGAGTATGGAGATCGATTCGCGCTGAGTTTTGGCTCAGTACTCAGCACCCGGGATTTTCTACTGTGGTTTTATCACGGCGTGGGCCCAATCCCATCCCGACAGCCCGCGACTATTGACGGCTTTGACCGACACCATCAACTTCTCTCCCGCTTTTAATCCTGTGATCCTTGCCTTGGGCATTTTCCCCGACATGGTGCGCGCCATGGGATTGCTCTCCGGGCCGTAGGCCACTGTGTAGGAGACCACGCTCTTCTCAGGGCTTGGCGTCCATGAGAGTTCGGCTGCGTCTGCCTGCACGCTTGTCACCTTGAGATCCTTGATCCGGGAAGGACTGGCTGCGAGCAGCATGATGGAAGCGGTGGTCATCTTAGCCGATTCCAGTACGAGCTGTTGGTTGACGGTCTCGAGCAGGTCGGTTGCCTGATGATAGTAAGGATTCCCGAGAACGGGATAGGAACCGAGCCCGGAGACGATGTCGCCGTATGCATCGTAGAAGGCTGCAGCATCCGTCGACTTGTAGTAACGCGTGTCGTAGGTGATCAATCTCGAAAAGAGGAACGCGGCGGCGTGCTGGAGGCCGCGCATGCCGTCGTTCGTGTAACGAATGGTGTTATCAAGACGGTAATCGTTGGTCCAGCCGATCATGTCATTGTTGAGCGCGCCCATGAATTGCAGCTTGTCCTTCGCCTGACGAACGAATTCATGGCTGCCCAGATCCCCGGCTTCTTCGCCAGTGAAGGCGGCAAAGATAATGGTCGCCGGCATAGGCGTCTTGGCCAGGATGCGGGCAGTGTCGAGCAAGACTGCGATACCGGTCTCGTTATCATCGGCGCCTGGTCCTGCCGGGACCGAATCATAATGACTGCCGAGAACATATATTAACTCCGGATTTTCGCTGCCGCGCAGGGTTGCCAGGACGTTCGCAGTCCTGGTGTTGCCTCTGGCGTCGAACCACTGGTACTCGGGCTGGTACCCAAAGGACGCGAAGGTGTTATATATGTAGTCCCCCGCCAGCTTGTTCCCCGGTTGCCCGATGGCCTTGATGTCGAAGCTGAACAAGGAATCCTGATATTCATATAACTTGGTGATCGACACCTGTTCGGTGGCGCTCCTGACCTTGTCGGCGATAGGACGGTACATGGCTTCACCCGCAGCGCGCAGAGCCTGCTCGGAGGCGAGGTTGGCCTGGATCCGGGCCAGCAAAGCACTCTTGGTGACCTTCCGGCTGAGATCAAGAAAATAAACGCCCCGTTCAGGAGAGATGGTATCCCCATCGCGCTCCGCCACGATCAGAACCCGGTTGCCGGCCGGATTCGCCACCCATTCGTACTCGGGGGCGATGGTCCGGACCGTGTTGTTGTGGAACAGCTTGAAGCTCTTCAGAGTGTCAAGATCGTAGATATAGGATCGGGCGTGTCGGCGTTCGCCTTTGAATGCCAGAATCCTGTTTCCGGTGAGAAACCTTGGCGCCCAGTCGGGCTGGATTTCCCGGCTCACTCTCACCTCACCGGTACCATCGGATTTGATGCAGTAAACCTCCGTGTTCTTTTCGTGGGCCCAGGGCATTTCAAAGGTCACGCGCGAGCCATCGGGAGAAATCGCCGCCGACCCGATCCGGTCCTGGGATTTTTTGATCGTCGCAGGAGTGAGCGGCTCGCTGAGCTTCACTACCTGGATGTTGTTTTCGCTGCCGCCGCTGCCGGCAAACGCGAGGGCGGAACCGTCGGCCGAAATGGAGGGCGCTGCCGACCCGGTGAATGGCGTTGGTTTGCCATCTGCGAGGTTGAGCACCGTAAATTCGACTCGTCTGCCTCCAAATCCACCACCACCTCCGCCCCGACCGCCAGTTACTCCTGTCGCTGCAGCGCCTCGACCTCCACCCCCGGCACGGCCGCCTGCCGCTGCACCCGCGGGCGCGCCCTGCCCGCCGCGACCCGCCTGATCACCTGCTGGGGGCTGGGCAAATGGGGATTGCGTCGCAATGGTGTAGATCAGATATTTGCCCCCGGGAACTGCGATCGGGCTGGTTTTGAATCCGGGTCCGGAGGTGAGTGCGCGAGGTCTGCCGCTTTCGATTAGGGCGTATATTTCATTGGCAGAGGTATCGGATTCTCTGGCGCCGGCAAAATAGATTTCGCGGCCATCGGCGCTGAAGGCAAGCCCCGCCTTGAAAAGCCCGTTGTCGTCCAGGCGCTGCTCTCTGCCTGAAACAAGGTCGCGAAAATAGAGATCCATGTTTCTATTCTCGAGTGCCAACAGCTGCCGCTGCTTTGCCGTCAGAGTCTGTCGGTCCTGGGTCGCTGCCTTGTTCAGGTCGTCGATTTCTTTGCGCAGACTGGTGATCTCGGGGGTTTCCTTCACTCGCAAGTAGGCGACCGCATCACGAGTGGGGGAGAAGACGAGGCTCTCTCCCTGGATGTCGGCTACCTTGACCGGTTCGCGATCGACGCCCAGGATACGAGTAATGACCGAGGGGCGGGAACCGCTCTCATAGGATGCGTACCGGCCCGAGGGGCTGAATCGAGGCGCCTTGCCGTCGGTCGTGAGTTCGATATCCTGATATAATTCGCCCGTGACGAGTGCGATGCGCTCGATCCAGCGATCGGCGTCCGGCCCCTTTAACAGGGCATCAAATCCCCGCAGGGCGGTGACGTAGTCTCCGCTGTCCCATGCCTGATAAGCGCGTTCCCAGCGATCGTCCAGGAGTTGCGGGCTGGCGGCAACCGAAACACAGGCAACTATAAGAATTAAAAGGGGAAATGATTTTTTCATGATCAAACCTCGAACTTACGAGCTCGGACTGGTAGAATTTCAATTTCAAAAAAGGCCAGCTGCCTTTCGGGTTCTATGGTGACGCCGAGGGTATCATTTGCCCCTGGGAATATCCAGCTTTTTGGCGGCAGTACTTGCCATCCCCCCCGGGAGTGGGTTATCATAGGGATTTACTAATCCGGGACCATTTACCAGAGCTGTACCGGAAATGGAGGTCCGTCCAGACATGGCGACAGTGGATAAGGAAATTGCCAGGCAGCCGATGAGCACGACCTACAGCGGTGTGCCTACCAACAACATTACCAAAGGCCTGCCCAAGCACGTTGAATCGATCTGTCCGGATCCGGACTGCGGCAAGGTGATCATGGCCCGGCTGTTTGCGGAAGACGGCAAGGTCTACATGGATAAGACTTGCCCGCAGCACGGGTACTACAAGGACCTGTACTGGTCGGATGTCGAACTCTACCTGAAGGCAGAAAAGTGGGAATTCGGCGACGGCAAAGGGCTGTCCAACCCGAATACCCAGAGCGAAGTCTGCCCCCGGGATTGCGGCATCTGCCAGAGCCACACCAGTCACACAGCTCTGGGCAACATCGATCTGACCAATCGCTGCAATCTGACCTGTCCCATCTGCTTTGCCAACTCCAATGTCACGGGAAAAATCTACGAGCCGAGCAAAGAACAGGTCATGGACATGCTGCGGCTCTATCGGAACGAGCAGCCGGTGGCCGGCCGTCTGGTCCAGTTTTCGGGCGGGGAACCGACCATCCACCCCGACTTCCTCGAGATCCTGCGCGGCGCCAAGGAGATGGGCTTCAGCCACATCCAGGTGGCCTCGAACGGGATCAAGTTTGCGGATCCTGATTTCACCATGCGTGCCGCCGAAGCGGGCCTGCATACGATCTACCTGCAGTTCGACGGCGTGGACGACCACGTATACGAGAAGACGCGCGGCCGCAAGCTGTTGGAATACAAATTGAAGACGGTCGAGGCCGTCCGCAAGGCCGGCATCAAGATCGTCTATGTGCCGACCATCGCCGGCGGCATCAATGAAGATCAGGTCGGGAAGATCCTGCAGTTTGCCCTCGATAACATCGATGTTTCGAGCGGCATCAGCTACCAGCCCGTTGCCATCACCGGGCGGATCAACTATGAGGAACGGATGAAGCTGCGCTTTACCCTGCCGGATCTGGTTCGCTGCATTGAGGAGCAGACCGGGATTGCATCGAAAGACGACTGGTACCCGTTGAGCTTTGTCCAGCCGATCTCGAAGATCATCAGCGCGGTCCGTGGCGCGGAGACCGTCCACATCACCTGCCACCCGCATTGCTCGCTCGGCACCTACCTGTTCATTGAGCAGGGCACCGGCAAGGCGATTCCCGATCACGCGCTTTACCGATATCGAAGGCCTGTTCAACGAAATCGAGGCGCAGGCGGCCAAGACGAAGGCCAGCCGCTTCAAGCGTTTTGCGCAGATGAACGCCTTCTACCAGGTGCAGAAATTCTACAAGAAGGACAAAGCCCCGGCTGGTCTCGATTTCACCCGCTTCCTGCAGACTCTCGACGGTTTCTTCGACAAGGAAGCCGGGCGTGGCGCAAAAGACGGCACGTACACGAACAAGACCTTGCTTGTGGCCGGGATGCATTTCATGGATGCCTACAATTACGAGTTGGAACGCGTGCGGCGCTGCACCATCCACTATGCGACCCCTGCGGGCCGGATCATTCCTTTCTGTGCCTACAATGGCGGGTTGGTGCACCGTACCGCTATCGAGGAGCAGTTCTCGGTGCCGATAGAAACCTACCGCCAGCGCTTGAGGGCGCAAGGCAAAGAAGAGAACTAGTCCAATCCCAAGTATGTGAATTCCCAGAGCGGAGATGCGAGCGTATCTCCGCTTTGACGCTTATCTATGTCAATATTTATCGGGATCGACCTCGGCTCCGTCAGCGTGAAAGCCGCGCTATTCTCCCGCGACTCCGCGGATGCGCCCTTTTTTGAAAGACAATCAGCGAACCCGCTCTTCCAGTCGGTTCGACGGCTCACCACGGCCGCGCGCCAGGACTGCTGGCTGGCCGTGACCCGCTACGCTCGTATCGCCGGGAATCCGCTGCAGCAGACCCGGGACCTGCTCGAAAAACTGGTCGCGCTGGTCGATCGCTCTGCGCTGGGCGAAGTGGCGGGCACAGGCCGAGGGGCGAAGCTGCTGAACTCGGAGTTCGACGTCAGCAAGCAGAACGAATTCCGGGCCCTCTCCAAAGCGGTCGAGCTGCTGCTTCCGAAGGTGCACACCCTGTTTGAGATGGGCGGGGAGAACTCCAAGTACATTTGCTTTGACCGGCATGGAGCCAATGGCCGGCTTGGCATTGCCGACTACCAGACCAACGGCGATTGCGCCGCCGGCACGGGCGGATTCCTGGATCAGCAGGCGGGGCGGCTGCTTTTCAAGGTCGAAGAGATCGGCGACATCGTCCTCGCCACCAAGCGCGCCGCGCAGATTGCCGGCCGCTGCTCCGTGTTCGCCAAGAGCGACATGATCCACGCCCAGCAGAAGGGTTTTACCCCCGAGGAAATCCTCAAAGGCCTGTGCGATGCGGTCGCGCGCAATTTCAAGAGCGCGATCACCAAGGGCAAGAAGATCGTCCCCGAGGTCTGTTTCGTAGGCGGAGTGGCGGCGAACCGAGGGGTTGTGCAGGCGCTCGAGTCCGCTTTCGGCTGGGATCCGGGCACGCTGATCGTGCCGGAGGACCACGACGCCTTCGGCGCCATCGGCAGCGCGATTCTTGCGGAAGAGGCGGCACGGTCGGAGCGCGCGGAGCGGCACGTCTTCAGCCTGAGCGCGTCAGGCAGACAGACGAGCCGATTCCCGAGCTCTCCGCACGCTTTCGATGGAAAACGTCGTGCTTCTGCGCAACCGCATGGTCGCCGTCCCGCCGTCGGAGATCGACTCGAGTTCGCGACGCATTCCTCGGCATCGACATCGGTTCCGTCAGCACCAACCTGGTGGTCATCGACACCGAGCGCAATGTGCTCAAAGAGATCTACCTGCGCACCGACGGCCGCCCGATCGAGGTGGTCAGCCGGGGGCTGCGCGAAATCGAGCGCGACCTGGGCGGCAAGATCCGCATCCGCGGCGTGGGCACCACCGGCTCGGGGCGCGAGCTCATCGGCGAGCTGGTCGGGGCCGACACGGTCAATGATGAGATCACGGCGCACAAGACCGGCGCCGCGTTCATCGACCGGACCATCCTCGGCCTGGGTGTGGACACGATCTTCGAGATCGGCGGCCAGGACGCCAAGTTCATCAGCCTCGAGGAGGGCATCGTCGTCGACTTCGCCATGAACGAGGCCTGCGCCGCCGGCACCGGGAGCTTCCTCGAGGAGCGCGCCAAGGAGCTGGGGATCCGCATCGAGGACGAGTTCGCGCGCATCGCCCTGTCGAGCGCGCGAGCCGATCCGGCTTGGCGAGCGCTGCACGGTGTTCATGGAGCGCGATGTCAACAGCTACCTGCAGCGCGGCGCGGCTCTGGACAAGATTGTGGCCGGACTGGCCTACTCGGTGGCCACCAACTACATCAACCGCGTCGTCCGGGGCCGCAAGATCGGCGAGGTGATCTTCTTCCAGGGTGGCACGGCCTACAACGACGCGGTGGCCGCCGCCTTCTCCTCGATCCTCGGCAAAAGGATCATCGTGCCGCCGTTCAACGGCGTGATGGGCGCGCTGGGCGTGGCTCTGCTGGCCCGGGAGAAGATGGCTCGCACATCACGAGCAGAGCGCGCTTCCGCGGCTTCGACCTCGACAAGGTCGACTACGACATCTTCGAGTTCACCTGCAAAGGCTGCACCAACTTCTGCCAGATGCAGCGCTTCACGGTCGAAGGGGAGCAGACCTACTGGGGCGACAAGTGCTCGGAACGCTACCGCAAGGCCGGTCAAGTGCGAGCGCGAGCCGGTGATCGAGAACCTGGTCGAGTACCGCCGCAGCCTGCTCCTGGCGGACTACGATCCCGACGCCGGCTCCGGTCCGGTCGTGGGCATGCCGCTCTGCATGTCCACCTACGAGTGGGCGCCGTTCTGGTTCATTGTCATGCGTGAACTGGGAATCCGCGTGCTGCTGTCGGAGCCGACCACCAACCAGATCGTGAAACTCGGGCTCGAATCGGTGGTCTCCGAGCCCTGCTTCCCGATCCAGGTGGCCCATGGCCACATCCGGCTGGCTGATCGAGAAGCAGGCGGACTTCATCCTGGTGCCGAACAACATTTCGGCGCCGGGTTCCCCGGCTGGATAAGCCCGACTTCTTCTGCCCATGGAATCAGACCCTCCCCTTCATTACGCGTGCGGCGCCGTTCATTTCCGAATCCAGCGAGCGGATTATCGCGCCGACGCTCTGGTTCAATCACGGAAACAAGGCGGTTGCCGCTGCGATCCGGGATGCGCTTAAGGAAGCCGGCATCCGCTGCAGCCACGCGCAAGGTCGAAGCCGGCCGTCGAGCGGGGCTTGGCCGCCATGGCGCCGTTTCCGCCAGAGCCTGATCGCAGCCGGGTCGCAAAGCGCTGGCCGCGCATCTCCGAGCCAAAACGAGCACGGCATCGTGCTGCTGGGCAGGCCCTACAACATTTACGACAAGGGCATCAACCTGGACATCGCCACCAAGATGCGCAAGTACTACGGGGCGAATGTCATCGGCCTCGACTTCCTCGACCTCGAGGGATACGACATCAGCCGGTTCAACGACAACATGTTCTGGAGCTACGGCACCAAGATCCTGGCCGCCGCCGCGTTCGTCCGGGACAAGCCTCAGCTCCACATCGTCTACATCACCAACTTCAAGTGCGGGCCGGATTCCTACATCAAGCACTTCATCACCGAGGTCTCGGGAAGGCCGTTCCTCACGCTGCAGTTCGACGGGCACAACAACGACGCCGGCATGCTGACCCGTTGCGAGGCGTATCTGGACAGCAAAGGAGTATTGCGGAGATGGGGGTCGACCGAACAGGAAATGCCGGCGAGCGCAAGCAATCCATAAAGGGCAGGAAGTTCTACGTGCCGCAGATGAGCAACGGCGGCGCCGTCGCCTTTGCCGCAGCCTTCCGCAGCGTGGGCATTGACGCACACATCTGCCCCGATTCCGACTGCGCGCACGCTCGAGCTGGGCGGGCGCTACACCTCGGGCGAGGAATGCCTGCCCGCGCGGGTCACGCTGGGCAATTTCCTCAAGATTGTCGAGCAGCCGGACTTCGTGCCGGAAAAGACCGCCTTTTTCATGCCCACGGCCGACGGCCCCTGCCGCTTCGGCCAGTACGCTCCCTACATGCGCAAGGTGCTGCGCGACATCGGACTGGAAGATGTCATGGTGTTCTCGCCGACCAGCCGCGACGGCTACCAGGGGATGGGCGAGCAGGTGAACGAATTGCAGCGCAATGCCCTGCGGGGGCTGATCGCGTCGGATGCGCTGCGCAAGATGCTGCACAAGACCCGTCCCTATGAAATCAACCGGGGAGACACGGACGCCGTTCACGCGCGCGGCATCGCCGGAGTGGAGCAGGTTCTCGAACGCCGGGGCATCCCGACGGAGCAGCGGATGAAGGATCTGATCGCCGCTCTGACCGCGGCGCGCGAGGAATTCCACAGGATTCCGTTGCAGAGTGTGCGCAAGCGCCCGCTGATCGGCGTGGTGGGCGAGATTTTCTGCCGGCTTACTTCCTTCACCAACGACTTCACCATCCGGAAGATCGAGGAGTTCGGCGGCGAGTGCACGCTGGCCCACATCGTCGAGTGGGTATGGTATACCAACCTCGAGCACAAGAAGCGCCTTCAGCAGTCCGGCCGGACCTTTTCCAAAGCCATGCTGGTTGCCAACATCAAAAACCACATCCAGCACAAAGATGAGCATCGGCTCTACAAGGTCTTCGAGGAAGACTTCCATGGCTACGAAGAGCCCGCCATCGAGACCATTTTCGAGTACTCTGAACCCTACCTTCCCCACACCGGCGCACTGGGCGAGATGACCCTCAGTGTCGGCAAGGCGGTATTCCACTACCACCAGGGATGCGATGGCGTAGTCGACATCTCCCCGTTCACCTGCATGAACGGGATCGTCACCGAAGCGGTCTACCCCAGAATCAGCTCCGATCACGACGATATCCCGATCCGCAACTTCTTCTTCGACGGGACCCAGACGGATCTGGACCGGGATGTCGGGATTTTCATGGAGCTCGCCCGCACCTACCAGGCGCGCAAAAAGCAGCCTCGACCCTAAACACTGCGCAGGCTGTAGCTTTTTAGGCTGTAGGCTGTTAGCCACAGCATCGAAAACCGCGGCTTGTTGGACGCATTTCCTGCCAGCCTTTTACTACGTTGGGCTCGGTTGGGCGCCTCGACGTACCGTCAATTCGGCCCTAACTTATTCCGATTGCGCGCCTTACATCCATGCCTGTCTGCGTCACCTCCCGGCCAAATGCTGTGAGGAATGCGGGCTAAAGCCTTATGAATCAAGGGCTGCCAGAGGATTCCCTTTGGTTTATCCTCGTGCCTCAGCGACCTGACGATTCGTTTAATGCGATAAATCTGAACCCTTTGACCGTCGGAGCCGTATTACGAGGTATGGAAAAACCATGGAACCAGAGAATAGAGTTTCATCAAGGGATCCGCATTGACAAGATACCCTTCGATGGGTTTCCGGGGCTGATTTTTGTTATTGCCACAGTGTTCATGTTCGCAGCCGCAATTCCCGCAGTGCGCGAGTTCCTGCTCATCACCAGCATCCCGGGGATCATCGGAGCTGGAATCCGTTACTACTGGTACAACCAGACACGCTGGTAAGCAAGCAGCAGATTCCTGACCGGTGCGAATCTTCTGGGGGGCTGGAACGCGAGCCGCAAATCAGCAGCCGTTCGACCGGGTCTTGAACGAGAAGAATCCTGCGACGTTTTCCCGCAGGATTTGAGGAAAGTCTTTGTCCAGGTAAGAGCGAATCGACACATAGCACTCGTCGCATTGGTTGTGCTGGGTGAATTCGCCAATCATGCGCGCCTGTTCATGCAGCGGGTAGCGCTTGAACTGCATCGAGCATGGCTGCAGCGAGCCATCGCTGGTCACCACCAGGAAGCGCAAACCGGCTTTG
The DNA here is from genome assembly GCA_963739235.1 of Terriglobia bacterium. GTDB lineage: Bacteria > Acidobacteriota > UBA6911 > UBA6911 > UBA6911 > JAFNAG01. The sequence goes on along the minus strand of CAVTZY010000027.1, from coordinate 204,050 downwards.
CAGCCGGGAGCCCTGCCGTTTTCAAAATAGAGCCGCGTGGCATCGAGAGTGCTCTCCGAATTGGCGACCCAGCGTGTGTTGTCCATCCGCGCTTTGACCCGTGCCAATTCCCGCTTTAGAATCGCCAGTTGCTCCGGCGAATTGAGGAAATAGTCGCTGCAGCCGGTGCGCCGGGGAGAATATGCGCTGTAACTGACGTTGACCCCCCAAGCGCGCGCCTTGTCGGCCACCGCATTGATCTCCGAGACATTCTCGCTGGTGATGCAGTTGTTGAGGACGATATCGTCATGGCCGAGCCTAGCCAGGCTGGGAATGACCTCACCCAAATGCTTGTATAACCCCTTGAGCTTCCGGAATTCGTCATGGCGCTCATCCGGAAAGTCGAGGCTGACCGAAAACTGGTTGATGCCGGCCTCGCGCAACGCCAGGTAGCGATCCTTGGTCATCATTGACCAGTTGGAAACCAGAATGGTATAGGGAAGACCGGATGGGCACTTGATGTTGCGCACGATATCGATCAAGTCAGGGCGCATCAAGGGTTCGCCGCCCGAAACCTGGACCACGCCAGGGCGCAGGACGTTCATATAGCGGCGATAGTCGGCTGGTTTCAAGTTTCGCGAATTCTCTTTTGGGCCGCCATGGTCGCAATGCTTGCACCAACAGGTGCATGAATCCGTTACCTCGAAGGAAACCACGATCGGTCTCCGGGCGAGCCAGTTCAACGACCCACGCGCAATTATTCTAACCGATTCTGCAAAGGGAACCTTGTGCATCCTGATGGACCTATAATGTTGCCAGGACTGAAAATCTCAACGAGCGCAATCCACATGCTATCAGAAGCGGCAACGCATTTTCAAGACTGCCCAGCGTCCAATAACTATCCGAATAGGAAAATGAATGGAGGAATTCAGAATACGGAATATAGAATCCTGAATTCAGGGAATCATCCGGCAGATACGATGGACTGGGCAGAGTCGCCAGGTCCCCATTCTGAATTCTGGATTCTGTATTCTTCTTCTACGCCGCTCCCTGCTGCAGAATCTCTCCACGGAGGCCAATCACCTGGAATTGGACAGGAACCTTGCGCCTGGACTGCGCCACTGACCGGCGCGCCAGGTGCAGAAGGCCGGAACAGCAGGGAACCTGCATGATCATGACAGTCAAGCTCTTTACCTCGGCATCGTCGACCAGGCTGGTAAGTTTCTCGAGATAGACCTCCTGCCCGCTGTCCAGTTTTGGGCAGGCGATGGCGAGGGTTTTGCCTTTCAGGTGCTCCTCGTGAAAGCCACCCAAGGCGAAAGGTACGCAGTCGGCAGCAACGAGCAGGTCGGACCCGCGAAAGTGAGGTGCTTGCGGGGAGATGAGGTGAAGCTGGATGGGCCAATGGGTCAGCCGGGACGACTGGGAGACTGCCGGCTTCTGCTGCTCGGTCGACGAGCTGCAAGCGCCGAAGCTGACAGTCTGGGAACCCGGGCAACCGCCGGTCTTGAAAGATGCGGGATGGGGCCTGCTGTTTGGAGCGCTTTGACTCGCGATCAGGCCTTGTTCGCGCAGATAATCATACGCCTGCTGCAAATAGGTCGTCTCGTTGTGATCCTTCAGGTGCCGGAGGTGGGCCTCGATTACGGCCTTGCCCTGTTTGGCGATGCCGGCAATAACCTGGCGTTCGTCGTAGGGAACAGCCTCACGTTCCTCGATAGTAATCGCCCCCTGTGGACAATGTCCCAGGCAGGCGCCCAGCCCGTCGCAAAACAGGTCGCTGACCAGCCGGGCTTTGCCGTCAATCATCTGCAGCGCCCCCTCGGGGCACCCAGGCATACATTGTCCGCAGCCATCGCACTTTTCTTCGTCAATTCTGATAATCTTGCGTTTCATTCGCGTTCTCCCAATTCAGTATCCAGCGTAATGATACCCGCGGGTCCAGCCCCTGTCCTTGATCCAGATCAAGAAAAATCAAGATGCCAAAAAGCCCAAAATCGGAACGGCTGCCACGAAAATCACGAATGGATTCAGGGGCTGGGATTGTTATGGCCTTCGACAATTCCATCGATGACGGCGAACGATCTCGGTCGTCATCACAAACCGCAGATTCACGCAGATGAACGGAGATCTGCGTTCATCAGCGTGTATCTGCGGTTAGATTTATTCGTGTGGTCTTTGTCTCGGCGGCCAGGATTTTGACTGAGTCCTATCCATCAGTGTCATTCGTGGCTAAAGGATCTTCGCTAAGTAGATGCGGGACGGAAGGCGCGTGTGCCGATGGCGAAGCAAACAATGCCCGTGATGACCAGGATTCCACAGGGGAGCAGCATTTCCCGGGTCGAGAACCCGCGCCAGATCGCGCCTTCCAGGGCCAGGATCGCCCATTTCGCCGGGCTGAAGTTGCCGGCGGTCGACATCCAGGCCGGCATGGCAAACAACGGAACCATTCCACCTCCCAGCATGGTGATCGGCATCATCACGGCCCAGCCCGCGCCCGCAGCTGCCTGCTCGGTTTTCCCGAGAGAGGCAATCAGCATCATGATTCCGACAAAGGCGACCGCGGTGGAGAAGCCTGCCAGGACAAGGAGCGGCCAGGAGGAAGGACGGACCTGAAAGAAATAACGCCCGACGAAAAACAGGCCTACCTGCACAATGGCGATGGCCGCAAAGCAGGCGAGAGCTTTTCCCGCGAGCAGATCTCTGCGCGAGATGGGTGACATCTGCAGGCGAACCATCGTACCCTGCGTCCGCTCGGTCACGATGCCGATGCCGAAGGTCATTACGCAGCCGATGATGCCCCATAGAATGCCCTGCGGGAAGGTGATATCAAAGGAATTGTCTGGCTGAGGGCCCAACCGCCCCAAGGCGACCGGTTTCTCTTCGATTTCGAGAGGTCGCCATTGTGTCGTTCCTTGTTGCCCTTGACTCGAGGATGAAGAATCGAGAAAGCGATCCAGCTCACCCAGAAAACGTCCAACCGTTCCTCGCGCTGGTCCTGTTTCTGGGGCAGCGTTCAGGTCTTTGAGCGCCTTTTGGACCATGTCGCGCGATGTGGCACGATCGGACATGATCTTCTGCATATCCTCTGCGGCTTGTTTGAACAGCAAGCCGGAAATCATGGCCGACTCGGCTCTGCGGCTCGGATCGATCCAGATCTCGACGCGCCGGGGCGTACCATAAAAAATCCTGCCGCTGGCTTCTCCGAACCCAGGGGGCAGCAACACCGCAGCCGTGCGTTTTCCCTGACGCACCAGCCGGGCAGCCTGTTCACGATCTGCCGGGAATACATCGAATTCTTTGGTGGCCTCGAGCCGGGAAATGAAATCATGGGCGGCCTGGGTATGGTCTTCATCGACGACTGCAATCCCAATCCTAGCGGAAGGCGCGTTTGAGCCTGAGAAGATCAGGCCGAAGAAGACGGCGATCAGCAGCGGCCAGACGAAGGTGAAGAAAATACCTGATCGCAATCGGACCAGTATGCGCAGATCTTTTTGAGCCAGTGCGAAGATGGCGCGCATCATTCCCTCAGTTCTCTGCCGGTGAGGTTCAAAAACACCTGTTCGAGCGTCGTGCGCTCGACCCGAAAACTCGCGACTGTACCGCAGGCGGCGAGGCGATTCAGTTCCCCCAGCGGATCGCTCGTTTCTATGCGAATTTCCCGCCCCATCGTCTCGGCGACCAGAGTAGGCCGGCCGCCGTGGCCCGCCAGGAGGCCCGGCACAGTGTCGAGTGCCAGCATCTTGCCGTGGTCCATGATGCCGACGCGATCGCAGATCCGCTCCGCCTCCTCCATATAATGTGTGGTGTAGACGATGGTGCGGCCGCACTTTTTCAGGTTCAAGATATTTTCAAAAATCGAATTTCTCGACTGCGGATCGACGCCGACCGTGGGCTCATCGAGCAGGATTAATTCAGGCTCGTGGAGGATCGCAGCGGCGAGGTTCAGCCTTCGTTTCATGCCGCCGGAGTAATTCCGGACCAGGTCGCTCCTGCGGTCTGTCAGCCCGACAAATTCGAGCGCGGATCGCATGCGATCTGCCAGTTGCCGTCCGGACAGGCCGTACATGCGCCCGAAAAAAGCGAGGTTCTCTACGCCAGACAAGGGTCCGTAAAGAGACAGCATTTGGGGGGCCACACCGATGCTGGCCCGAACTTCCGGGGAAGTTGGGGCTCCCAGCCCTTCGATGATTACGGATCCACGGTCCGGCTCGAGCAACCCGACCGACAAATGCACGGTCGTGCTTTTCCCCGCGCCGTTGGGACCAAGCAACCCGAAGATTTCACCGCGCCGGACTTCCAGCGACAAGTTGTCGACAGCGATTGTCCTGCCAAAACATTTGTGGACGCCTGTTAATCGCAACATAGTCTTGTGACGGCCGCCTCCCCTTGCACGACATCTTGAAATACGACGCATGCGGGCGTTTTGTTGACAACGACATCTGGAAACTTCAGGACGGCAGAATGCATGTGGAAATACTCGCCCACAATATTGAGTGGCAGTCCCATTCAAGTTACGACGACCGTCACGTGATATTTGCCCTGCAAGGCCTGTAATGGCTCGGACTGTCCGTTCCTGCTACAAGTCTGCCTGTTTGTCTCTCATGTCGCGGAAGTAGGCGTCACCCAATCTTGTTTCCGCCGCCAACCGATGATATCTTGGCCCCGCTCAGAGTCATGACGTGGGTGCCGGGCGCCGCACGGCGCTCAGGCTTTGGCACAACGTATCCCGCGCTCCGTCCAATTGCCGGCTCCCGCTTTTTCGGAAGCTGGGTTGGAGTCAGCGCGCAGAGAGTGTGGATCAGATTTACCCTTGTTTTCATTGTAGAGAGGGATGCCTATGAAACCTCGGCTCACTGGTCGCGAACTTCTTCTGTTCTGCATCATCCTTACGCTGACCGGATTGCTTCCCGGACAGGAAGCGGCCAAAAAACCGGATCCGTTTCTGAGCGAAGACAATCTCATGTCGGTTATGCATTCGATCTCATCGCTAACGCTCTACAATTACGTGAAAGAGCTGAGTTCGGAGAAGTACGACGGCCGCCTTACCGGGACACCCGGCTTCAACAGAGCGGCACAATGGGCAGCAGATCTTTTTGTGGGCTGGAAGATCAAAGCCGGCGGCGACAGAGGTGGCTACACGCAGAGCTTTCCCAATCCATACACCCTGGTTCTGCTTGGCGATGAACTCAGCATGCAGATTTCTTTGGATAACGGCGACGTGATCAAGCGGCCTTATGTGTTCGAAGATGATTTCTTTCCGGGGTCGACATCCGATTCCGGCACCGTCACGGCGGAAGTGGTTTACGTCGGCTACGGCATCACCGCCCCCGAGCTGAATTACGACGAATATAAGGGGATCGACGCTAAAGGCAAGATTGTCCTGGTTGAGCCGGAGGTGCCTGTTTCCCCGGACAGGGAAGCCGACGAGTTCAAACGCTGGCGGCCTTATTCATTTCATGATTTCAAAGTCAAGAACGCCAAGAATCATGGTGCCGCTGGGATGATCTACAATTATCACATCGCCAATCCCAACTGCGTCTTTCTCAAGGACTTTGTTCTGACCTACGTCAGCCCGGGCGTGGTCAATGACGTGTTCGCAGGGACCGGCAAAAAACATGATACCTTGATCGAAAACATCCGCGCGGCCAAACAGCCAGTATCGTTCACTACCGGAAAGACCATGACGATCAAAAACACCACGGAATATCACCCCGAAGGCATCGGCGCCAATGTGATCGGAATTCTGGAAGGGAAGGACCCGGTGCTGAAGAACGAGGCGATTATTGTCGGCGGCCACCTCGACGGTTTGGGGCGGAATCCTGAACTCATGCCCGGTGCGACCGACAACGCCTCAGCCGTGGCGATTACGTTTGGGATCGCCGAAGCGCTCGGGAAATCCGGCATTCCGCTGAAGCGGACCGTGATCTTCATTCTTTTTGGCGCGGAAGAGCAGGGGGTCAAGGGCTCGGAATACTACCTGGCACACCCGGTGATTCCCAATGACAAAATCAAAGGATTTATCAATCTGGAAACCGTCGGCCGTGGGGAGCGCATCAGTGGTGGAGGGGGCAAGAACTATCCGCAACTGTGGGAATTCTTCGACCGGAACAATCGGAAATACATCCACCGTCCCGTAACTGCCGGTTTTACGGCCAATCTGGCGCGGCCGCGCCAGGACGCAGCCCATTTCATGTGGGCCAACATCCCGACCATTTCATTCGGCACTTCAGGGGGAGCCCGACTGCCTTACGCGACGTACCATACCACCCACGATTCCATCGACATCATCACCCCGGACATCATGGTGGACCTGGCGCGGTTGATTTTCCTGTCGATCGTCGAGATGGCAAACAATTGAGGGATGATGAATTTTTAACGCAGTCCCTCATCCGCGGGGCGCAACCGGGTGGATGAAAATATTGGGCGTTCATTAAGCCTGCCCTGTGCCGCCCTTACAGGGCTCCTGTCAGTTCGATCCCCTGTTCCCAGGGCTCACGCCCTGGGCTTTGCTGCACCACCCCTTCGGGATTCAATCTATAGCTGCTGAGCCCTGAAAGGGCGAGGTAGCACAGCCCAGGGCGCAAGCCCTGGGTACAGGTCCGGAGATCTCAAGCCCTGAAAGGGCGATGCAGAAAGAGACGAGTTAACGGTAGCGCAATTAGGTCAATTTTCGGAGCGAAGAGCGCAGAGTTTTGAAATGTTTAAAAACTCTACGCGCTCTGCTCCCTCCGCGGCCTCTGCGCTAATCCTTTAGAGGTTCAGAAACTCAGTTGCCTCCCCTACCTCGGCCCCCGCCTCTGCCTCCGGTGGTTTCCGGCTTATTGTCCTGCGCTTTCTCGCGCGCCAGCTCGACGAGATCGATGCTGCTCGCGAAGTCGCCGAGCAGCCACTTGCAGAAGTAATCGGCTCGGATCCAGTTGCAGTAGTCGCCGTCGGGACCGTAAGAGTGCGGCTGTCCCGGGAAGATCATCATGTCGAAACGCTTGTTCGCCTTAATCAAGGCGTCCGCGAGTCGCATGGTGTTAGCCGGATGGACGTTATTGTCGTAGTCGCCAGTCGTCAGCATCAGATGCCCCTTGAGGTTCTTGGCGACTTCGGAGTTCTTGTCCATGGTGTACTCGAACGTGACTTTGCCATCCTTGTCGGTCACTTCTTTGATGCCGTGGTTCTGCTCGCTCCAGGTGTTGTTGTAGACGTTGTTTTCGTGGTTGCCCGATTCAGACCAGGCGACCTTGAAGAAGTCCGGGTAGACAAGCATGGCGGCCGCGGACATGAATCCGCCTCCCGAATGCCCCCAGATCCCGACTTTGTTGATGTCGATGTAGGAGAATCGGTGGGCCAGCTGCTCGACGGCGGCCTTCTTGTCGGCCAGGCCGTAGTCGCGGAAACTGATATCCTGAGCACCGGGACCATAGCTGTAGTTGTGATACCACTTGGAGCGCTGCGGGTTGCCGCCGCGGTTTCCGACCTCGACCACGATGAACCCGAACTGCGCCAGGAAGGAGCTGTAAGCACGCGGCGCGAAGGTTTTGGTGACACTCTCCGTTTGAGGCCCGGGATAGACGTACAAGATAATCGGATACTTCTTGCCTGGATCGAAATCGAACGGCTTGTACATCACGCCATAGATGTCGGTGATGCCGTCGTCCGCTTTGACTTTAAACGGCTCCGGAAATTTGAATCCGGCTTCCATCAAGGGCTTCACGTCCGTCGTCTCGAGTTCCATTACCAGATTGCCCGCGTTATCGTACAGTGCCGACCTGGGAACGCTGTTGATGCGCGAAGAGTTGTCGACGAAATACTTGGTTGATTCGCACATATTTACGGAGTGCGACGCGTCGCCTGGATCAAGCAGCTTCAGACCGGAGCCATCGAGATTGACCCGATAGAAATGCGGGTAATACGGATCCTCCCCCGGCTCACGGCCGACCGCTGTGAAGAAGAGTGTGCCGGTCTTTTCATCGACGCCCTGAACGGCGCCTCCGCCGCCGCGTCCGCCCCCTCCACCGCCGCCGGCCGCTACGCAGACGAACTCGCCCGACGTGATCTGGTTCTTCAGCGTGCCATCGATGCCGTAGCGATAGAGATGGCCCCACCCATCCCGCTCCGACCACCAGATGAATTCCTGGCCGTTGTTGATCAGACGCGGCGCCTGGGTCTCGATGTAAGTGTTCAAGCGCTCCTCGAGGAGCACCTTGGCCTCGCCCGTGTCGGGATTCACGACGCACATATCAAGCTTGTGATAGTCGCGACTCCTGCGCGTGATGTAGATCTTGTCAGGGGCGTCGGAGAACCATGTTTCCTCAGTGCGATCCGGATTCTGCTCGCGGAACAGCGCGGTCACACGCGCGGGCAGGACGTTCATGCTCTCGTCCTTCCAAATATCGGCCTTGAGCTTCATGCGCGCCTTGGTATCGCGGTCAAAGGCAAGGATTTCTGCCTGCGGTATGTTCGCTTCGCCAGGCATGGCATAGCGATATGTCAGGAGAGTCGGGCGCGGATTGGCGAGTGTGTTGATGACCCAAAGATCGGCGACTTTCTTCTCGTCTCTGCGCATGACACTGAATTTTTTGGAGTCCTTCGACCATGTGAGGCTTACAGGCGGCATGCGAACATTGCCGCGCCCTTCACCCTGTTCTTGCGTGGTGACCTCTTCCTGTTGCTGCTGCTGATCGCCGCCGCCTCTTCCTGCGCGCCCGGCGAAGCTGTAATGTTCAACCCCGTCGGTCGTGAGCTGCGTTTCGACGATTGAAGTGTCGTTCTCGCTACCAGGTTTCTTAGCCTTTTCGTAGTTGTCGGCGTCCATCACGTAGAGGTTGTGATTCCTGGCAAAGACAATGGTCTTGCCGTCGGGAGAGACATTGGCCCAAGTCGGTTTTCTATCGGGATCCTTCCAATCTTCGAGCAGCGTGACTTTTCCTGTTGTCAGGTCGTACTCGAAGTGGAGTGTCTTGGTCCTGGGCGGCGCTGCAGGCGCACCGCCTCTGCCACCCCTCTGCCCTTGCGTCTGACCTCTTTGGCCGGTCTGCCCTGTTTGTCCTGTCTGGGCCGTCTGGTCCGTCTTTTGAGCCTGCTGATCCACCTTCTTGGTCATGACGATGTCGGCGTCAATCGGCACGTCGAACTGAAACTGGAAGGCGGTTTCCTTCTTTACGAATTTTTGTATGGTCGCAAAGGGGAGGTGCTGAGAGTCATATGGTATGCGCGTGATCGTAGTCAGCATCGCCGCCATCTTGGCGTTGTCGAAGAGCAGCGTCTTGGATTTTTTGACCGGATCGACCAGGTAGAAATTTCTCCCCTGGGGCGTCTGATAAGTGTACCAGAAACGATCCCCGGTTTCGAGCCAGTGCGGCGTTACCGCGGTATCGAAGACCAGCCTACCGACCTTTGCCGACGTCCATCTTGCCGCCAAATCATAGTTGGCCTTGACGACGGGCGGGTTGTCAGCCGGCGCACCCCCGTGGGGTGTGGCGACAATGATTGGAATCAACAGAACAAGGGCAAAGAGCAGAAAAAGCCCCTTCTGCTTGAGATACCGATATTTATCGTGGTTCGGCATAACCAGTTCCTCCAGATAAGCGAGATTTCGGGTGTTTTGCGTTCGCCAAGAAATGCCACTCAGAAAGAGATTATTCCAGTGGGGGCGAGAATAGCCTTGTCCGGCAAATATGGCAAGCGAAACCTAAAGAAAACTGAGGGACATTGATTTCCAGGGGTGGCTTTGATAGCGTCGATTCGAAATGGGCAGCGTGACTGACGGCGAATCGATGAAATGGGGCTGGCTAAAGAACGACGCGTCGGCAGCATTGCTCCTGGCGGGGCTATGTGTCATCGCCTATCTGCCGTCCTTCAACAACGGCTTCATATCTGACGATTACGTCATTTTAGGCCGCCTCGATTCGCTGACGCACAATTTCCTGTACCTGTTCTCCGTTCCTCCCGAATGTTTCCGCCTCACGAGCTACATTTCTTTCGGGCTCCTGCGCTTCTTATTTGGGTATTACTCGGAGTGCTACTACGCTTTCAGTCTGCTGCTCCACATTACCAATGCGCTCTTGCTCTGGAAACTGCTGACCCGGATTACACAATCGTCCCGAATCGGCTTGCTCGCTGGCATGCTATTCGCGACAGCTCAAGGGCATCAGGAAGCGACGATGTGGCTGGCGGCCATGAATGAAGCGCTCCTAGGTCTTTGCCTGCTCGCGGGCGTGCTTTTGTGGGAAAAGGGACGACTCGTCTGGAGCGCAACCGCTTATGTCGCCGGGCTTTTTTCGAAAGAATCCGCTTTGGTCTATGTGGCTCTCTTGCCGTTGCTGGTATGGCCATCCAAGGGCTCGAAGCAATTCCGCCGCGGGTACACGCTCATCCTTGGGGTCTCTGCGGCATTCGCGGTGCTGTTTTATCGGCTCGCTGCCGACAACTTTATGCTCGGCGCCGGAACCTATGCTCTAACCTGGCATGCGGCGCCGGTTTTCCTGTTGAGCATGCATCGATTGATGTTTCCATGGATGTATGCCGCCGTTGTTCTTCACCTGGTTCAACGACGCGGACTGAAAAACCTGCAAACCGCGGGCCGGGGGCTGGCATTTGCGGCATTCGCACTGTTCCCGTACATTTTCCTCACCTACCAGAACCACATCACCAGTCGTCAGGAGTACCTGGCTTCCATGGGAATTGCCTGGGCTCTGGCCATTCTCATGCAGGGCCTGCAAAATCGGAACTTGCGCCGCGCTTTCCTGCTGATTTTTGTCGTGGCGAACATCAGCTACATCTGGATTAAGGACCGGCAGTTTGAGCAGCGTGCCGCCCCCACCAATCGGCTCATTGAGCAGCTGAAGCTGTGTCGGCCGCAGGACATCGCCATCCTCGATTTTCCGGCCAACCCCTGGATTGCCAAAATTACAGCCAGAATGGTACCCGGCTGGCAGCCGGACATGATTCACGTCAATCCATCCGCCTCGGAATGCGCGGCCTGTCCAGCCCTGCGTTGGGATCCCCACAAAGAGCAGTACCACAGGACCGACAGATAGTGGCGCCGGGCAAGCAAGGAAGCGGGGAAAAATCCGCAGCCTGGGGCCAACGGTACGACCTGACCGCGCGCGGTTACACGCCATAGCCTAATGATTTTCCCGTTGCCCCGGCTAGTGGCATGTGACATTTGAATTGATAGTACTAGGATTCCGGCCGGAGTTCATCCCTCAGCACCGGATTGACGAACATCCCAAGCCCCAAAGGGGCGGCATAGGAGAGCCAGGGTGGAGGATCCCGCAACAGCGGGCTCCGGAACCCTGGGTACGCAGCCGAGCTTGAATCAAGTCCTGAAAAGGCGACACAGCTTTCAGCATCGTTTCTGTGACGCCCTTTCAGGGTTCTCACCTGGTTCGGATTCAACCCAGGGCTCCGGCGGGCTTCGCCGCCTCCGCCCTGGGCTGTCCTGTGCCGCGCTTTCAGCGCTTCATTTCATTGGTTGACCGACTATCAATTCAGCTGTTACAGACCACTAGTATCTTGGTGTGCATCCGGCACACGCATGTGGCATGATTTGGAGAAGGATTGAAGGCGGGCGATGATCTGTTTACAGGCGGTGACTCCGAATGACCTCAGAGCAGCGGTGCCGGAGGTGTCGCTCGAGGAAGCCCGCAAAATCGTTGGCGCGGTCCATCGCCTTGACGAGCTGCCGCGAACCATAAGAATGGTCCGCCGTGCCAGTATGGATGCTGTGCGCGCAGCCGGAACCGTACCCCGGCTCGAACTGCGATCTGTGCACCCCAGCAGTGTCGATCCCTTCGTCAAATATGCACTTTTGACGGAGGACGGGCACGTGGTCGAAACCGTCCGGATCCCCTTGGAGCGATCCGGCAGGTTCTCTGTGTGTGTGAGTTCGCAGGTCGGTTGTGGCTTCTCGTGTTCATTCTGTGCCACAGGGAAAATGGGTTTGCGCCGCAATCTGGAAGCGTGGGAGATGGTCGAGCAGGTGCGTACGGTCCGGCGCAGCCTGGAGCGGGTGCAGCGCCAGCGCGTGCACGGCATCGTGTTCCAGGGCATGGGCGAACCGCTGGCAAATGTCGACAACGTCATACGCGCGATTCGCGCCCTCTGCGAACCTTGTGCACAGGCCATCGATGGCCGAACGGTTACTGTCTGCACCGCTGGTCTCCCTGACGGCATACGGCGCCTTGGCCGCGAAGTACCTAAGGTCAGGCTGGGGATTTCGATTGGCAGCGCGCGACCGGATGTGCGTCGAGCCCTGATGCCGGTTACTCGGGCTTATCCCCTCGATGCGGTGCTCGATGCTGCCGCGGAACATGCGCGCCTCACCGGCCTGGCTCCCATGTGGGCGGTGACGCCGTTGGCCGGCGTGAACGACACCGAGGAAGATGCGCGCGCGCTGGTCACATGCGCCCGGGAATTCCAGCTGCGCACGGGACTGCGCCCGCAAATTCGCATGATCTCGTACAACTCGATTGCTGTGGCCGATCAGGAAATCTATCGGCGCTCGGACGAAGAAACCGAAGCCAACTTCCGGCGGATCATGCGCTCCGGGGGATTTACTGCCCACAAGCGTTACAGCGGCGGCGCCGATGTCCAGGCCGCCTGCGGCCAGCTCGCTTCGCGCTTCTGACCGACAGTCGCATCGGCTATTGAGGCTTGTACAGGCCGGAAGGGATGGACCCGAGGAAGCAGGCTTTCACCACTTCGTTGTCCGTTGGATTCAGCAGTTTCCTCTGGGCGTCGGGTATGACTTTGATGTGCTTGATCGCAAAAAGGTGATCCCCGATATAGTCGAGATCCTCGCCAGCGGTCATCCAGCGGCGATGGTCGTATCGGGAGAGGTTGACCGGGCGTGAATAGCTCACCAGCGATTTGTCACCCTTGGTGTTAAAATACATCTCGAAATAGGACATCACCAGCTCGCGCAGATTGCGATACACGGGCTCGCGAAAACGCAGCATGGTGGTGTTCGATTTTGCCACCGCCCCCCACAGGCCATTCTTCCGAAGGACGGCGATCACATGATCGTCGTCGTTGTGAGCCGCCAGATCGACAATCAGGGGAGGATAACCCAGGAAGCGCAACGCTGCCGCCGCAAACATAGCGCCCTCGAAGCAGTGGGCAGTGCGTTCCTTCATGACCCGGCGCGGTGACATCGTCGTCGGCTGGTCGTTGTAGCGCAACCGGTTGAGAAACGTCTGAATGTGGATTGGAGCTGAGAAACTACCGAGAAGACGCAATTCGCTTCGGTTCCAGTAGGCTGGCACATGGGTCTGCAAGTCAGTACCCTCCCAATTCCTGCGATGAATCCATTGCTGACCTCATAGCAGCGGTGTGCAAGAGATCTTAACGAAAAGGCCTCGGCTACTAAAATACCTCGCTTCAAAACTGCAAAAGCAGCCACAAATGACACAAACTTCTTTCCCATTCGTGTCAGTCGTGGCTGCTTTAAAAAGGCCATTAATCTTCATGCCCCTGGGTGCGCCCAGTGCATGGGAGAATGCGTCGAGCTGTTGAGGCTCTTGCCGTGCCGGCGAACTGTAGATATTGAGCACTCCAAAAAGCTGTATGGCATTTGGGGAGCAGAAAAATGAGGGCGGACGCTGGAAAGCGGTGGGCATCGGCGTCCGCCCTCATTGTTGTGTTCAGAGTCGCGAACTATTTTTGATCCAGCTTCCTCCCTGCATTGAGGTTGTCAAAATTCAGGATGGCGTTGAACACCAGGAAGTAGCTGCCGATCGTCTCGCCGCGATAGATCGGATTATTCGCGAAGAGTACGACATGGCCTAGTCCTACTGGAACATCCACGACCACCGGCCGCTGTGCGATATCCGTGCCGCCGTCGAGCAAGCCTGAGACAAGCAGCGTATTCTGCGCATCGAACCGCAGCGCCACGCGCGGGCGGAACTGCGGCGGAATCAGATTTGCCGGATTCGGATTCTGCCTGAGCTGCTCATCCGTCGGCAAGGTGTACTGCCACGGCTGCGTCGGCGGGCGCTCGGGCACGGGCTTGAGGCCTGTCGCCTCATCCGCCGGACGGCCCTGCACCACATCCTGGTCGTCGGGAGTGCCGCGTCCGGTCGGCCGGCCACCCCCGGGTCCACCTCCGCGGCCTCCCGCGGCCGCCGCCGCAGGCGCGCCGCCGCCACCTCGCCCGCCGCCGCCACCCGCGGTGGCGCTGACACTGAAGTACTCGCCGGTATTGCTGTACATCGCAAGGTTCTCCGGCACTCCGTACACGATCGGGCTCGTGTCATCGACAAGTTTCGTGCGCAGGAGCGTACCCCTTACCCGCGTCGCCGAGCCGGCGGACGCCGCGCTCACCCCGTAGGAGAGGTTGTTGGTAATGGCAAAGTTCGCACTGCTGTTCGAGCCAAGAAACACACCGCCCTGGGCGATGAAGTCCCGGAGGTGTATCAGTCCCTCGAGACCCATACCAATTCGAGTGTCGTCGGATTGAGCCCACGTGCCGATGTTCGGTGTCTCGGGTGTATTCTTCCACGGGATCGGGCTCTGCCACATTGGCGTCCCCTCGATTGCCCCCTGCCCGCCGCCCGGCCCGAAGATGATGACATCGTACTTGTCGCGCAGGTTCGTGGTCTTTTTGACCGTCTCCGGATCGATGTAGTCGTACGGAATCCCGTAGATATCAAAGGCCTGGCGCCACCAGCCTTCCGTCTGCGTGCTAGTCCACTGGTGCAGGATCGCCACCCGCGCGGCGCGCGCGGGGTGCGTCTTCACCGATGGTTCCGCCGCGAGCGCGTAGGCCTTGAGGCCGAGGGCATTCGTGGCCTTGTCCAGATCCGCCTGTGCGACGCCTTTGATAATGAACGAACCACGGTTGAACTTTGTGCCGTTCGATTCGAACGGCTCCTCGGCCATCTGAATGTCGGCATCCTTGAGCCGATAGCGCAAGGTGATGAGCGCATTGTCCGCGTTGTGATTGATCGCGAATACTGCGCCCTGCCCGCCGGCGCCGCTCGGCGCCTTGACTTCCTCCTTCACAAGCTCCATGGGGACATCGAGCACCTTTGGGTCGGTGATGCGAATCGCCTGCACGGCAAAGGCCTCGGGGAAAGTCCAGCCGGTGTCATCATACGGGCGCGTCTGCGGGTCGTTGGGCGCCCAATACTGATAGTCGAGCAGGGTGTCGGCAATGCGCGAGTACGGCTGGTCCATGCGGATGATGTAGCTGCCGGCCGGAAACTCTCGAGTCACCGGCGGTGGTGGTTGGGCAGGTTGGGCCGGCGCCCCGCTTGCCGGGGCCGCCGCATTGCCGGCAGCCTGTGCGCCGGCGCCACGGCCGCCGCCCCTAGCTCCTCGGCCGCCGCCAGCCGCGGGCTGACGGACCGGCAGATTCACGGTGAACGAGGCAGTCGCCCGGGAAATCTCGACGGCCTGTTTCTGCAGCACGCGCAACATTTCGGCCTGAGTGCCGGGGCGCGGATCGTTCGCGGGCAACACATAGGCCGCGGGTCCCTCGACCTTCGCCTTGAGGATCGACCGCTTGCTCTTGTCGTAGAAGTTGCGCAGGAAGTAGACCCGGTTGTTGGCGAAATAGTTGAGTGAGACAATGATGCCCGTCTGCTCGTAATTGTTGTTGTTCCGGAGCGACCAGCGGACGCGCGCGATCGCCGGATTCTGACGGTACCACGTGCGCGAGGTATCACCTGGCGAGAGCGTGCGCTCTACCGTGTCCGCGCTGCCGCCGTTGCCGTAGGTCTCGTACAAACGGCTGATGCCGTTGTGCGTGGCCGCCATGAGCATCAGATACCCGGGCGACCAGGTGTCGAAGGTGCCGTGCGCGAATACGCCGGGCATGCCCATGCGCGTCATCTCGTTGACGTTGTTCCACCCTATCAGTTGCTGCTCATGGTACATGATCGGATCGAGCCACGCATTGTAAGGGCCGTCGCCGACTGTGTTGTCATACAGGAAGGCAACCGACTCGTGCAGGTCGTGCAGCACCTGCGCTTTCCAATCGAGGTAGGCGTTCAAGACGTTCTGCGAGAGCTTGAGCGTGAGGCCCATCGCGTCGCGGTTGTTGTCGTGATTGACATAATGGCCGCTGTAAGCCGCGCTCATCGGCGTGTCATTCGGGTGCTTCTTCTTCCACTCATAAACATCGACGATGCGATCACGCCCGTCGGGTTCGACCACGGGCGTGATCAGCGTGATGATGTGCTCGCGGATATTGCGGATATAGAGGCTGTCGTCGACGGCCAGGCGGTAGGCCATTTCCATCAGGGCCGTAGGCGCTCCTGCTTCCGGCGAGTGAATCGTGCCGGTGACGTAATAGACCGGCGCGACGCGCTTTGCGATCTCGTCCGCTACCGCGTCATCCATCTTGATCGTGCGCGGGTCAGCCAGCTTGGCAAGGTCGGCCTTGTTCTGGTCGAGTTTCGCCATCAGCTCTTCAGACGCCACGGCAACCGCAATCATCTCGCGGCCCTCTTCGGACGTGCCGATCGAATAGACCTTCACGCGCGGCGTCGACTTCGCCAGGAGGCGCATGTATTCGTACACCTGTTTGGTGTATGGCAGGTTGCCCTCCGCGCCGGCGATATCTCCCAGGACGGCCTTGGGCGTGGGGACGGTCTTGGACGCCGGCAGGTAATCCAC
This sequence comes from Terriglobia bacterium, assembly GCA_963739235.1. Classification (GTDB taxonomy): domain Bacteria; phylum Acidobacteriota; class UBA6911; order UBA6911; family UBA6911; genus JAFNAG01. Next base: position 187,454 of record CAVTZY010000027.1, on the reverse strand, counting down.
CACCGGCGAGAGGAAGAACGTCTCGGTCGTGTATTCCTTGATCTTCTTCGTGTACTCCTCGTCAATGGGCTGATTGGGATCTCGGCCCGGCTTGGCGGCGGCAAGATCGGCCTCGGTGATCACCGGCTTTGCCGGTGCCTTTCCGGATTTTGCCTGCTTGGCCTGTTGGGCGAATAAGAGAAAGGGAGTCGCCACAATTGCCAGAATCAGCAGTAGTCTTTGGGTGACAGTGTTACGTTTCATGCTAAACCTCACGGTGAGCAAATTGAAGTTGCCCTCAGGTAACCCTCCGGGTCAGCCGCCGCTCTCGCAGAGTTCCGACCATCTCAGGGTTTCCCTTGGCCTCCTATGTTAAGTCTTTGCCTCTTTGAATCCGGGACAGAGGGCACCGAGCCGCCGGGACTACAAGGCTCCAAGACTCAAAAAGTGACAACGCAAACATTCGGCACGGTTCAGAGTCAGACAAGGTTAAAATAGCATTTCTATCCCTAGTAGGGATCGAGAGCAAGTGAATTGTGGGGCTTGGGCCCCATCTCGCGGTCGGTGGTGCCCACCTTTTCCTGTTAATGCGCGGTGCGCCCCGCCGCACTGCACATACAAAGATTTTGAGGTTTAATCGTTTTGTCGCGTGGCCGCTATGTTAGGCTACGGACGAATTGCCGCCACCGGGCGGAGCCATTTCAAGTATTCATGAGGTAGACCGATGAGTGGACATCTCTTGCGCAAGCTTGCATTCCTTTCCCTCTTTTGCCTCGCCACGTTGCTGGGCGCAGCTCAAACCCCTCAGAGGACGCCGACAGAGGCCGACATCCTGCGCGGCGCCTATGGGGCTTATCGAGCCAACAACGACCTGCTTTCCTATTACCTCGATATTCGGGTGGACCCCGAGAAGAAGTTCATCGGCGGGAAAAACACGATTCGCTTCAGGATGCTGAAGGATGATGCGCGCATCCAGCTTGACTTGTATGCCAATCTCAAAGTCGACAAAATCACGTTCGGCGCAACCGAGCTGAAATACGAACGGAGATTCAACGCCGTTTTTGTAGATTTTCCGGCCGCGCTCAGGAAGGGCTTGGTTTACTCGATCGATTTTTATTACTCCGGCAATCCGACGGAGACCGCCCGATTCGGCGGCATCGCCTTCCGTAAAGATCCATCCGGTCATCCCTGGATCAATACCGCCTGCCAGGATATCGGCGCCAGTGTCTGGTGGCCCAACAAGGACCAGCAGCGCGATGAAGTGGAGAACATGCGCCTCAGCGTGGCCATTCCCAACGACCTTGTGGACGTGTCCAACGGGCAGTTTCAGGGCAAGTCCGACCTGGGTGACGGGTACACCCGCTGGGACTGGTTGATCCACTACCCCATCAATAGCTATTGCGTGTCCTTGAACATCGGCAATTACACCCATTTCACCGACAAGCTGAACGACATGACCCTCGACTTCTACTGCCTGCCGGAGAACCTGGAAAAGGCCAAAAAGCAGTTCCCGCAGGCGAAGACGATGATCCAGTGTTTCCAAAAGTACTTCGGACCCTACCCGTTCAAAAAGGACGGCTACAAACTGATTGAAGTCCCCTACTCCGGGATGGAACATCAAAGCGCCGTCACCTATGGCAACCATTTTGCGAACGGGTATCTGGAACGCGATTGGACCGGTGTCGGCGTCAGTCTGAAGTTCGACTTTATCATCATTCACGAAAGCGCGCACGAATGGTTCGGCAACAGTGTCACGGCGGCCGATACCTCCGACGAATGGATCCACGAAGGCTGGGGCACCTACGCTGAGGTTGTGTATGTGGAATACATGTTCGGCTACGACGATGCCGTCAAATATGTCAACGGCTACAAATCCAAAGTCAGAAATCAGCTGCCGGTAATCTCGCAGCCCGGGGTCAAGAGTACGCCGCCGCAGGACATGTATTTCAAGGGCGCGCTCTTCCTCAACACGCTGCGCAGTGTAGTCGACAACGACGCGCGCTGGTGGCAGCTCGTGCGTGATTTCTACAATCAGTTCAAGTACCGCAACATCATGACCGAGGATGTTGTGAAATTCTTCAACGAAAAAACCGGGAAAAATCTCACGCCGATCTTTGACCAGTATCTCCGGCACACCGCCCTTCCCACGCTTGAGCTGCAGTTCCAAAACGAAGGCAGCGTCTCCTATCGCTGGAAGGCGGACGAAAAGGAATTTGCCATGCCTGTGAAGGTCGGCAAGAAGGGGAATTGGCAAGTCATCCGGCCGACAACGGAATGGCAGACGATGAAATCAGGATTGAAGAAGGATGCGTTTGAAGTGGCAAGGGATCTTTATTACGTGAATGTCACCAAGATGTAGGCATGCAGTAGAAGACGCACGTAAGCCAAAATCTCAACGCAGTCTTTCATGCACTTGGGTGCGCCCCCGGTGCATGGGAGACTGCATTGAAGCTTTTTAATGCGGCGTTGCAGTGTTCCCCTCCATATAGCTCTCTAACTCGAATGCTTCTGCATGGGAGCTCATTCAAGCCCAACGCCGCGGCGATTTGTTGGTTGACCCTCAGTATCCGTTCATCAAATCCATGACCGCGCAGGTTCAGGTTGCGCTGCTGTTGTGATCGATGCGTGCGCAGCAACTCTCCTTTCCACGCGGCGATCTCAGGGCCGAAGGCGAAATACAGATCGTGCCTCATCGCGACGGTCTTTGGATCCTGGTTCAGGCACGCTACCAATGACAGTTTTTTCTCCTCCACGCTCTGACGGAAAAGCTCATAGGTCCGCCGGTGTCCTTCGTTCAGATCATGCCAATGCGGCAGAAACACAAGGTCGGGTTTTTGTGCCGCCAGGTATGAACGCACGCATTGAAGATTGGCGTGACTGGACGCCGGGTGTCCGTTCTCATCCTCGGATAGTCGCAGAAAAGTCAGCTGGGATTCTGACAAACCAAAGAGCCGGCAACTCGCCTGCTGTTCGATCTCCCGCAGTGCTGCTTTGGCCCTCATGGTCATGGCTCCACCGAATCCATCTTCCACACCGCTGGCTCCCGAAGTCACCACCGCCAGGTCTATCCGGTTGCCATTGTCTCGGAAGAAACGCATGGATGCCCCGATCGCGTCAAAATCATCCGGGTGCGGGGCCAGAACGACCAGGCGAAGTCCAGGCGGAATTTGCAGAGCCCCCAGGGAAAGAGGCGGGCGACCGCAAAACAAGATGGCCAGATCAATGCCCATAAAGGTATAAAGGGCGAGGCCTCAATCCTTGCCGGTCGTGATGATGGAGGTGGTTACTTCGATCTCGGGCGGGCTCTCGAAGTGCTTCTTCACCTTGCACTGCTCGGCTGCACGGATCACCGCCGCGCGATACTCCACGGGGAAATCAGGCGGAAGCTGGATGTCCAGCGAGATGCTCTCTGCCAAATTGGTTTTCGGGTTGAGCTGAGCTCGTTGGATCAGGCGAATGTCCTTCACAGGAAGGCCGTGTTGACGGCAGAAGCCGAGGACGTACACGCCGGCGCACGTGCCGAGCGACGCCAGAAAGGTCTCGAAAGGGGTAGGTGCGGAACCGTCACCGCCGGCCTTTGATGGCAGGTCGGTCTCGACGGTAAAGGCGCCAAAGCGCGCGACCACGCGGGCGCTGCCCGGGAATTCAATCGTCATCTCCATGCGCACATCCTCCTGCGCGTCAGTTTAGCACAGATCTCTACGGCGCATCGGCGGACGTTGCGCCATCTCGGCGGCTTACCTCGGGCGATGCTCCAACTCATGTTCGCCCGGCGGATCAGCCACTGCCGCATCCGCGATCTTCTTGTCTTCAGTGCGGCATCGGGCTAGGATGGATTGATCTGCAAGGAGGTCCTCGATGAAAGGTTCAAGCCGGGCGCCAGGGCTTGCGATGGCGGCAGTGAGCCTCGGAGTGTGTCTGATCGTGCTTGCGGCTCAAGCGATACCTTCGGATTGCACCAGGACATCTGTGGGATTGGTACCTCTTACCGAGCTTGGAACACGTTTGTACCAGGGAAAGCAGGGCGGGCTTTATCCGGGTGGAAGCAATATCCGGCCCTCCGCGCATGACGCGACGGGGTTGGCCGCGGCACGCGCGATCCGCCCTCTCGACGCGCGCGGCGCGCCCGATGACACCCAGGGGAAGATCGTCTTCGTTTCCGTAGGCATGTCCAATACCACCCAGGAGTTTTCAACCTTTAAACCCCTGGGCGATGGCGATCCGGCCAAAAATCCCAGGCTGGTCATCGTTGACGGCGCCCAGGGCGGCGCCATCGCAAGCATGATTTCCAATCTCGCCTCGTCGCAGGGGCAGCAGTATTGGAACACCACAGACTCCCGTCTTGCAGCCGCGGGCGTCACGCCGGCGCAGGTTCAGGCGGCCTGGATCAAAGAAGCGGATGCGGGGCCCACGGCCGGTTTTCCCAATTACGCGCTCCAGCTGAAGAACGAACTGGCAGTGATCGCGCGCATACTCAAGTCTCGCTACCCCAACATCCGCATTGCCTATCTTTCGAGTCGCATTTACGCAGGCTACGCTTCGAGCGCACTCAATCCCGAGCCCTATGCCTATGAATCCGGCTTTTCCGTGAAATGGTTGATTGAAGATCAAATCAACGGTGCCGCGGACCTCAACCTAAATCCCGACACCGGCCCGATCATGGCTCCATGGCTTGCCTGGGGTCCCTATCTTTGGGCCGACGGGCTGACTCCACGCAGCGACGGCCTGACCTATAAGTGCTCGGACCTCAATGCGAGCGACGGCACCCACCCGGCCACCCCGGGCGCGCGCGAGAAGGTTGCGAAGCTGCTGCTCGACTTCCTGAAGAGCGACAGCACTGCCAAGCAATGGTTCCTGGGCGGCTCTTCCTTGATTTTTCCGGCGTTGATCGGCAGAGCGGGCCCGATAGCGGCCCCATCGGCACAGATGTTCACCGGCATGGCTTTGGCGAATCTTGATGTGGTGGATGCGGTCTTGACGCTCACGGCTTTTGACAAAGCCGGCAGGCAGCTTGTCGGGCCAGGCATTCGGAATCCGGTTACGATGCCGTTGAAGGCCGGCGCACAAATTCCACAGATGGATTTCCAGATTTTCGGTGATGGCGTCGGCCTCGGGGACGCATGGGGCTGGTTTCGTGTAGATAGCACAGTCCCAAGGATGAGTGGTTTCTTCATGATATTCGATGGCGCAGTATCGATTTTGGATGGCACCAATGCCTCGACGATCGGGACCAGGGAATTCATTATGCCTGACATTATCGACGGGGACAGCTATGCAGAAATCCATGCCGTCAACTCCAGCGCTGACGCCACGGCAGTCAAGCTGGAACTATTCGGTTCGACGGGACAATCGCGGGCAGGACCGGCCGCTCGAATCATCGAGGGCAACGGCGCCTTGATCGAACAGTTGAGCGATCTTTTTGCCACCGGCTTGCAGAGCGGAGACTACCTGCGCGTGACTGCAGACCGGGAAGTGGTCCCCTTGCTTTTCTGGGGAAATTCAGGCCGGTATCTCAAAGCGCTCGAGGGCCAGGACACGGCGAGCGGAGCGGTGACGCTCTATGCTCCCCAGTACGCCGTCGGCGGCGCGTGGCGATCGACGCTCTCGGTCGTCAATCTGGATGATCAGCCCGGCGAAGTATCTTTCGAGTTCACCGACAGGTCAGGGAACTCGATCACGCGCGCACGCCCGATCGCGCCCCGGGGGAAGATCTTTATCGACTCCCAGGATTTCTTTGTGGATTCCAGCCGAGGGATTTGCGAAGGCCATGTCAAGATCGCCGGCAGCGGCGTGAGGTTGGCCGGAAATGTGGTCTTCGGTGATTCAGAGAAGCAGAAATCTGCAACGTCGCTGCCGCTGGTGTCGAGTCTGCAGTCTGAGGTGGTCTTCAGCCATGTCGTCTCCGATGCGAGCTATTACACCGGCGTAGCCCTTCTCAATCCCAACAGCACGGAAACGAGCGTGACCGTGGAAGTCCATGACAGCAACGGCAAGCTGCTCACGACGTATCCCACATCGGTGGCGGCCAGCCGGTCCGCGGCCTTCGGACTGAGTACTCTCCCCGAGTTGCAGGCAGTCAACCTTGGTTCCGGATATATCCGGGTCAAGGCAAGCCTGCCGATTGCCAGCTACGCGCTCTTTGCCACCCACGACAATTCAGTCGTCTCGGCGATCCCGTCCCAATCTTCCATCAAGTAAAATCCTTCGTCACTATAGCCGCGGCCAAGAAGCTCAACGCTGAGCTCTTGCGACGGTTCGTCGTTTATTGAAATCAGAAACTCCATGTGCTCCATAGGGCCCAGCGCCGAAGGCGCGCTCCATAGCAGCCTGGGGCAACGCCCCAGGCTTGGGGAAGGGCAGAAAAGAAGGGCTGAAGGCCCGCTCCAAATGGAACGGGCTTTCAGCCCTATAAATAAAAATCGCCCCAGCACCTGGGGCGTTGCCCCAGGCTGGTATGAATCGGGCCTTCGGCCCTGTTTCGGGAAGCAAGTTTCCGGAGAGACCGCTGAGGCCCCGGAGGACTTTTTGTTCCAAAAGTCCTTTTGTGCGCCCTCTTCGCCCTCTGCGCTGAGGTTTTGTTTTTTCTCCTAATGAGCAAAATCGGAAGGGTTCGGGCTTCATGATTGGTGATATTCTGCCTGTGGTACAGGCGGGTAGATCATAATCAAACGCTCCAATGGAGTGCAGAGCGCCATGCATTCAGAAGCTGCAAACAGAGATTCTGATTTCTGGCCGTCGCAGGTGTTTTGGGTGGCGGTTACGCTCGTGTGCTGTTTTGTCGCGTTGCTGAACACGGGGGGGTACCGTTTTGGCGTCAGCGACCAGTCTTCTTATCTCCCGGCGATCCAGAAGTACCTCGAACCCGAGCTCTTTCCCGGCGACCGCAGCCTCATTGATGCCCAGGACCGCTTGAATCCGTTTACACGCGTGGCCGCTACCGCAGTACGGTTGACCGGCGCTGATCTTTCCCTCCTGGTTTTCTCGTTCTACATCCTTACTCTTGTTGTTCTGTTCGGCGCCGCCCTCGGCTTAGCTCGCGAGCTGGATCTGTCAAGATGGGCAGCGATCGGGTTTGGAGCAGCCCTGACATTACGGCATCGAATTCTGCTCACCGGCGTCAACACGCTCGAATCGTATGCCCATCCCCGCATGATGGCGTTCGCTTTCGGGCTCACGGCCGTCCTGGCATTCCTTCGTGCACGTCCATGGCTGGCGGTCGTTCTCGTCGGGCTGGCTTTCTTAATCCATCCGACGACTGCGTTATGGTTTGGGGTGTGGTTGTGGGTGGCGTTTTTTGTCGCCGGCCGCCGATGGCGATGGGCACTGCTCCAGACTGCTGCCGCTGCTGCCGCCGGCGCGGTCTGGGTAGTTTTTTGGGGGCCGCTGGGCGGCCAACTGATCTGGATGGACCAGGAATGGCTGCGCGTACTCGCAGGCAAAGACTACCTCTTTGCCACCGACTGGCCGGTGGCCCAATGGATGGTTGCGGGCCTCTACCTCGCGCTCGTTGTGGGGGTGTTCCTGTGGCGCCTGTCATCGCGTCGGACCCATCCGCGTGAAACCGCGCTGGTGGCCGGCGCGCTGGCGCTTTTCGTTATCTTCCTGGTCACCCTGCCGTTCGTCAAAGAGGCGGTGACACTTGCGATACAATTCCAGATCTCGCGCATGTTCTGGATGCTGGATTTGCTCGCAACAGTTTATGCAGCCTGGGTGATATTCGATGGGCTTTCTCCCAAGCGGAAAACGGGAGCACGCCCGCGCTGGCCCGCCTTTGTGGTACTGGCGCTTGCATGCGCTGCGCTGGGCCGCGGCATCTACTCGATGCGGGTTGGCCATCCCGATCGTCCGATTTTCCAGATCAATCTGCCCCGCGACGACTGGCAAGATGCCATGGCCTGGCTGGGACGCACGCCGCTATCCACGCACGTGCTTGCGGATCCGGGACACTTGTGGCGTTATGGCACCAGCGTGCGGGTATCGGCGCGTCGTGACGTATTCCTCGAAGAGGTCAAAGATGTGGGCATGGCCATCTACTCGCGCAGCGCCGCCCTCCGTATCGCGGAACGGACGCGCGCCCTGGGCGACTTCGGTGCGCTCACGCCACAATCTGCCCGCGCCCTCGCTGCGCGCTATGACCTCGACTATCTCGTGACCGAAAAGACGATGGATCTCCCCGCCGCCTATCGCAACCCTCGTTTCACGATCTATCGCCTCAGGTAATTCCGCAGCCTGTGACAAGATCATGACCCCAGCTATGAAGCACCTATCATCGGAATCTCGGAAAAAGGGCTTATCTTTTCCTGCGGGGCGCCGATAATTATGTCATCGAGGACAACTATGGCCTACGACTATGCTGCTTCCATACAGGGGATTCGCTCCGCGTGGAACGAACTGGCACAAACCGCCCATCGAATTGCTATCGGGAGCGTGAATGCACCCAAAACTCCTCCGCTCGGCGCCGGCAACGACCCGATCACCGGCAAAGCTAAGGAGGCTGCATCCTCTACTGCGAAATTAGATATCGCCGGGGAAATGCTCAATCTGAACCTGGCAAAAATCGGTGTGCAGGTGAACACCCGTGTCATATCCGTAGAGCACGAGCTCGATCGCAGCACGCTGGATATTCTGGCCTAGCGCCTGATTCGCCCTGCTTGTTCCAGTCTAGATTAGATCTTCTCTCTCCAGCTCATTCCACTAGTCGTGTCTTATTTAGTGATGAGCAACAAGGTGGTGGGGTCCAACGCAACGTGACTGTCGGAGACCTCCGGATTATCGTGATCCTTAAGAAGGTGCAGACGGACGACTCCACCGCTGGGCTGCATCGAAAGAATCACGTCGAACGCTGCCGCAAGATGGGCGACCGGCTCGGGTATGGTGCGTTCATCCATCGGTGAGTGCCGATCTGCAACTGCGGACATCCAGAGTTCACCGTCAATTTCCTGCGCAATCCGGCGCAGCGCTTCCAGATCGGCGACTGTCGCCCCGGCAAAATGGTAGCCCTCGATGATCAATGTCTGGGGATCGAAGTGCATATGGGTACGCAGAAACGCGATCGCTTCCCTCAGCTTGGCTATTGAGAAAGTGTTGCCAAAATAGGTATGAATGTTGCGATTGCGTTCCACCCTGAGCCGTTCGTTGCCGATGTCTTCCAGGCTCGAAGTTCTGGCCAGATCCATGAAGATCTCATCATAATAATCCCGGATCTTATCCACCGGCTCATCCAAAGCGACGTGCAGGACCTTGCGGTCGCGCATCAAATCGTCCAACGCAACTCCGACCAGAAAAGCGGTTTTCCCCATACCTGCCTGCGCTACCACCACCCCCACGTTTCCACGGCCGAGGCCGCCGTGAATTGACTGTTCGAGGAGTCTCAACGGGCTGCGATCATTCAATTCTTTGCTATGCATGGTGTTTCTCCTCTTGTCGTCCTCTAGTCTTCATCGTCGTCCAACCCGGTGCCGAATTTCTTGATCAGATCTTTCGAGACCTCGGCCGGCACGGGCACGTATCGGTTGAACTCCATAGTGAATTCGGCCTTGCCCTGGCTCGAGGATCTCAGATCGGTGGCATAGCCGAACATTTCTGAGAGCGGGACGTCCGCGTCGACGCGCGCAAAGCCCTCGGATTCCGTGGTGCCGACGATCATGCCGCGGCGCTGCATGATGGTGCGCACAAACGCGCCCTGGAACTCGATCGGACCCTCGACTGAGACCTTCATGAGCGGCTCCAGGATCTGAGGCTTGGCGCGATGATAGACCTCCCGGAATGCGCCCCGGGCCGCCGCCTGGAAAGCGTTGTCCGAGGAATCGACCGCGTGGGCGGCGCCGTCATTGATGACCACGCGCAAGCCTGTCACGGGAAATCCGATCATCCGGCCTTTCTTCAGCATGGAACGGAAGCCCTTCTCGACTGAGAGAATGAACTCCCTCGGGATGGAACCGCCGGTGATCTCGTCCACGAATTCAAAATCCCCCGACGCCAGAGGCTCGATGTATCCTGCGACGCGGCCATACTGGCCGGATCCGCCGGTCTGTTTCTTGTGGGTGTAGTTGAAATCCGCGCGCTGGCTGATCGCCTCGCGATAGGCCACCTGCGGTGCGCCGGTTTCGACTTCAGCGCTGTATTCGCGTTTCATGCGCTCTACGTAGACATCCAGGTGAAGCTCGCCCATGCCGGAGATGATCGTTTCGCCCGACTCGTCGTCGACGCGCGTCTTGAAGGTAGGATCTTCTTTCGTGAACCGGTTGAGCGCCTTCGCCACGTTGGCCTGCATTTTCCTGTCTTTGGGCTTGATCGTCAGATGAATCACCGGATCGGGCACGTGCATGGATGTCATCGCAACCTTGATCTTCTCCGAAGTGAAGGTGTCCCCGGAGGCGCAATCGATTCCGAATAACGCAACGATGTCACCCCCGCAGGATTCGATGATGTCTTCCATCTCGTTGGCGTGCATGCGCACGAGCCGTCCGACGCGCACATCCTTGCCGGTCCGGCGATTGACGATAGCGTCGCCCTTTTTGAGCGACCCCTGGTAGATGCGGATATAGGTCAACTGGCCAAAGCGCGTTTCCTCCAGCTTGAACGCGAGCGCAACGAATGGCTTTTGGGGATCCGGAGTCAGCGGGACCCTGGCTTCATCCTCGTCCAGATCAACCGCTTCGTTGGCGATCTCTGTCGGATCAGGCAGATAGTGGGCAACCGCATCCAGAAGCAGCTGCACTCCCTTGTTTTTATAGGCCGATCCGAGGAACACGGGCGTCAACTTCAACGACATGGTCCCATTCCGCACGGCCGCATAGACCAGCTCCGGCGTGACCTTTTCTTCGAGTATTGCCTCGAGCAGTTCGTCGGAGAACATGGAGACCGCTTCGAGCATCTCCTGGCGTTTTTCCCGGGCCTGATCCAGCAATGGGGCCGGGATGTCCTCGGTCCGGAGGATCTCGCCGTTGGCGCCGTCAAAGTAGATCGCCTTCATGGTCACCAGGTCCACAATCCCTTCGAACTGCGCTTCGAGGCCGACGGGAACTTGCATCATGACGGCGTTGTGCTTGAGTTTGTCGCGCAGCTGCTCGGTGACGCGGAACGGGTTGGCGCCGGGGCGATCCAGCTTGTTGATGAACGCCACGCGCGGCACATTGTAGCGGCGCATCTGCCGGTCGACCGTAAGCGACTGGGATTGAACGCCGGCAACGCCGCACAGCACGAGCACGGCGCCATCGAGGACGCGCAGGGAACGTTCGACTTCGATTGTGAAATCCACGTGGCCCGGCGTGTCTATGATGTTGATGAAGTGATCGCCCCATTCGCAATGGGTGGCGGCGGAGGCAATCGTAATCCCCCGCTCGCGCTCGAGCTCCATCGAGTCCATGGTCGCTCCCACGCCATCCTTGCCTTTGACATCGTGCATGACCCGAATCCTCTTGGTGTAATAGAGGATTCGCTCCGTCAGCGTAGTTTTGCCGGAGTCGATGTGGGCGCTAATGCCAACATTTCGTACACGTTTCAGATCCGTGATCAAGGGTCCAACCTCTTTCTTCTGCTCAAAAATGAGCAACAAATACTACCAGACGTGTCAAGGCCGGTGCCCCGACGCTCCAAGAGAAAAGGTCCTTCCTTGCGTTTCCACGATCCTATGACTATATTGCATTTAAGAGTTTTCGATCCGCCGACCGGAAAGGACAGATCTATGGAGAATATTGTATCGTTTATCGAATCCAATCAGGAACGATTTCTCGCTGAATTAAAAGAACTTCTTGCTATTCCCAGTGTGAGTTCTCAAAGTGACCGCAAGCCGGAAATGCGGCGGGCCGCCGAATGGCTCAAGAATCATATGACCGGTATCGGGCTGCAAAATGTGCAGATCATGGAGACCGAAGGGCATCCGGCGGTGTATGCCGACTGGTTGGGTGCGCCGGGCAAACCGACCATTCTTCTGTATGGCCATTACGACGTGCAGCCGGAGGACCCCGTCGAGAAGTGGGAAACGCCTCCATTCGAGGCGACGATCCGGGGCGAAAACCTTTACGGGCGCGGTACTGCCGACGACAAGGGGCAGATCTTTATCCATCTCAAAGCCATTGAGGCGTTCTTTAAGGATCGAGGCGCCCTGCCGATCAACATCAAAATCATATTTGAAGGTGAGGAAGAGGTCGGGAGCGAACATCTGGGCGCTTTCGTGGCGGCGCACAAGGAATTGCTGAAGGCCGATGTCATCCTGATCTCAGATTCCGGCATGTTTGCGAAAGGCGTGCCCTCGGTTACGTATGCCTTGCGGGGATTGGCATATATGGAAGTGGAGGTCACGGGACCGAACGGGGATCTGCACTCCGGCTCGTTCGGCGGCTCGCTCCACAACCCGATTCAGGCGTTGACGGAGATGATTGCCTCGCTGCACGACAAGAACGGGCGCATCGCGGTCAAAGGGATGTACGACGACGTCCGACCGCTCTCCAAAGCCGAGCGTGACGCTTTCAAGAAGCTGCCATGGAGCGATAAGAAGTATGCAAAGTCGCTCGGTTTGAAGCAGCTGTATGGTGAGAAGGGATATTCCACGCTGGAACGGCTCTGGGCCCGGCCGACACTCGAATGCAACGGCATCTGGGGCGGCTACACCGGAGAGGGCGCCAAAACGGTATTGCCTTCGAAGGCATTCGCGAAGATTTCCATGCGACTCGTCCCGGATCAATCCTCGGCGAAGATTGCCAGGCTGTTTGAGAAACACCTTAAGTCCATTGCGCCCAAGACCGTCAATGTGAAAGTCCGCCATCTCCACGGCGGCGAGCCGGCGATCACGCCTGTCGATAGCCCGGGCGTGCAGACTGCGGTCGTCGCGTTGGAGAAGGGATTCGGCAAGAAGCCGCTCTATCAGCGCGAAGGCGGCTCCATCCCCATCGTGGTGGACTTCAAAAGGCTGCTTGGAATTGACTCAGTCCTGCTTGGATTTGGCTTGCCGGATGAAAATGCCCATGCGCCCAACGAATTCATCAATCTCCACAACTTCTTTGGCGGCATCAAAACGGCGGCGCATTACTATAATGAGCTGCCGAATTTCTGGAAAAGCGGCAACAAGAAGAAGTGAGAGGTGAAGCGGAGATGCAGCTCACGAAAATAAAGGTCCCGGGGATTATTTCTACGCGGAAAACCAAGGCCTCTGGTGGTGATACTTGACGAAGTCCTGCTGAATTGCGCGCCAAACGAAACGACCTGGATCTGGACCACGAAGGGTGGAAAATCCGCGGCCCCAGAGGGGCCGCAGATAGTAGCCCCGGGCAAGCGCAGCGCAGCCCGTGGTAGGATATTAGCAAATGATAGATCCGCGGCAGGGGCGACGGAATGACGGCGGTGACGAACGCGATTTTGGTGTTTTCTTTCGCCCCTCCAGGGCTCATCGTCGTTGTTCAGCTGACCCCGGGCTGCACTGCGCTTGCCCGGGGCTATTATCTTTGGCCCCTCCGGGGCCCTCATAAGGCTGAAGCCTCGCTTTGGGAGGCCTCCTGAAGCTACCCGGTCTGCGGGTGGACCTCATTTTCGCGTGAACTGGGATTACCGAGAGGATTACTTCGATGACGGAATGGACATTTGCGCAAGCGGACCCTTCTGAAGAGCTGGCCAAGCTGCATTTCTTTTCGATCAAGAAGAAAGAGCCCGGAGGAAATGTCGAGTTTACGATCAAGGTGTATGAATTCGTGCAACGGAACGCGCTCAACATGAAGTTTTTTGCCCAGGCCGATAAGCAAGTCAATCAGCAGGCGGCGCCATTTGTTCCGTTTGGCTGGGGGGAAACGCTGCTGGAGGCGTTGAGCGAATGCGTCCATGCCATCCGCCAGTTTCCATACCAGGGCGAAATCCCCTGAACGTATTACATGCAGAATTTTGATATAACCACCTAACGGGCTGCGTAGTATGGGTATCAGGAGCCTCGCAATAAGATCGCTGAAATTTTTTCCTGACACCCATTTTCACCTGGATTTAGACTATGCCATACATCAGGAGCCCGGAAAATTCGCCGGATTACTCTTAGCTCAAACCCTGCGAAAGTTCAACGATCGGCGGCAGAGTCCTGAGATTTGTGCCTGCAAGCCTCCAGGGAGGTGTATAGATCGAGGCGCCCTTTCAGGGCGCCAGAATATTCTTGCTATGTTTGATCTCCATTCGGGACCGTTTCTCTCATGCACTTGAAAGCGCGCGCCGCGCGTCGCTCAGAGGCGGGGATTTATCAGATTCCTGACCCCGTCTCAGCCCTTGATATGGAGGGAACTCTTTTCAGGAACGGTTCAATGCAATTATAGGAGGATTCGTATGCGTCACACTGCTCGTCTGATTGCCATTGGTGTCATTTTCGCGCTTGGGCTCGCCGGCGCCTTAAGCCTGTACCTGCATGCCGCCCGGCAGACCGGTGCCGGCACTGCCGCGAGCGGTCCCATCGATCCGCTCATTCTCAAGAACTTCCAATGGCGAAGTATCGGTCCGCAGCGCGGCGGCCGGTCGATCGCCATTTCAGGAGTCAAGGGTCGGCCGAAGGAAGGGTACTTCGGCGCGACAGGCGGCGGGCTATGGAAGACTACCGACGGCGGCGCAAACTGGGCGCCCGTCACCGACGGGCAAATTCACAGCTCGTCTGTGGGCGCACTTGCTGTCTCGGAAACCAATCCCGACGAAGTATTCATCGGCATGGGTGAATCTTGCATCCGCGGCGATATTCTGCCGGGTGACGGCGTTTACAAATCCATGGACGCCGGAAAGACTTGGACTAAAATCGGCTTCTCGGCGTCGGATGCCATCGCGAAGATCCGCATTCATCCGACCAATCCCGACATAGTTTTTGTCGCGTCCTTCGGCAAATACGGGGCTTCGAGCGAAGAGCGCGGGTTGTTTAAAAGCACCGACGGCGGCAAGAACTGGCGCCGTGTCCTGTTCCGCGACAACAAGACCGGGGCAGTCGATATTGCCATCGACCGCAACAACCCGAACGTGATGTATGCCGCCCTCTGGGAGGCCTATCGGAACGAATACCAAATGTCGAGCGGAGGACCCGGCAGCGGCCTGTTCAAATCGATCGATGGCGGCGAGAACTGGACCGAGATAACCCGCAACCCGGGACTCCCCGCCGGCGTGATCGGCAAGATGGGCGTCTCCGTGTCTGGCGCCGACTCGAACCGTGTCTACGCCATCCTCGAAGCCAACGAACGGCGGCCTTTTCAGCTCCGACGATGCCGGCGCGACCTGGAAACTCGTCAATCCGAATCGCAACATCCGCCAGCGCGCGTTTTACTACACGCACGTCTTTGCCGATCCGAAAAACAAAGATCTGGTCTATGTCGAGAATGTCGGCACATTCAAGTCGACCGACGGAGGCAAAACGATGGCGAGTTTCGCGGGTGGGGATTCACATGATTTGTGGATCGATCCCGATGATACCAATCACGTCCTGCACGCAAGTGACAGCGGCGGGGCGGTGACGTTCAATGCCTCGACGCAACCGCCTGCCTTTACGGCGCGCGATTATCCGACCGGGCAGTTCTATCATGTCATCACGACCCGGCACATCCCGTATCATGTTTGCGGCGCGCAGCAGGATGCCAGCACGGTCTGCGTGCCGAGCGACACCAACCTCGGTGGCGCATCCGGCGGCCGCGGCGGCGGCGGGGCCTGGGCGGCGGGCGCGGCGGGCGTGGCGCGGCTCCAGCCACCTACAGTCCCGGCGGCGCCGAGCCCGGCTACATTGCACCCGATCCTAAAGATCCCGATGTCTTTTTTGCCGGCGGCAACAACGGCTCGTTCTTGACGCGATTGAACCGGCGGACAGGCGAAAACCGGGAAGTCGGACCCTACCCGCGCATGTTTTCCGGCGAGCCCTCCAGCGCACTGGTCGAGCGCGTGCAATGGACCTTCCCGATTATTTTTTCTCCAGTGGATCCCGATGTTCTCTACACCGCGACGCAACACGTTTGGAAGACGACCAACGGCGGGCAGACTTGGCAGCAGATCAGCGGCGATCTGACTCGCCACGATCCCAAGACCATGACCGACTCGGGCGGTCCGATCACCCACGACATGAACGGACCGGAAGTTTATGCGACGGTGTTTGCGCTCGGTCCCGGCAAGACCGATGTGAATGTGATCTGGGCAGGATCCGACGATGGGCTCATCAACGTCACGCGCGACGGCGGCAAGACTTGGACGAATGTAACTCCTAAGGACATGCCCGAATTCGGGCGCGTGAGCATCATCGACGCCTCGGCCTTTGATGCGGGTACGGCTTATGTGGCCGTGAAGAAGCCGCTTCTGAACGACATGGCGCCCTACATTTTCCGCACCCATGACTTCGGCAGAACCTGGACGAAGATCGTCAACGGGATCGGTGCGAGAGATTATGCGCATGCCGTGCGTGAGGATCCGACCCGGCGCGGGCTGCTCTACGCAGGCACGGAGCACGGATTCTATGTTTCATATGACGATGGCGACACGTGGCGCTCGCTCCAGCTGAATCTGCCGGACACGCAGGTGTCGGATATCTGGGTTGAAGCCAACGACATCGCGATCTCTACGCACGGGCGCGGATTTTATATTCTGGACCACATTGAGCCGCTGCGACAGTGGGGTCCCGCAGTAGCATCAGCGGATGCCTACCTGTTCAAGCCGGAGGCCGCCATGCGTTCCGCCGGGAACGCGACGATTACCTACATGCTACGCCGTCCGATGCAAAGCCTGACGATAGATATTCTCGACAGCAAAGGGCAGGTGGTCCGATCGATCGCCGGCAGCGCAGCCGCTGCCGGCGCTGGTGCCCGAGGCGCAGGAGGAGCGGCAGGCGGAGGCGGGCGCGGGGGGCGCGGCGGCGGTGTGACATTCGCGTCGATGGCCGCGGGGGTCAACAGCGTAACGTGGAACCTCCGTTATCCGGATGCGACGAGCTTTCCAGGCATGGTTTTGTGGGGGGGAAGTGTAACCGGTCCCGCAGCTCCGCCGGGAACGTATCAGGTGCGCATGACCATCGACGGCAAGGATCAAATACAGCCGCTGGTGGTGAAGCGCCATCCGCTCTACTCGGCCAGCGATGCCGATCTCGTGGAACAGTTTAATCTGGCGATCCAGATTCGCGACCAAGTGAGCGAAGCCGACAACGCCGTGATCCAAATCCGCAGCATCAAGGGACAGGTGGCGGATCGGCTGTCGAAGTCCGCGGATGCCAAGCTCAAAACCGCAAGCGAAATGCTGACGAAAAACCTGACCGCCGTGGAGGAGGAGATCTACCAGGTGCGCAACCAGAGTGGCCAGGACCCGCTGAATTTCCCGATCAAACTCAACAACCGCCTGGCATCATTGCTCTCGATGGTCGGTCATGGCGACGGCAAGCCCATAGGCAACGCCGAGCCGGTCTTCAAGGATCTGGTCGCCGAACTGAAGGTGCAGACAGACAAGCTGCAGCAGACCCTGACGCGCGATCTTGCTGCCTTCAACACCGAAGCGAAGCGCCTGAATCTGGATCCGGTAACGGAGAAATAACCGCCTGCGAAGCATAAGAGGGCAAAAAAGCCCTTGCCACGAAGGGCACGAAACCATTAATAGGAAGGTTTCTGGCACCGCCGCGGTTTGCATATCAACCGCAGATGCACGCGGATGAACGCAGATCCAGTAAACACCTCTGTAGGACGAAGCCTTGCTGAGACCCTCTCCGGCGCGGCCTCCGGCCGCGGTCATGGTTTGAGCGCCGTGGGAAAGAACGCAGACGTGGTGTACGCCGTCCGCATACGTTTGCGGGCGTTCTTTCCCACGGCGCTCAAACCATGACCGCGCCACGCAAAGCGTTGGCGCCGGAGAGGGTCTTAGCAAGGCCTCGTCCGGTACCAGCGTTTATCTGCGGTTGAGACTTTCAGTGTCCTTTGTTCCGCTGCGATTAGATCTGTGGCTGCGGTCTGCTATTGTATAGCTTCTATGAAACGGTCACCGCTGGCGATCATCTTTCTTACGGTGTTTATCGACTTGCTGGGTTTCGGCATAGTCCTCCCTTTGCTCCCCTATTATGCAGAGAGCTTCGGCGCCTCATCTTTGATGATCGGCCTGCTGATGACCAGCTACTCCGTGATGCAGTTTTTGTTCACTCCCCTATGGGGACGGCTGTCGGATCGCTACGGCCGGCGGCCGCTGATCATGATAAGCCTGGCCGGCTCCTGTACGGGATTTCTGATCTTCGGCCTGGCCACGACCCTGCCGTTCTTATTTGTCGGCCGCATGATTGCAGGGGTTGCGGGCGCTATTATCCCTACCGCGAACGCCTACATAGCCGATGTCACCTCGCCTGAAGAAAGAGCCAAGGGCATGGGACTGGTTGGAGCTGCATTCGGGTTAGGCTTTATCCTGGGTCCGGCCGTTGGCGGCCTGCTCTCTCCCTACGGCTATAGCAAGCCGGTGCTGCTGGCCTCGGCGATGGCCGGCCTCAACCTCGTATT
Source organism: Terriglobia bacterium (assembly GCA_963739235.1). Taxonomy (GTDB): domain Bacteria; phylum Acidobacteriota; class UBA6911; order UBA6911; family UBA6911; genus JAFNAG01. The sequence goes on along the minus strand of CAVTZY010000027.1, from coordinate 169,026 downwards.
TGCCTACTTCTACCTGCCCGAATCCCTGAACAAGGAAACCAGAGGCCGTGCTCAAATCCGCCGCTTTGATTTGAATCTGCTGGGCAAGGCATTTTTGCATCGACAGATCGCGCCGCTGTTGGTCATATACCTGGTGGTGATCTTCGCCGTAGCGAACATGGAGGCGACTTTCGGTCTGCTGAACGAACACCTCTATGATCTGTCGGCGCGCGAGACCGGATATCTCTTTGCCCTGATTGGGATTCTAATGAGTGTGACCCAGGGTGTGCTCGTAGGCCGCCTGGCACGCCGCTTCGGCGAGCGGCGCCTGATCCAGCTGGGAACATTTACCATGATTTTCGGGCTGGGCCTCATGCCTTTTACGCCTCACCCGGTGATGTACTGCCTTGTGCTCGCGGCCCTGTCTTTCGGGGCGGGGATCAACAACCCATCCATCACTGCTCTGCTGTCCAAATTCAGCGGCAGCGACCAACAGGGAAGCATCATGGGGATCGCCCAGTCCATGGCGAGCCTGGGCAGGATTCTGGGCCCGATGTGCGGCGGATACCTGTTCGATGCTTTGGGAGCCCCATGGCCCTTCATCGCTGGGGGCATCTGCATGAGCCTGGCATTTCTCCTCAGCCTGTTCCGCCTGAGATCCGGGCAATAAAGCAGTCTCCAGAACTAGCCCGCGAAGTGGGCGCTGAGATCGCCGAGAATATGAATGTTTTTGACCATTTTTCCTCTGTGTCCTCTGCGTTAGGGCTTTTTTGTTGCGGCTATTTCGCGCCGACCCATGATATCCTCAACCATGGTTCGAGTACTTGAAAGCCCTTTGCCTTGATGACTGATTCTTCGAAGGTCGCGAACCTTGTGACGCGCGTCAAGCTGCGCTGCACCATGCACCGCCATTTCCATCGAATCTCAATCCTCATCATCACGATTTGCGCGTTCGGCACAGCGCTGAGGTCTCAGATTAATACACCGCTGCCGTATCGTGATGCCAAACTGCCGGTCGATGTGCGCATGCGCGACCTCCTTGCGCGCATGACGCTCGAGGAGAAGTTCTGGCAGTTGTTCATGATTCCGGGCGATCTCGACAACCCGACCAACGACTATTCGCACGGCATTTTCGGGCTGCAGATTTCGACCGCACGCCGGCAGGGGAGCGACACGGCGGCGACGGCGTCGCTGGCACGCGCGCACGCCGAGCGCATCAACGCGATTCAGCGCTACTTTGTCGATAAGACGCGGCTCGGCATTCCGATCATTCCCTTCGAAGAGGCCGTGCATGGCATCCAGCGCGACGGGGCAACCGTGTTTCCGCAGGCAATCGCGCTGGCCGCGACATGGGACCCGGATTTGATGAAACGCGTGGCCGGAGCGATCGCGCAGGAGGCGAAGACGCGCGGCATTCGCGACGTGCTCTCGCCGGTGGTCAACATTGCCGACGATGTGCGCTGGGGGCGGGTGGAGGAAACCTACGGCGAGGATCCGTATCTGGCGTCGGCGATGGCACGCGCTTTCGTCGCGGCGTTCGAAAGAGACGGCGTGGTGGCGACGCCGAAGCACTTCGTGGCCAACGTAGGCGAGGGCGGTCGCGACAGCTACCCGATCGGTGTGAGCGAGCGCACGCTCGCAGAGCGCTACTTCCCTCCGTTCATTGCGGCGATAAAGGACGCGGGCGCGCGGTCGATCATGACGGCGTACAACTCCGTCGACGGCTCGCCGGCGACGCAAAATCGCCGCCTGCTGAATGGCATCCTCAAAGGAGACTGGGGATTTCGCGGCTTCGTGATTTCTGACGCTTCCGCGACTAGCGGCGCAACGGTGCTCCACATGACCGAGGCAAGTACGGCGAGCTCGGCCAAGGACGCGTTCGAAGCAGGTTTGGACGTGGTGTTCCAATCGCAATACGGCCAGCAGCGGCCCTATCTCGACGCTTTTCAGCGCGGCCTGATCGCGCCGGAGATTATCGACGCAGCGGTAGCGCGCGTGCTGCGCGTAAAGTTCGAACTGGGCCTGTTCGAGCAGCCCTATGTCGATCCGGACGCCGCAGCGGTGGCGAATGGATCGGAGGCACATCGCGCGCTCGCGCGGGAGGCGGCGCGCGCGTCGATGGTTTTGCTGAAGAATGATCAACATGTATTGCCGCTTGCGAAGACGATGCGGTCGATCGCGGTCATAGGACCTGACGCCGAGGAAGCACGGCTTGGCGGCTACAGCGGGCCGGGATCAAAGAAGGAGTCGATCCTCGATGGCATCCGCCAGGCGCTCGCATCCTCCGCGGCAATTCGCGTTGCGCCCGGCCCCGGCAGGGTCGTGCCGGACTTCGTGGTGGTGCCGGCGAGCGCTCTGGCGTCGCAATCGAATGGCCAGGAAGTGCGTGGACTCAGCGGCGAGTATTTCGACAATCCGCGCTTCGAAGGCCAGCCACGGCTGACCCGCCTGGATGCGCGCATGGACTTTCGCTGGACGCTGAACTCGCCCGGGCGCGGCATCCCCTTCGACTGGTATTCCGTCCGCTGGACGGGTTCGATCACGGCGCCGGCGGGAGGATTGCGGCGGATCGGTGTCGAGGCGAATGACGGGTACCGATTGTATCTGGACGGCAAGCTGGTGATCGATGACTGGATCAAACGGTCGTACGGCCTGCACTCCGTCGAAACCTCATGGCCGCCTGGGTCTCGTCACGACATGAAGCTCGAGTACTTCGAGAGCGCCGGCAATGCGCGGTTGCGTCTCGTGTGGGATGCGGGGGTGAAGGACGACTCGAGCGCCAGGATCGCTAGCGCCGTGGCGATCGCCAAAGAAAGCGATGCGGCCATCGTGGTCGCCGGTCTCGAAGAAGGGGAATTCCGAGATCGCGCCAGGCTCTGCCTCCCTGGTCGGCAGGAGGAACTGATTCATGCCATCGCAAAAACCGGCACGCCGACCGTCATCGTGTTGATCGGCGGCAGCGCCATCACGATGTCTGCGTGGCTCGACCAGGTGGATGCCGTGTTCGAGGCTTGGTATCCGGGCGAAGCGGGCGGGCCCGCGGTCGCGGATGTGCTGTTTGGAGATGCCAATCCCTCCGGCCGACTGCCGATCACGTTCCCCGTCTTCGAAGGCCAGTTGCCGCTCTACTACGACCACAAACCGACAGGGAGAGGCGATGACTACATCGATCTTACCGGGATGCCGCTCTTTCCATTTGGTTTCGGTTTGAGTTATACGACCTTTGAATACTCAGGCCTGACGATCGAGCCGGCGGAGATGGGTGCATCCGACACGGTGGGCGTGCGCTGCACGGTCCAGAACACGGGTGCGCGCGCCGGGGCTGAAGTCGTGCAGCTCTACCTGCGGGACGTGCTGGCCTCGGTTGCGCGCCCGGTCATCGAGCTGAAAGGATTCCGCCGCATCCACCTCGCGCCGGGCGAGCGCGCAACGCTGACATTCAAGCTCGGCCCCGACGAGCTGAGGATGCTCGATCGCGATATGAGGTGGATGGTCGAGCCGGGCATCTTCCGCGTCCTTATTGGGAGTTCGTCCAAAGACATCCGCCTGCGTGGTGAATTCACGGTCAGGTGATTTGCCAAGGCGAATCATAAGAGTTGTCCGAAGACTCAGGGTGCGGAATATCCGCAACCCAAAAGCCTCAACGCAGAGGATTTTTTGCTTTTGAATGAATGTTCTTTGCGACCTCTGCGTTGGGGTTGTTAAACTCTCGAAATTCCGCAAGCCGCGATTGAGATTCTTGTGTTATGGTGCTATTCGTAGCCTGAATCAATGCGCCAATAACCGGTGACCGGCACTATTCCTATGGTGATGAATCGAAGAGATGCGAGGGCTGGCGGGGCGCCGATTTCTTTTCTCCTCATTATAGTTATTCTGGGATTTCCAGGCGCGCTCCTGGCTCAATCCACGTCCAGTGGCAAGTTGCATTTCAAGACCGGCAAAGAGGTTTTTCAAAGCGGCTGCATCACCTGTCATGGACCGGACGGCAGGGGAACGCCCAAGTCGACCCTCGGATTTGAGCCTCCGACGACATTTCCCGATTTCACCGACTGCAACGCGACCGCGCGCGAACCCAATCACGACTGGAAGGCCATCATCACCTACGGCGGCCCGGCCCGCGGATTTTCCGAGATCATGCCCTCCTTTGTCGAAGCTCTGACATCCGGACAGATCGACATGGTGATCCAGTATCTGCGCAGCTTCTGCCGCGAAACTTCTGGCCGCGAGGCGAGTTGAATCTGCCGCGCGCGCTGGTGACCGAGAAAGCATTTCCCGGAAGACGAGGCCGTCCTTACCGCTGCGATCAACGCCAAGGGGGCATCCTGGAGCCGACTTCACACTCATCTACGAGCGGCGATTCGGTGTCAGAAACCAAATCGAAGTTACTCTGCCATTCAGCTTCGCCGCGTCAGGACGCCGGCAGTTGGCGCGGCGGCGTAGGCGACATCGGCCTGGGTTACAAGCGCGTGCTTTTCAGCAGCCTGCGCACCGGATCCATCCTGAGCGTCCAAGGCGAGACCATCCTGCCTACGGGCAACCGAGCCAGGGGCTTCGGCACCGGCGTCCTGTTTTTTGAGACGTTCGCTTCCTACGGGCAGCTGCTGCCGAAGCAGAGCTTTCGTGCAGTTTCAGAGCGGCATCGAGCTGCCGACGCGACACCGAAGAGGCAAACCGGGCTGTCTACTGGCGGACCGCTCTTCGGCAAGAGCCTGCACCAGGGGATGGGCTTCGGCCGCATGTGGACCCCCATGGTCGAGCTGCTGGCAGATCGTGAACTGGCCACAGGCCGGAAAACAAATTGGGATCTCTTGCCGCAATTCCAGGTTACGCTCAGCAGCCGGCAACACATCCGGGCCAGCGTGGGTGTAAAGTTCCCGGTGAACGATTCCGGCTCGCGCTCGAAGCAGGTGTTGTTCTATCTGTTATGGGACTGGTTCGACGGCGGTCTCCGCGACGGGTGGAAATAGGAGCAGCAACCGTGAGGATCCGGAGGGGCAACTTGTTCAGATTGAGCCATGCATGGACTGCTATGCAGCATCGGCTATTGGCTGCTCCTCTTGGTCGCTCTGCCCGCTTTTGCCCAGAAAACCCCAACCAGTCCACAAGCCGGCCGGCGCTCTTTTCCAAACATCGGATCGGTGTATGGCATGCCACAACGGGCTCACCACACCATCCGGGCAGGACATCTCCATCGGCTTCGATTGGCGCCCCTCGATGATGGCGAATTCGGCGCGCGATCCTTACTGGCAGGCCGGAGTGCGGCGGGAAACCATCGAGCATCCCGAGTCCCGCGCGGCGATTGAAGACGAGTGCAGCATCTGCCATATGCCCATGGCTCGCTTTCAGGCGAAGGAAGCCGGCCGTGAGGGACAGATCTTCGCGCATCTGCCTTTCAATCCCGAAAAGGAAGACGACCGGCTTGCGGCAGACGGCGTTTCCTGCTCCCTGTGCCATCAGATCACCAAGGACAAGCTCGGAACGCGCGACAGCTTTGTCGGCGGCTTTGTGGTCGATACGCACAAAGCCCAAGGGGGAGCGAGCAGAGTATCGGCCCCTATCAAGTCGATGCGGGCCATGCCCGGATCATGAGGTCTTCCTCCGGCGGTTTCCAACCGACGGAGTCCGAACATGTGCGGCAATCGGAGGTGTGCGCCACCTGCCACACGCTCTACACCCAGGCATTGGGGCCGCAAGGGAAGGTTATCGGCGAATTGCCGGAGCAAATGCCGTATCAGGAGTGGCTGCACAGCAACTTCAAGGATACGCGCAGCTGCCAGTCCTGTCATATGCCGGCGGTTCAAGAGGCGGTGCCGGTGACGCCGGTTTTCGGCGAGCCGCGCGAAGGTTTTTCCCGGCACGTCTTCGTCGGCGGCAATTTCTTCATGCAGCGGCTGCTGAATCGATTTCGCGCCGACCTCGGCGTAGCGGCCCTGCCCCAGGAACTGGAGGCGGCGGCCATCAGGACCATCGACTATCCTCAAAACGAAGGCCGCTGCCATTTCCATTCAAGCGTCGACCTGCGGGCCAATCGTCTGGAAGCGGTGGTAACGGTGCAGAACCTGGGCGGCCACAAGTTTCCTACTGCCTATCCGGCTCGACGGGCATGGCTGCACGTGACGGTTCGCGACCGCAGCAACCAGATCATTTTTGAGTCGGGCGCGCTGGAGCCGAGCGGCTTGATCCGGGGCAATGACAACGATGCCGATCGCCAACCGTTTCGAAGCCGCACTACCGGGAAATCACCAGCCCCGACCAGGTGCAGATCTATGAAGCTATCATGGCCGATTCGTCCGGCGCCGTGACGACCGGATTGCTCAAGGCTGTGAAATACGTCAAGGACAACCGCTTGCTGCCGAGCGGTTTTGACAAGCGCACCGCAGATAAGGATGTCGCCGTTCAGGGAGACGCCGCTCAGGATGCGGACTTTACCGACATGGGAGACAGCATCCGGTATTCGATTGCCGTGGGCAACGCCGCGGGACCCTTTCAGGTGGAGGCGGAGTTGTGGTATCAGCCGATTTCTTACCGCTGGGCACAGAACCTCCGCCAATACGACGCGTTTGAACCCAGGCGTTTCGTCGGCTACTACGAGACGCTGGCGCCGTTTTCCGGCACCCTGCTCGTACATGCAACCGCCACCAGGTAAGGCCGAGAGCTTACTTGGTGCGCAACCTGTTCCTGGCAAGGAAGAGGGAATGGAGAATGCGGTCGAAGCCTGCGTATCTGCCGCTCCACGTCACGGCAATAACCAGGAGAGCTGCCACCTCGACGAGATTCTTGTTGACGATCAGGTAGCTGCCTTCCATAGGAATTGAGTAGAAGTAGCCGACGAACGGCGGATTGCAGAGGTAGTAGAGAAGGATCAGCAGCGCCCCCGACACTGCAGACGTCCTCGTCAGGCAGCCGAGGATCAATCCGAGCCCGATGGCGGTAAGTCCCCATTTGTTCATCCAATTTACGGCTTCCAGGACGTTGGGCGTGCCGGCGATCCAGCGAAACACTCCGGATAGGAACCCTCGTGATTGCAGCAGGAATCCGGCTGCCGACCAGGTGTCTTTCTGCAGCTTCGCGATCCCCTCGTAGAGAAAATGCCAGCCGATCATCACTCGAAGAATGACGAGGGCAATCATCTGCACCTGTGTATAGCGTTTCTCTTCCATGGCTCCCCGTATTCCTTTCGCGCCTTGCATCCCAGCCTGCAAGCGCCCGTTCAAATCTCGAACTCCGCGGGACTGTACCGTATGCGCTGACCCGCCTCCACAGCCTCATTGACTTTCAGAACGGTCACTGCGGTTTCGAATCCCACTTCTGCCGGACATTTCAATCTCTCGAGACCGCGCACGGCGTTGAAGAAATTTTCGAGATGGGGCTTGTGATAGAGATCGTTAAACTGTATCGGTATCCGGTGCTCGTCGGGAGATACGCTTTCCCGCACGTCCAGCACGACCTCGGTATCCGCTTTGGGAGCGTTGACTCGCGGCACCGAAACATAGCCCTTCTGCACCCACTCATCCCATGCAGGCGCAGAGACTTCGCGATAGATGCGGCCTGTGAAGGTGGCCCCGGATTCGGAAATGATCAGCGTGCCCTGATCGCCCATGAAATTTTCGAAGTAGCCCTGGCTGCCGTTAGTGGTCTGGGTCTGGTAGTAAGCTCTGGCCTTGCCCTGTGGCGTGTCGTATTCAAAAATCGTCATCACCGTGTCGTACCACTCGCGGCTGGCAGCCGGATAGTAGTCGAGGCCTCCGCTGGCGATTACTGTGCTCGGGCGGCTGTTCAGGAACCAGTTGTAGATGTCGATCTGATGGGAACCCAGATCCACGATCGGCCCTCCGCCCAGCCCCTTGTACCACCGCCAATTGCGGAACTGTTCCATGGACTTGAAGCCGTATTTTTTGAGCCGGTCTGCGGGAATGGCGTATCTTGCGGGCCAACCCAGATCCGGCTGGACGGAGCGGTTCCACTGGCCGTTAATAGTCACAATCCGGCCGAGGATCTTCGCCTCGCCGAGGAGTTTTTCCCGGCAAAAGACATAGCGGGGGTGGCTGCGCCGCTGATGTCCGATCTGCAGCAGCTTGCCGGTCTCGCGAGCCGCCAGGACCATGCGCCGGGCGCCTTCGACGGTGTTGGACATTTCTTTTTCGGAATAAACATTCAGCCCGGCCTTCAGGCAATCGACCGCATGTTGGGCGTGCCAGAAGTCCGGAGTGGCAATCACCACCGCGTCGAGGCCTTTCTCCTTGTCGAGCATCTCCCGATAGTCTTCGTAACCGTTGACATCAAATTTGTATTTCCTGAAGGTGTTGACCGCCCTGCGCAGGTTGTATTCGGTCCAGATATCGCAAACCGCGCGAAACCTCAAGTGGGGTATTTTCAGCATGGCGGTCATGAGGACTTCGCCCTGAGCGCCCGCTCCAATCATGGCTACGTCGAGGTCGGGTAGTTTTTGGGCCTGGGCGGCGCCGCCGGCCTGGGTGGACTGGCGCGTTGTCTCGTAGCTGTTCTGCTTGTGCAGGGCATAGCCGAAGAGTCCCAACACAGGCGCGGTTGCGATGCCTTGGAGGAGATCCCGCCGGTCAATCCCTTTCTTGCCTCTCTTGGCGGCTGTCTCCTGTGGGACGTCATTGTCTTTACTGCTCATGGTGCCTAACTCCTTTCACAAACGGCGCAGCCGGAAAACGCTTGCCGCACATGCTCGAACATCCGGGCGGACGACCGGTTCGGCTTGGCGTGAATCCAGGGCCGTCACAGTCCAGGGACAAAAGCATCCGCTGGCCTTCCAAGGCTCCAGACAGGCTCACCTTATAAGATTTTCAACTCATGAGCACAAGAGGAATTTGCTGTGCTCCAGGTGCTGCGGGTGACCTGCGGAGAACAAGAGCCAGCCACGAAGAACACGCAGAAGCTTGGCCGCGTCAAACATCATCGTTCATCTGCGGTTAGAACCGGAACTTTACTTCGCGGTGCAGGCTTCGATCCCAGTTGGCCAATAATCGCTTCGACTCTCTGCGCGGTCAGAGCGTGTTGATATCACGACGCGGTACGATCGGCATGAAGTGCAGTCTGCAGTCGCTTCATGCACGCGGATTCCGGAGTCATCAGCGGACCATGTAACGAGAGGAGAAATCATCGTGAAGGTGAATAACTGGAACGTATGAGTGTCGCGGGAGCAATTCACGTATTTGACAAGTTCTTTGCACGGTCTAGACCAGCGCATCGTCGTTCTGCCGTACACACACTTCTTTGCCTGGAAGGATCGCCTGCACGTCAGGTCTCAAAAGCCGTAGCGCAGGGCAATCTGAAGAGTGCGCGGATTTCCAACAGTCGAGCTGATCCTTCCGAAGGTACTCGGCGAAGAGAGATTGGTTGTGGGCAAGCCGAAGTTCGTCTTGTTTAACACATTATAGGCCTCGACACGCAACGAGAACTTCTGGGAAACACTCACTCGAAAGTCCTTCACCACTGATATATCTATGTCGAAGTAGCGAGGTCCCCGAAAACTATTCCGTCCCGAAGTGCCAATCTCTCCTTCTGCAGGGAAGGTGAAGGTCCGCACCTGCTCCGCATAAAAGTAATAGACCCCATTGGATGAGCGGATCTCGCTGCCGATATTGTGGTTGCCTGAGTAATCGACCCAGCTGTCCACGCCGGCAGCTGAGGTTTGGCGCCCCGAGCTGACCGTGAATGGCAATCCACTTTCCCAAAGGGTAAGCAGCCCGACGTTCCACCCGCGGGCAATCGCATCAATCCATGCCGAAGCATCGCGATTCCGGGTTTTGGCTGGCGCTGGCAGGGCATAGGTAATCGTGGCACTGACCACATGCTGCCGGTCTGCATCACTATGCCCCTTGTTCAGATAGACATTGAAGTTGTCGATGGGGCCGGTAAACCCTCCGGCATCCACGGAGACAGTGTCGAGCGATTTGCTCCAGGTATAGGCGGCATCCACATTCAGCCCGCCCATCCGGTGACGGACGCGCACCTGAAAGGAGTCGTAGTAGGAACGGCCCTGATCTGTTCCCACAATCAACTGGTTGAATTGTGGGAAGTTCCGGAGGTAGTAACTGGAAAGCCCTGCCGCGGAATAACGGCTGAAATACGTGCGATCCACCGTGTCCGCTGCGGCGCCTATCAATCCCTGGTCGAAGGTGGCGCCCCCAATTGTTTTGACAGCTCCGTTCACAGATCCAAAGAGACGCACCAGGGTGTTGGATGTCGGAACGGGTGTGAGCGAATTCCGAAAAGCCTGGATTTCTTTAAAAGATTGCAGGAAATCTCCTGCGATCTTAACCTGGTTAAGATTCAGGTTCATGAAAAGATCGATACCACGGGTGCCCACATAACTTGCCTCGACGACGGTGTTGGTGAAGAACTCCTTCTGCAGGGTCAAGTTGAATGCCTGAACATAGCCGTTTTTCAGCTGTGGATCAAAAACGGCGGCTGAAGTGGAGCGGGTGGCGGGCTGGATGAGCGTGGGAGCGCCGGGCGGCACAGGAAGGGGGATTCCGTTGCTGATTCTGATGTCGTTTGATGATTGGTTGGGAAAGACCGTCCCCATCTGGACAAAGCCCGGGGTATTGGCGTCCACGAAATTTGTCGCAGCCCCGGCGAGGCGGTCATAAAAGATTCCATAGCCTCCGCGGACTGTAAGCGTGTTGTAACCCGGAGGATTCCACGCAAAGCCGAACCGAGGCCCGAAGTTGTTCGAATCGGTTTTGTACCAGGCGCTACCGGGCTGAACCGTAAAATTATCGATTTGGGCGGATTGGCCCGCCAGAGATGAAGCCTGGTCGAGCACGCCTTGCAGCCCATTGCTCTCGGAGGGTGCTCCACTTAATTCGTATCGAACCCCCAGGCTCACGGTTAGGTTTTTCCTCAACTTCCAATCATCCTGTAGGAAGAAACCGTACTCGCGGAAGTGATAGTCGCGTACCCGAGAAGTGCCCGACGTCTGGATGGTCTTCAGGTCGCTATAAAATTTCTGGGTTACCTGTTCCATCCGCCCCAGCAGCGCATTGTAGAGCAATTCGAAAGTCTGCTGTTCGTCCGTTGTCAGTGCCGTGCTGCCCGGGCCAATGGAGGCGGGAGGGGCGTTGCCAAAGGACGTCCCGAACGTCACGTCGGGATAGGTGCCCGCTGCGCTTGACAGATTTTGTGATGTGAACCGCACGTTAACTCCGGCTTTAAGGGCGTGCTTCTCTCGGAAAACAGTTAAATTGTCAGAAATCTCATAGAGGCGTGAACCTCCGGCGGAAGGAAAATCGGGATTCAGCGGATCAGTCCACAGGCCGGAAATCATCATAGGCGCCGATAGACGGGCAGGGCGAAGCAGAGAGCTGGACGCGCTCTGCCGACCGAGGCGGAACTCGTTCACTGCGTGCGCTGTGATCGCCCAGTCAGACCCCAATGAGAATCCCCACTGACGCCCCTTTTCCCTCCCGCTGGGCTGGCCGGAAAAAGTGGCGTCGGCATTGTTGCGCCAATCCACCTGGTTGTCCTGCGACCAGCTTTGACGATAAAAAACTCGGTGATTGTTTGTCAGGTTGTGGTCGACGCGGATCGTGAACTGATCTTTCCTGCCGTCAATCGGATTATTGAACCGGTATCCTGCGGAATTCAGGCCATCACCGACAGCCCCGTTGTTGGGATTGGGGAGTAAACTGAGGGCTTTGGCAACCTGAGGATCAATCCCCAGCCCTCGAGGATCATTTTTCACGATGTCGTAGGTCGCTACATCATTACTTGCATCAGGTACCCGGGGTAGATACGTGAAAAGGCCCGACTTGGCATAAGATGTGAGGACCGTACGGTTGCGCACGATCTCCTTATTGAACCGGTTGCCCTCATAATTGCCGAATATCGAAGTGCGGTTCGCGATGAGTGGACCGCCCAAGGAGAAGCCGAATACATTCTGATTGGACTTGGGCCTCTTGGCGTCAACGGCGTTGTTGAAGAAGTCGTTGGCATTAAAAGCGGCATTCTGGAGATATTCGTAACCACTTCCTGCCCAGCGATTGCCGCCTGATCGCGTTACTAGCAAGACCTGTGCCCCCGCATTGCGGCCGTATTCAGCCTTCGCACCGGCTGTTATCACGCGGACCTGCGCGATGGAGTCGGTGTTGATTGCGGCCAGTGATAACCCAAGGCTGGGTGCCACGGGATCGCTCACATCCGTGCTGTCCAAGGTCAGGTTATTGCTGCCTTGGCGCGTTCCATTGATGCGAGAAGTTCCTTCATTCCCCCCCTCCACCTGCACGCCCGGCTGAAAGACTCCCAGCGTGATCGGCAGCCGTGTCAATTGCGGAAGAATCTCGATATCACCCAGGGAAAATGTGCGTGAAATCTGAGAACCCGGGATGGTTATCAGTTCGGTGGCGCTTTTCGTTATTGGACTTCCAGTTGCATCGCCGACCTGCAGACTCAAGCTGAGATCCAGGGTTTGGTTGATTTCCAGGAAAACGCCGGTGTAAACACCCGGCCGGAAACCTTTAGCTTCCACGGTTACGGTGAATTCCCCGGGCGGGAGAGAGGGGAAAAGAAACAACCCCTGTTCGTCAGTCAAAACCTCGATTCTCAGCCCACGGTCGAGGTTATTCGCGACAACTCTGGCGCCGGATACAACTGCTCCGGAGCTATCCCGGACCATCCCCATCAACCGAGCAGAGATCACCTGCGCATCGACGTTCCGACCAAGAATCACCAAGCCCATGATGATAAGAAATCCAACTCTGAATCTGTAAGTCACGCATATCTCCTAACTTGCATGAGTTGAAAGGAAATCCTCATGATACAGAAAAATCCCCTTTACCTCAAGCCTAGAGTACTTATACTTACTACGACTACGGAGACGATTGTTACAAGCCCACTGGCTTTTCTCCATCGCAAATCAACGATCAACTCAGGAGAACCATGCGCCTGTCACAAATAACGCCGTTAGCCGTATTCATTTGTTTCGGGTTGAGCTAGAATATCGAGTCTCATTCACCGATCTCGCTGTTTGCTGCGAGGTTCTCTCCGTTGAATGGCCGGCCCCAGGAGGAAGTGGCATGTTTGTGAAACACCGGACTTATGTTCCATTCATTATCTGCTTGATTCTTTTCGCATGGCCCCCCGATTTTCGCGCTCAGAATCGGGTGGTGGCCAAAGTCGAGCCTAACAAGAGCCGAATCAACGACACTGCGGAAACCTACGATCCCGCCAGCGGGATTTTTTCTGGAGCGGCCGGCACGATGTCAGTGGGACGCCTGGGGCACACGGAAACCAGACTGCCCAATGGCAAGGTGCTCATTACCGGTGGCGTAGGCGATGTCGACTACCTCAAAACCGCTGAAATCTATGACCCTTTGACAAGAACCTTTGCCGGGACGACAACAGTCGATCCGACGACTTCGAAGACAGTGGAATCGTCAATGAATGCCGGTCGCAGGGGCCATACGGCAACGCTATTGCATAACGGCATGGTCCTCATCGTGGGCGGGTACAACGGCAATTATCTTAACACGGCCGAACTCTTCAATCCTGCGACGGGGGTCTTCTCCCAGTTGTCAAATAATCTCAATGAAGCTCGTGCTTTCCACACCGCCACCCTGCTGCCGGGTGGCGATGTGCTGATTGCCGGCGGTTATAACGGCAGCTATCTGAAGACGTTGGAGTTATTTAATCCGAATCTCCACCAGTTCATAGAGATCGGCGCGACAACCAACGATACTCGCGCAAACCATACCGCAACATTGATGTCTACCGGTGAGGTCCTGATTGCCGGGGGGCTTAACGACAGTAAATATCTGAACTCGGCGGTGATTTATACTCCCTCGAGCCAAGCCAGTCGAACCCTCGCCAGTACGCTGACAGTAGCACGCTTCAACCATGCGGCAGTGTCAATGCCGGATGGTACAGTGCTACTTGCCGGCGGCTCTAATGGAAGCCCTCTCGCCGCGGCCGAGACCTACAACCCGGCCACTTCCACCTTTGCAGCAACCGCCGGCCAGTTGACCACCGCTCGGGACGGACTCACGGCAACACTGCTGGCTAACGGAAAGGTGTTGATCGCCGGCGGCTCGAACGGCAGCCAGGTGGCCACAGCCGAGCTCTACGATCCCTCCAGTAGGACTTTCACGGCGACGCCTGGCCGCATGGCTTCGGCACGACAAGGTCATACCGCGACCCTGCTGGCAGATGGCAAGGTGTTGTTTACCGGTGGCCAGAACGGAAAGTTGCTCGTGTTCGACATTAACCTGGATAGCACTGACAATACCTCCCCAAACATCGTTTTTTCCAGTGACTCGACCAGGGGTTTCGTTTCATATACGGGATCCGGCGCAGTGTTGGTTTTTTCTGCGTTGACCGGAGAAGTGTTGAGCAGCATCGAAACCGGAGGTAAACCAGACTATATCACTCCCCTGCCCGACGGCCGCACATTGGCAGTGATGTCGGTTTTGGATAATCGGATCTTTCTGATCGACATAACCAGCCAGCGGCTTATATCCACTCTAACTTTCTCCAATGCTCAATTCGGATATGGCAGCATAGTGGCAGTTTCTCACAACGGTGGCCAAGGATACGTCTCCTCGACAGGAACCGGTGAGGTCATCAAGTTCAGCTTGCCGGATGGAAGGGAATTGGGGCGTCTCACCGGCCTGCAGGCGCCGGCCCAGATCACACTTACTCCTGACGATTCCACTCTTATTGTAGTTGATACAATTGCAGAGCAATTAGTTTTCGCAAGTTCTGCCAATTTGAAGCAGACAAATGTCCTGAAAGCTACGGATACCGATTCAGCCGGCGACTTCACCATCTCCAACAACGCGGTACTCTCTGCAGACGGCTATTCGGGAATTATCGCCAGCCGAGGTCAGAATTCCAGTGGCCTGTATACTGCGTTCGTTTTCAAAGTTTCCACGGGAGAAATTCTTGCCACAGCAACAATGTCAAACGCGCCAGGTTTTACGGCATTGACGCCGGATGGAAAATATTGGGTAATCCTGACCCAGAGCAGCCTTTTCGTCGTCCCTGTGGCCGATCCGGCTTCCAGCAAGGAACTCTCAGCACAGGGGGAACCGCTGGGATCTTCAAACCTCGTTTTTTCGCCGGACTCCAGATACGCTTACTATGCTTCGGCAACCTCCGATCTCTTCGTCAAACAGGACCTGGCCTCGGTAGCAGTCGTTGGCGAGCTGAACGCAGGCGACGATCCAAATCTAGGCGTGGACCAAACTTCAAGCGTGGCGGTAACGCCGGACGGCAAGACATTTGCGGCACTAAATTTCATAACCAATAACATTGCGCTCATCGCCTCCGACACGGTTCTCAACAGTACTAAATTCGAGAGCGGCATTGGTAAATTCACCGGCCTCTCTCTCATCAATCCGTCCCTCACGGCAGCCAACGTCAAGATCACCGCCATGTCGGACTTCGGCAGTGCCGTTACTGGTACGAACATCATAAACCCGGTAGAGTTGACCCTGCCCCCGAATGGCCAGCTTTCCACAACGGTTGATCAATTGTTTACATTCGATGGACAGACGGAGCAGACTGGATGGTTATCGATCGTCAGCGACCAGCCTAGCCTGGTTGGCTACGTCTCATTTGGAACGGTAAAAGGATCTTGGATAGGCTCCTTTATTGACCAGTGCGACGGCGCGCCGCTACTCAGCGAGTCGATATATGACTGGATCATCCCCGAGATCTCAAGACAGTCCGGAAATACCACGGGAGCTCAGTTTCCTGAATCGTAACTACAGCTCGGCGACCTTCGACTTGTCCCGCATCGTCAAAGATGGATCCGTCATGGAGAAACGCACCGGCACTTCCGTCTCGAATGGCTCACGTAACTCCCAGTCCTTTGCGACCGTTTACACACAAGCTCAATTAAACAGGGTGCTGGTTGCAGGAGGTGAGAATTCAACGGGGACCCTCAATTCAGCAGAGTACTACGACCCTGACGGCCTCAATTTCACCGCGACCACCGGCGCGTTGAACCAAACCGTAAAGTCGCAGATGGCAGCGCTCCTATCCAACGGCAAGGTTTTGATAGCTGGCGGGAGAGATAACAGCAACAATATTTTGAATAATGCCGAGATCTATGACCCTGTAAGCCTCATGTTCACGCTGACCTCAGGTGCGATGAATACGGCTCGATATCGGGGAACCGCGACTCTGCTGCAGGACGGCCGGGTTCTGATGGCTGGGGGACAGACTCCGGTAGCGACGAGCAACACAGCTGAGACATATATCCCGACCAGCGACTCCTTCAGCCTGACGGCCGGCGTGATGAGCTCATCACGTAGCGATCACACGGCAACCCTGCTCCCGAATGGGAAAGTCCTGATCGCAGGAGGCTCGGATGGAAACCAGGTCCTTGACACCGCCGATCTCTACGACCCGAGAACCGGGGCATTTACTCCAACGGGAACAATGACGACAAAACGAGCTTTTCACACGGCTACGATGTTGCCAACCGGTCAGGTGCTGCTTGCAGGGGGATACAACGGCGCCTACGTGAGTACGGCGGAGATCTATGATCCTTCGACCGGCGTTTTCACCGCTACGGCCACCGCGATGACACACGCGCGCGCTTATCATACGGCGAACCTCCTGGCTGATGGCAGGGTGCTGATCGTCGGCGGAACCGATGCCACGAGTGTCACCAGTTTAGCGGAGTTCTACATTCCGGAGATTAATTCCTTTCTGCCATCGGTCGGAACGCTGAACACGGCCCGCAAGACACACGCCGCAACTCTATTGGCGAATAACACAGTACTGATTCTTGGCGGCACCGACGGCACCAACATCCTGAGCTCCGCAGAGCTTTATGATCCCCTCGTCGATGCTTTCACCAAGTCGGCGAATTCGATGTCTTCTGCCCGCAACAATTTTACGGCAATCTTGTTGGCTGGAGGAACCGAAGGATATCTTAGGGCCCAATCCACCCAGGGATTGACCTTCTCCGAGTTTTATGGTGGCGCCAACGACACGGCAGTGTTGAATGGCATCGACATGTCAAAGTTCAGCGGAATAACCGTGCTATATTCGCCACAGTTTGTGACGGTTCCCGGATTCAAAACAATCCTGAATGTGATCAATGGCAATCAGAGCGCCGCCGGGATTACCATCGTCCTCCACAATCCCGATGGATCTGTGATCGGGAACCCTGTTGCTGTGACACTCGCACCCGGTGCGCAACTGAGAGACGATCTAATGGCGATATTCAACAACGATCCCAAGGTGAAGAATGCCTCCGGCTGGCTGGAGATCGACACGACCGTTGACCTGGTAGTCGGCACCATCTCTTTTACCGACGCAGATGCAGTCTTTCTGACGAGCTTCGAGCTGCAGGGCACTCCCTTGACCGATTTTCTTTTCCCCTTGGCAGCTCAAGACGGCACTTATCTAACCGGGATCTCTCTTCTCAATGCGAACGCTGGAACCGCAGTGACAAAAATTGAACTATGGGCGCCGGACGGAACTCTCTATATGTCCAACACAGTGAGCTTGTCACCCGGAACCCGCACGGCCCGATACTTGAATCAGTTTTTCCCAAACCTCGGGAGGTTGAGCGTCGCGAATGTCAGGATTCACTCTGATAAGCCGCTTTTCGGGTTCAGCTTGCTCCATGATGACAGTGTTCACTTCATCTCTGGGTTGCCGCCAATTCCTCTTCAATCCGCCAAGTAGCAATGCTGCGGATAGCGCACCCTCTCGTTGACAGTTGTCCGCTCCGGGCCTGAGTTTTGGCAATTTTCGGGGGCCATGCTGCGCCTCCAATTCGCAGCCCTGGTCGCCCGTGCAGGCACGTTCCCGAGCAGCCTCAGCCTGGATGGCTGGGAGCGCTGAAACCCCCGAGTTCGGCGTTCCGGCAGCGCAGAGAGTGAGACCAAGTAAAAGAACGGCAACAACAGTCTCATGTCTATTGATCCTTCGCCTTCGCTCTGCGTGCATCTGTGTTTATCTGCGGCTTCAGTAGGGGCGCTGGCCGAGCCAATTTCCCGGGGGATCATAGTTGCACACCCAGACTTCACGTCCGCCGCCGCGCGCTACGGCGCAGCCCACACTCTTGGTATCGCGCCAGACGATCTGGGTATAGTGGCCACAAATCCCTCGACAACTGTTCGTAGCATAGTCGTAATTGCGGGATTCAGAAGCCCAGACTTTGACTGCAACGGCCGGTGTCGCGGCTGCGCCGGCGACGTTGAACAGGTTCTCCCCGTAACGCGCATCGGAACTGTGCGTGAATTGATGTTTCGCCAGAAGTGTATTGGCCCAACCCTGGGCCACGGAGGCAAGATGTTCGGACCACTGCAGTGGAGGAATCTTCACATCGGCCCGGATGGCATTGTGAGCAGCCAGCATCTCACGGGCGAATTTGGATGAAGCGTTGAGCGCGGGGCGCTCATTCATGTCCTGGGCTTGTGCCCAAGAAATCCCGGCTATCAGGATCAATAAAAATCGATAAGACCACAGAATTTGTCCTACGCCTGCCACCCAGATTGGTGCGGGGATCCGCCCTTGCCAGCCAAACGAATTACGCACCACGGACTCCTTTCAGGAGGTTGTGTTTATGAGAGGTATACCACACGACCATGCGCAATCTCGGTGAGCCCCGACACAAAAACCGCCGCCGACCTTTTCGCCGGCCGGCCCGAAGGACAGCCGGCTGCTTTCTCTCATCCAGCGCCTGCATTCTCTAAAAATGTCCTTGCTCCGGCCGGTAGCTCGCGCTATGAATACGCCTACATTGTATGGAAACAAGCACCCTCATGCCGCCATGCCGGTCGCTTGCCTTTTCCAGCTCAAATCTTTGCAGAAGGGATACCATCTATGCATCGTGCCATCCGCCTTACCAGTTT
Organism: Terriglobia bacterium; assembly: GCA_963739235.1. GTDB lineage: Bacteria > Acidobacteriota > UBA6911 > UBA6911 > UBA6911 > JAFNAG01. Next base: position 150,202 of record CAVTZY010000027.1, on the reverse strand, counting down.
CCTCTGTCTTATCCTGCTAGCAGCCGGTTTTCTTTTTCATGTTGCGGCGCAAGCCCCGAAGACAGGAGCCACCGCCTCAGATTCTCAGGACACAGCTAAAAAAGTTCTGACGCTTGCTGACTACGGGAAATGGAATCGTGTGACTTCTACGGCTCTTTCTCCCGACGGGAAATGGATGAGCTATGCCTACCAGCCCAATACCGGCGATCAGACCCTTTTTGTCAAGCAATTGGACGGAGAAAAGCTCTACACCATCCCGGTGGGTTCTGCCGCGGGAGGCGGGGGCGGCCGCGGGGGCCCGGGTGGAGGAGGCGGGGCCGGCGGGGCAACGCAGTTTTCCGATGACTCGCGCTGGATTGGTTATTACGTGAATCCCCCGGCGGCGAGTGCCCGCGGGGGTGCACGTGCCGGGACTCCAGGCGGCGCCCCGGGTGGTACGCGCGGAGGTACTGGAGGCAGAGGCGCTGCCGCGGCCGCACCGGCGGATCGGCAGACGCGCAGGTTTGAACTTCTCGAACTCGCGACCGGCGAACGCTACTCCCTCCCGAATCCGGCGAGCTATCGCTTCTCGAAGGGTTCCCATTGGCTCGCGGTACGCCTCAACCGCGCTTCGACGGCCGACACATCCAGTTCGGGCGCCGACCTCGTGCTGCGGGATCTCTCCTCCGGCACAAACCGCAACATCGGCAATGTGAACCTGTACGAATTTGACGCTGCCGGTGCGCAGCTGGCCTACACGGTTGACGCACAGGAGAAGATCGGCAACGGTCTCTACCTCCTTCAACCGGCCACGGGCGAAACCCGCGTGCTGGCCACGGCCACCGCCGACTTCGATGCGCTCTCCTGGAGTGCAGAGGGTGCGAATCTTGCCGTGTTGCGTGGCGAGAAGAAAAAAGAAAACAAGCAGAAAGACAACATACTCCTCACGTGGACGGAGGTCGGGAGCGGCTCGGCGCGTGAGGTGCAGTTCGATCCGGCGAAGGACGACACTTTTCCCGAAGGGGATGGTGCTGAGTGAGTTTTCCACCCCCCAGTGGAGTAAAGACGGCACCAAGATCTACATAGGAATCAAAAAGCAGGAACCGGAACCGCCGACCAGCAGCGAACCTCAGGTGAATGTCGACATATGGCATTGGAAGGACCCGCACCACAATCGGAACAGATCATCCGTCTGCCGCAGGAAAGGCGCGCGACATTGCCGGCGGCCTTCCTCATTGCGTCCAGAAAATTCGTGCCTCTGGGCGACGACGATATGCGCGGCGTGACGCCGGTCTCGAACGGAAAATGGGGGATCGGCCGCAACGATGCCGCATACCGCGGCGAACTTGAGGGCGGCGGAGGCGCCACGCGGGCCGACTACTATCGCGTCAGCCTCGAGACCGGCGAGCGCACGCTCATCTCGAAAGGGCTCACACGCACGATGGGGACTTCGCCCGATGGGAAGTGGTTTCTATATCTCAAAGACAAACATGTCCACGCGTTCAACCTCGACACTGCCAAGGATGCGGTGATTGACACCAAAGTGGGCCGGAGCTTCGTCGATGAAGAAGACGACCATCCGGCCGAAAAGCCGACCTACGGAGTGGCCGGATGGACGAAAGACGGCACCTCGGTGCTGCTGTACCACAGGTATGACATCTGGCAACTGCCGCTCGATGGAGGCGCAGCGGTAAACCTGACCAAGGGCAAGGGCGATGCGGAAGAAGTCCGCTTTCGCATCGTCCGCCTGGACGGGGGAGCACGCGGCGGACGTGGCGGTGGCGGCGGGCGGGGCGGCGGTGGCGGCGATGAGGAAGGAGTGGATCTCGCCAAGCCGCAGCTGCTCTCCGCATACGGCGAGTGGACTAAGAAGTCAGGCTACTATGCTCTCGTCTCCGGCCAGGAACCCAAGCCGCTCATCTGGCTCGACAAGCAGATTGGCCAGGCGGACAAGGCGAAGGATGCCGACCGGGTGATTTTCACCCAGCAGTCGTTCACTGAGTTTCCCGACTGGTGGGTGACCAACCTGGCGTTCGCGACACCGCGCAAGATCACCGACGCAAATCCGTTCATGACGGATTATGCCTGGGGATCCCGGATGCTCGTCGATTTCAAGAATTCGAAGGGACAGCGCCTGCAGGCGACCCTCACGCTTCCGGCGAATTACGAGCAGGGAAAGAAGTATCCAATGCTCGTCTACATCTACGAAAAGCTGTCGAATACGCATCACACATTTTCGATGCCGGTCTATGATGATCGCCCGCACATGTCCGCATATGCGAGCGACGGCTATCTGGTGCTTCAGCCGGATATTGTTTATGAGACGGGCAAGCCCGGACTTTCTGCGCTTGACTGCGTGACGGCTGCGGTGAAGAAGGTGATTGAGCTGGGCTATGCCGACCCCAAACACATCGGGCTTCAGGGCCATAGCTGGGGCGGTTACGAATCATCGTTTATCCTCACGCAGACGGATATGTTCGCCGCCGTGGTGACGGGCGCTCCTCTTACCGATCTGACGAGCATGTACGACGAAGTCTACAAGCAGACCGGTACCGTCAACCAGGGGATCCTCGAAATGGGCCAGGGACGCTGGGGATTGAACGTGAATCCCTGGACGGCGCATGATCTGCTCGAAAGCCAATCACCCGTGCACCAGGTCACGAAAATCAATACCCCCTTCCTTATTCTCCAAGGCACGGCCGACGGAGCCGTGGATTGGGACCAAGGGCTCGAGTATTTCAACGCTGCGCGGCGCAACGGGAAAAAGGTGATCTTTCTCTCGTATCCCGACGAGCCGCACCACCTGGCGAAGGAGGAGAATCAGAAAGATTTCCAGGTGCGGATGAAGCAGTTTTTCGACCACTACCTGAAGGAGACGCCGGCGCCCAAATGGATGACCGACGGCGTGCCGCAGACGGAGAAGGGCGGCCCGATCAAATAGTCTGCGGGGCCGCGAGGATCAGGGTTCGCGCGCTGCGCGACATAAGGGTAGCGTTACCGAATTCAAAGGAGTGCTTGTCATGCTCACATTCTTCAGCTTCGGTTGTTTTGGTCGCATTCGACTTTCGGTCATCGCGCTTTTGCTTGTTGTTGTGGCCGGCACCGGATATGTTGTCTTCCCGGTCCAGCCCGAGCGCCGATTGCAGGCGGGAGGAGGCGCACGCGCCGGCGGACGCCAGCTGGCGATTGAGGACTACTACCGCATCAAGACCGTCGGATCTCCCGAACTTTCTCCCGATGGCCGCTGGGTGGCCTTTGCTGTCGGCACACGCGTAGAAGAAACGAACGGGAATAAGAGCGAGGTCTGGCTTGTCGCCGCCGATGCGGCGTCCCCGGCCCGCCGCGTCAGCGCCGACGGTGTCGATGCGACCGCTCCGCAATGGACTGAAGATAATCATCTCCGTTTCTCCGCCAATGGTCGCGCTTACATCCTCGATCCAGGCGCTCCGGACAAGGTCACGGAAGCCGCAGGCGGAGGTGGCGGCAGAGGCGGGGGCCGCGGCGCCGGGGGCCGTGGAGGGGGTGCGGGTGTGCCCATTGCGAGTCCCGACGGCAAGTGGATTGCGTCCATACGCAACGCGCCGCCTCCGAAGCGTGAGCGCGTATTCGAATCCGATTTTGCGAAGCGCCATGAGGAGCGCTTCAAAGGATCTGTGATTGACTGGCTCGACTACAAACGCGACGGTGCGGCGTGGCCGGTGCCCAATCGCGTCGATCCCGAGGTGACACCGCCGCAGGAGATATTCCTCTCCAATACCGATGGCGGCGGTGAACGGCAGCTGACGAAGATGGGCCTCCGCCCCGCGGGTGTGCAGTGGAGCAAGGACGGCACATCGCTCCTCTTTACGGCCGATTCCGGGTATCGAAACGAGCGCTCCTACGGTCGCAGCGACATCTGGGCCGTGTCGCTTGATGGCAAAGCCCGGCGTCTCACGTCGAATGCCGATTTCAGCTACGCAAATGCGCGATATTCCCCCGACGGTCGATGGATTCTCGCCACGCGCGACTTCGCGCTCGACATGGTCATCGCGAAAAAACTGAATCACGGCGGGCCCGTGGATCTCATTGTGATGCCGGCAACCGGCAGCGAGGAGAAGAATCTGACTGCGGACTGGGACTACCTCCCCGCGGGCGCTCAGTGGAGCTCCGATGGCAAGTATGTCTATTTTACGGGCGGCATCGGCGGCACGACCCATCTCTTCCGCGTCGCGCCGACCGGCGGCGCCGTCGAACAGATCACCAAAGGCGAACGGCGCATCAGCGGGCATTCCTTCGACCGTGCGATGACGAAGGTGGAGTTCAGTGTCGGCCGCTTCGAGGCGCCCTCTGAGATTTTCATTGCAAACATCGATGGCTCCGGGGAGAAGCAACTCACTCATATCTTTGATCCGTTCCTTTCCGAGGTCACACTCCGCAATGCCGAACGATTGAACTTCAAAAGCGCCGATGGCACGCCCATCGAAGGATGGCTCCTCTATCCCTACGGGTATCGTCCCGGCGGCGGTCCGTACCCGCTCATCGTGAACAATCACGGTGGGCCGCACGCGGCTGTCGGATACGGCTTCGATTTCAAGAACCAGTACTTCGCTGCGAACGGATACTTCATCCTTCAGGTGAACTTCCGAAGCTCCACCGGCTACGGTGAGAAATTCCTCTGGGCCACCTGGGGAGCTTGGGGCACGAAGGATGGGCAGGACGTGATGGCAGGGGTGGATTATGTCATCAAGAATTTTCCTGTGAGCGCCAACCGTGTCGCCACCATCGGACACTCCTACGGTGGCTTCATGAGCAATTGGCTCATTACCCAGTATCCCGACCGATTCGCGGCGGCGTGCCCGGGCGCAGGGATTTCCAACTGGATCAGCGACTATGGCCTCGCGGATATCGCGCGCACCAAGGAGACGGAGTTTTATGGGACGCCCTGGGATCCAAAAGCGCGCGAGATCATGATCCGCCAATCGCCGTTGGTCTACGCCAACCGGGTGAAAGCCGCCACGCTCTTCATACACGGCGAAATTGACCACCGGGTGCCATTCGAGGAAGGGGAGCAAATGTACTTTGCGCTTAAAAAGAACGGCGTGCCGGCGAAGATCATCCAGTATGCGGGGCAGCCCCACGGCATCGCCGGGCACTGGAACCAGATACACCGGATGCTGAACGAGAGAGCATGGCTGGATACCTATCTCAAAGGCAACAAAGCGGCAGTCAAATAGCTCCAGGCGTGGCGGGATGAAGCCCCGAGAGGACGCTACAGGCAGGGGATCTTCTACTACTATTCTGCCCGGCCCCGGCTGCACACTTGGATCCCTACCTCAGTACCCTCAGTCCGGTCAACGTCAAGCTTGGTTCAAGGACTCGGCCGGTCAGCGCATGAACACGCGCCGGTATCTGCGCCGTCGCACCCTGGTTCCATTGGCGTTGATGAGATTGCTGGGAGGGCACTGGCGATTCCGGGCGATGATCGGGTCAATGATATCTCCACAAAGGATACATGCCAGTCCGGCCGAACGAATCATCGCGTGCGAGTCACGCATTTCCATCGTGTACATCAGACCATTGCATCGAGGGCAGTGCATAAGACCTCACCGGTGAATGTTTCCAAGTCAATTGCGGATCCTAACCTTTTTCTCATGGATTGCACTCCGCAACTGCAGCCGTCCTGAGATCAGGACGACACTCTGCTGAGCCCATCCACAATGGTTGGGATTTAACAATATGCGCAGGAGGATTGAAATCAGGCCTTTCCCTACAATGCAGAAGAAAAAGCCCCTATAGGAATAGGGAAATCACCCCGATTTTGCATTTTCCTATCGGGCGCAACCGGCGGCTGCCAGAGGTATCCGATGCGGTGTGCCGGCCCGGAGGCGGCCGCGCCCCCGAAGCCCGAAAAGCCATAGGGTGCGCCCCTAACACGTGGAAGGTATTAGGCTCGCGTTTCTAATATGGATTATAATCCGCCCATGGAATTCTAGCGGGATCCGAATGAAGTGGCCGCCCAAGGCAGCCACCATCGGCTCCTTCCAGGAAGCTACAGCGATTTTGGTGATCTCGTCGGGATCACCCTGGCCAATCCCGATCATTCTGAATGTCGCAGAGCGGGATTTTCTTTCTTACAGAGCAGGGAGAAGGAGGTTTAAATGTCTCGGTTTCCGTTAGCTCTAATCCTCGCCATGATTTCAGCCGTCTGTCTTGGCTCCGCCGAAAATCAGGGCGCGGCTCCCTCCGGGCTGCGCTTCGAAATCTCGTTCCCTGCCTCCGCTCATGCCGGCCCGATCATAGGGCGCGTACTTGTTATGATCTCGCGCACGGGAGATCGAGAGCCGCGGCTGCAGATCGGCCGCACCGGCGTCCCGTTTTTTGGGGGGGATGTTGAACAGCTCGCGCCCGGACAGCCCGCGATCATTGATGAATCCAATCTCGGCTCGCCGGTCGAGCGTCTGCTTGATCTCCCGCCGGGAGATTACTTCGTGCAGGGCTTCATCAACGTCTACTCCGAATTCAAACGTGCCGACGGGTACACCGTATGGATGCACGACGATCAGTGGGAAGGACAGCGCTGGAACGCCTCGCCCGGCAATCTGAAGAGCGCGGTGCAGAAAATCCATCTCGATCCGAAAGCCGGCGTCGTCGTGAAACTTTCGGCCGGCGATGTGATTCCACCGGTTACCGTTCCTCCCGACACCGATTTCGTCAAACGACTCAAATTTCAAAGTCCGCTGCTTACGAAGTTTTGGGGCCGGCCGATTTATCTCGGTGCAACGGTGCTATTGCCCAAGAACTATGCGCGCGAGATGATCAGTTACCCAGTTCACTATATCCAAGGTCATTTCAGCCTCTCTGCGCCTGATGGGTTCGACGGCGTCGGGAACAACGCGTTCTCGAAGGCGTGGCTGAGCGACGACTATCCCCGGATGGTCCTGGTGACGTTCCAGCATCCGACCCCGTATTTCGATGATTCGTACGCTGTGAATTCGGTTAATGTGGGTCCGTACGGCGATGCAATCATGCAGGAGTTGATTCCGGAAATCGAGCGACGGTATCGCGTGATCAAAGAGCCGTACGCCAGGACACTATCCGGCGGTTCGACCGGCGGTTGGGAATCGCTCGCGCTCCAGATCTTTCACCCGGACTTTTTCGGCGGCACCTGGTCTGCATGCCCGGATTCAGTGACGTTCACGGATGTCGAGGGCATCAACATTTATCAGGACAAGAACGCATTTTATAAAGAGTACGAATGGCGGCGCGAGCCGACGGTCAACTCACGCGAGACCGACGGCCGCATCCGGCTCACATCCGAGCAGCGCAATCGCTTCGAGCTTGTGAACGGCACCCACGGCAGGTCGGGCGAGCAGATCGACATCTGGTCGGCGGTCTTCGGACCGCGCGGCGAGGACGGATATTTCGCGCCGCTGTTTAACAAGAGAACAGGCGAAATGAACCGGGCCGTGGCGCAGTATTGGAAGGAGCACTACGATCTGCTCGAATTCCTCAAAAAGAACTGGACCACCATAGGACCGAAGATTATCGACAAGATCCATGTTTACACCGGCACAATGGACACCTACGAACTGAACAACTCCACAGAAGAGCTCGAGAAGTGGATGAAGACGACTGAGAACCCGCACTACGAGGGATTCTTCTTGTACGGTGACCGCAAACCGCACTGCTGGTCGGGACCTGCCACCCCGGCGGAGCGGCTCAAGGAGATCGCGACACACATGCTCAACAAAAAGCCCGACGGCGCCACCACGCCGTGGTGGCGGTATTAGTGAGTCAAACTTAATCTGCGGCTACGCGGGGGACTCGAAAGGTTGAACGACTCCAGGAGTGGGGGATCGTGCAGCACAAAGGCTGTCAAACCGATTTGTTTGTGGGCTCGCCGCCGGTATGGATCCTGGAGGTGCATTGTGTCGCACCTTCGGCGCTCTATTCTGAATCATCCCTATCCCGGCCCACCGGGCCTTTTTACGCCTCGCATACTAACCGTTGGACAGCCTCGTGAGGCCGGGGTAACGCCGACACAATTCTCAAGCGTCGAAGGTGCGGCCCAATGCCGCGCTTACCTCGTTTTGAACTTCACTGGGGGGCAACGCGCGCCTGCGCCACGCCAGGGGAATCGATGGGCGCTGCATCGGTCGCCAGAATTGGGGGCTCGCCGCCCTGGTCATGGGCGCAGTTCAAAGACGCGGTTGAATGGCGTCTCGCTGGCGCGGCGGAAGCGCCTGAATCCTGCCTGCAGCGCGACCTTCCTGAGTTGTCCCTCGGAGGCAAGTGTGCCCAGCGCCGTTTGCCCCGATGCAATCGCATTCGGAGTGCAGCATAAAACGGATGCACCGGAGTAAACCCTGCCGACCGGGTTCAGATTTCCTTCCACCGTTTCCGCAGCCATGGGCTCTACGATCATGACCACACCATCGGGCTTCATCGTCTCGCGAGCCCGCATCAGGGATCCCGCGGGATCGCCCAAGTCATGGAGGCAATCGAAGAAGGTGATGAAATCGTAACCGCCGGCATTTGGGAAATTAGTCGCTCCGGCGATGTCAAAATGTACCCGCCTAGCTATCGAAGCCTGGTACGCGGCCTTGCGCGCGTGAACAATCGACGGGGCGTGATTGTCGAAGCCGTAGAATTGGGAGTTCGGGTAGGCCTGGGCCATGATTACCGTGGAGGATCCATGACCGCAACCAATGTCGGCCACGATGGCACCCGACTCCAACTTCGCCTGCACACCCTCGAGGGAAGGGATCCAACTGGACACGAGGTTCGCTGCATATCCCGGGCGGAAGAAACGCTCCGTGCCCTCAAACAGGTCGTGATGGTGTTCTCCCCAGAACATGCCTGAGCCGCTCCTGAAAGCCCCGGCGATGCGCTCATCCGCTTTGACCATAGCCGTGATCACCTGAAAACCACCTCCGACGAAGAACGGGCTTTGATCGTCGGCCAGAGCCGCCGCATGTTCCGGCGGCAGGGAATACCTGCCGGTTTCGGGATTGTATTCGATGTAGCCGCCGGCAGCCTGGTTCAAAAGCCATTCGCGGATATATCGCTCGGACGTGCCGGTGTGCGCCGCCAATTCCACCGAGTTGGTTGGGGGAGCGCCAGCCATGGCCTTATAAAGGCCGAGCTTGTCTCCGATCACCACCAGCGCAGCACTGACCGCCGCGCCGAAGTCGTTGACCGCTCTGTTCAGAAATGCTTCCATCTTTGCCTGGTCGATTGTGGGCTGCTGGGGGACGACACTTGCTTGAGAAGCCATATCCTTCCTCCTTGAGGGAACGCCGTTGAGTTCGCCGTGCCATCGATGGATTCATCAGGCCTGTCGCCTGATCATCCGCAAAGAGTGAATCAGCCGACCCTCAACCCATTCCAGTCCTTTTGCCTTACATAACAATTGAATATTCAACATCCTATCAACTAAATGTAACTAATATGGAATTGCCTGTCAATATCATAATGGTTTGCGCGGCAAATCATATGAGCGCGCGGGGTTATCGCGTAGCCGACTGAATGGCCTCAACGCGAGAGCGCAGAGTTCGCAGATCACCTATTATTCCGATCGCAAATATCGGACTCTGAGGGCGGAGACCGGCGGCAGGCTGATGCACGAACCTGCCGGCACGAGCAGCGCTCTCGTCTCGGGCAGCATTATGCGCGGGGCGCCCATCACTAGCCGGGTGTTCCTCGATGAGAAGCACGCATCAGTTTGCTATATACTCTCGATGTGCATGCAAATGCGTAATTGGAGGCCATCCATGGATGCGGTGCGATGGGGGATCATCGGGTGTGGTGCGGTTACCGAGCTCAAGAGCGGACCCGCTTTCCAAAAGGCCGATCATTCAGCTCTCGTGGCCGTGATGCGGCGGGATCGCGACAAGGCCGGGGATTATGCGCGCCGGCATGGAGTCCCGCGCTTTTATGATCGGGCCGATCACCTCATTGTCGATCCTGAAGTCGACGCGATATATATCGCGACCCCGCCTGTGCATCATTACACGCTGGCCTTGCAGGTAGCAGACGCGGGAAAGCCCTGCCTGGTGGAAAAACCGATGGCGATGAATCATGCGGAGTGCGTGCGCATGGTGGAGGTGTTTCAGGAACGGTCCGTGCCGCTTTTTGCGGCCTATTACCGCCGGGCCCTACCGCGCTTTCTGAAGGTGCGTGAACTTTTGCGGGAGCAAGCAGTGGGCACGCTGACATCGGCGCACATCTTCCAATATGGCCTTTTGGTGGATGCAGAGGAGGCAAAACAGTGGCGTTACCTTCCGGCGATCGCCGGTGGCGGCTTGTTCATGGATCTTGCGTCGCATGGGTTGGATCTGCTCGATTTCCTGATAAGTCCGATCAAGGCAGCGGCTGGTTATTCCGTTAACACCGGCGCTGCTTACGCAGCAGAAGACGTCACCGCGGCATGTTTTGAATTCGAATCCGGCGCCACGGGGACAGGCATCTGGAATTTCCACTCAAGTCGCGCTGCCGACGGAATAATCTTCACAGGGTCTGAGGGGATCTGCACTGCCCGGTCTTCTCGGATGCGGATCTCGTCCTCAGACGGAAGGGAAGAGAATTGGTTTTCCCCTTTCGCAATCCGCCGCACGTGCACCAGCCGCTGGTCCAGACGCTCGTGAATGAACTTCTGGGCCTCGGCACATGCGAATCCACAGGGGTGAGCGGTGCGCGAACCGCCCGGGTGACCGATGAGTGCCTGAAAACCTATTATGCAAGGAATCGGGCTCCCACCGCTCGCAACCAGCGCACATTGATCGGGTGAGTATGACCGTGGTTGACCAGTACAGTTGAATGGTCCATTCTGCCAGGCTGTCTACAAATGGGAAACGGGGAATCCTCTTATCCAGGATCCCTTCCGGCCATTAGCCTGAGTGGCTGGAGAAGGAAAGAAACAGTCTTGCTATACCTTTGTAGTAGGATTATGAAGATCCTCGTATATGTATTCCCAGGTTTGATGCTGTACACAAGAATTTTGAACGTCGGCACCTTGGAGGTGTGACGTGAAATGGTCGCTCGGTCTGCTGCTTGCAGCATTGCTGATCGCCAATTCAGCCTGTGCCACCAGGAAGGTCGATCATCCTGATTTTGCGGCTCTGTTTGGCTGCGGGGCGGAGATACTATCCGTAAATCCACTTGATGTCCGGGTGCCTGCACTGGTGAGCAAACTCAGGGCTCTGGTGGATGCCGCAGAACCGGCGGCAAAGAACACTCCGGATATGGATTTGCTGTCGCTCTACAGCAGTGCCGCGGAAAGCTATCGTCGCTCCATTTTGAGACTGAGAACCGAAACCGCCGGGGCACCAATAAAGACACTGGCCGACGGCTCCCTGTCTTCCGCAGACCTTTGGAATGAGGCCACAGACAAACTCAGGGCAGCGCAGCAACGTTTTATCTCCGGCAAACGCCTGCGAAAATTCGAGCCCCTTTATATGGATCCGCCGATGAGGAATTGGCGCAAGCATTGAAACGGGAGGACCCACCGTCCATCGGGCCGGATCCGGCGAGGGAAATTATTCCGTGCCCATGCGGGTGGCGGCCGGTAGCGGTTCTTGCGAGGAGAAAATATGGCATTCGACCGGAATCAACTTCTCCGTTTGCTGGACGAGAGCTTTGGCGGCAGAGCCTGGCATGGCACGAATCTACGCGGTTCCATCCGGGGCGTCACGGCTGAACAGGCATCCTGGCGGCCCGCACCGGGCCGGCACAACATCTGGGAGATGGTACTGCATACAGCCTATTGGAAATATGCCGTGCGGCGCCAACTCGTCAGCGGCCCGCGCGGCTCGTTTACCTATTCAGGCAGCAACTGGTTTGTGAGGCCTGCAAAAGAAACGGCCGGCACCTGGAAGAAGGATGTGGCTCTCCTGTATGAAGAAAACAGCCTCCTGCGCGAAGTCCTGGAGTCCCTTCCTGCCGCTCGACTGCGAGCGTTTAGCGCCAGAAAAAAATGGACCCTGGCGGAGTTGGCCTTGGGGGTGGCGTTCCATGACGTTTATCACGCCGGTCAGATCCAGCTCCTCAAGCGCCTGCAAAAAAAGAGCGCTTGACCCCATGCTCCGAAAATAATTCGCCTCAAAATTGCAGAAGCAGCGACGAATGACACGAACTTTTGCTGGCTCGAAGGTCTGTGCCCTTTCGTGTCATTCGTCGCTGCCTCAAAAAAACCACTAATTCTTAGGCGCGCGGCGCGCACCCTGCGACGCATGAAAAGCTTATGCCTCTCTGGTCGGCATTTATCGGTATCGGAATCGATATCGCTGTCGGCTCTATTTTCGAAGCAGTCATGCCTGATGGCTCCTTGTATAGCGATCCGGGCCGCGGTAGACTTTTTTGTCAGCCCGCAGAGCTTCGGGCTGGACTAGAAGAGGAAGATTCAGCATGAGTATTTCGATCAGCAACAAAGCAATGAGTGAATTAAAGCAGATGGGTGTCGGAGCCTTGCAGTTCATGCGTATTAGCGTCGTGCCGGGGGGCTGCTCCGGAATGAGCTATTCCGCCTCCATTGACTCTTCCCTCGGCGAGGCGGATGAGCTAGTGTACGATGCCGGCGGCCTGCGCGTCGTTTCCGACAAGGTCAGCGCGCTGTATCTCGACGGCCTTCAGATCGACTTCTCCGATGACCTGATCCATTCGGGATTCCGCTTCTCTAATCCCAAGGCCAGCCACACCTGCGGGTGCGGCGCGAGTTTCCAGGTTTAAATCCCGTCCCCCGCGAGACAATTTTATGACCCTCAAACCCATCGATCTTCTCGGCGGCGAATCCGTCTACTGCATCAGTCAAGGCCAGCTGAAAAGCGCTCGCGAACTGGCCTTCGAAAATCCGCAGACCGCGCCCATCATCCAGGGGGAGGTACACCGGCTGGAAACAGCACTGTCACGCAACGAACGCGCCGCGCTGGCATTTGTCCTCATCGAGCGTCTTCTCCAGACGCCTCCCGGAGGAGATTCTCACCCCGGCTCAGAGAAGATCGGTTTGACTCAAATTGGATGATCGGAACGGCCTGCTAACGTCTCGATTTCAAGACGACATCCTCGCCCAGGCGGTGCTTGTACTTGAGGTCCTTGAACGTGTCGATCAACGCGATGATCAGAATGCCCGCGAGCCACGCAACCGATGCCAAAACCCATTTGCCTAATTCCAACATGGCATCCTCCGCGCTATCCGTTAAAGTAAGGATATACTTACTCAATAACACGCAAAAATCATGCCATAGGATCCCACGCTGTCTAATTAATGAATAAACAACCGTTTGGCGCATATTTGCAGCCATAATATAAGGGATTCGGGATGTGAAATCGGGGAATAATTCCCTGATATGAAGGTTATGTCCTTCGTGGGAGAGGTTATTTCGCCCTCTGTCATACTCACCGGTACGGAGGAGCATGCCGGCAGCTGTACTACCCCTTCGGCGGCCTGCGGGGCGTCGTTTGGATTACAGGCTTAGGCGAGCGGAAATCTATACCCTCAGAATCATGCTCATACGAATCCGTATAACGTTGCCGCGTTTTCGCTGAAAATGCGGTTGCGCATGGTTTCGTCGGGCACGCACTCAGACATTAAATCGAGCAGGATCGCGTCATCGGGCTTTTCATTTTCTTTCATCGTGGGATGCGGCCAATCGCTGCCCCACACAAGCCGCTCGGGCGCCTCCTTCACGTATGCCTTAGCCACTGCGACGCTGTCCGCATAGGTCGGCGGGCCGACCTGAGTGTCGATGTAGAATCCCGAGAGTTTCACCCACGCTTTCCCCTTTTGCAGGAGCCCGCAGATGATGCCGAATCCCGGATGGCGGATGCCCTGCGGTGGCGACATATGGCCGAGATGGTCGTAAACGATCGGGCACAACAAACGGCTCCACACATCCCTCGCTGCTGCGATCTGATCGGCAGACGCATTGACCTGGATGTGCCACCCGAAAGGTGCCACTCGTTTTGAAAGAGGTTCGATCATGTCGAGCGTCGTAGCACCGGCTTGCACCAGATTGAAGCGAAGGCCGCGAATGCCGGCGGCATGCATCTCTCTTAACTCCGGATCGGTAATCCCGGGATTTACCACAGCGATGCCGCGCGCGGTGGAAATACCGAACTGTTTGAGGGATTCGAGCAGCAAGCGATTGTCCAACCCATACGTGGAGGGCTGCACGATGACGCCGCGGGTCGTTCCGATGCGCTTCTGCAGTCGGCGATAGTCCGCGACCGTCGCATCTGCCGGACGCAACACCGCTTTCGGGTCCACCGGGTAGCGCGAATCGTAGATGTGGTGATGAGCATCTGTGGCGTTGGGCGGCACCTTCATCTTGGGCGCCTCGGAACCCGACGACGATTTCACCGACTGTCCGTCACCACCATACGATGCCGCAGCTGAGACAAGTGCCAGCCCGGGAAGGGCCGCCAAGACCGATCTGCGTGTCCATCCGGCTTTTTCCATCACCTCCTCCATAAAAACCGATTTTCAATTCATAAACCTCTGGAGAATGTCCGGGAACTTGATGAACTCGGGGTCTCTGTGGATCAGAATCGCGTTCCGGACGATCGCAGTTGCGCCGATCTAGCTATCCGCGACGGACAGTCCGTCTTTAGCTTTTAGCAGTGCTGCAACTTCGAGGATTTCAGGTTCGCAGGAAACCCATTCAAGGTTAAACGTATCAATCAGGCGCAACGCATGGTGCGCAGCATCTTCACCTTCCTCGCGGCCGATAAGGTAGAGGAGTTCCATCCGAGTCATAAAGGATACCAGCAGCGAACAACCTCCCTGCGCCGCTTGCCTCAACAGTCTTTCGACCTCGTCAGCCCCGGTCTCCTCGTCGCGCAGGGCTAGCAGTGCGGAGGTGTCCAACAGGAAAGATCTTTCAGGATCCATTTTCTCGCTTCCCGTCTTTTCTCCGGTCCTGCAATAACCGCGGCACCATTCCTTTTTTGCCAGAGCCTCGGAACGCTTTCACGGCATCGGCTGGAAGGGGGAATACCCTCACCGTAGCCCCCTCAATCATCCATTCCAGCCGGGTTTCTGGTCCGATGCCCAGTTTTTTCCGCACATCTGCTGGAATTGAGACTTGTCCTCTGCTTGTTACTTTGGTATGCATGACTATCATAATACAAGCAGGAAAATCATATGGCAAGTAATACTTGATCTTGTCTTGTCTAGTTTCCTCAGGTAGGTTATCTGACAGTATGTTTCAGTCAGAGAGTGGAGCCGGGCGTTGCCTTTCGGGGCC
Source organism: Terriglobia bacterium (assembly GCA_963739235.1). GTDB lineage: Bacteria > Acidobacteriota > UBA6911 > UBA6911 > UBA6911 > JAFNAG01. The sequence continues at coordinate 135,002 of CAVTZY010000027.1, read as the reverse complement.
AAAGCTTATATAAATGCCCGCGATGAGCGACAAAGGACGCAAGCCACTACGATCCAAAAGCCTCGCGGATAATAGGTCAGAGCGGCGCAAAGACCCGGGCCCTGCACTTGAGCCCGTCCACAACTGGAGTGTGTGGCTCCTGTTGCCGGCTCTGCTGGCCGCAACCCTGGCGGCCTATTATCCCGCCTGGCATGGCGGCATGCTTTGGGATGATGACCGCCATGTGACGCGCAGCGACCTGCAGTCAGCGGAAGGGTTGTGGCGTATATGGTTCGACATGGGAGCCACACAGCAGTACTATCCGGCCGCCCACTCCGCTTTTTGGCTTCAGCACAAAATCTGGGGCGATGACACGCTGGGCTATCACCTGGTCAGCATCGTGCTCCATGGGCTTTCGGCCTTTCTCATTGCCGTGATCCTGAGACGCCTCGCGGTCCCGGGCTGGTGGCTCGCGGCGGTGATCTTTGCCCTTCATCCTGTCCAGGTGGAATCCGTGGCCTGGATTTCCGAACTTAAAAATACGCTCTCAGGTGTTTTTTATCTGGGTGCGATGCTGGCCTATTTGCATTTCGACCAGAACAGGCAAAAGTGGCGATATGCTTGCGCACTTGGTCTTTTCCTCCTTGCCCTGTTGAGCAAAACGGTCACGGCCACGCTTCCTGCTGCGTTGCTGGTGGTGTTCTGGTGGCAACGCGGGGGGTTGAAGTGGCGGCGCGACGTATTGCCGCTGCTGCCGTGGTTCGTGCTCGGAGCGGCCGGTGGACTGCTGACTGCCTGGGTCGAAAGGTCGCTGGTCGGCGCGCAGGGAACGCTGTATCAGTTCACCTTGATTGAGCGGGGTCTGGTCGCCGGACGGGTGATCTGGTTTTATCTCGGAAAGCTGTTCTGGCCTGCAAACCTGGTCTTTATCTACCCGCGCTGGCGGATCAGTCAGAGTGATTTGTGGCTATACCTTTTTCCGTTGGGCGTAGCCATACTGCTGGCCTGCCTGTGGCGCGTCAGAAGTCGTTCTCGTGCCCCGCTGGCGGCCCTGCTCTTCTTCTGCGGCACGCTTTTCCCTGCGCTGGGTTTATTCAACGTCTACCCATTTCGGTACTCCTTTGTGGCAGATCATTTTCAATACTTGGCAAGCATCCCCATCCTGGCGCTGTTCTCCGCCGGCCTGGTCAAACTGTTCGCACGATGGAACCTGGAATTTATGTGGGCAATGGCAGCAATCACGGTGGTTCTGAGCAGCGTGCTGGCGCTTCCCACCTGGAGCCAGAGCCGACAGTATATCGATGCAGAAACGTTGTATCGCACCACGATCAGCCGCAACCCTTCCTGCTGGATGGCCCACAACAATCTGGGCAACGCCCTGCAAAAGACCGGGCATCTTGAAGAGGCCGTGATTTACCACCGCGAAGCACTGCGGCTCAATCCCGAATATGGTGAAGCTCACAACAACCTGGGCACCGCCCTACAAGGGCTGGGGCACATAGAGGAAGCGATCGCGCAGTATAAAGAAGCGGTGCGGCTCATGCCTGATCTGGCGGGCGCCTATTACAATCTGGGGAACGCCCTCCAGGAACTGGGGCGGTTCGACGAAGCTGTGGCGCAATACCGCGGCGGGATCAGGCTGGAGCCAGGATCCGCTGAGATGCACTGCAACCTGGGCGCGGCTCTGGACCGGCTTGGACAGCTCGGGGAATCGGTCGCGCAATTCAGGGAAGCAGTGCGGCTCAAGCCCGATTACATCACTGCCTTCATCAATCTCGGCAATGTCCTGCAGCGGACGGGGAAGCCGGATGAGGCTTTGATTCAGTACCAGCAAGCCCTGAGGTTACAACCGGATTCTGCTGGCGCCTACAACGCCCTGGGAAGTGCCATGCAGCGACAGGGACGACTCGAAGAGGCGATGACACAATACCGGCAAGCCCTGCAGCTGAAGCCGGACTCTGCCGAGGCCCACAACAATCTCGGCAATGCGCTGCTGGCATCGGGGCGGCCGGCGGAAGCTGTGACGCAATACCGGCAGGCTCTGCGGCTCGTGCCGGGCTTCGCCGGAGCCTATTTTAACCTGGGCAACGCACTGCAGGGAGAGGGCCGATCAGAGGATGCCATTGCGCACTACAGAGAAGCGTTGCGACTCAAGCCCGACTTTATGGGCGCGCGATTAAATCTCGCTCGTGTTTTGCAGGGGCTTGGGCGCTTCGCGGAGGCGATGGGGCAATATCGGGAGGCTGTCAAATACCAACCGGACTCTGCGGACGCCCACAATGGCCTGGGCGTCGCGCTGGCAACTCTGGGCCGGCTCGAAGAGGCAGCAACGCATTTCGAAGAAGCATTACGGCTCAAACCCGATTATGCGGACGCACGCGCCAATCTTGCCAAGGCGTTGCGCTTGCTCAAAAAAGACAACGACCCGATCCTATGGCGCTGAAAAACGGGCCTGGGTGTGATCCGCATGGAAAGAGTGGAGGTTTTGCAAAACCAGGGTTGCATGCCATAATTCTGATGTAAGGGCGCGAGACAATCGGGGGGATCAGAGCCTCAGGAAACCGGAGATGATCTCAACATCCGCCGATGGCATCCTTCCCTCACGTTTCCATTGCGGATTCTCTGAATTGCCACGGCTTCCGTGCAGTTCTCGGGCAGTCGGGGGGAATCCGTTGCGTTTTGGAGAGCTCAAAGGATCCCTATGATACGACTTACAAGGCCGGCAGCATTCCTCAGACCGGCTTGTCGATCGTCAAGGCAAGATCTGCAACATCCTGGTCGGATACGACCATGCCAATGAAGAAAAGCTGGCCAGGATGATCGACGCGCTCTTGAAAAACTGGTGAGGGATAGCGCCGATAGGATGGGAGAAGGAGTATGTTGGGGCGCATCGTGATGAAGACGGCTGTGCAGGTAATGCTGATTACCTGTGCAATCACTGCTGCCCATGCTCCCGGATCCGGTTTCGCCGGCACGCGTATCTGCGTGGTTGCTGTACGGGATTCTGGACTCTTCACCATGTGCCCATCCGGCGCGTCGATCAAGGAATGGCGGTACACGAGCCGCACGCCCAGCCAGGAGATCATTCAGAACCCCGAGGGCCCGCGCCTAGGGGTGCCGCAACATATTATTCAATTGGACCGTCCTGTACTGGACCGCTCGCGCGCCGGCTGGTGGGATATCGTGGGCAAATTGCCCGGCTATTGCCCGTCAGGTAGGATCGATTCCGACTTGAGAAAAGGGATCGAGAAGGAAATCACGAAGCAGAACGACTATGCGCTCGTCGATTTCCCGGAGAAGGCCGACCTCATCTTTCTGGCAGAAGGATTATATGCCGACCAATCTTCCGGTTTCATTGGGGCACAGACCGCACGTTACCACTCCTCCGGAATTCCCTTGCTGGCAGCCGTGATGGCGGTCGTAGTTCCAGCCGGGACTTATCTCCAGAATCCCGCCGACAGTGAGTTGCTTCTGGACGCTAAGATCTGGGAAGGCACAGAAGCATGGAAATCGGCCCCGCCTGAAGTCGACAGGCTGCCAGCTTCGATGGCGGCTTCGCTCGAGCAACTGGTCGGCCGGTTCGTGAATCGGCACGACCTGCCGGGGGAATTTCCACCGCTCTGCGCTCCGCGGATTTTGTCCCCGTCTGTGGATACCCTGGGCAGGCCCCAAACGAAGGTAAAACCACAGAACAAAGAGGGCGGAGCGCCGGTGTCCGCCGGGAGCACTGCGGCTGCTCCACTCTCGGATCATGTAATCCGGCTGGATGTGTCGCTCGTGACCGTGCCGACGATGGTAAGCGACGCGACCGGCAAGCACGTCCCGGATCTGAATGCCAAGGATTTTCACGTATTCGAAAACGGCATCGAGCAGCAGATCGATCGCGTGATCCCGGAGATCACTCCCTTTAACGTGGTGCTGATGCTGGACACCTCAGGGAGCACGATTTTCAAGCACAACGAGATTCAAAACGCCGCACTGGCTTTTTTGGAAGCGCTGAGGCCGGAAGAGCGCGTCATGGTTGTGTCATTCGATTCCTATATCTACCTCGACTCGCCACTCACGAGCGAGCGCGCGGCGCTGCGGCGCGCGATCCTTCGTACCGATTTGGGCGCGGGGACCAGGTTGTACGATGCCCTGGACATCGTCTTGACGGAATGCCTCGGCGGTATCGAAGGCCGCAAAGCGATCGTGTTGTTCACTGACGGGATTGACAGTCAGAGCTGGCTTACCCGTTTTGACAATAATCGGAGCAAAGTGGAGGGATCGGATGCCGTTGTCTATGCGGTTCAGTTTGATTCTGTGGTAGCTTCCCCAGCATCCGAATATTTGAAAGGACTGACCGATCCCAGCGGAGGTCGGCTTTTCATGGCGTCAACCACCAACAACCTCGGCGGAGCTTTTGCGGAAATAGCCGACGAACTGCGACACCAATACACCCTCTGCTACTACCCCGCAAGCCATGTCAACGACGACACCTATCAACAGATTCGCGTCACGGTGGACAGGCCTGGGACAGTGACTCGAGCACGGACGGGATATCGCGTCATCCGCCGTCAAGGGGAATAATTCCCCTAAGAGGCCCACTCTCTTGGGTGGGAGGGCAGGCCGCGTCAGCGGCGTTTTTTCCACTGCCCCTTGATTTTGGCGGCCTGTTCCTGGGTGATCCTGCCCTTGCTGACGAGATTGTTCAGGATTTTATCTACCCTGGCTTCTGTCTTCGCGCCCCGGATCCTGGTGAGAATCTGTGCAGGTTCCACGTTCCTCTTCGTCTTCGCGCCCCGTACGGCCTTTCGCTGACCCGGCTTCGCGCTGGCCCTATCATGCTGCTTTTGCCACTGCTGCCGGATCCGCGCAGCCTGATCCTGAGTGATCTTGCCGTCCGCCATCAACCGGGTCAACGCTTCGTTGAGCTTGCCCTCGTCCTGAATCGCACGGAGCCGGTCGAGCGCCGCCAGCGGCCGGTTTCGCCCCTGTTGCTGCTGCCATCGAGTTTTGATTTTGGCGGCCCGCTCCTGGGTCAGTCGGCCTTCTCCGACGAGTTTGGCGAGGGCGGCATCCAGGGATGCTTCGTCCTTCAGCCCCATGATCCGGGTGCGCAATGGCGCCTGATTCTGTTTCAATGAAGCAACCCGCTGGGTCCTCTGCCGGCCGCCACCCTGGGCAAGAGCCGCCGGGATGCTACACGCGAACAACACGATAAAAACAGCGAATACAATGGAATGCAGCTTTCCAGACATTTCCGGCCCCTCCGTGATCCTGATTTGCAAACCCTACGATTTTCGGCGCTGTATTCCATACCAGCGGCATGCATGCGGCACAAGCTTCTATCTGTAGACCCTCTCATGCCTATGTCATACTAACCCTGGAAGGCGGAAAATGTTGCAGAAAAGTCATGCATTCCGACCAACGCAGGGTTGCCGCTAGTTTTGGGGACAGGCGCCATAACCTCGTAACTCACCAAAACGTTTTCCCGTTTACCTGGGATAATTTCGGGGGCTATGGCGCCTGTCCCCAAAATAGGCTGCTGCGGCCACGCCCATTTAGCCCAAAATCTCCTGACGATGAACGCGGATATCGTGTTTCTCCAATTCGGGAAAAACACTTTCATATGGGACATCCAAAGGCGTCAGCAGGCCGGTCTTCTCCAACTTGCGCTCCAGGATCAGGCGCGCGCCGAGGCTCAGGGTAAATCCCACCGTTCTCTGCATTGAGGTAAGCCCCGTTTTCAGATCGCGGGTGTCGATCAAATCATAGATCAGTCGGATTTTCTCCCCCCGGCGATTGCCTCGCGCATCTACCCGCACGAAGGTCATGTCCTGTTGGTCCTCCGTATAATGGAATTGATTTTGTGAGGCAAGAAGCGCTGCGGTGAATTGCATCGGAGTAATAGACGCTGTCCCGAATTGTAGCGGCTGTTCCCCAAGAAAGCCGCATTTCACCATCGTGTCCCAGAACGCGCAGTGGCCGGGCAGGCGGCATGTATATCGCCCCATTTGTTTAATGGAATTCCGGATGCCGAACAGCTCCGCGTAGTGCACGCTGTCCCCGTTGGCAAAACATTCCAAAGGAATCCCGATGGCATCGACATCCAACATGTGACAATTGCCGGATTCAAACATGTGGATCGGCTCAATCGTCAGGGCCTGCCCGTTGGAGATCATTTTGGCGGCCCGAGAATAGGCTTTCATGACGCCGATGATGGACCAGGAGAATCTGTACTTTAGTGGGTTTGAGCGGGCATTCGGAGCCGGAATGCCGGCACCGTACATATAGAGTTCGTGAACTTCATCCATCTCGCGGATCGCTTTGGCGCCAAGAATGAGATCCAGACCCGGATCCAATCCGAATTCGGTGAGTACCACAATCCCTTTGTCCTTGGCCTTGCGGTCGATCTGTCGGATCTCCTGTTTGATGGCTTCGATGGTCCCGGCGTCCCGTTCGCCGGGATTCAGGTAATACATGCTGCTCACCAGGCTCACACCGCAATCTGCCGCCAGCCGGCCCAGCGGGAGCGCAAAATTTCCGGGCAGAGCCTCGATCACCACGTCCGCATCGCGCATGAGCGTGGCGAGGGCAGTATCGGCGGCATCAAGGCAGTGTCCGCGCACCTTTTCAGAAGGGTAGCGGTTCAGTTCAGAGAGAAGGCCCGGCTGGTTGTCCACGACTACAATCCGGGATATGCCGGTGCAGTGAACCAGATCGTAAAGCACCGCCTTCCCCTGCATACCCAATCCAACGAGGAGGACTCTCTTTCCCATAGGGGCTCATCTCCTTTCACTTGCTCATTGCGCCGACCGCTTTATGCGTGCAGCGGCACGACGCAGCGTTTCCTATCACCGCCGGCATCGGGATGCTATGGCTGGTGATCCTCATGCATTCTTCCTTTGGTTTTCCAATGGAAATAAAAGGGCAGCCCGATCATGAGCAGCACAATCCCGATAATTGCATTGCGCGAGTCACGTACCATCGTATTGAAGAGAAACCAGCCGGTCACGGCAACAAACAGGAGTGTGGTGTAGGGATATCCCCATGCCTTATAGGGCCTCGGCGCGTCAGGCATGTTCCGCCGCAACATGATGACCGACAGCGCGGTGAGCGCGTAAAAGCCCCAGGAGCCAAAAACCACATAGGACGTGATCTGATCGTAGGTGCCGCTCAGCGTGAGCAGTCCGCCCCATGCTCCCAGGGTCACAATGGCTACCGCAGGGGTATGGAATCGCGCATGCACCCTGCCGAAACTCCCGGAAAATGTGCCGTCGGCGCCGGCAGCATAAATACAGCGGGGGCCGCCCAGGACGCAGCCATGGATGGTACCGAAAGTCGAGCACAGAATCCCGGCGATAATCAGCACGGTTCCCAGAGGGCCGAGGACCACACCCGCAACATCGGCGGCAATCCGCGGGGAACCGGCCATGGTATGCAGCGGAATGACGTAAGCATAGGCGAGATTGGCAGCCACATAGAGCGCGATCACTGCAAGGGTGCCCATCACCAGCGCAAGTGGAACGTTTCGTCGAGGATTCTTGATTTCACCAGCCGTCAGCGTAACGGTGATCCAGCCGTCATAAGCCCACAGCACAGAGATCATGGACAGGCCAAAACCGGCGGTCAGATCGCTCGTCCAGCGCGCGGGCCAGAAAGGGAGAAGATTTGCCGATGCGCCTTTGCCCGATAGGACTACAGCGACGATCAGTCCCACCAGCGCCGTGATCTTGGCCGCGGTGAACAGATTCATGACCCATCCCCCAATCTTGACCCCACGGACATTGATGAAGGTGACCAGGGCGATTGTGGCCATGGCGATGACCTGAACCCAACCGACTGAGAAATCGATCGGGTGGCCGAAACATACCCATTCTCGGGAAATAAATGACCGCTGCGGCGATAATGCCGGGATGAAGTGTCCGAGATAAGTTGCGAACGCCACGGCAATCGCGGCGATGGAGCCGGCGGTGTTGATGAAATAATGATTCCAGCTGAACATGAATGCCCAGGCGGGTCCGAATCCATGTCTGAGATACACGTAAGGTCCGCCGGCCTCGGGGAGGATGGAACTCAGTTCCGCCAGGGTTAGAGCGCCGAACAGGATCAGCAATCCGCCGAGAATCCATACCAGAAGAATGGGGCCGAGGGCGTGCAGGTGGCCGGAGATTGTGGCCGGAACAATAAATATACCCGATCCGATAATCATACCCATCTGGATCGCGATTCCTTCACGCAGGCCGAGCGCTCTCACGAGTTGCGGCCGGGCGGATTGAGTTTGCAGGGCTGATTCCAATTCTCTGCCTCTTTGCCCGTCAGGACACGGTATTTGCAGCAAACCTGTCGGTAATGAGCGCAATTGTCATACGGTCAACATTTAGGAGCAAGTAAGAAATCGGGGCCGGGTACCTGAGGGTTAGCCGCTCTGATGGCGGCGGAGCCAGCGGCGCAGAAGTACGGATGCCGAAATCGCGAGGGTGACCGGGAGAAATTGGACGGCCAGCATCCCGGCGGCAGCGGAAAACCCGATGTTGCGGCTGGCCAGGAGGGAAACACCGAAGCTCGAAAACGGATTGTCGTTGACCAGATAAGTCCAGGTCGCAGAAGGCCCTCGGAAGCCCGCCTGTTCCAGGTTGACCGTGCCGCCGTCGGCCGCCAGTCCGCGAAAAGCGGCCACGGCTTCGGAACGCACGTCTTCCATCATCGCCGCAAACGCCTCCACGATCTGTTTGTGAAACTCGTCGAGAGGCTGGCGTCCGCCATAGGGTTGCAGATGGATTCCTTCCCGGATATCCTCGATCAGGGCCAGGTGATCCGACCAGTGCCGGTCGAGCAGGTGCATGGTCAGCAGGTTTTCCGTATGCCGCAGCGCCGTCGGGCCGACCAGGGACTCCAGTTCCCGGTAATGATCCGGGGATTCGTCCTCGCAAAATGCGGGCTCGATCTCGTCGCTCAGGAGTTCCTGACGCCGTTCGTAGACCGAACGGCGCTGCTCGTCTACCAGTGCCGAGTATCGCCAGAGGGTGCGGCGGGTTTCGAAATTCTGCCCCTCGATGATTCTCTGGGCGCGCGCGATCTCACGGCGCACGACCGGGTCCTCGATGGGATCGGATCTGCGCTCCGGCCGTTGTCCTTTCGGGATGAGTTCCATGACCCCGTAACGCTGGATGAGATCATCCTCGAGACTGATATAGAACCGTGAGCTGCCCGGGTCACCCTGGCGGCCCGCGCGTCCCCGAAGCTGATCGTCAATGCGGCGACTTTCGTGCCGGTTGGTGCCGATGACATACAGGCCCCCGAGGGCAACCACCCGCGCCCGATTGGCCTCGTCTCCGCCGCCGAGGACGATATCGGTGCCTCGGCCGGCCATGTTGGTGGAAATCGTGACGGCGCCGGTCACGCCGGCGCGGGCGATGATGCGCGCCTCCTGGGCATCGTGCCGGGCGTTGAGCACCCGGCATTCAATGCCATGCCCGGCAAGGGCGGCAGCGAGTGCTTCCGACTCCCCGACACTGGCGGTGCCGACGAGAATGGGCCGGCCCGTGGCGTGCAACCGGCTGATTTCTTTGATCAGGGCGGCCATCTTCGCGTCCCGGTGGCTGAACACCAAGTCCGGCTCATCGACGCGCCGGCAAGGCCGGTTCGGAGGAAAGACCACGGTCGACAGGCCATAGAAGGTCTTGAAATCGTCTGCAGCCGGCACGGCGGTTGCGGTCATGCCGGCGATCTTGGGATATAGCTTCACGAAGTGCTGGATCGGGATGGAGCCGAGGATTTTCCCTTCGACGCGCACCTCGACGTCTTCCTTGGCCTCGACGGCCGGCTGGATGCCATGCGGCCAGCGCCGGTCTTCGGCGACGCGGCCGGTGAACTCGTCCACGAGCTCGACCCGTCCGTCGCGCACGATGTAATCGCGATCCCTCCGCAGGAGCACCTGGGCGTGGAGCGCCACTTGCACTGCCGACAGCAGCAACTGGTTCCCGGATTGGTGCAGGTCGCGACAGTCCAGAAGCGCTTCGACGCTGCGAATGCCGACGTCGGTGAGCACCACGTTGCGCGCGTACTCGTCCGTGCGGTAGTCCACGCCGGGTCGCAGTTTTCTGGCCAGCGCGGCAAGAGTGGCATAATCGATGGCGAGGGCGCTCATGCTGCCGGCGATCACGAGCGGAACCCGCGCCTCGTCGATGAGGATGAAATCGGCTTCATCGACAAGCGCGCAGTGAAAGGGCCGCTGCACGACGCGGGCGATGCTTTCGGCCGTGTGATCGCGCAGATAGTCGAAACCCGCTTCCTTCGCCGTCAAATAAGTTATATCGGCCGCATAGGCAGCCTGCCGTTCCGCAATACTCATTCCTTGCTGGATATAGCCGGCCCTGAGTCCGAAGAACTGATACGCCGGGCCCATCCATTCAGCGTCACGCCGCGCAAGATAATCGTTGGCGGTGAGAATATGAACGCCCTTGCCCTCCAGGGCATCAAGTACAGCAGGCAGGACGGCAACGAGAGTCTTACCTTCGCCGGTGGCCAGCTGGACGAGCTTGCGCTGATGAAGCGCGACTCCCGCTGTGACTTGAACCTCAAAAGGCCGCATGCCCAGAGTACGGAAACAGGCCTCGCGAATCAGAGCGTACACCTCGGGGAGGAGCAGGTCGAGCGGCTCGCCGGCGCCGGCCCAGGCCCTGGCATGATCAAATCGTGCTCTAAGCTCGGCATCAGGTAGGGAGACGGTTTCAATGGCGTCGATGCGGGCAAGGGCTGACAAGTACCGGCGCAGGTTGTACTGCACAGGGGTTCCGGTCATCCAGAGATAGCTGTCGTAGATGGAGGCGGCGCCCCAGCGTTGATCGGGATTGCTCTCAGTTCCGTCTGCCATTGACGAACCGGAATCCTGTCTCGGTGCGAACCATTATTGCCCTGTTTTCCTTTAATAGGATGCGCTCAAGCGGAAAGCAATGGGAGACAGCAAAGTTCTGGGAACAGGCGCCAAAACCTCGAAATCATTCGAGATTGGCAAAAACTGGTTTTCGTGAAATTTTGAGGTTATGGCGCCTCTCCCCAAAATTCCTCAAACGGCGACGGCTCGGGCCGATGATTGACCAAGCCGGAGGACGTAGTAACCTTGGATATATCTCGGGTGATAAGCACTCCCATTCGGGGATGTGCTTTTCTCAATTGAAAGAAACATGAGAATCGACAAAGAGTGAGATTCGGAATTTCCCTTCCCACCCTTGGGAAGGAGGGTTTTCAGGAGGCAAATATGTTGGGTGAAGTAATTGGAGAATTGCGGGGACGGCGAACTGCGCGGCGGGTTATTTCGGCGGACGGCGGCTTCAAGGTCGAGGTCAGTTTCGAGGATAAAGGCAAGCTGATGGGCATCGATGGAAGCAATATCGGGACGTACATCGCTACACCAAGGGCCGACGGCACCTTGTGCGCGGAAGGTCAGGGAGTGTTCGTTACGTCGGACGGGGAGACCGCCACATGGAAAGGGATTGGAACCGGAAGGTTCACGGGGGGCGGCGCACTCAGTTACCGAGGCGCTGTCACCTATAACACCATGTCCAGGAAACTCGCGCAGTTGAACACCTTCGCAGGCGTTTTCGAGTTCGAATCTGATGCAGACGGGAATCTCCACTCCAAGGTCTGGATGTGGAAGTGATTGTTTGAACATCGGGGGACATCGTGCCTATCCCGGGTGTGGACGGGCGGAATTTCGTCCGCCGATACCCGCAGGTGCGTGCGATGCCCCCGGTGATGGCGGAAGGGACGGGCCCAGGGTCATGTGGATGTCAGGTCCAATGCTGTTTACTGATATTCGGCCGGGCCGGGCCAATCGTTCCGGAGAGCAGGCTATTTCGCCCGGATGGCTTCGATGCGCCAGCTGAACTCCTCGAGCAGCTTTTCGCTCCAGCCGACCTTTTCGAATACCTTATATCCTTGCGCATCCACGAACCACGTGGTCGGGAACACATGGAGTCCGGCCTTACTGACGTACCCGTCGTCGATGAGGACCGGGAACGTATACTTCTTTTGTGCCATCCACGGCGGTACGTCGTCGGGATTTGCGTCGTTGTCGATCGTCAGGATCACCACGTCGGGATTGCTCGCATACTTCTCATACAGCTTTTGATATTCGGGCAATTCCTGGACGCACCAGCCGCACCAGATGCTCCAGAAGTTGATGACGGCGATTTTGCCCTTGAGGCTGTCGAGTGAGACGCGCTTCCCATCGAGTGTCTTGAGGTTGAAGATCGTGAGCGTTTCGGACCTGGCGATGCGTTCTGCCAGGATGCGTTCCTTGCGCTTGTTGCTGTCGACTTCCCTCAGCTTCGTGAGATAGGCGTCGATGCCATCGAGGCTGCCGTTACGCTTTTCGTACAGCGATCTGAGCGACGTTCTCGCAGGGATTGGCGCCGGGAGACTGCACGCTCAATCCCTTGACGAAAAACTCTTCCGCCTTGTCAGCGTCATTCCGCGCCAGGTAAAAGCGGCCGAGATGGTCGAGGCTCTGCCGGCTTGCGTGGTCCAGTTCGAAGGACTGCAGGAGCGCCTTCTCAGCCTCGTTCATACGTCCTTCGACGAAAAGCACCCAGCCGAGTGCGTCGTACCCCTTGGCGGTCGCCCAGCCTACGGCGCGATCGTATTCCCCTTCGGATTTGTAGCTCGAGCGCTGGCTCTCGATCTTCTTTCTCAGCACCTCGACACTGTCACGTGCAATGCGCTCAGCGTCGGCCAGGTGCACCTTGCGATCGGCGAGCGCGATGGGCGTGTACACCCATGTAATGTGCGGGTTGTTTGTCTCGTACTTCAAGGCACCTTCTGCCACGCGGTACAGCTCGTCGCCGGGCACGGAGTTGTCGGCCGCGAGGATATAGAAATATTCCCGGTACGCTTCGCCGAGCAGCTCGTCGATGTAATGCCGCGGCCGGGCGATGAAATCGTGCAGGATTTGACGACGCTCCGGCGTGCTGCCCAGTTCTCTCCACCGAGTGACGAAAATCCACTCGGCTTCTAAGCTGCCGGGGAAATTTTTGAGGATCTTGTCCTCGCAGTCCCGCTGTCTCTCCGTCCACTGCATGTCGCGCGCTACGGAAGCCACCGCCGACAGCGCGCCGGGACGGTCTCCGTGGGCCTTCAAGAACGCGTTCACGTCCGCCTCGATCTCCTGGCGTTTCCTGTCGGCCCCGAAATCACGGCTGCCCGTCACGGCATTCCAGTACGCCTGGTGCACGCCCGCCGAGTCGGGCGCAATTGCCAGCGCCTTCTTGAGAAGTGGATAGGCCTCGTCACTCCGGCGAAGCCCGTTCAAATACGAGCCGGGCAGATACAAGGCGTTCAGATTGTTCGGATCGATCTGCCGCGCTTCTTCGAAGGCGGCGAATGACAGCTTCATCCTGGCTTCATCTCGCGGCGGACCCGACGCGCTGCGGTACAGCGCATAGCCCTTCGTTGCAAGAATCTCCGCGGGATTCTTCAAGCGGCCGCGCTGAGCGTCCACGAATGCGATCGCCTCGTCGCGCCGCTTTTCATCGTTTGCAAGAGTTTGCGCGCGAATCCAGATGAAATCGGGATTGTTCGGCAGCAGCTTCAGCGCCGTCTCGCTCGCCGTCACGGCGTCGGCGGGACGCTCGCTCTGGTAATTGAGGGCGCCGGCGAGCGCAAACCAGGCCCAGGGATCCCGCGGCTTCTTCTTTGTCATCTCCTCGGCAAGCGAGACGGCCCGCCTCTCGTCCCCACTGCGCACCAGGTTGAGCACGTACCACGCGGACAAATCTGAGGCGTCGGGGGACGCTGCCGCCAGCTTCTCGCCCTCAATGGTGCCCGTCTCGAAGTCGCGCAGGAAGAACAGCGCCCGAAGCCGGGCGGCACCTCGCAAAGACGGGTTCTGGAACGCCAGGGTAGTCGCGAGCACCGGGACGAGGAGGGCAGCCATAACGACACGAGAAGTTTTCATAGTGTCGACCCCGCAAAATAATAAGGAAGAGTCTTTTTGATCTGGATGAAGAATAGCACAGGCTGTGGCGCAAGATATGCGGATTCATCCAGGCGGCCGAGAAGTACGGGCTGACGATGCTGAGCAGGGCCGACAGGCATTACTCGCAGGCATCCCCGTGCGTCAGGAACTGATGATGTTGCAGGCTTCGAGGGATGATTCCCTAGCCACCACAAATGCGCTGCTCGGCCCAAGGTCTCCATTTCGACGTATCCATGACGGTTGCCCATCGAAGGCACATGTTCAAGCTGACCCGGGGGAGAACGTAAACGCAGCGAGCGGGCATGAAGCGATAAATGGCAGGCAAGCTTGCCTCCATTTCAATGAGCTGCTCAGCCTCAGTTTTGCCTGTTACACTTGTTTGGTGTAAACCTGTTTTCGGGTTGGATTCCCGAACGTCGAGTTGACGGCAGTTGTGGTAACGGTTAGGGTCCTTCCATCCGCTGAAAGGGACCAGTCTTCTTTCGTGCTCATTTCAGTGTTCCCGAACGGTGTCCTCACTTTGGCGGTTCCTTCGATGACCAGATGGTCGTTATTCCACGTCGCCCGATATGTGAAAGGGTTTCCGCGCTCATCGGTGAGCGTATTTTCGGTGCCACCCAGCACGTAATTCACCTGCGTGGCAGGTTTGTAGCTCCATCTGGATTCCACCTGAAGGCTGGTGCCCTCATGCCGCACTACCAGGTCCACGCTCACTGTCTGGATTTTACCATCTACATAAGTGCCCATCTCATCGCTCCTGGCGACGTTCTCGAATCCAGGTGCCGGAAAAGTCAGGAACAGCGATCCCTAACGCAAATACCCCCGATGCAATCACAATGCACAATGACAATATGACGGTTCTCATGATTTCTCCTCGTTACGATATGTGGAAGTGGAAAGCCTATCCAAATCTACTGAACACTTACCGCGTGCCGTCGACTACTTCTTCTCCGATGCAAGGCGTCTGCGCGCGTCGTCAAGCCATTTTTCGCGAGCGAGCAGGTCATTTGTCATGATTTGAAGCGAATACGGATTATTGACTGTGGCGATCTTCTTTTGCCATTCGGCCAAGTCCTTCTCGATTTCATCAAATGCGGAACGAGCCCTAGTTGTCTCTCCAACCCGTAAATAGGCATCGAAGAGCGCGTGCCGGGCATCGTCTTCATATTGCCAGGGAATAAACCCTGCTCCCGCAGTATTGAACTCCGGGGATTTCAGATCATCCGCATTTTCAAGGCCACGTTTCTGGGCTGCAGCTAATCCCTCCCTGATCAAGGATGGCACCTGATCCAGGCGTACGCCGCGGTTGGCGTACAGGGCCGCTAATTTCATAAAATCCAAGGGTATTAAACCCGCGCCTCCGCGTAGGAGGGACAGGACCTTTTCGGCGACGGCAGTGAATTCGGTTTCGGGATGGTTTTTCATTTCCGACAAGGATTTCAATCGGTCCATCCAGACAAAGCTGGATTCCGGCGCTTTCTTGATCCAAACATCGCTTTTCTGCAGTCGTTTTTCCCAGTATGCGATTTTGGTTTGGACCGTGGCATCGGCTGCAGGCTCAGGATTATTCGCACTCCATTCCTGGAAGTCGAGTGCAAAAAACCCCATTCGCCCCTCATAACTCGTATCTTTCGCCAGGAGGGCCCGGTAAGTCTCCATATCTCCAATTCGCTGATAGCCGGTTCTTATAACCGATAGAAATTGCGAAGGCCTGCCGGCGGCCAGATTCTGCAGGCGTTTCAAGTCAGCAGACACCCGCTGCCGGTATCGGTTGGCATCAAAGTCGCCGGCACGCCGATCTCCCTCCATTTGCCAGAATGCGGGATACATTAACAGGGACCGTGTATCTGTTCGCGTGGCCAGCAGTTCTCCCATGCGCGACAACGTGCCGGAAAAGAAAGTCGAGTCCGTCACAGGAAACAGGACCCGGATAGGTTCAGGGCTTTCCGGACACAACTTCATGAAGGCGCTCATATAGGATTGAACTTTGCCGAGGTCGTTGTAAATGTAACCGGATTGGCTCATGTCAACCGGACCATTCGGGTAACCATGGACCTTGGCTAGAGCGAGATCAGGCCATGGGGAATTCGGGTTTTCCGCGATCAATTGCTTCATCAGCCGGATCATTTCCGGGGTGTTTTTGCCATAGATGCTATAGGCATATAGATAAGTCAAGCCTGCGTCGTCGGGATGCAGCAGATGCAGTTGACGGTATCGATCTCTGACCGAATCAGGCACACCGGAGGGAAAGGGCAGGACATCGAGCGAGATCTTGTGCAAAAAGAAGTCGTCTTCGTTTTCCCGCGCGAGATTAAACAACCGGTCCGATACGATCTCAGCGGCGCGGGAAGCCGGCAGGCTTTCGTCGACCAGAAGCGCATTCTCCACGAGTCCCAGGATTTCAGCGGATGGTTCGCATTGGCACGCAGTTAAATCCAACGCGGCGCCAATACGCGCACCAAAGTCTTCTCGAGGCACGATGCCGTTCTTCGCACTTTCCGTGGAATGATTGACTGAGGGAAGGCGCGGCTGTTGGCCGGTAGGTGTTCGCAAATCTTCTCCAGTCTTGCGGGGGGCGCTGGAGCCGGTCGGTGATATCCGCTGAGATTCCGGCTGGTGCATGAGAAAGAGCGCCGCAGCAAGCAGGAGTGCTGCGCCGGCAGCCACGACGGCGGCAAGGCGCCAACTCCATCGCCATCGCACGAGCCTTGCGACATTCCTGTGCGGCATTCCGGATGCCTGGATATTACTCACTATTGCGGGCCAAAGGTCATAATCGGGATTTATGCTCTTGGGAAGCGCCGCCGATTGGCACAGCAGCGATTGCAGCGACCTGACTCTCTCCCGGCAATCTGAACACCCGGCCAGATGCGCTTCCAGGTTTTGTTGCTCGCTTTGGGGAAGTGTCACATCCAGGTAATCATCCATCCTGTCGACAACGTCTGCGCATTTCATGTTCCGAGCACCTCCCTGAGGATTCTGCGCGCTCGGGCAAGGTGAGCTTTGCAGGTCCCGATTGCCAAACCCATACTCCCGGCAATTTCCTCGTGTTTCCAACCCTCAATATCGTGCAGTACAAATACAGCGCGCGCCTGCTTGGGGAGGAACGAGATTGCCTTTTCCAAATCAAGCTTCAGGTTCTGAGCGGTTTCCACGCGCGAGCCGGAAAAAGTGGGGCCATTGTCCAGGACGCGGGAACTTTCTCTTTTTGAGGCATTCAACTCCCCGAGGATCATGTTTATGGAGAGTCGATACAGCCAGCTGGCGAAGCTTGATTCACCCCGAAAGGAGCATAATTTGATCCAGGCACGGACAAAGATCCGCTGAGCCATCTCATCCGCCCGTGACCGATCCGCAAGTATTCTCAGGCAGACGGCATAGACGCGGCCCACGTGAATGCGGTAGATCTCCTCAAAAGCAGCCTGGTTTCCGGATTGGGCTGCCGCAATCAGATCGCCGGCATCTTTTTCCAGATATTCCGCCTTCTCCGTCAATAACCGTGAACTGACCATGTGTATTGATCCTGTATTAAGACAGTCCGACGGCAGGAAAGGTTTATACAGCAACATGAAAAATCTGGGACAGGGAGGTGTGCAGAAATGCCACGCGAACCGCAGCCGGGTGGTGACAGCAGTTACCGCAAAGAGCGCAAAGACCTCAAAGAACTGCAGTTATTCTCCTTCGCAGGCTTCGTGGTTCGATGTCTTCCTGCGATATTTTCACATCTTCAAGGCTGCGATTTCACCAATTTCGATCGTATCAGCTATCTGAACGATGTGCAGTGAAATAAGTGAAATCGTAGCCCGTCCTCGATTTATAGAAGCTTCCACCGATGCGCCTCGGCGATGGCGGTCTTGATGTTCTCCCACCTGGTGTCGTTGGGCAACGTGCAGTCGGCGCCAAGGATGAACGGGACGCATGCCTCATTCAAGGCCTGTCCTGCCGCTTCGATAATGGCCTCCTCGCTCCCCGAAGCGATAACCCCGTGCCGGTCCAGCCCTCCCATGCAGGGTCTCTTGAACATTTGCGCGATCTCTTTCCAGGCCAATTTGACGGAGAGCAGCTGAGGATTGCAATTGACTACGTGGCCCGGGTAATCGAGATAGGAAGTTAGATCGGCATATGGACCGTTGTAATCACAGATATGGAGGATGTTGTAATTGCAGGAACGATTGATCTCATTCATCAGGACCAGATCAAACGGCTTGATGTACTCCTTGAAAAGCCGGGGATCCTTGAGTCTGCCGGCCTCCCCACCTTGCGTGGAAGCGTAAAAGCCGTCCACGCCCAGCCGGACGCATTCTTTCACAAACAGCATCAGACTATTTGTGATCGTCTCCAGCCCCTTTTTTACCTGCTGCGGATCTTCGTGGAGGTGTGCGGTGAGGAGCGGCAGGCTGGCGGTGTGGCCCGCGCACATGAAAGGTGAGTAGAGGGTCACCAGGACCAAGGCCTCCTTTTTCGCCGCCTTGACCAGTCCTTTGACAGCCTCCAATTCCGGTTCGTAAAAATCCAGCTCATAGAACGGCATCTTTTTCCAGTCTTCCGGCTTGCGGATCAACGCGATTGGCGGAAATGTCCGTTCATATTGGATTTTCAGGAAGTCCATGTTCGTAAAGCGGAAATATTCGAGATGCTTTTTCACCGCCGGTTGCCCAAAGTGGCAGGACCTGTCGAAATGGATGAAAAAGGCGGCGGGAATGTAATCCTGCCGCGGACTCCTTTCCAGGATTCCCAACATTGTTTCGCGCTTGTTTTTTGCCTCAGACATCTCATACCTCCAGCCGATGCCGCCGTCATAGCTGGCATCGAATCAAGGAAACTGCGCGTGTCGTGGCGCGGATCATAACCGGAATTTCCCCGGTCGGTTTTCATCATTATAAGGGTTCTTGCCTTCCGAGTCTCTTTAGCAGAGCCGCAGGCAAAGGTCCACCTGCTCTGCCGGAGAATTTGATCAGGAGGCGCTCACTTTGCCTCAGTGATTGGGGCGGTGGCGCGGTAGCCGGTGCGGGCACGGACTCTGACGCCGGGGTGGTCCACTACGACCCGGATGCGGTGGTACGACCCATCCCGTTATGGGTCGGCGGGGTAGTAGCAGAGTGTGTACTGGCGCCGCACTTGGTCGGCGATGCGGGCAAAGACCTCCTTGAGGTTGCTCCCGGTCTCCGCGACATAGAGTTCGCCCCCGCTGCCGTTGCTCAGGTTGTAAAGGTATTTGTCGGCGCAGGCGTAGCGCTCGTTGTTGTTGCGGGCATCCTCGGGCAGCACCACCCAGGAGGCGACCATCGATGGTTTTTTAGCCTCAGACTGCCGAGCCCTCCCACGGCCGGGCATTCATCAAGGCAGTGCTTTTGATGGCATCGGGATGGAAAGCCTCCGCAGGTACGACAATGGCGAAAACGGCCTGCAGGAAATCCGCCTTAAAGTCCCCGCGGGGCCTGAATCCCAACCCGTTCGGGGCAGACAGTTTTCCGATCTGCATCGGGAGGTAGGTCCCTTCGCCTGGAAAGACAAAATCAGCCTTGCCGGGGGAGTCGACGATCACATACTCCTTCCGCTTCACGAACTCCGTTTCGACCCTGCTTTTGATTTCCGCATCCGGCGCAACCCGGTCCAGATACGTGCCTTCGAGGACATGAGCACTATGTGCGTGCAGCGCCCGGAACGCTTTCTCGGACGGGACTTCTGGGGCATGACGGGGATCTCACTTCTGCAGTAAGCGCGTAATCCAGCCAGGTGGCCAACTCAGCGCGTCCGAATCAGCCTGACCAATGTTGGCTTGCCCTCCTGCGCCCGATATAATTACCCCGAGGTGAAACGATGCATCAAGATCTCGATCTGCTCCAAGGCTCATGGACCGTCATCGCTCTGGAGGTGGAAGGGCAGAAGATGTCCGACGCCATGCTGGTGAACGCGCGAATCGTTGTCAAAGGCAACCGTTTCTCCACCACCGGCATGGGAGCCGTGTACAAAGGTGCGCTCGAACTCGATGCCACCACAAGTCCACGTCAGCTAAACATGAAGTTCGACGCCGGTCCAGAAAAAGGCAACACCAATCCATGCATCTACGAGCTCGACGGCGACACCTGGAGAATCTGCCTCGCCACACGTGGCACCGTACGTCCGTCCAGCTTTGCCTCTACCCCTGGCAGCGGCTTCGCGCTTGAGACGCTCACTCGCGGCGACGCTCACGTGGTTGCAAAAGCAAAGGCGCGGGCATCAAAAAAGGCCGTGCCGACATCCTCAAAGAGCACACCTGCGACCGAATTCGAGGGCGAATGGCGCATGATCTCTGGCATCATGGACGGCCACCAGATGGAAAAGTCGTTGGTCAAGTGGATCAGGAGAGTGACCCAGGGCAACCAGACCACGGTATACGCTGGCCCGCAGATAATGATGAGGGTCGAGTTCACAATCGACTCCTCGAAATCACCAAAAACCATCGATTACCTCAATATCGCTGGCTCGAACGAGGGAAAGACTCAGTACGGTATCTTCGAATTCGAGGGGGCCCAGCTGACGATCTGCGTCTCAGCGCCAGACACCCCACGCCCCACGCAGTTTCAATCGACAGCGGGCGATCAGCGTATGCTGACCGTCTGGGAACGAGAGTAGGCTGTTTCTTCCGTTCCTTCATTCACAGCCCACGGCTCCGGCAGGCGCATGCTTGAAAAGTCGGCAAAACGGAGAAGTGGAGTAAAGCTGGGCCACAATCTCCCAGAAACCCGTATCTGGACCGCGGGGCCGGTCAGTGGGCGGGAAGAGCTGCTATCAACAGCTATTGCTGGCGGGAAGAATGTCTGTCACGCTTCGCGTGCTCGTCCAGATAAATCGCTCGGCTATCGCATCTATGATTATTGGTCTAGTGTTTGCCGTTTTCGATTTTCGCAGCCGACAACCTGAAGCAGCGGGCCTTCCCGTCCCAGTAAATCTTGTCCTGGTTGGCCTTCCAGAACTCCATCCACCGGGCCTGAAGTTCCTTCAGGCTATATGTCTTCCGAAACTTCTCCCAGCACACCCATGAGGATTCGTCGCACTCTTGACGAGGAAACAAGGCGGGCATGGTGCTTTTCTGCCAAGTATCGTCTACAAATAGATCCGAGAGAATGAAATGCGCCAGTTCTCCCGTCCTGATGCGGGGCCAGAAGTCATACACCGGCTCCGCGATCCATCGCGAATCCGTGATCTGCGAAATCAAAACAGGGATGGCCGATTTCCCATCTGCCACGATTTGATCAATGACTGCCGAAGCGCAGTAGTCGCGGTCTTGGAACCTCCCCTTGGCGCGGCACGTAATGTTGCTCCAAGTACACAGCGGATAGGACTTCGCGCGTGCCGACGCGGTCTGACCTGACGTGGGGAGCGGTACTGTTAGAAATAAAGGGAATAAGACGAGCGTCAGGATTGCTCGCGATTTCTTTGTAGCAGTCATCAAAAAGACATTTTATCCCATGTCTTCAAAGCTTGCACGTAAGATGTTTGCTATGCACTCCATTCCAAGCCCACGGTTTCATCCAGCTGTGATCCGGAATCAGGTGAGCTGGTCAGCGGAGGCTGTCTATACCCTGCCCCGTTTGTGCGGTTTGTTCATCTTTAGTTGCAAAACACAACGTGCGGTTTTTTGGCGCTCATGTGCGGGCTGTCGGAAAATCCACTTCGCGCCGCGTACGCCCCGGAAGTCCCGTCGAGTCCACGACAGTTCACGCACCATCCAACCCAAGCTGGTCGTTCACAGCGTGACGGAGTTTCTGTTTGCAGCCCAGGTAGCGTTCCGTCGTTTGTATAGAGATGTGGCCCAGGAGGAACTGGATCTGTTCCCGATCGCCACCTGCAAGCCGGATGAAAGGCATCTCGTCCTGTTGATAAGTCCGGGATTGATGGTACGGTTTGCAGAAGGAAAAGCAGCTGACTATATGGTCAACCGGTCGATTTCTTCCGACACGCCCCTACCTGCTTCATGAATGGACGCTTACTGGCAGAATCCTCCGCCATCTCCTGCCAAGATCATGAATCGTTGTTATCAGTTTGAAATGCACGAACGCAGGCCCTGAATCTCGCATTTACCGCCTTTCGTTTGCATGAGTAGCCTCCCTGGCACTATGATTGGGGCATGCTGAGACGTGCCGTCGTCATTCTCGGATTGCTCGCGGTTAGTCTCAGTTCGGCGCGTGCCCAGAGCGAACGTATTTGTCCAGTGCCCGATCCGTGCCCGCTGCTCAAGCAGAGCAAGGCTGTGTTTGTTGGCAGAGACCCGTCAGTTCCCAAAGTGACGCTCACGTTTGACAAGGGCGAGTGTGTGCGCAAGTAGTGCCACAAACCGCACAGGGACCTTGCTGCAGTATTCCAGCATCTTCATTGCGACAGAATTGGCTAGTTGAAACTTGCAGCCAGGAAACACCGAAGGTGCTATTTCTTGCGCAATTGCCAGGTGCCGACCAGGCGAACCGGGGAGTCCGAGTTCCCCAGGCTCGCTTCCGCATGCCCTCGCAATTCGCCTCGCCCGTCCTTCACACCACGGAAGTGGATGGTCAGATGCTGCGCAGCCTTGGGATCCGTAAAACTCAACTGTCGCTCATCCACCCGGAGATCATCAAGGTCAAGCGATTGGTCCGGCTGATCGCTCGAATGAAACAGGAGAGCCAAATGCCCTTTCCAACGGTTGCCCTCCTGATGCAGTCGTAATTCCATTTGCGATGGCAAAAGTGGCGGCGGATAAAACCGTAGATCACCGGACCACGTCCCCTCGAGGTCGCCGCTCAGAAGGGGATCGCCTCCAGGTAGCGGAGCAACCGTCGGTACGGGCACTGGAACGAGATTCAATCCCCCAGCATTTTCCAGCTCCTGGCATGCATGCCAGGCTGCGTCCTGAAGCACATGTGCCTGCTCTGACGGCAGATCGCTCAGCACCGCAATTTTCCCGGGCTCTGCCTTTGCCGTTCCGAGATTTACAGGAATACCGCTAATTTTCCCCGGCAATCCTGCCGGGCTCTGGTGAAAGATGGCTGCGTAAAAAGTGCACGCTGCAAGATAGCTGCCGGCAGCCGAAGGATGCGACCCATCCGCATAAAAGAGCTCCAACAAAGGCTGCTGTTCTCGCGCACGCTCCCACGCAATTCCTACGGGCGCCACTTGTGCCCCGCCGTCTATTGCGGCACGCATATAAGCATAGGTTAGGGCGGCCTGATCCTCCGGAGTCGCCTTGCGCGCCCACGTCAAATACAGCATCGGCGTGGCACCCACCCTGCGGATTTCCGATGCCCACTTTTCCGCGTAAGCTCTGAAAACCGTATCGCCCGCAATCCGAATGTTGCCGTCCACGTAGTAATTAACGCCGAGCGTGCTTTGCTCCTGTAATGCTACGATGTCCCACTTGCTTCCGTGCAGAGCTTTGAGAGCTTCGCCCTTTTCCCAGTGGTCCTTGAGCCGCCATCCGCCGGGCGCGACCATCCTGGTTTCCACATCACCTTGGTTCCCGGCCTGTGCGAGCTTTGTGAAGATTTCCGGCAGATTGTTGAAATAGGTATAGCTGTTCCCAATGAACAGAACGCGAAGGGGGCGTGGTTTCTCCTGGGAATCGAGCTTGAGGGAAAAGGCCAAAATGACAACAGCAAAGATAACCCGGAAATACCTTCTGCGGCCGATGGGCATGATCAATGTCCCTCCTCGATACTGCACGTTTTCCGATTTGGCAATATGCCAAAATACAGCTATTTTACGTCTGACCTGCGTGGCAGATAAAGAAGGTCCTCCTCTGGACCGACAGAATCGTATTTGCCCTCTTCCCACGAAGTCCCGTTCGAGTCAGTAACCTCTCACACGCCATCCGGCCCGAGTTGTTGGTTTACTGCGTGGCAGAGGTGGTTGAGATGCCTCATTTATGCGAATACCGTTTATGGCCAACGTGCGGGTTTACGAGTGCCCGCTATCGCGACAAGTGATGCGGGTTCAGCTATCCAGCGCTGTGTCGACCGACCGCTTCCCATGTGGAGGCGTGTCAACCAGGATAGTGTTCCGTCGGGACTCCGCGTGATCACGGCAGGCGCGATTCACTCCCGGCGCGGCGGCGGAAGCGGCCCCCCGGCCTTAGCCTTTTCAATCAGCCGGTTGTTTTCCTCGATGGAGTGCGGGAGCGCTTCGGCCCCCCGGGGATAGATCGGGCGGGAATACCCGGAGTAGAGCCTCCGTGCGCAGGTGAGAAAGCATGTGATGCCCGCGACGGCGGGCGCGCTCTCCGCGCAGGGCATCGAGATCCACAGGCGCCACAACTATCCTCTCGCCCGGACCGGGTTCGGCCTGGGCGAGAATTCGCCCGTCAAAGTCCACCACCATGCTCCCGCCGGGCCAGCTGAACGGCGGGTAGTTGGCAAGGCGGGCCCCCTGGTTAGCCGCCACCACATAAGCGATATTCTCGAGCGCCCGGCAGCGATTTACCAGCGTCCACCAGTCGAGGGGAGCCGCTGTTCCCCACGGGTCCATGTAAGCAGAAACCCGGATCAGCACCTCCGCGCCCTTGAGAGCCAGCTGGCGAATGGCCTCGGGGAAGAGCCAGTCATAGCAGATCGCTGCCCCCAACCTCCCCAACTCGGTGTCGACCACCGGAAACGGATCTTCGCCGTAGTCGGGGATGTCGTGCGGGCTGGCATGAACCTCCCATGGGATCCATGGATGGGTTTTCCGATATCGGGCAAGAACGCCTCCGGGCCCCACCAGGCATGTTGTGTTGAAGACGACGCCCGGGTAATTCTCGTCTTTTTCCAGAAAAGTGCCGGTCTGGATGTAGATCCCATGGTGGCGGGCGCGTAGCGAGTACCTGTGCGTGTGCTCGTTAGGCACGGGAACCGCGAGATGCTCCTCCAGTTCGCGGACCGTGTTGTAGACCGGCGCCGTGTGGGCGAACTCGGGAAAAACCACGAGTCGCACGGGGAAAAAGGGCTCATAGCCGATTACGGCGGAGTCGATCAACTCGAGCATCCGGTCCACTCGTGCGGGAATTTCCCGTCGCGTAGAGGGGTTCGCAAAATCGGTCTGACAGCAGGCAGCATAATATCGGGTCGCAGGGCTCATAGGATAACCATAATATCATGACAAATCATCCCTTCTCGGCCAACATTGACGGAACGCCGAAGTCTCCCGTTTCATGACGTTGGCCGGGCCACAGGCGGGCAGTCGTCGGGAATCGCAAGGAGTCTCAATCTCAGGAGAAGACTTGTGGAGATAAGATATGAGGAGATTCGAACCCTGGTTTGATGGCTGAGAAACAGAGAAAACCTGATCGCATAAACTGTTGAAAATGCAATGAAACCCGTGCCAGGAGCGCATTTCGCGGGTATTACGATTTCGCCCAATTTCGTCAGGATTCATCGGATTTCACCAAGGATTTCACTACGCTATTCACTACACCCTCGGAGTCGGTATCCGGTCGATGCGTGAATTGTCCGCGTGGCGGCGCGCCGTTGCCCGTCAACTTCCCACATGCCCGTTTCTTGGGAGCGTGCCAGTCTCCGGTGGCCGACTCACTCGCGCAAGTGCTGCGGATTCAGCTACCCAGGGCCGCGCCAGCCAACTATAATGACAGCAAATTCAGTTTTTTTGCGGCGCGGGGATTGTCTGTGGAGGTTTTCTTCATGATCGGCGAAAGCATCTCGCACTACCGAATCATTGAAAAGCTCGGCGCAGGTGGCATGGGCGAGGTCTTTCTTGCCGAAGACAGTCACCTAAGCCGCCGCGTTGCCATTAAGGTTCTGCCCGATGCATTCACCAAAGACCCGGAACGCCTGGCCCGCTTCGACCGGGAGGCAAGGCTCCTGGCGTCGCTCAGTCACCCGAACATCGCTGCCATTCATGGGCTCGAAAAGACGGACGGAAGCCCTTTCCTCGTCATGGAACTGGTCGAAGGCGAAACGCTGGCTCAGCATATTGCAAAGGGGCCATTGGCGGTCGACGAATCACTGGAGGTTTGCCGCCAGATCGCCGAAGGGCTGGAAGCTGCGCATGCTAAAGACATCATCCACCGCGACCTGAAGCCTGCCAATGTGAAGGTTACGCCTGAAGGGAAGGTCAAGATCCTGGATTTCGGGCTTGCGAAAGCGCTGGCCGATGAAACGCAAGCCGCCGACGCCACGCAGTCACCCACCATCACTGAGGCGATGACCCGCCCCGGCGTCGTGCTTGGCACACCGGCTTACATGAGTCCCGAGCAGGCAAAAGGAGGAGCTATCGACAAGCGAGCCGACATCTGGGCCTTCGGCTGCATCCTGTACGAGTGCCTGACCGGGAAGCGGGCGTTTGAAGGTGAAACAATCACAGAAACCCTGGCCGCGATCCTCAAGGGTGAGCCTGATTGGAAAGCACTGCCGACTGCCACACCCTCAAAGGTAATGGATCTCTTGCATCGATGCCTCGAAAAAGATCCAAGAGAGCGGCTTCACGACATTGCCGATGCCAGGATCGAAATCAGCCATGCAGCCAGGGAACCGATAGCATTTGAAGAAGCCAAGGGTGCAGTGCCTGCGAGAACGAACCGGAGGCTGATGATTCCAATTGTTCTTGCCAGCCTTGCCGTGTGTGCGGTTTCCAGCTTTGTGATTTGGAAGCAAACGCAAAAGCCAAAATCAGAATTCGTTGTCCGCTTCCCTTTTGTGCTGCCAGCAAGCCAGAAATTTACATCTCTAGGTCGCAATCTTGTGGCTGTGTCACCGGATGGATCTCATTTAGCCTACGTCGTCAATAACCAGCTCTTTCTGCGTCCGATGTATAGCATGGAGGCGTTGCCCATCCATGGAACGGAGGGATTTGGCACAACTCCTGGATTTACATCAAGCAGAAATCCGTTTTTCTCCCCGGACGGGAAGTGGGTTGGCTTTTATGCTGACTACAAAATGCAAAAGATCTCCATCAGCGGCGGAAAGCCAGTGCCCCTATGCGACTGCCCTCAACTACCGTCGGGAGCAAGCTGGGCAGAAGATGACACTATTGTCTATGGGCAAGGTCGAGAAGGGATCTGGCAAGTGCCTGGGGCTGGTGGCCAACCTAAGGTCTTGATCAGAGCAGATCCCGGCAAGAGCGAGGTATTCCATGGACCGCAACTCTTGAAGGGCGGCAAATACCTGCTGTTTACCTGCAATACAGCGGGTCGTAGTTGGGACAATGGCCAAATTATGGTGCAATCCCTTGAAACGGGCAAAAGGAAAATGCTTTTCGAAGGAGGAACCGACGCCCGCTATATATCCACAGGATACCTGGTATACGTGCGGGAAGGGAGTTTGCTGGCAGTTCCTTTTGATCTGAATCGGCTTGAAAAAACCGGCGAACCTGTCGAGGTTATCCAAGGCGTCATGCAAGGTCCCTTCGAAGCTGGGACAGCACACTTCAGTGTTTCAGACAATGGGACACTGGCTTATGTGCCTATCAGCGAGAAGCCTCTAATTAACCAACGGCTCGTATGGGCAAATCGACAGGGAAGCCTCGCTGAGGCCGTCAGAGAAAAACTGCCGTTCTCCACGCTTCGTCTTTCCCCTGACGGTCGACGCCTGGCTGT
This sequence comes from Terriglobia bacterium, assembly GCA_963739235.1. Lineage (GTDB taxonomy): Bacteria > Acidobacteriota > UBA6911 > UBA6911 > UBA6911 > JAFNAG01. The sequence goes on along the minus strand of CAVTZY010000027.1, from coordinate 107,526 downwards.
GGCGATTGCCGATAACAAACGCGGCAGTGACTTGTGGATCTATGATTTATCTGCCAATAATCCACCCATCCCGTTAATGCGAAAAGGCTGTAGCTCCAACCCAGTCTGGACACCCAAGGGTGATCGCATAGTCTTTAGTTTCGCAGAACTGTGCGGCAACCCCGGTGATCCATATTGGATTTCAGCCGATGGAAGCACCTTCAAACCCGAACTGCTGATAGCCCTCGAACACGGATATTTCTCTGGCTCATTTATCCCGGATGGGAAGCAGTTGCTATTCTGGGAATCGACGAAAGGAGAGAATAAAAGTTTGATACTGCAAATGGAGGGTACGCGAGAGGTGCGACCGCTGCTAGATTCAGAATTCAGCGGATCTGAGCCCATGATTTCCCCTGACGGGCGATGGCTTGCCTATAAGTCCAATCGAACGGGCCAAACTGAGGTATGGATCACTTCATATCCAGACCTGCTTAATAAGAGGCCCCTTACGTCGGATGGTGCATCTCAGCCTCGGTGGTCCCACGATTCTAAAGAACTCTACTACCGCCAAGGCAACAAAATGATGGCAGTAGCTTTTGACTCTCTTCACGGAAACTTTGGACGGCCTACTTTATTGTTCGAGAGAGAAGATCTGGTTACGTGCGATGTGGCTCCGGATGGGCGTTTCCTGCTTTGCCTTAAGGGTGACGAGCCGACAGATGCAGCGAATACTCAGCAAATCAACATCGTCCTCAACTGGTTCGAGGAACTCAAGCGCCTCTGCCCCACCGGAAAGAAGTAAGCAGGCTAGCCAGAGCTGCGTCTTTCCAGGAGGTCCGAGCCGAACAGCGGTGCTAGAGCCTATTGAGCCCACACTCCCGGGAAGTCCCGATCTGGGAAACCTGCGCTGGCGCACGGTGGCCTCCGCTCGTCTGCCCTCCTGCCGAGTCCTCGGGTTCGCACTGATTGATGATCCGGACCCACAATTGCCCAGCTTCTGAGGTCACCAAATCACGGACGAGTCTTCCCGGCCGTGTAGTCGCAGAAGTCTGAAGTTGCAGGCGTCTCCGTCAAACCCTGTTTCAAATCCCGTCGTGGCAGTTAGATCTATCGCGGCCCTGAGGCCGCGGGGAGGTTGACTGCCCGCCATGCCCGTCTGCCACGAGACGGTTAGCGCCTGGCCGAATCGGATGACAACCTATCGGCGGCTCCTTTTCTATATCCTGCATCAGACCGACCACAACGGATCCCAGCGATCCGCGCAGCAGGGGTGGAGGCGTCGCTTGACGGAGCCGAAGGCAACTCCTAACCCGACTTTGACAACTGGGCCTCAAAATCTCCGTAACCTATTGATTTTGCGTTCAAGGAAGTCATAGGTCTTCACTACAGAGCTACGGGCTCTGTGGCATGGTTTTGATCCCCTCTCGAGATTTTCGGCGGCGGCTGCGCGGGCAGTGTCAGATGGAGGCGCTGCAACAGCAGTTGGTGATCCGGTTCCGGCTGCGTGTATCGGGAAAGGATGAGCTGTCGGCCGTCTGTGGTTGGCAGATGAACGTCAATCATCTGGATGGCCGACATCTTCTCGATGACGGCCCTGCTCGTGAGCCCGGGCGCCAAGGCTCGCAGCCGCTGCTGTAACGTGACATACAGGCAGTAGGCCAGGAACGCAACGAAGATGTGCGCCTCGATGCGTGGATCCTTCTGATGGTGAACCGGCCGGATGGCCAGATCACTCTTGAGATTGCGAAAGGCCGCCTCGATCTCCGTCAGCTGAATGTAACGCTGCCACAGGATTACCGGGTCCTCGCCGGAGAGATTCGAGCGCAATAGATAATCGCCCTCGCTGCGCATGGCCGCTCGGAGTTTTTCTTTACGCAAGGAAAAAGTGAATGTCTCGGCACTGACTGTTTCTTCGGCCTTGGGCACCTGGACTTCCACCAGCCGATAGGCCTTGCCCGCTTCGGCTTTGGCCGCCCCAAGTTTCAACAGCAATTCATCGCGCGTCAGTTTCTGCCGCTGCAACTCATGGAGACGCTTCCACAACTGTTTGAGCCGGCGCCGCCGCATCGCGCGCTCCTTCTTCCTCCGACCCTGGCTGCGGGCCAGGATGTACAGCTCTCCTTCCTGCGGCAAGAGCTTCACTTCCAGGGAGTCCTTCACCTTCGCCCACGGCAGTTTCAGAAACTCTTTTTCCAGTTTCGTCAGCCGCCCTCGTTGCGTCCCGACCAAATAGGATACCGGCGTGGTTGCCGTCCGCATCTCACGCAGAATATCCTCGGTCGGAATGCCACGATCCATCACCCAAACTCGATGGGCTTTCCCGTACTGGTTTTCGATCTTTTCCAGAAATGCCTTCAGCGTGGTCTTGTCGCTCGTGTTTCCCGCCATCACTTCGTACGCCAGCGGAAATCCTTCCGGTGTGATCACCAGCGCGATCACCACCTGCACACAGTCCGGACGTTTGTCGCGGCTGTAGCCATGCCGTCGCTTGCCCTGCCCTGGAGGATCACATTCAAAATAGGTGCTGGTCAGGTCATACAATAAAACTTCGTATCTCGCCTCGAACAGATCTCGCCAGCGCCCGGTAAGAAAACTGAACAGGCCGCGCTTGTGCTCCAGCAGTTTGTCCAGGCAGCGGTACAGCGACTGCAACTCGACGGTGTCACCGGTACGCCCGAGCAGGTCACGCATCGCCGAACGGTGGTACCACTCTCGGTGCAGCCGCCATTCACTACCGGGATCGATCAAACGATAGGTTACGAGGATCTTCAGTACGTCCAGCCAATCGGTCCCTTCACGACTCGGCCGTAGTTTTTCCCGCCAAAAGTCATCCAGTGTCAGCTGGCGCCATAACTCAGACGCCAACCAGCACGCACCCCATTGCCGCGGCTGCCTGAGCCGCAGTTGATCCAGACAAACATGGACAACTTCATGCGCCAGTTCCGGTGCTTCCCGATCCTTGGGGAATAGGGCTACCTGACGCCAGTGGCCGGTCCCGGATTCAAACACTTCGATGCTTCGGCACCAGGCTGCCTCCTGGGTGTCGTTGATCTCGCCCAGGTATAGGACCTGTCGCTGCACCACGCGCCTGCCCTCACCACGGTGATTCTCAACGATGCTCCAGTAGCGGTTTAGCTTCCCGTCCTTCTTTCGCTGCGTGTAGCGAAGAAACATGACGCCATTGTCCATGTCCGGTCAAGCAGGTCAAGGGGGTAGGTCTTCACTACGGCTGCTTTGAAGGAAATCTCTGCTGAAAACAAAATACTTACAGGCGCGAAAGTGCCCAAAATCGGCAAAAAGGCGCCCCAGTTGTCAAAGTCGGGCTAAAGAGAAAATTGCGACTCGGTGGATCGAAGAATGGCGGCCGAGTGTACACTGAGCCGGAGGCCGGGAATAAGACAGATACTCCGGCTTGAAACGCTGTTATTCTGGTACAATCAGCTTCAAGAGGAGGCTCCAGATGGCTGATATCTTTGTGTTCGGTCATGGCGGCTGGGCGCCAAATGACGGCTATACGCAGGTTCCGCCCAAGACCTCTGTAAGATTCTTTACGGAAGGCAACCGATTAATGTCTGTTGATTTCGCCGTGAGGCTCATGTCCGGGAACGCACCGGGCGCGCAACCCGACATGGAGGCCAGCGCGTACCGGTCCGTGCAGAATCTGCGCCTTTATCCTGCTCCCGAGTTTCATGGGGAGGTCCAGCATGCGATTGCCTTAGCCGGAGGCGGCGTGCAGGTCAGGATTGTCCAGGATCCGAACGGTGTAACGCTGGCAAGACTCCTGGCAGAGCTTAAAGGAAACAACATTACCTGGATTGCCTGCCGCGCTTTGGGACTGCATAAGGTGAAGACCCGCGTTGGCCGCGTTGAGCAGAGGATTCCAGGAATAAACCAAATCCAACGGTAAAGCACCCGAGTCTCGGGTGCGTCAAGGCACTTGAAGTTTCCTGACTGAACTGTCTCAACAGGGCGGGAACCGGCAGAGGGGACAAGACCGCCAAGCAAGTTCTGCCCACCCACTTGCCACGGCCAATGAGCCAAGGTATCTGTATTCTTTGCGGAGTGGTACGCGACTCAACTCGATGCGGGTTGGGAACGCGCCACCACGGCGCAGGTAGCCGCCACATTCGAGCGGCACGGATTCGTGGGTCCCTTCTGGTCACTTGCGACTGAGGTGGGCTGAGCGCGCCAACGAGCGGATGAAGCAGACAGGGCGCCTCAAGAGGCAGACTCGGGTCGAAGCGGATGGCCTGAGCCCTGCAGCTCATCCACCAGACGTCAGCTGCCAGGTGGGATGATGACGAATAAAGAGAATACGCGGCTTGTCCTCCTTATAGAACGATATTGACCGTCCCCAGATCGTTGTTGTCCAGAAGTCCCGTTTGCGTCAATAACCCCTTACATGTCATCAGGCCCAAGCAGGCCATGGCCCGAGATTTTCACACGAGCCGGTCGCAGCTTAACCGTTTGCTCGATCCCAAAATACAGCCTTCTCTCATGAAATCATTACTCGGACTGCCACAGTTCTCGGAAAGAAGGTTATTGTCCGGATTGCCGCTGCCCCGACCGCTCGCCGCAGGTCTTGAGACTTACGAACGTTGCTGGGATCCGGGGAGATAATACCCATCTTCCAGGATTGGACGACCATATTCCATCTGCCAAAACCGAGGATAAGTATCGTACCCCGGATGTTCCTGATCTTGCATACCTGGCGCCGGCCGTGAGTGTTCGCGCGGTCGCCGCGATCTCACCTTAGCCCTAACGGTCTGAAGTGAGCGGCAGAGCACGCTCATACTTCAGACAGAAATATCGATTTTGCCGGCAGTGGAGGTGCCGTTGCCCTCGGAGCTGGTGCTTCCCGTAGAATTGAGCAGCGTGGTTACTGCATTGGATCCTGTGTCTTGGGTGCCAGACGCATGGTGCCGGTGGCGATGGCCATGATGAATAGATTGCGCATCCTGCTGCAGCTTCGCAAAAGCCGTCTTCGCCGAATCCATGTCCCCTTTCTGCAGCGCATCGCCGAGAGCCTTGAAATCCGCGGCGAGTTGCCCTCCTCCCTGCCCGTTCGTTTGGGCAGAATTGGCTGACTTGGAAATCGGCTGCAATTTCTGCAAATCCGCGAAGGCTTTCTGTGCGCCCGCCAGGTCGTCCGACTGCAAAGCACCGGCCAGGTCTTCGAAGTCCTGGCGCAGCTGCTTGAAATTGTTCTGCCAATCAATCTGGTTCAGGTTGGAGTTTGATGCGATATTTGAAACTGACATTGTTGCCTCCTAAGGGCTCGGTTTGCCCCGAAACCTCCCGGATGTACCCTCCAGGCTTTGATCTGCGCTTGAATTTCTTGCAGGATGAAACGTTCACGATGAGGTTCGTCCGGGGAGCCAATGAATCAACAAAGCTGCTGTCGCTCTCTCGAGCGGCAGGCTTCGCTCAGGTGATCGGCCCAAGTGGGCGCAAACATTATTCGGAATGATGTAAATAATTTTTTACTAATGTAAAGGAGAACGAGCGGGGAAGAGGCCCTAGAGATAGTCGAAAGAAGCCGCATTTTTATGCTTGCGGTCTCGCTCCGAGGGATGGCTCGGTTTCTGGTATGTGGTCGGCTTCCGTCCCGGTCTTTCCGGGAAATGCACTCCGTGAAATGCCTCATTCAGACCGCAAGGCGGCAAGTGGATCTACTCTCATTGCTCTCCGCGCAGGGACGTAACTGGCCAAAAGTGCGACGCTGATGAGCAGAAGCGCTATGCCCAGAAATGTTGATGGATCCGTTGCGCTTACTTCGTAGAGCATTGCAGTCAAGACATGCGTCACAGAAATTGCGCCTGCCAGTCCAAGCAACGCGCCCGCCAGCGCCAGCGCCAGCCCCTCGCGTAGAATGAGGGCCGCAATATCGTGCGTCTGTGCACCGAGCGCCAGGCGGATGCCGACCTCGTGAGTGCGGCGAGCAACGGAGTAGGAGATCACCCCGTAGACGCCCACAGCAACCAAAATGATCGCGATTCCGGCCAGCACGCCAAGCAAATGCACGACGGCACGCCGCTCAGCGAGCGATCCTGCGTAGACTCCCTCCATGGTTTCATGCACGGGAATCGGCAGTTCTCGATCAAGCTCGTGTATCCGTTCGAGTACTGCGGTGACGAGACTGTTCGGATCCCCGATCGTGCGCATAACGAGGTGCATTTCGGGCAAGGGGTTGTATGGCAGTACGTTCTGTTGTAGGTAGGAAACGTAGATTTCGCTGCTGGGTTGCCGATCCAACCCAAAGTCCCGAACGTCACCGACGACGCCGACGATGGTCACCCACGGTAGGGATGAATCTCGGGTTCCGAACATAAGGCGTTTGCCGATCGGGTTTTCTTTTCCAAAGATGCGATTTGCGAAAGTCCGATTGATCAGAGCGACCGGTGGCGCGGATCCTGCGTCCGCTTCAGTAAAGGTGCGGCCCGCGATCACCGGTATGCCCATCACCCGGAAATACTCTGGAGTCGCCAACCGGTCTTGAACGGCGAGATCATGACTCGGTATGTTGATCAGACCGTGTCCTTCCACGGAAATGCCGTCCGAGTCTTGACCGCCCGTGAGCGGAAGGTCGTTGGTTGCCCCGACTGCTATGATTCCTGGCAGGCTGCCCACCTTTTCCATGAGCTGTTGATAGAACGCCGTCTGTTTGGATGCCTGAGGGTAGGAATACTTCGGCAGATTAAAGTGCAGGGTGAGAATGTTCTTTGTGTCGAAGCCCGGGTTTTCATCGACCAGACGGACAAGGCTTTTTATTAGGAGCCCGGCTCCGATCAGCAGGATCATCGATAGAGCGACCTCAGATATGATCAGTACACCGCGCAGCTTAGTCCCACCGTGAGCCCTCGCGAAAGATCCCACGCCCTCTTTAGGAGGCGCATACACACTCATCGAGGAAGAACTGAGAGCGGGAGCCAGGCCGAACACAATCCCTGCGAGGAATGAGATCGCCATGGAATAGAGCAGCACCCGGAAGTCCATGGTAACCTTCATTCCGCCGGGAATGGAGACCACTTGGAGCCGGAGCAGCAGGTCGATTCCCATGGATGCGAGCAGAACGCCAATCATCCCCGCGATCCCCGCAAGTAAGACTCCTTCGGTGAGCATCTGCCGCAAAACACGTCCACGACTGGCGCCCAGGGCCGTGCGCAGCGCGATCTCCCTTTGCCGCACCGAAGCGCGCGCCAGTTGCAGGTTGGCCACGTTGGCACAGGCGATCAACAGCAGGAAGCCGGCCGCTCCAAAAAGAATAAGCACTACGGGGCGTATGTCTCCGACGACCTGGTCATGGAGACTCACAACCAATGTGCGGTCTGCCGCCGGGACTTCCTGCGGGTATGCCTTGGCAAGCCGCGCCGAGATTGCATCAACATCTGCCTGCGCGCCCTGCAAGGTCGCACCCGGTTTGAGACGTGCAATCACGCCGAGGTATTTATGGCCGCGCCCGGCATTGTCGCGCGGGAGCACGGCAGGAAGCCACAAGTCCCTTCGGGGATAGTAGCCGGGTATGGAGAACTCAAACTCGGGCATGACGCCGATCACAACATAAGGTACGGCATCGAGTCTGATTATCCGGCCGACGATGTTCGGATCCGAGCCATAACGTGCTTGCCAGAGTGAGTAGTTCAGCAGGGCTACATGATTGCGACCGGTCTGCTCATCTTCCGGTAGCAGCGCGCGGCCCAAAATGGGTTGGACGTTGAGCACTTTGAAAAAGTTCGAATTCACGATGCCGGCATTAATAAACTGCGGGTTATCCTCCCCGGTGAGTGCCAGCCGCCCGCTGTTATAAGTTGCCATGTGTTCAAAGACCTGGTTCTGTTCTCTGAAATCCAGGAAGTTGGGCGCAGAAAAGCCCGTCTTGCCTCGCCAGCCGAACCCGCGCGGATTCGTCCCCCAAAGCAGAACAATCTGGTCGGATTTCCTGAGGGGCAGCGGACGAAGCAACATCGTGTTCATGATGCTGAACATCACGGTGTTGGCGCTAATGCAGATAGCGAGGGTCAGGACGGCGACAGCAGTGAATCCGGGATTCCTCCGGAGCATTCGTGCACCAAATCGCAGATCACGCCAGACTGTCTCCAGGAAGACTCCCACCCGGCATTGCGCACTTCTTCTTTGATTGTCTCCAACCCTCCCGTTTCGAGTCGCACGGTTCGCTGTGCCTGCTCGGAACTCATGCCGGCGTTCGTTTTATTATCGATCGCCATTTTCAAATACTCGCGGAGTTCTTCGTCGGTTTCACGCTCCAGCCGCTCTTTCCGGAACAAAGCACGCAACCCGCTCGCTATAATTCGGAGCAGCGACATCGGCTCACCCCCTAGGATGCTTCCAAAATTCTCGCGATCGCGGCCGTCTGCCGGCCCCATTCTCGTGTTTCGACCTTGAGCCGGGTCCGGCCCGAGGCCGTGAGTATGTAGTATTTCGCGCGCCGGCTGTTTTCCGTCGCTCTCCACTCCGTGCGCAGCCAACCCGATCGCTCCAGCCGTCGCAGCGAAGGAAAAAGAGAACCGGGGTTGACGTGAAACACTCCCTTGCTGATCTGCTGGATGCGGATCGTGATTCCCCACCCATGCATGGGCTCGAGATTCAAGGTCTTCAAGATGAGCATGTCCAAGGTGCCCTGAACAAGATCGCTTGGTTTTTCAGTCATAAAAGCGCTCCTCTAGCCAATCAAGGGCAGAATATGCCTGTTCCCTAGATTGTCAAGAGCAAAGTACGATGGCCGATCCGCCGCATGAAGTATCGAGCACTGGTAAGAGATCCCTGCGAATAAGCAGAAGCTGCCATGATATTGTGACATCGGACCAGGTTTCCCGTTCGGAGATGCGCGCAGATCCCAGGGCAGGTCACAGCTATGATTTGGAGGCCGGGAAGTTAATATGATCTCTCAAATACGATCTTCAGAGTCAGATTCTCAAGCGGCCGCCTTTAATGATATCCTGATCATATGAATATTGGAAAACTCATGTTGCCAATTCTTGCAGCACTGTTTTGCCAGGAAACTCTGTTACGTGCTGACGAGATTCGAACTGTCCAATCCACACAGGCAGATATTCAGAACCTTACAAATCGGGATCAGCAGACTCGATGGCATGCCGCTCGGGATCTTCGAGAAAAGGGCCCCAAGGCTGGAGCTGCCATATCGGCACTGATTCAGGTCACCAAGAAAGATAACAGTGTAGATGTGCGAGTCGAAGCGGTCCTCGCCTTGGGGGAAATAGGCAAGGCGTTTCCCAAGGCAGTTGAGGCATTGGAGGAATTGGTCGCGGATAACAGGAGCAAACTCAGCCAATGGGCAGTTATTGCTCTGGGTTACTCGGGGCCAGGTGCGAAAGATGCGGTTGCGACCGTCCTAAAATACCTGATATCAGCTGCGAACTCCGAAGAGATCTTTGATTCAATTGAAACGTTAGGAAAGATCGGTCCTGCGGCGAGACAAGCGATTTCTGTACTCGAAAAGTACCTAAAGAATTCTGATGTCGCTCCTGAACGCGGGGAGATTGGAGCAGCAGCAAAGAAAGCCATAGGGAATATTCGTGGACGCGAAGGCGTGAACTCAATCAAGGATTGGCTGTAGGGAGGCGGGCCAAAATGTCGGCAGTCCCGGTTGATGTAAGCGGCTATCCGGACAAGTGGCCCTGAGGCAAGCTCCCAAGTTACGGCGATCGGGGAAATGTGGCGGCGGCCACTGTGCGCCGGCGCAGGTTTCCCAGATCGGGACTTCGCGGGTGTAAGAATCGTAGTTTCCGGTTTATCAATCGGGAACAATCACCAGGAATGGCACAAATCGGGCTTGCAGACTATCCGTCACGTGGGTGCGGGTGGAGCTTCGCAAGCCCCCAAATGTTTTTGAGGGCCTGTTCCAAGGAAGGGTTGCCGGTCACTTGTGCAAAGAAGGACTATTCGTATCTCAACGCAACCAAAGGATCAACGCGCATCGCCCGCCGCGCCGGGATGTAGCAGGCGGCGAGCGCGACGAGGGAGAGCAGAATCGCAACGCCGACAAACGTCAACGGATCGGTCGCGCTGACGCCGAAGAGCAAACTTGAGAGCAAGCGCGTGAGTGCGAGGCCTGCCACCACACCGCCGATGACCCCGATACCAGCCAGCCTAGCTCCGTGGCCGAGCACAAGGCGCAGAACATCGCTCGGTTGGGCGCCCAGCGCAATGCGGACACCGATTTCATGCGTTCGTTTACTGACCAGATAGGAAGTCACACCATAAATCCCAATCGCCCCCAACGCGAGCGCCAATAAGGCAAAGGCTCCCAGCAGGAGAAAAGCGGTGCGTTGCGCCGAGACGATTCCCGAGATGATCTCGTCCATCGACCTGACTTCGAAAACAGGCTGGTTCTTGTCGACCGACCAAATTGCCTTCTTGATCGCGGGCAAAATGCTACTGGGCGGCAAGGTTGTGCGCACCACCAGGCTCATTGTCTGGTCGGGGCTCTGCAGAGAGGGAAAGTAAATCGTGGGGCGCGGCTGCTGATCGAAGCCAGTGTCACGAACCCCGCCGACGACGCCGACGATTTCGCGCGCGGGCCGCGTGGCATCCGTGATTTGCAAATGCTTGCCTATCGGATCCTGGTTGGGGAAAAACCAGCGGGCTAGGGTCTCGTCAATCACTACCACGCGCGGGCGGTCTAAGTTGTCCTGCTCCCTGAAGGTTCGGCCCTCAAGCAGCGGAATGCCCATCGTGGCAAAGTAATTGGGAGTAATGTCCCTGAAATCCGCTGCGAGATGCTCCCCCGAGGGCAGAGGCGGATCTTCCTTGACAACGAAGTGTCCCATGTCCATGTCGTCCTGGCTGAGTGGAACAATTTCCACGAATGCGGCCGACTGAATTCCCGGCACTGCCTCGACGCCGGCGAGGAAGCGCTGGAAGGTGGCGGCCTGCTGGCGAGGTTCCCGATATTTGGAGTCCTTCGCATCCGCGGGCAATTTTATCCGCAACGTCAGCAGATGATCAGGATGAAAGCCCGGGTTCGCCTCCAATAGGCGCCAAAAGCTCTTGATCATGAGGCCGGCGCCAATCACCAGCACAAACGCCAGGGCAGATTCGACAATAACAAGCGTCGAGCGGGTACGATGTCCGCGCGGGCCAGCGAGCAAGCCTCTCCCACCCTCTTTCAGCGATGCGTCGACGTTGCACCGCAGGCTTTGAAACGCAGGAATGAGGCCGAGGATAATTCCTGTTAACAGCGAGATGATCACCGTGAAAGCAAACGCGGAACTATTCATGTGAATTGTCGGCAACATGACTGTGTCGGCTGCATTCGGAACAGGAATACGTGCGGGCACAAAGATTTTCAGCAGGTCAATGGACCACAGCGCCAGAAGCGAACCTGCGGCGCCGCCGCAGAGTGAGAGCAACGTGCTCTCAACGAGGAACTGACGGATCAGCCTCAGGCGTCCGGCTCCCAACGCCATCCGAATCGCCATTTCACGCTGGCGCACAACGGAGCGCGCCAGCATGAGGTTGGCGACATTGGCACAAGAAATGAGCAGTACAAAACCCACGGCACCAAGCAAGACCAGCAGCGCAGGCCGGAGGTACTCCACGCGCACGTCTTCGAGCGGCACCAAAACTACGCCAAAGCCTTTCCGTGACGGACGCGCGATTGCGATCCGTTCCGCGATCACGCTCATCTCCCCAGTAGCCTGCCTTAAGTTGGCTCCGGGCTTCAGCCTGCCGAAAACGCCAAGATTGGTATCAACACGCTTTACCCAGTCGGTGTCGAAGGGCACGACCACATCCGCCGGAAATAGAGCGGCGCAATCTGCGGGTAAGACTCCGATAATCGTGTACGGCTCGCCGTTCAACGTCATGCCGCGCCCGATCACAGACGGGGCGGAACCGAAGTGCCGCCGCCAATAGCCGTAGCCCAGGATTACGAAGTTGTGGCGGCCTCCGGCCTCATCTAGACGAAACGTCCGACCCAAGACGGGCTTGATTCCAAAAAAGTCGCCGAAATTCGTTGTTACTCGCAGGCCTGCCACTTGCTCGGGCTCGCCTAGTCCGGTCACGGTTCCGCTGCCGTGTTCGAACAAGAACAGGTCGTCAAAAGACTCGCTCTGCTCCTTCCAATCCAGGTAGTCCTGTCCCGTCGGCCCGATCCGACTCCAGCCGTGTTCGAGGTTGTTCACCCAGATCACCACCAGGCGGCTGGCCTGTCTAATCGGCAATGGCTGAAGAAGGGTTGCCTGTACCACGTTGAAAATCGCGGCATTGACGCCGATGCCCAGGGCAAGCGTGAGGACGGCGACGGCGGTGAAGCCTGGCGAGCGGCACACCTGTCGCAGGCCGTAGCGAAAATCGCGTCCGCTGTCTTCGAGAAAACCGAAGCCCCGCGCGTCTCGGACAGTCTCCCTGGCCTGCTCGAAGCCGCCTACAGCAATGCGCGCCTGGCGCCGTGCCTCGTCAGGTGCCATGCCGAGGCGTATGTTCTTTTCGGTGAGGAGGTCAATGTGCAACTGCAACTCGTCTCGCAGACGATCTTCAAGCTTGCTCCTACGGAAGAAGGCGCCCAGCATACCGATCACGGATCTGAATCGAGTAAGCACGGTAAGCCTCCTAAAACGCGCCCTGGAGCACGCGGCTGATGAATTCCGCCATCCGCTCCCAGTTTTCGGCTTCTTTCGCAAGCCGCTGGCGGCCGGTTTTGGTGATCGAGTAGTAGCGTGCCCTCCGGTTGTTCTCGCTGGTTCCCCACTTCGAGCTGATGCAGCCGCTCTGTTCGAGCCGCGCCAATGACGCATAGAGCGTCCCCTGGTTCAGCGTCAGCAGTTCCCTTGATACATGGTGAATGCGCTCGGCAATTCCAAAGCCGTGCAGCGGCCCGAGCGTGTCCAGGGCTTTGAGCACGATCAGATCCAGAGTGCCGTACATAACCTCAGACTTCGTTTCGGGCATGTTTAGCTCCTTTGGTTAGGCCAAATGAAAGCTACGCCGCTTCATTTGGCCTGTCAAGAGGAAAGTCGACAAAGGCATCTCATTGTCAAATTTTGGAGCGCAGACGACATTGCCCCACTGCCCATCTAACAAACGCTTCTGCACCAACCGGGCGGCTAACTCCAACCGCATCCTCTCGCTCAGACACTTCAACCTTGCCAGGGGGGATACAATGCGACAGGGCTTTTCCAAGCATTCTCTTGACGTTGACTAGCTTGTGCTTAAAACCGTAGAATACGGTATTCTTAATCCATGATCGGCCAGACCATCTCGCACTATCGAATCCTTGAAAAGCTCGGTCGCGGGGGTATGGGTGTTGTCTACAAGGCCGAGGACAACAAACTCAATCGCTTTGTCGCCCTGAAGTTTCTTCCGGATGATGTAGCCAGAGACCCTCAGGCGCTCGCCCGCTTTCAACGCGAAGCCAAAGCCGCCTCGGCGCTGAACCACGCGAACATCTGCACCATCCACGAGATTGACGAGGTCAACGGGCAGGCCTTCATTGTCATGGAGTATTTGGACGGTGCGACACTGCAGCACCGCGTCGAAGGCAGGCCGCTCGCGCTGGAGCAGGTGCTGGACTGGGGAATCGAAATTGCGGAGGCGCTCGAGGCAGCCCACGCCGAAGGCATCGTTCACCGGGACATCAAACCCGCCAACGTTTTCATTACCAGGCGGGAGCACGCCAAGATTCTTGATTTTGGTCTGGCAAAGTTAACTCCCGGCGGCGGGGGTGCGAGTGTTGCGTCCATGATGACAGCTGCGACGGAGGAGTTGCTCACCAGGCCCGGGACAGCCGTGGGCACTCTGGCATATATGTCGCCGGAGCAGGCGCGCGGCGAAGAACTGGATGCGCGGACAGACTTGTTCTCGTTCGGGGCCGTGCTGTATGAGATGGCAACGGGTCGGATGCCGTTTCCCGGCAAAACCACCGCAGTCATTCACGACGCGATTCTGAACCGAGCGCCAGCCCCGCCAGCGCGAGCAAATCCCGATATATCTCCAGAACTGGAACGCATCATCACGAAAGCAATGGAGAAAGACCGTAAACTGCGCTACCAGAGCGCTGCGGAAATTCGCACGGATCTGCAGCGGCTGAAGCGTGATTCAGATTCGGGTCGGGCAGCCGTCGCAGCAGCCGGAACCGGGTTGAAGCCCACCCGGAAATCCATTCGATGGGGGGCTGCCATTGGGGCAACCATGCTGGTCATGGGACTGGCGGTGGGCGGTTGGTGGGTTTTCTCCCGGAAGGCCCACGCACTGACTGAGAAGGACACCATCGTCCTTGCTGACTTCACGAACACGACCGGCGACACGGTCTTCGACGGCACGCTGCGGCAGGGGCTTTCCGTGCAACTGGAACAATCACCCTACCTGAGCATTGTCTCTGATCAGCAAATCCAGCAGACCCTGCAGATGATGGGCCAAAACCTGGATGTGAAACTCACCCCTCAGATTACACGGCAGATTTGTCAGCGAACGGCAAGCGCGGCAGTTCTCGAAGGCTCGATAGCGCAGATTGGCACGCAGTACCTTCTGACCCTCAAGGCGGTCAACTGCATAAGCGGGGAATCACTGGCGAGCACGGAAGCGCAGGCGAGCGACAAGAACCATGTGCTCGATGCTCTGGGAAAGACAGCATCGGAAATTCGGAACAAACTGGGTGAGTCGCTGAGCACGGTGCAGAAGTTTGATACCCCTCTGGAACAGGCCAGTACGCCGTCGCTTGAAGCCCTTAAGGCCTTCAGCTCGGGCCGTAAAGTCGCGAGCACAACCGGGTCGGCCGCAGCGATTCCGTTTTTTAAGCATGCCATCGAACTCGACTCCAATTTTGCCCTCGCCTACGCATGGGTTGGCCGCGTGTATGGGGATATTGGAGAATCCGGCATGGCTGCCGACTACACCCGAAAGGCTTACGAACTCCGCGACCGAACGAGTGAGCTGGAGAAGTATTTCATCACGGCTTCCTTCTACATGATGGTCACAGGGAACATGGAAAAGGCCGAACAAACCTGCGAGCTTTGCGCACAGGCTTATCCCCGCTCTGAGATACCGCACGATTTCCTGTCGGGGATAATTTACGCGGTCTTCGGACGATATGAGAAAGCAGTTGAAGAAGCCACCGAGGCTATCCGTTTGAATCCGGACAATCCCATCTCTTACGTGATCCTCATGTTCAGCTACACCGCTCTTGATCGCCTCGAAGAGGCGAAGGCCACCTATGGGCAAGCTCTCGGACGAAAGCTGAAAAATCCTTTCTTCCATCTTGCCCTGTATCAGATTGCTTTTTTGCAGAACGATGCGGCGGGGATGGCGCAGCAGGTTGCAGGGTCAGCGGGCAAGCCGGGAGTGGAAGACATGCTACTCGGGTACGAAGCTGATTCTGCCGCCTATTCCGGGCGGCTCAGGGACGCCCGGGAGTTTTCCCGCCGGGCGGTGAATTCCTCCGAACAGGCCGAAGAAAAAGAAACTGCCGCAGCGTACTCTGCCCAGTCTGGTCTGAGGGAAGCCTTGTTCGGCAACGCAGACGAAGCCCGACGGCGTGCCACTTTGGCAATGGAGCGCTCGGCAGGCCACGATGTGCGGTACGGCGCTGGGCTGGCCTTGGCGTATGCGGGGGACGCCGCGAGAGCGCAGGTGCTGGCCGACGACTTGGGCAAGCGGTTCCCGGAAGACACAATCGTGCAGTTCAATTACCTGCCAACCCTGCGCGCAAAGATTGCGGTCAGCAAGGGAAATGCTCCTGAGGCCATTGAGAGTCTCAAAGCCGCTGCACCGTATGAGCTGGGAGTGACGGACTCCGGTACTTACGTTTGGACCGCCTCGTACCCGGTTTTTGTGCGCGGCGAAGCGTATCTGGCCGCGCGTCGGGGAAGCGAAGCCGCCGCCGAATTTCTGAAGATACTCGACCATCGGGGTATCGTGTTCAACGAACCCATCGGCGCGCTGGCGCATCTCGGCCTCGCCCGCGCCTATGTGTTGCAAGGAGACACCGCGAAGGCCAGTGCCGCGTATCAAGATTTTCTCACGCTCTGGAAAAACGCCGACCCTGACATACCTGTCCTGATCGCTGCAAAGTCTGAGTACGCAAAGCTGAAATAGCTCTCTGATGCGCTGCGCAGGGCTAGGACTGTCGGGTAAACCACGATAATAGTTTCGGGTGGGAAGAAACGATGAATAACGACCAGCGCGTCACCCGCCCGGTGCGCTCTTGCTTTGCGCGCCCGTCGGGTGCACGCGCGGGTTAGGCCTCGTGGCTCATGGTCGCTAAAATCAGCGCTTGCGCGATGGCCGAAATGGTCCCGTTGTTCGCTTGGATTTCGACCGTCCAGTAACACGCTTCTTGGCGGTGTTTTGCCATGCGAGTGTGATCGCCTCGCCGAGTGTGTCCTCATCGACCGAATCCAACCGCACGCTCGTGCATCCCTGCCGCCCCCAGGCGCCGTTCTCGGGCATAAATGCTGCGGGATTCGCCCGCACGAAGTCCTGCTGCTGGTCTGGTGTGAGTTTAACCATTCCCGACTGGTGATCGGGATGCAGGGTCGCGAAGATCCTGCCTTTGACCCGGAAGTCAGGGTGTCCCATGTGCGCGCTCTCGATCGTGTCGTCCATCCCCAGCGCGATACGGCGGAAGTCCTTGGCGTTCAGCATGTCTTGCCCTCAGTCACCGGATTCGCACGCTCGTCGACAACTTCGCAAACCAGAACCAGCGTGTGATTCGTCTGCTCGTTCAGTTGCCTAACCTGTAAGCAGGCTGACCAGCGTATCCACCCTGCGACTGGCGTGCAAACATCATCGTGAGAGTCAGCCTTACGGCTATTATCGGTACGATTGGAACAGATTACAACCGACTTTGTTGTCGCGACTTGCGGCGGTTTTTGGATCAGCGGGAAATGCATGCCGGGCGGCTCATATGGCTGTCTTGCGGCGGAGTGATATGCTGTGAAAGAAACCAGAAGGATTCTGCTGAACTCCTGACTCCCTCGCCCATATTTGCGAGAGATCAGCTTCCCGGGACTGCCTCGATGATCGAAACCGACTCTCCAGAAACCGGGATTATGCCTCGACATTCGAACCTTGAACTTCTCAGCAAGGCTTTCCATTCCATTGCGGTGCGCTCTTTGCCTCCAGTGACGGCCAGCATGTTCAGGTCGCTCATCAAACGAAGCTCCAGTTCCGAGCCGGCATAATCGACGACATCTGGCAGAACGAATTCGATCACCAGGAGACGACCCTCTTCGGGCAGAACGGACCGGCAGTTGCGGAGGATTCCGATTGCTGCCACATCCTCATAGCCGTGAAGCACGTGTTTCATCATGTAGACATCAGCTCCGGCAGGGACAGAGTTGCACAAATCGGCAGCCAGAAGCTCGCATCGAACGGCAAGTCTGTCCGATTCGAAACGCAACGTTGCCTGATCTATGGATTCCGGTCGATCGACCAGCATACCGCGCAGGTTCGGAAAGGCCATGAGAACCGCGGAGATCAGCGCACCGCCGCCCCCGCCGAGGTCGGCGACCATGTGGTAATTGGAGAAGTCCCAGGCACGTGCTATGGGCATATCGTCTTCCGCAGGTGCCGTACCCATGACGGCGCGGAAGATTGCCCCGGCCTTCGGGTCCTTGGACCAGCGCGACGTCACACCCTCGCGCTCCATAATACGAAACGCGTTGTCTCCGGTGCGGACGCACTCCGTCAGGTACGACCAACTGTCGGCGAGCAGGTCCGCCCAGAAGACAATCCCGGCCCACTCTGAACCAGGAGCATCTTTGCGCAGAGGCTCGCCAAACGGCGTCAGAACGAAGCGTGCTGGCGCGGTTTCAGCGACAACATTGAAGCTGGCGAGAGCCCGCAACAGGCGGTGCAGCGAGGCGGGTTCGGCCTTGCAGAGACTCGCGAGTTGATCGACAGTTCGCTCCTGACCGCCAAAAGCGTCTGCCACGCCCAGACGCGCGGCCGCGCACAAAACTCGGCTGCGGAAATAGCCCATCGCCATCCCGGTCAGCGTGCTGTTCTGTACCATATTGCCAATTGTATCGCTGGTTTCTGTCATCTTCGCGCTCCTGGAGTCAGAATAGACCGTGTTGCGTAAGACTACTACGGTAAGACGGCGTATGAGGGAACTAAAGTTTTCTCAAGTGGCGGGACCTGCGGCATTTGACCAAGTCAGAAGTATACGTAACGATCGACACCAACTCTATATATTGACTGGGATCACTTGGAGGTAGTCGGCTTCTCGGGAACTGGTATATGGTCCAACGGCGTTCGGGCGAACAGCTCACATCAACAACTCCGCCACGCTGTAAACGGTCTCCTCGGGCTGGATGATATGTGGGGGATATTTACCCGAACGCGACTCCTGGACAATAACGATCTGGGGACGATTAGTATCCTGACGTCGCAAGTCAGTGGTCATAGGACGACAGCAAGGTCAGAGGCCGGACGGGGATTTGTCTGTCCGCGCATTCTTTCAGGGTGTAGAATCCTGCCAGAGCAGATCATGGCTGTGATTTAGAGGCCGGGAGATTAACATAGTCTCTCAACTACGAACCTGAGGACCCGGCAGGAAGCCAGACGAGCGCAGGCCTTGGCGTGGAACTCAACCGGAAACGCGGCTCGACCTTCCTATCTCCTGAAGTGAACGGAAGCAAGATACTGACGGGGGACTTCATCAACGCGCCGGGATTGGCCGCTGGCATCAATGAATACAGCCGCAACCCGGATGTGATCGCGCCGGCCTGCTACACCCCGACGGTCCACGTCATCGGCGCCATCAAGACGAGCAAGACGGCCGCTGTGCTCGATTCAACGTGTGATGCGCCGGTGATGTATCGTCGCCGTTTCGGCTCGATCCCCGTGGAGATTGCAGGGGCGCCCGAGCCGCGCAACGTCGCTGCCGCATAGACAAAATGCCAGAAGGCGCTCACGGTTTCCGTCATCCACCCGACTTATGAGACTCAGCGGCTGGCGATAAAGGTTACAGGTGCGCAGCCGCAGGAGGAAAATCGTGGGTTCTGACGGAGCCCGACGACATGGCCTGCAATGATCCGGGCAGGGCGCCCATCGTCGAGTTCACCGGGAAGGTCTGAGCGGCATGAAGGACACGCTCGAGGCAGCGCCCGCCAGCGCCACCACCTTCGAAATCCCGGTGAAGCGAGCGGAGGGTGATCAAAGAGGGGCGGCTGTGGGGAATTGCCCAGGCTGTTTGTGGCAACAACGCCCTGCCCACATCGTGCCTACGAGTTCGGCCGCGGCCCGGCTCCTTTTCGATTGCCCTGAGCCGGGCGTCGAGTCGCATTTGGCGATTGGGAGACAACCGGTGCAACGAACACGAAAGGGGATTTGGTGTGCATGCGCGGCGGCTGCCGTGTGCCTCGCCGGAATAACCGCAGCAGCACAATCGCCAACGCCGGCCCCCGATGCGAACTCATCCGGCCCGTTCAAAGTGAAACTGATCTCGGCTTATCGGTTTCATCTGGCTTTGGCGCGTTTTGCACCCAGCGAGACTCAGTTCAGGTGGGACACCCACTTTGGCGGGGACGTCACTATCGTCGACTGGAGCAAAGGGTATATCAACCTGCTGGCTGATCTCGAAACGATCGTGGGGAGCGAGTTCAGAACCATCGATCCGAATCAGGCCGACTTCACCCTTGATGGCTCGATGGGCATCAGGCGTAAGCGCGTCACGGTCGGCTTCCTCTTTCACCACGTCTCACGCCATGTGATCGATCGGTCGAAAATGGCCAGCGTCGACTGGAACGTTGCCGGGTTGCAGGCAGACGCGCATGGCGAGAGGGGCAATTTCCGCATCGACGGCTACGTCAGCGGCAGCAAGATCGTCAAGAAAACATCCGTGGATTACGACTGGGAGCTGAAGTGCGGGGCAGGGATGGAACGTGATGTCTCGCGCCGCCTTGCGCTCCGTATTGCTGTGGACGCCGATTTGATGAAGACCGACGCCGCTATCGCCGGGCGCAGCGGATTTGCCGATCGAGGCATCGAACTCGTGGCGCGGGTTCAGGGCAGAGCCGGCGCACTCGAACTTTTCCTCCGTGGCGAACGCCGGAACGATCCGAGCGTCCTTGACTTTGCCAGGCGGTCGTGGGCGCTCCTCGGCTTCCGGTTCGTGCGCAGGTAGCTGGATCGGCACCTGAGCCTCGAAAAGCCATTACGTCAGCCACCGCCCGCATAGCGGGTGGCAAGCACTTCCTCGTTCTCGAACTGGTGGAAGGCAAGACCCCGGCACTGCGCGTTTCCACGAGGGACCGCTGCCTATGGATGAACCCCTCGAAGGCTGTTTCCAGGTTGCCGGAGAGACCGCATCCCCCGCAGAAGATCCTCTATTGCCGGGGCTCTGGCTGCGTTGCGGTTGAATCGTCGGACGCGATTTCAGGGAAATTTGCCCTGCTTGTCGCGAAACGGGCGGCGCGCTGCCCGCCGGCATCGCCGCAAGCCCCTGATAAGGCACCACGCAGATCGAAACCCTCGGCTGGCACAGTCCTTGCGTGATGTTGGGAAAGTCCACACAGAGCGTCTAAGTGTCCGAGAAGGACGCATCGGAGAGACATGCTCGATTTTTCGGGGGGTTCATAATGTTTAAGAGACCAGAAGGCGACTACCAGTTTAAGAGACCAGACGGCGACAGCCAGCTGCCGGAACAGGCGGCCACCAACATTCCCGTTCCGCGCGGTAATCCGATGGATACGCGCCGGGAGAGCGCTACTATCGGTCCTTCGATTTCCATCAAAGGCGACCTGACGGGAGATGAAGACCTCGTGATTCAAGGGCGGGTCGTGGGTAAGGTGGACCTGAAGCAGAACAACGTCACGATCGGCAAAAACGGCCGCGTTAAAGCCGACATCTACGGCAAGCTTGTCACCATCGAAGGAGAAGTCGAAGGTAATTTGTTCGGGCAGGATCAAATCATTGTCCGAGGCACGGGAAACGTGCGAGGCAACATCTCGGCTCCCCGGATCTCCATTGAGGATGGCGCCAGATTCAAGGGCAGCATTGACATGGACGGCAAGTCCGGCGACAAGCTATGCGCGAACGCTTCGGGCGAATCGAAATCACCAACACCCGCCTCACCGGGAAGCGATCAGGCTCCCAAGGGGGGTCAGGCGGTCAGGAGCGAGGTGAACACCAGCAGGGTTGGATGACTTGGCACTCAAGATTCAAGCTTATCGATGCTGAAACGCTGCTCTATACCGCAGGGTCGGCAGGGCTGCGCCCCTGTCCACCTTATGCCCCGTGTGACCTCTCTCCTGATGTCCGGCTTCAGGGTACATAGCTTTTACGTCCTTCAAAACGGCATGCAGGAGTATGTTTTCGTCCACGACTGACGGGCTGTATGGTGTGTCGATCATAGGCAGCTTGACGACGCTCCATAATCAGGAAACCGACGTTCTCATCTCATCTATCCGCCGGGATGCCGGGACTGCTTCGAAAATAGGACCGATTGCGGCGCCGAACCACATGTGTGTTTCTGTGCCGCCCTTTCAGGGCTTGAGATCTCCGGTTCTCCACCCAGGGCTCACGCCCTGGGCTTTGCTGTCCCGCCCTTTCAGGGCTAAGCATTGCACGACCTTGAAAACCCCGAAGGGGTGGAGCAGCAGAGCCCAGGGCGTGAGCCCTGGGAAGTGGGAATCGAGTGGTAGGAGCCCTGAAAGGGCGGCACAGGAAACCTGCGGCGAGAGCGCAACATTTTCATGCGTCAGGGGTGCGCCCCAGGTGCATGAAGGACTGTTCCAAAAATAGCTTCCTTAGCGAGCATCGCGGTTGTGATCATGATCGGCAGTCAACAAGCAGCTAAAACCCGACCATGGTTACGACCACGATCACAAACCTCTACAGAAGGTCCGCGCCGGCAGATTGCCATTTTCATGCGTCGTAGGGTGCGCGCCACGCGCATGAAAGGCTTTTCCGAAAATAGAAGCAGGAAGCCAAAAACGTCGGGATCGGTATCGGCATCGGGATCGCAATCGCAGTTGCAGTCGCAATCGGTCTCGCCAGTCCGCAAAAGCCGATAGCGATACCGATTCCGATTCCGACAATTGCCGACCAGAGAGGCATGACCCTTTCATGCGTCACTAGGCCCAAAACAAGCGAGGTTTGAACATGACCGTGGTCGTCGTAGTTTTTCTCAGTTGGTGGCCATTTTCCCCACGCTGATTGTTGCCCATTGACACGACAATGCACATTCAAGGCAGACTTCCGCCTCCTGTTTTCTACCTTTTCGCTTTCCTTATCTGCCTTCGATGCGCCCCTTTCTCCCTTTTTCTCATTTGCGCCGGCGAACCGGGATATTGCCGACGCTCTGGGTCATGAAAACTTGAGCTCCCGTATGTGGTCGAACGTGGAGAAGAATGTTTCCAGATGCTTGCTGTAACTGAGAATACGAAATATCAGCCGTCGGCCGGTCTGCACGATTTGACATGGTATCTGGATGAAGCTCATCAGGAACCTCTTGAATTCCATTCGCAAGATGTCCCGGCGTGCCACGGGCGCCAGGGTCACCAAGCCATACCAGGCTTTCAGATTCCATGCCAGCGCCGCGATGACCATGTAAGCCCAGTTGGACTCCAAACCGTCCGATGGCATTCGCAACGCATTGATCCCGCTTTTCAGTTGACCAATGACGTTTTCCTGGTTGCAGCGGTCGTTGGCGAAAAAGACGACTTCCTGCATGCTCATGGCGCGATCGTTGGTGATATAGAAAAAGCACCTGACATCATCGAACAACCGGCGTTCTCCTTTTTGAATGGTCAGGTTTTTCCGCACGACAACCATCCGATAGGTCTTCTTGCACTGCCCCGGACGATAGTCGAACTCGGCAACTTGCTCACTCTCCAGGCGGATGTTCTCGAACTCCCTCTGCTTGACCACCTGTTCTTTTACGTTATCGGGGCGTTGCCGCTCTTCGGTCTTGATCTCATAGCGCGGAGGCCGTTGGAGCACCTTCCAATGGCTCGCCGGCAGGGCATCCGCCATATCGACGAGGTTCTTTTTGGCGTCGTAGCCAAAAACAAAACTAACCTTCTCGTCCCATCGATCAAAGTTGCTGGTCAAGGAGAAATCCGTGTCGCCCCGCAGCCAGACCTTCTGGAATACCGGAATCGTGAGATCAATCGCACGGTCCATCCATACAGCTGCTCCGTCAGAAGACGGCCGGTTGCCGGGTCGATTGACCAGGTAGAGCGTCTTGCTCGTATTGGCCAGAGTCACAAGCAACGGAGCGTAGCCCCAAATCCCGTTATAGGCGATGTCCATTCCTTCTTTGCACTGGCCCGTAGTTTCGGCAACGGTTCCGTCCACGTCGATGATGCCTTCCTTCCGGAAGGAGGCGTCCTGCAAACTCCAGACCTTGCGCCTGGTTTCGTTAAACGTTTCCTGGAGTCCGAATATCCAATCCTCGTCGAATCGCCGCAGGAAATCTCCCGCCGTCGTGGGATCCGGAATCCTGTCAGCTCCGAGGGCGTTCATATAAGCCTCATCATTGCGCAGGCGCTCGATATCTTCCAGGCACGTTCCGCCAGTGAGCACGTTGTAGGCGATGTTCAACACGTGATCCGATTCCCAATACGGCACGTGGATCTTGAGCAGAGCCACATTCTGGTTAATCGCCTGATCCAATCCCAGCTTGCATACCAGCTTGTGCATAGCCCCGACGCCTCCGCAGCCAACGGCACGTGTTCTCTCGGAAATCTCGTAATGGATGTTCGAGTCTTTGAACATGGGATCGGGCTGGTCCGGATACTGCTTCCGTTCCAATCGGGTTTCAAGATTTTGCTTGTCTCTGAGGTAGATTTTGTGGTTTCTTTTGTTCACCTGGAATGTGCTCCTTTTGGTTGTAGTGGTTATTTGCTAATTCCTATTATAACCAATAACGACGCACATTCCAGGTTGTTTCATCTTTTTTCGCTAAAAAATCATGCTGGTTTAGGGACTAGGTGCACCCCGGCGCATGGACACTTTCCATTAGCGGGAAACTGGGGACATGGAGGGCGGTGCACTCTCCTGCGCGCTGCCCCAATTCACGTTGGGTCGGGTGCCCATCTCGAAAACGAGCCTTCCTCCCTTGAGCAAGTCCGCGTGCGTAAACCACGGCTTGTCCAGCGCTTGCCCATTTAATGTGGCAGATTGAATGTACTTGTTCTTATCCGATACATTCCGCGCTTCAATGACAAAGGTCTTTCCGCCGCCTACATCGAGAGTGGACTTGTCGAAAATCGGACTTCCGATCTCATATACCGGCTGGCCGGGGCATACCGGATAGAAGCCCATTGCCGAGAACACATACCACGATGACATCGCACCGCCGTCGTCGTCGCCACTCAACCCGAACGGCCCCGCGTTGTACCACAGCTTTATGATCTCGCGCACTCGCCTCTGAGTAATCCACGGAGCTCCTGCAAAATCGTAAAGATAGGGAATGTGAAAGGCGGGCTCGTTGCCCTGGGAATACATCCCGATCAATCCCGACATATCCGGAAACTGTCCCAGGAAAGCCGGTTTGTCCATGACATACTGTTCTGTAAACAGCGCATTCAGCCTTGCGATGAATTGATCTCTTCCTCCCATCAGATTGATCAAGCCTTGCACATCATGCTGAACACTCCAGGTATATAACCAGGAATTGCATTCGGCAAAATACTCTTCCCCTGCGAAACCGCCCGACAGTTTCGGGTCAAAAGGTTCGACCCAGTTTCCGTCCGCCGTCTTGGGGGCCATCAGCCCGATTCGCGGGTCAAAGAGATTCTGATAGTTATGGGCCCTCTTCATGAACACATCATAATCCGCGGTCTTGCCCAGAGCGTTGGCCATCTGAGCCAGACACCAATCGTCATAACTGTGCTCGAGGGTGACGGAGACAGACTGTCTTCTGTGCCACGAATCGACCTGAGTCACCCACTCTTTGACATGGATGTCAGGAAGCCAGGCGATCTGGTACGGCATTTGCGAACCCGTCAGCCGGTTTACCGCGGCGCGCCACTTGTCCAAATCGGCTACCTTGGCATCCTCCCTGACGGGCCGCGCGGGGAAGAATCCTTTGTCAAAATAGCACTGCTCCAGCTCTGTTATGGAACCCCGGTCTTTCCACGGGATCATGGTCGCTTCCACGTGGTTTTTCTTCATGCCTTCGTAGGCTTTGTTCACCTCGAAATCCCGCAGGCCTTTCCTATAAGCATCTACAATCACGGCCGTGGAGTGATGTCCGATCATTGCGCCCGAATCGGTCAACCATCCGGAGGTTTCATAGTCCTTTATGAATCCCTGGATTGCTTTCATGTTTTCTGCAGGCTCGATGATGGTTTGAAGCGGATAGGCGCAACGATGGGTGTCCCAGACGTTCCCCTTCCTCCCCATGGTTCGATAAAGCGCGGTGTAAAACACGGCACGTTGTTCCTCGACACCGCCTTCGATCTTGATCAGATTGAGGGACTGGTTCCAGAGAGTCCTGGCTTTGTTCTTTGTTTGCTCAAATCCCCAGGGGGGCAGCTCCTTTGCCAGGATCTGGTGTGCTTCATCCTGACTTCGGGCGGAAGCAATACTGATTTTCATCTCCACCTGGTCGCCCTTGGAGGTGGGGTAGCTGACAAACGCGCCGATGCTATTCCCTGACTGAGATTTCGAACCTTGCGAAATGTTCTGGCCGTTCCAGGTCCCGAACGATCGGAACGGCTTGCTGAGTTCTGCGCGAAAGTAAGTCGGGGATCCCGCGGCGGCCGCATTCCCTCCTCGGCCTCCGCCGCCGGCGGCGGAACCTTCAATGGCGTTGTCCCCGACGATCTGGATGGATGCATTGGAGCGCGCCAGGCTCAGCATAACATTGGAACTGGCAGCCTGCGGGAAAGTGAATCGGAAGTAGATCGAGTTATCCGTGACGGTGTACTCGAGATTGATATTACTGTCTTCGAGGAGAACCTGGTAGTAATAAGGGGTCGCCGTCTCCTGGTCATGATCAAACCTCGAGGCGTTCTCTCTGTTATTCGTCTTGATGCTGCCGTTGCTGGGCATAATACTCGCGGGACCGGCTGGAAAGCCGAATATTTTGTCGGCCAGATACTTGTCTCCGATTCCAGGAGTGAATTGCGGCGCCACCGCAACTACTCCGTGAGGCACGAGCACCGTCGGGGATGTGCCGCCGGTCTTTGGGCTGATCGAGCCTATATATGGATTGACACAGTCAGCAGGTTCTCTTGCCGAACGCGTGCCTCCATTCTGAATCATCGCCATCATCAGAAACGACAAGAATGCGACAGTCGGCACAATCCTGGATTTGCGAGTCATGGAACTCTCCCCGGATGTCTTGAATTTGAAAAGGCGGGTAGGAAGGACGAGCCGCGCATTCGATCGAAATCCACGTCAAGGCCTCCGCTCGTCTCGCCTCTGGGGTCCTCAAGTTCGTACTTGAGAGATTAAGTTTAACTTCTCGGCTTCTAAACCACAGCTGTGAGCCGTTTTGACAGGATTCTACACCCGGAAAGGGATGGCGGGGCAGACAAATCCCCGCCCGGCCTCTGAACTTGCTGTGATCCTATGACAACTGACTGGGGGTGTCAGGATATTGACCGTCCCAGATCGTTATTGTCCGGAATTCCCGATCGGGTCAATAACCCCTCACGCACTATCCAGACCGTGTAGGCCGTTTTCGGCGTGGCGGAGATTGTTGAAGTGCGCTATTGACCCGAATGCCGTCTGGACAGCGCACCGAGTTTCGAGTACGCGAATCATTCAGTGAATTTGAGTCGTGGCTGCTCTATCTCCACCGAGACACTATGCGACGGGGCGTGACGCCGAAACGATGTTGCCAATATTAAAGGGAGATCCTGCGAGACATTGCAGGAATTTAGGGATTTTGGTGACTCTTGCGACTATTTCACTTATTTCCAGTCCATGAGCGGGAAGGAAGCCTCTCGGGGAAGATGGTAGCGGAACTCAGCCGATCTTGTGTCTCAATTGGATTTCAGTTCATCAGGCCAGAAGGGCAGAGCGGTAAGGAAGTTAATAGGCTCGAGAAGCTCGAAAATCAGGAATCGTGTGCCATCTGGAACACTCTGGAATTTCTGTGCGAAATCCCAAATGGAGTATTTCTGGAAATGCGCGAAGTATGCTGTAAATCCCGCCCTCAAAAAGGCGTCGGCATATGAATCCCCGAACATTACGGTATCCGGTATCAGTCCAGACTTGTCGGACAGCTTGGTGGAATAAGTCCATTCGTTGTTATTTTGCCCCTGGGTATAGCTCCCAAGATCCAGATCCGGGCGGGGGCCGGCGGGATACGGCGCCTCTTCATAGGTCTGCCATAGCAATCCCAAGGCCTGGCTTTCTCCGCCGGCCAGATCTTTCTTAATGACTATCTGAATCGGCTTTTCCCACAGGCTCCCTTTCCCGCTCAGGCTTCCCAGCCTCTGGATCAGATCTCGGGCGGCATATGCCCCGGCAGCGTCGGTCCAATGAAAATCCATCTTATAATATACCTGCATACTTTCCTTGAGCTTCTTCAACAGGGGAAACGTGTCTACAGTCACAATCTCCGGATGAGCATGCAAAAACGCAAGGTAGCGCTCAAAACTGGTGGGACTCGGCCGGCGGGGGGCGCCGGCGGGAAGCATCTCGGGATAAATCGAGTTATTCATGGGACTGACCAGCATTACCAGAGTGATGCCGCGGGAGGCCAGTATTCGATTCAACTTCAACACCCGAGCGAATATGCCGTCCCAATCAGCTGCAGTCATCTTTTCGGCGCCGATCTCTTCATCCTCCACCACCGATTTGTAAAACAGCCAGCCGTCACGGCCGATGACTATCTTCTCCGATTTGTGGAACACCGTGTAATCTATCTGGTTTCTGGTGCGAATCAGAAGGTCCCGCAATCCGTAGTGATCGTTGAAATACTCTTCAAATTGCCTTGCGAAGATCGTGCCGGTTTCAAACAGCGCCTTCCAATTCGCAGGCCGTTCCTTCTTCAGACGGTTCTCCTGCAGCGGCCACACCGGAATCAAGTTCAGTTCTTGCTGAACGATCGGGGTTACAATGGCGAGCATGAACAGTCCAATCGCTGAAATCTTGATCGCCCTTGTCATCGTGTCCCGCATTCAGAATCGGAAATAAATAAACGGATTGAAACCCACGGTCGACAGTACGATCGCGGAATAGACGATTAATAACAGGGATGTCACTCCGGCTACCGCAACCCCAGGAACGGATTGCCAGAAACCCCGGTTTTCAAAGCGCTCCACGGGCAACCAGGCAAAAATGCCGGCCGCCGCCAGATAGACGGATGACGTCGTTCTGGAGATAATATCGGAATGGAAAATACGCGAACGCAGTCGTCTTTGGCTGAAACCCGAACAACAGCTGCAAGAATGCCAGACCCGACTTGAAATCTGCGCTGCGGAAAATCACCCAGCCGATCATTACCGCCAACATCGTATAGAGGTTGCCCGGAACACCCGAGATCCGAAACTTGAACCGATCTTTCAGAATCAATTCGGCGACCAGCAGCACGCCGTAATACATTCCCCAGATTATAAAAGTCCATGCAGCGCCATGCCAGGCGCCGCAAAGAAGGAATACCAGAAACAAGTTGAAATAGCTGCGCAGCGCGCCTTTCCGGTTTGCCCCCAGGGGGAACCAGAGGAAGTCCCTGAACCATCAGGGAAAGCGTCATATGCCACCGCCGCCAGAATTCGGTTACGCTCTGCGCGCGATAAGGCTGACTGAAATTTTCGGGAAAGTGAAAGCCGAAGAAGCGCCCGAGGCCGATCGCCATGTCCGAGTAGCCCGAGAAGTCGTAATAAATCTGAAAGGTGTAGCACACCAGCCCCAGCCATGCCAAAGGAACAGAGGATTCATTCGCAGCGAGACTGAATACTCTGTCTGCCACGAATCCGAGATGGTTGGCGATGAGCACTTTTTTTGCGAGACCGGCTGCAAATCTCGTCAATCCGCTGAAAAACAAGTCCACCGTGGCTTTTCTGCTGAAAATCTCGCGGCTCACATCGGAAAACCGGACGATAGGACCGGCAATAAAATCAGGGAACAGAGAGAGCCACGCTCCGAAATCCGTCAATTTGCGCGGAGGCGTCTCCAGGCCACGATACACTTCGATGGGATAGGACATGGCCTTGAACACAAAAAACGAGACGCCTATGGGCAGCGCCACCCGGTAGCCCGGATGCCAGTGGACGTTCAGATATCCGAGGATGAGAGCGGCCTGATCTGAAATAAAGTTGAAATACTTGTAGTAGATCAGCACTGTCAAATCCAGGACAAGACAGATTGCGAGAATTCGCCGGGCCGTCTCGCGTGTTGCCTTGTGGATCAATTGGCCTGAATAGTGGTTGAGAATGACGCAGAGGAGAAAAACGAAAATGACCGGCCCGCATCCCCACAGGTAGAAGAACAGGCTGATCATGAACAGATAGAAGTTTCGCAGTCGCGCGGGTATCAGAAAATAAAAGATCAGCGCGAGCGGCAGATAGCCAAACAGAAACAGGTTCGAGCTGAATACCATTTTCCCTTGGTAAAAGGGAAAAACTTTATCTTTTTTCTTCCAAACTCACAACATAATAAAAATCAGAACAGAGGCTGCGAATTCGATCGAACGTCCGCGCCAAGGCCCCCGTGTCCCGCCATGGTGTCCGCAACAACATGCCGGGGACACCCGCATTCTGTCTGCTGGTGTTTCGCACCGAGGCGCTTAGGCAGTTCAGTGCGATGGATCTGGCCCGTCGCGCTCAATCAGTTGTCGCCGACGTGCCACGCGATCTGCTGGCACGCACTGCTGCGTTTTTGTTGCTGAAGGATTCAGAATCGAGCCACGCCATCGAAGGCGAAAGCGCCCCCCAGGATCGCATCCAGCGTTGGGGACGTACCATCGGTGAAGCCGGTCGCCGGCCCATCGATCTGTTGCTCCGAAATCTCCAGCAGAACGGCGGGAATCTTTCAGAGCGTGGGCGCGAGCAGGAGTTCGCGCAGATGACTGATGCGGAAGTGGTCTCGGCGGAAGACGCGCATGCCGCGGCCTTTCGTGCGCATGCGGAGAGCGACATCCGCGGCTGAGCCATTTTCCATTTTGCACATCTCAGACCTTCATCGATCACCTGATGATCCGATATCAAACGCTGAAATCATATCGGCGCTTATCAGCGACCACGAACGGTACCGTCGATAAACTCATGGATAGGTGCACCAGAGGCTCGCGTGGTAAGCGGTGACATCATTCGGGGCGTCCCCCTGGACACTTGTGATCATGAAGCCAAGCTCGCGGCACAATATGCTGTAGCTGAAGAATTTTTTGATGAACCTACGGAGCCAGAGAGTTGCACGCCGCCGTTTGCGAAGCTCTTGAGCGCGAGACACCAAGCGCGTCCAAGGGTCGGGGCTATTTGGCCGAAGTGTTCGCTGGAGACGCGGAAGTCTCAAATACTCGTTTTGCGGCCGGCGGCAGTTTCTCGATGTTGCTGAGGAACGTTACGATCTCCCAGGTTTGCGTGTCGTTCAGAGTTTTGCTCCACGCAGGCATGCCTGTCCAGCGAATGCCGTGAACGATGATGTAGTAATTCTGGTTTTCCGGCATGTCGGGCGCTTCCTTGAAGAAGCTGGGTGCGGGCGGATAGAACGAGTGAGCAAACTGGCTGTCGGGATTGGACGGGATGCCGTGACACCCGCCGCAATGATTCAAGTACAAGGTCGCACCCGCGACCAGGTTCTCTTCCGTAGCGGGGGCGGGATTTTTCGCCTCGGGAGCATGACGGTCAGTTGAGGCGTCCATCGCGGCCATGGCGAAGTGGCGTTCCGTGGACGAGGGTTCCTGATCGGCGCGGAAATCGACATAGCCTCGCGTCGCGTAAACATACCCACCGACGAAAAGAACCACAAGCGTGAAGATGATCCCCAGCAGGAAGTTTTTCATAAGTTGCATTCCTCCGTGACATTAGACTCTCACGCAATGTCAATAAAGTACACCAAATGCTTGCCCCAGGCTGGCCCCACCAGCTCCTCCGTGGCGAGATCGTTGAGGCCGGAGCATCGTACTCGTCGGGTATCGCGCGGCTTCCATTCACGGAGGCAGCAACTGCACGCAACCGGCAAACTGAAGCGGCAGGAATCGCGCGCAAACATACTGCAAGAGTAAAATGGAGGCGTGCGGCAATCTTTTAAAGCATTGGTGGCGGCGATAAGGGGCAAAAGGCAGTGATCGAGCCCGAGATGGTCGAGATACCGGCGGGGCACTTCCTCATGGGTTGCGAGGCCGGAGCGGAAAACGAGCGCCCAGTGCATCGCATATGGGTGGGCAGCTTTGCCATCGCTCGCACTGCGACCACGAATCGGTTCTATCGGGATTTTCTCGACCGGACACACCGGCGGTTGCCGCCGGGCTGGGACGACGAGCGATTCAACCATCCGGATCAGCCGGTGACGGGCGTGAGTTGGTTCGATGCCGCGGAGTATTGCGACTGGCTCGGGGCCTGCACGGGCAAGCCTTATCGCCTGCCGACTGAAGCCGAATGGGAACGAGCCGCGCGCGGCGGGTTGGAAGGAAGGTTGTACACCTGGGGCGACGAGCCCCCTGAGCGGCAGCCTCATTACCCGGAGTTGTGGCGCAGCGGGCCCGAGCGGGTTGGCCGGCGACCGCCCAACGGTTTTGGCCTTTACGAAATCTCAGAAAACGTTCATGAGTGGTGCGCAGACTGGTACGACGCGAAATACTATGAAGTCTCGGCGGCTCATGACCCTCGCGGTCCGGTTTCCGGCGCCCGTCGCTCTGCGCGCGGCGGGGCGTGGCGCCATCAGGTGAAGATCGCTCGAGTTGCAGCGCGCAGCAGTCTGCTGCCGCAGTTCCAGTACAGTGATTTCGGATTTCGCTGCGCCTTGAGCACGGCATAAGCAAGTCGGCGCCGGTCGCCGAGTTTCTCTGCCGTCTGCTTTTTGATCCCACACGGATATTCCCACCCTGCTTTGCCATCTGCCGCCGGGCTTCGCCAAGTGCAAGCCTGATGATCCGGGAGGGCAGGCGAGCGGGCGCCTTGGCGCGGACCTCGATCGGAAACGCGGCTCGTCCTTCCTATCCATCCGCAAACCGTTGAGCTGCTCATCTTGTGGGCGTTGATTTAGGGGAATATATTTAGACATGAGACAGAAACTCGTCGGATTCGAATGCTTCCTCCCGACGAGTAGCCCGTCATCGAATTTTCGGTAATACTCAGCATGCGTCTTTTTGATCTGCCAGCCCATACCCGAATAGTAATGGATTTGGGAGACCGGAGAGGAGAATCCACAATATGTCATACCGCATGATAGGAGTTCGTGCGTTCGGTGCCGCGCTTTTTGCCGTCGCGCTCGCTGCGATGCCCGCCGAGCCACCTGCCGGTTCGCTAACCTCCTTGCGCCTGCTCCCGCCGGTCCTAGTCAAGGGCGAGAAGGGGTGGTCGCTCGAGGAGCGAATGAAACACTACAGGGTCGAAGGCGTGTCAGTCGCGGTATTTGGAGATTATCGAGTTCACTGGGCGGAGGCAGCCGGTTTTGCCGATCGCGAAGAGCGAAAACCGGCGACGCCGCAGACTCTCTTTCAAGCAGGATCGATCAGCAAGCCGGTCGCGGCAGCCGGGATCCTGCGCAAGGTGCAGGAGGGAGGCTGGGTTCTGGATCACAAAATCAATGAATACCTGAAGAACTGGAAGGTGCCCGAGAACGGATTCACCTCAAAGCAGGAGGTCACACTCGAGCGGCTTCTTTCCCACACCGCAGGAATGACGGTCCACGGCTTTCCCGGCTACGAGGCGGGCCAGCCCGTCCCGACGGTGCCCCAGGTTTTAGACGGGGCTCGTCCCGCGAACACTGCGCCGGTGCGTGTCGACATTGAGCCGGGAACAAAGTATCGCTATTCCGGCGGCGGTTACACCGTGGCGCAGCTCGCGATGACCGACACTTTCAGCCAGCCGTTCCCTGAGCTGATGACGGAGCTGGTACTGATGCCCGCCGGCATGCGCGCGAGCACGTATGAACAGCCTCTCCCGACGGGAAAATTGGGCCTCGCAGCGGCGGGCTATCGGTCCACCGGAATTCCCGTGCCCGGCAAGCGCCACACTTATCCTGAAATGGCGGCGGCCGGCCTTTGGACAACAGCGGGAGACCTGGCGCGATTCGCTATCGCAATCCAAGAGTCGCTGCGTGGTGATCAGGCAAGCCTCCTCTCCAAAGGAACCGCCCAGCGAATGGTGACTCCGGTCCTCGACAATTACGGCCTTGGTTTCGGCGCAGAAAAGCATGGGGACAAGTTATACTTCGGCCACAACGGCGCGGACGAAGGCTTCCAGGCACTTCTCGTTGCCTCACAAGACGGTTGCTGCGGAGCCGCCATCATGGTGAACTCCGACAATGGGATCGCCCTCGGGCTGGAGATCCTCAGAGGGATCGCACGCCAGTCCGCCTGGCCCGGCTATTTGCCCGAACCCCTCGAGGTGATCAATCTCTCGAGTGATCGGCTTGCACCACTCTCAGGCCGCTATCAGCTGAACAGCGACGAGGCCTTCAGAATTGAGGCACGAGGCAATCGCCTCTTCGGAAAGCCACCCACCGGAGAGGAATACGAGCTTTTCGCAATTGCCCAGGATCTCTTCGTTCAGAAGGAGCGCGAGGCACGTTATCAGATTGAGACCTCCGGCGGAAAAGTCAGCGGTATTTTGCTCCTGGAGAATGGCGAACGCATCGCCGCCAAACGCATGAGCCCGGGAGTGAAACTCCCCAGCGATGATCTTTACGCCGGTCGCATCGAGGAGGCTATCATGGCGAATCGGGCGCTTTACGCGTCGAAAGCGGACGATTCCGGTGTGGCCGAAGAGCGTTTGAACCGCCTCGGCTACGACTTTCTCGGCCACAAGGAGTATGCCAAGGCGATTGCGATTCTCACGCTCAATACGGAACTCTATGCCACCTCGTCGAACACCTACGACAGCCTTGCCGAGGCGTACCTCGCAAGCGGTGATCGCGTCCGGGCGCTCGAGATGTACCGGGTTGTGCTCAAGGTGCTTCCGAAGGATGACAGAACCGACCCGGCCATCAAGGAGCAACTCCGCCGCAACGCCGAGGCGAAGATCAGTGAACTGTCGCGCGAGCCTTTCGCCGCAGCAGAAACGCAGATAAGGATCAATGGACATCACTGAAAAAGATCCAATCCGGACAAGCCGGAACCAAAAAGGTTTAGCGCGCCTTCGGCGCGGACTTTAAAAACATCAAGGGCAAAGACTTTGGTCCCTGGTTGAGGTATGCTGGAGAAAACTGCCTCTGCTTGATCGTGACAGAAAAGCCGGACAGTGGTGCATCTGTGAGTGCATGTTCGGCCCGATTGAGATTTGCGAAGGACAGGAAATGTGATTGACGCCAATCCCAGCGAGCGGTTTTGCGAGGACAGCGGCTACTGGAATTCGCTCTTCAATTCCCCTCTGGCTCCTTGACCCGCTTGACCAAAGCGGAGAGCGTCAGAAACCGGACGGGATGTCCTCCAAATTCGCGGACGAACGCCGGGATGGCATCGGTCGTTACTACGAGCAGTTCCGCTTTTGGATAGGCGCGCGCAAACACGATCAGGCTCGAAGCATCGAAATCGTTCGCCGACCATTTGCATTCGATGGCCAGCGGATCACGTCCTCGCGGCAGCAGGATGAAATCAATTTCATGACCCTGTTTGTCACGCCAGTAACGCAGGCTGGAAGTCTGCAAGTGAGCGGTTAACTCATTCAAGACGTAGTGTTCCCACAATCGACCAGATCGTCCTCGCGCAAACTGGTCCAGCCGCGGTGCGCGCACGCAAAGCCGGTGTCGAACCCGTACACCTTGGGTGCGGCGACGATCTCATTGCTGCGGCGCGAGCTGAATGGCCGTAGCACCAGTGCCACGGCCGTGGATTCGAGCACCGCGAGATAATTGGTTATGGTTGTTCGGCTGACTTCACAAGGTGCGGCGAATCTTGTGGCCTCGAAAATACCGCCGCTTTGCGCCAGCAGCAATTCCACAAATCGCTGGAACGCTGCGCGGCGTTCCAGCCGGAACAGCTCCTGGATGTCTTTAGCCCAGTAGGAGTCCATCCACTCCTGAAAATCGTGCTCGGGCAGTTCGGGCGAGAGAAAAAACGGAGGCAAGCCCCCGTGCAGAAAGCGGTGCGGCAAATGGGCGTCGCCGAAGTCGGCAAGGTCGGCATCGATCATGGGCGTAAGCCACAGCTCCGTCTTGCGCCCCGTGAGGGTGTCCCTGAATCGGCTGCTTGCGCCTAACGTCGAGGATCCCGTGGCCAGGATTCGGACTGACGAGTAATGATCCGCGGCGATCTTGAGGAGTTCCGAGGGGTTCGGAAGTCGGTGAATCTCGTCCAGGACGACCCGCTTGTTGCGCAGGCGCTGCAGGAATGCTTCCGGATCCTGCATGGCACGCCGGACGCGGGGCAGTTCGCAGTCGAAATACTCGACCTTCGGCAATGCTTGAGCAAGGCAGGTCTTGCCGGTGCGGCGCACGCCGTGCAGCCACAGGATCGACCGGCGTCGCCATCGCTCTTCGATCTTTTTCAGCCAAAATCGGCGCTTAACCATAGGAAAACATAATAGCGAATAGTTAAACTAAACGCAATCCATTTGACATTTGGTTCTAAACCACAAAAGCCGAGAGCTGCCCTTCTCTGTCGGACCCCCCATCGGTGCCAAGCCCAATAGTCAGGCCTGTTTTTTGATATGAACCGGAACTGGGGGGTGCAGAATTGTCGAGGTATTATCCGATCGGGATCTTGCCGTCGTCAGCCCCACATCCGCTCGGATTCATTGCGGTTCTGCAAATCGGAACCCGCTGCCAGATCCTTGATTTTGAATCCGCATTAGACTTTGACTTGAATGAGTGAATGGGTATAATCTCGACCATAGCTCGGGATTTCAAAATAACACGCAATTAAGTTGAAGGTCGTATCAGAGGTCGTTCCACCGAACAATGTCTGCTGAGGCACGGCTGTGACCCTGTCTTCGGGAACGTTTCTGGGACCCTATCAGATCATTGCGCCGCTCGGCGCCGGCGGAATGGGCGAAGTGTATCGTGGGCTAGACCCGAAGCTGCGGCGCGAGGTCGCGCTCAAGATCCTCCCGGCTGCGTTCGCGGCCGATCCTGAGCGACGGGCGCGTTTCACACGGGAAGCACAGGTCCTGGCCGCGCTCAATCATCCCCACATCGCGGCGATCTACGGTGTCGAGGAAACGGACAGCGTTACGGCGCTCGTGCTCGAGCTGGTCGAAGGCCCGACGCTTGATGCCCGCATTGCGGGAAAGCCGGCGCCAATTACCGAGGCGCTGGCCATCGCGGCGCAGATCGCCGACGCGCTGGAGGCGGCGCGCGAAAAGGGGATCGTCCACCGGGACCTCGAGCCCGCGAACATCAAGCTGACCGAGGACGGGCGGGTGAAGGTGCTCGACTTCGGGCTAGCGAAGGCGCTGGTTGATGAATCGGCGCCGGACGCATCGCAGTCGCCAACGATGACGACAATGACGAGCCGGCTGGGCGTGATCGTGGGGACGGCCGCCTACATGAGCCCGGAGCAGGCGAAGGGGAAGGCGGTCGACAAGCGGACGGACATCTGGGCGTTTGGGTGCGTGCTGTACGAGCTGTTGACGGGGCAGCGGGCGTTTGCGGGCGACGATGTCACGGACCTGATCGTGGCGGTGATGACGAGGGAGCCGGACTGGACGGCGCTGCCGTCCGCGCCGCCGCCGCGCATCGTCGAGTTGCTGAAGCGGTGTCTCAAGAAGGACCCGCGTGCGCGGTTGCACGACATCGCCGACGCGCGGTTGGAGATCGAGGACACGATCGCGTGGGGATCGCTCGATGCGGGCGCCGGCGAATCACTGGCGAGCTCCGCGCTCATCCTCGGCGCCACGCGTCGGCAGAAGCTCGTCTGGACAGCCTTGGGAGCCGCTCTGGCGGCGTTCGGTGCAGCGGGACTGGTGCTGTCCGGCGTGTGGCCGCGCGCGCGCCCACCGAACTTGCGCCCGCTTCGCGTGTCGATCGTTCACCCCGAAGGCGGCGAAGTCGGCGCACCCGCGATCTCGCCCGACGGTAAACGCGTCGCGTACAGAGCCAGACGCCGCGACGGTATGCCCCTGCTCTGGGTGCGGGACCTGGCGAGCGGCGAAGCGCAACCCGTGCCCGATACCGAGGATGCCGCCTTGCCTTTCTGGTCGCCGGACTCCCGCAACCTCGGATTCTTCGCCGGCGGTTCCCTGAAGCTCGTGCCCGCGGATGGAGGGCCGGTTCGGGTGGTGACCGACAGCTTCCTCGGCTTCGCTGGCGGCACGTGGGCGGCCGACGGCACCATCGTTTTCAGTCCGGGCAGCGCGCTATTCCGGGTGAACGCAAATGGCGGCGCGGAGACACCCGCGACGAAAGTGCCGAGCGCCGACTGGTCGCACTTCTGGCCGAGCCTCTTGCCGGACGGCCGCCGGTTCGTGTTCACCGCCAAGTTGTATACCCGTGCCGCGGAAGCCAGTGAACAAGGGATCTACCTGGGGTCGTTGGACAACTCGGAGATCCGGAAACTTTTGCCCGATCTCTCCAGCGCGGTGTACGCGCCGCCCGGCTATCTCGTCTTCGTCCGCGAGGGGGGCGCTCATGGCGGCGCCGTTCGACCTCGCCACGGGAACCGTAGGCCCAACTGCGCCGATCGGAGGGACCGCGGCTATCGAAGCTAGCTACTACTTCGCGGCGATTTCCGCGGCGGTGGACGGGACGCTCGCGGTGCGGCCGCCGCCAGCGGTCGCGCTGCTCGGCGGGATTTCGGGTTCGTTCAATGCGGAACTGCATCTTGTCGATCGCAGCGGTTTGGGCAGCCGTGTCAGCACCGCGCGAGAATTCAGTTATTACATGGCGCTCAACCCGGTGGACGGCCACCGCTTGGCGGCGTCGATAGCCGACCCGCGCTCCGGCACCCAAGACCTGCGGCTGATGGACCTCCAGAGCGATGGCCTAGAGCCGCTGACGCCGACACGCGGGTTTACCGGTAATCCGGTCTGGTCCGCCGACGGCACGCGCCTGGCCTATACGTACCAGCCTCCTGGCCAGTTGGACGATGTGTACATCAAGGATCTACGCACCGGGCTGAGCCGGCCCGAAATCGAGAGCCCCTGAGATTCTCGAGCACCCGGTCGCCTGGTCCCACGACGGCGCGTCCCTGCTCGTCTACACGTTCGATGAGAAGGGGACGTATCTCTCCTCGTGGTCGTTCGGGTCGCGCACACTCACGCGCTTCGTCGGACCCAGAGCCCTGGAAGGCGCTGCCTTTTCACGCGACGATCACTACGTGGCCTTTACCTCCCAGGAGTCGGGCCGTGCGGAGGCCTACGTGACCACGTTTCCGGAACACCGCCAGACGTGGCCGCTCACGACCGAGGGTGGACGCGTGCTGAGCTGGCGGGCCGATGGCCACGAGATCCTTGTCGCGACGCTCTCGGGGCACATCGAGGCCTACCCGGTGTCGACGGAGGGCGGCTTCTCACATGGCCAGCCCATGACTCTCGTGCACAACGTCGGCATCGCGGCAGCATACAGCACGGCCACGCCTGATCACTCCAAGATCCTCATCCGCGTGAGCCCGGACGCCGCGAAGGACAAGGGTGAGATTCGGTTGCTGTTTGGCTGGGCGGATGCGTTGCGGCAGGGAAAGCCGCCGATGCGCCCGTAGGCGCAAAGGTCTGGGAGCCTATGTTGGGACGACAAAGATAGGAGATCTCTCCATGCTTCAGCTTAGACGGATGTGTTACGTGATGTTGCTTCTAATGCTGCCTTTCGCTCTGCTGTGCTGTCGGACAACTGAGCAAGCGCAGAACAGGACCAGTGATGAGGCGGCTATTCGTGGGCAGGTGGCTGCGATGGAGGCTGCTTATAATAAGCGCGACACGGCAGCGCTCGCCGCGATATACGCTACAGATGGCGATGTCATGATGGTCGCGGGGCCTCGCAGTTCAGGGCACGAGGCAATCCGACGCGCCACAGAGACAGACTGGGCCAAGATGCCTTCGACGCGTCAGATCAGCCTTACGGTTGACAGTATTCGATTTCTCAGCTCCGACGTTGCGATCGCCGAATGCACAGCGCGGCTTAGTGAAGGCGAGCCGTCGCAGGATCGTGGAACATGGGTTATGGTGCGTCGCGACGGGACCTGGCGCGTCGCAGCCTTGCGTGTTCTCCCTGCGGAACAGCGATAGTTCCACAATCGATGACGTAAAGGTCCGGTTTTTCGGCGACGTTGCGAGCGTATCAGGCATACAGACTCTGGTGCACAACTGTCATTAACTGAAAGGAGATGCTTCACATGGCACCAAACTGCGGAAGGATTAGCGTGCTGTTTATCCCATTGTTGCTCGTGTGTGTAGTAGCGCAAGGTCAGGCGCCAAAGCCGGGTCCCGAACTTAAGAAGTTTGAGGTCGCCATAGGAACGTGGCGGTTCGAAGGAGAAGTGAAGCCGAGCCCGTTCGGGCCTGGCGGCAAAGTATCGGGCACAGAGCGGTACGAGTGGATGCCGGGTGGCTTCTTCATGCAGTTGAATCGGGACGCCAAAGGGCCTTTGGGCGATTTCAAAACCCATATCGTGTTTGCGTACGATCCGATTGCGAAGAAATACACCGGCACCCTATTCGATAACAGCGGGGCCTTTGAGTCAGCGACGATCGGGATCGACGGGAACGTGTGGCATTGGACCGGTAACGGCTACGCGGGCGACGGCAACCCTGTGCACGAGCGGTGCACGATCACGTACGCACCGAATGGAGCGTCGATGGATCTGAAGTGTGAAGCGTCAGCGGATGCCAAGGTATGGACAGCCGAGTTTGAGGCGAAATACACCAAGGCAAAGTAGAGCCGGTCACCGTGGTGTCGCGGCCCGTTTTTATTCCGTTCGCGGGATGAGCCCCGCACGTTATCCGGCGGAGCGGGCGAGAAGGCCCTTGTTGAACTCGAAGTTTTTCGATGTCAGGCAGCGGTGCCGGTGGCATATTTGCTAATCGGGAGGACGAGATGGGTCTTTACCAGGGGAGAGCCATGTTTGGAAGATTATCGACAACCTGCGCTTGGCTGGTGGCGCTACTACTCCTCGGAGTGGTCTCGGTCGCTTGCGCTCGGCGCGAGGAGTTGCCGCCTACCCGAGAGGGGACCGTCGATCTGCGAGGGATCCAGCAGTATTATCGTATTTACGGAAGCGGTCCACCGCTGCTGCTCTTACACGGGCTTACCAACACATGGCGTGTGTGGCAACCTTTCTTGCCCGCACTCGCCGCCGATCACCGCTTGATCGTTCCCGATCTCCGCGGCCGCGGGCGCACGGCGAATACCGAGGGCGAACTGAAGGCCTCGCAAGTCGCCCAGGACATGTTCGCACTTTTGGACTCCCTCAAGATCGACCGCGCGAACGTGGCCGGATTCAGCTTTGGCGGCCACGTCGCCCTTCGGATGGCAACCCAGCAGCCATCACGGATCGCGGCAATGATCAGCATCGTTGGAGCTCACCGGCTTCCCCCGGCATCGCGCAAATATCACGAAGAGAATATCCACGCACCACTCGAACACGATTGGTGGCTAAATGAGGTCAAGACGTGGCATCCACGAGGCGAAGACCAGTTGCGTGAGGTCACTGCTCTGGGACTGACGGGCGCCTTGGACGACGATTTCACCATGTCCGACGCTGCCCTTGCGACCATCCGTGCCCGCACGCTGATAATCCAGGGGGATCGGGATGAGGTCTTTCCACTGGAAGTGCCGGTCGAGCTAGCCCGGAAGATACGCGGTTCGCAGCTGTGGATCGTGCCGAACGCCACACACGGCGTCTTCTTCTTCTGCGACTTCATGCCGCCGACTGTTTCCTGCGGCGGCGGAACAGAAGCCGGGATGATATTCCCAAGCGTGGTAAAGAAGTTCCTCGCAGATGGCCCGCGTTAGCTCGTCCAGGTAACGCTGTCTAACCAGCGTTTGCGGTCGGCGGCTAATGGCGCGACAATGAGCCGCCGTGGCTGAAACGAAGGAACGTAGAATTAAGTTCCGATGATTTCTATGAGTCCCTCTACTACCTTAGCCATCTCTTCCGGCGTCGCCTTGCTATGCCGGGAGCCTATCCGCTCGACAGCCAGAGTTCGTATCTGGCTGATCTTGAACCCCGATTTCTTGGGGAGGCGTTTCGACTGCAGTGCCAATGTCAGGGGAAAACCCGCGGGCTGCGGCTGGCTGGTGAGCACCACAGCAATTACTGTCCCAGAGCGCTCATTGAAGATGTCGTGGCTCACGACGAGCACAGGGCGGTTGCCTTCTTGCTCATTGCCCCGCGTCGGATTCAGATCGGCCCAGCGAATCTCCCCTCTCAGTATTCGGGCCATCGTGAAATGTCCTCCGACAGGCCTTCTTCTGCAAGCGCCTTCTCGAAAGCTGGATTGAGTTTGGTGCATTCTCGCGCCAATCTGTTGCGCTCCAAACGGGCGAGCTTCTCCTCTACTGCTTCTTCGATTGCTCGGCTGCGACTCGGATACCTGGATTGTTCGACCAACTCATCCAGCCGGTTCAGCATGGTTTCTTCCAGGGTGATGGCAATTTTAGATTTGGACATGCCTAGCTCGCAGTATGATCATACGTTATACCGCATTTCTGGTTCAAAAACCTTGCGCCTTGGTGCGATCGGAAGTAAAGGGTGAGTAACGTCTTCAGAGAAAACGCGCCGCAAAAAAACGTCATTCCCAGTGTGCACGAATCTACGGCAGCAAATGGCTGACACATGGCGAGCGGCTCCGCGTGGCAGCGGCTACTGGAAGCCAGTCTTCAATTCCCAAAGCACTCTCAATGGGAAGGCATCTTGTCATCTATCGACTATGCGTAACAGATATCGACAACCTGAGAAAACGCGGCGGGCGCACTGAAACCAGTCGTTCTCTCCCGGCGCGGCGCCCGCTGCCGGGTTCACGCGCGTTAGACCGCTGTCCCGCTTCTCTCCGACGTCAGACTCAGCGTGGCGGCTCGTTATACCACCCTGCCCATGGAAACCTGCGGCGGCGCAGCGCAAACGCCACAACGGGATTCGTCAACACCAGCGTGCGCCACAGAGGCCACGTATCGAATCTCCGAGCCGATGTCGCGACCTGGAGATCGCGGATGAAACAAGTCTGCAGCCCGCGTATCCGCGCCGCGGCGCGAAGGCGCCAGAAGAAGTCGACATCTTCCCCCATATACAACGTTTCGTCATAGCCGCCCAGTTCCGCGAAGGTTTCCCGCCCGCAGAATTGGCAGGCGCCCTGGGCCATGCCACCAAGGATCCCCACGATGCGCCAGAATTTGAGGTAGGCCCGGATGACGGGACGCTGGGCATCATACGTGTTATCAACGGCCCCGCCCAAACAAGCCGAGTTCGCCATCACCTGACCGATGCGCAGTAACGATTGACTGGGGACCAGCGTGTCCGCGTCAACGAAGACGAGAACGTCGTGATCGGCAGCGCGTGCCCCGGCGTTACGGACCTTCGCGATGTTGTGCTCGGCCTCGCCGATCACGGTGACG
The DNA here is from genome assembly GCA_963739235.1 of Terriglobia bacterium. Classification (GTDB taxonomy): domain Bacteria; phylum Acidobacteriota; class UBA6911; order UBA6911; family UBA6911; genus JAFNAG01. The sequence goes on along the minus strand of CAVTZY010000027.1, from coordinate 65,016 downwards.
CCACGGTCGCGCGCAATCGCCGCGGTTCGATCGGTACTGGCGTTATCGACAAGGAGAATCTGAACGGGCGTGTCGGTATGGGCCCTCAAGAGCTCACCGGCCGCACGGAGATGGTCTAGCGTCTCCGCAATGCAGCGCTCCTCGTCAAAGGCCGGGACTATCACCGAAACCGATGGCAGAGTGACGAGCGCCTCTCGGGTTCCAGCCCCCGACATAGGTTCGGTTCTCGTTTGGCACACGATGCGGTCCGACCTCCTGCCGGTCGGTCTGACTTAGATTATACGGGTCTCGACAACTGGATAGGCCGCCAGATGGCGCCCGCTTATTCCATCCAGACTGGATTGCCAAAACGGAAATTTCGCTGATAATCAACCGGTTGCGCATGATCCAGTTCGCGGTTTAACCAGATAAGCCACAAGCACTGCCCACTTAGCTGGATGACAAACGCCGGGTGCATGCTCGCTCCGCCCTCCCCTGTCGAGACGGGCGATAACACCTGCGGTCCCTGCATCGGCAGTCACTAGAGTCCCAACAATAATCTGTTTCCCACATTACACCTAGATAGCTCTATGGACACAAGAATCATTTCAGCAAATCCAAACATCTGGTGAAGTCGAGCGACTGCCGGAGGTACCTGGAATCGGCCCCAAGCCAGAGGGTCTGGCTTCGACAGCATGACAAAAACCGGGATAGGATGCAGGGCTTCAGTTGCCCAAAGATGTGGCGATAGCGCGCCACAGGAACCGGCCTGGCGGCGTTCACCCGGACGTATAAAGCGCTTACCCTAGAAGTGGAATCCCCGACATGCCCGCGAGTCGTGTTCGAGGAAACGTCACCACGATGCCGTCCCGCGACATCCCTACATTCTCGAATGCCGTGTCTGGGGAGCATAGCAATTTCCGAGGCCCCGCCCCATCCCATTTCCTGCAACCCGCGGTTATTCATACCGCAATGCGATCAATGGATCTACTTGCGCTGCACGTCGCGCAGGGATGTACGTGGCAGCGAATGCGACGAACGCCAGCACGCCCACGCCGCCGCCGAAGGTTGCCAGATCGGTGGCGCTCACTCCGGCAATCAGCCTCGAGAGCAGATTGGCCAATGCGTAGGAACGTGCCAGGCCGATGATCAATCCGATCGCGGTAAGCGTGATGCCGCGCATAACCATGAGGCGCAGCACCTCGCCGGTCCGTGCTCCCAAAGCCATGCGTACGCCTATTTCATGGGTGCGCTCGGTCACGGCGTAGGCCATCACACCGTATAGGCCCAACGAGGCCAGCACGAGCGCAATGAATCCCAGCACAGTCATCATCACAGCCACGTAAGTGATTCCGATTACCGATTCGTAAATCACGCGCGCTTCGGTCTTGACGTTGAAAACCGGCATGTCCGCGTCCACCGCCCTACTTGTTTGCGGACCGCCTGCGCGAAGGACAGGGGATTCCCGGGCACGCGCACGGCAAACTGCATGATCTGCCGTGCGGCCTGGCGGTAGGGCAGATAGATGACGGGAGCTGGGTCGCACTCGAACCAATCATAGCGGACGTCTCCAACGATGCCGACAATGGTCAACCACGGATTGTTCGAGGCATCATCCCCGAGTTTGATCCGCTTTCCGAGCGGGCTTTCGCCGGGCCAGTACTTCCGTGCGAACTTTTCACCAATAATCGCTACGCCGTTGATCATCAATCCCGCGCCTACCAGCAGCACCAGCGCCAGCGCGACTTCGCCGACCACCAGGGTGCTGCGCATCCGATGCCTCGCTCGGCCGGCCGATGCGCCGCGAGCACCCTCACGCAGTGACTCGTTCAGTTTTGGGCGCGAAACGTGCAGCGCCGGCAACAACCCCGCGAGCGTTCCGGCAATCAGGGCGCCGGCAAAGGAGTAGACAAAGGTCGGCCAATCGAGGCTCATGATGTTGATACCCGGTACATACTTCAACACAGCCGGCGGGAAATTGCTGCGGATCAGCTCCAGGCTCCAGTAAGCGAAGACCATTCCCAGCGCCACGGCGGCGAGCGATTGCGCAATCGTCTCGATGAGCAATTGGCGCACTATGCGCCACCGGCTGGCACCCAAGGCGACGCGAACGGCATCTGGTTTGACTCATTCAAGCTGTTTGATATCGTACAGAGACAGCCGCCAGAGTGCCGGGAACGATCCCTTATAGTGTACGTCCTTACTGTAAGGGTCAAACATGAATCCGGCATGCACGAGTTGCCGCGTGGTCAGTCCGAACCATTCGTGCCAGATTTGCGTAAACAGCGACTCAAAAGGTACGCCCTGCTTCATGGCCGTCAAGGCGCCGAGATCTTCTCGCATCTTGCCATAATTGGTTTTGAGCCATCCCGAGAAGATCCGTCGACTCAGGGCGAGACTTTGATCAACCAACTTCTTGTCCATCCCATCGAGGACCGGGATAAGCAAGTGATATCGCTCGTCATTGCCGCGTTCGATGTACTGGATTTGCTCAAGCAACCGCAGGTAAACACCGATTTTTTGGGGCTCGCGGATGCTCCTCGCAAGCCGCGCCTCCCCTTTGGGGCTCGCGCGCAGTGCGAACAGAAGTGCCGCCAAATCACGGGCGCGCTCGAATCCGAGCACGTTCTGGATATCAACGCCGAACCCCGTCTCGTGGACCAGACCGATCTTATGCACGACATCACGCACCGCAGGCGCCATGTCTGCGGCCGGTGTAGAGAGCAGGTCAGGGAAATTCATGCGCGGATCGCTGAACGGATCACCGAAAGAAGAGAAGGCGTAATCTGCCGGCTTGTTTGAGAAATTATATTTCCCGGCGGGAAACGTCGAGCTACCCCAATAGAATTCTTTTGTGGAGATATCGGGGACATCTTCCTCAGCCCAGAAACTGTAACGCCAGCCCTCGCCCTGAACCAGCAAGGGCTTGCGGTAACCCAGTTCCTGGGTCGTTCTGAGCCCGTCCCAGTTGAGCGAAAATCCGGCAATCAGAACGAAGGCCAGCTTCTTCGACGAAACTGTGCTTGCCGAATAAGTCTTAAAGATCCGCTCAAATGCCTGCTGGTGGTCCAGGTACGCACGCACAAGTGAAGGTACATAGAGCGCCGCTACCCGATCGATACCCTTGATGTCGTCGGCATTGAAATAATTGAAGCCAATGAAAAGGCGGCCGTCCCGCTCGCAGATGAGCTTGACCCCCAACAGATTATCCACCGTGAAATGCGTTCCCTTCAGCGCTTCCGCGGCCCGGTCCCGCGGGAGCGGCCCGTTCTCCATGTCGAAAATCAACCGACGGACTGCAGGCTCGTTGAAGTATGTGCGCGCCAGGTTCTTCGCGTCCGTCGGCAGAATTCCCGCATAGCCAGAGGAGAATTCTCTTTGTCCCGCATGGGCAGAGGTCGGTGTGAACGGTAGCAGTAACAGCACGGAACAAATCACACACATTATCATAGACAGCTCCTTTGGATGGGAAATAGGGGAAACCTGTTTCTTTGCCATCGAGGGTCACCAGCAACGGGGCGGCACGCACAGAGACTAAACGCATGGGCGGCCGAAAAAGTTCTGCCTCTTCCGGACCATGAGGCAAATTTCGAACCCAAGCTGATTTTGCTGCAATGCAAGTGTTTAGATCTGGTCGCGCTGTGAATCCGGCTTACACCTGTAGCGGATACAGCACAGTTGCGGTTCCCGAATTCGGGCTGGCGAGACACTTGGCCTTGGAACGCCATTACCGATAATTAGACCTCACGCCCGCGAAGACCCGTTATGGGAGATGTCCTCCCGGAGATGCCATTTCAACGTCTTGATCTCCTCGAAGCCCGTCTGGACAATGTGCCTGATTGCCAGTGCCCGAAGGCCCGTCAAGTATTGCAGATTTGGCTACCCAGGGCCGCGGCCGGCCGCATATAATGACAACAACTTCAGGTCGTTCTGATTGCAGTGAGGGAATTGCCAGTGGACGGTTTCTCCATGATTGGCAAAACTATCTCGCACTACCGAATCATCGAAAAGCTCGGCGGCGGAGGAATGGGTGTCGTCTACAGGGCCGAGGACACGTCCCTGGGCCGCCCTGCTGCCTTGAAGTTTCTCCCCGAGGCAATATCCAAAGACCATCATGCAATTGAACGATTTCAACGGGAGGCCAAAGCCGCCTCGGCTCTCAATCATCCGAATATCTGCACGATCTATGAAATCAACCAGTATGAAGGCCTGCACTTCATTGCCATGGAGTATCTCGATGGCCAGACCCTGAAGCATCGCATCCTGGGCAAGCCGCTTCATACAGATGAAATTCTCGACCTCGGGATTCAGATTGCGGATGGTTTGGATGCCGCCCACGCCCAGGGGATCGTTCATCGGGATATCAAACCCGCCAATATCTTAATCACCAAACGGGGCCATGCTAAGATTCTCGATTTCGGGCTGGCCAAGCTCGCACCAGAACGGCGCGCAGGGGAAGAGGCTCAAACAGGCATGCCCACTGCCGGGGCCAAGGAGGACATGCTCACCAGCCCAGGCATGGCTGTCGGCACGGTCGCCTACATGTCGCCCGAACAGGCGCTGGCAGGAGAGCTGGATGCCCGGACCGACTTGTTCTCCTTCGGGGTCGTGCTTTACGAAATGGCAACGGGCGTTCTGCCTTTCCGTGGCACATCATCAACAGCCACGCTCGATGCCATCCTGCACAAAGCGCCCACGGCGCCCGTGCGCATCAACCCGGACTTGCCGAACGAGCTGGAACATATCATCAACAAGGCGCTTGAGAAGGACCGCAAACTGCGCTACCAGACTGCCACGGAGATGCGCGCCGATCTCCAAAGGCTGCAGCGCGATTCGGACTCAAGCCGATCCGTGGTGGCCACCGTACCCACACCGACTCAGGCCGCCAGGAGGAAACCCTGGCTATTAGTTCTTTATGCCGCGATCGCTGCTGCCGCGCTGATCACCGTTGGAATCTGGTATTTCCGGCGAACTCCTGCGTTAACGGAAAAGGACACGATTCTCCTCGCGGACTTTGTGAATACCACGGGAGAGCCTGTCTTCGATGGGACACTCAAAGAGGCATTGACAGTCAAAATGCTGGAATCTCCCTTTCTCAATATTTTCCCCGAGGCAAGAGTACGTGACACTCTGCGCCTCATGCAGCATCCTCCAGATGCCCGCATTACCAGCGAGATAGGCCGAGAAATCTGTCTCCGCCAGGGTCTTAAGGCGCTGGTGGCAGGCTCGATCTCCGTCTTGGGCAGCACTTACGCCATCCAAATTAGAGCGGTGGAAGCTCAATCCGGCAGCATCTTGGCAATGGAACAGGTAGAGGCGAGATCAAAAGATGATGTACTGGGTCAACTCAGCAGGGCCGCTGTAAAACTGCGCGAGAAGCTCGGTGAATCGCTCAGCACCATTCAGAAATTTGACGTCCCTCTTGAACAGGCAACTACGTCCTCGCTTGAAGCGCTGAGAGCGTATGCCATGGGCAGCGAGAGGAGCACCAAAGGACAGTACTCGGATGCCATCATTTTCTTCAGGCGTGCCGCAGACGCAGATCCCAACTTTGCGCTGGCGTATTCCGCACTCGCCTCCATGTATAGTAACACGGGTCAAGGGCAGTTGAGTCGGGAGGCCGCGAAGAACGCGTTCGACTTGCGAGATCGCGTGAGTGAACGGGAGAAGCTGAGGCTAGCCTTCACGTACCATTTCAAGGTGACCGAGGACAATGAGCACGCAATCGAAGCAGGGAAGCTCTATAAGCAGAACTACCCGAGAGATGGCAAATTAATCAACAACTTGGGCGTCTGCTATCAAAATATCGGTCAGTTAGAAATGGCTCTTGAGGAGTTCAGCGAATCAATCCGCCAGGAACCGACGTCACCTGCATACGGCAATCTAGCGGATATGTTCATGAGACTCAATCGATTCGAGGAAGCTGAGGATATCTGCAATCAGGCACAATCGCGCAGTTTTGATGAACCCACAAGCCACTATGTCAGATTTTGCCTGGCTGCAATGCGAGGAGACTCCGCAGGGGTGGAGCAACAGCTGAAATGGGCCGCTGGACATCCCCTCTACGAAAGCCTCGCGATTCAAGGCCAGGGAGATATTGCGGCATTCTCGGGGCAATTGAATAAGGCCCGCGATTATTACCGGCGTGCGGCCGATCTTGCAGACCGGCACGGGTTGAGAGAAGTAGCAGGATCTATCTTGGCAGGGGAAGTAGCATTGAATGCCATGGTCGGCTATTGCGATGGCGTCACCGCGGGAATTGCCAAGGTATTTTCCATATCCAGGGATGCAGGGGTGTTGGACAACTCCACTTGGGCTTTGGCGCTCTGCGGCAAATTCGATCAGGCCGAATCCCTGGCCATGGACTGGAAACAGCTTCGTCCTCTTGCCACCAGCGTCGATCAGATCTCGCTTCCAACGCTCCGCTCCGCGATCCAGGTCCAAAGCAATAATAACAGTCGGGCCATCGAGATCATGCAACCTGTGATTACATACGAGCGTGCACTTGGATTCAGGTGCATGTTCGTTCGTGGGCTTGCATATCTGGGTTTGAGTGACGGAAAGGCGGCAACGGCAGAATTTCTGAAGATCTCGAACAACCGAGGATTGGACCCGCTTTCCATCTATTACCCACTCGCTCAGCTCTACCTTGGCCGCGCCGCGAAACTGGAGGGCAACCTGGCCAAGAGCCGCAAGGCTTATCAGGACTTTTTCGCCCTTTGGAAAGACGCTGATCCCGACATCCCGATCCTGAAGGAGGCCAAGACCGAATACGAAAGGCTGAAGTGATGGCCGCCGGATAACGAAAGAAGTAGCCTAGTCGTAAGGTTGGCAGCCAGTATTCTGTCCGATTCGCGTTCCTGGAGGCCGACAAGTCAAAAGACCAGCTTTACGCACAAAATGCGGCGAAACCGGAAACTACGAGCCACACTCCCGCGAAGTCCCGTCCTGGGAAACGTGCGCTGGCGCACGGCTGCCGACGCCACATTTTCTCGAACGCCATATCTTGGGAGCTTGATTCAGGACCACTTGTCCGGATTGCCGACTAACTGGGAGTTAACCACCGACCCCAGGCCGCGTGCACCGTGGGCCAATTCTGCCGTAGCCTTTTGGGGGCCTGCTTTGGTGAAAGGTTGGTTGTGTCGAGGACAGGGGAAGCGTAAGATGCGCGGGCTAGAGGTTCAAATCGGAAATTCCGGCTCAATTCGACGGAGAATTACTATCTGCAATGTTTCGGTAGGCCATTCACTTTCGCAGGTGACATGAGGCGCACTCTTTTATGCAGCGCAATTGTCCTGACGGCGTTCGCCGCAGCCGGGTTCGTGGTGTTTCAAGTGAATGCTCTGGCGACGTTGGGCGATCAGGCCATCGGGGGATCGTTCAATGCGGGCGGCCTGCGTTCATTTGAAATTGTTCCCTTGGAAACAGTTTCGGAAACTTCCTCCAACGCCAGCATTGGCGACCTCAACGGCGATGGACATCCGGATAGCGTGTTGGTCAAAGGGCGTCATTGGCAGGTGACCAGCCGGATTTTTTCGGCGATGGCAAAGGACACTTTACGCCAGGGCCAGCACTCCCGAGTAAAGCCACCAGGAGCTACTCGGCATCTTTGGCGGATATGACCAAAAGCGGCCACTTGGGTATGGTGCTGAGCAATGATCAGCCGGATCCAAAGTTGGTTCTGCTCAACGATGGTAAAGGTAATTTCACCATTGGCGGGACCTATGGCGATCCACAGTGGTCAACCAGAAACGCAGCAGTTGGGGACTTGAACGGCGACGGCTATCCGGATATCGCGGTTGCGAATCGGGAGATGGCGAGCTATGTCTGCTTTAATGATGGAAAGCTCCATTTCGACTGCCGTGCATTGGAGGACTCGCCTAGCGCAGCGACAGTGGCCATTGCGGATATTAACGGCGACGGCGCGAACGATGTGATTTATGCCTGCCGCGATTCGTGTCAAAGCGTCGGGTATTTCAACGACGGCAATGGTGACTTCACTCGCAAAAAACCTTGGGGGCCGCTGCCCACCAGGTTGTAAGAGGAGCTCCTTACGGCCGCGATCTGCTCAAAGGCCGAGTTCGGTTTCTGCCAGTCTAGAAAATTGCCCGGCGAAACGGAAAACTCCGGGAACTGCGGCAGCTTGGTTTCGCGCAGCACGACCAGCCGGCCGGGATCCGCGTAGGGCAGGGGATTCAGCAGCTCGGCGTTGACCACGCTGAAAATCGCCGTGTTGGCCCCGATTCCCAGACCCACGGTAATCACTGCAACGATATTAAAGGCAGGACTCTTCCGCAGCATACGAAGCCCGTACTTCATATCTTGAAGCAAGGATTCCATCAATACCTCCCCACCGTTCGGAGATCTTCCTCCTCAATAATCCGCCCATCGAACAGTCGAATTGTTCTGCGGGCCGCCTTGGCGAATCTGGGATCATGGGTAACCATGCAGATGTTAGCACCATTGGCATTCAGGTTGTGCAGAAGTTCCATGACTGCGTCCCCGCTTTTGGAGTCGAGATTCCCCGTCGGCTCGTCGGCGAGGAGGATGAGAGGGTCGCCTGCGAGCGCCCGGCCGACGGCCACCCGTTGCTGCTGCCCGCCCGAGAGCTGGCTGGGAAGATGCTTGGCTCGGTGTGCCATGCCGACCTTTTCCAGAGCTTCTTGAACACGAGTCCTTCTCTCAGCGGGTCGCATACCCCGATAGGAGAGGGGCAGTTCGACATTTTCGAATACGGTCAAATCGCCGATGAGGTTAAAACTCTGAAAGATAAAGCCGATCTCCCGATTTCGCAGCCGGGCCCTCTCGGATTGATTCAGGTTGTCGACCGGGATGTCATTGAGCCAGTATTTTCCTTCCGTTGGCAAGTCCAACAGTCCTAAAATGGAAAGCAGCGTTGATTTGCCGCATCCGGACGGACCTGAGATGGAAACGAATTCTCCTTTGTTGACCTCCAAGTGAGTCTCCAAAAGAGCATGAGTCTCTACCTCATGCGTGTAGAAAACCTTGCTGACTCTCTCCATCCTAATCACTGGCGGCATCGCGATATCCATCTGTCCCCCACTTTCGAGTTTGCCTTTGGCCGTGCATTTTCAGAGGACTCCCAAATCTTTGACAATCCCGATTCCGCCTGACTGATTAGGGGCAAAACAGAGCACCTCACCTCCGGAATATTGAAAAACAGTCTCTATAGTTAGTGGCCGGGACGGAAAAAAGTTGCAGAAAATCCAAGTGCGGTGGTTTGAGAACGATGGGGATAGACATTAAGGCTTGCCTTCGATCCCAAAACGCATGTCATGCGTGCTATCCACCGTGCACGGACGCGGTAGGCAGGGCCGCATCCGGACTCCTCATGCCGGTGAGAGTTTCTTCAGTTTGTCCCGCCCGCTACCCTGCCATTCAAAGATATTTGACGTTCGGAATGATGAAAAAGTCGGATAATCTTCAATCGGGCGGTTTTCACCGACCGTGATCTATGCCCGCATCGGATCTTCAGGTATTGAGGTCAGGATATGAAAATCGATCTATTTCAAATTGACGCATTTACAGACAAGCTTTTTCACGGCAATCCGGCGGCGGTCTGTCCTCTTCTGGAATGGCTTCCGACCGAACGGATGCAGCAGATTGCGATGGAAAACAATCAGGCGGAGACTGCCTTCGTAGTCCGTAGCGAGGATCGCTTCGAAATCCGCTGGTTCACACCGTCTGTCGAAGTCGATCTTTGCGGACACGCAACGCTGGCTGCGGCGTTTGTTTTATTCCAATTTGAGCATTATCCGGGCTCGGTTATCCAATTCGGTTCGCGCAGCGGTTTGCTGACGGTAAGGAAAGAGGGCGACTTGCTGACGCTAAACTTTCCAGCGGACAAGCCGGAAAAGGCGGTCGCTCCTGAGGGTCTGATTGCCGGAATGGGAGGTGCGCCGGTGGAGATTTGCAAAGGGAAGACCGACTACATGCTTGTCTATTCCACTCAGGAGGAGATCGTCGGTCTGAAGCCGGACATGGGATTGATTGTCAGGGTACCCGCTCGCGGGATCATTGTCACGGCGCCGGGGCGCGACATCGATTTTGTCTCGCGCTTTTTCGCCCCGCAGTCTGGAGTCTCGGAGGATCCGGTGACCGGCTCAGCACACACTATGCTAATGCCGTATTGGGCCGCCCGCCTGGGCCGGAACGAGCTAATTGCACAACAGCTGTCCAAACGCCGCGGCTGGCTTCAATGTCGGCTTGCCGGCGACCGCGTTGAGATTTCCGGGCATGCGCGCGCGTACATGAGGGGCCAGATTGATCTTGAGGATTAGGTGCCGTCGAGCGGGCGTTCAAAAAACGCTCTGAATTCCAATTTGATGCGTTTATTTTCACCGCCGAATGCGCATGCATCTTTCCCGTTGGAGACTGGCGAATGAACAGAAATGACTGCACACTTCCCTCCGCAATTGCAGCAATCGGAGACACGCCGCTTGTCAATCTGGCACGTCTTACACGGGGCATCAATGGCGCGATTCTTGCCAAGTTGGATCATCTAAATCCGGGATTCTCGAAAAAAGACCGGATCGCACTCCAGATTATCGAAGATGCCGAAACGCAGGGACTTCTGACGCCGGGGCAGACCGTTGTGGAACTGACCAGCGGAAACACCGGTACAGGTTTGGCAATCGTGTGCGGAGTCAAGGGATACCCATTTGTTGCCGTGATGTCCAGAGGAAACTCGATGGAACGGGCACGCATGATGTCCACCCTCGGAGCGGAAGTGGTGCTGGTTGACCAAATGCCGGATTCGAAGCCCGGCCAGGTCTCCGGCGCCGACCTGCAAAGGGTCCAGCAGGAAACGCAGAGGATCGTCGCCGAACGCCACGCTTTTCGCGCCGACCAGTTCCGGCTCGAAGGAAACTTTCGGGCTCATTACCTGCACACCGGTCCGGAGATGTGGCTCCAATCAGGAGGCGCGATCCGGGCTTTCTGTGACTTTGTCGGCACCGGTGGGACCTTTGCAGGTTGCGCCGCAGCTCTGAAGGAACGCGACCCGTCGATCCGGTGCTTTGTCGTAGAACCGGAGGGTGCGGCGATTCTTGCGGGCGAGCCCGTGACAAGTCCAGCCCATCGCATCCAGGGGGGAGGATATGCAATATCCCCGCTGGCTATGCTCCGCTCCGATCAGATTGATGGTTATCTCAAGGTCTGCGATCAGGAAGCAATGGAGTGGACCCGGCGACTGGCCAAAGAAGAGGGAATTTTCGCAGGCTTCTCATCGGGCGCAAATGTCGCCGCGGCGATGCAGTTGATTCAGGGGCCATGTAGAGGCCAGACCGTCGCCGTCATTATTTGCGATTCCGGGCTGAAATACCTGAGCACGGACCTCTGGCCTTAGCCACGGACTCTGGCCGCCCTGGCACTATTGTCCGGTGAAAGCGGCGCGCGAATGTGCACTTTTCAGGGTCACTCCCAGTCCGATTTCCTGCGGCACGCGCCAGACGTGATCGGGGGGAGTTACCGAGTAGGGATTGCCCTCGCACACGTTATCCACCTGAAAAGTCGCACCGGTCAATTCTCAGGCATAAGAGACAGCCGGCGCGGCGATCGCAAAGTGCACACCTGCAGCAGTGCTTGCCGGCATCTTACTTGGTTCCTGATTTTGCTTCCTTCAGGGGGGCTTCTGCCGGCCGGTTTTGCGCGCCATCTTTGGAAAACAGCAGCCAGCAGGCCCAGACGAAGTATCCCGTTGAAACCGGGAAGCCAACATAGGACAGCGCATACGGGATCATCCTCGTTCCAAAGAGATCGCCATATGCATCACAGCACTGCCTCCATGTGCGGCACCTGGCCGGTCGGCTGTCCGCCGCCCACGCTAATCCGCACTTTCTCTTTCGGAACGTCCGCCGCACCGAGCCTAAACTGCACGCGGCGAGTTTCCCCGGCGCGCAGATGGACGCGCTGGAAGCCGCGCAGGCTGCGAATGGGATCGTCCGCCGCTCCGCCGCCGTTCACATAGAGCTGTACCACTTCGTCGCCTGCGCGGCCGGAGTCGTTCTTCACGCGCACCGAAATCAGCGCGCCCTTTGCCGTGCGCTGCGCTTGGAGCTCGGAGTACGTGAACTTGGAATAGCTCAAGCCGAAGCCGAACTCGTAAAGCGGATCGCCTTTGAAATAGCGATAGGTGCGGCCCTGCATGGAGTAATCTTCGAACATCGGCAGCTGGTCGATGCCCTTGTAGAAAGTCACGGGCAGCCGACCCGCCGGGTTGTTGATGCCGGCAAGGGTCTCGGCAATCGCCGTTCCCGCTTCTTCGCCGCCGTACCACAACTCCAGCAGGGCCGCGGCTCGCTGGGCGGCATAGGTTGCGGCCACAGCGCTGCCGCTGGTAAGCACCACCACAACCGGTTTGCCGGTACCGATGGCCGCCTCCACCAGGTGTTCCTGCAATTCGGGCAGCTTGAGATCAGTGCGGTCTCCGCCCAGGAAACCGGGGACATTCACTTGCATCTCTTCGCCTTCCAGATTCGGGTTCAGACCGACAAACGCCACGGCGACATCCGAGTTCTTTACGGCATCCACGGTTTCGGCCAGCAGGGGTTGCGCCGGCGGCAGCCACATCAGTTGCGCGCTGCCGCCCGGTCCGGAGGTCTTGTATTCCGCGCGCAGGCGATAAGCGTGTCCAGCTTCCAGTTGCACGTGGAAAGGGGCGGGCGCACCCTGGCCACCACGGCCACTACCCGTTCCAGCGACAGGCGCGGACGGCGGTGCGGGAGCCACCAATTCCTTGTCGTCGAGGAAGACGCGCATGGCGGCCGCGCCGGATCCGCCACGGCCGGTGGCGATGATGTAGTCGCCCGTTACCGGCGCCTTCAGCGTCCCGGTCCAACGCACGGAGGCCATGGATGTGGGCGGCCCAGACCCGGGGCCTCGCGGCCCTTGTCCCGCGGCTGGAGCCGGCGGCACTGGGATCACCGCGGCCACCGCGGGGTCAACGATTGCCGCCTGTTGAAAAATGCGCGGCTCCGCGCGCTGCAGTTTCGGTTGGCCCGAAAAATCGGGATTGTCGAAGTACTCGGCCAAGAGTCCATGCCCCGAACCATTGGGCGGCGTCAGTGCGCTGGAAGGAACCAGCGCATTCGATTGCGTGGTATAAGTCGCGCCCAGCGCGTAGCGCACTTCGGCCTTGCCGGCGTACTGGCGCTCGATGCCCTCCAGTGGCGGCACCTGTCTGGGAGAGAATCCGTTGTAGTTGCCCAGCAGAGCCACCGGATCGTCGGCCGACGGCCCAATCACAGCGATCTTGCGCACCGACGAATTCAGCGGCAGCACCTGGTTCTCGTTCTTCAGCAGCACGATGGATTTGCGCGCCGCTTCCAGCGCAACCTTGCGATGTTGGGCCGAATCGTTGACCGAAATCGATATCTTGGAGAACGGCACGCGCTTCGGCGGATCGAACATACCCAGTTTGAAACGTGCGACGAACAACCGCTGCAGCGACTTGTCGATCTCGGCTTCGGTAATCAGACCAGCCTTTGCAGCCTCGAGCAACCCGGGCCCGTATTCACGGCCGCAAGTGAGATCCGTACCGGCCTTCACCGCCGCTGCCGACGCCTCTGCTGCGTTGGGCTTGTACCCCTGAGCATTAGGCCGGTAGAAGTCCGAGATGGCACCGCAATCGCTGACGATGTAACCCTGAAAGCCCCACTCCTTCAGCCTGGTCTGCAGGAGATCGGTGTTTGCGCACGCCGGCACGCCATTGACGCTGTTGTAAGCGCACATGATCGAATCCACCCTGCCCTCCATCACGCTGGCGCGAAAGGCCGGCAGGTAGGTCTCATTCAGATCGCGTTCGCTTGGGTGGACGTCGAATTTGTGGCGTTCCGGTTCCGGCCCGCTGTGCACGGCGTAGTGCTTGGCGGTGGCAATCACTTTGAAGTAGCGCGGATCGTCACCCTGCAGGCCTTTGATGAACGCCACGGCCATGCAGCTGGTGAGGAAGGGATCTTCGCCGTAGGTCTCCTGTCCCCGCCCCCAGCGGGGATCGCGGAAGATGTTAATGTTCGGCGACCAGAACGTCAGCCCGAAATATTGTCCGTAGGTGTTGGTGCGCAACGCCTCGTTATACTTGGCACGGGCTTCCGTAGAGATGATGTCGGCGAGGCCGTGCATCAGGCTCGTATCCCACGTCGCCGCAAGGCCGATGGCTTGCGGGAAGACCGTCGCCTGGCCTGCGCGAGCCACCCCGTGCAGCGCTTCGTTCCACCAGTTGTATGCCGGAATTTGCAGCCGCGGGATTGCCGGAGCGGAGTTTTGCATTTGCAGAACTTTCTCCTGCAGGGTCATGCGGGAAACCAGATCGGCCGCGCGCTGCTCCGCGGGAAGATCGGGATTGAGATACGCCGCGCGATCGGCCGTCTGCCCCAAAGTGGAGGTCACGAACATGAGAAAAGCGAACGAGAGAGTCGATAGTGCCCTTTTTGCCATCGGGATGTTTGCCTTTCGATCTTTTGGGGAACCTCATCCGCTGCCATCCGGCTGAGTTCCGCAGGCTGCTGCTTTTTTTAAATGGTGAATGCCTGGTTCAGGTTTCGCATCCAGAGTAGCCGCACCTGCATCGAGAGTCAACGAAACCGGGGTCGTTTCGTGGCTGGAATGTCTGCTCCGCTCACGGCTTTCTTGCGGAACCGGCGCAGACCGAGGAGGAGAAACGCCGTGCCAAACAGGACCAGAGCGATCAGAATCAGGTAGACCGACAGATGCGGGTACTGAGGGACGAATGCGCTCCGGAGCCCAAAGCCGATCACGGGACCTCTCCTCAGAGCGGGGGTGCTCTACCACTCGTACGACAAAACAGTTGACCTTTATATAAATAGTTATATAGTGAACCCATGAGCCTGGAACACATTCTGCTTGGACTCTTGCGCGAACCAGCAAGCGGGTATGACTTGAAAAAGTTGTTTGATGAGCGAATTGACTATTTCTGGGCCGCGGAATTGAGCCAGATCTACCCCACCCTTAAGCGCCTGGAACAACGCGGCTGGATCCGCGGCCGCGAGGCGGCGTCCAGCCGGGGTCCGGGGCGCCGCATTTATGAACTCGCGAGGACGGGACGGCGCGCGCTCCGGGACTGGCTGGCTCGGGAACCGCAGATTGGAGATGAGCGTTTCGCCTACCTCGCCCAGATCTATCTGATGGATGAACTGGGAGATCTGAAACAGACCCTGCGGTTCTTCTCCCTTCTTCGGGATCAATTTGTTCGCAAGCTGGAAATGTTGCGCCGGCTGGAGCGCTCCTGGGCTGAGGCAGACCCGCGCTACCCCGATGCCTTGCTGCCCGCCGACTTCCATATCCATCTCACGCTGCGTATGGGCCTGCTCTCTCTGGGAGCGCACGCCAACTCGTGTGACGAATCCATCCGAAGGCTGCGCGCGCGCATCGACAAAGAAAAGCGCACGCGGGCGCGGATTTCCAGGGCCTCCGGCAGCAGGGGTCCTCACGCCCCACCGGGCCATAGATTTGCTTCGCGATCCTCAGATCGGAAACCCGGAAAACCCCGAGCTCGACATTAAGGAAAATCCATGGCCACCAACGCACTCGAACCCTCACGCCCCACGCGCGCCCACCCACTGGTCGCACCCTTGCGCCACACGCTGATACTTCTTCTGATTCAGCTGGGTTTGGCTGCCGGTGGGGCTTATATGCAACAGCGTCCAGGCACCGGCTCGGGCGTGACGCCGGAGCACCCGGCAATGGCTTCGGTCTACGTTTTTATGATTGTCATGGAATGGGCTCTGGTCTACTACGTTTGGGTGGGGGTGCGCCGGCTTAGGAGGGTCGGGATCCTTGAGCTCGTCGGGGGAAGATGGCAAGGGTGGAAAGACGTCGTGCTCGACCTTGCCATTGCGGTGCCTTTTTGGTTTGTCTGGGAAACGGCCGCCCAGTTGATGCACTTCCTGCTGGGGCCGGGTCACGCAAAACCCATCAACGCCCTTCTCCCTCAGGGCGTGACGGAGATCACGCTGTGGTGCATGTTATCGGTTTCGGCGGGTTTCTGTGAAGAGGTCGTTTATCGCGGTTACTTCCAGAAGCAGTGTCAGGCGTTGACGGGCAGCGTCGCGCTGGCTGTCCTGGCGCAGGCCCTTGTCTTCGGAATCGCTCATGCGTACCAGGGAACGACGCAGGTTGTTGTCATTACGGGGCTCGGCGTACTGTATGGGGTGCTCGCGGCCTGGCGCAGGAATTTGCGACCCGGCATGATCGCCCATGCCTGGTCCGATGTTTACGGCGGATGGATGGTTAAACTGCTGACGAAATAAGCAACTGAGCGGACACACATAGGTTTTCTTTGACTGGTTCTGCAAGCGGGCAAGCGTCATAGCCGTCGAATTGGCGATCGAGTCATGGAACGGACCAAGCATACAGGCAGGCACGAGAATCGCCATAAAGTATGCAATTGCTGTTTTCATAGATCTCCTTTTCTTGTTGATGGGTGCCCAGCACCGGCTTATATCCCATGCTTCTTCACTGCTGTCCAAGATAGCGCCGAAACCGTCATTTGGGACAGGCTAAACCATTGAAAATAAAGGACCGCGAAATCCGGGCCAAAATGAGGTTGCTATCCCCTGAGAAATGCTGTCCAAATTGGCGCGGGGAGCAAAAAATCGGGCGAAACACCCCAGAACCCTTTGCAAAGGCCGCTCTGTTAGACATTTTGGCTAGTTTTCACACGAAGGGCTGGTCGCGAAATCAAAGATTCTAAACCTATTTTGGACAAGAGTGATGCTTCTTTTGCCTTTGATATTGTCTTAGTGTCGATCTTCATAGCGAGGTCGCATGTAGTCGGAAATCCCTGGATGTCAATTCCGCTCAAAATATCTTCGATATGTGCTCGGTTTGATTCCAAACCGTCGCTCGAACGCCCTGCGAAATGCATCGGCGCTCGTGTAACCCACCGACGCAGCCACACTCTCGATCGTCGATGCGGGCACAATGAGACGCTCGCGCGCCTGCCCCAGCCGCAGATCTTGGACAAAAATTGCCGGCGTGGTGCCGAAGACATCTTTGAACCGCCGGCTGAAGTGCCGCGGACTGAGACACGCCCGATCTGCCAGGGCCTCCACCGATAAATTCTGACGAAGATGTCCTTGCATCCAGGCGGCGAGATCCGCAAACCGGTCAGTCGAGAGAGTCTGGAACTGCAGCGGTTCCGAAAACTGTTCCTGCCCGCCGGGTCTCTTGAGATAGACCACGAGTTCGCGCGCCACAGCGAGGGCAACACGCGGGCCAAAGTCTTCCTCAATTAGCGCCAGCGAAAGATCGATCCCCGATGTCACCCCCGCACAGGTATAAAATGGGCCGTCCTTCAGATAAAGAGCGTTGGGATCCACCTCCATCCGCGGAAAGCGTCGTGCCACATCCCGCGCATGACGCCAATGCGTTGTCACCTGCCGGCCGTTGAGGAGTCCTGCCGCTGCCAGTGCATAGACACCGGTGCACACGGAGGCGATCCGCCTGATCCCCGCCGCATGGCTGCCCACCCACTCTGCCGCTTTTCTCTGGACGGCAGGTACTCGCAATCCCCGTCCGCCGGGAACGATCAGCGTATCCAATGCCGGTGCATTGTGGATGGTTGTGTGGGGTTTGAAGACGATTCCCGATTCAGCGGTAAACGGCTTTCCACTCAACCCGATGATTATTACCTCATAGCAACTCTCCGGCTGGCCGTGGGAGTCTTCGATGGTGGCTGTCGTAAACGCATCGATCGGTCCTGCAAGATCGAGTGCCATTACTCCGTCGTATCCAAGAAAGCCGATCCGTTTTCGTTTCATAGTTTGTTTCTCCGTTCAAAATATACGTATGGTCGCGTATGTCTTCCAGGACTAAAAAACGACATTTTCAGCCATGAAGGTTGCGGGGGATTCGGACCGAAGAAAGGAATTGGAGGGAAATGCAACAGAGGAACAGACAAATCCCCGTCCGGCATCCGACCTTGCTGCTGTCCTAAGACCACTGGCCGGGGATGTCCGGATATTGACCGTCCCCAGATCGTTATTGTCCAGAGGTCGCAAGCTGGGAAACCTGCGCTTGTGCACGGTGGCCGACGCCATATGTCCTCGAAGTTTCTGGACAGCGTTCCGAGTTTCGAGTGCGAGACTCATCCAGCGAGTTTGAGGTGCGGCTAAGCTCTCGCCGCCGCGACGCTATGCGATATGGCGTGACGCCGAAACGAGGTTGCTGCAATTAAGGGATTTCCGGCGAGACATTGCAGGAATTTAGGGAAATCAGGATTTTCCCCAGATCCTCAATTGGATGTGGGTTCGCTCAACGATCCGGTGAAACCGCTAGTTCGGCGGCCTTGCCGCAATGACAGCTGTCTCATCGCCCGCCAGATCTGCTTCGGTGGCCTCACTTGGGTGCTTTGTTGTACCCGCGCTCCCCGTACGGCGAGAGGCGGTCAAGCCACAATCCCTCGAGCACCCGCAGGTCAGCCGTCGGGTCATAGTCCGGTTGATCTGGTGGCGTGAGCTCGTCAAGGATCTCGAATTCGAAGGCCTCGGAACCGAGCTCGTCCCAGTCCTTCTGAAGCGCACGGTTGGTGTGCACACGCATGCTCAGTTGCGCCCGTTGACGATTCAACATCGCCGTGAGGTCCGTTGTGGAACCGATAAGCGATCGATTGTGGACCGTGTTCCGAACCCGGTAGATGCCCATCGGCCGTTGGGCTTGCTTGTACTCTCGCTTCAATGCCTTTCGGTCCATATGCATTCATTACCGCCGCGGCTGTAAGATTTCACACGTCTTCGTTTCTGACAGCCGAACGCAAAGTACCCAGACCTTGCATAATAATTGGCCGGGCTTGTATTGGTATGGCAATCCTTATAACACAGGCGGATAGGGCCAACAAGCCGCGTATTTGATCGACCAGGTATTCGATCGAGGTTTGCGTCTGAACCTCCTCTCGCATTCCCCTCTGGTTCGTCCGGTTCACATGCAGGCCGTTGGTGGTCTCACTCCCGCGAAGTCCCGTTCGCGTCAGTAATCGCGAACACGTTATGCAGACCGAATAGACCCGTTTGCTGCATTGCGGAATCGGGATGCGTTATGGAAGCGAAGACCGTTTCTGGCCAGTGTCCGGTAACGCGGCTAAGACTTATCGTCCACTGGCACGCTCGCTTCCTATTGACACTCTATATGTAAGTCAGTATTATTCCTATAGAGTACCGATAGGAGATGTCTTTTGAACTCCGAATCGACAATCCTTTTGCAAGGGACTTTGGACCTGTTGATCTTGAAATCGCTTGTCGCCGGCGAGATGTACGGTTTGGGAATCTCGCGCAGAATTCAACAGATCACAAGCGGCACTTTCGTTGTTAAGCCAGGCTCGCTCTTTCCCGCTCTCCACCGAATGGAGGAAGAGGGTTGGATTTCCTCCTTTTGGGGAGACTCCGAAAACAACCGCCGCGCGAAATACTACCGCCTGACCAAGCCTGGACGGAAACAACTCGAAGTCGAAACCAAGCGATGGGGCCGCATTTCTTGGGCTATCGCTCAAGCTATGGAAGCATCGTAGAGAGGTGTTCCCCATGCCGCTCTTTGTGAAAGCCCGAAGTTTTCTGCGAAACCTATTCTTGTCCAGAAGTGTAGAGACGGACCTCGACCTGGAAGTTCATTCCCACCTTGAAATGCTGACCGAGGAAAACATTCGTGCGGGCATGTTCGCCGAGGAAGCACGACGTGCCGCGCGTCTCGAACTTGGTGGCGTCGAACAGGTGAAAGAACAGGTTCGTGAAGCGCGGATTGGCAATTGGCTCCGCTCGGTGATCTCCGATTGCCGTTACGGTCTTCGGCAGCTCCGCAAGAACCCGGGTTTCACTGTCGTCGCCGTCCTCACCCTCGCCCTCGGTATCGGCGCGACCACGGCAATTTTCAGCGTTGTATACGGCGTGTTGTTGCGGCCGCTGCCGTACCCCGATTCGAACCGGATCATGGCCGTCTTCGAGGTCACCTCGAAGGGCAGGCCGTCGCGAGTTGCGGACCCGAACTTCGACGACTTTCGCGATCAAAGCCGCAGCTTCCAGGCGATTGCGAAGTACCGTGACAACGTCGCGTCCGTTTCGGGAGCTTCGCAGCCGACGCGCACGACGGTTGCAGACATCTCGCCCCACTTTCTCAAGGTCTTCGGTATTCAGCCGGTCCTCGGGCGGGATTTCAGCGCCAGCGACGCGAAAAAAGGGGCCGGCCCCACCGTTCTTGTCAGCTATGGATACTGGAGGCAGGATCTCGGATCGCCGCGGGACCTCTCGCAGTCGCACCTGAAGATTGATGGCGCGGTCTTCTCCGTTATCGGCGTGCTCCCGGCCGGATTTCGTTTCCCGGCAGACGTGGATCTGTGGCTGCCGGCCGATTTGGACGGCGAAAATCCAAGCAGGACGTCTCATAACTACTATGCAGTCGGGCGCCTCCGCGACGGTGTGACTGTCGGGCAAGCGAATCGAGACATCAGCGCGATAGCCCGGCGCATTCACGATACAGCGAGCGAGCAAGGCGATTATCTCCTCAAAGATGGAATTGTCGTCCCGCTACAGGACTCGATCACGGGCAAGGCTCGCTCGCCGCTGCTGGTCCTGCTCGGTGCGGTGGGATTTCTACTGCTGGTGGCGTGCGCGAACGTGGCGAATTTGCTGCTGGCACAAGCGTCGGTGCGAGAGCGCGAGCTCGCCATTCGCAGCGCGCTCGGTGCGGCGCGCGGACGGCTGATGCATCAATTCCTTACCGAAGCATTCCTGCTTTCGCTGGTCGGCGGCGGCCTTGGGGCACTGGGAGCGCACGGGGGCGTGGCTGGATTAGTTGCGCTGGCGCCGGAAAATCTGCCGCGGCTGGACAGCATCTCGACCAGTATTCCAGTACTTGTGTTCGCGTTCCTCCTTTCCACAGCGGTCGCCGCGAGCCTCGGAGCGTTCACCGCCGCACGCGCGACTTCCGGGGACCCGCGCAAGGGCCTCGCGGAAGGCGGGCGTGGACAAGCGGGTTCGCAAGGGATCAAGCGCGTTGGCCAGGTAATCGTGGCGGCGCAGATCGCGATCACATTGGTTCTCGTGGTCGGAGCGGGATTGCTCGGGCGCAGCCTGATGAAAGTGCTCGAAGTGAATCCCGGGTTCCGCGTGGACAAAATTGTCACGATGGACGTTTCGCTTCCCTGGGTGGACGATCCGAAAGCAAAGGCAGGTCAGGCGATTTTCTTTTCAAACCTGATTGACCGGCTCAAACAAATCCCGGGCGTGCGCAAGGTTGGCGCGACTAGCGGCCTGCCGATGGATGGCGGCCTTCCCGACGGAATGTTCCTACTGATGACGCAGAATGAGATCCCCAAGACTACGGATGGTCTTGGTGCGCTGTTCCAGCAAAAAGAACGGATTGGCAATGCGGACTTCTGCGGCGCCACGGACGGATACTTCCAGGTTCTCGGAATTCCGCTGATTCGAGGGCGAATCTTCGACGAGCGCGACGGCGCGAATTCTCCGCACGTTGCCGTGATCAGCGAATCGCTTGCGCGCGACCGGTGGCCAAATCAGGACCCGATCGGCCACACGATTGAGTTTGGAAACATGGATGGCGACTTGCGTTTGCTGACGATCGTCGGGATCGTGGGCGACACTCACGAATATGGCCTCGATGTGCCGCCGCGTCCGACCGTTTACGTGAATTTGTTCCAGCGGCCGCGCGCGGCGATCACCTTAACGATGCTGAGCGATGCCGACA
Organism: Terriglobia bacterium; assembly: GCA_963739235.1. Classification (GTDB taxonomy): domain Bacteria; phylum Acidobacteriota; class UBA6911; order UBA6911; family UBA6911; genus JAFNAG01. The sequence goes on along the minus strand of CAVTZY010000027.1, from coordinate 43,305 downwards.
CTCGGTTGGTCACAACGACAGCGCGAGGAATCCTGCTGGACCTCAACCCGGATATTCCGGCGAGGTTCCGGAGGTTTTCGCAAGTCTATGCCGCTTCGCTGGGCTCGCGGAGATTTAACGTCATTCTCATGGGATTCTTCGGAATCACCGCGCTGCTGCTCGCAACGGCAGGGGTGTTTGGCGTGATGGCCTATTCGGTCAGCCGCCGCACGCGAGAAATTGGCGTGCGTATCGCTCTCGGGGCGGGCTCCGGCGATGTTCTGAGGATGATCTTGAGCCAGGGACTGCGCACGATCTTCATTGGGGTGGCGATTGGGATTGCCGGTTCGCTGGCCCTGACGCGCGCCCTGGAGTCGCTGCTCTTTGGCGTGACTGCCACCGATCCGCTGACTTTCGGCGGCGTGACACTGCTCCTTGTTGGGGCAGCGCTGCTCGCGTGTTACATTCCGGCGCGGCGCGCTATGCGCGTTGACCCCATGATCGCCCTGCGCTACGAATAGAATTTAGCCCCAGTCGTTGATCAATCAATTGGATACAATAGCGAACCCGGATGCAGCGGGCAATTTCCAGGCAAATTCCTGACTGACGCGCTTGTAGATGTGAATCCGGTGAAACGAGCCAGAAGTCCCGTTATGGAGACGTCATCACAGCGTCGCCACGCCGACGCCCGGATCTCCTCGAAGCCCGTCTGGGGCGCACGTCAGTTTCCGTGTAGCCGACAATGCAGCAAGGTGAATTTGACTTGAGATGGAGTTGTCGAGTTCACTCTCCCGTAATGCGGTTTTCAGGCAGCGGGCGCATTCGCAGAATGCGGCATAGTCCATTGGCAGAGGCGCGGAAGGTCTCAACAGTACCTGAAGCACCATGTGGCGCAAGCCCATGGCCGTGTCTGCGTATCGCATCGGGCACTTTTCGTTGCCTACAGGGACCTCGTCGCCGTTCGGCCCATCCGGGGAGTGCCCGGGAAGGCCGCAGGCATGGCCGACTTCGTTGTAGGATAGGAAATTTTAGATGCGTGCCGGACCCGGACAAATTGCTAAAAGACTGAAATGAGATCTCCGGGGCCGACTCCGAATCCCTTCCGATCCGGAAGGCTGACATTCCCCAAGTTCCCTATGGGAGAAGAAGATACGCATGCGCACTTCGAGTGCCCACTTCTTGTTCCTGGCTTTCATGGAACGGGTTCCTCATAAGCCACACGAAATAATCCCTCTGCGACCTGCCGAGTTTCTTGCGGCACCTTCTTCGTTTCCGCATGGCTGGTTGCCCGTCTCTGCAAGTTGTTTTTTGCTAACTCGTTTCTGGCGGTTTTTGGTAGTCTTGATGTGCTTTCGCTACAAGCTGATCGCTCTTTATGCATATTGCAGTTTAGGAGTGCTTTGCCATTATCAAGGGACTGACCTTCGTATTCCATGTATCCACTTTTTGCCAGCAGCATAAAAGGGAGGAAACAAGTGAGAATCTCCAAATTGACAGCTGCAGTTGTGTTCATAGCATTGATTGGCGCAACATCGGTTCAAGCGCGGCAAGACGTGGAGGGGAGTCGGGATCATCCGCTCATTACACGGATGCCGGGCTATTACATTGAAAGCTATAAGGTCGAGGAATTCGCCGGATTCGATCCAACAGTCATCGGCGGGAAGAGCGTTCATTGGGAGGGCAGGAAGTATTCCATTTCCTACTCGCAGAAAGAGGGTGCCGTCCAAACCAGCACGCTTCAGATCGTCCGCAATTATCAGAATGCGCTGAAAACTGTGGGAGGCACGGTTCTCGGATTCGATGAGAGGCGTCTCGCAACTGAAGTTAGGAAGGGCGGCGCGATGGCGGGAGTCTACGTCGAGGCTTTCAATGAAGGCCGCAATTACGAGGTCACCATCGTGGAAACTCAGGCTATGCGCCAGGATGTCACGGCAGACGCTGCTGCGATGGGAAAGGATATAGCTGCGACAGGCAAAACCATCATATATGGGATCTATTTCGACACGGGCTCGGCTGCAATTAAGCCGGAGTCGGAACCAGCCCTGGCTGAGATGACCAAACTCCTGAAAAACAGTCCAAATCTGAAGGCTTACATCGTGGGCCACACCGACAACGTCGGTACACTCGAGCTTAACCTCAAGCTGTCCGCCGATCGTGCGGATTCCGTGGTCAAAGCGCTTATTGGACGAGGAATTGCCCCGGGACGGCTGAAAGCGGCAGGGGTTGGCCCCTATTGCCCGATTGGTGCCAACAGCAGTGAGGAGGGCAGGGCTCAGAACCGGCGGGTGGAACTGGTTCAGCAGTGAAGGTTGGGATCCTGTTGCAATTCGAGTCTGAAATCAGGCGCGGAGAAAAATAGGGAAGCAGAAATTGTTTGCGCAACCGATGCATCCCGGCATCGGCCTCAGCGCGATTGGCTTTGACTGCTCTAATCGGATCATCTCAGAACGATTCTGGTTTCCTGATATTCTGTTGGAACTCGATTAGTTCGATCGGCGCACCGTCATGGATGATCATCGCCGCCCTCACACCGTTGGAAGGCGAACCGGGGGGACTTAGTACTTCCATTCCCTTCAGTTCTTCGTCAAGATCGTCCACTTCGAATGCAATGTGCGGCACTGTCCTGATCAAATCCGTGACGGGACAGTCAGCGTCAAACCGCATCCATTCAATTCCATAGGGACTGGTGTCGAATCCACACACATGGATCTTCAAATGTTCGATGTATCGTTCGCCCTGATGGGGCGTGTTCGTCGGGATCCCCATATGATGGTAACGCCAGCCCCGTTGAGCAATAGCCGGCGGAGGTTCATGGTCCTGTCGTCTTATCAGCAGTCGATCTTCTGTCATCGTCCCCCCCGAAATTGAGTCTTCCTCAATGTCTATGTCTGCTATTGTGAGACTTTAACTACAAGGCTGCAACAGGTGACCGCCTGTCCCTGCCAAAAACTCCGTCGTGAGTGAAATCGTTGTATACTCGCACGATCCACTCGCAGTTGGCAGTGATTCGGTCCATATGCTTGAACCAGGGCGTCTGCAGCGCTGCCCTCCATTCCTGGCATTCCGGCACACTGGCCTCGGCCATTTCATAAAGGGCAATGTAGCGGGGCTTTCCACACGGATCCATGAATCGCCGCGCCGAGATCACGCCCGGCACAGCACGGAGCAGAGGGATGTGCTCCTCGTCATACCACCGGTTAAACTCGACCTCGTGCTCGGCCGGCGTATCTCCAATAGCTACGAACAAACACCTGGGCACGCCAGACTCGCGCTGGGTCCCAGCTGAGATCAAATTGCAGGCCCAACGCCGGAATAAGACAGCTTTGCCCAGGCAGCGCTTGCTCCAAGGGGAAAAATGGTCGCCTACGTGCGCGAGATACTCGGGCGTACTCAATACATCGATGGTTTCCAGCTCGTAAGTGGCTAGATACTTGCCTTCCCCGGGCTTGAGGTCCCTTGCCAGCCAGCGTCTTGCCGAGATGAACCCGGGGATTGCCAGCCGCTCCGGCAGGTGCTCGGTGTCGTACCAGGCGTTAAACTCCTCCTCCATTTCCGGAGGCGGTTCAGTCATGGTGATGAGAATGCCGCTCATGCGATGCTCCCGATCTTGTTGCCAGCCATTTTGTGGGGCGTATCCGGAACCGTCAAACTTCAACTCGAGAGTGCTCCATAGCTCAAATTGTGGCATCGGTTGGGAGTTCACTGCCTTTCGAACCGGAGCAATGCCAATTCTAACACAGCGGAGGGGGCATCCCGCCGTCAAGCTGCGTGGAGCGCCGCTTCCAGTGCATCGGGACATTCGTTAAGCAATTGCCATGCGGCGGGACACCTGTGCTTCCAGGAACTCTCCCATCTGTCCAAATCGGCGACGAAGCGGGGCCGCGGACAGCCGCCGATCGGGCTTGACTACACGTGTCGTCACGAGTAGCATGTCTGATGACAGATGTAGTCAAGGAGCGTGGAGTGGGTGAACGGACGATTGGAGAACAGGAACTGGCGCTGCTGCGATACCTTTTCGACTGCGGGGACGCGACGGTCGGAGAAGTCGCGGAGGGGTTCGGGCGAGAACGCAATCTGGCGCGATCGACCGTGCTGACCATGATGGAGCGGCTTCGAAAGAAGGGCTATCTGGGGCGGCGCCTCGTCACCGGCGTGTACCGTTACCGCGCGCGCACCTCTTCTGCGCAGCTGCAGCGCGGCCTTATTCGACGGTTTGTCGAGAAGAACCTCGGCGGCTCGGTAGCGCCTTTTGTCGCTTACCTGAACGAAACCGATGCGCTGACGGACCTGGAGCTGCAGGAACTCGAACATCTCGTTTCGCGACTGCAATCGGCACGGAAGAAGGAGGCTGACGAATGACGGGCCTTCTCGAACCTTTTGGGTCCGTGGCTGCGCCGCTGTTTAGCAGTATTGTGCGCGCCTCGCTTCAGGGCGCGGTGTTTGTGCTCCTGGTGTGGGCCGTGTGCCGCCTGTTGCCGCGCATTCCCGCATCGGTGAAGTGCACGCTTTGGTGGCTGGCGACACTGAAGATGCTCGTAGCCCTGGCATGGATTGAGCCGCCCGCGCTGCGCGTGTTGCCGCCCGCGGCAACAGCATCGATCGGCGCACCTGTCAAAAACTCGCCCATCGCCAGCCTGCCGGTCGATCCACCCGGGCCGGCCGTGGCGAGGCAGGAAGAGCCCGGCAACCTTGGCACCCACTCGTTTGCATGGGCTTCCGCGGCGGTCGGCATCTGGGCGGCGATTTTGACTCTGCTATCGGCGGTGCTTGTGTACCGTATCCGCAAGCTCTTGAAGATTGCGAGTCGCGCGGTTGACGCTACGCCGGAAGTGAGGATGCTAGCTGCCGACCTGTCGGCATTGCTTGGGCTGTCCCGCATCCCCGGAGTCCGTATTTCGGAGGAAATCGATACTCCTTTGGTCATCGGTTTTTTCCGGCCCATGGTGCTGATCCCTGCCGGCCGTTTCAACGCGCTGTCGATTGCGGGCCGGCGCATGGCATTGTGTCACGAACTGATTCATCTGCGGCGCCGGGATCCGTGGCTGGCATTTGTGCCGGCTCTCGCGGAGCGATTCTTTTTCTTCCATCCATTGGTGCACCTTGCCGTTCGCGAGTACGAACTTGCAAGAGAAGCAGCTTGTGATGCGGCAGTTCTTCGCAAACTCGATGCCCAGCCTGCGGATTACGGAAGACTCCTGCTTGCATTGGGCGTGGCACGCATGCCCCGAAATTTCGCTGCGGCCGGTGCGCCGCATTCTTATTCGACCCTTAAAAGGAGGATTACCATGCTCGGCAATCCATCAAAGATCGGCAAAGGTCTGCGTACGGCAGCCTCAACCGCAACCGTGCTCGCCCCTGCGCAATCGTTCCCGTGCAGTTTGTTGCCCGGCCTGCGCAACAGGTGATGGCAGCACAGACGCCCGCCAGATCGGTCGCCCAATCCCGTCCTGCAGAACCGGTGGTGGCGGCACAGACGCTGGCCGTAACCGTCTCCGTCTCCCAACCTCGTCCCGCTGCGCCGACAGTACGCGCGGTTCCGCAACGAACGCAAGATCTCACTTACGTGTTCTTCACAGGGGACAGAAACCGGATGATGTCGGGGTCCGATGAGGATGTGGCGCGCGCCGAGAAGGTCCGGCGCCCGGGTGAGCGGCTGCTGTGGTTCCGGCGCGACGGCCGGGAGTATGTCGTGCGCGATCCTGCCTTGCTGACTGAGGTCGAGCAGATCTTCAGGCCGCTCCAAGAGATCGGCAAAAAGCAGGGTGAGATCGGCGCCAGACAAGGAGACATCGGCACCCGGCAAGGCAGGATCGGCAGCGAGCAGGGAAAGATCGGGGCGATGCAGGGGGAAATTGGCGCCCGGCAGGGACAAATCGGCGCTCTGCAGGCTGAGCTTGCGGCTCAGGAGGCGGCTCTGGCCGCTTCGCGACGGGATAAAAATGCCATAGCTGCACAGGCTCAAGAACTGGAGAAAAGGCGGCGCGAGCTCGATTCCCAGATGCAGTTGATGAGCACCCAGATGCAGCAATTGAGTGCCCAGATGCGTTCCTTCACCGAACCGATGAACGAGCTCGGCAAACAGATGGGAGTGCTGAGCCGCGAGATGGAGGTCTTGAGCAGCCATATGAAGGAAACCTCGGCCAAGATAGAGGCTGACCTTCGCAGGCTGCTCGAACGCGCGGTGGCGACCGGCGCGGCCACCGAGGTCAGGTGAGCCCCGGTGTATAAAGTCATTTAGGATTGGTGAGGCTTGGCAACCGCCCAGGCAATCAGGTAACCGTGCCGCCGGACAGAAGGAAACTTCCTGTATGCCCATGCAAAGGGGGCATTCAGCATGCCTGTCAGTTTCGCCAACCGGGGCGCCCGGACATTGCACCACAGATCCAGTATCCGCAACCATCCCGGCATGAAGAGAATGCCGCTCCACCCAATTGCTCGGAATCCGGCAGATTCGAGCAAGGATCGCAGCTCGCCCGCCGTGAACGATTTCTCCCATCCGTAAGGATACAGGCCGAATTTGTTCAGTACGTGTACGAGCAGAGGCCGCAAAAAAGGATCCAGCTTGTTGGGCACCCCCACGATTGCGACTCCCGAGGGTTTCAGTACACGGTACAGTTCGCCGACCGCAACCTCGTAATCTTCGAAGTGCTCGATGGTCCCCATGGAATAGATGAGGTCGAACGCATTTTCCTTAAACGGCAGCGACCGGACGTTGGCAACCGCCAGCCTGGATTGTGGGTCCCCGAGTTCGCTCCGCGCCTGATGCACTATGTCATAGGCGATATCAATCCCTGCCGCGCGGGCACCTTGTTTCGCCATCCAGAGCAGGATCTCGCTGTTCTTTGCTTCGTCCCAGAGGTCGCTCTTGAACACCAGGAGTCCCGACATGGCGGGGAAGAACTGCTCGCACAGAGATCGTTCGCACTCGAAATAGTAGTTGGTGGAAGCCGCACGCTTGAGAGAAGGGAACGTCCTGCCGACACCCTCCCAAAAACTAAGGTAATCTCTTCCCTTCCTCCCCCCTGTCATCAGACCTGAGCTTCCCGGGCAATTTCGAATGTGCTTACGCAGCGAACGCCGCCTGCCTCCTCCGGATACGTGTGGAGCGTTTCCACTCTTAGTACCCCCGGATCAATCACCCAGCCGATCTTTGTGGCCGGAGTATCAAGTCCCGGAATCTTGGGGTAGGTCACAGAAATTTCGTTCCCGGGCTTGAAGGTTCCCACCAGGCCGTCACTTCCGCGCAACCCCTCAAGCTGGAGCTGAAAGCGGTAACGAATGCCTTGAATACTCCTAATTATTTCGAAAGGCCTGACGGCCGCCAAGTCGGCGAGCGCCGGGCCTATATTGAGAGGGCCCTTGCAGCTCAGCAACTCCGTAAACTGCTTGCCCTGCCAATGCACCGTTATCGCATGGCTGGTGCACAGAGCGTAAAAGACAACCTCGCCCTCGTTCCAAGCCCTCTGCTGCTTGTCGAGAATTCGAAAGTTCTCCAGAAAATCCGTCTCACCTTCGATCAGGTAGTATCGGAGGTCGCGCATCGCATAGATCATGCCCGTTATGCTAATTCCCTCATGTGCTGAGGTCAAAACAAAACTGAAGATTGGGTGCTGCAGCCGGCCGGAAAAATCTTCGATCCAGGGTTACACCGATACACGCCGGGCAACGCCGGCGGATGCAGGGTTCTGATCCTCGCTCCACATCACCAGCAACAGGCCGCCCAGAGGCACCCAGTGCATCAGCAGTCTGGAGACATTCGTTCCATTGATCGTAAATTTTGCGCTCCCGGTGGCGCAGAAAAAGAACAGAAGCAGGCCGAACAATATTACGATCTGAACGCAAGCCAATCTGTACAGCCCGTTCCGGGAAAATATCAGCAGATAGGCCAGGAGGACCAGGACGAGGTACCAGTAAATCCCGAAGGTGCCCCACGTAAAGAGCCGGATTACCAGGCCTTCCAGGGCCTCCGGACTGAATTGAAAATGGGACATGATCCTTAAATAGCCGGGGCGGCCGGCAGCCAGGCTGCGCAGGTAATCTGCGCCAAAACTGAAAATTATGAGTCCTGTTCCAATGGCCAGTATCTCCGAAATAATAATCCGGCGCATGGATATTCGATGTTTTTCATACGCATACAGCAGTCCATATGCCCCATAAACCACGACCATCCAGACCGACCCTTCCTGCTTCGTCATGCAGGCGCCCGCCATGAACACGAGTGACAGGAAGAAATACTGTTTATTCCTGTAGTGGTAGCTGCTGAAGAGATTGATCAGAACGCAGGCCACGAAATAGCACAAGATCAGGTCCGAGAACCCGGGTCGCATGACGTGAATCGACAGAATCGGGATCGAAAGCAGGATGCAGCCATAAATCAGGCCCTTCTTGATTTCTCCCGTTATGAGCCAGATGAAACGGCAGGAAATCATCAGGAAAGAGGCGTAGAAGAAAAACCACGGAAGCGCGGCAAGCGAATCAAACCACCTCTTCGTAAGTGAATTTGCCAATAGAGGGATCAACGAGGGGAACACCGGATTCCTGACGTGCGTGGAGGAGCTCAGACCGCCGGCCCTGTATACTTCCTTTGCCAGCCCCACCCACCGGGTGCTGTCCGTCGCATCCGAGTCAAAGATGGGGTGGCTCAGGTTTATCCACAATAAAATGCAGGCGTGAACAAGGATGAAGAGCAGCATCAGGACAGACCACGCGTCCAGCTGAACCAGCCTCCTTTGAGTCCCATCCGATGCGGCACCCGGGTTTCGCCGGCGCAACCGCCAGGTAACGAACAGAAAACCTGCCGCCAGGAGGGCGGCAAATGCAAGGTAATAATATTGCCAACGGAATGCCAGGAACCGCATCCGGACGAGCTGCCCCCCCACCACGTATAGAATTGCAGTGCCTGCTCCCCAGCCATAGGCCATGGCTTCCATCCAGCGCCGAGCCGCATGACGCAGGATCGAGAAACAGATCAGGCTTCCAGATAGGGTGATGATCCCCAGAGATACGATGCACTTTGCAAGTTCGAGTATCACCGTCTGGCCCTGACTATGAAAGAATCACCCAGCTGATAAACCGGTTCCGCGCTCAAGCTTTTTCCTGTGAACGGGTCCTTCAGGTTCTGCGTGACCGCGTCGTAAACTCCAGGCCACCTGAGGCCAACGTAGTAATCGGCATCTCCGAAACTGCGCGGTTCGTAACGGATCCGATGTACAAATTCGGAGAAGTTTGTCTCTGTGCGGTAGCTCTCGATGCTTTGCCTGATGAAATGCACCCTGCTCCCCTGTGGAACCTTTGCAAGCAGGACCTGTGACAGAGTGGAAAAATCCGCATCATAGCAGGAGGCATATTCCTCGAAAAGGTCGGATCGGAAACAGGAGTGCATGCCAGAGATTTTGAACTGGTTTACCAGATATACGAAGAACGGGACATATAAGAAAAGGATTACCGAGGACAGGGCGAACATGATCTTCTTCAGGTAACGGGAGCGGCAGAACCCCGTTATGATGAGGGAAGTGATTACGAAAATCCAAATGGCCACGACCGTCTGGCTGTGACCGAGGAGATGAACGCCATGCAGCTCGTTGATCGCCGAAGGCGCTGCCGGCTCAACCGTCGTGAGTGAAGTGTAGAGCAGGAGTACATAATCGCTAAAATTCAGCACCCCGGCGGCCTCGATTCGCCGCAGCAGCATCCGGCCCGAAAACGAGAACCCTATGCGATCGATCGTGCCTTCGTATGGCAGTATGGAATTCCATGCCCGGCGGTCGCGCAAATCGCACAATAAATAGCTCGACTGCAGAAGCGCCGGACGCGGCGAGAACTTTTCGGGCGCGTTGCGATTGGACAGCAGAATTCTCGCTTCCTGGATGGAAGATTCCCGGTCGAAACTGACCTTCACATACGGGTGGTCCGCCGGTTCTACGGCAGAATGCGATAAGGAGGGTGAAACGACATAGCAGGGCTGGGCGCATTCGATTACGAGGTGGCCGGCGCCTTGCTCAATACGCGAAACGTTCGTGAAAACCCAATTCTGAAGATTCGAGGAATTCGGCGCGACCACGATGGAGCCCGCCCCGGCAAAAATCCGGAACATGCCATAGAAACAAATGACCGCCACAATCAGGCGAGAGACGATAGAGAGGGTTATTCCGTCACGGGAGCGCCGCCGCGCGGCGCTCAGAGGAGGCTGATTCCGGGGAGGTTCCTTTGGCCTGCGCCTGCTTTCGCGCTGCCTCATGTCAGGCAGACGGTATGGCGTTGATGGGACACGTGAAGAAACCTCCAAGCCTGAAAGGGAGCCCCGCGTCGAAAAATTTCTGAACATCGGGACGCCTTCATAGTTCTATCCATGTCCGTAGGGTGGTGCAAGCAAAAAAACCGTTTCCCGTTTCCCCGAAAGCGATAATTAGCTCTTGGGGCGGGGGGCTTTTCGTGACAAGATCTGCGGCACAATCCGAAATCTGTACGGCAACCGTTCTATTCTGCAGGAGTGGATTGATTCAACGATGTCATCCCAAATGGATTCCTCCCAAAAGCAGACTCGATTGCGTTCAATAATCGTCGCTTTCGGCCTGGCAATTCCAATCGTCGTCACGCTGTGGTTCTTTCCCGCCTCTGTGAATGAACAGGCAAGGCACGCGCTTTCAGTCAGCTCTTTCATTCTGTTTCTGTGGATTTTCAATGTGCTCCCCCATGCAATCACGGGGCTCGCCGGATGCTATCTCTTCTGGACCCTTGTCAGGATCCCTTTTCCGACCGCTTTCGGAGGATTCGCCAATTCTACTGCTTGGTTCGTTTTTGCGGCGGGAGTATTCGGTCTGATGACGACCAGGTCTCGCCTCGCTCACCGGTTGGCGGCCAGGCTGATGAACCGCCTGGGAGATTCCTATTCTCGTCTTATCCTGAGTTTTGTGCTTACCAGCTTGCTGCTGAATTTCCTGGTTCCATCCGGCATAGCCCGTGTGATCATCCTGGGGGGAATGGGGCTTGGAGTCGTGAAGTCCAAAGGGTGGGGGCCCCAATCTCTGCCTGCCAGGGGGCTCTTTGTCGCACTTACTGCCTCTGCCGCGCTCTTCGACAAGCTCATGATCACGGGCGGCTCGACCATCGTAGCCCAGGGCATCATCGAGAACATCGCCCACATTCACGTGTATTGGAGCCAGTGGTTTTTCGCGCAGTTTCCGGTTCTCATCCTTAGCATTCCGCTTTGCTGCCTGAGCGTGCTGTGGCTTTTTCCCGCTCCGCCGGTTCCACCGGATCAGTTTGAACCCCCGGTTGAGATCAGCGTCGAAATCGAAAAGTCGTGGAGTTCAGCGGAAAAGAAATGTGCGATCCTTCTGGCAGTTACCCTTCTCCTCTGGGTCACAGACTTCCTCCACCATATTCCCCCGGCGATGGTTGCGCTCGGGATCGCTCTCCTTGCCACTCTGCCACGGATAGGCATTCTCGAGCTGAAGGAACTCCGGCAGATTGATTTTTTCCCCTTCATCTTCACGGCTTCCGCTCTCAGCCTGGGCGACGGCCTGATGAAAACCGGGGCGCTGGAGATCGTGACGCGGGTTCTCAGCTCCCTGTGGCAGCCGTGGGCCCAGAGTTTCCTCCCGTCTTCGGTCGTTCTCTACTGGACCTCTTTTTCCTATCATCTGCTGGTGCCGAGCGATCCGACAACGCTCGCCACCTCCTTGCCCACGGTCATGCATTTTGCTCTGGCCCACAAATGGAGTCCATTGGCTGCCGGTCTGGTCTGGACGCTCGCCCTGTCCGGCAAAATCTTCATTTACCAGTCGGGCGTCACCATAGCCGGCTTCTCCTTTGGCTACTTCCAGGCCCGGGATTTTCTTAAAATTGGCATCTGCCTGGCACTGGCGGAATTCCTGGTTCTTCTTCTGATGGTCTCCTGGTACTGGCCGTTAATAGGACTAATTGATTAAGCGGGGCAGCAGTCCCCTATCCTGGAATCGTAATGATCGATGATGTGAAGATGTGCTGCAGGTATTTTTCGGGATTGCGGAGATTTCTGCAGCGAGCGCTGACACCGGAGGAATGCAGGCACAAAATCCAGCGGCAGATGCAGGAGAGGAGCAGCTCGTTCCTGAAAATCCTCGAGAGGGGAATATACGCTAATTCTCAAAGTCCTTATGCAAAGCTGCTCAGGAACGCCCGGATCGACTTCGAAACAATCGCGGCACACGTGCGCGACCAGGGAGTCGAAGCCACCCTCGAGAAACTTTACGACGCCGGTGTTTACGTGACTTTCGAGGAGTTCAAGGGGCGCCAGCCTGTCCGTCGGCCGGGGCTCGAATTCAAGGTGCAGCCGGAGGATTTCGACAATCCTCTGCTGGCACGCGACTACGAGCTTCGGTCAGGAGGCTCTCGAGGCGCCGGCACGCGGATCATCGTCGATTTCGATTTGCTGACCCATGAGGCGGCCTATTATTACCTCTCGGTCGCCTGCCTTGGACTCGCCGGCAGACCGGTAGCAATCTGGTACGGGGTTCCGCCGGTTGTCAATGGGATGAAACATGTCCTGCGCAACGCCAAAATCGGCCATCCGATTGAAAAGTGGTTTTCACAGGGAAGGCTGGTTCTGCGCCCGAACACTTTCAAGTACTTTGTGTTCACCAACTATGCCGTTTACGGCAGCAGGATTTTTGGAAAACCGTTTCCAGTACCAGAGTACACGCCTCTCGACCAGGCTTCGAAGGTAGCGGCATGGTTGGCTGCCAAGAAAAGCGCCGGGAGCCCCGCGGAGATTCACACCAATCCCAGCTCCGGCGTCCGTGTTTGCATGGCAGCCCGCGAACAGGGATTCGACATCGCGGGCACCTTTTTCCGGTTCAATTCCGAACCGTACACGCCTGCCAAAGCTAGAGTGGTTGCGGAGACGGGAAGCAGGGCCGCAGCCCAATATTCCCTGGCTGAAATCGGCAACATTGGCCTGGCCTGCGGCAATCCTGCCGATCTCGACGATGTCCACCTGCTGACGGATAAACTCGCGCTAATCCAGAGAGAAAGACAGATCTTGAATTCATCGGCCCGTGTGAATTCGTTTCACTACACGACCCTTCTCCCGAGCTGTCCCAAGCTGATGCTCAACGTGGAAAGTGATGACTATGGCGTGGTCGAAAAAAGAAAGTGCGGGTGTCTTCTGGGCGAGATGGGCTTCGACATTCACATCAGCAATATTCGCAGCTACGACAAACTCACCAGCGAGGGGATGACGTTTCTCGGCAGTGAGCTTATTACGCTGGTCGAGGAAATCCTGCCCTCCCGGTTTGGCGGCAATCCCACCGATTACCAGTTTGTCGAGGAGGAGGAAGGAGGTTTGCCAAAAGTGGGGATTGTCATCAGCAGCAGAGTGGGCGCGGTGGACGAAGATCGGGTGATCCGTGCGGTGTTGGACCGGCTCAGGTCTTATCCGGGCTGCAAGCCCATGATGGCCGATCAGTGGCAGGACGGGAAGACCCTGCGTGTACTGCGTCGTGAACCCTATGTCACCGGCGCCGCCAAGATCCTCCCGCTTCATGTATTGAAAGGGAAAAACCCCGCAGCAATTAACGGTCGGAAAACTACGTGAATGGCTTGAAGACGAACAGTGAGGGTATCTCCAGGATCTTCGTGGTCAATTTCAGCTATCTGGCAGCCGGGGACTTGATCGCGAAAGCGCTGACATTCTGGGCATTCGCGCATATTGCCCGCGTTCTGGGGAGCGATTTGTTCGGCGACCTCGGCTTCGCCGCAGCCTGTACGCTCTATTTCAGGTTGATCGTCAGCCAGGGACTGGATGTCTACGGAATCCAGGAAGTCGCACGGAATCGATCCCTGGTTGCGACTCGCGGCGCGGTTATCCTTGGCCTGCGTCTGGCCTCCAGCGTTGTGGCAGCCGCCACCCTCGTTGCGGCCGTCTCGCTGATCGGGAAACCCCCTCATGTCAAAGGGCTTTTGCTGCTATATGGGCTCACCCTGATTGCTTCGGCCATTTCCCTTCAGTGGGTATTTCAGGCTGCGGAACAGATGAGTCATGTGGCAATCGCCAATGTGTTGGGGCAGCTGGTCTTTTCCGTACTGGTCCTGGCGTTCCTGAAACATCCCGACCAGTTGCTCTGGATCCCGGTGTTGCAGGCCGCCGGTGAAGTTGCCGCCTGCGGGTATTTCCTGTTCCTCTTTATCAGGATCTTTGGCCGGGTGCGTGCCTCCTTGGACTGGAGAGAATGGCGGGACATTCTCAAGGGATCCGTTCCTATGGGCCTGTCCAGCGTTCTGAGCCTCGTCATGCTTAACTTCGACCTGATCCTCCTCGGGTTTCTGAAGCCTGCTTCCGATGTCGGCCAGTACAGTGCAGCCTACAAAATCGTCGGTTTCTTTTCATCCTTTGTGCTTCTCTACAATCGGAATCTGCTGCCGGCAGTATCGCGGTGCCGCGGTGACGCGTCGATGTTGCGCCGCATTTCGGACAGGGTCCAGAAATATACCCTGCTCCTGTCCGTGCCCCTCGCTACGGGTGGTGCGATACTCTCCCGGCCCCTGATGCACCTGATTTTCGGATCGCAGTTTACCGGCGGTGCGATGGCGCTTGCGATTCTCTTGTGGATTATTCCTCTCGCCTCGATCCGCGCACTATTCCGGGCCACACTGATGTCCCACGGCCTGCAGAACTGGAATTTATATGTCTCCCTGATTGCTGTATTTTTGAATATTTCACTCAACCTCCTTTGGATACCCCGCTTCAGCTATGTCGGATCGGCTTTTGCATCGGTCATTTCAGAGCTGCTTCTCCTTTTTCTGAGCTTTGCATGCGTGTTCCGCAAGATTACACACCTGCCGTTGTTGGGCCATGTGTGGAAACCGGCCGTGGCGAGCCTTGCGATGGGCATCTTCGTGGCCGGGATCCAATCGGTGGGCCTCATACTGAGTATCCTGGGAGGCATTCTGGTATACACGGTCGCGGGCCTTGTTCTCAAGGCATTTGACTGGAGCGAGATGAAAGGAGCATTGGGAAGGTAGGCAGTCGTAACATCATCGCTCGCATTGTGATACTCTGCCCCGAGAGCGCATGCCCAGCCCTCCTGATTGATGATGAAGTAATTCACATCCAGATTCTGGAAATGTGCGGGGCCAACTGAGTCCTCGTGCTCCGCGAAAACTCCGTCCCAACTGATTTTGTTGGATTTTTGAGTTTCTAGGCTCCGTGCTTCCGGCATGAAGGTTTGCTTACAATCGTGGTCGTTCAGCCTCTCAATCTGGCAATCTTCGCGTGGTTCAATCGGGTGGCATGGTTGCGAATTCTCGTGTTACGACAGCAGCTCGCCGGATACAAACGCAAGTCGAAGAAGCCACCGCTAAGAAACCGGGACCGGCTATTCTGGTCGTTGCTTTCAAAGGTTTGGAGAGACTGGATCTCCGAGTTGGTCCTCGTAAAACCGGAGACGGTGATCCGATGGCGGAAGAGGAAGTTTCGCGAGTTCTGGCGGACAATGTTCCAGGGCCGGTCGGGCAGACCGCCAATTTCCAATGAACACATCACCTTCATCCGGCGGATATCCTCCGATCATCCGAAGTACGGCGAGGATCGCATCGCTTTGGAGTTGGAAATGAAGTTCGGTATTCATCACGCTTGCTCGACCGTCCGGAAATACATGGTCAAAAGGCGCTTGGACCACACAGATTCCCAAGCCTGGCGAAGCTTTCTGAAGAACCAAGCCAAGGCTATGTGGTCCTGTGACTTCTTTGTGCAGCACACGGTTGAGTTTCGTGTCCTTTACATTTTCGTCATCATGGAGCTCACGAATCGAAAGGTCCTCTACATGCATGTGACCGATCATCCAACGCTCGAGTGGACGAAACAAGAGATCAGGAACGCCTGCTTCGAGAAGCTGCCCAAGTTTTTGCTCCACGACAACGACGGGAAGTTTGGTCAGCTCGGTCATCCGTTTCAAATAGAGAATGCAGGCAAGAAGGTCTCGTGTCGATCCGCGTTCGATGTGTGGCTCTGGCGCGCGATGGGCATCCGGGGTATACCGATCCCGTATAGCGCACCCAACGCGGCGGCGCACATCGAGCGGTTGATAGGGACACTTCGCCGTGAGTGTCTTGACCGGGTTTTGATCTGGAATGAGAGGCATCTTAGATGTGTACTGAACGAATTCATCGGCTGGTACAACCACGGCCGCGTTCATCAAGGGCTGAACGCGATACCGGATCCTGATCCGGCAATAGAGGGGCCGAAGCCGTTGGGCGGCAAACTTGTGGCGATTCCTGTGTTGAACGGATTGCATCACGATTACCGGCTGGTTACATAGTTGTCGTCGGACCGCGTTCTGATACCGAAACTTACTGGCGGGTGTGAGGCCCATTTACTCGGGTCAAAGATTCTCCCGGAGAAATGGGCGAATATTGGAGCCCATGCGATACCAAAATAAGGGAGAAGATCTTACTCAAAATGCGTGGCTCCACACTCAGGATTCGGAAGCCGTATCGGATTTTCGCGGACCACGAGGGTAATTTCCGATCATTTCCGATCCTCGCGAACAAAGTCAAAGCACCTCCAATATCTAATATCCTATGTTGGTGAAGCGTTGTCAGTCATCAACGGGAATGTTCTTTTGTGAAGTCCTAACCTGATAAATTTGCGCGAGTGAACGCAGCCCGGGCATAGTTTCCCAGATGCCCGCTTCGTGACAGTTTCGGGTTTTCGAGTGGTCGACTATCCGACGATGTGGCTTAGACAATCAACGGAACGAGCCAAAAAGACTGTAATGCCTACAGATTTCCGAGATTCGGCACGATCGGAGTGTGCTGCCAGCTCAGAAAGACACCTATTCGTCGATGTCGCGATCCGGCGCGGCGGATGGAGCCCATGTTCTCCGCAGAGCGAGCTCACTCGGAACGGAGCAGGTGCATCGAGTCCGTTCGGGATGCCCGGAATGCCGGGATTACCGTGGCGAGCACCGCGACCGCCGCGATCACGGCCGCAGCCTCTCCATAGACGTGTGCGTCTCCCGGAGTGACACCATACAGAAGCGCTTTAGTATACCGGCCGCCCCAGAACGCCAGCAAAGATCCGACAGATAGGCCAGCCGTGCAGGTGAGAAAACTCTGTCGATAAATCAACCGGCGGACTGCCGCGGGAGTGGCGCCGAGTGCCATACGAATTCCAATTTCCGCCTGCCTTTGGGCGATGAAATACGACAGAACACCGTATATTCCGATGGCCGCCAGTGCGAGCGCTAAGGCAGCAAAGAGACCGCAAAGCTCCGCAAACGCACGGTCGCGCGCGATCGAATCGCTGATCTGGGCACTGAAGGACGCCAGCCGAAAACTTACAGCCGGATACTCCTTCGTCAGAATCGTGCTGACATCCCGGACGATGGCCGCCGCGCTTCCCCGTGAGCGCAGTGCGATGCTCACAGAGGCGGGAGGCGCGGAGTATTGCGGCATCGCCGCGTACAGCGTCGGTGGAACCGGCTGGCGCAGGCTCCGGTATTTCGCATCCTGAACGATGCCGACGATCTTGACGGTACGGGGCTCCGGGTCTACCATGCTGAACCTGCGTCCGATGACATCCGTGGTTCCGAATGCCGCATGCGCAAGTGCCGTGTTCACGAGCGCTACCGGAACACTGTTCGTATTGTCCAGAACTGAGAGTCCGCGTCCCGCCAGAATCGCCGTCCCGAATGTCTTAAAATAATCGGATGACACCGCGTTGAAATAGATGTGAACCGGCTTTGGACCGGAGGCAGTCTCGGCCTTCGCTTCGTGTTGCCACGTGGTGCCGGAAATCGGCGTGACATAGGAAACGCTCGCTGATTCCACCAGCGGGAGGCGCTTCACCCTCTCGAGCAGATCCATATAGAGCTGCCGGCGCATGCTCTTGGGCAGATCGGCGCGGCGAAGATCGATGTCGGTGAGCAACACTCGATCACTTTCAAAACCCGTATTGACGGTCAGTAGGTTACGCAATGTCGCTCCAAACAACACGGCGCCCACCACCAACACGACAGACACGGCGAGTTGGCCAACCAGCAGCATGCGGCGGATCCCGAGAACCGACGCGTTCGCGGTCGCTCTTCCGCCCCTCAGGCAGTCAGCGGGACTGACGTGCGAGGCACGAGCGGCCGGCACGACGCTGAACATCGTCGCACTCAGCACCGCCAATCCGAGTGCGAAACCGAATACCGCCCCATCAGGGGAAAGGTCGAGCAGGAGGGGATCGGAAGCAACAGAGTAGGAGCGGACCAGGAACGCGGCACTGAAGCGCGCAAGGGCTATACCGGCACCCGTGCCGGCGAAAGCTAGCAACAGGCTTTCGACCAGGAGCTGACGGATGATCCGGACGCGCCGCGCGCCCAGCGCGATTCGCACCGCAATTTCTTTTTGCCGCACGGTCCCTCGGGCCAGCAGAAGGTTGGCAACTGTGAAACAGGTCAGAATTAAGAGCAGGCCCGCTATCGCGGACAACACCGCCAGTGGAACTTCGAGGTTTGTACGGATGTAAGAGATGCCCGCTGCCGCCGGAACAAGCGTAAAGCGCTGCATCAGATACCGCGGGCGCTCGCGTTCGGGCAACTCCAGCGGCAGAGTCGCGCGCATCGAAAGCGTTGATAGTGCGGCGAGGCGCTCCTGCGCGTGCTCCACGCTGATACCCTCTCGCAGTCTGCCGAACACCTGTAACCAGTAACGGATCGGGTTTCTGAATGCTGATTCGCTTCCACGGATGTAAGGCTCTGCAACGAGGGGCAGGTATATATCAACCGCGTGCCCGGCAGTCAGACCGAAGAACCGGGACGGCAGAACTCCCATGATGATGAATGGCTTACCCTCCACAACGAGCGTGCGCCCAATCACCGCTGGGTCAGACGCGAATTCCCGAGTCCATAACCCGTAGCTGATAACGGCCTGGGCCGCCGCCGGCGGTGAGTTTGGTCCCATCTCTTCAAATGTGCGGCCGATGATCGCATCCAGGCCGAGGATGGGGAACATCTGACCCGTGACGAATGCGGCGGTGATTTGCTTCGTATCGCCGTTCAGCACAGCGTCAAACCGATTCTCAGCGTATGCGAATACGCCCGTGAGGACATCCTGCTGGCGCGTAAAGTCATTCCACAAAGCCCAGGTAAATGAGTTCGACGCCTCAATGTACCCCCACGACATGAAATTGCCGACCTGAATGTTTAGGAGGTGCGCAGGGTCCTTCACGGGCAACGAGCGGAGCACCAGAGCGTGCGTAATGGTGAAGATTGCCGTGTTCGCCCCGATGCCAATTGCCAGGGTAAGCACTACGACGGCGGTGAAACCGGGAATCTTTCCAAGCATGCGAAGACCGTAGCGGATATCCATCAAGAAGTCCTCGATGAATGGCCATCGCCAGACCTCGCGGCCTTGCTCCTCAATCAGAGTCAGGTTCCCAAACTCCCGGCGAGCAGCTGCCGCAGCTTCTTTCCTCGGCACGCCGCTCGCAACCAGCTCATCGATCTTTTCTTCAAGGTGGCCTCGAACCTCTTGTGAGAGGTCGCCGTAAATGCGGCGACGTGAACAAAACTGCTTGATCCAATTCATGATTCACCCGGCGCTAATACCCGTGTAATGCCTTCGAGCATTCGTTCGAATTTCGTTACTTCACGCTGCAGGTGCCTGGTGCCCGCAGCCGTCAATTGGTAGATCCGGACGCGCCGGCCTGTAGAAGACACTCGCCAATCGGCTCTCACCGATCCCTCCTTCAGAAGGCGCTGAAGAGCCGGGTAGAGCGACCCTTCCTCGATCTGGAGCAATTCGTTGGAGGTTCGCTTGATGTATAGGACTAGAGCATAGCCGTGCATCGGTTGCAGTTTCAGCGTGCGCAGAATCATCATCTCGAGCGCACCGGGAAAAAGGTCTCGCTGTTCGCGTTTTTTCATGGCAGTCAGCCCGTCTCGTCGTCAGTGAAGCAATGTTACTCTATGCCTAGAGTAAAATAGCCTAAGAACGTTTACCTGTCAACGGATATTTATCGATGAGGCAGTCTCCGCGCCAATAGGTTGTCGCTTGATTCAACATCACCGACGCTGGCCAGCTGTGGAGCGCATATGGAACCGGGGGAGCGGCGAATGATGCCTCCGGCGTCTGCTGGAAACCCGAGGCATCACTCCCCAGAAGTCCCGTTCAGTGTCACGTGGCGACTGAATTATTTCACTATTTCGTCGTGATTAACGCTTCTGTGGTTGCGAGCAGCCTGAAAAACCTGGCGGATGGCATCAATTATCAACTCGGGGCGATCAAGATGGATATCGTGACTGCTGTTTCTAGCGATGATGTGTGCACTGTTTCTCGCCAGGCGAACCAGATCCTGATTGAACGCTACACGCTCCTCTTCTAGCTGCTTTACCTGTTCCGGAGTTATCTGTCCCGGTATCGGCTTGTAACCGCCAATTTCTCTATGAAGAACGATCAACGGCAGATAGCCGAGATTGATTTTCTGCTCCAGGACTCCGAGATCGCTTTTAGCCTGATCCAAGTTTAGCCGGTTATCGCGTATCTGGCTGTCAAAGCTGGATCGTTTTTGCTGATACTGCTCCTGTTGGTTCTGGAGTAACCCTTGTGATGTGACGGGCGGAAAATCGAGATGTCCCCTCTTGGTTCTCGTGGAGAGTTTGCCGTTTCCTCTCTCCAAAACATGCTCGTGACCGAAAGGAAGACGAGCTGCAATTTTGTCCCATGCTCCGTTACGGATCATGTTTCCGATATGGAACCTTGTGTCAACTTCCGCTTCTTCCGCCGACTCCCTGCATTGCCCGGAACGTTTCCTCGAACGGGACTTCGGGACAATAACGATTTGGAAATGGTTACTATCGTGCAGCCTCACTAGCTGCTGTGACTTGTCGGGTGAGAGTCCCGACGATGGGAGATTTCCCGTTCGCCCATCTAGCCTGACTCCCAGCGCTGTTCGGTAACGAGCAGCGTCAAAAGCGGGAGTGACAATGTACCTCAGAAGGCGCGGTGAAGCGCACGTGACTTCATCCCGTCGTAGCCAGTCAGGAGGGCAAGGCAAACGTGCAGGTCGTAGCATAAAGCGAACGATGCAGCCCCGAAATCGAATAACCCCGTCGGATATTGCTGGCAGAGACGGGCATTGTGAGTGGCGACTCCTTGATAGTTGGAGGAAGCCTGGAATCGCCGTGTGAGTACAACGGGAGGGCACGGCGGGCCGCCGGGGTAGGGTCGGCAACATGCACGGAAAGCACAGCCGCAAAAGTAGGGAAGGTCCCGCGGGTCGCCTAGGCGCTCCCGCACAGCGAAGGCGCTGCGTATAAGCGAGAAGCGAAATCGCAGCGTGCCTGCGGGACTGGCGCATGGGGTCGTACTAAGCCATGATGGATCGAGACAACATAACTCGATCCGGAGCCAAGGACCCCTGGGGTAGAGGGGCGCAGGCCTCTCAAACAGTGGCGCACGGACGCACGGGTGGATCTGGACTCAGAGCCAGGCGATTACCCGCAACAGAAGTGTGCGAAGGACGGAGGCAAACTGAGCAGCAGCGAGGGTATGCTGGGAGCAGGCTTAACCGAGCAGCTGTTCAGGAAGGCCCTGTCTGATATGCTGGCCTTGAAGCCGTACCGGGGAAAACCCGCCGTACGGAATTTTAGAGGGGGCGATGGAGACGTCGGCATCATTCGAAGCCCGGTCCGCGCCATTGCCCTACTCGACCGCGACCGTATGTCTTGACGGTGCTTGATAAGAAAGGTCAGGATATCCGCCTCCTCTTCGAAGTGATCCAGGATCTCTTTGATTTCCGCCAGAGGAAGTGCCAGCTCGCGCAGGTAGGCGATAGCCCGTGCCTGTTCGACGTTGCGGATGTCGAAGTAGCGGCAGCCGGTTTTTTCGCCGACCCATCCGGGTGCGAGCAGACCCTCCTCGTGGTAAAGGCGGATGGTCTTGGTTGTGAGCCCGGTGATTCTCGAGAATTGCCCGATACTGAACATTCAACCCTCCTGCCGGTTCAGAGCGATCCTGTTTGTCCCGTGATGGAGCTTCAACCCTCCCCCAAGGGTAGAGCCAAATGAAATTCGGCGCCTGTCCTGAAATTCACAATCATATTTGTCTCACTTTATGTGTGCACTCCAATCAACAAAGAATCGGTGCGCGCGACGCTTCGATCCAATTTCTCTTTTAATCGCGATAGCCGCTGTCACCTCGGACTGAATAAGGATTTACCTATCTTGTGGGGAAAAACTACCTGGCTTCCGCCCGATTCGGCAGCTTCGGCGTCCCCCTCCCGTTTCACAGGGACACCTTGACAATTCCGGCCAACCCTCGTAATGATAGATTGTATCCTGCCACTAACAACACAAAGCGATTCACTGTATTCATTCTGAGGAGGGCTGACAAATGAGTGTCCGGAGAAAGGTTCAGATGCTCGTGCTTCTGCCGACGCTTGCGGCCGCGGTGTGCCTTGCTGCCGCAGGACTTCAGGTTGCTCCAATCCCGGCGCAGGCTGACGTTCAGACGCAAGCACAAGCCAAGGTTTTGTCACTCACCGAGTTGATGCCTGTCGATCCGCAGATTACCATCGGCAGGTTTCCCAACGGACTTCGCTACTACGTCCGAACCAATAAGTTGCCCGAGAAACGAGCGGAGCTGCGCCTGGCGGTCAACGCAGGATCTGTGCTCGAGGACAACGACCAGCTCGGCCTGGCGCATTTCGTCGAGCA
Organism: Terriglobia bacterium; assembly: GCA_963739235.1. Taxonomy (GTDB): domain Bacteria; phylum Acidobacteriota; class UBA6911; order UBA6911; family UBA6911; genus JAFNAG01. Next base: position 20,644 of record CAVTZY010000027.1, on the reverse strand, counting down.
CATGTCATTCAATGGCACCGCACACTTTCCTGGACAATCGATCATCAATTTCATGGAGTCGATTGGCATGCGGGCGGGCCCCAGCGTGAACGCCTTCACGAGTTTCGACGAGACGGTCTACATGCTCCAGATTCCGACGGACAAGCCAGAGGTAATGGATAAGGCCTTCCTGGTCCTTGAGGACTGGGCGCACAACCTCTCCTTCGATCCGAAGGAGATTGACAAAGAGCGCGGCGTCATCGTCGAAGAATGGCGGCTGGGGCGGGGCGCGGGCGCCAGGATGCAGGACAAGCAGTTCCCGATCCTATTCAAGGGCGCCCGCTATGCCGATCGCCTGCCTATCGGCAAGAAGGAGAACATCGAAACGTTCAAGCACGATGTGCTCAAACGGTTCTATAAGGACTGGTACCGCCCGGACCTGATGGCCGTCGTTGCCGTCGGCGATTTCGATAAGTCCACAGTAGAGGGTCTCATCAAGCAGCATTTTGCGGCGATTCCGGCGGCAAAAGTCCTCAGGCTGCGGCCGACGTACAACGTCCCCGACCATCCGGACACTCTTTACACGGTCGCCACCGACAAGGAAGCAACAATGACAACCATCTCCGTCTACAACAAGCTGCCGCTCCCCGAGCAGGGCACCGTCGGCGTTTACCGGCAGAACATCGTGGACCGGCTGGCTGCCGGCAATGCTCAGTCGCCGCCTGTCCGACATGACCCAGAAGCCGGATGCCCCCTTCGTCAGCGCTGGCGCAGGCTTGGGGATCTTTGTCCGGACGAAGGAAGCGGCAATGCTCAATGCGATCCCGAAGGAAGGCGGCATCGACCGGGCGCTGGACGCGCTCCTGAGCAGAGGCTGCCCGGGTTACCCGATTTGGCTTTACCGCGACGGAGCTGGAGCGCCAGAAGCTTATCACGCTGCGGACATACGAACGGTATCTGGCCGAGAAGGACAAACACGAGTCCGCGGCCCTTGCCGACGAGCTCGTCCGGAATTTCACGCAATAAGGAAACGTTGCCGGGACCTGCACTCGAGTATGCGCTCCATCAGCGCTTCCTGCCCGAGATTACGCTCGATGAGGTCAACAAAGTCGGCAAAGAGTGGACCAGCGCCGCGAGCCGGGTCGTAATGGTCAGCGCTCCCGAAAAGCCCGGCGTGGCGGTGCCGGACGAAACGAAACTTGCAGCCGTGGTCAAGGGTGTCGGAACGAAGGAGATCACCGCATATGTCGACACGGTCGCCAATGCGGTGCTCCTCGACAAGACGCCCGAGCCGGGGAAAATCATCAAAGTCACCAACAAGGAAGCGTTCGGCATCACGGAGTGGGACCTCTCGAACGGCGTCAAAGTCGTGCTCAAACCGACGAACTACAAGCAGGACGAGATCGTGTTCCGCGCCACCAGTCCCGGTGGAACGTCGCTCGCGAGCGACCAGGATTACATCCCTGCGAGCACCGCCGCCCAAGCGATGTCCGTATCGGGGTTGGGGAAATTCAGCACAATCGATCTCCGAAAGGTGCTCGCCGGCAAGATCGCGTCGGCGAGCCCTCTGATATCTGAGCTGGAAGAGGGGCTGAGCGGCAGCGGCTCCCCGAAAGACCTGGAAACGCTGTTCCAGCTCATATACCTGAGATTCACGGCGCCGCGTGCAGACCCTGAGGCGTTTGCCGCTAACAAGGCACAGGGGAAAGCGATCCTGGCAAACCAGCAGGCAAGCCCTGCGTACGCGTTCGCTGAAGCTCTGCAGTCGACACTGATCGCAGAACCACCCTCGAGCGCGCATGATGACCGCCGAAATGATCGACCAGATGAATCTCGAGAAGTCGTTCGCGTTCTACAAGGAGCGCTTTGCCGATGCCAGCGATTTCACCTTCGTGTTTGTCGGGAGCTTCGATCTGGAGATGATGAAACCGTTCGTTGAGCGATATCTTGCGTCACTTCCCACGCTGCATCGAAACGAAACCTGGAAGGATGTAGGCATTTATCCTCCGAAAGGCGTCGTCGCAAAGACGGTTAAAAAGGGGATCGAGCCCCAGAGCCGAGCCGCCATCGTGTTTTCCGGACCTTTCCAATACGATCGAGACCATAGGGTATGCGATCCGCGCGCTTGGGATGGTGCTCGACACAAGGTTGCGTGAGCTTCTTCGGGAAGATCTGAGCGGAACTTACGGCGTAGGTGTGTCGCCCGGCTACACCATCATCCCGCGCAAAGAGTACACGTTCTCGATCCAGTTCGGCTGCAGTCCGCAACGCACAGAGGAGTTGTTGAAGGTTGTTTTTCAAGATATCGAGAATCTGAAGAAAAACGGTCCGACTGATAAACAGGTCAGCGATGTCCGCGAGGCTCTGCTGCGGGACTTCGAGACCAACAGCAAACAGAACAGCTACCTGCTGGTCCAGATCTATCTCCGTTATCAGGTTCCTTCCGATCTTGGGGAGTTTTTCGGCCTGGGCGAGTACTACAAGACCCTCAGTGCGAAGATGATCCTGGATGCGGCATCCGCGTACCTCAACATGGACAACTACGTCAGGGTGACGCTGCTGCCGGAAACGCAGACCGGAACCCGTCCCGCCCAACGCGAACGGGATAAAACTCCACGCCGCCATTTGCGGCCGGCCGCCTGATTTCGATCGATGCTGCGGGGTACGGAGCCGGACCAGAAGAGTCCGGCTTAGAGAGTAAGCGGGTATTCCTTGAACGCGGCGAAGTCGGCGTCCATCTTGATAGCGTGTCGAGTGCGGCTCAGGAACTCGCGCGCGGGTGGAAACTTCAATGTGGGCGCCGATCTCCTTTTCGACGATCTCGGGGAACTTCGCCTGGTGCGAGATCTCCATCCACGGCGCAGTGGACGGCGGAGCAGATGACCCAGGCGTTTCCCGATGGGACCGAGCTCTGAGCCGGCGGCACTGACAAGTCGTGCCGGACAGCGGAAGTCTGGAAGAATTCCAGGCCCGCGACACCCTCTTCTCTCGTCATTGTCCATAATTCCTAGAAATGCACTCCCAGGCCGATCTGAAGCCTGAGCCAGCTCAGGTTAATCCCGCTGCCGGCAGTCATATCCACGACCTGCACCTGCGACCTGATTAATAGGTGCCGATGTATGGCTATCTTCAGCCCTCCGCCGATTGTGATGCCGATTTTGCTTTCATTGTACGCCCGCCATTCCGATTGCCTTGGGATTAGCTTTCCGGTACCGGGTTCGACATCAAAGACGCAGTTCTCACACTTATTGCTGTAGTAGGCCTTGACGTTCCCAATTCCGACGGACGCGAATGGCTGCACCTTGGTCCCGCTGCGGAAGTGGTAAAGTACGATCCCTTGTAGCAGGCGTGAATCCAGGTTCTGAAAAATGGCGGTATTGAAGGTCTGAATTTGAATAACGTCCGTGCTGGTGCTTGTCCTGCTTTTGTTGAGATGCGCCCCCTCGAACTCGAAGCCGATTCGCTTCAGCCATCCAGAAAAAGGCCGGACACCGATGCCACCTCCGTAATCGAGGCCGCTTCCCCAGACGTGGTCCCCGTTATACAACTTCCCGTTGCCAAAGGATCCGAAAACTTCCACCCGGTATGGCCAATCCTTCACCGGGGAGTCCTGGGCCCACAATGGAGCGACCATCCCGCAAGCAGCCAGGCAGATTAAGAGGAATCTGGTGTGCTTGTTCATCTTCTCTCCTTGTCGCATCTACGAAAGAACGGCGTGCGGCCGAGCTTCAATAGATAATGAGAAAACTGCCGGAGGAAGGGCTCACATCCGACAGCAAGTTTTAACCACGGGTCGCGCGTGCTCGAGGCTCAGCGGCGGAGTCTTAGGCAAAGTGGCTGGATTTCAGAAAACAAAATGGCTGGAAGTTGTTGGTTTGTGTGATGCCGGGGGGCAGAATTGAACCGTCGACACACGGATTTTCAGACCTGCAATAGGGCTCCGCAAGCCATTGAAAAATAAGCACAAGCCGCGTCCCTCGCGGGCGAGAAGCAGGACTGAGTTGGTTGCGCTCGGTAACGAGTGAGTTGTCGCGGACACAGTTTCGGGCACAGCCAACTGTCCCCCTTCACATCATCTCCCGCCAGAGGATTCCTTTTCATTGAGAGCGTTTTCCTGCTGTCGATGGGAGGCCGCACGGCGATTGGTTTAGCACTGTCTTGACTGTGGCGGTCTGACGATCCGGTTCCGCGGCGGCAGGAAACGCCGCCGCTGGTTGCGGTTATGCTGCGCCAGGATCCTGCCTAAAGGGTTACGGGTGGTCGCCCCACTTCAGGCGCTGCTCGATTTCTTCGATGATCGGTACGACGGCGCCGATGGTTTCCACGACGTAGTGTGCGCCCATTTTGGCGAGGGATTCGGTTGCCCTGGCAACTTTCTGCCGGACGACGGCCTCGGGCAGCGCCGCGAGTTCCCTCTCGTTTAAGCCGACCTCGTTGCCGGTCTTGGAGAGGCCGACCGTCCAGGTCCCGGCATTCAGTCCTTCGGAGATGTCCGGCTTCGTGTCGCCGACCTTGACTACCGCCTCGGGCGGGTAGACGCGGGCTTGCGCCATGTTGTCGAAAACCATCCAGGGCTCGGGGCGTCCGTAGGGAACCCGCGTCGCCCAGGAATTTGTGTCCGGCACGTAGCCCTGCTGCCTGGCCCGCTCGAAGTTGATTTCCATGGCTTCGGTAAAATAGCCGCTCGTCGAGCCGATCTTGATGCCCCGCTTCTTGAGCTCGTTGACCGTCTCCACCGTGCCGGGGATGATCCCGGCGTAATCGCCGATGCACTGGATCTGCAGCGGCGCAAAATGCTTCTCGAACATTTCCGTCACGTCCGATTCAGAGCACGGCGTGCCGTGAACCTTGCGCCACTTCTCCGCAACTTCGTCAATACATGAGATCGCCTTGATGTGCTCGGCCTTTTGCAATCCCATCGGCGCGCGCGCCTGCTCCATAGTAATCTCGACGCCGTGCCGCTTGAACACTTCGATGAACACCACCGCCGGCGCATAACATCCGTAATCCACGGTCGTGCCTGCCCAATCGAAAATCACCATCTTCACGGGACCGCGATAGGTTCTGCGATACACGAATTCCATGTAGTCCAGCCTCCGAATATTTCCAACTATCACAGCGCACCGGCAGATCAAACGCCGGGTTGAACAGTTTTTGCCCTTGAATGCCAGAAGTAGAACACCGGCACGCCGCTGAGGACGATGATCAGGCCGAGCCAGCTGTATGTCGGCTTCATCCAAAGCAAATCCAGGGCGATCAAGGCCGCCACCACCATGTAGGCGGCGGGAACAACCGGATAGCCGAAAGCTCTGTAGGGACGCTCCAGATCCGGCCGCTTTTTCCTGAGTACAAAAAGACCGCTCATCGTGAGCACGTAAAACAGCAGTGCGGCGAAAACGACATAATCAAGCAGGTCGTTATAAGAGCCGCTGAGAACCAAGACCGAAATCCATATGCCCTGGATCACGAGCGAAAACACCGGCGTGTGGGTGCGCGGCGAGACTTCGGCGGCCTTTCTGAAAAAAAGGCCATCCCTGGCCATGGCGTAATAAACGCGTGCCCCAGCCAACACCATCCCATTTACGCACCCGAAGGTGGAGAAGAGAATTGCGATGTTGATAAAGATCAACCCCCACGGCCCCATCAGGCTTTGAGCCACCGCGGTCCCAACCCGGTCCTCGGGTGCCGCTGCAACCCCCGCGAGCGGCAAGACCCTGAGGTACACGACGTTGGCGGAAAAATAGATCAGGCACGTGATCAAGGTGCCGAGGAAAAGTGAAAGAGGGAGGTTCCGCTTTGGGTTGACAACCTCGCTGCCCGTGAACGTCACATTATTCCAGGCGTCGGCAGCGAACAAAGACCCGACCAGCGCGGCGCCGAGCACGGCCAGAACACCCAGATCGAATCTGGCCGGAAACATACTCGTGAAGTTGGCCTGAACCACCTCCGGCCTAGCCCGAACGATGAATCCCACCACAATCAGAATGAGCAATCCTCCGACTTTTGCGGTCGTGAAAATATTCTGGACGATTGCGCCCTGGCGCAGGCCTCGGCAATTCACCCAGGTGAGAAATGCGATCAGCAGGATTGCCACGAACTGCTGTGAGGACATGCCCGAACCGATCGGGAGAGGCACGAGAATTCTGGATGCAGATACCCACGGGACGAAGATTCCCAAGAATTTGGCAAATCCCACCGCGACCGCAGCAATCGTGCCGGTTTGGATCACCAGAAATAGAGTCCAGCCGTAAAGAAATCCGTAAAGCGGCCCATAAGCTTCCCTGAGAAAAACATACTGGCCGCCCGCGCGCGGCATGGCAGCGGCCAGCTCGCCGTAGCTTAAAGCGGCCATGACGGTCATCAATGCCGTAATACCCCACGCGAGCAAAAGCAAGCCTGGCGACTGCAGCTCCCGAGCCATGTTGGCCGAGACAATGAAAATTCCTGAGCCGATCATGCTTCCAGCGATGATGGTGGTGGCGTCGAAGAGCTGTAACCCTGGAACGAGGTGGTTTGGGGCGTGATTCGGAGTTGAATTAACGTTCGTTCCCATGTGGGACCCCTTCCAAAGCGCGAGCGCGATGCGGCATTATGCCATAAAAGCTCGCCGCCGAGGCGCGGAGGATCGCGGAAAAAGCTGTAGCAAGGATAGAATCTCTGCGTGGAATGTATAATAGGGGCATGATTACAAAAAAGACGCCACTGCTGTTCACACCAGGACCACTCACGACCAGTCAAACCACCAAAGAAGCCATGCTGCGCGACCTCGGTTCGCGCGATTCGGAGTTCATCGAAGTCGTCCGCACGCTCCGCCGCAAGCTGCTGGAAATCGGCGGTGTCGCCGACGCGGGCTATGAAGCCGTGCCGATGCAGGGGAGCGGCACCATGGCTGTCGAATCGGTTTTCTCTTCGGTAGTGCCGCCCGGCGGGCACGTGCTCGTCGTGGACAACGGCGCATACGGCAAGCGGATGGCGAAGATCTGCGCGGTGATGAAGATCAGCGTCACGACCGCCGAGTGTCCGGAAGACTCGCCTCCCGACCCGGCCCGCATATCAGCGTTGCTCGAAGCACATCCCGAGGTGACTCATGTCGCCGTCGTCCACTGCGAAACGTCGACCGGGATGCTGAACCCCGTGCGCGAGATCGGGGAAGTTGTGTCCGGCGCCGGCCGCGAGTATATCGTCGATGCGATGAGCAGTTTCGGGGGGATACCGTTCAACCTGGCCGAGTTCCATATCGACTACATGATCTCCTCGGCCAACAAGTGCCTCGAGGGCGTTCCCGGGTTCGCCTTCGTTCTCGCGCGCCGTGCCAGACTGCTCGAAAAGCAGGGTTGCGCTAGGTGTCTGAGTTTCGACCTGCTCGCACAGTGGCAGGGGCTGGAATCCGGCGGCCAATTTCGGTTCACCCCCCCGACCCACGCCATCCTGGCGTGCCATCAAGCGGTCCGTGAATTGGAAGAGGAAGGCGGAGTGGTTGGGCGAGCGCACCGTTATGCCGCAAATCGGCAGGTCTTGCGTGCGGGAATGAATGAACTCGGCTTCCGTGAGTATCTCCGGCCGGAATATCAAAGCGATATCATAACGAGCTATTTATACCCGGACAAAGACTTCGAATTTGAAAAATTCTATCAATCCCTGGCCGGCCGAGGCTTTGTGATCTATCCGGGAAAGGTCAGCAACGCGGACTGCTTCCGCATCGGCACGATCGGGCGGATTTATCCCGCGGATGTGTCGAACCTGGTGAATGCCATCCGCGACGTTTTAAGAGGCGCAGACGGCCGCACATCGCAAGGAAGTGGAAGTGGTTGCAGGTGACACAAGACTCAAAGAGAGCTACCAAGTGTTTGCGGACAGGAGCCCTCAAGCGAGCGCAGTATTCAATTCTGTCGAGTCTGTAGCTCAAAAGGAACTCGCGGTTGTGGCAGCAGTGTGTCATGTGGTAGACGTATCCTGGGGATCTAACGATTGCCATGGCAAGGAAAAGACTACGAGAGGTGATTATCCAGGAACACGCGCCACGTCTGTGATGGCGGCTTCTTCCTCTTTGGCATTAGCCGGGCGACAGTCCGCTCGGAGATGTGCATGCCAAGCTTTAGCAGTTCCCCGTGTACCTGAGGACTTCCCCAAAGGGGATTCGCCGACGCAATCTTCCGGATCAAATCCTTGATCTTCTTCCCGGTCCCTGGACGACCGATGTGGTTTTTTCTCGACAGCCGCGTCCAATACAGGGCAAACCCTCTCCGATGCCATCGAACGACCGTATCCGGCTTAACCACGATCAGCGATTCCCGCCAGCCTTTCCACATTCGGGAGAGCCGGACCCAGAACAGCCGATCCCATTTTCGCAGCCGCCGGTGGGGGTAAGTGCGAGCCAGAATGGCAAGCTGTTGTTGCCTATGCCGAGCTCGGCATAGTCGCCACTATGCAGAGTCCCGAACTATGCCGAGAAAATCTTCGTGGCCCGCGTCAATCGTGGGTTTGCACAATCAAACAGTTGGCATAGTTTTTGAGGCCTTCTGCTCGCGGTCTCTCAAGAGTCCTGGGCATCAAGACAGCAGTCGATCGCAGCAAAGGAGCTGGCGGCCCCAATAGCCACGGCACTGGAACTGCGGACTGCGGAACTGAGGCCGATGCCATGCGATGGCACAATTCGAGCGAAAACGCACAAGGAGGTTAGTGGTTTACGCAGAAAACTATGCCGAGTTGAGTGGGAAACAAACATTGTGGCGACACCACAAACTCGGGCGCTGTGACGGATCGGGCCCGCGCTACTCAGGATAGTTCGGGGCTCGGCATAGTGTTGCAGTGCTACGTTTTCGAGGGCCAATTCGCGTCGATCTCTGAACACGGACCTGATATAGGCCATCAGACAAAAGAGGGTTTCCATCATGGATGCCAAGCCTGCCGGCTTGAGACAAAAACGTCAACGTTTTCAATGCGGACGGGATTGTGGCAAAGGAGAGCCGGAATGTGGTGCGAAGGTCCTTTTGGCGACCGAAAGAAGTTCATGAAGACGTTGTGCAGAAAGGTTGGAATCAGATACTTCCGGTTCCACGCGCTAAGACACTCTGGCGCCTCGATTATGGACAACAACAATGTCCCGATCGGGGCTATCCAGCGGAGTCTTGGCCACGAGAACCGTAAGAAAACAGAGATCTACCTTCACAGTATCGGCCAGGCGGAGCGGGGCGCAATGACAGTTTTCGAACGTGCTAGCGGGAATTCTCACATGGAGTCTCACACAGAATCTAACTCGGTCGGGATCCAGATTGCTGTAACTAGTTGCAAATAAATGGTGCCGGGGGGCGGAATTGAACCGTCGACACACGGATTTTCCGTCTGATCCGTCATTCCGCTAAATGCTGTAAATGATTGATTTGTCAAACCATTACCGCCACGGCTACTTTGGGTTTTGTAGGGTTTAATTGGGTTATTTTGGGTGCTCGCGGGCAAAGTCACGGGCAAAGTCGCAACATGAATGATATCAAATTTCTTATGCTGGTAAAGTGCATTTGGCTGTTAATGGGGCCGCACTCCCGAGAAGTCCTGGATTGAACAATTTGCCCAAGTGAACGCCGCCGATTGCCCGCGCAATGCTGGAGGGCGATATGGACGAGGAGGGCCTTTTTTTGGCATGAGAGACCAAACCCGCTGCTGTCGGCGGAACTGTGGGAAAATGCCATATCAGGCGACCTGGAACTGGCGTAAAATCCCGTTCGTGATCGGGCTTGAGCTCCGGGCAGCGGCAGCGGGAGTCGCTCCCCTTGGTATGGAGGCTACAAATGTCCAGGCATGTTCTACCGAGGCACAACGCTGAAGAGCAAGTGCTTTCCATTAAAATGGGCCGCGTTTCCGTGCTGCTTCTGCTGCTCATCGGTGCGCCGGGAGTCGCGTCATCAGCGCAGGACCTAAACCCACGAATCGAGATCAGCCCTCTGAATCCGGTTGCGAATGACAACATCGTTTACCGGCTGAGCGGCAGCTGGCGGGACAGCTGCGTTCCGCAGTCGCCGAAGATTGCCATTTCTACGGGAGAGGTGCGCATCCGGACCTCAAACCCCGGCAGTGCCTGTCTCCAGGTCATCACACCCTGGACTTTGATGGGCCTGATAGGGGAACTGGCCCCCGGCGGCTATAGCCTCATTGTCGACTATTCGGGATCGAGCGCTCCGGCGACTGTGGAAATAACCCGGAACGTCCTTTTCGGTTGGGCCGTCTACCACATTCAATGAAGTCATATTGCCTCTCATCGTCAATGGCGCCACTGCAGAAAAACTCCATTATCAGACGATTTTTACGATTCTGAACACCACGACGCAGAGTGTCAGCGCGACCCTTCAGGTTTACAGCAATGCGGGAACTCCAGGCGGGGTTTTCTGTTCGCCGCTGGCGCCGCCACCGTCCAGCCTGACGGCGACGCTGAACCCGGGCGAACTGTTTTTGCGGTTCACTTCCGCGGATCTGCCGTTTCACAACGGCTGGGCTCGCCTCACCTGGGAGGGGCCGTCCTCGCTGCTTGCCAGCGAAGAAGTGACGCTGGTGGCTGCCCCGCCTCCGCCCTGCCTCTTGATCTGCAACTGGCCATCCACGGAGAAGATTTCGAGCATGCAGGTCGCGGCGATGACACCGGCGGTTGAATTCCGGCTCCCCATCACATTCAACCCATATCGGCAGACTGCCCTGGCGCTCATCAACCCGTCGGCATCGACGCCCGTCAACGTGAGGATTTCCATGCTGGATGCCTCGGGGGAGCCGGCGCAATTGGGAGTTCCCGACTCGTTCGACGTGAAGATCGGCCCGCTGGAGCGGATCAGCAAATTCCTCTGGCAAATGGCCACCGAGCATTCGGCCCTCACAGTGATCTTTCCGGTACCGGAAAGTTTTCAAGGGTCCCTGGTTCTGACTGCGGACAATCCATTCGTGGTGAGTGCTGTAAACTTCATGTTTCCAGAGGGCAAGTTCGTTTCCATCCCGATTTTCGCCGGGTCCCGCTGACGCGAAGCTCACCGGGTGTTTCATGTAATCTGCCTGGCGAAATCCCAGTGCCTCACGAGAACGGCGACCGCGGTGTCCGGCCGCATTAGGCGCTTAACAAAAACAGGACCCCTTCCTCCCCGGAGTTCCATTTGCGATAAGCGTGCCAATGCTCAATTTGAATTCACCTTCCCGCGTAAGGTCAAGAAACTCGAACGTCCGGTAATTGCGCGTCACTTGGAGGGTTGGAGTCAGGAACGAGCCGCAATCTCGGTCGACAGCGATAGAACAGAATCCCGGTTTCCAGATGCGGCCGGGCACAATGCCCGCTTTCCCAGTAGGTGGCAGGGATGTAGGTGGTCCCCTGCACGCATCTCATGAAGAGGCGCGACACAGCGGCCGGCGTGAGATGCCGAAGAAGGTCAGGCCGCTTTGCGGTAGTAGTACCGCAGCATGCCGCCCAGTCGCTCGCGGCACGCGACTTCACCGGTGGTGCGGCCCACTTCCTCGCCCGGCTCGATCAGTCGGTTGTCGAGCCCTTGATGGTTTCGCTCCGCATGAAAATGGCTCAGGAACTCAGCTACGGCGACCTGCAGCGATCTCTCCCCGAAGAAGATCATGCGCTCGAGGCACTCCTCCTTGACCGATCGCATGAAGCGTTCGAGATTCGGATTCAAGTTCGGAGAACGCGGCGGTAACCGCACTGCTTCCACACCGGCCTGCTCCAGGATGATCCGGAACGCCTCGGAGAACTTCGTGTCGCGATCCATGAGGAGGTACTTCTTCCCACGCAGGAATCCGTCTTCGGCGTCGCTCAGATTCCTGGCAGCCTGGCACATCCAGGACTCGTCGGGATTGGCCGTGCATCCGGCGAAGTGCACCCGTCGCGTTGCCAATTCCATGACAAAGAGCAAGTAACAGGTGACGAGCCCGCTCTTGGTCCAAACCTCGATCGTGGTGAAGTCTACGGAGGCCAGCACATCCCAGTGGGCTTTGAGAAAGGTCTTCCACGTCGACTGGCGCTTCCGATCCGGTGCCGGTTCGATGCCGTGGGCCTTGAGAATGTTGGCAACTGTCGTGTCGAAATCTTGATGACCCAGATTACAGAGCGCGCCCTGAATTCGCTCATAGCCCCACGTCGGACTCTCCTTGGCGATGCGAAGCACCAGCTCAACGATCTCCGGCGGCACGGGAGGGCGTCCAGCGCTCTTCCGGCGGTGGCTATAGTCCCAGTGCCGGGCAACGAGTTCGCGATGCCAGCGGAGGATTGTATCCGGAGTCACGATGGTGGCCAGCTGCTCGAGCATCTTGCGCCCGAGGATCTTGCCTTTGACGGCCAGGCGCCGGCGCTGGTCGTCGTTAAGGAGGATTCGCTTCTTCCCGAGCTTCTCTCTGAGAACCCGATTCTCCGTTAGGAGGTACTCGATAGCGTCCTGTTGTCTGCGATTGATCCAGCCGGCGAGGATCAGGAGCAAGAACTGCCATGGCTGAAACTGCGATTTCATGTTCCTCCGGATGCGCGGTTAAAATCCGCAGCATCCGGGATCGATGGCCATCTGTCAAGCGTCGAATACGGTCGTACCCGCGTCCGCATCAAGTCATGTTGCTACAGATGCTCGGCTGAATATTTTGACCTTAGTGTGCTGCAGAAGTGCGCGGATAAGGAGGTCATATGACCTAATTAAACGTGAACGAGCTGTGCGATCGATGAGGGTCGGCCCCTCGGGATCGGCTTTCAGGAGCAGATCTCAAACCACCTCCAAGCTGCTGCGGTCAAGAGCCATGGTAGTGAGCGTTGGAGGAAAAGCGCGAGGAAAACTCGTGCAGGTGTGCATCCGAGAGACGAACGAAAGTGAACCTATCGAGGACGCGTCGTTAAAAATTCAAGTGTCGTCAAAACCAGGTGCGTAAGGTACGCCTGGGATAAACCTGCTGGGGGCCTGATGACTGAGCAGGTGGCGACCGGCGTAGAGAAGGCGTGAAGCGGATGCAGGCGGTGGCACGGAACTGCAGGAACCAGTCGCTCCGATGGAAAGGGAGAAGCCCAAGCGGCCAAAACCGCGAGGCGAGAGTACCGATACGGAGCACTGGGGCGGACCGACTCGTAGGAGCGAAGAAGGCCCTGTAATGGGGCTGGAGCAAAGGGGTCGGGTCAGGCGGTCACATGAGCGAAACAACTGGAAACAGGATGATCTCGATGCATGCGACAGACAAACCGTTCAACATCGATAAGCGGATGGTGTACGAAGCCTATAAGGCGGTTAAATCAAATCGAGGAGCGGCCGGTGTGGATGAGCAGACGATCGAGCAATTTGAGGCCGACTTGTCGAGGAATCTCTACAAGATCTGGAATCGGATGAGCTCGGGGAGCTATTTTCCGCCGCCGGTGCGAGCCGTCTCCATTCCCAAGAAGAGTGGAGGCGAAAGGATTTTGGGAGTGCCCACCGTGGCAGATCGTGTGGCGCAGACGGTAGTCAAGCAGGTGATTGAGCCAATTCTGGACCCTGTTTTTCTAGCAGACTCCTATGGCTACAGGCCAAACAAATCGGCGCTGGATGCAATAGGGGTGACGCGACAGCGGTGCTGGAAGTATGACTGGGTGTTAGAGTTTGACATCAAAGGCCTGTTCGACAACATCGACCACAAGCTCTTGTTACGAGCTGTTCGGAAACATATAACGTGTAAGTGGGCGCTGTTGTACATCGAAAGATGGCTCAAGGCGCCTATGGTGCAGGAAGACGGGACCACAGTTGAGCGAAGCCGCGGTACGCCTCAGGGCGGAGTGATCAGCCCAATTTTGGCCAATCTTTTTATGCACTACACGTTTGATTTCTGGATGGCGAGGACACACCCTGAACTCCCGTGGTGTCGATATGCTGACGACGGGCTGGTGCACTGCCGGACCCGGCACGAAGCAGAAGCCCTCAAGGCCCAGCTTCAAGCACGGCTGGTGGAGTGCCACCTGGAGATGCATCCGACGAAAACCAAGATCGTTTACTGCAGAGACGGGAAGCGTAAAGGCAAGTACGCAAATGTCAAATTTGACTTCCTTGGGTACTGCTTTCGACCCCGTCTGGTCCGACGTATCCGAGATATGGCGCTGTTCTGCGGATTTAATCCAGCAGTCAGTCCCTCGGCGATGAAGGCCATGCGGGAAGCGATTCGGGACCTGAACATTAGGCATCAAACACAGCTGTCCTTGCAGGACATTGCTCGGCAGCTCAATCCTCTCCTTCGGGGTTGGATCGAGTATTACGGGCGTTATGCTCCCTCGGCGCTGTATCCCCTACTGCGGCACGTCAATCTGACGTTAGTGGCATGGGTGATGCGTAAGTTCAAGCGCTTTAAAGGCCACAAGACCCGAGCCAGCCAGTTTCTCCAACGGCTGGCCGCGGAGCGCGTGGATCTCTTCGTTCACTGGCAAATCGGGATGACCGGTACGTTTGCCTGATGGGAGCCGAGTGAGGTGAGAGTCTCACGCTCGGTTCTACGAGAGGCTGGCGGTGCAATTCCGCCGGCCTACTCACCCGGGGTAGCGCGTAATACGTCCAGGTGAAGTTACTGCTTTCCAGAATGCCGTTCTTATTGGCCTCCAGAAATCCGGCCGACGGGCTGAAGGAGATGTAAGACTCTCTCAACGCACGATTCTCCGATGCTCGGAACTACGCGGGGGCAGCGCCGGCTTACTCGGATCGCAGAGATCGCATCGGTTCGATGTTTGCCGCCCGCCTGGCCGGCAACAGAGTGGCTGCAGCAACCGCGCCAATGAGGACCGCGCCAACGATGAAGTAGGTCGGAACATCGAAGGCAGTGATCCCAAAGAGCATGCTCCGCATGGCCTGTGAGGCCGCGAAAGCGCCGGCGACGCCCAATATTGCGCCGACAATCATAAGCCGCGCGCCTCCGCCTACCACCATACTCAGTACCTGGCCTCGCGTCGCCCCGAGCGCCATGCGGATACCGATCTCATGCGTGCGGCGGCTGACGGTGTAGTTCACCACGCCATAGACGCCGGCAACGGCTATCAGCAGAGCCGCCGCCGCAAACAGCGTCATGACCGTCGAGAGGACGCGCCGGAACAACATGGATCTGGTACACCACCTCGGTCATCGTCCTCGGGTCGAAAATTCCAACATCCGGATCGATGGCATGCAGCTCCGATCGAATTGAGCCGAGAAGCCCGGCGGAAGGGACGGTCGATCGGACTATGAGGTACATGTGTGAACCCTTCCACATTTTGTTCGGGATGTATATGCCCGGTTGCATCGGCTGATCCAATCCATTATGCAAGGTGTCGCGGGTCACACCGACAACCGTCATCCATTGATCCAGGCCGCCCATTCCTCCCCACATCCCCCGGCCGAAGTACTGCGCCCGCATGCGTATGCGCTTGCCGATGGGATTAGCGCCCGGCCAATACCGCCGTGCGAAGCTCTGGTCCACGATAGCGGCACAGGTGTCTTTTGTGCCCCCATCCTTGTCATTGAAATCGCGGCCGGCCAATAGCGATATAGCCAGGGTTTTAAAATATTCCGGAAAAATCCAACGGAGCAGAACCGGCTCCGGCCTGTTGTCGGGAGCTGGGAGGGACTCCGTCGACATCCACCAGAACCTCATTGTATGCGCGGGCGAGCGGCAGGACATTCGATCCGCTGACGGCTGTGACGCCGGGAAGCTGCCGGAGGCGCTCCATAAAACGGTCATAGAAGCGCGCGGAATCGTTCTCGTTTCCGTAAGCGGATGACGGCAGCTTGATATTGAAGGTGAAGACGTTCTCCGCCCGGAACCCCGGATCTACGGCCAGCGTCTTTTGCCAGGCCCGCAACAGCAGGCCCGCGCCGACCAGCATCACGACGGCAAGCGCCACCTCGCCGGCCACCAGGATCTTTAGGCCGCGGCGCCTCGAACTGCCCGCCGATGACCGGGAACCCGCGTCGTGAAGACAATGCTGCACATCGATCCGTGCCGCCTGCAGCGCCGGAGCCAGGCCGAACAGGATTGTTGCGGCTCCCGTCAAAACTACGCAGAAGGCAAGCATGCGGATGTCGGGAGTGAACCTCACCCAGGAGGGAGCCTCGGTCCTCAGCACGATCATTTTCAGGAGCACCTGGCCCATCAGCAGGCCAACAAGGACTCCGGGGATCGTCAGCAACAGGCTTTCGGTCAGGAGTTGTCTGATGATCCCTGAGCGCGACGCGCCGAGCGCCGTCCGGATTCCCATCTCCTGGGTGCGATATTCCGAGCGCGCGAGCATCATGCCCGTGATGTTGAAGCAGACGATCAGCAGCAGTATTCCCGCCGCAAACAACAGCACGGTCGTCACGATGCTGGCCCGGCCGAAGACGCTCTCGCGAAGAGGCTGGAGCTTGGGCGGCGAGATCTTCTCATTCGCCGGCCGCGTTTCGCGCAGGATCCCGTGGATGCGGGCCATGTCGGCGCGCGCCTGATCCAGCGTCACCGCTTCTTTCAGGCGGCCTATTCCTCTCGGGAACCACCCCCCGTCATAGTCCCTGCTCCTTTGAAAAAGCACCCACACGTCGGCCTTCTGCGGGAAGTCCGCATTCTCCGGAAGCACGCCGACCACGGTGTGCGGCTCGCCGTTCAGCTTCAAAGTTTCACCCGGCGTCGATGGGCTGCCGCCGAATTCCCGCTGCCAGAACCGGTATCCCAGCATCACGACCTTGGGCTCACCTGGACGGTCTCCCCGTTCGAGGAAGCCCCGGCCGATCACCGGCCGTATCTCGAACACAGAGGCGAAGCTCCAGGTGACATTCAGGATATCCATCGTGCCCGCGGAGCCGCGGAGCGAATAGTTACGGAAGTCGGGGTTGTAGAAGGCGAACGCCTCGAAACTCCGGTTTTCTTCCGGATGGGCGAGAAGGCCTGCGGCGTCGATCTCGACCAAACGCTCGCCGTGAGGAAAGGGAAGGGACCGCAGGTATAGAAAATTATAAGCGCTGAAAATGGCGGTGTTGGCGGCGCTTGCCACGGCGAGCAGCCCGATGACGATGAGGCTGAGCGCTTTCTGCTTCCACAATATGCGGGCTGCGTAGCAAAGATTGCGTTGCAGCTCTGCGAGCCAGCGAAATCCTCGCCTGTCCCGATGCTCTTCAAAAATCTTGTCTACCCCTCCGAACTTGATCAATGCATTTCGGCGCGCTTCTTCCGGACTCATGCCGGCACGCAGATTGTCTTCGATGTGCATTGCCAGGTGGCATTCGATTTCTTCACCAAATTCATAGTCCAGTTGCTTCCGCTTGAACAAGCTGCATAGCCGAACGATCCATGCTCGCAAGGTTCTCATGAGGATTCTTCGCCAAGAGTCAAAAACCGCTCAAGGATGCATTTTGTTTGTTCCCATTCGCGTGCGCTCTCCTGGAGTTGCTTCCGACCGGCTCGCGTGAGCTTGTAATATTTTGCCCTTCGGTTGTTGTCCGAGACGCCCCATTCGGACGAGATGCATCCTTCCTCTTCCAACTTCAGCAGCGCCGGATAGATAGTCCCGTAGTTGACTGACAGCAAATTGCCGCTGATCTGCTCAATACGGCGCGCAATGCCATATCCGTGCAACGGTCCCATGGTTTCAAGGGTTTTCAACACCATCAAAGCCAAGGTTCCCTGCATTACATCAGTTTTTGTGCTCATGCTTTCCTCTATTGGATGACAATATGTATAGTACGGCTCCTATGGGAAGTCAATAGGTATTTAAAAGCGTAAGCAAACCCGTGCGAAGGCGCTGAAAAAGAGAAGCGGCAAAAGAAATCCAAAACACTTACAGGACGACACTCCAACCACCTTGACGTATTGTCGGTATCTCAGAGAAGTAGCTGGCCATGGCGCACTCGATCCACGCCGCAAGTCACTTCTACGAGTAGCGCGTCATGTGGCTCAGCAATCTCCAGAACGCCGTTTCGAGCAGTTGGACAGGATCGCCAATCAGAGGATAATTCTTGGCCGTAAAGCCAGCCGTTCCGAAATGTGCGTGGGGGATTTGGCCGGTTTATTTCCACTTATCGCCCGCGTGACCCAACACGGTGAGTCTGCAACTTCCCAGATCGGGACTTATGGATAGTCAGGGGAGATTCCACTTTCCGAACAACGCATGACACGGCCACTGAGAGTTGTTACTCGCCCGAATACATTTTGCAAATACGTTCGCTATGAGGCTATCAGCCGGTATTCTGCCTTGTTTTGGTTGAAGTCACTTTGTAGTTTGGGGAAGCCGGCCAATTTTAGGCACTCTGCAAGCTGCTCAAACCGGAACGGATAATAGGCTATTGGATAAGATCGAGTTGATATTTGGCCTGCAGCATCGAAAATAAGAACTACTTCAATGATGTGTACGGCATCCAATTTCTCTGGAAAATTCCATACATATATCGGGAGGCACCGTTGGCCGGCACGCTCCCTCCATTCAAAATGTGTCAATCGTTTTTTCTCTTTTCGCAGGTATTCCCAATTACGGGATTGAATGACGAGCTTGCCATCCGTGCTAAGTACTTTCCGGATGCACTCAAAAGATTTAAGCATCTCCTCTCTGGATCGACAGTGTCCAATGGAGTTTCCCAGACAAAAGGTCAAATCGAAACGATCTGAAAAGTTGTGAGGTAGTTCTTCCCATGTACTACAGATAAGGGGGACATTCAATCCAGCGCTTTTTGCGGCAGAGATTGCTTGCTCAATCATCCCTTTGTTCCCATCGGCCCCGACCACTTTAAAACCACGCTTGGCGAGTGCCAAGACCAGCGAGCCAATGCCGCAGGAGCAATCCAAAATCAATGCTTCCTGGTCCGTGATGCTCAATATGTCATTATTTTCTTCAATGGCCAATTCGCCACTTAACCCACGGTCCGAGTAGAGCCAATGGTAATCGCGTGCGAAGTTGTCGTACTGTTGTATTGATTTTTCCAGCATTGCCAAACGTTAGCAGACAATGGCTACCTTATCAAAGCTGCTTTGCTCGGCTGAGATTTGATTGAGCTGCGGATGTAGCGATATCCCTCAATGAGAATCGTTATAGTTGGTGAGAATCATTGATCCTTTTGGTTGTCCATAAATCCCACGCTGGAGAAAACGAAGACTTGCGGCCAACCGGACGTATGGTCGGGTCATCGGATGAGTGAATTGGAGTCACCCCCCCTGATACGGCATTCTGTCCCATAACGCGACTTCGCGGGAGTGAAACCCTCAAGTATGAATCGGACGAACCAGAGGAGGGGGCAAGCGGACGCCCAACAGCATACCCCGATGGGGGGACGCGGCTCGTCCTAGCTATTCGCCGATCCCCTGAAAATGGTACAGTGAACGATGCTGGAAGAGTGCTCGAGTCGTTAGGGCGCAAACGAACCATGCCGACCGCGATGGATCCCAGGATCCTGATGACATGGAAAGCGCTGCTTTCCTCTTGGGACGCCTGGCTCCTCACCTTCGCTCTTGCGGTCCTCGTTCCGACGGTCGGGTATCTGCGCCTTCGCCGCCTGCAGAGCCACACCGGTCCGGTCGTTCCAGTCCGCAAGAAACTTGTTTTCTACGCCTTGATCATCTGCGGGCAGTGGGCACTCGTTATCGCAATGCTGCTAGTGGTCAGGCGGCACGGACTCACCCTGGCCGACGTTGGAGAAAAACTTGGAGACGCGCCTCTGACATTCACCGTCACGTTTGGCCTCCTCGCCATCCTGGCCGTCGTGAGCGTGATCATCCTGCGTCGGCTCCGGCGCGCGAAGCCACCAGCACTAACCACTGCAGTCGGCCGCATGCGGAAAATCTTGCCCGCCTTTGGCCTGGAAATGGCTCTTTTCACGTTTGTCTGTCTGACAGCAGGCGTCTGCGAGGAACTGCTCTATCGTGGCTGGCTCGTGAACCTGCTCCGGGCCGCAACCGGTTCGGTCTGGGTCGCAATCGTGCTCGGGGCCGCCGTGTTCGCGGTCGGCCACGCATACCCGGGCGCCAAGGCAATGCTGCGCACGGGCTTCGTAGGGTTTCAGCTCGCTTACCTTTTTATCGCCGTCGACAGCCTGATACCGGGTCAAGTGATACATGCGGCGTTCGACCTCGCAATCGGCTTCGTGTTAGCCACTGCGGTGTCTCGACTGGGAGCGATTGAAGCGGAATCAGCCGTGCGGCACCTTCCGCCACCAAGGGAGCCATGGCCTAGCCTCGATTTCCACGGTACTGGAAATGACTAACGCTTGAGCCACTGAGGCGATCAAGCGAAACTGATGACCAGTTCCTTGTTTCCAAACCATGGCATCGGGGTTGATGTGTCAGCAAGCCCCGAGGCCACAAGATACGGATTATGAGCGCGCTTGTCGAGAATCACATGCACGCGCTTTTCATCAACCACGATGGTCGCAGATACATCGAGAAGATTTCTGAAGATCTTCTTTGCCTGGGCTCGTTCGTACTCTCTGCCGATTCTCTCGGCCATCAGCCGATAGAGGGAGCTGGCCATCGAGGTGATTTGTAGATCAAAATCTACTTTAAGTCCAACCATCGAAGATAACGCATCGATATGGAAGAACTGGATTGCCTCTGCGATTCCGTTCTCAATTAGCATTCTCTGTGCGTAGCGGGTCACCAGTGCCGGGCATTTGATCGTAAAATTGTTGGTGAGCAGGACGGTTGGATCCTCGTGGCCAAGATCGGTGACCGTCACTTGCCGCAATTCGCCCTCGTAACCTTTGAGCCG